>DASXWQ010000032.1:0-47563 GCA_036503555.1 Actinocatenispora sp.
TGCCGGTGGTGTCCGCCGGCCGGGGCGCCCCCGGGGTCGACGAGGGGGCAGTGGAGCTGGGGGCTCCGCCCTGTTGGAGGGCGGACCTGCTCGTGTGGCCTGCCGTGCTCACTCGCTACCTCCGCTGGAGTCGTCCGTTGCCGACTCGGGCGCGGGGGCTTGGGGTGTGGCCCCGGCCGCCCCCTCACCGTCGACGGCATGAGCGTTCTCAGTCGACGGTACGGCATCAGGGTGCGAAGAGTCGCCTTCGCCGCCCTCATCGGCCACATCCGTCATGCTCTCGGGGTTGCGTGCCACAGCGACGACCGAGTCGTCGCGGCCGGGGTTCGCAAACCGCATGCCCTGGGTGTTGCGGCCGCGCCGCGTGACCGGCCCCACCGGCATCCGGACGATGTTGCCCTTGGCGAAGATCACCAGGACCTCGTCGTCCTCGTCCACCGTGAGGGCACCGACCAGGTCCCCGTTGCGCTCGGTCATCTTCGCCACCGCGACGCCGAGGATGCCGCGGCCCTTGGCGTTCCAGTCCGAGGCGGGGGACCGCTTGGCCATGCCGTTCTCGAAGACCACGAACACGTCGGGGTCCTCGCCCTCGCGGATCACGCTCATCGAGAGCACCGAGTCGTCGCCACGGAAGCGCATGCCGGTGACGCCGCTCGTGGCCCGGCCCATCGGGCGCAGCTGGTCATCCGTGGCGTGGAAGCGCACCGACATGCCCTTGCGCGACACCAGCAGCAGGTCGTCCTCGGCTGAGAGGAGGTCGGCGCCGATCAGCTCGTCGCCGTCCTTGAGGTTGACCGCGATCAGCCCACCTGAGCGGGGGGAGTCGTAGTCACCCAGCCGCGTCTTCTTGACCAGGCCGTTCCTCGTGGCGAGCACGAGGTAGGGCGCGGCGTTGTAGTCGCGCAGGTCGAGCACCTGGGCGATCTGCTCGTCCGGCTGGAAGGCCAGCAGGTTGGCGACGTGCTGGCCCTTGCCGTCCCGTGCTGCATCGGGCAGCTCGTAGGCCTTGGCCCGGTAGACCCGGCCGAGGTTGGTGAAGAACAACAGCCAGTTGTGGCTCGAGGTGGTGAAGAAGTGCGCCACCTCGTCGTCGCCGCGCAGTGAGGCGCCGCGCACGCCCTTGCCGCCCCGGCCCTGCGAGCGGTAGGCGTCGACCCGGGTGCGCTTGGCGTAGCCGCCGCGGGTGATGGTGACGACCACGTCCTCCTCGGGGATCAGGTCCTCCATCGACATGTCGCCGTCGTAGAAGTCGATCGTGGTGCGGCGCTCGTCGCCGTACTTGTCGACGATCTCGGCGAGCTCCTCGGAGACGATGCTCCGCTGCCGGTCCGGCTTGGCCAGGATGTCCTGGTAGTCCTCGATCTTGCGCTGCCACTCGTCGTGCTCGTCGATGGTCTTCTGCCGCTCGAGGGCGGCGAGCTGGCGCAGCTGCATGTCCAGGATCGCGCGCGCCTGGATCTCGTCGATCTCCAGCAGCTCGATCAGGGCGCCGCGAGCGACCTCGGCGGACGGCGAGCGGCGGATCAGGGCGATGACCTCGTCGAGCTGGTCGAGCGCCTTGAGCAGGGCGCGCAGGATGTGGATGCGCTCCTCGGCCTTGCGCAGCCGGTAGGTCGTGCGCCGCACGATGACGTCGATCTGGTGGTCCACCCAGTGCCGGATGAACGCGTCGACCGGCAGCGTGCGGGGCACGCCGTCGACGAGGGCCAGCATGTTGGCCCCGAAGGTCGTCTGCAGCTGGGTGTGCTTGTACAGGTTGTTGAGCACCACCTTGGCGATGGCGTCGCGCTTGAGCACGATGACCAGCCGCTGGCCGGTGCGGCCGGAGGTCTCGTCGCGGATGTCCGCGATGCCGGCGAGCTTGCCGTCCTTGACGCCCTCGGCGATCTTCTGGGCAAGGGTGTCCGGGTTCACCTGGTACGGCAGCTCGGTGACGACGAGGATCGTGCGACCCTTGGCGTCCTCCTCGGCGTCGATCACGGCGCGCATCCGGATCGAGCCGCGGCCCGTCCGGTACGCGTCGATGATGCCCTGGCCGCCGACGATGACACCCTTCGTCGGAAAGTCGGGGCCCTTGACGATGCCGATGAGCTCCTCGAGCGCCTCCTCCTCGGTAGCCTCGGGGTGGTCCAGGCACCACTGCACGCCGGCCGCGACCTCGCGCAGGTTGTGCGGCGGGATGCGGGTGGCCATGCCGACCGCGATCCCCTCGGAGCCGTTGACCAGCAGGTTCGGGAACCGCGCCGGCAGTACGTCGGGCTCGCGCGTGGTGCCGTCGTAGTTCGGCGAGAAGTCGACGGTGTCCTCGTCGATGTCCCGCAGCATCTCCATGGCCAGCGGGTCCAGGCGGCACTCGGTGTACCGCATGGCCGCGGCCGGGTCGTTGCCCGGCGAGCCGAAGTTGCCGTTCCCGTCGATCAGCGGGTACCGCATGGACCAGGGCTGGGCCAGCCGTACGAGCGAGTCGTAGATCGCCGAGTCGCCGTGCGGGTGGTAGTTGCCCATGACGGCACCGACGACCTTGGCGCACTTGACGTATCCCCGCTCGGGGCGCACGCCGTCGTCGTACATGCCGTAGAGGATCTTGCGGTGGACGGGTTTGAGGCCGTCCCGTACCTCGGGGAGCGCCCGGCCGACGATCACGCTCATCGCGTAGTCGAGGTACGAGCGCTGCATCTCGACCTCAAGCCCGACGGGCTCGATCCGGTCTCCGCCGCCCGGCGGCACCGTCGTCTCGGTCACGAATTACCTCTCGCTGTGGATATCGCTGTGGATACTGTGGATGGCTTGCAACTCAGCGTGGCCAGGAAGTCTCCGCGAGTCAGATGTCGAGGAACCTGACGTCCTTGGCGTTGCGCTGGATGAACTCCCGGCGCGACTCCACGTCCTCACCCATCAGGACGCTGAACAGCTCGTCCGCGGTTGCGGCGTCGTCCAGGGTGACCTGCGACATGATCCGGGTCGCGGGGTTCATCGTGGTGTCCCACAGCTCGTGGTAGTTCATCTCGCCCAGACCCTTGAACCGCTGGATGTCGTCGGGCTTGGCGTTCGGCTTCTTCTCCTGGCGCATCGCGATCAGCCCGTCGCGCTCCCGGTCGGAGTACGCGTACTGGACGTCGTCGCCCTTCTTGTTCCACTTGATCTTGTACAGCGGCGGGCGCGCCAGGTACACGTGGCCCATCTCGACCAGCGGCCGCATGAACCGGAACAGCAGCGTCAGCAGCAGCGTCGAGATGTGCTGGCCGTCCACGTCGGCGTCGGCCATCAGCACGATCTTGTGGTACCGCAGCTTCGCGATGTCGAAGTCCTCGTGGATGCCGGTACCCGCGGCGGTGATGATCGCCTGCACCTCGTTGTTGCGCAGCACCCGGTCGATGCGCGCCTTCTCCACGTTGAGGATCTTGCCGCGGATCGGCAGGATCGCCTGGATCTGCGGGTTGCGGCCCTGCTTAGCGGAGCCGCCGGCCGAGTCGCCCTCCACGATGAAGATCTCGCACTCACGCGGGTCGGTCGACTGGCAGTCGGCCAGCTTGCCCGGCATCGAGCCGGCCTCCAGCAGGCTCTTGCGCCGGGCCAGCTTGCGGGCCTGCGCGGCCGCGGCACGGGCCCGGGCCGCGGCGGACGCCTTGGTGATGATCGTCTTGGCCTCGCTGGGATTGCGCTCCAGCCAGTCGGCAAGCCACTCGTTGCTGATCCGCTGGACGAAGCTCTTCACCTCGGTGTTGCCGAGCTTCGTCTTCGTCTGCCCCTCGAACTGCGGGTTGGCCAGCTTGACCGAGATGATCGCGGCCAGCCCCTCCCGGATGTCCTCACCCGAGAGCTTGTCGTCGCCCTTGAGCAGCTTCTTCTCCGTGCCGTACCGGTTGATGACGGTGGTCAGCGCGGAGCGGAAGCCCTCCTCGTGCGTGCCGCCCTCGTGCGTGTTGATCACGTTGGCGAACGTGTAGACGCTCTCCCCGTACGACTCGTTCCACTGCATCGCGACCTCGACGGACATGCCGTCGGTCTCGCCGTCGAACGCGATCACGGACTTGTGGATCGACGTCTTCTTGGCGTTGATGTGGCGGACGAAGTCGGCGATGCCGTCCTCGTACATGAAGGTCTCGGCGCGGACCTCGGGGTGGTCGTCGTCGATCCGCTCGTCCCGGAAGATGATCTTCAGGCCGCCGTTGAGGAACGCGGTCTCCTGAAGCCGACGGTGGATCGTCTCGTGGTTGAAGTCGACCGACTCCATGATCGACGGATCCGGCCAGAACGACACGATCGTCCCGCTGTCCGTCGTCTTCTCACCCTGCTCCAACGGGCCGGGCTTGGAGTGCTCGTAGCGCTGCCGCCACACGTACCCCTTGGTGCGGATCTCCACCTCCATCCGGGTGGAGAGCGCGTTGACGACCGACACGCCGACACCGTGCAGACCGCCGGACACCGCGTACGCCTTGCCGTCGAACTTGCCGCCCGCGTGCAGGATGGTCAGGGCCACCTCGACGCCCGGCTTCTTCAGCTTCGGGTGCAGGTCGACCGGGAAACCACGGCCGTTGTCCTCGACCCGTACCCCGCCGTCGGACAGCAGCGTCACCGTGATGGTGTCGCAGTATCCGGCCATCGCCTCGTCGACGGCGTTGTCCACGACCTCCCAGACGAGGTGGTGCAGGCCGCGCTCACCGGTCGAGCCGATGTACATACCGGGCCGCTTGCGGACGGCCTCCAGCCCTTCCAGTACCTGGATCGAGGCTGCCGTGTAATCGCTCTGATTCTGCTTGGGGGCTGCCACCCTCTGTCACTTTCTCCGTGGGCCGGCGGTGGAGCGGGTATGCCGGGCCGCGGGATCGGGCGCACGCGAGGCGGCGAACGGCACGCACTTGCCCGCCCGGAAGCGGGCCGGGAATGGCTCCGGGGCCGACGACGGACGCCGGCAGGCGGCCGTCGAGCCGGTCGACTCGCCCCGGAGGCGTGCCGATCGAAGCCCGCGCTTGCGGGTCGAACGGCTGAACTCCGAGTCAATCTTACTTGGCCCGACCGACATAACCGGGATCCGGCACCCCTGTAGTGGCCGAGAAGACGAGAAAATGCCGGAGCACGCACCCCCCTACGGGTCCGGGGACCCGCGGCGCCTACGCCTCCGACACCCGCCCGGCCGGCGAGCGGCCCCGACGGAAGGCGCTCCGGTGAACGTCGGCAAGCCCGACGCGCCCCGGTCGCCCGCCAAGAATACGACGCGTGAGTACGCGTCGGCCACGGGACGCGACAATCCGGCGAGCAGGCCCGCAGCTGCCACAACTCCGGGCACTTCGGGCGGCACCCCAACCGATCCGCCAGCCGCCCCGTCCATACCAGGTAGCCGGTCACCCGGGAGGGCGGATGGACACGAAACAACAACAGGAGTACGAGGCGTACGTCGAGGGACGTGTGCTGGCGCTGCGGCGTACCGCCTACAGGTTGACGGGGAGCTGGGACACGGCGGAGGACCTGGTGCAGGACACGTTCGTGAAGCTGTACCTGCACTGGGGCCGGGCGGCCCGGGCCGACTCGATCGACCGGTACGCCCGCCGCACGCTCCTCAACACCTACCTCGACCAGGTGCGACGACCGTGGTTCCGCCGGATCCTGCCGTACGCGGCGCCGCCGGAGGGCGTGGCCGGGCAGCCCGACCACGACGGCCGGCTCGACCTGCGCGCCGCGCTCGGCCGGCTGGCCCCCGGACAACGCGCGGTCCTCGTACTCCGGTACTGGGAGGGGCTCGACGTGGCCGAGACCGCCGCGACGCTCGGCTGTTCGGCGGGCACGGTCAAGAGCCAGACCTCCGCCGCCATCGGCGCGCTGCGCCGACTCCTTCCCGGGTACGCCGGCGACGGGGTGCCCACCACCAGCGACGGGAGTGCGCGATGAACGACCAGCGGATGCGGGACCTGTTCACCGGGTCGGACGAGGCGGAGGAGCCGCCGCTGTCCCCGGGGTATGTGGAGCGGACGGTGACCTCGGCGCGCGCGGCGCGGCGCCGGCGCCGGATCGGCGGTACGGCCGTGGGCGGGGTCGCCGTGGTCGCGGTGCTCGCGTTGGCCGTCGGTGTCCTGGCGCGGCCGGCCGCACCGCCGCGTACGACGCGGGTGTCGGCCGCCGCTCAGGGAGCCGGCCGGTACGACCCGCTGGTGAGCCGGATCGACCCGGGCTGGCTGCCGTCCGGCTGGAACGCGCTCAAGCGGACCAGCGCGAAGTCCATCCAGTCGCTCGAAGCCTCACAGTGGGGTGGAAACCTGCAGCAGGGTGTTCCGCGCTGGTTGGTGACCATCTACCTGCTCCCGCCCGGGGTGGGACCGGCGACCTCGGACGGCCCGCTGGAGGGTGCACGGTTCGGCCACGGGCGGAAGGTGGCCCCGGTGCGCGGCATGCCGGCCGAGCTGCTGCCGGACGGCTCGGGCTACACCCTCGAATGGCGGTACCCGTCGGGCGCGCACGCGGCGGTGCGGTTGGAGTACATCGACAACGCCAACAGGACCGGCTTCGGCGGGCAGACCGCGGCCGTGGCGCGGAAGTTGGCGACGAACCTCCGCATCGACGGGCACACCGCGCTGCGGTTCCCGTTCACCGTGACGCCGCCGTCGGGGCAGCGCGTGGTTGGCGCCCAGTCCAGTTGGTCCAGGTTCCCGAACGGCGACGTGCACACCAACGCGTCGACGACGTTCTCGCCCGCCGGACACCCGCAGTCGAGTGCGATGGTGCAGGTGGACACGCACGTCACCGCCGGGAAGGCGGCCACATACGACCACGGTCGCAGTTATTTCGACCCGGCCCGCCACGGCTTCGCGTTTCGGGTCCAGGACACGGGTGGGCGGGCAGAGCAGCTCGCCGGGTCGGTCGACGTCTTCGGTGACCCGACCGACCTCAGCACCTGGCGAACCGATCCGCTCCGGCCCTGACCGGTGAATGCCCGGCGCCGGGGACCCGATCTCCCCGGCGCCGCGTTTCGTTGTGTACCAACGAACTCAGCCGTACGTGTCGCCGGGCCCGGGGCCGCGCACGCGCAGCGGCCCGTGTCGCCACGACGGCGCCGCGGGGCCGTGGATGCGGAGCTTCTTCACCGGGCTCGGGCGTACCTCCTTGGCGATCTGGGCCAGGATCTTGCCGCTCAGCAACCGCAGCTGGGTCGCCCACGCGGTCGACTCGGCCTCGATCGTCAGCTCGCCCTCGGTCAGCTTCACCGGGCGGCAGTGGTCGGCGATGCTGGCGCCGACCACGCGCTCCCAGGCGCCGAAGACAGTCGCCTCCGCTGCCGGACGCTGCCAGCCGCGGTCCCTGACCATCTTGCTCAGCAGGCTGCCGAACGGTTGCGGGTCACGCGGATCAGGCCCCGGCCCCGTGTACCCGCGCCGGCGGAATCGGCGCGGATCGCCGCCACCCGAACGCCCGGACCTGTTCCGCTCGATGCGCTTCGCCTTCGCCGCGTCGAGCACGGCGCGGGCCAGGTCCGGCCCGGCCAGTCCGTCCGGCAACTCACCCGACGCACCGCCTGGCGCGCCGCCCGACGCGCCGTCCACAGTGGACTTCGTGGGAGCGTCGTCGGGTCGGCGCTTCCCGTCACGTTCAGAGGACACGGTTGACCTCCCCCGCGGCGACGTCGAATCGCCCGCCCTGCAACGCTTCCGGTACGTCCGCCGCCACCGCGCAGGTGACCAGCACCTGGTCCGCGCCGGCCACCAGATCGGCCAGCCGCTCCCGCCGGCCCGCGTCCAGCTCGGCGAACACGTCGTCCAGGATCAGCACCGGCTCGGCGCCCGCCGCGCGCAGCAGCTCGAACGACGCCAACCGCAGCGCCAACGCGAAGGACCAGCTCTCGCCGTGGCTCGCGTACCCACGGACGGGCAGGTCGCCGAGGGTCAACACCAGCTCGTCGCGGTGCGGGCCGTGCAGCGTCGTGCCGCGCTCCACCTCGCTCGGCCGCGCCTTCGCCAGCGCCGCGGACAGCCGCGCCGCCAGCACGTCCCGGTCGGCGGTCAACTCCGCCGCGCCCTCACCGTCCAAAGTGGACTTGTACGCGGCCCGCGCGCGCCCCTTGCCCTGGCTCACCGCGTCGTACGCCTTCTCCAGGTGCGGTACCAGCGCGGCGACCAACTCCAGCCGCCCCGCCACCAGATCGGCGCCGAACCGCGCCAGGTGGCTGTCCCACACGTCCAGGGTGCGCAGGTCGGCGGCCACGGCCGGGTCGCCCGAGTCGGCCTTGCGCCGCCCGCCGGCCCGCCGCGCCAGGTACGACGTGCGCAGCAAAGCGTTGCGCTGCTTGAGAACCCGCTCGTAGTCGGCGCGGACCCCGGCGTACCGCGGGAAGCGCGAGACGAGCAGCTCGTCGAGATAGCGCCGGCGCTCCGCCGGGTCACCGCGCACCAGCGCCAGGTCCTCCGGCGCGAACAGCACCGTACGCAACGCGCCGAGGATCTCCCGCGCCCGGGGCAGCGCCGAACGGTTGAGCCGGGCGCGGTTCGCCTTGCCCGGCACCAACTCCAGCTCGACCAGCAGCTCGCGCCCGTCGTTGACGATCACCGCGCGGATGACGGCGCGGGCCGCGCCGGCGCGCACCAGCGGGGCGTCCGCGGAGACCCGATGGCTGCCCAGCGTCGCCAGGTAGCCCAGGGCCTCCATCAGGTTCGTCTTGCCCTGACCGTTGGGGCCGACGAAGACGCTCGGACCGGGGTCGAGACTCACCGACACCTGCGGATAGCTGCGGAAGTCGACGAGCTCGACCTGCCGGACGTACATCCTCTCGTCCCCTACGGTGTCGGGTGCCGGGCGGTGCGCCCGGCCGTCACTCGGCCTTGACCGCGTGCCCGCCGAACTGCTTACGCAGCGCGGCGACCGCCTTCATCGTCGGCGAGTCGTCCTGCCGGGACGCGAACCGCGCGAACAGCGACGCCGAGATCGCCGGCAGCGGCACCGCCAACCGTACGGCCTCGTCGACCGTCCAGCGACCCTCGCCGGAGTCCGCCGAGTACGCCGCGATCTTCGCCAGCGTCGGGTCCTCCTCAAGCGCCCGGTCGAGCAGGTCCAGCAGCCACGACTGGATGACCGTGCCCTTGCGCCACGACTTGATCGTGCCCGGCACGTCGTCGACGATCTCCGACTTGGTCAGCAGCTCGTAGCCCTCGGCGTACGCCTGCATGATCCCGTACTCGATGCCGTTGTGGACCATCTTCGTGTAGTGGCCGGCGCCCACGCCGCCGGCGTGGATGAAGCCGAACTCGCCCTCCGGCTTCAGCGCGTCGAAGACCGGCTGCACCTTCGCGACGTCCTCGTCGCTGCCGCCGACCATCAGGGCGTACCCGTTCTCCAGGCCCCAGATGCCGCCGGACACGCCGCAGTCGACGTACCCGATGCCCTTGGTGGCGAGGTGGTCGGCGTGCACCTTGTCGTCGGTGTACTTCGAGTTGCCGCCGTCGACGACGACGTCGCCCGGGGACAGCAGCTCGCCCAGCTCCTCGACCGTCTGCCGGGTCGCCTCGCCCGCCGGGACCATCACCCAGACGACGCGCGGCGCGGACAGCTTCTCGACCAGCTCGGCCAGGCTCGCCACGTCGGCGACCTCCGGGTTCCGGTCGTAGCCGACGACCTCGTGCCCGGCTCGGCGTACACGCTCGCGCATGTTGCCGCCCATCTTGCCGAGACCGATGAGCCCGAGTTGCATGTCCCCTCCCGATTCGACCGTTGGTCGCGGATCGCTGGCGGTGCCTGGTGCTCCGCGCGCCGCCGCCGGATCCCCCGCCGTGGTGACCCGATCCGCCCAGCGATGACGGTACGCGCGCCGCCAACCGGCCGGGCCGCGACCCGGAAACGGATGGCGGGCGCCACGACCGCTACTGGTTCGCGAACCGGACCGGCATGATCAGGTACCGGTACGACGTGTCGTCGTCGCCGTCCTCGGTGCTGCCCGAGATGACCGCCGGCTTCATCGGGTCGACGAACGACAGCTTCGCGATCGGCCGGCCCAGCTGCCCCAGCCCGTCGAGCAGGTACTGCGGGTTGAACGCGGTCGTCATCTCGTCGCCCGAGTATTCGCACTCCAGCGCCTCGGACGCGCGGGCGTCCTCGGTCGCGCCGGCCTCGACGACCAGCCCGTCCGTGGAGAACGACAGCCGGACCGGATTGTTCCGCTCGGCGACCAGGGCGACGCGCTTGACGACCTCGGCGAGCGCGGCCGCGGGTACCCGAGCGTCCGCGACGAACTCGGGCGGGAAGATCGACCGCAGGGGCGGGTAGTTCTCCCCCTCCAGCAGCCGGCTGGTGGTACGCCGCTCGCCGCCGGTGAAGCCGATCATGCCCTCGCCGGCGCCCGCGGCGGACAACGCGACGCCGACCGAACCGCCCAACGGGCCGAGCGCCCGCGCCGTCTCGCTCAGCGTCCGCGCCGGTACGAGCGCCGACAGGCTCGTGTCCGCCTCGTCCGGCTGCCACTCCAGCTCGCGCATGGCCGCCCGGTACCGGTCGGTGGCCAGCAGCGTCAGCGTGTTGCGCTCCAGCTCCACCTTCACGCCGGTGATCATCGGGAGCGTCTCGTCCCGGCCGGCGGCGACCGCGACCTGGGCGACCGCGGTGGCGAACAACGCCGCGTCGATGCGCCCCGCGGACCGCGGCATCTCCGGCAGCGTCGGGTAGTCCTCGACCGGCATCGTCGGCAGGGTGAACCGCGCGCTGCCGCAGGTGATCTCGACCCGCGAACCCTCGGTCGCCACGTCCACCGGCTTGGCCGGCAGCGCCCGCGTGATCTCCGCGAGCAGCCGCCCCGACACCAGCACGGTGCCGTCGGCGTCGGCCTGCACGTCGACCTGGACCTGGCTCGACACCTCGTAGTCGAAGCCGGACACCGTCAGCCGGCCGTCGCCGACCTCGAGCATCACGCCCGCGAGCACCGGTACCGGTGGGCGGTTGGGCAGGCTCTTGGCGGTCCATGCCACGGCGTCGGCGAGCGCGTCCCGCTCGACCCGGAACTTCATGCGATCCCCCCTGGGAGAGCGTCGGTGATGCGTGCCTGCGCCGGTTCCGGCCGGCCGGCGGGCTGGCGTGGTCGGGCATGCCGATCGCGAACTTGGTCAGACCCTACGGGTACCCACCGACAGTCGCGATCCTCGCCTGGTCGGTCCCGAGTGGCCTTGGGGGTCTGATTCTAGGTGGCGCGTCGAGTCGTCGCGGAGGTTCTCCCCGCTCGACCCGAACCATGCCCGGACCCGACCCGCTCCGGCAACCAGACGATTGGTCTTTGCTCTCTTTAAAGAACTAAACCATCAACGTCATAGGGCCTGTGGAAACTGTGGAGAACCGCTGTTTTCCCAGATGAGCACGGCTGCACGGGTGTGGGAAAGCTGTGGGGCCACCGGTTGATGAACCGGCGCGTCGTCCACAGGACCCTGTCGCCGCCTGTCGTTGTCCACCCTCTGTCCAGAGGCAATCGGGTTTATCCACGGGTTCATCCACCGGTCATCCCCAGGGTTGTCCCCAGCCTCATCCGACCCCCGCGGACCCGGTCCGACGGTTGTCCACGTCCCGTCCACACGTCGTCCCCAGAAATCGGCCCGTTGACCACAGGTCATCCACCGGTCTGTCCACAGTGGTTGTGCACAGGATGGGGACAAAGCCTGTGGATTCATGAGGTGTGACACTCGTCGCTCACCCCGTTCGGTGGCTTCCGAGCCCCGTCGGCGACCCCGCGCGACGCCCGACGACCCCGTTTGCCACCCGCCGGGCGTACCTCCGGCCGACTCCTGGCGGACATGAAGAAGGGCGGGACGCACCGCGCCCCGCCCACTCGTACGACCGGTGCCCTACGGCTCCTGCTGCTTGATCCGGTTGGTCAGCTCGGCGATCTGGTTGTAGAGCGAACGCCGCTCGGCCATCTGCCGTCGGATCTTGCGGTCGGCGTGCATCACCGTCGTGTGGTCCCGCCCGCCGAACGCCTGCCCGATCCGCGGCAGCGAGAGGTCCGTCAGCTCGCGGCACAGGTACATGGCCACCTGCCGGGCGTTCACCAGTACCCGGGAGCGCGAGTGGCCGCGCAGGTCGTCCATGCTGACGCCGAAGTAGTCGGCGGTCAGCTCCATGATCTGCTCGGAGTTGATCTCCGGCCCGGCGCCGTCCGGGATCAGGTCGCGCAGGACCTCCTCGGCCAGGCCGAGATCGACCGGCGCACGGTTCAGGCTGGCGAACGCCGTCACGCGGATTAGCGCGCCTTCCAACTCCCGGATCGAGTTCTGGATCCGGGAGGCGATGAACTCCAGCACGTCGAGCGGTGCGTACAGCCGCTCGTGGGCGGCCTTCTTCTGGAGGATCGCGATCCGCGTCTCCAGGTCCGGCGGCTGGATGTCGGCGAGCAGCCCCCACTCGAACCGCGTACGCAGCCGGTCCTCCAGTGTGGACAGCTGCTTCGGCGACCGGTCCGACGTGATGACGATCTGCTTGTTGGCGTTGTGGAGCGTGTTGAACGTGTGGAAGAACTCCTCCTGCGTCCGCTCCCGACTCTCCAGGAACTGGATGTCGTCGATCAGGAGGATGTCCGCGTCGCGGTACCGCCGCTGGAACGCCTGGGTCTTGTCGTCCCGCAGCGAGTTGATGAAGTCGTTCGTGAACTCCTCGGTCGACACGTACCGCACGCTGCGTGCGTTGCCGAGGCTCGCCGCGTAGTGCCCGATCGCGTGCAGCAGGTGCGTCTTGCCGAGCCCGGACCCGCCGTACACGAACAGCGGGTTGTACGCCTTCGCCGGCGACTCGGCCACCGCGATGGCCGCGGCGTGCGCGAACCGGTTGCTCGACCCGATCACGAACGTCTCGAACGTGTACTTCGGGTTCAACCGGCTCTCGGTACGCGCGGCGCCGAACTCCCGCATCGGGCCGGCCGGGCGTACGAGCGGGCCGTCGGCCCGGTCGGCCGGGTCGGAGCGGCGGTCGCGGTCGGGCCGCGCACCGCGGGCCGGGCCGTTGTCGACGGGTTCGGGCGCGGGGTCGCGTCGCGGCGGCTCCGCCGGCGGTATCCGACGCAGCGGCTCGGACGGACCGCGGTGACGCGGCTGCTGCGTCGGCGGGATGTCGAGGCCCGGCAGCGGCGGCGGCAGCTCGGCGAGCGGCAGGTGCCCGTCGGCGGGCGGCGGGCCGCCGTTCGGATGGCGCGGCGACTCGGTGCGCTGGTATGTGGTGTCCTGCCCGGCCCGCGGGTAGCTGTCGCGTGGGTAGCCGACGACCTCGGGGAAGCCGGGCTCCGGATAGCCGGTGTACCGCGGGGCGGCCGGCTCGGCGCGCGGCGCGTCGATCTCCGGACCGTCCGCCATCCGGTAGTCGGAGCCGCCGGGCACCGTTGGCGCCGGTACGCCCGGGACGGGCTCGCCGGCGAGTTGGTCGGCGTCGTCGGACGGCTGGACGGCGACGGCGAGCTGGATGGAACGCCCGAGCCGCCGCGACAGCGCCTCGGTGATCGCGGGCCGCAGCCGGGACTCGATGGCGTCGCGGGTGAACGGGTTCGGCGCGGCGATGAACGCGGTGTCCTCGACCAGGGCGAGCGGCCGGGTCAGCCGGAGCCATGCCTGCTGCTGCGGCGAGAGCGTTTCGTTGGCGAGCTCTTCGGTGGCAGCCATCCAGACCGCCGCGAGGTTGACCGCGTCATCGGTCACCGCCCCGCACCCCCTCGCCTCTCGCGGGATCCCCCACGCCACGTCTCGCACCTACTGGCGACACCGGCCTTGACCAGCGAACCCGCGAGTTATCCACAAGACCGTCCACAGGCTGTGGATACAAGTGAAGCCTCTAGTATCAACCAGGGACGAACCGTACGAGCGCGGATCCGGCGGAGTCGTTGTGACACCATGGCGCCGCACGACGGTCACGTCTCATACACGGTCGCACACCCCTTCGCCGGGGTACCTGGGCGGGTGTACCGGTAACCGGCGACGCTAACAGCGACGGCGGCACCGGTACAAGATACCGGCGGCGAGAGCGCCGCGGCGGTGCGTACCGGACGGCGTGTCGGTGGACGGGTGATTGACTGCACCCGGCCCGCGGCGTAGCGTCCGCGGGTCCACCCTGGCCGTTTGGTACCGTAGAAAAGCATGTCTGCGTCCAGCCTGGTTGCACGGCCTCGGTCCGGGGCCGGCGGTCGACTGGCAGCGCGTCGGCCGGGCGGGTCCCGACCACGGCGTGTGGGCATCCTTCCCGGACCATACTGATCTTGGAGAACGTGACGTGAGCAAGCGCACCTACCAGCCGAACAACCGTCGGCGCGCCAAGACCCACGGCTTCCGGCTGCGCATGCGCACGCGCGCCGGCCGGGCCATCCTCGCCGCCCGGCGCGGCAAGGGCCGCGCCCGCCTCTCGGCCTGAGCCTGGCTCTCGCCGAGCTGATCGTGCTGCCGCCCGCCGCGCGGCTGCGTCGCCGCGCCGACTTCGCCGCGACCACCCGCGGCGGGCGTCGTGCTGGGCGGAGTTCGCTCGTCGTACACCTGGCCGCGCCGGCGGGATCCGTTGGCGTACCGCGGATCGGCTTCGCCGTCTCGCGCGCCGTCGGTAACGCCGTCGTGCGCAACACGGTCCGGCGTCGGCTCCGACACCTGGTCCGGGAGAGGCTCGACGCACTGCCCGCGGGTTCGTCGATGGTGGTCCGGGCACTCCCAGCCGCCGCCGCCCGCACGTACCAGGAACTGGGGAGCGACCTCGACGCGGCCATCGCCGCGGCCCGCTCCCCGCGTCGCCGCCAACCCGGCGGGACCACCGCGAAGACCCGCCGATCGGACGGGTCGGGATGAACGCGGACGCCGCGGTCATGATCGCCGATGATTCGGGCGCTTCCCAGCCGGCCGGCCGGGTGGGCCGGGTGCTGATAGGCCCGATCGTCGCGTACCGTCGATGGATAAGCCCGGCACTGCCGGCCCGCTGTCGGTTCTACCCCTCGTGCAGTGCGTACGCCCTCCAGGCCATCGCCGTGCACGGCGCGGTGCGTGGGATCGGCCTGGCGATCTGGCGGCTGCTGCGTTGTCAACCGTTCCACCCGGGCGGGTACGACCCGGTGCCGCCGGCGCGGCGCCGTGCCGATGTGACTGGAGCCTGAAGCTGTGAGTCTGGACTTTCTCTACACGGCGATCTCGTGGGTCATGCTGCGCTGGCACGACCTGTGGGTCTACGTCGGGCTCGGCGGGGACAACGAGTTCCTCGGCACGAACTGGGACTGGGTCCTCTCGATCATCTTCCTGGTCATCACGATCCGGGTCGTCCTCTTCCCGCTGTACGTGAAGCAGATCAAGTCGCAGCGGGCGATGCAGGCATTGCAGCCGAGGATCAAGGAGCTGCAGGCCAAGTACAAGGGCGGCGACAAGCAGGCCATGCAGCAGGAGCTCATGGAGCTCTACCGCAAGGAGAAGGCCAACCCGATCATGGGCTGCCTCCCCCTCGCGCTGCAGGCGCCGGTCCTGCTGAGCCTGTTCCACGTGCTGCGCCACCTGAGCAAGGTCACCGGTCACCACAGCGACGCGTTCAAGGAGCTGTACGGCTGGACGGTGCCGCTGTTCGACAGCGCCTCGCACGCGCACCTCTTCGGCGCCCCGATCGCGGCGAGCTTCAAGTCCGACAACGCCATGCTCAGCGTGCTGGGTTCGTCGTCGCTGCACGTCAAGATCGTCGCCGGCATCCTGATCGCGATCATGATCATCACGACGTTCCTGACCCAGCGTCAGATGATCGCCCGCACCGGGTACGCCACCGACCCGCAGCAGAAGATGATCCAACGCGTCATGCTCTACGGCGTACCGGTGATGCTGCTGATCTCCGGCTCGATCTTCCCGATCGGTGTGGTCATCTACTGGGTGACGTCCAACCTGTTCTCGCTCGGCCAGCAGAGCTGGATCCTGCACAAGTACCCGCCGCCGCCGAACGCCGCGAAGGCGGCCGAGGCCGCGGGCAAGCCGCTCAAGGGCAAGGCCGCCGAGGAGGCGCGGAAGGCCGCCGCCGAGCGCACCGCCGCCGCGAAGGCGCTCGCCCCGAAGCCCGGGGCCAAGCCGGTACGCAAGCGCGCCGCAGGCACCGCCGCCGATACGACCGATTCCGTTGCAGCCGGCTCGGGTACGAACGGCAGCAAGCCGGCGGCCGGCGCGTCGGCCGCGAAGAAGGCGCCCGCGAAGAAGGCCGCAGGTACGAAGGCGGCGGCCACGCCGGCCAAGAAGGCGCCGGCGAAGCGCACGGGCGGGGCGACGGGCTCGAACGGAACGAAGAAGCTACCCGGATCGTCGGGTTCGCAGGCCGACAAGGTCGGCAAGCGTAAAGGCGGGTCGTGAGACCGATCCCGCCGGCATCGACCGCCGGATCCTGGACTAGGGTCCGGCGGTACCTGTCAGGGGGGCGGACGGGCGAGGTCGCCGCGACCGGATGAGGCCGCGACGGACCATGGCCCGCCCATAATGAGACTGTGATCGGCGTTCCGGGCGGGACGCCCTGGGATCTTGGAGTACTGCAGCCGTGACCGACACGAGCACCAACCCGGTGGACGCCGGCGAGACGTCCGGCGACGAGACCGAGACCGACACGGGTACCAAGGAGACGACGGGCGCGGCTTCGGGTGCGCGCGACTCGGACGCGTTGTTCGGCGAGAGCGAGATCGCCGCGGACTACATCGAGGGCCTGCTGGACATCCTCGACTACGACGGCGACATCGACGAGCTGGTCCAGGGTGGGCGGCCGGTCGTCGAGCTGGTCGGCGAGGGCCTGGACCCGCTGATCGGTCAGCGCGGCGCGACGCTTGAGGCGCTGCAGGAGCTGGCTCGGCTGGCCGTCTTCCAGCAGACGGGTTCGCCGAGTCGGCTGCTGCTGGACGTTGGCGGCTTCCGCGCGATCCGTCGCAAGGAGCTGGCCGCGGTCGCGAAGAACGCGGTGGAGAAGATCCGCGAGCACGGCGGCCCGATCAAGCTGGAGCCGATGACCGCGTTCGAGCGCAAGTGCGTGCACGACGTCATCAACGACCTCGACGACGTCGAGAGCGAGTCGGAGGGCGTGGAGCCCAACCGCCAGGTGGTCGTCCGCGCGGTCGAGTAGACGTACCCACGACGACGGTCGGCGCCGGCCCCGGGCATTCGCTCGGGGCCGGCGCCTTTTTCGTGCCCCACGTCGCTGACCTCGGGCTTCACGACTTTCGTCAGTGTCGAATCCCAGGCCCATAGGACGGTATGCGGCTACTCAGAGTCCGCTTTGTCTTGATTGCCCGTTCCGGCGTCCACTGCTTCTCCGGCGGCCCGACGGACCCCTTCCGGCGGTCATGAAGCGCTGAGATGTTCCCGACTTCGCCGGCACGGCGTCGAGATCTCGCCGGCCGGGTTGTCGAAAATCTCTGTATGGCTGATTCCACCGACCCGACCGCGCAGGCCGCCGCGCTCCCCGCCGACCTCGCCGACACCGCCCGGACCCTGTTCGGCGACCGCCTCCCCCTGGCCGAGCGGTACGTCGAACTGCTGGCGACCGAGGGTATGGTCCGCGGCCTGGTCGGCCCGCGCGAGACGCCGCGCCTGTGGGACCGGCATCTCCTGAACTGCGCAGTACTGGGAGAGCTGCTCCCTGAGGGGACCGTTGTGGCGGATGTCGGGTCCGGCGCGGGTCTGCCCGGTATCGTGCTCGGAGTGGCCAGACCCGATCTGCGGGTCGTGTTGATCGAGTCCCTGGCCAGACGTATCACCTTTCTCGACGAGGTCGTCGACGAGCTGGGACTGACTCAGGTTTCCGTGGTGCGGGGGCGCGCCGAGGAACTGGTTGGCCGGCTCACGCCGGTGGACGTGGTGACGGCGCGCGCCGTCGCCCCACTGGATCGCTTGGCGCGGTGGTGTCTTCCGCTGCTGCCGGCGGGTGGCCGGCTCCTGGCGATGAAGGGTGCGTCGGCCGCCGACGAGGCGACCGAACACCAACAGGCGGTACGACGGGCCGGCGGCGAGGAGCCGCGGGTCCTGCACTGCGGGGTCGGCCTGATCGAGCCGGCGACCACGGTGATCGAGGTGGTCCGGAGTCGGGCCGCGGGTTCCGCGAAGAAACGGGGGCGGGTCAGGACATGAGTGCCGGGGGGCATGCGGAAGCCGAAAGTGGGTCGGGACGTCGACCACTCGGGCAGGTTGTCACGAACGATACGGAGTCCCGCCATGGCTCCGATGACCGGACCGCCGTAGGCTTGCCGCACACCGGAACGAACACCGGAACGACGAAGGCTGACCGCAGGGCCGCGTCCGGGAGCCCGGGACGACGGGCTTCCCGCACCCCACGCCGGAAGAGGACTCCGGCACCCCGCCGGGGTGGCGACCCTGTGACAGTCTCCTCGATGGGTACCGGTGATTCCCCCAATCGAATAGACGAGGGCAGCATGGTGCGCGAGGACCGACCTGCCGAGCCGACCGGCAAGTACGCCGTGAGCCAGCAGAGGATCCGCCAGGCGCTGGCCGAGGTACCGGTTTCACGTGAAACCGAGGCCGTCGAGGCCGAGCGGCATACGCAGGACCGGGAACGGCCACGTTCCACCGGCACGGTTTACGGGACGCCGCGGCGCCCCGAGGAGTACGACGATCCGCCGGAGCAGGCCGACGCCCCGGTGCTGGGCACTGCCTCACCCGGGCGGGCGGCGGCTCCTGGCGACGCGTCGCTGGCCACCGAGCAGACGACGGCCGTACCGACGACGGCTCCCGTTTCACGTGAAACGGACGTGGAGGACGATCTTCCGCTGGCGATGGAGGCGCGTCGCGCGGTCGAGATCCTCAACCCGTCTGGTGCCGCGCTGATCCCGCGGCCGGCCCGGCGCCGGGTCATGTGCATCGCCAACCAGAAGGGCGGCGTCGGCAAGACCACGACCGCCGTCAACCTCGCCGTGGCGCTGGCACTGCACGGCAGTCGGGTCATGGTGATCGACCTCGACCCGCAGGGGAACGCGTCGACCGGTCTCAGCGTCGAGCACCACACCGGACTCAACAGCGTGTACGACTGCCTCGCCGACGGCCTGCCGCTGGCCGAGGCGACCCAACAGGTCGAGGGCATCCCGAACCTCTGGTGCGTACCGGCGACGATCGACCTTGCCGGCGCGGAGATCGAGCTCGTCTCGGTGGTCGCCCGCGAGCAGCGCCTGAAGCGAGCCATCGAGTCGTACCCCGAGCCGCTGGACTACGTCTTCATCGACTGCCCGCCCTCGCTCGGGCTCCTCACGGTCAACGCGCTCGTGGCCGCTGAGGAGGTACTGATCCCGATCCAGTGCGAGTACTACGCGCTGGAGGGTCTGGGGCAGCTGCTCCGGAACGTCGAGCTGGTCAAGGCGCACCTCAACCCCGCGGTCTGGATCTCCACGATCCTTCTGACGATGTACGACGGGCGCACCAAGCTCGCCGACCAGGTGGCGCAGGAGGTACGCGAGCATTTCGGGGATGTCGTACTGGAGGCGGTCATCCCCCGCAGCGTCCGGGTGTCCGAGGCTCCCGGGTACGGGCAGTCGGTGATGACCTACGATCCTGGCTCGCGGGGAGCCACGAGCTATTTCGATGCGGCCAAGCAGCTCGCGCAACGCGGCGCGGCCGTGGGAGGGAAGGCATGAAGAATCGCCGAGGCGGACTGGGGCGTGGGCTCGGAGCGCTCATCCCCACCGGGTTGACCGACGCCGCGACCGCGGTGGTACCCGACCAGCCCGCTGCTCCGGCCGAGCCGCCCGCCACTCCCCCGGCGCCGGCCCCGGTCGCCGCGGAGCCGGCACCGCCGGCACCGGCCACGCCGGCGGATGACGACATGCTGGCCCCGGTACCGGGCGCTCGGTTCCGGGAGATCGCGGTCGACGCGATCGAGGCGAACGCGAAGCAGCCCCGCCAGGTCTTCGACGAGGAGGCATTGGAGGAGCTGAAGACGTCGATCGACGAGGTCGGTTTCCTCCAGCCGATCGTGGTGCGCGAGCTCTCCGTCGGGAAGTACGAGCTGGTGATGGGTGAGCGTCGCTGGCGGGCGGCGCAGGCGCTCGGCCGGGAGGCGATCCCGGCGATCATCCGGGACACCCGCGACGACGACATGCTCCGCGACGCGCTACTCGAGAACATCCACCGGGCCAACCTCAACCCGTTGGAAGAGGCGGCGGCGTACCAGCAGTTGCTGGAGGAGTTCGGGGCGACGCACGAGGAGCTGGCGAAGCGGATCGGCCGCAGCCGCCCGCAGATCTCGAACACCATCCGCCTGCTGAACCTCCCGGCGGCCGTGCAGAGCCGAGTCGCGGCCGGCGTACTGTCCGCCGGGCACGCCCGCGCGCTGCTCGGCCTGACGGACTCGACGCGGCAGCTGGACCTCGCCAAGCGGATCGTCGCCGAGGGCCTCTCGGTACGGGCGACCGAGGAGATCGTCAACCTGACCGACGAGGACGAGGCTCCGGCGAAGACACCCGCGGCGCGGAAGGCCAAGGCGCACGCGCCGGCGCTGACCGAGCTGGCGGACCGGCTCTCCGACAGGTTCGACACCCGGGTGAAGGTCGACCTCGGCCGGCGCAAGGGCCGGATCGTCGTCGAGTTCGCGACGGTGGACGACCTGGAGCGCATCGTCGGCGTCATGGGCATCAGCGGCCGCGGCGACGACTGAGCGCCGTCGGAGCGACGGAGCGGGCGGACCCACTGGGGTCCGCCCGCTCCGTTGTTTCACGGGAAACCACGGAGCCGAGCCGACGAGGAGACGGCGCGTTGAGATCGCCCCGCGGGGGAGCCTCCTCCATCCGGGAGAACCGCCGTTTCACGTGAAACGACGCCAGCAGGTCGCAAACGTGTGAAACATCGCGGACACATGGCCGTGGTGAGCTGGTGGCATGACGATCGCTGACACGCACGTGCGGATCCGCGCCGCAGAGGAGCGTGACCTCCCCGCGCTGACCGCGATCTACAACCACTACGTCACGGCGACGCCGATCACGTTCGATGTGGAGCCGATGACCGTCGAGCAGCGGCGCTCCTGGTACGACGCGTACTCGATCACCGGACCGCACCGGCTCGTCGTCGCCACGGATGCCGACACGGTCCTCGGGTACGCCACGAGCGGTCCGTTCCGAAGCAAGCCGGCGTACCTGCCCTCCGTGGCGACGAGCATCTACTGCTCGCCCACCGCGGTCGGCCGGGGCATCGGCACCCGGCTGTACAGCGCGCTGTTTGCCGAGTTGGCGACCGAGGACGTCCACCGGGTCTACGCGGGGATCACGCTGCCGAACGAGTCGTCGCGGCGACTGCATCTCCGGTTCGGCTTCGAGCCGGTCGGCACCTTCCGGGAGGTCGGCCGCAAGTTCGGCCGGTACTGGGACGTGATGTGGCTGGAGCGCCCGATGGATGTGGCCTGACCTACTTCGAGGCGCCCGGGACGGGAGCGACGACACGCGGACCCGGACGATGGCGGTATGCCGATCGAGACCCGCGTGGACCCGCCCGTCACCGCCGAGCTCGTCGACGAGATCACCGCCCTGTGGGTACGCGTGACCAACGCCGGCGGCGCGGTCGGCTTCGTCCCGCCGGTGACGGCCGACGACATCAGGCCGACCGCGGAGCGGACGCTGGCCGGCGTCGCCGACGGTACGGACACGCTTGTGGCGCTGGCCGAGGACGGCCGCGTCGCGGCCTGGTGCGTACTGGAGCACGGGACCAGCGGGTTCCGGCGGCACTGGCGCACCGTGGTCCGCGTCCAGGTCGACCCCGTACGCCAGGGCGCCGGTCTCGGCGACCAGCTCATGCGCGCGGTCGAGGCCGCCGCCCGCGACCTCGGCCTGGACGCGCTGCACCTGTCCGTACGCGGGGGTACCGGGATCGAGCGCTTCTACCGGCGCCATGGGTACCGGGAGGTGGGGCGGCTGCCCGCGGCGATCCGGGTCGGCGCCGACGACGACCGGGACGAGATCATCATGTGGTTGCCCGTGTCCTGACTCCCCCGAACGGAAGGCCGCGTCGCGACCGCGCGGTGAGCCACGGCGTCACCGTGGGGGACCCGGCACACAGAACCCGCCACGGCGTCACCGAGGGACCCGGCACGCAGAACCGCCGCGGCGTCGCGTGGGACCCGGCATGCAGAACCGCCGCGGCGTCAGCGGGGGGCGCCGGGGGCGGTGGCCGGCTCGGGCGAGGAGACCGGTACGCGGGTCGGCCGGGCCAGGTGCGCCGACAGGAACTCCAGCATCGCGGGCGCGGCGTACTGCGCCTGATGCCAGGTGTGGGATGTGGGCTCGGTGGCGGTCGTGACGGCCTGTCCGCGGGAGCGGAGCAGCGCGGCCAGGCGCCGGTTGTCGGCGCGTTCGGTGGCGGAGGCGTGCTCGGGCCAGTCGAGGAAGACCGGTACGGGGCCAGCGAAGCGCATCGTCGGCACGTGCTCGGTGAGCGTGTTGCGGCGTACCAGGGCGGGGTCGTTGCGGAGCGCGGACGACTCGGGGCCGTCGCCCGGGGACGGGTACGGCTCCAGCGCGGCGATCGTGCCGACGGCGTCGGTGTGGTGCAGGCCGAGGTTCAGCGCGCCGTACCCGCCGGAGGACATGCCGCCGAGGGCCCGTCCGGTCCGGCTGGCGAGGGTACGGAAGTGGGTGTCGACGTAGCGGACGAGCGTGCCGGTCAGGAACGACTCCAGGCGCGGCCCGCCCACGGCGTCCAGGCACTCGGTGTCGTGGAAGCCGCCGAGGGTGGTGTCCGGCATGACGACGATCATCGGCTCGACCCGCCGCGCCGCGATCAGGTCGTCCAGCACGCCCTGGATCTGGCCGGCCACCAGCCAGTCGGTGCTGCGGCCCGGCCAGCCGCCGTACAGGTAGAGCACCGGGTACCGGAGACCGGCGCCGGCGCGGTAGCCGGGCGGGAGGTAGAGGTACACGGACTGGGTGGGGACGCGGAGCGCGGGGGCGCCGAGCCGGAGCGAGGCGATCAGCGAGCCGCGGCCGGGCGGCAGGTCACCGTCGCCGCGCACCGGCGCCGCGCCGGGGAAGCCGACCATGGCGGGCAGCGCGCGCGGCGACGGCAGGTACCCGACGTAGCTGTTGAGGCCGCTGAGGACGGTGAGCAGGGAACCGACGACCCCGACCACGACCGCGGCGGTACGCCGGCGCAGCACGCCGCGGTGCCGGGCCACGAGCGCCAGCGTCACCAGCGCGGCCGTACCGATCAGGACGCCGGTCGGCACCCACCAGGACTCCAGCGGCGCGCCCGGCCCGACCCGCTCCCCCATGCCGCATCCTCCCCGGTACCCACGCTACGTCCGGGGAGGACGCAAGATCCGGCGATCTCAGCCGCGGGCGGTGGCGGCGGCGACGAGCCGGGTGAGGACCGTGCCGAGGTTGAGCCCGGCGGCGTCGACCGCCATCGGCAGCAGGGAGGTCTCGGTCATGCCGGGCGCCACGTTCGCCTCCAGTACCTGGAGGTCGCCGTCCGGGCCGACGATCAGGTCGATCCGGGACAGGTCGCGCAGCCCGAGCGCGGTGTGCGTGTCGACGGCGAGCCGGGCGGCCTCGTCGAGCACCTTCTCCGGCAGCCGCGCCGGGCAGTGCCAGGTCGTGATGCCCGCCGTGTAGCGGGCGGCGAAGTCGTAGTTGCCGTCCGGCGGGACGATCTCCACCGCCGGCAGCGCCTGCGGCCCGTCGCCCAGGTCCACCACGCTCACCGCCACGTCGGCGCCGGGTACGAAGCGCTCGACGAGCGCGGTCGGCGCGTACGCGAAGGCGCCGACCATCGCCGCGGGCAGCGCCTCGGCGGACGCGACCTTCTGCACGCCCAGACCGGAGCCGCCGTGCGCCGGCTTGATCATCAGCGGCAGGCCGATCCGCCGCACGATGTGGTCGAGCAGCGACTGCGCACCCAGCTCGGAGAACGTCGACTGCGGCAGCGTCACCCAGTCGGCGGTCGGGATGCCGGCCTCACGCAGGATCGCCTTCGCGGTCGGCTTGTCCCAGGCGAGGCGGGCGGCGTGCGCCGTCGACCCCACGTACGGCACGCCGACGAGGTCCAGCACCGCCTGGAGCGAGCCGTCCTCGCCGGGACTGCCGTGCAGCGCGATGAACGCGGCGTCCGGCGGGTCGGCCGCCAGCGTGGGCAGCAGCGTCACGTCCGCGTCGCGCATCTCGGCGTCGAACCCGGCGCCGTGCAGCGCGTCCAGCACGCGGCGCCCGGACCGCAGCGACACGTCCCGCTCGTACGACAGGCCACCGGCAAGCACGAGCACGCGTGCCGGCGTACCGCTGGCGCTCACGCGATCCCCGGCGGGACGTCGCCCGCCACCCGTCGGGGCGCACCGGCCGCACCGGTGGCGCCGAACGTGCTGCGGAGGGAGAGCTCTTCCTCGATCACGTGCCCGAGCCTACGGACCCCCTCGCGCAGCCGGTCCGGCGGCGGGAAACAGTACGACAGGCGCAGGTGCGAGGTGCCGGAACCGTCGGCGTAGAAGCCGGTGCCCGGCACGTACGCCACGCGGGCGTTGATGGCGCGCGGCATCATCGCCTTCGAGTCCAGCGCCTCGGGCAGGGTGAGCCACACGTAGAACCCACCGCCCGGGTGGGTCCAGCGGATGCCCTCGGGCATGAAGTCGGTGAGGGCGGTGAGCGTCGCGTCCCGCCGCTCCCGGTACAGCTCGCGGAACACCTTGAGCTGGTCGCGCCACGGCATGGTCGTGAAGTATCGCGTGGCGATGCGCTGGTTGAACGTGGGCGGGCAGAGGATCGACGCCTCGGACGCCATCACGAGCTTGTCCCGTACGGCGTGCGGGGCGAGGATCCAGCCGAGCCGGATGCCCGCCGCGAACGTCTTCGAGAACGTGCCGAGGTAGAGCACGCCGTCCCGGGCGCGGGCGCGCAGCGGCGCCGGCGGCTGCTCCTCGAACCCGAGCAGCCCGTACGGATTGTCCTCAAGAACAAGCAGGTGGTGACGCTGGCAGATCTCCAGGATCCGCTCCCGCCGCTCCTCGGCGAGCGTCACGCCGGCCGGGTTGTGGAACGCCGGCACCGTGTAGAGGAACTTCGCGCGCCGGCCGGACGCGGCCACCGCGGCGATCGCCTCCTCCAGCGCCTCCGGTACGAGACCGTCGTCGTCCATGAGCACGTGCACCACGTCCGCCTGGGCGGCCTGGAAGACGCCGAGCGCGCCCACGTAGCTCGGGGCCTCGGCGAGGACGACGTCGCCCGGGTCGAGGAAGACGCGGGCGACCAGGTCGAGGGCCTGCTGCGAACCGGTCGTGACGACCACGTCGTCCGGGGAGGCGCCGACAGCCGCGTCCACGCCCTCCTCGGCCATCACCATGCAGATCTGCTCACGCAGCGCCGCCTCGCCCTGGCCGACGCAGTAGTTGAGCGCCGGGGCACCCTCGCGCCGGAGCAGCTCGGCGACCATGTCACCGATCACGTCCAGCGGCAGTGCCGCCGTGTACGGGGAGCCGCCGGCCAGCGAGACCACCTCGGGCCGGTTCGCCACGGAGAACAAGGCGCGGATCTCGGATGCCTTCATGCCGTGGACCCGCTGCGCGTAGAGATCGGTGTAGTCGTCCAGTGTCGTGCCGGACACGGCGCCCCCTCTGCCGGAAACGGCGCCGGTGCGGCACGAACGACGGCGGCAATGGCGGGTCCGCACCTGCGGCGCACGGGTTCGGCCGAGTGTACCGGCAGGTCAACCGCGATCGCGCCGGTTCGTGACGCAGAACGCGTACGATCACTGTGGCGCGTGACGCGAGGATGTCCTGGGGGTGTGGTGTCCCGTCGGCTGGTGAGTCTGACCCTCGACACGCTTGAGGATCTGCCCCGGCGCTGCCGCGGCTGCGTCTTCTGGGAGCTGGATCCGGTGGCGGCGGACCGCGCCACGGCGGCCGGCGACACCGACCTGGAGAAGGAAGCCTGGGTCTCGCAGACGCTGCTCGAATGGGGCTCCTGCGGAAAGTTGATCTACGTCGACTCCGCGCCCGCCGGGTACGTGCTGTTCGCGCCCCCGGCGTACGTGCCGCGTTCGGTGGCGTTCCCGACGAGCCCGGTCAGCCCGGACGCGGCGTTGCTGACGACCGCGCACGTGGTGCCGGACTTCGCCGGCGGCGGGCTCGGCCGGATGCTGATCCAGGGCGTCGCGCGGGACCTGACCCGGCGCGGCGTCAAGGCGATCGAGGCGTTCGGCGACGCCCAGTGGGAGCAGCCGCACTGCGTCGCGCCGGCCGACTACTTCCGCGCCGTCGGCTTCAAGACCGTACGGCCGCATCCCCGGTTTCCGCGGCTGCGCATGGAGCTGCGTACGGCGCTGTCGTGGAAGTCGGACGTGGAGGCCGCGCTCGACAAGCTGCTCGGGTCGATGTCGCCGGAGTCGTTGCTGCGCCCGGCGACCCGCACGGCGGTATGACCACTCAGCGGGCGGCGACCGCGGCCCGCAGCGAGCTCACGTCGAACGTGCCGGTCGGGTAGTCGGAGTCCTTCGTCAGGTACATCCGCTGGATCGCGGCGACGACGGCCTCCACGACCCGGTCCCGGAAGACCGGGTCGATCAGCCGCGCACGGTCGTCCGGGGAGGTCAGGTAGCCGACCTCCACCCGCACGGCCGGCATCCGGGTGAGCCGCAGCAGGTCCCAGCCCTTGGCGTGGGTGCCGCAGTTCAGCATCCCGGTACGGGCGGCCACCTCGCGCTCGACGAGCCCCGCGAGCTGCTCCCCCACCGTCGACGACACGCCGTGCGCCCCGCCGAAGTGGTACGTCGCGACGCCCTGCGCCGCCGGGTTCGGATGCCCGTCCGCGTGCAGCGACACGAGCAGGTCGGCGCCGAGCTCGTTGGCGAACCGCGCCCGGTCCCGCTCGGAGAACCACGTCTCCCGGCTCCGCGTCAGATGCACCTGTACGCCCGCCGCGGCAAGCCGGCCCTCCAGCCGCGCGGCCAGGTCGTACACCAGGTCGGCCTCGGTCCAGCGGAGCATCCCGTCCGGTACGACGACGCCTTCGTCGTCGCCGCCGTGGCCCGGGTCGATGACGATACGTTTGCCGACGAGCGCCGGACCCGCGTGGTGCAACGCGGCGGACTCGCGCAGCAGCTGCGGCCGACCGCCGGTCACCTTGCGGCCGAGCCGGCGCAGTGCCGACATGGTCGCCGGGCCGAACGCGCCGTCCGACGTGAGCCCCACCTCACGCTGGAACTGCCCGAGCGCGTGTGCGGTCCGGTCGCCGAAGACGGCGTCGGCCCGACCCACGTCGTATCCCATCTCCAGGAGACGCTCCTGCAGCTGCCGGACGTCGTCGCCGGTGAGCTGCTCCGGCCGGGCCGCGAACAACGTACGGTCGCCGAGCTGCCAGCGGGCGCCGTCCAGCACATGCCACGTCTCGTCCGTGACGACCCCGTCCGCGATCAGCCCGCGGGACTGCTGGAACGCGCGGACCGCGTGCTCGGTCGCCGCGTCGTACGCGTCGGGGACGGTGTCGTCAGGCAGCAGCCCGAGCCTCGCGAGTACGGAGCGGATCTCGGCGACGGCCGGACCGCGATCACCCGGTCGGATCGGACGCATGCGTGGTGCCTCCCTCACGGCGTTGACGGCTGAGGTCGCGAAAACCGGGCGCCCCAACGGGTGCCCAGGGTCGACGGAAACCACGGGCCGTGAGCACCACAGACATCGGAGACTACTCCGTGGCCCTGCTTGGTCCAGTACGGGCTCGGCCGATATCGCCTGCCCTTTTCGTACCCGGGAACGCCGTTGCGGCAGACCCGGCCCAAAACGCGGCCCGGCCGGAAACGCGGTCGGGACCGGGTGCCCCGCCCGAGCCCGTGTGGACATGAAGCCAGGCGCCCGTCCACGCGGATCCGGCCGGCCCTACTGGCGACCCGGTCCCACTACGACTTAGTACGAAACAGCCGACGCGTTACAGCGCCGACTCGATCAACTTCGTGAGCTGGCTTTTCGGCTGGGCGCCGACCACGGACTGCACCGGCTTGCCGCCCTTGAACACGGTCAGCGTCGGGATCGACATGACGCCGTACTCGCGCGTGACGTTCGGGTTCTCGTCGATGTTCAGCTTGACGATCTCGATCTTGTCGGCGTACTCGGCGCCGAGCTGGTCGAGCACCGGGGCGACCTTCTTGCACGGCCCGCACCACTCGGCCCAGAAGTCCACCAGCACCGGCTTGTCCGCCTGCAGTACGTCGGCGGTGAAGCTCGCGTCCGTGACAGCCTTGCCCATCTGACTACCCCTTCTCCTTCAGGAAAACTCACTCGCTCGCGGCGAGGAAGCGCTCGGCGTCGAGCGCCGCGACACAGCCGGTGCCGGCCGCGGTGATCGCCTGCCGGTACGTGTGGTCCACCAGGTCGCCGCACGCGAACACGCCGGGGACCTTGGTACGGCTGCTCGGCGCGTCGACCTGCACGTACCCCTCGGCGTCGAGGTCGACCTGGCCGGTGAACAGGGCGCTGCGCGGATCGTGGCCGATCGCGATGAACAGCCCGGTCACGTCCAGCGTCGACTCCTCGCCGGTCTTGATGTTCTTCAGCGCGACACCCTCGACCTTGCTGCTGCCGAGGACGCCGGTGACGACCGAGTCCCAGACGACCTTGATCTTCGGGTTCGCGAGGGCACGGTCGGCCATGATCTTCGACGCACGGAACTCGTCGCGCCGGTGGATGATCGTCACCGTGTCGGCGAACTTCGTCAGGAAGGACGCCTCCTCCATCGCGGAGTCACCGCCGCCGACCACGGCGATGTGCTGACCGCGGAAGAAGAACCCGTCACAGGTGGCGCACGACGAGACGCCGTGCCCCAGCAGCTCCTGCTCCCCCGGTACGTCCAGCGGACGCCATGCCGACCCGGTGGCCAGGATGACGGCCTTCGCCTGGTACTCGGTGTCGCCGACCCAGACGCGCTTGACCTCGCCGGACAGGTCGACACGCGACGCGTCGTCGGTCAGCAGCTCCGCGCCGAAGCGCTCCGCCTGCTTGCGCATGCTGTCCATGAGGTCCGGACCGTCGATGCCGTCCGGGAAGCCGGGGAAGTTCTCCACCTCGGTGGTCGTCATCAGCGCGCCGCCGGACTGGGCGCCCTCGATGACCAGCGGATTCAGGTTGGCCCGCGCCGCGTACACGGCGGCGGTGTATCCGGCCGGCCCGGACCCGACGATGATCAGGTTACGGACGTCTGCCACCACACGACCCTCTTCCTTGCTCCGAACGCGGTGCGGGACCAGTCGGTCCCGGCCGGTGCTCTCAGCCGGCAAAACGCCATCGTACGGATCAGGATTCCCGGTTGCGGTGCGTGTCACCCCGGGCGTGCACGGCTACCTCGGCGTGGTCTGGCGGGTGCCGAGGACGACCGCCTGGTAGAGCACGTCGGGACCGGTCTCGCCGCAGTCCGGCCCGACCGCGACGATCGTGCCCGACGCACCCTTCTGCGCCAACCAGATCACCGCGGCGGGCTTGCCGCGGAAGCGGGCGTAGTCCACGAGTTTGGCGGTGCCGACACTCTCCACGCCGACCGCGTCGAGGCACCCGTCGAGCTGGTCCGTCCGGGTCAGCCGGGACAGCTCCGCCGGTACACCCGCGCGCGTGGCGGCGCCCAGCGACGGGCTGCCCGTCGCCCGCACCACCGACGGCAGCGTCGCCGGCGTGTAGTCCGTACCGCTGGCGGTGAGCGACAGGGTGGCGGCACCGGGGGCCGCGCCGTTCGGCGCGAGGTCGGGGTGCTGGCCGCTGTCGTCGGGCGCGCCGGTCGCCTTGGCGGAGCTGGACTCGGGGGCGCTGTTCTGGCGCAGCACGCTCGTACCGACGAGGCCGAGCAGCGCCACCACGACGACCGCGGCGGCGGCGCCCAGCGCCCAGCGGGCCCGGCGTACCTTGCGGCGGCGCGCGGCGTCGAACGCCACCACCGGCCCCGCCGCCGGCCGCTCGGCGCGGATCGCGTCGACGAGCCCGGCCAGTACGTCCGGCGGCATCGGCGCCGGCTCCGCCGCCAGCCCGGTGAGATCCCCGCGTACGGCACGGTCGGCGGCGGTGAGCGCCCGCGCCGCGGCCGCCCACTCCGGGTGGCTCGCGACGAGATCGGCGACCCGCGCCTCGTCCGGCGTACCGGCGAGGACACCCGCCTGGTAGTCGGCGAGCAGGTCGATGTCGACGGCGGAGGCGTCGTCGGAGCGCGGTGTACCGCTCACGTGGCCTCCTCCCCCTGGTGTGCCGTCCCCGATGTGACGTCCGGGGGCGGCTCGTGGTTCCGCAGGTGACCCAGACGTGTGGCCAGTCTCGCCCGGCCGCGGGCACACCGGCTCTTGATCGTGCCGGGCGCCACGTCGAGGATCTGCGCCGCCTCCGCCACCGGATACCCGTACACGTCGACGAGGACGAGCGCCGCGCGCTGGTCCGCCGGCAGCTCGGCGAGGGCGGACTGGACGGTCAACGCGGTGTCCCGGTCGGTACCGGGTGCGATCGGCTCGGCCGCCCCGTGCTCCGGCAGCGGGACGGTGGGGCGGGCCTGCCGCCGCCGGACCCGGTCGAGACACGAGTTCACGACGATCCGGTGCAGCCAGGTCGTCACGGCCGAGTCGCCGCGGAACCGGTCCGCCTTCCGGTACGCGGACAGCAACGCGTCCTGCACCGCGTCCGCCGCTTCCTCGCGGTCGGCGAGGGTACGGAGGGCGACCGCCCACAGCCGGTCGGCGTGCCGGCGTACCAGGGTCTCGAAGGCGGACGGGTCACCCGCGACGTGGGCGCGCAACAGCTCCGCATCGTCGCGCGGGTCCGTCGGACCAGCGACTGAGGGGTCATGCCGCACGGTGCCGCTACCTGCCTGCCGAGCCGAGCCGTACCGAGCCGGGACGGCTCACTGCCCGCGAACCTTGATGTCCTTGATACCGACCTGGTATTTGCCCTCGGCGTTCTGCGGCAGCTTCGTGATCCAGACCATCAGGTAGCGCGTCTTGACGCCGCTGAGCGTCCACGACTTCGTCACCTGCACCTGCTGCTGCTCGGCCCCCGGCACCTGCTTGAACGCGTTCATCACGTCGGTGTCGATCGCCTCGGTGCCGGAACCGCCGTCGGCCGGGTCGCTGCCGCCCATCTTCAGGCCCATTGTCGCGCCGCCGTCGGTCATGACGACTGAGACGGTCTGGATCTCGCGGTCCTTGCCGAGGTCCAGCAGGATGCCCATGCCGTCCTTGAGTCGGCCGAACTGCGGCTCGTTGTACGCCTGGGTCCGCCAGTACGTCGTCTGGCTGGCGTCGGTGGTCGCCTTGGCGCCGTCCAGCTCGGTCCGGTCGCCGCCCTTGGGGTCGACGACGCGGACGCCGGCCGGCGCGATCGCGCTGGGCGCCGCGGCCTGGGTGTTCTGGTTCGTCTGCGAGCCGTCGGGGCCGCCGCCGTCGTTCGTGTTGCTGTTGACCCAGGTGGTGCCGATGAGCAGGCCGACGAGGGAGATCGCGGCGAGCGCGGCGATGCCGACGGCCAGCTTCTTCCAGATCGGCTTGCGTTCCTGCTGGCTGGGCGGCTCGACTGTGACGAGGTCGAGCGGGCCGCTGACCTCGTTGGCCACGTTGAGCCGGCCCAGCTCGGCGGACAGCTCGGCCGCGCTCGGCGGCGGGAGCTGGTCGTCGAGCAGGTCCATGGTCAACGCGTCGAGATAGTTCGGTACGCCCGGGCGGACCTGGCGGGGTGCGGCCAACTTGCCCTCGGCGCGCGGCGCGGCGGGCAGCCCGTAGTCGCCGGGCACCTCCTCCGGCCAGTATCCGGTGAGTGCGGTGTAGAGCACGCCACCGAGGCCGCGGACGTCCGCCTCGGGGCTGGCCTGGGAACCGGCGCGGGCGTCGGCCAGCACGATCCGGTCGTCGAGCCCACCCAGCAGCACCGTGCCGGGATGTACGTTTCCGTGCGCCACGCCGGTCTCGTGCACCGCCGCGAGCGCGTCCGCGATGGCGTGCGCCACGGCGGTGGCCCGCTCGGCGGACAGCGGCCCGTCGGTCTGCACGATGTCGCGCAGCGACCGACCGTCCACGTACTCGCGGACCACGTAGGCGCGCTCGCCCTCGTCGACCGCGTCGTACACACCGACGGTGTGCGGGTGGACGACCCGGCTGGCGGCGACGGCGGCCTGGAGCATGTCCTCGGCGTCCGCGCCACCCGGGTACTTCAGGACGATGGTGACCGCGCGCCGGAGGATGACGTCGACCCCGCGCCAGACCTGTCGCCCCGTGGAGTCGTCGTGGATGTGCTCCTCAAGGCGGTAGCGATCGGCCAACACCTCGCCGACCGCTGGGGCTCCGACCTGGGTCAACCCAGTCCTCCCTCCGGGCCCTTCGACAACGGCAGGCTCAAGTGCGACCTGACGTTCACTCACAGCCTAGGTCCTTCGGGTCGCGCGCAAGCAGCACCCTGCTCAACTCCAGCGTGTTGTTGATGTGTCGGTAATCCCGGCCACTACGACCCGTAACTCCCCGTCCTGACAAGCGGTCGCACGGGCCCGTGCCACCGTATCGCGTCTCCGTTCGGTACTCGATGGATGAGACGCCATTTGTTACCGGTCTCCCCATTTGTCAAACTCAGCGACCGCTCGCGTCGACCGACACGATGTCGGTACGCGTCCTGGACGGCCACCGAACGCATCCCGGGACGTACGTGACAGGCATACACGCCTGCGGGGCGGTGACGGTTGCGCCAGCGTGAGAAGCACTGTCTGTGGCGTGCCTCTCACTCCAGAGAAGCGTCATTCAATGCGGTGAAATTGGGCTATAGCAGGCAGAAAAACAGTACTACCAGTCGGTAAGGCGGCATATCGGATGGCAGTCGGCTCCGCGACTCGTCATGCTTGGCCGCATGGGTCTGGGGTCCGTGGTGTTCAGGTCCGATCGGCACGTACTGCTGTGGCCGTTCGGCCCGGCCGATCGCACCGTCGAAGGGGTCGGCCTCGGCACCCCGGTGTACCAGGCGTGGCTCGCCTATCCCGACGCCGAGGCGCTGCGGCCCGTACCCGACGCCACGTCGGACGCGTTGCTCGTGCGGCGCACCGGCCGCGGATACCTGATCCGGCACGACGGTGCGGTCGTCCGCCAGATGTTCGCCGGCACCGAGGACCTGCTCCGCGCCACCTACCACGCGAACTGACCGCGCGGACCGGCCGAGCGGCTCGGCCGCGCGAGCCGACCGCGCTGACCCGGGTCAGCGGCCGAGCTTGCGCCGCACCATCCCGACCACCTCGCTCACCTCGCGCACCCGCAGCAGGTACGCGCAGCCGAAGTAGACCAGTCCGAGGACGGCGCCGCCGGCGACGATGGAGAGGAAGCTGGCGAGCCGGCCGTCGCCGAGCTGGCTCGACAGCAGGCGGTCCGTGAGCCAGGCCGGTACGGCGGCGATCGCCGCCGCGATGACCAGCCTCACCAGGGTGCCGGCGACGTGCCGCAGGCCGAGCGGGCCGATCCGGCGGCGCAGCAACGCGTACGAGACGACGGCGGCGACGACGAACGAGATCGCGTTGCCGAGCAACAGCAGCGGCACCATCCACTTCAGCGGCGCGAGCTGCCACACCGCCACGTCGAACGCGATCTTGACGATCACGACCGGGATGTTGACCAGGGCCGGCGTACGCGTGTCGGGCAGCGCGTAGAACGTGAAGATCTGCAGCTGGCTCACCGCGAACGGCACCAGGCCGAAGCCGGCCAGCGCCACCGCCGCGCCGGTCGACACGGTCGCCGCGTGGCTGAAGTGCCCGTACTCGAACAGGAGCGTGGCGATGTCCGGGCCGAGCACCGCGAGCAGCGCCGTACCCGGGACGAGCAGCACCGACGAGAGCCGGGTACCGAGGGAGAGGTTGGCGGCGACGTCGGCGTACCGGTGGTCGGCCGCGGCGGCGGACATCCGCGGCATCAGCGCGGTCATCACCGACACGGCGGCGATCCCGTTGACGGTCATCATCAGCAGGAAGCCGTAGTCGTACACGATGGTGCCGGAGTTGGCGGACTTCGAGGCGTAGCCGGCGATCTGGATGACGACCGTCATGCCGATCTGGCTGATCGCGACGTAGCAGAGGGCCCAGGCGGACAGCTTCGCGATCTCGCGCAGCCCCATGCCGCGCCAGCTGAACCGCAGCCGGAACCGGAAGTTCACCTTGCGCAGCGCCGGGACCAGCGCGACGACCTGCACGGCCATCGCGACGGTGAAGCCGAGGCCCAGCACCAGGATCTTCGGCGTGGTCATCGACTCGACGGTCGGCTCGTCCGGCCAGACCCAGCCGAACGTCAGGAAGAAGCCGATGATCACGATGTTGTTCAGGATCGGCGCCCACGTCGGCGCCGCGAACGAGCCGCGGGTGTTCAGGATCGCCTGGAACAGCGCCGACATGCCCATCAGGAAGATCGCCGGCAGCATCACGTAGCTCAGCGACGTGACGACCCCGTGGTACGCCACGCTGCGCGCCAGGTACCAGGAGATGGCCGGGGCGGCGAGCGTGACGAGACCGGCGACCACCAGCAGCAGCGTCGCGGCGAGCGTGGCGAACCGCTCGGTGAACGCCTCGCCGCCGTCGGGGTCGCGCTTGCGCGCACGTACCAGCAGGGGGACGACGACGCTGGTCAGCGTGCCGCCCATGAGCAGCTCGTAGAGCATCTGCGGCGAGTAGACCGCCGTCGTGTACGCGTTGCCGATGGTGAGGCCGAGGGTCGCGCCGATCGCGACGGTACGGCCGTAGCCGAGGACGCGGCTGATCAGGTTGAAGCCGGCCATCATCGCGCTGTTGCGGAAGACCCCGGCCCGGCCGCCCTCGTCGGTGCTGCCCTCGTCGACGGCCGGCTCGCCGCCCGGCGGCGGCAGCGTCTCGGCGGCCGCGGGATCGGCGACCATCGCGTTCGCCGGGGCCATCAGTCCGCGTGCCGTCGCGGCGTCCGCCGCGAGCGTCGCGTCCGGCTCCGCCGCGAGCGTCGCGTCCGGCTCCGGCGCGAACGTGGAGCGGTAGAGCCCGTCGCCCGCGGCGGTCGGCGCCGGCGGCGCGTCCCGGACCACGGTCGGCTCGCCGTACACCGTCGGGTCCTCGCCCGGCACGTCGTACCCGGCGGGATCCGGGTGGTGGATGCGGGGATCGTCGCCACTGCGGTACACGCGGCCCTGCGGCTCGGTCATCGGGCCATCACGCCGAACGACGGGACAGCAGACTCGGTACCTGCGCGACGAGCCGGCGCTCGTCCGGGTACGCGAGCCTGGTCGGGATCTCGTCGAGTGGCACCCACGCGACCTCCACTACCTCGACATCCCGATCGGACAGCTCGCCGCCGGTGAACCGGAGAAGGAAATGATGCACGGTCTTGTGGATCTTCTCGCCGTGCAGCATGAACCAGTAGTCGACCTCGCCGAGCCGGTGCAGCACGTCGGCGGTGACCCCGGTTTCCTCCTCGATCTCCCGTACGGCGGTCTGCTCCAGGGTCTCACCCAGCTCCACGTGACCCTTCGGCAGTGACCACACGAGGCGGCCACGCCGGTCGTGCTTGCCGATCAGGACACCGCGTACGTCGTCGCCGCTGTCGTCGATGACCAGGCCACCGGACGAGACCTCCTCGATCCGGCCCGACCGGGTACGCCGGCGGCCCCGGATCTGTCCCGGCGGCGGCAGCTCCACCCGGCGCTTGCGGCGCTTGTTCTGCTTGGGTCGCTGCGCCTCGGCGGTACGCGGCTCGGCGTCGGTGTCGGCGGTGCCGGACGTACCGGTGGACGCGGTGTTCGCGGAGCGGCGGCGGCGCCGGCGGGACCGGCGCGACGGGGTGCCGTCGGCGGGCTTCGTTCCCGACGGCTCCGCCGGGGTACCCGCGGGCTCGGCCGGGACGGCGTCGGGTGCCTCGGCCGGCGCCGAACCGCCCGAGGCTTCGCTGGGGCGGCGACCCGAACGGCGGCGCCGGCGGCGCTTCCGGCGCGCCGGGGTCGAGTCGGTCTGACCGGTCGGCGCGGCCGACCGGTCCGAGCCGGACGCGTTGGGCTGGTTTGTCCCGTTGCCTGGCCGCGCGGTCGGGCCGTCGGCAGGAGATCCCTGCTCGGCCGACGGCGAGCGGTCATGGCTTGACATGTGACGACCCTAGCGCCCGCCCCAGGAGCGGGTTGACGGGAACGGACGTACCCGTGCTCAGGGCCGGTGGCCCGCACGGCCCGTTACGCCGGGGTCGCCGCCGGCTCGCTAGGCTTGCCGGGCCATGACCGAGTCCACACCGTACGCCGGGCAACGGCGCGAGCCCACCGCGGCACAGCGTCGAGCCGTGGCCGAGCTGATCACCGTACCGCCGCTCGCCGACGAGCTCGGCCGACGCTTCGCCGCCGCCGGCCACGAGTTGTACCTGGTGGGTGGCTCGGTGCGGGACGCGCTGCTGCGCCGCCCCGGCTCGCTGCTCGCCGGCGGACAGGTCTCCGCGGCCGGGCAGGACCTGGACTTCGCGACCAGCGCACCGCCCGAGCAGACGCTGGAGATCCTCACCGGCTGGGCCGAGACGACGTGGACGACCGGCATCACGTTCGGCACGATCGGCGCGATGCGCCGCGGCCTGCGGATCGAGATCACCACCTACCGGGCGGAGGCGTACGACCGGGTCAGTCGCAACCCGATCGTCCGGTACGGGACGAGCCTCGACGACGACCTGCTGCGCCGCGACTTCACCGTCAACGCGATGGCGATCTCGGTGCCTGAGCACCGCTTCGCCGACCCGTACGGCGGGCTGGTCGACCTGGCGACCAAGGAGCTGCGTACGCCGGGGCGGCCGGAGGAGTCGTTCGCCGACGACCCGCTGCGGATGCTGCGTGCCGCGCGCTTCGCCGCGCAGCTGCGGTTCGCCGTCGACCCGGGCGTACGCGCGGCGATGACGGCGATGGCCGGCGACCTGTCCCGGATCACCGCCGAACGGATCCGCGACGAGCTGACCAAGCTGCTCCTCGGCGCCGACCCGGTCGCCGGGCTGCGGCTGCTGGTGGACACCGGCCTCGCGGACGTGTTCCTGCCCGAGCTGCCTGCGCTGCGGATGCAGATCGACGAGCACGCCCAGCACAAGGACGTGTACGAGCACACCCTCACCGTCGTGGAGAACGCCGTACGTCTCGAAGAGGGCGAGCCCGATGTCGTGCTGCGGCTGGCGGCGCTGCTGCACGACATCGGCAAGCCGGCGACGAAGGCGATCGGGCCGGACGGTGGCGTGTCCTTCCACCACCACGAGGTCGTCGGCGCGCGGATGACCCGGCAGCGGATGCGCGCCCTGAAGTTTCCGAAGGAGACGATCGCTCAGGTCTCCCGGCTCGTCGCGCTGCACCTGCGTTTCTACGGGTACGGCCGCGGCGAGTGGACCGACTCCGCCGTCCGGCGGTACGTGACCGACGCCGACGACCTGCTTTCCCGGCTGCACAAGCTGGTCCGGTCGGACTGCACGACCCGCAACCGGCGCAAGGCCGCCGCGCTGGCGTCCGACTACCAGGCGCTGGAGGACCGGATCACGCGGATCCAGGCGGAGGAGGACCTGGCGCGGGTACGCCCGGACCTTGACGGCAACGCGATCATGAAGTTGCTGGGCATCCCGCCCGGCCCCGCCGTGGGCGCGGCCTGGAAGTACCTCAAGGAGCTGCGCCTGGAGCGCGGTCCCCTGCCGGCCGACGAGGCGGAGACCGAACTGTTCCGGTGGGCCCGGGACAACGGCATACTCCCCCCGGAGGGCTGACCGGCCCGCGTTTCCGGAGAGCTGAGAGGACCCCCCATGCCCGCCCTTGGCGCCTTGGCCGTCAACCTTCTGACCGCCCTCCCACCATTCCTCGTCATCGGGGCCGGCCTCGTGCTGTCCCTGGTGCAGCGCAAGCGATTGGGCAACCGGTCGACGTTCACCATGCTCGGCTTCGCCGCGATGACGCTGGCCGCGGTCCTGGGCGTGATCACCGCGGGCGTGGCCGCGTTCATGCCGTCGATCGCGGTCGACAACCACATGAGCATGTCGCAGGTCGCAGGCTTCTACTCGATCGGCGGACTGCTCCGCACGATCGTCGAGGTCGCGGCCTGGATCCTGCTGCTGATCGGCATCTTCCGCAAGCCGGCGGACGCCGGCGCGAAGCGTCCCGGCCAGTTCGGCGCCGCCGCGGCGACCGGCCAGCAGTTCGGTACGACGCCGGCCGCGGCCGGTCAGCCGGGGTTCCCCGGCCAGCCCGGCTTCGAGGGTCAGCCCGCGGCCCCCGGTCAGGCGGGTTTCCCCGGCCAGCCCGGTGCCGCCGGCCAGCCGGCGGCGGGCCAGGCAGGTTTCCCGGCTCCCGCGCAGCAGACGTCCACCCAGCCCGGACCCGCCCAGCCCGCGCCGGGTCAGCCGGCCCAGGGTCAGCCGGCTCCTGGGCAGCCCGGGTTCTCCGGCCAGCCCGGCATGCCGGGTCAGCCGGGAGCCGCGGGGCAGCAGTGGCCCGGGGCGCAGCCGGGCGAGGGCACGCCGTACGGGCAGAACCCGCCGTACGGTGGCCCCTCGCCGTACTGAGCCAACCGGGCCGAGCCCGCGCTCGGGTCAGGAGAGGCGGGCGACGGCGCGTACCGGGAAGGTGCCCATGCCACGGACCGGGGCCGGCAGTGCGGTGAGCCGGGCCCCGGTGTCGGGCAGTGCGGCCAGGTTCGTCAGGTGTTCCATGATCGGGATGCCGGCGCCGAGCAGCCCGTTGTGTACCGGCCGGTGCGGGTCGGTGACGTCGTCGATGTTGAGGGTGTCGACGCCGACCAGCGCGACGTTCGCGTTGACGAGCACCCGCGCCGCGTCCGCCGTCAGGTAGGGGCTTCCGCTCAGGTACGCCGGGGTGCCCCAGTGCCGCGACCAGCCGGTCTCGACGAGTACGGCGTGGCCGGCGAACCGACCGGGGTCGCCGAGCAGCGCGGCGTCGACGCGCGGCAGGTCGACCGCGCGGATCACCGTGACGGGCACGTCGACCAGCCGTTCGACCGGCAGGTCGGCGACGTCCGCGCCGTCGGCGTGGTAGTGGTACGGCGCGTCGAGATAGGTGCCGGTGTTGGCGACCAGCTCGATCCGGGCGATGTCGAACGACACGCCGGTCCCCAGCTCGGACCCGCTGGCCTCGCGCGACTTGAAGGTGGACAGCCGCGGCCCCGGCATCCCCGGGTACGTGACCATCCCGTCGGTGATGGTGTGCGACAGCTCGACGAACCGGCTCATGACTCTCCACTGTGGACGGGTGCGATGTCGTGCGGTGCCGGCCGGCGGGTGAACAGGCCGGACAGCGCGAGGTAGCCGAGGCCGACGACCGCGTACCCGGCGCCGATCGCGACGACCGTCGGCAGCGAGTGCCCGTCGGCCGGCAGCACGAGCGCCCCGATGAACAGCCCCAGCACGTAGCAGATGTTGTACGTCGTGTCGTTGACGCTGAACACCCGCCCGCGGTACTCGTCGGCGCACTCCCGTTGGAGCGTGGTGTCGACGACGATCTTCGTACCCTGCGAGGCGATGTTGATCGCGAACACCGCGACCACCAGCAGCGGCTGCACGAACGGCGCGCCGAGCGCGACGACCAGCACACCGGCGGCGGTCAGCAGCAGCGCCACCCAGGCGCGTCCGCCGAGCCGGCGTACCGCGGGCGGGGTGGCCAGGGCGCCGACGAACGAGCCGGCGCCGCCGGCGACGACGACCTGGGCGAGCCCGACGATCGAGTTCGTGAAGTGCGCGCCGGCGTCGAAGTAGTTGCGGTAGAGGAGCAGGGCGGCGACGGTGAGCACGCCGTACAGCACGCGGTAGGCGGACTGGGCGCACAGGACGGTCGCCGCGTTCGGCCGGGCCAGCAGGTGCCGCGCGCCGGCCACCATGCCGCGGGCCACGACCACCAGCTCCGCCGGTACGCTCCCGGCCCGCCGCGCCGCCTGGTCCGGCCCCAGCGCCGGCACCCGGAAGTACGCCCGGGCGAGCAGCCCCGCGACCAGGAAGCCGAGGGCGGCGGCGCACGCGAGCGCCGCGTACGCGTGGTCGCCGGTGAGGAACGCGAACTGCACCAGCGCCGAGACGCCGAGCGCGAGGGAGGTGCAGACCGTGCCGAGGGTGGGGGCGAGCGCGTTCGCGGTGATCAGGCGCTGCCCGTCGACCACGTGCGGCAGGGCCGCGGAGTGCCCGGCCAGAATGAACCGGTTGATCCCGATCACCAGCAGCGCGAGCAGGATGAACACGGCGCCGTCCTGCCCGGTGAACAGCAGCGCCGCCGCGGGCAGGGCGAGCACGGTGCGCAGCAGGTTCGCGTAGACGAGGACGTTGCGCCGCGGCCACCGGTCGAGGAACACTCCGACGAACGGCCCGAGCACCGAGTACGGCAGCAGGAGCACCGCGAAACCCGTCGCGATCGCGACCGGGTCGGCCTGCCGGTCCGGGTTGAACAGGATCGACCCGGCCAGCGCGCCGGAGAACAACCCGTCGGAGAACTGGCTGGTCAGCCGCGCCGCCAGCAGCCTGCGGAACCCCCGGCTGGCCAGCAGGGTACGCACGTTCCGCTTGCTTGCCACGACAGCGAGCCTATCCGTGCCCGTACCCCGACGGCGGTAGTGCCAGCCCCCCGGATACCGCGGGGGACGCAGGTCACGAGCCGTCCGGCGGGCGACGACCCGGGCGTACCGCGCCGCGATGATGATGCGGTCACGTGGATCTCAGGGGGAAACAGTCGTGGACACCACGAAACAGGTAGCAACTCCGGCACCGACCCGGGTCCGTCCCGGCTTCGTGCTGGCGGTACGGATCGTGGCGATCGCCACAGCGATCGTCGTCCTGCTCCAGGCGGTGTCGGCCGGGCTGTTCGTCACCGGCCAGGTGTCGTTCCTCGACATGCACGGGTACGGGGCGATGGCCGCGGGGCTGCTGGTGATCGCGACGCTGGTCACCGCGATCCTGCGGTGGCGACCGGGCGGCGGTACCAGCCAGCCGGTGCTGATGGCCGTCGTCGAGCTGGTCCTCGTCGTCGCCCAGGCGGGCCTCGGCTTCAGCCGGGTGCTGGCGCTGCACATCCCGCTCGGTGTCGCGCTGTTCGGCGTCACCCTCGTCTACGCCGTGTGGGCGTGCACGCCCGCCGTGAGCCGCCGGGGCGAGTCGTGAGCGGGTCGTGGGGGCTGGACCGGCGGCGGTTCCTCGGGCTGGTCGGGGTCGCGGGCGCGGCGGTCGCCGTCGGTGGTGGGCTCGCCGGCTGCGGCAAGGAGAGCGCCGGCGTCACGCTGCCGAGCGCCGCGCCGCTGCCCCCGCAGTACAAGGTGCCGTTGCCGATCCCGCGGGTCGCGCGGCCGGTGTCCACCGACGGCGGCGTCGACCGGTACGAGGTGACCGAGAAGATCGGTGACGCCGAGATCGTCCCCGGCACCACGACGAAGGTCTGGGGCTACGACGGGACGTTCCCCGGGCCGACGTTCGAGGCGCGGGCCGGCCGCGAGATCGCCGTGACCGTACGCAACGAGCTGCCCCAGCCGACGTCCACGCACCTGCACGGCGGCGTCACCCCGCCGGGCTCCGACGGCTACCCCACCGACCTCGTGGTACCCGTGGGCGGCACGTTCGACCCGACGATGCACCACTCGTCCGGCATGAAGATGACCGTACGGCCGGACGACTGGACCCTCCACAAAGGACAGAAGACGTACCGGTACCCGTTGGCGCAGCGGGCCGCGACCCTCTGGTACCACGACCACCGGATGGACTTCAGCGCGCCGCAGGTGTGGCGCGGCCTCGCCGGCGTCTTCGTGGTACGCGACGACGAGGACGACGCGCTGCCGCTGCCCAAGGGCGACAAGGACATCCCGCTGCTGATCTGCGACCGGTCGTTCGCCGCGGACGGCTCCTTCGCCTATCCCGCCAAGGATCCGTCGCTGACGATGACGCCGGGCGTGACCGAGAAGTACATGCAGGGGGTGCAGGGCGACGTCGTCCTCGTCAACGGCGCGCCGTGGCCGGAGCTGGAGGTCACCGCGACGCGGTACCGCTTCCGGATCGTCAACGGCTCCAACGCCCGGCGCTACCAGCTCGGCCTGACCGGCGGGGCGCGGTTCGTGCAGGTCGGCAGCGACCAGGGGCTCCTCGCCGCCCCGGTCCGGCACGACTCGATGCTCGTCAGTCCCGGCGAACGCTTCGACGTGGTCATCGACTTCGCCGGCTTCAAGCCCGGTACGACGGTGACGCTGACGAACGCGCTCGGCGCCGGCCGTACCGGCACGGTGATGCGCTTCCGGGTGTCCCGCACGGCATCCGACGACAGCCGGATCCCGGCGCGGCTGTCGGACTACCGGCCGCTGCGGCGCTCCCAGTCGCGGGCGACGCGGCAGTTCGACTTCCGGCTGACGTCCGGCGGCTGGTCCGTCAACAAGCAGTTCTTCAGCCCCACCACGATGCTGGCGCGGCCCCACCTCGACACCGTCGAGACGTGGCGCTTCTCCAGCGACTTCCACCACCCGGTGCACGCCCACCTGGCGCACTTCCAGGTCGTCGCCCGGGACGGGAAGGACCCGGCGCCGACCGACGCCGGCTGGAAGGACACCGTCGACGTCCGCCCGTACGAGGTGGTCGAGGTGCTGGTTCGCTTCAGCGGCTTCCGCGGCCGGTACATGCTGCACTGCCACAACCTCGAACACGAGGACATGGCGATGATGGCCGGCTTCGAGACGATCTAGTGCCCTCCGACGCAGGGCGCTAGCGCCGTCTCACGAGCCCGCGCCGGCGAGCAGGGCTTCGGCGGCTTTGGCGCGGAGCGCGATGCGGTCGACGCCGGCGGCCTGCAGGGCGCGGGCCACGCGGCCGCGGTCGGTGTCGAGCAGACCGACCAGGATCCGCATCGCGCTGAAGCCGCCGGGACCGATCCTCGGCGGGGCGTCCATGCCGCGGCGGAGCAGGAGTTTCACCGACTCCCCCAGGTGTGGTTCGCGACCAGGATCGGGGGTTGCTTGAGGCAACAGTCCGAGCCGGATCGCGATCCCCGCGACAGCCAGGCTCTGCTCCCACTCGCGGTTCAGTGCGGTCCGGATCGCAGCCTCGGTCAGCCCGGCCTCGGCCAGCAGGCGGGCGGCCGGCGAGCCCTGCAGCGCGGCCAGCGCGAGCAGCACGTGCTCGGCCTCGATCGTCCGGGAACCGTCCCGGCGGGCCTGCACCCGCGCGTCACGTACCAGGATCCCGCGCACGTCCTTCGCGTTCGGCATCAGCGCCTCCTCAGGGCGACTCCGGCGGCGACGAGCCGCCGGGCGTGTTTCTTGTGCACCGCCTGCCGGGTGATCCCCAGCACCTCGGCCACCTCGGACCAGCTCCAGCCGGCCCGCATCGCGCGCTCCACCTGGCTGTCCTCCAGCCGATCGGCCAGCCGGCGCAGCGCCACCACCGCCGCCAGCCCGGCGCCGGGGTCCTCGGGATCCACCAACTCGCTCATCTAAGCAACCTAGGTTGACAACCTCGATCTGTCAACCAAGGTTGCTCAGGAGACGGCTTGACGGGCGTCTTCGATACTCGCTATATTCAACACATCGGTTGATCAAGGAAATGGTTGATAAAGATGACGGTTGATGACGATCAGCTCGACCGGTCGTTCGCGGCACTGGCCGATCCGGTCCGGCGGGCGATGATCGCGCGGCTGTCGCGCGGCCCGGCCACGGTGAACGAGCTGGCCGAACCGTTCCCGATCACCAAGCAGGCGGTGTCGCGGCACATACAGGTGCTCGAGGCCGCCGGGCTGATCACCCGGAGCCGGGACGGCCAGCGCCGCCCGTGCCACCTGGTGCCGGCCGCCCTCGAAGCGCTGACGAGCTGGATCGACGAGTACCGGCTCGAAACCGAACGCCGCTTCCGCCGGATGGAAGCACTCCTGCGCGGCGCGCGGGAACAGGAACAGAAGGAGCAGACGAAATGACTGGTACCACCATCAACACCCCGGCCGGCACCCCGTTCGTGGAGGTCACCCGGGAGTTCGACGCCACACCGGCACAGCTGTTCCGGATCATGTCCGACCCCGACCTGGTCGCCCAGTGGCTGGGCCCGCGCGACCTCGACGCGACGATCGAGGAGTACGACGTACGCACCGGCGGGAAGTACCGCTACCTGCACAAGGACGAGTCCGGTGAGTACGCGTTCCGCGGCGTCTTCCACACCGTCGAACAGGACCGGATGGTCATCCAGACCTTCGAGTGGGAGGGTGCGCCGGGCGAGGTGTGCATCGAGAAGATGACCCTGGAGCCCACCGGGACGGGCGTCCGGCTGCACCAGAAGTCGGTGTTCCCGTCCGTCGAGGCCCGCGACCAGTCGATCGAGTACGGCATGGAGAGCGGCATCAACGACTCGATGGACCGCCTCGCCGAGCTGGTCGCGAAGGAGAACGGATCGTGAGCCAGGTCGTCGTCGACATCTCGGTGTCGCTGGACGGCTACGTCACCGGGCCCAACGCCGGCGTCGGCAACGGGCTCGGGGACGGCGGCATGCCGATCCACGACTGGGTCTTCCACGGCACCGACGCCGACCGCGCGGTCCTGGACGCCGCGTTCAACGCCAGCGGCGCGGTGGTGCAGGGCCGCAACCTCTTCGACGTCATCGACGCGCCGGACGGGTGGAGCGACGAGCTGGGGTACGGCGCGAAACCGAGCGGGGAGGTCAACCCGCCGGTCTTCGTCGTCACGCACACGCCGCCGTCGCAGACCCGGCTGGGTGATCGCTTCCACTTCGTCGGCAGTCCGGCCGAGGCGGTCCGGCAGGCGGCGGAGGTTGCCGGCGGCAAGGATGTGTACGTGATGGGCGGCGGCCAGATCTGCCACGCAGTACTGGCGGAAGGACTGGCCGACGTACTGCGGTTGCACCTCGCGCCCGTCGTACTGGGTGACGGTACGCCGTTGTTCCCCGGCGAACCGTCGGCCGGTTTCGCACTGGAGCTGATCGACGCGGTGTCCACACCGGCGGCGCAGCACCTCACATACCGGGTGGTGAAGTAGCCATGGGCAACGTCATCGCGACCGCGGCAGTCTCGCTGGACGGGTTCGTCGCGGACACCGAGGATCGGGTCGGGCCGTTGTTCGACTGGTACAACAACGGTCCGGTCGAGCTGTACGGGACGGACCCGGAGCGCGCATTCCACGTCGGCGAGGCGAGTGCGGCGTACCTGCGCTCGACCTGGCCGAACGTCCGCGCCAACCTGATCGGGCGCCGTCTGTTCGACATCACGAACGGGTGGAACGGCGTACCGGCGGTCGGCGAGCACGTCTTCGTCGTCACCCACGAGCCGCCGGCCGACTGGCCGTTCCCCGACGCACCCTTCACGTTCGTCGACGGCATCGAGGAGGCCGTCGCCCGGGCCAAGGAGTACGCCGGCGACGCCGACACCAGCATCACCGGCGGCAACCTCACCGGCCAGGCCCTCGCCGCCGGCCTCGTCGACGAGATCGCCTACAACCTCGTACCCGCCCTCCTCGGCAGCGGCGTCCGGTTCTTCGGCGACTACGTCGGCCCCGAGGTCCTCCTCGACAACCCCCGCGTGGTCGAAGGCGACCGCGTCACCCACCTGCACTACCGCGTCATCCGGTAGATCGCCGGAGGTGGGGATGGTCTGCGATCACGGTGCGGGAGCCGGGGGCGATCTCGGTGAAGCCGGCGTCCTGGACCACGGGGAGGTTGGTTGTCAGGAGCTGGCGCCAGTGCTCCGGGGTCGCCGTACGGACTGCGAGTTCGAAGTCGGTTGCTGCCCACTCCTTCCGCGCCTGTGTTGAGAGTGCCCACCAGGCGAGTTGGGCGGCGTGACCGCACTGGGCCATCGCCTTGCCGCTGGACATCTCCAGCGCCGGGTTGACCCACAGGACAGGTACGCCGGGTTCGAGGGGCGGGAGGTCCGCGGTGTCTTCGAAGTCGGTGCCGCTGACCTGGAGTTTGAACAGCTCCGGCGGTACGTCGTCCACCGGGTTCGGCGGAAACACCCGCACCTCGGCCACCACAGGCCCGGCCGCCCCGACCATCGCGGTCGCCGGTGACGCGGTCTCCGCTGTCGCGGGCTCGGCTGACGCAGACTCGGGTATCGGGGCGCCGGTTCCTTGTCCGTGCACGGTGATTCCGGGGAGTGCCTCGGCGCGGCGCCATTCCGCACCGCGGGCGCGCTTGGTGATCTTGCGGATGCGGTTGTCCTGCCAGGCGGTCATCGCCGCGGACCATTCGCCCTCGCCGTACGAACGCTCGTCGGCCAGGATCGCCAGCACCGCCCGCGCCGCCGTCTCGAGCGCATCAGTCTGGGCCGGCCGCGCCTTCTTCTCTACACGCACCACAAGTGTCAGGACGAGCTCCACACGCGTGAGTCTCTCAGCAACCACCACCCCGTCCGACGCCGCCTGCTCTCCGGAAACAATTCGCCACCTGGTGACAGTTTTGTTCCGGAAAGGCGGGTCGATCCGCGCCGCTGACCGGTGCGGCGTCGAGGTGGAGGTAGGTTGGCGGCATGCGGCAGTACCTGGAGCTTCTTCGGCATGTGCTGGACAACGGGGTGCAGAAGGGGGACCGCACGGGCACGGGCACGCTGAGTGTGTTCGGGTACCAGTCGCGGTACGACCTCCGTCAGGGCTTCCCGGCGGTGACGACGAAGAAGCTGCATCTGCGCTCGGTGATCGGGGAACTGATTTGGTTCCTCAGCGGCTCGAGCAACATCAAGTGGCTGCACGAGAACAACATCTCGATCTGGGACGAGTGGGCCGACGAGAACGGCGACCTCGGCCCGGTGTACGGGTACCAGTGGCGCTCCTGGCCGACGCCGGACGGCCGGCACGTGGACCAGATCGCGAAGCTGATCGAGTCGATCAGGACGAACCCGGACTCGCGCCGCCACATCGTCAGCGCCTGGAACGTGGCCGACGTGGACGACATGGCGCTGCCGCCGTGTCACACGATGTTCCAGTTCTACGTCGCGGACGGCCGGCTGTCCTGCCAGCTGTACCAGCGGTCGGCCGACATCTTCCTGGGCGTGCCGTTCAACATCGCGTCGTACGCGCTACTCACCCACATGGTCGCGCAGCAGACCGGGCTCGAGGTCGGCGACTTCGTGCATACCCTCGGCGACGCCCACCTGTACCTGAACCATCTCGACCAGGCCCGCCTGCAGCTCACCCGCGAGCCGCGCCCGCTGCCGACGCTGCAGCTCGCGAAGCGCGACTCGATCGACGGCTACGAGATCGCCGACGTGCAACTCGTCGGCTACGACCCGCACCCCGGGATCAAGGCGCCCATCGCGGTATGACGGTAATTCTGATCGCGGCCGTCGGACGCAACGGTGTGATCGGGCGGGACAACGACCTGCCCTGGCGGATCCGCGAGGACCTGCAGCGCTTCAAGCAGCTCACCCTCGGCCACACCCTCGTCATGGGCCGCAAGACCTACGACTCGATCGGCCGCCCCCTCCCCGGCCGCCGTACCGTCGTCGTCACCCGGCAACCGACCTGGTCCGCGGAAGGCGTCGAGGTCGTCCACACCCTCGACGACGCCTTGAAGTACGACGGCACGCTGTACGTCGCCGGCGGCGGCGAGATCTACCGCCAGGCCCTCCCCCACGCCCACGCCCTCGAACTCACCGAGGTCAACCAGTCACCCGACGGAGACGTCACGTTCCCCGAGATCCCCGAGGCCGACTGGACCGAGACCACCCGCGAACCCCACGACGGCTTCTCCTTCGTTGGTTACCGCCGCAGCTA
>DASXWQ010000033.1:0-76742 GCA_036503555.1 Actinocatenispora sp.
CCCCCCCCCGCGACCGGTGTACCGGCGGGCGGCCGTAGGGAGGAATGCCCGCCGGTACGAGGGGGCTACTGGAAGTAGCCTGCGTTCTTGTTCTCCAGCGCGAGCTGGAGGTCGTGCGCCTCGTTGACCTTGCCGGAGAACTGGCCGACCGTGCCGATGATGTCGGCGATCGCGGCCCGCAGCCGGGTCTCGGAGTTCTCGGCGGCCTGGCCGGCGGTGCTGCCCGACGCGTACCAGGTCTCCTTGATCGGGGCCAGGTGCTGGTGGAGCTGGTCCAGGTAGTTGTCCAGCGCCTTGGCCTTGGCGAACAGCGAGTCCGCGCTGGCCCGCAGGGCGCCGAATTCTACGTTGATGACGTCAGCCGACATGGTGACTCCTCGCGAAGGTCAGCCGGCTCCGCCGGACAGCCGGTTCAGGACGTTGCCGCCGGCACCGACGGCGCTGTTGAGGTTGCGGAACGAGTCGGAGACCGTCGCATCGCCGCTGCCGTAGTTGTGGAAGCTCTGGTTCACCAGGTTGGACATGTTCTCCAGCTCGCGGCTGGCGACCTTCATGTCGTCCTGGAGCTTCGTGTGCAACTGCCAGAACGCGTTGGCCTGGTCTCCGGCGTACCGGCTGAGCACCGAAACGAGGTCGTTCTCCAGCTCGGCCATCGTCTTGGCCGCGCCGGTAGCGCACTCGTCGAACCCCTGGACCGCCTTGGTCATGGCGGCGGAATCTGACTGGAATCCCGGACTACCCACGACGGGCCACCTCCTCTCGCTCGCTTCTCGTTGTCTGCCAGGAACCCTAGAGAAATCCGGTGACCCCATTGCACGGCACAAGTGCCGGACGCGCTACGGCCGAATTACCCACATCAGCTCCTTTGCTCGTCCAACAGGGCGAGATGCACCAGCTCCGCCCCGGTACGCCGGTTGACGAGCGTGCCGCGGCCGGGCGGCTGCGGGGACGCCTTGACGTCGCCGAGGAGTACGCCCTCGTCCTTCGAACCGGACAGCAGCAGGCCGGGGCTGCCAAGTTCCCGGATCCGGCCGAGAACCGGCTCGTAGAGCGCCTTCGAGGCGCCGCCGGCGTGCCGGGCGAGGACCAGGTGCAGGCCGATGTCGCGGGCCAGCGGGACGTACTCCAGCAGCGGCACGAGGGGGTTCCGGCCGGCGACGGCGACCAGGTCGTAGTCGTCGACGAGGACGAACAGCTCCGGGCCGGTCCACCAGGACCTGTCGCGCAGCTGTTCGGGCGTCACGTCCGGACCGGGCAGCCGGGCCTGCATCGCCTGCTGCACCTCGGCGACGACGCCGGTCAGGGTCGGCTCGGCCGCCGCGTACGACATGAGGTGGTCGCCGGCGACCGCGTCGAGCAGGCCGTGCCGGTAGTCGACGACGAGTACCGCCGCCTCGGCCGGCGTGTAGCGGGCCATGATGCCCTGGCCGATCATGCGCAGCAGGTTCGACTTGCCGGACTCGGTGTCGCCGAACACGAGGAAGTGCGGGTCGGCGGAGAGGTCGACCCACACCGGACCCAGGTCCGACTCGGCGATGCCGACCGGGATCGCCCGCCGCGGCAACCCCGCCGGTACGGGCAGCTCGCGTGCGGGCAGCACCGTCGGCAGCAGGCGTACCTGCGGGGCGCGGGGGCCCTGCCACGCCCCGGCTACCCGGGCCACCAGGTCGGTCGCGCCGTCGGTGACGTCGTCGAGGGAGGAGCGCCCGTCGATGCGCGCCAGGCCGGTCAGGAAGTGCAGCTTGTCGGCGGTCAGCCCGCGCCCCGGCGCCGCCGCCGGTACGTTCGTCGCCGCGCGCCGGTCGATCGCCGAGTCGGCCGGGTCGCCCAGCCGCAGCTCGAACCGGGTGCCGATGACGTCCCGCAGCTGCGGGCGTACCTCCATCCAGCGGTTCACGGACAGCACCACGTGGATGCCGAAGCCGAGGCCGCGCGCGGCGAGCGTGGTGATCGCCTGCTCCAGCGGCTCGTACTCCTGGCGCAGCGTCATCCAGCCGTCCACGAACAGGAACACGTCGCCGAACGCCCGGCCGTCCCGGTACGGCAGCTCGTGCCGGCGTCGACGGTACGTCGCCATCGAGTCGATCCGGTGCTCGGCGAACAGCGTCTCCCGCTCCGTCAGCAGCGCGGTCAGCTCCGCCACGATGCGCCGGCAGCGCTCCGCGTCGAGCCGGCCGGCGGTACCCGACACGTGCGGCAGGCCGGCGAGTGCGGACAGCCCGCCGCCGCCGAAGTCGAGGACGAGGAACTGCACCTCGGCCGGGGTGTGCGTGAGCGCCAGCGCGGCGAGCAGGGTACGCAGCAGGGTCGACTTGCCGGACTGCGGCGCGCCGGCCACGATCGCGTTCCCGGCCTGCCCGGACAGGTCCGCCCACAGCAGGTCGCGGCGCTGCTCGAACGGCTTGTCGACGAGCGCGACGGGCACCGTGAGGCGGCCGTTGCCGGCCCAGTTGACCGGGCACAGCCCGCGTACCGGGTCGGTGCCGAGCGGCGGCAGCAGCGCGTCGACGCTCGGCGGCTCGGCGAGCGGCGGCAGCCAGATCTGGTGCGCCTCCGGGCCCTTGCCCTCCAGCCGGCCCACCATCGCGCCGAGGATCGTCTCGCCGATCGGCCGCGACCCGCCGATGGCCGGCGCCGCCGGGGTTTCCACCTCGACCCGCTGCTCCGGCACCCGCGCCAGCGTGTACGGCAGCGCCCGCCGGACGACCGCCGGCGAGGCCGGGCCGGAACCGTCCAGCGGCGGCAGCTCACCCGACACGTACGCCGCCTTGAACCGGACCAGCGTCGCCGTGTCGATCTTCAGGTACGCCGAGCCCGGCACCGGCGGCAGCTCGTACGCGTCCGGCACGCCCAGCACCGCGCGGCTCTCCGACGCGGAGAACGTCCGCAGCCCGATCCGGTACGACAGGTGCGAGTCGAGGCCGCGCAGCCGGCCCTCCTCCAGCCGCTGCGAGGCGAGCAGCAGGTGGATGCCGAGCGACCGGCCGAGCCGGCCGATCATCACGAACAGGTCGATGAACTCCGGCCGGCTGCTCAGCAGCTCGGAGAACTCGTCGATGATCACCAGCAGGGACGGCAGCGGGCGCAGGTCGGCACCGGCGTCCCGGGCGCGCTCGTAGTCGCGTACCGAGGCGAAGTTGCCGGCGTCGCGCAGCAGCTCCTGCCGACGTACCATCTCGCCGCGCAGCGCGTCGGCCATCCGGTCGACCAGCGGCAGCTCGTCGGCCAGGTTCGTGATGACCGCGCAGGTGTGCGGCAGTCCCGTCATACCGGCGAACGTGGCACCGCCCTTGAAGTCGATGAGCGCCAGGTTCAGCGTCTCCGACGAGTGGGTGACGGCCAGCCCGGCGACGAGCGTACGCAGCAGCTCCGACTTGCCCGAGCCGGTCGCGCCGATGACCAGGCCGTGCGGGCCCATCCCGTGCTCGGCCGACTCCTTCAGGTCCAGCTCGACGGGCCGGCCGTCCGGGTCGATGCCGAGCGGGATCCGGAGCCTGTCGCGCGGTGCCCGGGCACGCCAGGTGACCCCCGGGTCGATGCCGCGCGGGTCGCCCAGCCCGAGCAGGTCCGCCAGGCCGAACGTGGCGGACAGCGGCAGCTCGTCGCGCACCGGCGTACCGGTGTAGAGCGGGGTCATGGACCGGGCCAGCGCCTCGGCCGAGCCGGCGTCCATCGTGTCGCCGTCGCCCGCGAACGCGACACCGTCCGCGGTGGCCATGCCGACCCGGCCGTCGGTCAGGAACAGCCCCAGTACGCCCGGCTCCGGCCCCGACTCGTCGACGGTGCCGCCGACCTCCAGTACGGTTACCCCGGCCAGCCCGCCGTCCGGCGCGATCCTGGTGTCCCCGTACGTCCGGCCGCCGTCCACGACGACCACCACGTGCGGCAGCGCCGCCGCCGACGGATGGCCGAACGCGGCGCGGTCGCCGAGGTCGGCGCCGAGCAGGTCGGCGAGGGTACCCAGATCGTCGGCGCAGAGCCGGATCGGGCCGGCCGCGTCCGCGCGGCCGGTGTCGGCGGCGTGCGGCAGCCACTTCGTCCAGTCCCAGTCGGACCACCGGTCGCCGGACGCGCACACCCCGACCCGCAGGTCGTCCGGGGCGTGGAAGACGGCGAGCTGGGCGAGTACCGCACGGGCCAGGTCGAGCGCCGCCGGCCGGTCGCCGACCAGCGTGATCCGGTGGAACGACCGCAGCGAGATCGCCACCGGCAGTCCCGACACCGTCGCGTACGCCCGGATGAAGTGCCGCAGCGACGTCGAGCACACCGGGTCCAGGTCCTCCAGCGGCGCGGTCTGCGGCGCGCGCAGCGGCGTGGCGAGCCGCTGCGGCCCGGTACCGATGCGGACGCGGCCGAAGTCCCGGTCGCCGCGGGCCCGTTCCCACAGCCGTTCGGTGCCGACGACCGTCCACAGGTCGGCGGGATCCGGCCCGCCGGCGAGCATCGCGTCGCGCTGCTTCTCGGCGACCCGCTGCACCTGACCGCGCAACCCGGCCAGGTAGCGCAGGTAGTCCCGGCGCTCGTTGTTGATCTGGGCCTTCTTCGCCGCCCCGCCGCGCGAGAACGACATGACCAGCATGCCGATCATGGCGCCGGCGTAGAGCGCGCCGAAGACGTACGTCATGACGCCGCCGGACCGTCCGATGTACACGAACGACATGGCGCCCATGCCGAGCATCATCGGCAGGAAGAACAGCAGCTGCATGCCGCCCTGCCCGGAGCCGCGGGGCAGCACCGGCGGGGACTGCAACGAGATCTCGCCGCTCGGCGGCTCCGGCAGAGTCACCCGCCTGCCCCGGCGTCGTACGGTGTCGACGGTCATCGCCACTCCTCACGCGTACCTGCGGGTGCACATCCTGCCCGGTCACAATGCCGGGCAGTCAAGCCGGGACCATGGGTACTTTTGCCGTTCATCGCGCCGACGCGGCGACCCTACGATGTGGCCGACAGCAGACTGCCGGAGCGTCGGAGGGAGGTGTGAGTGGAGTGGACGGCCAGTACGAAGCCAGTCCGGAGGCGATGCGCGCCGCGGTGGGCAACGTCTCGGGGATCCTGGTGCAGGCCATCACCACCCTGCTCGACCTCGAATCGACGCTCGTCGACCCGACCTCGTTCGCGGAGCTCGGCGGCGCCGTCGCGACCGCCAACACCGAGCTGCAGGGCGAGCAGATCCGGGCGATGCGTTCGCTGCTCTCCCTGTTGCGGGACACCAACGACTCGGTGCACCGCAGCGCCAATTCCTACGACGACGCCGACCGGACCGTCGCCACGTCGTACGGCGGCGGCAGCTCGCCGCTGTGGCATTCCACGTCCGCCGCGGACCTCGCCGGGTTCGCGACCTCCGACAACGGCGCCGGCACACCGCACTCCGTCGGCACCGTGCTCGACTACCTGGCTCGTACCGGAATGGGCGAGCTGGCGTACCGGCCGGTGCCGGCCGACGGGTTCGCCGACGCCGGCGGGTTCGCGGACTGGCTCGACTCGGATCCCGAGCACCAGTCCCGGCTCGGCGTCATCGGCGTGTACTCCGGTGAGGCACGGGGGCTCACCGACGTACCGGGGATCCAGCGCGGGGACGTGGTCGTGGCCGGGTCGATCGGCGACGACCGGTCCGTGATCGGTGTGGCCGGCGGCGACGGCCAGCTCTACAACCACGGCCCGGTGGGGCCCGACCTTCCGGACGGCAGCCGGGTCCGGGTGTACCGACCGGTCGCCTGAGACGTTGACCTTGACCAGTACTCACGAGGGGTGTGTGTCGTGATCGCGTTCCCGAATTCCAGTGCGATGGACGCCACGGCCGCGGGCGGCGGACCCATCACCATGCTGCCGCGGATCGTCACCGGCCAGCCGGAGCAGATCCTGTCCCACGTCGCCGACGTACTGGGCAAGGCGGCGAAGTTCGTGACGCTGCTGGAGGACCTGGACAAGGCGCGCCAGCAGCTCGGCCAGATCTGGTCCGGCAAGGCCTCCGAGTCCGCCCTGGCGAAGATCTCCGACTCGTTGCAGCAGTTCGAGAAGATCATCAAGGCGATCCAGGACGGCGCGAAGCTCCTGGAGGAGGCGGCCAAGCTCGTCCAGGTCGTGCAGACGGCGTACAAGACGATCGTGTCGGCGGTGAACCCGACGGTCGCCGCGCTGATGTCGAACCCGTGGACGCACGCCGCGGCGCGCGCCCTGTCGACCGCGACGAGCGGGTCGCTGAAGTCGTTCATCGAGTCGATCGCGGCGCTGATGAACGCGCTCGGCGTGACCAAGATCGGCACCGTACTGACCGACATCGGCGCGGTCATCGGTGCGCTGGAATCGTTGTTCGGCAAGGGATCCGAGGGTACGCCGGTGAACGCCGGCGCGGTCTCGGGTACGCAGGTCACCGCGCCCGGCGCGGTGAACACGGTGGCGTCCACGGCCGGCCAGCAGGCCCTCTCCGGGTACTCGGGGGCTCTGCCGGTGATGAGTCCGGCGACGGGCGGGACGGCGGCGAGCGGGTTGCAGGGACTCCTCGCCGTCCCCGGCCAGGCCACCAGCGGCGTGACCAACGGCCTCAGCAACTGGATGACCAGCTACACCCCGACGGCGCTCGGCGGCACCGGCCTCGGTACCGCCGGGCTCGGTACCGCCGGGCTCGGCACCGCGGCCGGCCTGGGCAACGGGATCGCGGTCGGCGACACCAACGCGTGGATCCCGGTCGACCACAACGGTGACGCCGGCGCCGGCGACGCGGGTACCACCGGCTCGACCGGTGACACGGGCGCCTCGGGCTCCGCCGGCGACACCGGCACCTCGGGTGACACCGGCACGTCGGGTGACACCGGGAGCGGGCACGAGACCACGATCACCGCGCACAAGGGCGACCTGACCGTCACGGTCACCACCGAGACCGACCCCGGCCACGCCGGCGGCATCGACCTCGACGTGTCCGCCGGTGCCGACCACATCGTGGAGCACGTCGACATCGACGCCGCCGGCAAGGTCAGCGTGGGGTGAGCGTCATGTCCGCCGACCCGGCCGTCGACCTGTCCGGCGTGCTCGACACGCTCCGCGACAGGTACGCGGCGGTCCTGTCCGCCCACCGGCGCGCCGCGACCGGGGATCCGGCCGCGCTGCGCGGCGCCGGGCGTACCCATCGCGGGCAGGCTGAGCGGATCGACCGTGCCGCAACGGATCTGGCCGACGGTACGCTGGCCGACGACTGGTCCGGGCCGGCCGCCACGGCGTACCGTCGGCGGGCCGGCACGCTCGGCGTCGACCTCACCGGCTGCGCGACGACGCTGCGCCGGCAGTCCGACGTACTGTCCGGCGCGGCCGACGCGCTGGAGTCCGCCGCGGCCGGCATCGACGACCTGCGTTCCGGTTTCGACCGGCAGTTCGCGGAGCTGTCCGCCGCCGCCCGGGCGGTACCCGTCGAGCAGGTCGCGGCGGTGCTGGCGAGCGCGCGGTCGGTGGGCGACGCGTACGTCGCCGCCGCCGGTACGGTGACCACGGCGCTCGGCCGCGCGCTGACGACACTGACACTCCCGGAGGCGACATGAACCCCGAGATCGACGACCTGCTCGCCCGGGTACGAGAGCAGCAGGCGGAGGTGGAACGGATCCAGAAGTCCGTCACCGAGCTGGAGGTCACCGGCTACTCGCGGAACAACGAGGTGACGGTCAAGCTGCGCGGCAGCGGCAGGTTCACGGAGATCTCGATCGACGAGGACGTGGCCCGGCGGCTCGACGCGACCAGCCTCGGCGACATCGTGCTGGAGGCCGTGAACGACGGGCTGAAGCGGCTCGGCGAGGCCAGCACGGCGAAGTTCAAGCCCGTGCTGGACGCCGCCGGCACCGACGTCTGACCGCCATGGCCGTGTCCTCGACGCCGCGCCGGGTCACCGTGGTCAGCCCACGTGCCCGGGTCGACGTGGCGCTTCCGGTGGAGAGCACCCTTGCCGAGCTGCTGCCGCAGCTTGTCGCCATGACCGGCGCGGAGCTGCCCGAGCCCGCCCCCGCCGGTACCGTCTCCGGCTGGGCGCTCGCCCGACTCGGCGCACCGGCGTTCGAGCCGGGCCTGACCGTGGCCCGCGCCGGCGTACGCGACGGCGACGTGCTCTATCTCAACCCGCGTCGTACCAGGACGGCGCCGCTGCTGTTCGACGACGTCGTCGACGCGATCGCGCACGCCGCCGAGCACAGCCCGACGGGCTGGCGTCGGCAGACGGCGCGGCGGGTGGCGCTCGGGTTCGCGGCACTCGCGTTCACCGGCTGCGCGCTGGCCGTGGCGCTGGCGGGCCCCGGCTGGCCGTGGTCGTCGATCGGGCCCGGCATCCTGGCGCTCGTACTGGCGATCGGCGGCGGCGCGCTGTCGCGCGCGTACGGCGACTCGACGGCCGGCGCGGTCCTCGGCCTCACCGGCGTACCCGCGGCGGCGCTGGCCGGGCTGTTCGTCCTGCCCGACAACGGTTTCGGCCCGGGCGCCGTGTCCCTCGGCCTCGCCGCCACCACCGTGTACGCGGTGCTCGCGGCCGTCGCCGTCTCCGACCGGGTCGCCTGGTTCATCGGCGTCGCCGCGGCCAGCGCCGTCGGCTGCCTCGCCGCCACGCTCACCGTCCTCGTCGACACCTCCGCGGTACGCGGCGCGGCGGTCACCATCGCCCTCGCCGTCGCCGTGTGCCCCGCGCTGCCGATGGTCGCGCTGCGGCTGGGGCGACTGCCGTTGCCGCGGATACCGTCGGACGTGGCGGCGTTCCGGGCCGAGGAGAGTCCCGTCCTGGGGCGCGACGTCATCGACGAGACCGCCGCGGCGGAGGAGGCGTTGAGCGGGCTGCTCGGCGCGCTCGCCGTACTCGTCTGTGGCGGGGCGGCGGTGCTGCTGCTCGGCGGGTCGCGCTTCGGCTGGGGTACGGCCGGGGTGGCTGGTCTGGCCCTGGTGCTGCGATCCCGGGCGTACGCCGGGACCGCGCAGCGGGTCGTGCTGCTGGTGTTCGGGTTCGCCGTGCTCGCCGGGACGGTCGTGCGGCTCGTGGTCGTCGGGTCGCCGACGGTACGGCTGGTGCTGTTGATCGTCGTGGCGCTGGTGGCTGTGGGGTGCGCGGTGTACGCGACCCGGGTCGTGGGGCGGGATCCGTCGCCGTACTGGTCCCGGTTGTTCGACGTGGTCGAGTTCCTGTCGCTCGTGGGGATCATTCCGTTGGCGGCGGCGGTGCTCAATGTGTACGCCCGGGTTCGGTCGCTCGCTGGCTGACCGGGTTGGTGACGGCTGTGTCTGCGCGGATGCGCTGGGGCGGTCTGTCCTTGTGCCGGGACCACGTGGCGCATCGCTGCGCCGATGAACCCAGTTCTGTTTCCCCGCAAGGATTGCGGGGTGCTTTCCAGCACCTGTTGCGGGTTCCCGGGGTGTTCGCCTTACCGGCAATTGCGGTCTCGCGTCCCTGCGTCGGCACGCCTGCCGGGAATCGGCGCTGCGGGCGGGGCCGCCTCCGGTCCCTAGCGAAGGGCCAGCGGAAGCGTCTGCAGGGTGGTCGGGGCGTGGGTGCCGTTGAGGGGGTACAGGGGGAGGTGGAGGGCGTGTGCGGGGATGTCGGGGGTGATGCGGGTCTGGGCGGGCGGGGTGCCGATGCGGAGGAGGAGACGGAGGTCGGGGGCGGTGGAGGTGTCGGGGCGGGTGAAGGTGACGGAGGCGGCGGTGAAGGCCGCGGTCTCGGGGGTGGGTGCGGCGAGGAGCGCCTGCGGTGAGACGCGGGTGCTGGGTCGGTAGGTGGCCTGCCGGGCGGTGCCGATCTCCTGGTGGCGCCAGCGTTCGACGACGCGGGCAGGGGTGTCGGGGGTGGCGCCGAGTGCGACGGTGAGGTCGTCGCGGAGGTCGGGCGCGTCGAGCACGGTCGCCTCGATTCCGGCCTCGGCGAGGTCGCGGGCGAGGCCGAGGGCGCAGTTGGCGGTGGCGCTGAGCGCGCCCTGGACTCCGCCGCCGCGGGCCTCGACGGCGGCCGGGCAGTCCGTGGGGGAGAAGCGCACCGCGAGCCACGTGGTACGCAGTGGGTCCGCGTCGGCCACCGGTACCGCCCAGGTGACGAGTTGGACGGCGGCGGGCGGCAGGTCCGGCCGGTCGTACGCGGTGCGCATGGGACCGAGCAGGGCGAGCGGGTCGGTGCCGTGCCCGACGCGCAGCACGGCGGACCACCAGTGGCCGTCCCCGACGACGCCGGTACGGTTGCCGGCCCGGTCGGCGACGGTGTGCACGCGCAGCCCGGGCAGGACCGCGTCGAGCGGGTCGCCGGCGGGCCGCGGCGGGCGGCGGCGCGCGCGGAACGCGACGGCCGCGGCGATCCACTGGTAGAGCCACCGCCCGCGCCACGGTACGGCGGTCAGCACGATTGCGACGAGCCCGGCCGAGCCGACCGCGATCCCTTGCCAGCGCAGGGGATCGGCGAGGATCGTCGCGACGACGGCGAGCTGCCAGACGGCGACCTGACCGGGTCGTACCGGGAAACGTCGACGGTGGCGCACGGTCGGCGCCGGCCTCGTACGCGGGGCTGTGGTGACCACTGGAGAACCGCCCTGTCGGTATTTCTACGGTGCCGGGATGTCGGCGGGCCCGCTTATAGTGCACCGCGTACCGGCCGGTAGTCGAGATCTGAAGCGGATGCGGGATGTGGACCCAACGTGACCAGGTGCAGGCGTACCAGTTCCTGCGTCGACGACTCGTGTCGGCGTTGGTGTCGGGCGACGCCAACCATCCGGTGTCGCCGAGCCGGCGGCTGATCCTCGGCTCGATCCTGGGGCTGGCGGGTGCCCTGCTGGTCACCGCCGGCTTCGGGATCTACGGGTTGGTCCGGCCCGGCGCGAGCAGCGACTGGCGGAAGACCGGCCAGGTGGTGGTCGCGTCCGACACGGGCGCGAGCTACGTGTTCGCGTCCGACGGGCGGCTGCACCCGATGACGAACTACGCGTCGGCCCGGCTGCTGGCCGGCGGCGACGGTACGGCGACCGCGTCGGTGTCGGCGAAGTCGCTGTCGGCCGCACCGCGCGGCACCGAGCTGGGCATCCCCGGCGCGCCGGAAGCGTTGCCGGCCAAGGCTTCCCTGCTGTCCGGCCCGTGGACGGTGTGCGCGCAGCGACCGCCCGGCGGCCCGGCGGACGCCACGTCGGTGACGACGGCGCTCCTCGGCGCGCGCCCGGCGGGCCGCGCCCTGGCCGACACCGACGCCCTGGTGGTGCGCGACCCGCGCGGCCAGCGATACCTGCTGGCGCAGGGCCGGCGGTTCCGCATGGCGGCGTGGGCGGCGACCGCGATCGGCGTCGAGGCGGTCACGCCGGTCCGGGTGCCGTGGTCGTTCCTCGACGCGGTACCGCTCGGCCCGGACCTGGCCGCGCTGCCGCTCTCGCACATCGGCTCGCCGGGTCCGCGGCTCGGCGGCCGGGACACCGCCGTCGGCCAGGTCCTGCGTACCGCCGCGGTCGGCACCCGCGGCTTCCGCTACTACGTGGTCGACGGCGCGGACGGGGTGCGGCCGGTGACCGAGTTCGCCGCGACGCTGCTGCTCAACTCGGCCGCCGACAAGCAGGCGTACCCGGGGGGTGTGCCGCGGCCGGTCGACGTGGCCGCCGCCGACGTGGCGGAGGCGGTGCACGGCGCCGGCGACGACCCGGCGTACCCGGAGCGGGTGCCGCGGGCGCTGTCCGGCGCGGACGACCTCGCGGTGTGCGCGACGGGTGCGACCGGCGCGCCGACCGCGCTGATGCTGGCGACGTCCGCGGTGCCGCCGGGCGCGAAGCCGATGCCGGTGTCCGGCGGCGACGACCGCACCGCCGACGCGGTGTACGTTCCGCCCGGCCGGGGTTCACTGGTCCGCGCCGGTACCGTCTATCTCGTCACCGACCAGGGCCGACGGTTCCCGGTCGCGGACGCCGCGGCGCTCAAGGCGCTGGGATACGGCTCGGTCCGCCCCCAACCCGTGCCCGCCACGACGCTCGCGCTGCTGCCGACCGGCCCGACGCTGTCGACGTCGGCGGCGGCGGAGGTGGCGTAGTGAGGGGCGTGGAGACGGCCGTGCGCGAGATCGTGGTGTGCGTGATCGAGGACCATCCGCTGTACCGGGCGGCTCTGGTGCGGGCGCTGTCCGACGCGCCCGACGTGACGGTCGGCGCGACGGCCGGGTCGGTGGAGGAGTTCGCGGCGTACCGGATGGCGCCGGGCGGCGTGGTCATCCTCGACCTGCGACTGCCGGGGTTACGTGACGCGGCGGCGGTCGTCGACGTCGTCGGCCGCGGCCACCAGGTGCTGGTGGTCTCCGCGCACGGCAGCCAGGAGGACGTCCTCGCGGCGATGGCCGCGGGCGCCCGCGGATACCTGACGAAGAATTCGGATGCCGACGAGATCCTGCGCGCGGTGCGGGAGGTGTCGGCCGGCAACAGCTACGTGTCGCCGACGCTCGCGTCGTTCCTGCTGGACTCGTCGAGGGAGCGGCACGCGGGTGCCCGGCTGGAGCTGTCCGACCGGGAGCGGGAGGTGCTGGGCCTGGTCGCGGCCGGTGAGCGGGACCAGGACATCGCCGACGCGCTGTCGATCAGCGTCCGTACGGTGCGGTCCCATCTCGACCGGATCCGCGAGAAGACCGGCGCCCGGCGGCGTGCCGAGTTGACGGGTGAGGCGTTCCGGCGTGGCATCGTGCCGAAACCCGCGGCTCGCCCGACGGCCCAGCCACCGCGGGGCTAATGTCCGGCTGCGGCGGTAGGGTGACGGAATGACCACTGCCGACCAGACCCGTCCGGTCATGGACGCCACCTCGGTGCTCGACCTGGACGCATTCCAGGAGATGCTCAACGACCCGCGGGTCGAGTCGGCCGCGGCGCTCGCCGGCACCCTCCCGCCCTACATGGCGCTCCTGCTCGTACGGGACGGGGCGCAGGCCGGCGCGCGCTTCCTCCTCGACCGCGACGTCACCACGGCGGGCAGGCACCCCGACGGCGACATCTTTCTCGACGACGTGACCGTGTCCCGGCGGCACGCCGAGTTCCACCGGGACGGGACCACGTTCCTCGTCAAGGATCTCGGCAGCCTCAACGGCACTCACCTCAACGGCGAGCGCGTCCAGTCCGGGGTCCTCGCGAACGGCGACGAGATCCGCATCGGCAAGTTCCGCCTGGTCTTCATCACGGGCTAGCGGGTCGGGGTCGCCGCGGCGGCCACACGTCAACCCGATACCCAAGCGCGCTGGGCTTCAGGGTTGAGGAGGTCGCGGACGTGGCGGAGGGCGGCCTGCTGTTGGTGGCCGCCGCCACCCTCGTGCTGGTTGTACGGGTAGACGTTGATGACCTTGGGGCCGGCGTAGTGGTTGTACGCGGCGTAGACGGTGGACGCCGGGCAGGTGGTGTCCATCAGGCCGACGGAGAACAGCGCCGGCGCGGTGGCCCGGGACGCGAAGTTGACACCGTCCACATAGGACAGTGTGTGGAAGACCTGGTCCACCCGGTCGCGGTGGGTCCGCAGGAACATCCAGATCTCCTGGTACGCGTTGCCCTCCACGACGTCCAGCGCGCGCCGGAAGTGGCACAGCGACGGTACGTCGACGACGGCGCCGGCGATCCCGTCGCACAGGCCGGCCGCGGCGAGAGCCAGGGAGCCGCCCTGGCTGCCGCCGGCGACGACGATCCGGTCGGGGTCGACGGCGGGGTGGGCGCGGGCGGCGTCGACGGCGCGTACCGCGTCGGTGTAGACCCGGCGGTAGTAGTACTCGTGCGGGTCGAGGATGCCGCGGGTGATGGTGCCGGGGGTGGCCGGGCCGGACGAGCCGGCCGGGTCGCCGGTGGCGCCGGGCTGCAGCTTGCCGCCCTGGCCGCGGGTGTCCATCAGCAGGTGCGCGTACCCGGCGTTCGGCCAGGTCAGCCACTCGAACGGGAACCCGCGCCCGCCGCCGTTCCCGAGGTAGGCGACGACGCAGGGCAGCGGTTCGCGCGCCCAGGCCGGTATGAGCAGCCAGCCGGCGACGGGGTGCCCACCGAAGCCGGGGAAGCGCACGTCGTACACGTCGACGAGGGTCAGGCCCGCGTCGTACGGCGTGAACGTCGGCGCCGTGTCGCACCGGCGTGCGTCGGCGAGCGTCGCCGCCCAGAACGCGGCGAAGTCGGCGGGCTCGTCCCGCTCCGGCAGGTACGAGACGAGCTCGTCGAGCGGCATGTCCACGCGGGGCACGGGGGGACTCCTCGGCTGGGCCGGGCGGTGGGGGTCAGGCGTTGACGGCGGGCTCGGCCTCGGCGCGGCGCGCCAGCTCGGCCCGGACCAGCTTCGTCGTGCGGTGCTCGGCGACGAACGACACGATCGGGATCGTGCCGCACAGCATGACGAGGATCATCCGCCCGTACGGCCAGTCGAGCCGGCGCGCCAGGTCGAACGTCAGCACCAGGAAGACCATGTAGAGGAAGCCGTGCAGCGGACCCACGATCGCGGACACGATCGAGATGTGCGCCGCATGGTTGAGCGGCACTCCGATGCCGAACAGTACGACCAGGCCGATACTCACGACGATCGCGATGATCCGGTACCGGGTCAGCGCGCCGGCCACTCCAGCGTCCACGTGTCAGGGTCCCTCGTACGTCGTCGGTCAGCCCGGGTAGTCCCGGCGGCTGCGGTGCGGGTTGGCGTTCTGCCAGGCGAGATAGGCGTTGTAGGCGGCGAGCTCGGGGTCGTTGGCGGTGTCGGCGACGGGCGCGGCCCGCTCGACGCGCCGGATCCGCTCCGGCCCGCCGGACGCCTTGTCGCCCGCCTCGCCGACCGGGCGTCGGGCGCCCGCCAGGACCGGGGCGGTGAGCCGCACCGGTGCCGCCGGCTCCGCGCCGCCCGCCGTACGCCGGCGCTCGTCGCGGATCAACTTCACCCAGAACGCGACGGCGAACAGCCCGAACACCGGCCATTCGAACGTGTAGCCCCAGCTCAGGGTGTTGCCGCCCTGCGCACGGCTGAGCTGCCACCAGCACATGCCCAGGCATGCGCAGAACGCGAGCACCATGAGCGCGTGCAGGGCCAGCCACCGGGGCGACAGGAACCGTCGCATGCGCCTCAGCGTACCCGCGGCCCGGACCGACCTTCTACGCGACGTCGAGGCACGCCCTAGACGACGTCGATCCACGACGCGTCGATGTTGATCGTGACGCCGCCGTACTTCTCGTCGTGCGCGCCCGAGTACTGCTTCATGCGGTGGTGCGCCGCCCAGTACTTGTCCGGGATGTGGCTGTCACGGATCGTCGCCTTGTGGTCCCACTGGGCGAAGTCGATCGTCCCGGGCATCGTGTACCTCCCGGACGGTCGGGCGGCGACCAGGTCGTCGATGGCCGCGGCGCGGCTGGAGTAGACGGCGGAGCGGAAGTCGTGCGCGTGCAGCCCCCTCGTCCACGCCGACAGGTACGTGAGTACCGCGGTCGAGCAGGAACCGCCGCGCGGGTACCACTCCATGTCGTTGGTGATGATCGAGCCGTGCGCCATGCCGTACCGGCTGGCCTTGGTGGCGGCGTCGGCGGCGTCGGCCGCGCCCTCGCTGGCCGCCTTGCTCGCGGTGATCGTGAACGGCTCGTTGGAGCAGGGCGCCTGGCGGCCGACGTAGATCGGGAAGACGTGCCAGCCGCGCCCGGTCTGCCGGTTCACCCACGACGGGGTGAGGTTCGGCTGGTCGGGGCAGCCGAGGTCGCCGCCGCCGATGTACACGCCGATCGCCCGGTAGTCGGACCCGGTGTACCACTTGTCCATGGTGGCCGAGGTGGGTGCCTGGCAGGCGTCGAAACCCCAGCCGCGGTGCGAGCCGGGCACCATCGTGGCCGTCGACTCGGCCGCCTCCGGTACGACGGCGCGTTCGGGCCGGGCGCCCGGGGTGATCCGCGCGCTGGCGAGGATCTCGGACAGCGCGGCCGGATCCGTCCCGTACGTCGTGCTCAGCTGCACCCCGGCCGCCTCCAGCGCCCACCGCCCGCCGTGGTCGGTGGACGTCGGCGCCGCCTCCGGTATCCCGTGCGGCACGACCACGGTGCCCGGCGTGACCGGCCCGGACAGCGGCCGGATGCCGATCGCCTCGGTACGGCCGGTGACGCGCGGCGGGCAGCTCGCGCGTGCTGAGGGCGTACCGAGGTAGACGGCGTGCCGGTCGACGCGGGCGCACGTCTCGGGCTGCTCGGCCAGGTCGATCACCGGCCAGGTCGCGGGCACCCGCAGGGTGAGCCCCGCGTACTCGACGGCCTTGGTGGCCGGTGCGCCCCAGCTGGCGGTACCGGCGAGGCCGGTCGTGGCGATCAGGGCCAGCGCCGTGATTCCCGCCCAGCTCCGCAGTTTCGTCCCCGTACCGCGCCGCACGGCATCCTCCCCCCGTCGGACCCAGCGGGTGTCGCGGTGCTGGGCTGACGACAAAAGACCTATCACCTGCATTACCGGCGAGGCGGGCGTTTCGGCATATCACCGTCCGCACGGGGGAACGATCAATGTCACACTGCGCACCGGTTCGATCACCCGTTAGCTGCCGGTTGCGGGCTTTCGGTCCGGTTCGAGGTAGCCTCGGCGGGTGGCCCACCCCGACCGCGAGCGGCACCCCCTGCTCAACCTCGCGTACCTCCTCCTCGCCAGCGCGTTGGCCGGCGTGGTGTGCGCCGCCGTCGCCTTCCCCGCGATCGGCGCAGGCGGGTACGCGGCGAAGCTCGGCTCGGACTCGTTCGAGGATTTGCCGACGAAGCTCGCGATCCCGCCGTCCCCGCAGAACTCCTACCTCTACGCCGCGGACGGAAAGACCGTGATCACCTCGTTCTACGAGGAGAACCGGCGGGACGTGACGCTGGCCGAGATACCCGACGTGATGCGGCGCGCGATCGTCGCGGCCGAGGACAACCGGTTCTACGAGCACAAGGGCGTCGACGTACGGGGGGTGCTGCGCGCGCTCGTCGCGAACAACGCCTCCGGCGACGTCCAGCAGGGCGCGTCCACGCTGACCATGCAGTACGTGCGGAACGTGCTCGTCGAGTCGGCAGACACCCCCAGCGAGCGGCTCGACGCGACCGCGCAGACCGCCGACCGCAAGATGCGCGAGATGCGGTACGCGCTGGCGCTGGAGAAGCGGATGAGCAAGGACGAGATCCTCCGCCGCTACCTCAACATCGCCGCGTTCGGCCACCAGGCGTACGGGGTGTACGCGGCGAGCGAGGGCTACTTCTCCGTACCGCCGGCGAAGCTGACGCTCGCCCAGGCCGCGCTGCTCGCCGGGCTGGTCAAGGAGCCGTCCGCGTTCGACCCGACGCAGTCCGACCCGCGGCCGGCGACCGAGCGCCGCAACTGGGTGCTGGACCGGATGGTCGACCTGCACTACGTGTCGGCGGCCGACGCCGCGGCGGCGAAGAAGCAGCAGATCCGGCTCAAGCCGACGACCGTGCCGAACGGCTGCGTCGACGTACCCGGCCAGCACCGGGACTGGGGCTTCTTCTGCGACTACTTCCTCACCTGGTGGCTCGGCCAGAAGCAGTTCGGTACGTCGAGCGCGGAGCGGATGAGCACGCTCAACCGCGGCGGGTACAAGATCGTGAGCACCCTGTCGCCGAAGGTCCAGGGCATCGCGCAGCACGAGGTGACCAGCCGCGTCTCCACGCACAACCCGTACGCGATCAACATGGCGGTCGTGCAGCCCGGCACCGGCAAGGTGCTGGCGATGGCCACGAACCGCAACTACAGCCTGGACACCAGCCACAACGGGCCGTCCACGCTGCACCACGGGCAGCGCGGCAACTACCCGAACACCACCAACCCGCTGGTCTCCGGCGGCGGCGACATCGTCGGCTACCAGGCCGGGTCGACGTTCAAGATGTTCACGATGCTGGCCGCGCTCGACGCCGGGAAGACGCTGTCCACCAGCTTCAACGCGCCCGCCCGGCTGAAGACCCGCTACCCGGTGTCCGGCCCGGCGAGCTGCGGCGGCTACTGGTGCCCGCACAACGCCAACCCGTCGTGGATGGACGGCAAGCGCACCATGTGGGACGGCTTCGGCCGCTCCGTCAACACGTACTTCGCCTGGCTGGAGCAGACCATCGGCGCCGAGAAGGTCGTACGCATGGCGCAGCGGCTCGGCATCAAGTTCCGCGCCGACAGCGACGCGAAGCTCGCCGCGGACGGCGCGCACCAGTGGGGCGCGTTCACCCTGGGCGTCGCCGCGACGACGCCGCTCGACCTCGCCAACGCGTACGCCACGGTCGCCGCCGAGGGCCGCTACTGCACGCCCCGCAGCGTGCTGAACGTCTCCGACCGGTACGGCAAGGCGGTGCCGGTGCAGACCGGCTCGTGCAAGCGGGTGCTGTCGGCCGACGTGGCGCGGGCGGCCACCGACGCGGCCCGCTGCCCGGTCGGCCAGCAGGGCTACTACCACCGCTGCAACGGCGGCACCGCGCCGAACGGGTTCGGCTCGGCGGTCGGCCGGCCGTTCGCCGGCAAGACCGGCACCACGGACAACACCGCGACCGCCACGTTCGCCGGGTTCACGCCGGACTACGCGGCGGCGGCGATCGCCGCCGACCCGGACACGCCGACACATCTCGTCGGCGACGTGTACGCGGACAAGGTGGACTGGGCGGTCGGCACGACCATCAAGCGGGCGTCGGCGGGCATGCGGGTCCGGTCGTTCGGCCGGCCGTCGGTGAAGGTCGCCGGGCACACCTCGACGCCGCACAAGAAGGCGAAGCCCAAGCGGCACCACCACTGACACACCTGGTGGTGGCGCGGGGCCCGCCTCCGCGTACCGTGGGTGCGGAGGTGGGGTCATGCCGGGAATGGGACACATGGGGCCGATGGACGCGCCCACGCTCGCCCGCCTGCTCGCCCCGTCGATGGACTGGTTCTTCCTGGTCTGCTGCCTGCTCGGCGCCGGCCTCTACGTCGCGGGCGTGCTCCGGCTGAGCCGGCGCGGCGACCACTGGCCGGTCCTGCGTACCGTCGCCTGGTTCGCCGGGCTGGTCACGATTCTCGCGGTCACCTGCACCGGCCTCGGGTCGTACGGGATGGCGCTGTTCAGCGTGCACATGACGCAGCACATGGTGCTGAGCATGTTCTCGCCGATCCTGTTGCTGATGGCGGCGCCGATCACGCTGGCGCTGCGGGCGATCCGGCCCGCGCCGCGCGGGCGCCGCGGGCCGCGCGAGATCCTGGTCGCGGTGCTGCGTTCCCGGGTGGCGCGGGTGCTGACCTCGCCGCTGGTCACGCTGCCGCTGTTCATCGCCAGCCTGTACGGGCTCTACTTCACACCGATCTTCGACGCGGTGATGGGCACCTGGGTCGGGCACCACTGGATGCTCGTGCACTTCCTGCTCGTCGGGCTGGCGTTCTTCTGGCCGATCATGGGTACGGACCCGGCGCCGCACCGGCCGCCGCACGTGTTCCGGATGATCGAGCTGTTCATCGCCATGCCGTTCCACGCGTTCTTCGGCATCGCGGTCATGCAGTCCGCCACGCTGATGACGACGACGTTCGCGCATCCGCCGCTGTTCTGGGGGATCAGGCCGCTGACCGACCAGCACACGGCCGGCGCGATCGCCTGGGCGTTCAGCGAGGCGCCCACCCTCCTCGTGCTCGGCGCGCTGTTCCTCCAGTGGATACGCGACGAGGACCGCCGGGCCCGCCGGGCCGACCGGGCCGCGGACCGGGACGGCGACGCCGAGCTCGCCGCCTACAACGCCTACCTCGCGCGTACCAGCCAGCAGTAGGGCCCGCGTTCCCGTTGCGGACCGAGAGTGGCCGCTACGGGTGGGATGCTCGGGCAATGACGGAGAACGAACTGTTGTTGACGTTCCTTGCCGCGCAGCGTTCCGCGTTCCGGTCGATCGTGGCCGGGCTCGACGAGACGCAGGTACGCGCGGCGCCGTCGGCGAGCTCGATGAGCCTGGCCGTCCTGGTCAAGCACGCGATCGACGGCGAGCGGACGATGGGCGACCGGATCGCGGGCGCGCCGCCGGCGGCCGACCCGGTCGCGCGGTGGCAGGCCGGCTGGCAGCTCGGCGACGACGACACGATGGCGGCGCTGCTGGCCCGCTGGGACGAGGTGGCCACGCGTACCGCCGAGCTGGTGCGGGCGGAGGCCGACCTCGACCGGGTCGTCCCGCTGCCGGCGGGCGTGCGGCAGTGGATGCCGAACGACGGGGAGTTCACCGTACGGTGGCTGCTGCTGCACGAGCTGGAGGAGCTGGCGCGGCACGCGGGCCACGGCGACATCGTCCGCGAGTCCCTCGACGGTGCGGTCGGCCACCTGGGCAAGACGCCGCCCGCCTGAGATGTTCGTCGGCGGCCGGTGACGGGGGGATGTCACCGACCGCCGACGCGGGCGTGCGCGACGGGGGGACGTGCGCGCACCTTTTGGGGGGTTGGCGCGGGCGGACCGGGGGAGTGCCCGCCGCGCCGGGTGTCAGGCCAGGACGAGTACCTGGCCCGGGAAGATCAGGTTCGGGTTGCCGTGCAGCGTCGAGCCGTTGTTCGCGTACAGCTCCTGCCAGCCGCCCTTGACGTGGTGGTCGGCGGCGATCGTCGACAGCGTGTCGCCGTGCCTGACCGTGTACTTCGGGCCGGGCTTCTGCGCGTGCGTGGCCGGGGCCTTCGGCCGCGACGACGACCGCGACGCGGCGCCGCCGGAGCTCGACGAGCCGCCGGAGTTCGAGGAGCCGCCGGTGTTGCTGCTGCCGTAGCTGCCGCTGTCGCCGGCCCGCGCACCGCACACCGGCCACGCGCCGAGGCCCTGGCCGGCCTTGACCTTCTCGGCGACGGCGATCTGCTCGGTACGGGTGGCCTGGTCGGCGCGCGCCGCGTACTGCTGGCCGCCGTAGCCGTTCCAGGTGCTCTGGCTGAACTGCAGCCCGCCGTAGTAGCCGTTGCCGGTGTTGATGGCCCAGTTCCCGCCGGACTCGCACTGCGCGATGGCGTCCCAGTTGGTACCGGACGCGGCCGCGGTCTCGGTCATCCCGAACAGCGGTACGGCGGTGACGGCGCCGGCGGCGACGGCGGTGAGTGCGACCTTGCGGCCGAGCCGGACCGGGCGTGACGGGGCACGGTGCTTCGCCATGCTGTCTCCCTCTTCGCCTGCGAGGTGAGCTGTCGGGTTCGGGCCGAGGGTGCTGGCCCGGCCGCCACTGGCGGCTTCACCCCGAGGTACCGCGGGATCCGGTACCGAGGAACCTGGGTCCCCCGCTCCATGCCGTGTCGACTCCAGGGGGTCCACCGGCCGGCGGCATGGACTCGGCGTTCCGACCGGTGGTGCCCGCGTACGCGGACCGGCCGACGTTTGCATGCGGTCGGGCTGGCCGCAATGCTCCGACGCTCGTCGGGTGGCCGAGGCCACGTCCAGCAGGTGGGAAACGACGGCAGACCGGACGGCCGGGAGGAAAGCGGTACGCCCCGGGAACGGGGCGGTTGGGCGGTTTGCCGCGACTGTGTGCCATGACCCCGTTCACTTTCCGGCTACGCGGTCGCGTCCCACCACGCGGCCCCGGCGAGGATGTGTGACGTGTCGGCAACCGGATCACCCAGCGCCCGCCGGTGGACCGACCTGATCGCCGGGACGTACGACCGGATCGTGGCCTCGGATCCGGGGCTGGCCCGGCTCCGGCTCGCCCTGGGCGTGTTGGCCAGCGTCGCGCTCGCCGCGGTGGTACTGGCGTCGGTCGGGTTCCCGCCGACCGGCGTGCTGCTCGGGGGCAGCATCGCGATGATCGCATCGTCCGGGCCGGTGCTGCCGACGCCGCGCAAGCAGGCGCTGGTGCTCGTGCTGACGATCGTCCCGGCCGTGGTGTCGTTGACGTTGAGCGCCCTGCTGTCGCCGTACCGGGTCGTGTCGGACCTGGTGTTCCTGGTCGTCATCTTCGCGGCCGTGTACATCCGGCGGATCCCGGACTACGGATTCCCGCTGGGTTTCCCGGCGTTCATGATGTTCTTCTTCGCGTCGTTCGTGCACGCGACGGCGGCGCAGGTGCCGCTGCTGGCGCTGGCCGTCGCGATCGGCCTGGCGTGCGCGGCGGTCGTCCGGCTCGGCCTGCTGCGGCCCCGATCCAGCCACACGTTCCGCCGGGTACGCCGGGGTTTCGCGGCGCGGCTCGCCCTCCTCGTCGACGCCGTCGTGGACCTGCTCGACGATCCGGACCCGCGGCGCGCGGATCGCCTGCGCCGCAGGGTGACCCGGATGCACGAGAGCGCGCTCATGGTGGAGGCGGAGCTGGACAGTCCGCTCGCGCCGCCGCACGCCGCGGCCCACCAACGTCGGGTACTCACGGCGGAGCTGGCCGCCGAACGTCTCGCCGCCGAGGCCCGCGGCCTGGTCGACGACCCCGAACTGTCCGAAGTGGACAGACGGGCGGTGTTGGCCCGGCTGGCCTCGCTGGTCGAGCTGATCCGGGCGGACCGCCGCGGTACGCCGGACGAGTTCCCGCTGCCGGACTGGACCGCCGCGGCGACGCCGCCGACCCGCGGGATCCTGTGGGCCGCAGGCGATCTCGCCGCCGCCGTCACCGCCTCCCACCGCGCCCTGCCCGACGATCCCACCGTGCCCGACGGCCCAGCGCCCGCCGGCGCGGACGAGGACGCGGAGCCCGACGAGCCGCGTGCGGAACCGCCGCCGGTCACCGGGCTCGTCGGCCGGCTGCTGCCCAGTACCCGCCAGGCGGTCCAGGCCACGCTCGCCTGCGCGCTCGCCATCCTCGCCGGGGAACTCCTGTCCCCGCAACGGTGGTACTGGGCGGTCATCGCGGCGTTCGTCGTGTTCGCCGGGACCAGCTCCGCCGGCGAGACGCTGGTGAAGGGGTACCGCCGGGTCGCGGGGACGCTCGTCGGCATCCTCACCGGTACGGTCGTCGCGATCGCCGTCACCGGCCACCTGCCGGTCGTCGTCGCGCTGCTGTTCGTCTGCATCTTCGCCGGCTTCTACCTGATGCCCCTGTCGTACGGGGCGATGGTCTTCTTCATCACCGTGATGCTGGGCCTTTTGTACAGCCTGCTCGGCACGTTCACCCCCGGCCTGCTCGTACTCCGGTTGGAGGAGACCGCGATCGGCGCGGCCGCCGGGTGTCTCGCCGCGCTCGTGGTGCTGCCGACGAGTACCCGGTCGGCGATGCGCGGCGCCACCGCGAACTTCCTGGACCGGCTCGCCGACTTCGTCGACGACACCGGGGACTGCCTCGCCAACGGCGAGCTCGTCGACCTCGTCGACACCGTCCGCGACCTCGACGCCGACCTGGACCGGGTGCACCGGACCGCGGAACCGTTGCTGCACCGGGCAACCCCGCGCCGGGCCCGCCGCTCCGACACCCGGCACCTGGTCTCGCTGCTCGACCGGTGCGGCTACCACGCGCGCGCGATCGCCGCCCACGCCGAGCCCGCCGCGCTGCCCGCCGACGACGCCCTCGCCGCCACCACGGGCCGGCTCGCCGGCACCCTGCGTACCCTGCTCGCCGAGCCGCCGCGCGACGCCGACCCGGCGGCGGCGGCCGATCAGCCGTCCGCCGGCCGGCTGTCCACCACGCCCGATCCCGACCCGGCCGCGCTGACGGTCCTGCACCATCTCGCCCGGCTCGACGAGGTCGTCCGCTCGCTGCGTACCCGGGTGCTCGCCGGCGATCGCTGAATCGTCGTACCCGATGGACACGGCCGGCGACGGCGGGTTACGGTGGGCGGCATGAGTTCACGTCACTTCGCGACGACGACGCCGGACACCCGGCGCCCGTCGACGTGACCTGACCTCACTCGACACACCAACGGCCCCGGGCAGTCCCCGGGGCCGTTGTGGTGTCCGGGGTGCCCGCCACGGAAGGGAAACCCCATGTCCGACCATCGCCGAATCGGCCGCGACCTCGACCTGTTCGACACCGACCCGCTGGCCGGTCCCGGCCTGCCGCTGTGGCTGCCGGACGGCGCCGTCATCCGCGCCGAGCTCGAACGCCTCGCCGCCGAGTCCGCCCAGGCCGACGGCTGCCGCCGCATCTTCACCCCGGTCCTCGCCAAACGCGAACTGTTCGAACGATCCGGGCACTGGGACAAGTTCGCCGACGACATGTTCCCCGCGATGCTCGTCGGCGGCGAGGAGTACGTCCTGCGCCCCGCGAACTGCCCGCACCACGCCCTCGTGTACGCCTCCCGGCAGCGCAGCGTGCGCGACCTGCCGTACCGGCTGAGCGAGCTGGGAAGCATGTTCCGCAGCGAGCTGTCGGGCGTGCTGACCGGGCTGTCCCGGGTACGCCAGATCAGCCTCGACGACGCGCACGTGTTCTGTGCGCCCGACCAGGTACGCGACGAGATCGTCCTTGCCCTGCGGTCGATCCGCCGCGTGTACGACCTGCTCGGTGTCGAGGTGGCGTACTTCCGGCTGTCCCGGCGGTCCGCCGAGGGCAGCTACCTGGGCGGCGACGAGCTGTGGGCGGATGCCGAGGCGCAGCTCGCCGACGCGTTGGACCACTGTGGACTGTCCTATCAGGACGCGCCGGGCGAGGCGGCGTTCTACGGGCCGAAGATCGATGTGCAGGTGCTCGACGCGGCGGGCCGGGAGATCACCCTGTCCACCGTGCAGCTCGACTTCAACCAGCCGGAACGCTTCGACCTGTCGTACGTCGGGCACGACGGCGCGCGCCACCGCCCGGTGATGATCCACCGCGGCATCATGTCGGCGATGGAACGCCTCGTCGCCTACCTGCTGGAGCGGTACGACGGGGCGCTGCCGCTGTGGTTGTCGCCGGTGCAGGTCGTCGTGCTGCCGGTCGCCGAGGCGCACCGGGACGCGGCGGACAAGCTGCTGGACTCGTTGCGGGACAACGGGATCCGCGCCGAGCTGGCGGATCCCGCGGACACCCTCGGCGCCCGGGTACGCCGCGCGCGGCAGCGACGCGTCCCGTACCAGGCGGTCCTCGGTGACCGGGAGGTCGCGTCGGGTGGCGCCGCCGTACGCGGGCGGGACGGCGACCGGCGCGACATGGACCCGGACGGTCTCGTCGCGGAGCTGCGTACCCGGATCGCCGACCGTGCCTGAGACACGGCTGTAACCAATCTGGTATCTCCACCGACGTGAACGGGGGCCGGCCGGCCGGGAAGATCAGGGTCATGCGAGTACGCGGATACGCCCCCTGCGTGCCCTGTTGGACACAGCTGTGCTGCCCGGACCCCGCCGGCGCCGCCGACTTCTACGGCCGGCTGTTCGGCTGGTCGCTGCGCGACGACACGTTCTGGCGCGACGGTCTGGCCGTGGCCGGGGTGGCGGCGGGGCCGCCCCGGTGGCTGCCGTACGTGTCGTCCGAGGACGTCGCGGTGACCGCCGCGGCGGTCACCGCGGCCGGTGGGACGGCCGGTGGGCAGGAGGTCGACCCGCGCGGGCGCGGCGTCGTCTGCGCGGACCCGGCGGGAGCGGCCTTCGGAGTGTGGCAGCACGGATCGATCCCGGGCGCCCAGCTCGTGAACGAGCCGGGCACCGTGCTGTGGATCGACTTGGTCACGTCGGACCTGGCCGCCGCGGACGACTTCTACGGCGGCGTGTTCCGCTGGCAGCGCCGGGAGGTCGACTACGGCGACGGCATCGAATACTACGAGTGGATGTCGGCACGACGGCCCGTTGCGGGAGCCCGGTTGTCGGTCGTGATGGGGCCGGCCGTCCCGTCGCACTGGTCCACGACGATGCTGGTCGCCGACTGCGCCGACGCCGCCCGCCGCGCCGAAACGCTCGGCGGCTCGGCCCTGCTGGCGCCGACGCCCGCGCCGGTCGGCACGTACGCGTTGCTCGCCGACCCGTCTGGTGCCACCTTCGGCCTGCTCGAGCTGACTCCCGAGATCCTCGCCGGCATCGCCTGACCGCTGCCGCGGCGCACGTCGCGTCAGGGCGTCGGTGAGGCGCACCCGTCCTCGCCGTATCCACCGTCGTAGCCGGTGCCGGGGCTGGCGGTGCAGTCGGCGCAACCGCCGGAGCCGGGGCCGGGCGACGAGTAGTAGCGGTAGCCGGTGGACCGCGGGCGCGGCTGGTACGGGTCGTCGTCCTCGTCATCGCCGAGACCGGAGCGCCGCGTCGTGCTGCTGTCGCTGCCCTCGCCGTAGTCGTAGTCGTCGGAGTGGCGGGTGGTGCTGCTGTCGCTGCCCTCGCCGTAGTCGTGGCTGCCGGAACGGCTGTGGTAGCCCGACCCGGAACCCGACCTGTGCGTGCTGCCGCCGCGCGCCAGCACCAGGTCGGCCGACGTGCCGGGGGTGCCGGCGCCGGCGAGGCTCTGGCAGTCGTCGCTGCCGTACCCGGGGGTGGTGCAGCTGGTCACCGCGAGGCAGGCGGCGGCGAGAAGCGTTGCGGCGGCGGCGAAGCGGACGACCACACGGGGGGATCCGGCGTCAGGCATGGCTCGCAGGGTAGAAGGCGTGCGCAACGGGCGAATGCCGCGACCCGCGTCCCGCAGGGAAACCCGGGCAGGGCACCCGGGATCAGCTCCGGGTCGGATCCGTGACGCGGGACAGGAACAGCAGCTCGCCGGTACGGGTGTCCCGCACCAGCATCAGGTACGGCCGGTCGAAACGCACCGACCGCAGCCGTACCGGCGCGGCGGTGTCGGTGATGCCGACGGCCGTCGCCGCGGCCGCGACGGTGCCCTTCTCCGCCACCCGCAGCGTCGCGCGGTGCGCCACGAACGCGATCGGTCCGGCGTCCGGCGAGATGCCGGTGAAGTCGGCGCCCGGCTCGAACGCGGAGCCCATTCCCATGTGCCGCAACGGATCCCGCAGGTCCGCCGAGTACGACAGGTCGACCTTCGGCAGGGCCACGTCGAGCCGGGTCGGCGCGAGCGCGGCGGACAGCGCCGCCAGCGCCGGCGCCGACGGTGCGCGCGCGTCGCCGTCCGGCAGCAGCGCCAGCATCTCCAGCCGTCCGCCGCGGTAGGGCAGGGCGACGGCGGTCCAGCCGTCGCGGTGCGCGTACCGGACCGCGAGGTGCGCGTTGAGGTAGCGGGCGGTGACCGTGCCGCCCGTCGTACGGAACGGGCCCGGTGCCGTCTCGTCCGGGTCGAACGGCACGGCCCAGCGGGCGTTCAGGTACACCGCGTCGGTGAGCAGCCAGCCGAGGCCGCGCAGCTGGCCCGGCTCGACCAGGCGCGGGATCTCGCCGTGCGTCTGCGCGGAGATCGTGTCGTTGACCGCGTCCGCGCTGCCCGCCGGGTCGGCGTGCATCGGCACCTGCCGCACACCCGTGTCGTACGCGGTGGCCAGCCGGTCCAGATACCCCGGCGCGGTGCGCGCACCCGGGTCGACCCACACCGTGTCGGACGCGGCGACGCCGGGCAGCGCGGCGAGCGCGGCCGTACGGGCGCGCAGCCCCGCCGTCAGCGCCGTACCCGTCGCCGGCAGGCACAGCGCCCGGGACATCGCCGTCGCCGTGCCGCCGCGCGCCCCCTGGTACGCCATGCCGAGCCCGCTCGCCACGCTCGCCGGCGACAGCACCACGTTGCGGGTCGTACCGGCGGTCGCGGCGCTCAGCAGGGACAGTCCGAAGCTCGTGTCGGCGCGGCCGAGCGTCGCCGCGTCGGGCCCGGTCACGTCGCCGACCGGTCGTACGTCGCCGCGCAGCAGGGGAGCGCCCGGCCGGTCCCGTCCGGAGCCGGTCAGGCCGCCGCCGACCAGGGCCAGCGCGACGAGACCGGCGAACGCCGTACGCATCCTCATGCGGCTTGGACGCGCACCGCCCGTCGTGGGTTCCGCCGCCGCGCCCGGGTCAGTTCAGGCCGTTCAGCCCGCCGCCGTCGTCCGGCGTGGACCCGAAGGGCGCGCCGGACGGGGACGACGACCCGGGGTCCGAGCCGAACGGCTCACCCGCCGACCCGGGCGAGTCGGAGACCGACGGGGACGGGGAGGACGGCGACGGGGACGGCGACTCGGACGGGCAGGAGTGCGAGCCGCTGGTGTGGTTGTTGTAGTGGTAGCCGCCGCCACCGTGGTAGCCGGACCCGCCGGAGTCGGAGTCGGGGTCGCTGCCGCCGTGGGATCCGGAGCCGGAGCCGCCGTCGTCACCGCCCCCGCCGTGTGAACCGCCCACGTGGGACCCGCCGTGCGAGCCGCCGTGCGACCCGCCGCGGGCCAGCACGATCGTGTTCTGCTGGGCGCCGAACGACATGCCGGCGCAGTCGTACGAACTGCAGCCGGCCGCCGCGAACAGGCCCGTGCCGGCCAGCGCCGCGGCGAGCGCGACGCCGGCGACACGCAGGGGGGAGATCATTCCGGTCATGTCCGGCAGGGTAGGGGGACGGTTCAACGCCGTCCGGTGGTGAAGCATCCGACGTACGCCGCCGGCCGTACTTCCGTTGCGCCGTCGGCGAAGTTGGCGTCGACCTCGGCCGCCTCGCCGGCACTCGGGTGGGTCGTCTGGCAGTCGTACCCGGCGCTGTGGCCGCTCATCAGGATCGAACAGTCACCGTTGTAGTTGTCGGGCAGGCCGTAGATGTGGCCGAGCTCGTGCGCCGCGATCCGCGTCGGGTTGTACTGCTGCGCCTGGTCGAGATCCAGGTAGACCTCGCCCGAGCCGAGGCCCGCCGGGATCGTGTACGACCCGCCGCCGTGGCCCTCCGAGATGGTGACGTCGGCGGGGCTGCCCTGCGCCAACTGGACGTTGGCCACGCTGTCGTTCCAGATCTGTACGGCCTCGGTGATGTTGCCGGCCAGCTCGGGTGCCTGGCTGGCGTCGTAGTACACGGTGGTCGTGGCCAGGTGCGGTGCGGCCGCGGCGGCCGGCAGGGACGCGGCGATCGGGGCGGCGGCCACCGCGAGGACCGCGGCGGCGGCGAGGCGGGCGAAGCGTCGTCGGAGCATAGGGGACTCCTTTCGGTCTCCGCGCAGGGTATTGCCCCGGTTCGTCCGCGAAAAGCCCGTAAACCCGCCATAGGCGCAAAACCGCCCGACGTACCGGCGCGACCGCGCTCGGTGGTGTCCCGGCGCCGGCATCTAGAATCGCCGCAGACGTGCTGGCCGGCGCGCCACGCACACCTTCTCGAACCCGATCAGGTGGGACAGATCTCGTGTTGACGATGCAGGACGCCCTGCTGGCCTTGCAGCGGTACTGGACCGACCGCGGCTGCATGATCGTGCAGCCGTTCAACACCGAGGTCGGTGCCGGCACCATGAACCCGGCGACCATCCTGCGCGTCCTCGGTCCGGAGCCCTGGCACGTGGCGTACGTCGAGCCGAGTGTGCGGCCGGACGACTCACGCTACGGGGAGAACCCGAACCGGCTCCAGACGCACACCCAGTTCCAGGTGATCCTCAAACCGGACCCGGGCAACCCGCAGGAGGTCTACCTGGGCTCGCTGGAGGCGCTGGGCATCGACATCCGGGCGCACGACGTCCGGTTCGTCGAGGACAACTGGGCGTCGCCAGCACTCGGCGCGTGGGGGCTGGGCTGGGAGGTCTGGCTCGACGGCCTGGAGATCACCCAGTTCACCTACTTCCAGCAGGCCGGTGGCCGGTCGGTGGAGCCGGTCTCGGTCGAGATCACGTACGGCATCGAGCGGATCCTGATGGCCCTGCAGGGCGTCGGCCACTTCAAGGACATCGCGTACGCCGACGGCATCACCTACGGCGAGGTCTTCGGCCAGTCCGAGTACGAGATGTCGCGCTACTACCTGGACGACGCGGACGTGTCGATCAACCAGGAGCTGTTCGAGGCGTACGCGACCGAGGCGCGGCGGATGCTGGACGCCCGGCTGCCGGTGCCGGCGCACGACTACGTGCTCAAGTGCTCGCACGCGTTCAACGTGCTGGACGCGCGGGGCGCGATCTCGACGACGGAGCGGGCGCGGGCGTTCGGCCGGATGCGGGCGCTGGCCCGCGAGGTGTCCGGGCTGTGGTCGGAGCGCCGCGAGGAGCTGTCGTACCCGCTGGGTGTGGTGAGCGCGCCGGAGCCGGCGACGCTGCCGGAGCTGCCGACGGTGACCGGGCCGCGCACGGTGCTGTTCGAGATCGGCGTCGAGGAGATGCCGCCGCACGAGGTGACGCAGCAGATCGCCGCGGTACGCGTGGCGGTGACCGAGAAGCTGGCCGCGACCCGGCTCACGCACGGCGCGATCACCGTCGACGGCACGCCGCGGCGCATCGCGGTGCTCGTCGCCGAGGTCGCCGACCGGGAGCCGGACGCGGAGAAGACGATGCGCGGGCCGAAGCTCGCCGCGGCGTACGACGCGGACGGCCGGCCGACGAAGGCCGCGGAGGGCTTCGCCCGGGGCCGCGGCGTGTCGGTGGACGCGCTGGAACGCATCGAGGTGAACGGCGTCGAGCACGTCGGCGTCACCGTGACCGAGCCGGGCCGGCCCGCGGCCGACGTGCTGTCCGGGCTGTTCGCCTCGGTCGTGACCGAGCTGCGCGCGGACAAGAACATGCGCTGGCGTGACGGGAAGCTGTCGTTCACCCGGCCGATCCGCTGGCTCACCGCGCTGTACGGCGACACCGTCGTGCCGGTCGCGGCCTCGTCGCTGCTGTCGGGCCGCACCACGCGGATCCGGCGTACCGCGGAGACCCCGGTGGTCGACGTACCGTCGGCGGAGTCCTATGTGGACCTGTTGGCGTCACACGGGATCACGCTGGCCGAGGCGGGCCGGCGGGCCGCGATCGTCGCCCGCGCAACGGAGTTGGCCGCGTCGGTCGGCGGCATCCTCGACGTCGACGGCGAGGCCGCGGTGATCGACGAGGTGACCAACCTGGTCGAGGAGCCCAACCCGCTCGTCGGCTCGTTCGAGCCGAAATACCTGGATCTGCCGGCGCAGATCCTGACCACGGTGATGCGCAAGCACCAGCGCTACCTTCCGGTCCGCGACGCCGACGGCGCGCTTCTGCCGCACTTCGTCACGGTCGCCAACGGCCCGATCGACACCGACGCGGTACGCGCCGGCAACGAGGCCGTGCTGCGCGCCCGGTACGAGGACGCCGCGTTCTTCTGGCGCGCCGATCTGGCCGTGCCGCCGGCCGAGATGCAGGCCGGCCTGGCGAAGCTGACGTTCGCCGACAAGCTCGGCTCGATGGCCGACCGTGCCGGCCGGATCGCCGCCACCGCAACGGATCTGGCCGTACTGGCCGGCGCGGGCGACGCCGACCGGTCCACTGTGGACCGTGCTGGTGCGCTGGCCAAGTTCGACCTCGCGTCGAGCATGGTGATCGAGCTGTCCAGCCTCGCCGGCACCATGGCCCGGGAGTACGCGCGCCGCGCCGGCGAGCCCGAGCCCGTGGCCACCGCGCTGTACGAGATGGAGCTGCCCAGGGGCGGCGGCGGTGAGCTGCCGGGCACCGTGTCGGGTGCGCTGCTCGCGCTGGCGGACCGGCTCGACCTGCTGACCGGGCTGTCGGCGGTGGGGGAGAAGGCGACGGGCAGCTCCGACCCGTTCGGGCTGCGCCGCGCCGCGGTCGGTGTGGTGTCGATCCTGCGCGCGTTCCCGCAGCTGGCGCCGATCACGCTGACCGCGGGGTTGCGCGCAGCGGCGACGCACGCGGCGGTCGAGGTGACCGACGAGGTGCTGGCCGACCTGCACGAGTTCCTGGTCCGGCGGTACGAGCAGCAGCTGTCCGACGCCGGCCACGACCACCGCCAGATCGAGGCGGTGCTGCCGCTCGCGGACGCGCCGGCGCACGCCGACGCGACGCTCGCCGAGCTGGGCAAGCTCGCCGACGACGAGGACTTCGTCGAGCTCGCCCAGGCCCTCGCCCGGGTACGCCGGATCGTCCCGGCCGGCACCGCCACCGTCTACGACCCGACGGTCCTGGTCGAGTCCGCGGAGCGGGAGCTGCACCGGACCGTCGTCGCGGTCGCGTCCGGGCTGCCCGAGCGGCCGGGACTCGCCGCGTTCGTACCGGTCGCGGGTGCGCTGACCGCGCCGATCAACACGTTCTTCGACGACGTACTGGTGATGGCGGAGGACCCGGCGCTGCGCGCGGCCCGGCTCGGCCTGCTCGCCACGATCCGCGACCTGGCCGCCCCCGTCCTCGACTGGTCGGCCCTGTAGGACGATCGGGCGCCGCCCCGGACGAGGGGCGGCGCCCGATCAGCCCAGCTCGTACGTGAAGCTGACGCGGTGGGTGCCGTCCGCGTCGACCACGAGCGCGCCGGTACCGGTGATGCCGGCGAGCTCGCCGGTGCCGCTGCCGGGCACGATCACGAAGAACTCGGACTCGCGGGTCTCACCCAGCGTCGTCGCGGAGTGCGCGAAGTTGAACGCCCCGGACCGCCCGTGCAGCGTCCCCTCGAACGACTCCATCGCCACGTACGTCCCGACCCCGGTGTTCTGGTCGAACGCGGCGGTGAACAGCGTCGCCGAGCGGCCGGTGACGTCGCCCTCGTACCGCTTGAGCATGGTGGCGACGCCGACCGGCAGCGCCGTCGCCACGGGCGACTCGCCGATGCCCGTGGCGGGCGTGAACTCGGCTACCTCGAACGTTCCGTCAGCTTTCACGGCCGCATCGTAACCAGTCGGTCAGCCGCCGGCGTACGCCGGTATCCGGGCCCGGATCGCCGACCGTACCCGTCCCCAGGCGCGGGTGATGAGGCTGGCCAGCGGGCGGGAGAAGCGGTTCTCCACGCCGACGTGCAGTGCCCACGCGATCGCGCCGATGCCGAGCAGTACGAGGGCGAGCACCAGGAACCGGTTGAGGCCGAGACCGTCGTGCAGCACGTCGAGCGCGATGAACCCGACGTTCTCGTGGATCAGGTACAGCGGGTACGTCAGGCCGGCGAGGAACGCGACCTTCGCCGCGCCGGGCAGCGTGAACCCGGAGACGATCGCCGCGAAGATCCCGAAGATCACCGTCACCACGATGGCGATCACCAGCGGCGAGTAGACGACGTCGTACTTCTCCGACAGCGCGTTGAAGTAGTGGATCGCCCACCGGCCGCAGCAGACGTACGCCAGGCCGAGCGGCACCGTGTACTTCCACTTCCAGCCCTCGCGGGAGATCAGCGCGAACAGCATCCCGGCCACGAAGTACGGCGCCCACGCCGGGACGAGCAGCAGCTGCAACCAGTCCGGCGCCGGCAGGTACGCGTGCACCATGGACAGTGCCAGCCAGCCCAGGCAGAACACGACGACCCGGTTGGTCGTCAGCCCGATCTTCACGAACGCGAGCATGATCAGGTAGAACGCCAGCTCGATGGTGAGCGTCCAGTAGACCCCGTCGACGTAGTCCACCCCGTACGCCTCGGAGAACATCGACAGGTTCGTCGCCCACTGGAAGAACGACACGGTGAACCGGTCCGTCGGGTCGAACGCCATGATCACCGCGGTCAGCGTGCACGCCGTCCAGAACGCCGGGTAGAGCCGGCCGACCCGGGACGCCAGGAACCGCACCGGCGAACGGTTCCACGCGCTGTTGAGGATCACGAAGCCGCTGATGATGAAGAACAGCGGCACGCCGATGTTGCCGTAGTGGAAGACGCCGCCCGGGTCGGAGAACCCGGTGTGCGCCATGACCGGGTCGGTCGTGCTCGACCGGAAGAGGAAGTGGAACCCCACCACGCCCAGCGCCGCCACCAGCCGCAGCAGGTCGACCTCGTGGTACCGCCGGCGGCCACCGAACCCGCCGGCGTGCCCGGAGGCCGCGGTCGCGGCGCCGGATCGAGGGGCTGGGGCAGCGGTGGGTACGTCGGTTCGAGCGACGGTGTCAGTGGAGGCCATCGCCGACTTCGTACCCAATGAACCTGAAAACAAACTGTGTACATTTGGGGCGATCCGGTGCGTACGCTGTGCTCCCCGCGGTGGCGCCGCGCCACAGCGTGGCCGGACTCACAGCACTCCGGGGCGCCCGGTACGCCCGATCCGGGTACCCGCCCCGGCTCGTCTAGGCTCCCGTACGAGAACCGCCAGACACCTCAAGGGGAGGATCCGTGTCCGAGCGCACGCTCGTACTGATCAAGCCGGACGCAGTCCGGCGCGGCCTGGTCGGCGAGATCATCGGCCGACTGGAGCGCAAGGGACTGCACCTGGACGCGGTCGAGCTGCGCACGATGGACGCGGCACTCGCCGACGCGCACTACGCCGAGCACGTCGACAAGCCGTTCTACCCGCCGCTCAAGGAGTTCATGACCTCCGGCCCGCTCGTCGCCGCGGTCGTGTCCGGCGACGACGCGATCGCCGTCGTACGCCTGCTGACCGGCCCGACCGACGGCCGCAAGGCGCCGGGCGGCACCATCCGCGGCGACCTCGGCCTGTCCAACCGGGAGAACCTGATCCACGCGTCCGACTCGCCGGCCTCCGCCGCGCGCGAGATCGCCCTCTGGTTCCCGAAGATCTGACGGGTTCTGACAGGCCACCCGGCTAGCGTCGGTGGCATGCGATGGAACGAGTTCGAGACGGCGTGCCCGGAGCTGGCCGACACGGCCCGGGCCCGCTTCGTCCGCGACCAACTGGCAATGCTCGGCACGATCCGCGCCGACGGGTCCGCCCGGATCAGTCCCTGCGAGGTCGACTTCGCCGCCGGTGACCTGCTCCTCGGCATGATGTGGCAGTCCCGCAAGGCCCTCGACCTGATCAGGGACCCGCGCCTCGTCGTGCACAGCGTCCCGCCCGACAAGGACAACCCCGAGGGCGACATCAAGCTGTACGGGACCGCCGTCGACGTGACCGACCCCGCCGCCCGGCAGGCGTTCGTCGACGCGATCGAGGCGCGCATCCAGTGGCACCCCGCCGGGGACTACCACCTCTTCGCCCTCGACGTGGACCGCGTCGCCCTCGTCCGCTTCTCCGACGCCGAGGGCATGCACGTCACCCGCTGGCGCCCCGGCACCGCCCCCGTCACCGAGCAACTCCCCGGCTAGCGTCCGCCTCGCGGTCCGGGCCGGTCGGACCCTGACGCTCCCGCCCGTACGCGGCGCCCTTGCACGGGTGCAGGTTCTTCTCGGCGACGCGGCGTCGGCGCACGACCGTCATCCGGCCCGGTAGGTGCCCCTGCGAGAATGGGGGTGGGGACGGTGAACGGGAGGTGCGGTGCCGGAGGGGCACACGATCCATCGGCTCGCCCGTGAGCACCGCCGGCTGCTGCGCGGCCAGCGGGTACGCGTGACGAGTCCGCAGGGCAGGTTCGCGGCCGGGGCGGCGCGGCTCGACGGGGCGACGCTGGCCGGCACCGACGCGTACGGGAAGCATCTCTACCACCGCTACCGTGCGGACGGCGGCGAGGTGCTGCGGCTGCACGTACACCTGGGGCTGGCGGGGAAGTTCTTCACCGGGTCGGGGCCGGCGCCGGCGCCGACGGGCGCGGTTCGGCTGCGGGTGGAGAGCGACGGCGCCTGGCTCGACCTGCGTGGGCCGATGGCCTGCGAGTTGCACACCCCCGCGGACCAGAAGACGCTGTACGGTCGGCTCGGCCCGGACCCGCTGCGGCCGGACGCGGACGATTCGGCGGCGTACCAACGGATCCGGCGGTCGGCGGTGCCGGTGGGGCAGCTGCTGATGCAACAGGACGTCGTCGCGGGCGTCGGCAACATCTACCGGGCGGAGCTGCTGTTCCGGCACGCGGTCGGCCCGTACCGGCCGGGTCGGGAGCTGTCGGCGGAGACGTGGGCGGCGATGTGGCCGGACCTGGTGGCGCTGATGCGGCGCGGGGTGCGCACGGGCCGGATCGACACGGTACGGCCGGAGCACGAGCCGCGCGCGATGGGTCGCCCGCCGCGCGTCGACCCGCACGGCGGCGAGGTGTACGTGTACCGCCGCGCCGGAGCGCCCTGCCACGTCTGCGGTACGCCGGTGGCGACGGCGCCGATGGCCGCCCGCAACCTCTTCTGGTGTCCCACCTGCCAACCGGCGTGACCCGCCGACAGGTGCGCGGGCCGGCGGCCTTCGGTGCGTCGGGTCAGTCGCCGAGCAGCCCGGCCACGACGCGCCGCAGGACCGTGCGGAACGGGTCGTCGGGTGGACGTGCCGCCGGTGTGCCGGCGAGCAGCGCGGTGAGCGCCGGAAAGTCGCGGGTACCGGCGAGGTGCGTCAGGTAGTCGGCCTGCCGGCGCGCGGCGTCCGGGTCGGCGGTCAGCTCGTTCTGGGTGAACAGCGCGGTCAGGCCCATGAGTACGGCGAAGAGTTCGAGCTTGGCGCGCGCGTCTCCGGGGCGGTCGGCGACGAGGCCGAGCACGTACTCCAGGACGACGGCGCCGTGCGGGCCGATGCTCGACCGTGAGGTCAGCTGTCCCGGCAGCCAGGGGTGGCGGCGCATGATGGCGCGGGCCTGTTCGGCGACGTCGACGAGGTCGTCGACGGTGTTGCCGGTGGGCGGGCCGAGCCGGTACTCGGCGGCGGTGGCGTCGACCATCATGTCGAGCAGTTCGCCGCGGGTCGCCACGTACCGGTAGAGCGAGCCGGGGCCGGTGCCCAGGCCGGCCGCGACGCGGCGCATCGAGACGGCGTCGAGGCCGTCGGAGTCGGCGAGCGCGAGGGCCGCCGCGGTGATCTCGGCCCGGCTGCGTTCCGCCGGCCGCCCGACGCCGGCCCGCTCCGGCCGCAGCCAGATCGCGTCGTCCCGTCCCGCCATGTGCACCCTCCCGTTCGCGAACACCGTACCCGAAACCTGCTACGCTCATTTGCGAACAGCGTTTGCGAATGGAGGTCGGCATGGTGCAGCGAGCCCGCAACGGCGCCGTCGAGCTGGCGTACGAGGAGCTGGGTGGTGCCGGGGGAGAGCCGTTGCTGCTGGCCATGGGGCTGGGCACGTCCCGCTTCTGGTGGCCCGCGGGACTCGTCGACGAGCTGGTCGGGCAGGGCTTCCACGTCGTGTCGTACGACGAGCGCGACTCCGGCGAGTCGACCCGGCTGCCGCAGGCCGGCGGCGGCCACCCGATCGCGTCCCTGTTCCGCCGGCGCGGCGGGTACACCGGGGCCGACCTGGCCGACGACGCCGCCGCCGTGCTCGACGCACTCGGCTGGCGTGGCGCGCACGTGTTCGGGCACTCCATGGGCGGCGCGGTGGCGCAGGCGTTGGCGGTCCGGCACCCGGACCGGGTCCGGAGCATGACCACGTCGGCCGCACCGCCGATCGACGTCGGCATGCTCCGCCGCGCGTGGTACGTGCGGCCCCGCACCCTGCTGACCTTCGCCCGGATGCGCTTCCCGGACGACGCGGACGGCGACCACGCGCTCGGGCTCGCCGTCGCGCGGGCACTCGCGTCGCCAGCCAACCCTCCCGACGAGGCGGCGGTACGCGCGACGGTCGAGACGGACCTCCGGCACGGGATCCGTGGCTTCCGCGACCAGCAGGCGCAGAGCCGGCAGACCGCCGCGCGCTGGACCGGCGGGCCGCTGCGCGACGTCGGTGCCCCGACACTCGTGCTGCACGGCGCCGACGACCCGCTGATCCGCCCGGCGGCCGGCCGCGACACGGCCGCCCGGATACCCGGCGCCCGGCTCGTCGTACTGCCCGGAGTCGGTCACGACCTGCCGCCGGCGTCCTGGCCCCGCGTCGCCGCCGAGGTACGCGCGCTCGCCGACCGCGCCGCCGTGGCCGCGCCCTAGGGCGTGCCCGGCGGAGCCGACCGGCCGCGCCTACAGGTCGCGGAACGTCTCGATCTTGGCGCCGAGCAGGTTGAGCCGGTCGGCGAGCTGCTCGTACCCGCGGTTGATGACGTACACGTTGCGCAGGACCGAGGTGCCCTTCGCGGCGAGCATCGCGATGAGCACGACCACGGCCGGGCGCAGCGCGGGCGGGCAGATGACCTCGGTGCCGGACCAGTGCGTGGGGCCCTCGACGTACACGCGGTGCGGGTCGAGGAGGGTGACGCGGGCGCCGAGCTTCGTCAGCTCGGTCAGGTAGACGGCGCGGTTCTCGTACACCCAGTCGTGGATCAGGGTCTGGCCCTGCGCGGTCGCCGCGATCAGTGCGAAGAACGGCAGGTTGTCGATGTTCAGCCCGGGGAACGGCATCGGGTGGATCTTGTCCAGCGGCGCGTGCAGCGCCGACGGCCGGATCGTCAGGTCGGCGAGCCGGGTGCGGCCGTTCGCCGCCGCGTACTCCGGGGAACGGTCGTGGTCGAGGCCCATCTCCTCCAGCAGCGCCAGCTCGATCTCCAGGAACTCGATCGGTACCCGGTTGACGGTGATCTCGGAGTCGGTGACGAGCGCCGCCGCGATCAGGCTCATCGCCTCGATCGGGTCCTCGCTCGGCGCGTAGTCCAGGTCGACGTCGATCTCGGGTACGCCGTGCACGGTGAGCGTCGTCGTGCCCACGCCCTCGATGCGTACGCCGAGGGCGGTCAGGTAGAAGCAGACGTCCTGGACCATGTAGTTGGGGCTGGCGTTGCGGATGACGGTGACGCCGTCCCGGCGGGCCGCGGCCATCAGCGCGTTCTCCGTCACGGTGTCGCCGCGCTCGGTCAGCACCACCGGGCGGGTCGGCGCGACCGTACGGTCGACCTCGGCGCGGTAGAAGCCGCCGGTCGCCTTGACCTCCAGGCCGAACGGCCGCAGCGCCGTCATGTGCGGCTCGACGGTACGGGTGCCGAGGTCGCAGCCGCCCGCGTACGGCAGCTCGAAGCTCTGGTGGTCGTGCATCAGCGGCGCGAGGAACATGATGATGCTCCGGGTACGCCGGGCCGCGTCGACGTCCATCGCGGCCAGGTCGAGCGTCGCCGGCGGCACGATCTCCAGGTCGTTCTGCTCGTTGAGCCAGCGGGTACGCACGCCGATCGAGGTGAGGACCTCCAGGATCCGGTTGACCTCCTCGATCCGCGCGACCCGGCGCAGCGTGGTGCGGCCCTTGTTGAGCAGCGCCGCGCAGAGCAGGCCGACCCCGGCGTTCTTGCTGGTCTTGACGTCGATCGAGCCGGACAGCCGCTGCCCGCCGACGACCCGCAGGTGCATCGGCCCGGAGTGGCCGAGCGAGACGATCTCCGAGTCGAGCGCGTCGGAGATCCGGGTGAGCATGTCGAGGCTGAGGTTCTGCCCGCCCTGCTCGATCCGGTTCACCGCGCTCTGACTGGTGCCGAGGGCGGTGGCGAGCTGGGCCTGCGTCCAGCCTCGGTGCTTGCGCGAGTCGCGGATCAGCCGGCCGATGCGCTGGAGGTACTGGTCGTCGGGCATGCGGGGACTCTATCTCACACATGATGTACGCGCGCGGCGAACCTGCCGGAGAAAACGGATGTCATCGGGACCTCACCCGGTACTACGATCCGCCACGTGATGTCTACTCCGCGCTGGAATCGTGTGGCGAGGATCGATCCGCCCAGCCTGCTCGCCCGTGTCGTCGACGCGACCGGCATCCCGTTCGAGTACCTCGGCCCGTGCCCGGGTGGTGAGGTCGGCGCGGGGTACGTCCGCTGGCCCGACGGCCGCGACGCGGTGCTGACCTGGGCGCCGGGCGTCGACCGTACCCGGGTCGACGACATCGCCGGGATGCTCGCCGCGGCGCGGGACGCCGGTGTACCGGCCCCGGCGTACGAGCTGGTGGTGCCGTTGCCGGAGGCGGTGGCGCTGGTGCAGCAGCGGCTGCCCGGCGTCGTACCCGAGCGGCTGGAGCTGCCGCTGGTCGAGCGGATGCTGGCGGTCAACCGGCGGTTCGCCGGGCTGCTCGCCGGCCGGGCCGACCTGCCCGCGATGCGCCTGTACCTGACCGGATCCGGGCCCGGGTTCTGCCTGCACGAGCCGCTCGCCTCGTACGACGGGCGCACCCGGCGGCTGCTCGCCTGGGTACGCGAGGTCGGTGCGTCCGTGCCGGACGGCGTGGACGGCGACGACCTGGTGCACGCCGACTTCCACTACGGCAACGTGCTGGTCGGCTCGGACGGCACGCTGACCGGCGTGATCGACTGGGACGGCGCGTCCCGCGGCGACCACCGCTTCGACCTGGTCACGTTGCGGTTCGCCGTCCCGGCGGACCGGCCCGACCTGGCGGCGCGGCTGGACGCGGAGATCGACGCCCGGCTCACCGCCGACGAGCTGCGACCGTACTGGGCGTCGATGGCGCTGCGGCAGGTCGACTGGGCGATCCGGCACTACGGCGACGAGCTGGTCACCCACAACCTGACCATCGCGGACACGCGACGCTGAGACGACTCAGCCGGTGCGGGACGGGTTCGGGTCGGCGGTCATGTACGTCCTGGGATCGAGCCCGCCGTAGTAGGCGGGCAGCCGGCCCACACCGGTCAGCTCGTAGTGTCGCCCGTGGTTGGTCAGCTCGGTGTGCCCGGCGTGACCCTGGCTGGTCCAGTCGATGCGTACGTCGAAGACGCAGTGGTCGATCCGGTCGGCGACGTCCAGCCGGAACACCTCCGGGTCGGTGCGCGACACGGTGAACGGGAAGTCGGCGCTGCCCTCTTGCGGCGTGACGGCCACCGGCCGGTGGGCCAGGTCCGTCTCGAACAGCCTGACGTCGACATGTGCCCCGCACTCACCGGAGGAGACGAACACGCCGCGCGTCGGTGCCGCGGTCCGCCGCCGCACCACGACCGACATGCCGGTGACGAGTACCGACTCGGACTGGGCGCTCTGCACGGTGATCGTGATCTGTGTCAGGTCCGCGGGGCTCCCGGCGCGGGAGACGTCCACCGGGTAGGGCAGTGGGCCCGGGTCGTCGCCCTGCCCGGACGCGGCGACGTCCGCGTCCAACTGCTGCCGGGTCATGTCCGGGTAGTACATCGGGACGCAGGGACTCACCTGCCGGACGCCGAGCTGAAGCGGGGACGTGGACGCCTCGGTGCCAGCTCGGCCGGAGCCGCGTCCGTGTGCCCCGCCGGACGCGTCGTCGGCGCCCGACGCCAGCACCAACGCGGACACGGCGACGAGGACGACAGCGCCGGCCACCCCGGCGCCGATCAGCCACGGCCGGCGTCCTGCCCGGCGTGGGGCCACCCGTGCGGGCTCCGGAACGACCGGAGGAGGCGGCGTGGGCGCGTCGTCCGGCGACGCTTCACCGCGCTGCGCGGCGAGAGCCCTGCGCCATCGCCGGTGTGCCTCCTCCACCATGTCCGGGCCGGCCAGCACGCGGACGACGGCCATGGCCGTGTCGTACGACGGGAGCCGGTCGCCGGCGAACGCGGCGGCCAGCGTGGTACGCGGGACCTCCCGGCCGGCCCGCTCGCGGGTCGATCTCGACAGGTTGCGCAGCGAGGGCTCGCCGGCGTCCAACCGCAACCCGCGCAACCAGGACGCGAAGTCCGCGACCTGCTCACGCCCGTCGTCCGCCGCCATGCCTGCCTCCCGGAAGGCTGTCCACGATCGTCCTCGACTGTCCATCAAGCATATCGATCGTCCGAGTTGGGTGTCCGGTTCCGGACCTGTTCGTCCCGCTGGATCGCATCCGCCGGTCCGCCGGAGCGGAATGGGCTCGTCCCTCCCACGCCCCGGACCGGAGGTCGCCATGCTGCTGGTCACCGCCACCCCGCCGAACGGACTGCCCGAGCTGCTGGCTGCCTGGACCGTGCTGCGTGCGGTCGCGCGGGACGGGCGGCGCTGCGTGTCCGTGCTGGCCGCGCTCACCGGCCTGCCGTACGCCGAACTCGACCACCTGCGACGCGTACGCAACGCGTGCGCCCACCCCGTCGGGTGTCGCTGGCCGTCCCAGGACGACGTCGACCGCGCCCTGCGTACCGCCGGCGCCGCCCTGGGGCGGTGCGGTCGGGGCGGCACGACCGTACCGGCGGGCGGCGGGCAGGCTGCCGTTCCGTACGGACGGTAAGTTGGTTTGCCTCGGGCGGGCACGTCGGTACCGTGCCCGGTTGTGTCAGACGACGAGACAGCCCCGACGACGCGGATTCCCAGCCGGGGCGGGCCGGTCCTGATCGGCGCGCTCGTCGTGGACTCGGTCGGCAACGGGCTGTTCATGCCGCTGTCGATGGTGTTCTTCACCCGCCTCACCGACGTACCGCTGGCACTGCTCGGCGTGCTCATCAGCGTGTCGAACGTGCTGACGCTGCCGATCCCGGTCTGGGCCGGCAGCATCGTCGACCGGTTCGGCGCGCTGCCCGTGGTGGTCGGCGCGCAACTGCTGCAGGCGGTGGGCTTCCTCGCGTACCCGCACGTGACCGGGCCGGTCGGGATCTTCGCCGCGGTCACCGCCACCGGCTTCGGCGTGCGGTTCTTCTGGTCGGCGATCTTCACCGCGCTGTCCGACTACGCCGACGGCCGCCGCGGAGGCGCCCGCAAGGAGACCTGGTACGCGTGGTCGAACATGGCGCGGACCGCCGGCCTCGGCCTCGGCGGGCTCGCCACCGGGCTGGTCGTCGCGGACGGCCGGGCCGCCACGTACCGGCTCGTCGCGTACGCGTCGGCGGCCTGCTTCCTCGTCGCCGCCGGCACGATCGGCGCGTTCGTCCGGGCGCCCCGGGTGGTGCACGACGCGGGCACCGGCACCGGGGGATACCGGACGCTGGTGGCGGACCGGCCGTTCCTCGGCCTCGTCGCGGTCAACGGCGTGTACGCGCTGTCCAGCATGATGCTCGGCCTCGCCCTGCCCACGTTCGTGCTGACCGGACTGCGCGGCCCGGGCTGGCTCACCTCGGCCCTGCTGGTCGGCAACACCGTGCTGATCTCGCTGCTCGGCGCGCCCGCCGTCCGGCTCGTCGTCGGGTACCGCCGGACCCGGCTGCTGATCCTCGCGTCGCTGCTGTGGGCGGGGTGGGCGGCGCTGTTCGCCACGTTCGGGCCCGGTCACCTGGGCTGGGTCGTACCGGCGATGGTGGCGGCGACGCTGATGTTCACGGTCGCGGAGGCGGTGCACGCGCCGACGTCGCAGGCGCTCGCCGCGGCCGTCGCACCGGACCGGATCCGCGGCCGCTACCTGGCCACGTTCCAGTACTCGTTCACCCTGGCCGGCATCGTCGGCCCGGCGTTCTTCGGCACCCTGTACGGCGTGCACCGTTCGCTGCCGTGGCTGGCGCTGTCCGCGCTGAACCTGGCGAGCGTCGGCGCGATGCTGGCGCTGGAACGCCGGCTGCCGGCGAAGGCACTGCGCGACCCGGCCCCGGCGATCCGCTGAGCTCTCCGCTCGTCGGCCCGCCGGGGCTGGCGTCCACAGTGGAGGGTCAGAAGACCTCGATGGCGACCGGGGCGCGGTGCCAGCCGAACGCGGTGGAGACCGCGGCGAGCGCGCCCGGGCGTACCTCCCGGACCCGGTCGGCGCCGGCGAGCGCGGCCAGCGGCGTACCGCCCAGGTAGGCCGCGCCCAGCGACGCGACCGGCAGCGCCACGTCCGCCGGCGCGTCGGTACGCACGCACGCGGCACCGTCCGGCCCGGCGCGCAGGTGCCAGCGCCCGGCGTTCCCGGTGACCACGTCGTCGGTGACGTCGAGGACGACGTCCACGTCGGCCGCGTACCGGCGGGCGGCGAGCGCGCCCGGCACGTCGAGCACCCGCAGCCACAGGCCGTCGTCGATGCGCAGGCCGAGCCGGCGCGGGTCGCTCACCAGGTAGCGCAGCGGCTCGTCGACCGCCGCGAAGTCGTACTTGAGCCGGCGGGTCAGGTCGATGTCGAACAGGTACCCCCAGAGCGCCTGGTAGCCGGCGCGGTCGCGGGCCACGACCTCCTCCACGTGCACGACGCCGGCCGGGCCGGTCGCGTCGCCGTGCCGCCCGATCCGGTAGACCGCGTACCCGTCGGGGCCGTCGGCGCACTGGTGCAGGATCGTGCGCAGCCCGGACCTGCCCTCCCGCGAGTGCTCCAGGTCCGCCGCCTGGAACCGCCACAGCGCCGCCGGCCGGTCGGACACGCCGGGACGCCCGGCGCGCGCCGCCTCGTACACGGCGGCGAGGGTGTCGGTGGACTCCGCGTAGTCGACCTCGCGCAGCGTGCCGGACGACTCGCCGGCCGGCACGGTCAGCTCGCGCGTGTCGGCGTCGATCGACAGGTTCGCCGTGGCCGGGCCGTACCCGAATCGGCCGTAGATGACCGGTTCGCTGGCCCACAGGATCGCGACGGGCTCGTCGGTACCGGCCAGCTCGGTGAGCTGCTTGGTCATCATCCGGCGCAGCAGCCCGCGGCGCCGGTGCGTGCCGAGTACGGACACGGCGGTGACGTGCGCGGCCGGCACCTCGCCGCCGGGTACGCCGAGCGTCCGGCGGGCCGACAGGGTGGTACCGACCACGCCGTCCGTTTCGTGCACCGCCGCGAGGGTACGGGAGGCCTCGAACAGGTCACGTTCCAGTTTCGCCTCGTCCTCGTGATGGTCCTTGCCGAACGCCTTCTCGAAGCACCGCTGGAACGGGTACACCTCGTCGGCGGTGATCGGCCTGATCTCGTAGGAGTCCATCCGGCCTGTGTATCGCAGCCGCCGCGAGACCGCCTCGGATTTCCCGCCGACACCGCCGATGCGGATTCGATCGGGCTGGATACCCTCGACAGACAGGCGGTGCGTTGAGGGGGTAGGGGTGGCCGAACTGCTCGACCTCGTGTGCGGCCCGGCGAGCCCGTTGCCGGAGACCCACCAGCGGTACCGGCTGGTGGCGCACATCGCGTCCGGTGGCCAGGCCGAGGTCTACCGGGCGGTCCGGCTGTCCGGCGGGGTCAGCTCGGCGCCGCTGACCGTCAAGGTCTTCCGGCTGAACGACTCGCGTACCCGGGCGGAGCAGCTCCGCTCGTGGGACAAGGGCGACGCGGTCCTGATGGACCTGAACAGTCGGGGCGTACCGGGCATCTGCCGGCGGGCCGACGGGTTCTACGGTCCGGCGCCGCACCCGCCCGGGCAGAAGCCGGTGCACCAGGAGCCCGAGCCGTACCAGGTGCTCGACTACCTGCCCGGCGTCAACCTCCGGGAGTACGTGCAGCAGCGCGGTGCGGGAGCGGCCGGCGCGCTGGACGCGGTCGGCACCCTTGACACCCTGGTACGTGCGCTCCTCGCGCTGCACCACCCCGCCGACCCGGGCGCGTCGCCGGTCGTCCACATGGACGTCAAGCCGTCGAACGTGCTGATCCTGCCGTCCGGCGAGGCCCGGCTGATCGACTTCACCGGCGCGCGCTACTTCCGGCCCGACCACATCACGACCATCGCGTACACCCGGGAGGCCGGGGGGCCGGAGGCGTTCAGCGGCCGGGTCGGCCCGGCGTACGACGTGCACGGGTTCGGCGCCGTGGCCTACTACATGGTCACCGGGGCGTTCCCGCGGACCGAGTCGCCGCAGCAGCCCGGCCCGGGCGACGCGCCGTTGCCGCCGTGGGCGATGCTGCGCCGGCACCCGGTGCTGGACAGCCAGCCGGCGCTGCGCGACCACCTGCTCGCGCCGCTCGCCGACCGGCCCGAGGACCGGCCCGGCACCGAGGAGCTGACCGCCTGGACGGCCCGGCTGGCCGACCTGGTCGAGCGGTCGAACACCCCGGCGCACGGGCTCTACTGGGGCGTCTCCCGGTCGGCGCGGGTCGTCGGCCGCGCCGGCGTACGGTCCGAGCCGGTCGCGCCGGCCGGCGACTGGCAGCGCGTCGAGCGGCTGGAGCAGGAGGTCGTGGAGCTGCGTGCCGCGCTCAGCGACTCCCGCCCCCGTGCCGGCGCCGCATCGCAGTCCGGTTCCGTGTCGCCCGCCGCGGCCGGCGCCGCGTCGCATGCCGGTGCGCCGCCGGTGCCGACCGACCGTCCGCTCTGGCCGGACGCGCCGGCCGAGCCGGCCACCCAGCGCGCCGACGCCGTGCACCGGTCCGCGATGGACGCGACGCGGCCGGCGGCGGCCGACCCGACCCGGCCCACCGCGCCGGCCCGACCCACCGCGATGACCCAGGCGTACGACCGGACGCGGGTCGCCGGCCCGGTGCCACCGGCGCCGCGCGACGGCGGCACCCGGGTGATGGCCGGCCCGGAGCGGTACGCGCGGCCCGAGCAGCAGCAGCGCGGTGTCGCGGCCGTACCGCAGGCGCCGCGGCGACCGGACGACGGGGACGACGGCGGGCCACCGGCGCCGCCCGAGCCGGACCGCGGGCTGCGGCCGCTGCCCGGCGCCCGGCTGGACACGCTGCGCCGGGGCATGGGGTTGTCGGTGACGGGCGCGCTGTTCGCGTTCGTCTGCTGGGGCATCTGGGCGATCGCGAACCGGCATGCGGAGTTCGTGAACAACCTGGTGATGTTCGTGCTCGCGCTGGCGATCGCGGTCGGCCTGTTCGCGCTGTGCCGCCTCGTCGGCCGGCTCGTGATCGAGGGGATGATGCACCGGTCCCGCGCCTCGGCCCGGCTGTCCCACCTCGCCGTCGGCATCTACCTCGTCATCACCGGCATCAGCTTCGCGTCCCGCGTGAGCTGGATCAACTCCGCGTACAACTGGATCGTGCAGCAGATAGGTTGAGCGGCGATGAACAGCGACCTCGCCGCGCGCGTCCAGCGGACCGCCCACCTGACCGGCACGTTCCGGCTGCGTTCCGGCGCCGTCTCCGACCGCTACTTCGACAAGTACCTCTTCGAGTCGGATCCGGTGCTGCTGCGTGAGGTCGGCGCCGCAGTGGCCGCGCTCGTACCGGACGGGGTGGACGCGCTGGCCGGGCTGGAGCTCGGCGGGGTACCGGTCGCCGTGGCGGTGGGGCAGGTGACCGGGCTGCCCACGCTGTTCGTACGCAAGCAGGCGAAGGACTACGGCACGTGCCGGCTCGCCGAGGGCGGCGAGGTCGCCGGCCGCCGCCTCGTCGTGGTGGAGGACGTGGTCACGACCGGCGGTCAGATCCTCGCGTCGACCGCGGCGCTGCGCGAGCTGGGTGCCGTCGTGGACACCGTGGTGTGCGTCGTCGACCGCGAGACCGGTGGCCGGGAAAACCTTGCGGCGCAAGGCATCGAGCTGCGCGCCGCGTTCACCGCGAGCCAGCTCGCGGCGGCCTGACCGGGGATCCGGGCGCGACCCGCGCCGGTCCGGCGTGTCGGCGGTCGTCCGTCACGCCGGTGCCAGGCGCAGCAGGCCGGCGGCCGTCGGCCGGAAGCCGCAGCCGGCGTAGAACCCGGTCAGGTGCTCCTCGTAGTCGACGTGCAGCCATTCGGCGCCGGCGGCGCGCGCCTCACCGGCCGCCGCCCGTACGAGGCGGGTGCCGAGCCCGCTCCGCTGCTCGCCCGGGTGCACGGTCGTGTCCAGCACGAACGCGTGCCGGCCGCCGTCGCCCACCACGTTGACGAAGCCCACCAGCCGGCCGTCCCGGTGCGCCGCGACCCAGGTCAGGCTGCGCGCCAGGATCGGCCTCCACCGCGTCACGTCCCGGCCCGCCGCGGCCGGTGTGTCCCACGCCGCCGCGAACAGGTCGGCCATGGTCGCGTCGGACAGCGCCGGCCGGACCGTGAGTACCACCGCCATGTACGCACCTCCGGACACGATGGTCGGCGAATGGGTAGGTTTCCGCAATGCGGATGTTCCGGTTCGACGAGGACGTGGCGCGGCAGATCGGGCCGGGGTTCACCGGCGCCGGCGTACTCGGCGGGGACGCGGTCCACGTCGGTGTGCTGCGCGTGGCGGCGGGACACGAGATCCCGCGCCATCCGGCCGACCCCGACCAGGCGATGCTCGTGGTCGCCGGCCGCGGCGAGGTGTGCGGCGCCGACGGCGCGTGGCGGCCGATCGAGGCGGGCCAGGCCGCGGTGTGGCGGGCGGGGGAGCAGCACACGACGCGGGCGTACGAGGATCTGACGGTGGTGGTCGTCGAGATCGCCGACGCGCCGGTGCATCCCCGGGCGGTACCGCTGGGCTGACGCGCGGTCCGCGGCGTCGGACCGGCACGCGTGGCCTGCGGCACGTCGGTGCGGTGGGCGGCGGCGGGATCGGCTAGTGTTGCCGTCGCGAAGGGGAGTAGCCCCCAATGTCGCGGTCGACACGCTGGCACCCGGTCTTTTGCCCGGAGGCCCGGCCGCGCGGCCCGGATCTCCGGGCGGGCGAGACCTTCGATCCGGTGGTACCCCGAGGGGCCGGCCGCACGCGCGGACCGGTCCGACGATGCAGGGACCCGGATCGGAGTCCCCTGGGTGCTTCGGTCCGGTCTGGACCGAGAGGATGAGATGTCCGCGATCTGGGCGAGTCTGGCGCTGAGCTTCGGCGTGATCTTCGTGGCCGAGCTGGGCGACAAGTCGCAGCTCATGGCGTTGACGTTCGCGACGCGGTACAAGGCGCTGCCGGTACTGATCGGCATCACGGTGGCGACCGCGGTCGTGCACGCGGTGTCGGTCGGCGTCGGGTACGGGTTGGGCACGGTGCTGCCGACCAACTGGATCTCGTTGGTGGCCGGCGTGGCGTTCCTGGTGTTCGCGGCGTGGACGCTGCGCGGCGACAAGCTGAGCGACGACGAGGAGCAGAAGGCGACCCGGTCGACGCGGTCGGCGATCGTCGCGGCGAGCGTCGCGTTCTTCCTGGCGGAGCTGGGCGACAAGACGATGCTGGCGACGATCACGCTGGCCACGCAGCACGGCTGGTTCGGTACGTGGCTGGGCTCGACGCTGGGGATGGTCGCGGCGGACGCGCTGGCCATCGCGGTCGGCCGGCTGCTCGGCCGCAAGCTGCCCGAGCACATCATCCGGTACGGTGCCGCAGCCCTGTTCCTGATCTTCGGCGTCTGGCTGATCATCGAGGCGGTACGCAGCCTCACCTGACGTGTCGCGCGGTTTGCGTACTCCCGGCAGGATGGGCGCCGATGTGACCGTCGCGGCGAGAGGTGCCTCATGTACGACTACGACCTGTTGGTGCTGGGTTCCGGTCCGGGCGGGCAGAAGGCGGCGATCGCCGGGGCGAAGCTGGGCCGGCGGGTCGCCATCGTGGAACGGCGCACGATGGTCGGCGGGGTCTGCATCAACACCGGCACGATCCCGTCGAAGACGCTGCGCGAGGCGGTGCTCTACCTGACCGGGCACAGCCAGCAGGAGTTCTACGGGCAGAGCTACCGGCTCAAGGACGACATCTCGATCGGTGACCTGACCACGCGTACCCAGCACGTGATCGGGCGGGAGATCGACGTGATCCGCAGCCAGCTCGCCCGCAACCACGTGACGATGCTCGTCGGCAGCGGACGGTTCCTGGATCCGCACACGCTGCTCGTCGACCCGGGTACGGGTGAGGACCGGCAGGTCACGGCGGAGCGGATCGTGATCGCGGTCGGCACCCGCCCGGCTCGTCCGTCCACTGTGGACTTCGACGGCTCGACGATCGTCGACTCGGACCAGATCCTGTGCATGGACCGGATTCCCGGCTCGATGGTGGTGGTCGGCGCGGGCGTCATCGGCATCGAGTACGCGTCGATGTTCGCCGCTCTCGGCACGAAGGTGACGGTCGTCGAGAAGCGCGAGCGGATGCTCGACATGTGCGACCTGGAGGTCGTCGAGGCACTGAAGTACCAGTTGCGGGACCTGGCGGTGACGTTCCGGTTCCGGGAGACGGTGGCGCGGGTGGACCGGCGCAACGGCGGGACGCTGACCGTGCTGGAGTCCGGCAAGCGGATCCCCGCCGACACCGTCATGTACTCGGCGGGCCGGCAGGGCGTGACCGACGCGCTGGACCTGGGGAAGGCGGGCCTCGCCGCCGACCCGCGCGGCCGGATCGAGGTCGACGAGTACTACCGGACGAGCGTCGAGCACATCTACGCGGTCGGTGACGTGATCGGGTTCCCGGCGCTCGCGGCGACGTCGATGGAGCAGGGCCGGCGCGCGGCGTACCACGCGTGCGGCGAGCCGGTGGCCGGCACGTTGTCGGCGCTGCAACCGATCGGCATCTACACCATCCCCGAGATCTCGTACGTCGGGCGTACCGAGGACGAGCTGACCGAGCAGTCCGTGCCGTTCGAGGTCGGCGTCTCCCGGTACCGGGAGCTGGCCCGCGGCGCGATCCTCGGCGACTCGTACGGAATGCTGAAGTTGCTGGTGCACGCGGAGAGCGTGGAGCTGCTGGGCGTGCACGTGTTCGGCACCGGCGCCACCGAGCTTGTCCACATAGGACAGACGGTGATGGGTTGCGGCGGCACCGTCGACTACCTGGTGGACGCGGTGTTCAACTATCCGACGCTGGCCGAGTCGTACAAGGTGGCGGCGCTGGACGCGATGAACAAGATGCGCGCGGTCGCCCGCCTCGCGGACTGACGGTGGGCTTCTACGACACGCGGTGCATGGTCACCGGCCTCAACCTGCGCGTCATGGACGCCGCGCTGGTGCCGCTCGTCCCCGACGGCCACCGGTACGTGCCGGTCACGCTGGCGCCGCACGGCGCGGAGAACGGGTACGGCGTGGTCGACGGCGTCGAGGACGACGCGAACTCCGCGCTGGTGTTCGGCTACTTCCTGGACCGGATGCGCGACGGCCGGGCCCGGCGCGACTACGCCGACGTGCCGCTCCTCGGCCCGGTGCTCGACGCGTACGCGGACAGGTGGGCGGACGAGCTGGCCGAGGCGGCGTAGGCAGGCGCGGGGATCGTGTCGCTCGGCGTGTCCACCGCTGCCACCTCGGGTGGCGCGGTCAGAACGTGACGAGGACCTTGCCCGGGGTCGGTGTCGCGGCCAGCGCGGTGAACGCGGCGGGCGCGTCCGCGAGCGGTACCTGTTTCTCGATCAGCCCGGCCAGCTCCGGCGGGCACGTGGCGACCCAGGCCGCGGCGGCGCGGAAGTCGTCCGCGGAGTACGAGAAGGAGCCGACGACGCTGCGTTCCTCGGTGCTGATCGCGAACGCGCCGAGTTCGACGCGCGGCGCGCCCATGCCGACCAGCACGACGCGTCCGCCCAGGGCGGTCGCGGCCAGCGCGTCGGCGAGGGTGGCGGACAGGCCGACGGCGTCGACCGCGACGCTCGCCGGGCCGCCGAGCACGGCACGCACCCGCTCGGGTACGTCGCCGCCGGTCGGGTCGAGGACGTCGGCGCCGAGGGTGGCGCAGAGCGCCCGGCGCCCGCGGTCCGGCTCGCTGACCACGACGCGGGTCGCGCCGGACCGGCGGGCGGCGAGGACGACGGCCTGCCCGATCGGACCGCCGCCGGACACCAGCACGGTGTCCCCCGCGCCCACGTCGCCCCGGCGTACGGCGTGCCAGCCGACGGCGACCGGCTCGACCAGCGCCCCGTACGCGGCGGGCATCGTGTCGGGCAGCTCGACCACGTTCGTCGCCGGTACCACCAGGAGGTCGGCGAACGCGGCGCTTCGCGCCGGGGCCACGCCGATCACGTACCCCTCCGGGCAGTGCTGCGGGTTGCCGGCGGCGCACGCCGGGCAGGCGCCGCAGGAGACGACCGGGTTGACGGTGGCGAGCCCGCCGACGGTCAGGTCGGTGACGCCGTCGCCGAGCGCGGCGATCCGGCCGACCGTCTCGTGCCCCATCACCTGGCCGGGCACCCGGCGGCCGTTGGCGCCGGTGAAGCCGTGCAGGTCCGACCCGCAGATCCCGGTGGCGAGGGTACGGATCAGCACCTCGCCCGGACCCGGCGCCGGGTCCGGGCGCTCCGCGACGACCATCTCGTGGAAGTCCTTGAGTACCAACGCCTTCACGGTGCGACCACGTCCTTCAGCCGGTCGAACAGCCCGTCGATCTGGTGCCGGGTCTCGGCGTCCAACCGGAACCCGAGCGGCGGCCTGGCCCGGTCGGACGGCAGCACACCCTGGCGTACGAGCAGGTGTTTCTCCATGGCCACGTACGAGTCGAGGCCGGTGATCGGGGCGAGCAGCGGGGACAGCGCCTCGTTGACCGCGCGTACCCGCTCGGTGTGGCCGTCGCCCAGGGCGCGCCAGAGCGCGACGATCGCCCAGACCAGGTCCGGGCCGGGCATCGTGCCGGCGACGCCGCGGGCGTGGCTGTCGACGAGGGCCGCGCCGCCGCTGCCCTCGAACGCCGCGGCGCGCCCGCCGGTCGCGTCACGCAGGTCGGACAGGCGCGGGCCGACGGGTACCGCCTCGGGCTTGAAGAGGATCTTGTCCGGGCCGTACGTGTCGAGCAGGCGGGCCGACAGGCCGAGCGACAGCGGGTCGCCGAGGTATCCGCTGGCGTCCTGGACGATGAGCGGCAGCTCGGTCGCGTCGGCCAGCTCGGCGAAGTACGCCTCCAGGCCGTCCGGGTCGGGTGCGGTGCACAGCGGCGGGATCGCCATGAGCGCGGCGGCGCCGACGCGCTCGGCGTGCCGGGTGAGCCGGAGGGCGACGGGGGTGCTCTCCGCGCCGACGCTGACGACGACGGGTGCGCGGCCGGCGACGTGCCGGCAGGTGGCGGCGGCGAGCTGCTCGCGCTCCCCGGTGGACAGCCGCAGCACCTCGGACACCATGGCCAGGACGACGCCGTCGGCGCCCTGGTCGAGCACCCAGCCCACCTCGGCGGCGAGTGCGTCGTCGTCGATCGTCCAGTCGGCCCGGAACGGGGTGGCCAGCACGGGCAGTACGCCGTGCAGCGGAGGGCGCGTCATCGACATCCTTTGTTCGGTAATGCAGAACCTCATTCTCTGATCACGAAAACTAGGGGTCGATCGTCGAGGGTGTCAAGGGATGATTTGACTTTGCGACGTTCCTGACGGCACTCTTGTTCGGTGGTGGCGAACGAGATGGACAAGCGGTACCAGGTGCGCAGCGTCAGCCGGGCCGTCGAGATTCTGGAGGCCCTGGCCGACGGCGCGGACGGGCTGACCGTGACCGAGGTGGCCAAACGGGTCGGTGCGGCCAAGAGCGCCGCGTTCTCGACGCTCCAGACGCTGGAGGCGCACGGCTTCGCCGCGTCCCGGGGGGAGGGCGCCGCCCGGCGGTACCGGCTCGGGCTGGCGCTGGCCCGGCTCGGCGAGCACGCCATCGGGCAGGTGTCGATGCGCGACATCGCCCTGCCGGTGCTGCGCGAGCTGTCCGAGGAGACCGGGATGACCGCCCGCGTCGCCGTACCCGAGGCCGGGCACGCCGTCGTCGTCGGCCGGGTCAACGCGCCGGGCGCGGTCCGCTTCGACCTGCACATGGGTACCCGGGAGCCGGCGCACTGCACCGGCGTCGGCAAGGCGATCCTCGCCGAGCTGCCCGAGGACGCCGCGCGGGAGGTCCTGTCCGCCGGGCCGCTCGCCGCCCGTACCCCGCGCACCCTGACCGACGTGCCGGCCGTGCTGGCCGACCTCGCCGAGATCCGCCGTCGCGGGTACGCGATCGACGACGAGGAGGACGCGGAGGGGATCTTCTGCGTCGGCTCGGCGGTACGCGACCACCGCGACGAGTGCGCCGGCGCGATCAGCGTGACCGGGCTGAAGCTGGACCTGCCGCTGTGGCGCATCCACCAGATCGGCGAGACCGTCCGCGGGTACGCCGTGCGGGTCACCGACCTGCTGTCCGGCCGCGTCGCAGGAACGTCGTAGGCTGCGAACAAGGTTCTGCGACAGCGAACGGAGCGGCCATGATCGTCGACGTCCACAGCCACGCCTTCGGCTGCCCGGACCACTCGGCCGACGGCTTCTTCGCCGAGGCCGGGCGAGCGCACGCGGGCGGCGAGGTCGACCTGTCCGTCCGGTGGGCGGAGTACGCGGCGACCGCGCCCGCAGACAGCCGGGCCATCGTCTTCGGCGGCAAGGCGAAGCTGTCCGGGCTGTGGATCGACGACACCGACGTCGCCGCGTACGCCGGCGCCCACCCCGACCGGCTGATCGGCTTCATGGCCCTCGACCCGACACAGCCCGGCTGGCGCGACGAACTCCGCCGCGGCCACCGGGAGCTGGGCCTGCGCGGCATCAAACTGATGCCGATGTACGCCGGCTTCGACCCCGGCGACCCCGAGTTCGATCCACTGTGGACGTACGCGTCGGACCACGGGTTGCCGGTGCTGCTGCACACCGGCACCACGTTCGTCTCCGCCGCACCGCTGGAGTACGCCCGGCCGTACCTGCTGGACCGGGTCGCGCGGCGGTTCCCCGAGCAGCGGCTGGTCCTCGCGCACCTGGGCCACCCGTACGAGGGGGAGTGCATCGCGGTGATCCGCAAGCACCCGCACGTGTACGCGGACGTCAGCGCCCTGCACTACCGGCCGTTCCAGCTGTGGCGGGCTTTGATGCTGGTGCACGAGTACGGGGTCTGGGGCAAGCTGCTGTTCGGCAGCGACTACCCGTTCACGACCGTCGACGACTCGGTGGCCGGGCTGCGCGCGGTCGCGGCGATCGAGAGCCCGAAGGGGCTGCACGGCATCGACCCGGCCGACGTCGAGGCGCTGATCCACCGCGACGCGCTCGGTCTGCTCGGCCTGACCTGACGCGGACCGTCCCGCCGACGCGCGTCGACGGGGCGGCCCACCAGGGGGTTTCAGGACGAGGTCACGGATTCGGACTCGACGGCCGGGGTCCAGCCGGCGCGCCGCGACAGGACCAGCGCGACCGCCGCGCCGCTCAACGTCAACGCGCTGACCAGGAGCAGCCCCCACACCGGGGTACCGGTGGTCTGGCTGATCCAGCCGATCGCGTACGGCCCGGCGAAGCCGGCGAGGTTGCCCACCGAGTTGATGAACGCCAGCCCCGCTGCCGCGGCCACACCGGTCAGGAACGTCGACGGCAGCGACCAGAACAGCGGCGTGGTCGAGAACAGCGCGGCCATCCCCACGCAGATCGCGGCCAGCGACACCACCGGTACGCCACGCGCCGCGACGGCCGCGACCAGCGCCAGCGCCGTCACCAGCAGGGTCAGCGCGACCTGGCGGGGAATGTTGCCGCGCCGTCGCGCGTACCGCTCCCACGGCAGCATCACGGCGGCGGCCACCAGGTTCGGGACCGCGACGAGCAGGCCGGTCACGCCGGTCGACCAGTGGCCCATGTCCGCCACGATCGTCGGCAGCCACAGACCCATGCCGTACGAGCCGAAGACGACGCCGAAGAACACGAAGATCAGCGCCCACAGCCGGCCGTTGCGGAACGCGTCGGCCAGCCGCAGCCGCCCGTGCGTACGCTCCGCGCCGGCGGCGTCGGCGGCCAGCTCGCGGTCGATCCAGTCGCGTTCGGCCTGGTTGAGCCATGTCGCGTCGGCGGGCCGGTCCGGTAGCACCCGCCAGGTGACCACGGCGAGGATCAACGCCGGTACGCCCTCGATCACGAACACGAGCTGCCACCCGGCCAGCCCGAACAGCCCGTGCAGGCCCAGGATCCAGCCGGACACCGGTGCGCTGACCGCGTTCGCCAGCGGGTTCGACACGGCGAAGACCGCGAGCACCGTCGTCCGGTACCGCCGGGGGAACCAGAACGTCAGGTAGAGCAGGACGCCGGGAAAGAAGCCGGCCTCGGCGACCCCGAGCAGGAAGCGGGCGACCGTGAACCCGGTGGCACCGGAGACGAACGCCGTCGCCACCGCCACCACACCCCAGGTGAGCATGATGCGGGCGATCCACTTCCGGGCGCCGAACCGGTGCAGCGCCAGGTTGCTCGGCACCTCGAACAAGAAGTACCCGATGAAGAAGATGCCGGCGGCGAGCCCGAACGCGGACTCGGTGATGCCCAGCGCCGTCGACATCTCCAACTTGGCGAAGCCGGCGTTGTTCCGGTCCACGTACGCGACGAGGTAGAGCAGGCCGAGGAACGGGCCGAGCCGCAGCATCGCCTTGCGCATCGCGGACGCGCCCACGTCCGCGCTGCTCATCGGCGTTCCTCCTTCGTCGGAACACCGATGAGGCACGACGCGCAGTGCTGCCGATTCGCTCGCTGCCGCTCGCTCATGTGCGTTCCTCCTTCGTCGGAACACCGATGAGGCACGAGGCACAGTGCTGATGGTTCGCTCGCTGCCGCTCGCTCATGTGCGTTCCCGCTTCTCCCAGCCGGGCGCGAACATGTTCCAGAAACCGCCGGTCGGCGGGTGCTCCGCGAAGACCTCGTCGACCAGCTCGACCCCGATGCCGGGCGCCGTCGGCAGCGGCAGTCGCCCGTCGGTCACCGGTAGGCAGCCGCGCAGCGCGTCGAACACGTACGCCGGGAGCAGCCCGTCGAACGTCTCCAGGATCTTCAGGTTCGGTGTGGCGAACGCCGCGTGCGCCGTCGCCGTCGTACAGAACGGCGAGTTCGAGTTGTGCGGCGCCACGACCATCGAGTGCAGCTCGGCGAGCGTCGCGACCTTCCGCAGCTCCGTGTACCCGCCGACCATGCTGAGGTCCGGCTGCACGATGTTCACCGCGTCGGTCTCGAACAGCCGCCGGTACTCGTACCGGTTGTGGAAGTGCTCGCCGCCGGCGATCGGGATCGACGTGCGGGCGCGCAGCTCCGCGTACCGGTCGATGTGCGTCCACGGTAGCGGTTCCTCGAACCACCCGATGTCGTACCCGGCGAGCGCGTCGAGCAGCGCCACCGCCTCGTGCACCACGAACCGCGCGTGCCCCTCGACGAACAGCTCGACCTCCGGCCCGACCGCGTCGCGTACCGCGGCGACGATGTCGACCGACAGTCGCCGCTCGGCGCGCGACAGCTCACCGGACCCGGCCCCGAACGGGTCGAACTTCAGCGCCGGGTACCCGGCGGCCACGGTCTCCGCCGCCCGCGCCGCGAACGCGTCCGGCTCGCGTGGCCCGGTGTACCAACCGTTCGCGTACACCGGCACGGTGTCCCGGCAGGCGCCGCCGACCAGCCGGTAGACGGGTACGCCGAGGAAGCGGCCCTGGATGTCGTGCAACGCCTGGTCGACGCCGGAGGCCACGATCCCGCCGACGTCGCCGCCGCGCAGGAAGTCGCCCTGGTACATCCGGTGCCAGATCTCCTCGGTGTCGAACGGGTCGGCGCCGAGCAGGTGCCGACCGCCCATCGCCTCGGCGAGCAGGCAGGTCTCGCGCCCGCGGTACGGGTGGGTGATCTCGCCGACGCCGACCAGGCCCTCGTCGGTGGTGATCCGCACGTACGAGAAGTCGCGCCAGGGGGTGCCCAGGCTGAGCGTCTCGACCCGGGAGATCCGCCCCGCGCCGGTCGTCGGCCGGGTCCGGTTGACGGTGAGCATGTCTTCTCTCAATTGTTCGGCAATGAAGAACAGCGTTCTGTATTCCTGTCATCCTTGCCACCGTCGGCCACCGCCGTCAAGAGGAGCCGCACACCCGGGCACCCGCTCCACCGACCCGCGCGTGGCGACGGCCGGGAGCGGTACCACCTGGTTTCCCTTTGCTCTGCACACCAGTACGCATCACTGCTGCGCCTGCGCTGCACACCAGTGCGCAATGCCCGCTCCGCGCACCAGTGCGCAATGCCGTTGCTCCGCGCACCGGTGCGCAAAGCAACGGCGCCCAACAATCCCCGCCCGACATGCGCCGGCGGACACACGTCCGCGGGACTGTCGCAGCGGGCTCGTAGAATCGCCGGATGTCTTCGGTGGGGGAGCAGGACGCGGCAGGGCAGGTCCTGCGCCGAGTCTTCGGCTACGACGCGTTCCGCGGCGAGCAGCGGGAGATCATCGACCACGTCGTCGGCGGCGGGGACGCGCTCGTACTGATGCCGACGGGCGGCGGGAAGTCGCTCTGCTACCAGATCCCGGCGCTGGTCCGCGACGGCGTGGCCGTCGTGATCTCGCCGCTGATCGCGCTGATGCAGGACCAGGTCGACGCGCTCACCGCCCTCGGCGTACGGGCCGGCTTCCTCAACTCGACGCAGTCGCCGGACGAGCGGCGCATGGTCGAGGCCGAATACCTCGCCGGCGAGATCGACCTGCTCTACCTGGCGCCCGAGCGGCTCGGCGTCGAGTCCACGATCCGCCTGCTGGACAAGGGAACCATCGCGCTGTTCGCCATCGACGAGGCGCACTGCGTGTCGCAGTGGGGCCACGACTTCCGGCCGGACTACCTCGCGCTGTCGATGCTGCACGAGCGCTGGCCGGGCGTACCGCGGATCGCGTTGACGGCGACGGCGACGCCGGCCACGCACTCCGAGATCGCCACCCGGCTCAACCTGACCGGTGCGCGGCACTTCGTCGCGAGCTTCGACCGGCCCAACATCCAGTACCGGATCGTGCCGAAGGCGGAGCCGCGCCGGCAGCTGCTGGAGCTGTTGCGCACCGAGCACCCGGGTGACGCCGGCATCGTCTACTGCCTGTCCCGGGCGTCGGTGGAGAAGACCGCCGCGTTCCTGGTGGAGCAGGGGATCCCGGCACTGCCGTACCACGCGGGCCTGGACTCGGTGACCCGCGCGCGGCACCAGTCGCGGTTTTTGCGCGAGGACGGGCTGGTGATGGTCGCGACCATCGCGTTCGGGATGGGCATCGACAAGCCGGACGTACGGTTCGTCGCGCACCTCGACCTGCCGAAGTCGGTCGAGGGCTACTACCAGGAGACGGGCCGCGCCGGCCGGGACGGGCTGCCGTCCACCGCCTGGCTGGCGTACGGGCTGCAGGACGTGGTGCAGCAGCGGAAGATGATCGACGATTCGGACGGCGACGCCGCGCACCGCCGGCGGCTCGGCGCCCACCTCGACGCGATGCTCGCCCTGTGCGAGACGGTCGAGTGCCGCCGCACCCGGCTCCTCGCGTACTTCGGGCAGCGGGACGAGAAGACGTGCGGCAACTGCGACACCTGCCTCAGCCCGCCGGAGTCGTGGGACGGCACGATCCCGGCGCAGAAGCTGCTGTCCACCGTGCTGCGGCTGGACCGGGAGCGCAACCAGCGGTTCGGTGCCGGGCAGGCCATCGACATCCTCCTCGGCCGGAGTACGCCGAAGATCTCCCAGCACCGGCACGACCAGCTCACCGTCTTCGGCATCGGCGCCGACCTGCGTGAGGCCGACTGGCGCGGCGTCGTACGCCAGCTCCTCGCCCGCGACCTGCTCTCCGTCGAGGGCGAATACGGCACGCTCGTGCTCACCGACGGCAGCGCCGAGGTGCTGCGTGGCAACCAGACCGTGATGCTGCGCCGGGAGCCGGAGCGCAGGCGGGCGCCGAAGCAGTCCCGTCGTACCGCCGCGGCCGAGCTGCCGGCGGAGGCGGCGCCGGTGTTCGAGGCGCTGCGGGCGTGGCGGGCCGCGTCGGCGAAGGAGCAGGGCGTCCCGGCGTACGTGATCTTCCACGACGCGACGCTGCGGGACATCGCCACCCGCGGCCCGGCCACGCTCGCCGAGCTGGGCTCGGTCTCCGGCGTCGGGGAGAACAAGCTAGCCAAGTACGGCGAGCAGATCCTGGAGGTGCTCGCCGAGCCGCGATGAGTTTCCGCCCCGCCGCCGGTCTGTCGAGGTGCAGGATTGCTGAGGGGGCGTCGTGACAGACCTGGACACGACCTTCACCGCAACGCTGGTGACCAGCGAGAACGAGGGCGGCTGGACGTACGTCGTGATGCCCGGGTCGGCCGAGTTCTTCGGTACCCGCGGCCTGGTCAAGGTGCGCGGCACGATCGACGGGCGGCCGTTCCGCAGCTCGTTCATGGCGTTGGGCGACGGGACGCACAAGCTGCCGGTGAAGGCCGAGGTGCGCAGGGCGATCGGCAAGGGCACCGGCGACACCGTCTCCGTGCACCTCACCGAGCGGCTGAGCTGACCGCGTCGCCTACCGCGCGGTGGTGGCGCGCTCGGCGAGGCGCCGGCGGCGGAACTCGCGGGGCGGCTCGCCGTACCGGTCCTTGAACGCGGCGGAGAACCAGGCGGGCGCCAGCCCCGCCCGGTGCGCCACCTCGGTGACCGTCAGCTCCGCGTACGCCGGGTCGACGAGCAGGTCGCGGGCCCGCCGCAGGGTCTCGTCGCGCCGCAGGTCCCGGTACGTGGTGCCGGCCCGCTGGAGCGCGAGCCGCACCTGCCGCGGCGACCAGCCGAGCGCGCGGGCGGCGTCGGCCAGCCCGAGCTGGTCGGACCCGACGTGCTGCCGTACGTATCGCCGGACGGTGGCCGCCACCTCGTCGAGATGGTGCAACGACGGGCGCACGTCGCCGACGAGCAGCATGCACAGCAGCTCCGTCACCCGGTCGCACACCGCGTGGAAGTCGCGCTCGGTCAGCCGGTCCCGCTCGGCGTGCAGCTCCCGCAGCATCGTGTCCACGATCCGCCCGAGCCCGGACCGCAGGTCGAGCACGGCGCGCAGCGGCTGGTCCGACCGTACGTGCTGGTCGATCTCGGCCCGCGGCACCTGCAACGCGTACGAGTCGGAACGCGGGATGAGCAGCCGGCACGGCTGGTCCATCACCATCGCCGACGCGTATCCGGGCACGGCGTGCACGACCTCGTCACCGTGCCGCGTCGCGTACCCGCCGGCGCGCGGCACGACCACCCAGTAGTGCTCGTCGCCCGGGTGCGCGCGGACCTGGGAGCGGGTCCGGTGGCACGTCCGGTCGCCGCGCTGCACCCAGCGGGCCAGCCGGTACGTCGCCGTCTCCTGCACCGTCACGTCCGCGTGCCAGCGGTTCGGGTTCTGGTAGTGCTGGTCCATCGGCAGGAACCCGTAGACCAAGTCGGTGAACGTCTCGACGTCCTGCGCCGTCCAGTCGTGGTACCTCATGCGCCCCACCCCTGATCGCTCGTCGCATCGTACTGCCGCCGGGACGGTTCGTCGTGACGACGGGGCGTGCGTCGACTTTCGTTTTGGTACCGGCGATTTGCGGTGACCGGCAGACTCCCGCGCCGCACCTTGCTCCGTGCGGGATGTCCCGTGGTACCCATTTTCCGTGCCCGGCGCCAAGACCGGCGTCGGCAGGTGGAAAGGACGACATGACCGAGCTGCTGACGGACAAGACGGTGCTCGTCACCGGTGCCGCGAACGGGATCGGCGCCGCGTCGGCGCAGCGGTTCGCCGCGCACGGCGCCCGCGTCGTCCTCGTCGACATCGACGCCGAGAACGGCGAGGCGAACGCCAAGGCGATCCGCGCCGCCGGCGGTGACGCCACGTTCGTCCACGGCGACGTGTCGTCCGCGGCCGACGTCGAGGCGTTCGTGGCCGCCACCGTCGAGCGGTACGGCCGGCTCGACGCCGCCCTCAACAACGCGGGTGTCGAGGAGACCGGCAACGCGTTCCACGAGAGCACCGAGGAGGCGTGGGACGCGCTGCACGCGGTCAACCTGCGGGGCGTCTTCCTCTGCATGAAGTACGAGATCCGGCAGATGCTGGCGCAGGGCGGCGGCACGATCGTCAACACCGCGTCCGTGGCCGGCCTGATCGGCCTCCCCCTCGGCATCTCCGTGTACTCCGCGGCGAAGCACGGCGTCGTCGGCCTCACCCGCACCGCCGCCATCGAGTACGCCCGGCAGGGCATCCGGGTCAACGCCGTCTGCCCCGGCGTCGTGCGTACCGCGATGCTGGACACCGCGATCGAGGCCGGCATGTTCACGCCGGAGGAGGCCGCCGCGCTGCACCCGACCGGCCAGCTGCTGACCCCGACGGACGTCGCCGAGACCGCCGCGTGGCTCTGCTCCGACGTGTCCGGCGGCATCACCGGGCAGGCGATCGCCATCGACGCCGGCATGACCGCCGGCTGACCACAGTCTCCCGGCCGGTCGGACTTCCCCCGTGGTCTGACCGGCCGGGTCCCACCTGGCGTAGGTTCTGACGCCATGCGCATCACGAAGTACACCCACGCCTGCGTACGCCTCGAACACGAGGGCCGGGTGCTCGTCATCGACCCCGGTACGTGGACCGAGCCGGCGGCGGCCACCGGCGCGGACGCCGTACTCGTGACCCACGAGCACGCCGACCACGTGGACGTACACCGGCTCGCCGAGCTGGGCGTCCCGGTGTACGCGCCGGCTGACGCCGACATCCCCGGCCTGCCCGTCACCGGCGTCACCGCGGGCGAGGAGTTCACCGCCGCCGGCTTCCGGGTACGGGCGGTCGGCGGCCGGCACGCGATCATCTACAACGGCGAGCCGGACTGCGCGAACCTCGGGTACCTCGTCGACGACGCGCTCTACCACCCGGGCGACTCGGTGCACGTCCCGGCGCAGCCGGTCGACACGCTGTGCGTACCGGCGCAGGGGTCGTGGCTGAAGATGGCCGAGGCCATCGACTTCGCCCGGGCGATCCGGCCGCGGCGGGCTTTCCCGATCCACGACGCGCAGGTCAACGAGCGCGGCCTCGCCAGCATCAACGGCTGGTACGGCGAGGAGATCGGCGCCGCCTACACCTACCTGGCTCCCGGCGACTCGCTCTGAGGCGTCACCGCCACCACGGCGTACGCCGGAGGCGGGCGACCTCGGTCGCCGGGTCGACCAGCCCGTCGAGCGCCGGGCGGATGTGCTGTAGGTGCTGCTCGACCCACAGCGTGCACGGCAGCGTGGACGTCGGGGACCCGGCGGCCACCGGATGCAGCGCCGGCGCGGCCGCGGCCGGTGCCAGCGGGCGGGTCGCGCCCGGCCGGGCGAGTACGTCGGCCAGGTCGTCGAACCAGCCAGCGACCCGCGCCGCCTGACCGCTCAGCGCCTCGATGACGGGGTCCGGCTCCGCGTCCGGCGTCGGCAGGCTCGCCAGCGACTGCGCCGTCAGTCGCAGCCGGATCGTGCCACCGACCAGCCGCCACAGGTCCTGCGTCGCCACGTGCTGCGTGCCGCGCTCCGCGAGCAGCCCGCGTACCCCGTCGTCGAGGCGGAGCCCGGCCGCGACGGTACGGCCCGGGTCGGGCTCCTCGTGCCGCAGCCCGAGCGCCCAGTCGACGGACTGGGCGAGAAAGCGCCCACCCTGGCGGAACGCGTCGGCGACGTCGTCGGCGACCACGCCGCTGGCGCCCCGCGGCCAGAACAGCACACCCACCACCAGGCTGACCGCGCACCCCAGCGCCACGTCCTCCACGCGTACCACGCCGATCGACCAGCCCACCGGTGCGAGCAGGTTGAACAGCACCGACACCACCACGGTGAACGCGGCCTGCCCGACGACGAACGGCAGCGCCCCCGGCGCGTACGCGGCGACGAGGACGGCGACCGGCAGCGCCACCCACAACGCGCCCGGCCCGGTGCCGACCACCAGCAACAACACCGCCCCGACGACAAACCCGGCGACGGTACCCAGCAGCGCGCGCAACGCGGTCGACCCGGTGCCCGCCGCGTTCGTACGCAGCACCGACAGGGTGCCGAGCACCACCCAGAACGCGTGCTCCACCCCCGCCAGGTCGGCGACGAGCACCGCCGCGGCCACCGCCAGCGCGCCCCGCACGCTGTTCACGAACCACACCGACCGCAGCGTCGCGTGCCGCCCGGCCAGCGCCACCGCCAGGAACCGGGACGTCCGCCGGGCCGGCAGCCCGTACCAGCGGCGTACCTGCTCGGCGGCGGTCCCCGGGTCGGCCCGGTGCGCCGCGATCACCGCGTCGACCGCCGCCCGCCGCGCCGCCAGCGCCGCCGTCTGCGCGTGGAACGCCAGATGCACCGCGTCGCCGAACTCGCCGTCGCCGGCCGGCATCCGGCGCAGCGCCACCACGCTCGCGTCGAGCGCCTCCGCCAGCCGCGGCAGGTCCGGCCCCGCCGAGCCACCGGCCACGGTGTCGGCCAACCCGCGCAGCGTGTCCCGCGTCGCCGCGAACAGGTCCCGCTCGACCGCCGGCACGCCGCGCAGGTCCGGATACTCGGCCAGCCCGTCGCACACCACCGCGGTCGTCCACTCCAACATGCCGACGAGGCTGGCCAGCGCCTGGTCCGCCGCGGTCAACCCGGTCGGCCGGTACGGCGTCGCGGTGAACGCGTCCATCAGCCGGTGCTTCGTCGCCAGCGACGCCGCCCGGTACGCGTCGTCCGCCGCCCCGCGCAGCGCCGCGTCGAGCTGGTCGGCCACCGCCTGGGCGTTCGCCACCGCGGCGGACCGCAACCGGTCGCCCGGCGTACGCGGGGACAGCAGCAGGACCGCCGCCGTACCGACCGCGCTGGCCAGCCACCAGCCCGCCAGACGCCAGCCGATCATGTCCACCGTCCCCGGCGACGCCGCCGGCAGCACGTACGCCAGCAGCGCGGCCGTCCCGCCGGCCGCGGCGTTCGGGCCCGCGATCCCGGCGAACAGCACCACGAACACCACCGGCAGCGTCACGCCCGCCGCGACCAGCGGTACCGCGTTGACCGCCGTCCCGATCACCAACAGCACACTGCCCGCGACGGCCAGACCCGCGTGCGCCAGCACCTTGTCGCGCCGGGTACCGGTGAACGACGCCATCACCAGCGTCGCGAACCCGCCGAACGCCGCGAAGGTCGCCATCTGCACGTTGCCGACGACCTCGTACGTGAACGCGAAGACGCCCGGCACCACGACCGCCGCCCGTACCGCCCGCAGCGCCGCCGCCGACGACCACCAGCGCCGAGCCCCCGTCACCACCACGGCAGCATAAGGCGCCGACGGCGCCGCCCGACCCGATCCGGCATACCCGCGGACATGCCAAAGGCCAGGTCATGACCTGGCCTTTTCGGTACGGAGCGGGTGACGGGAATCGAACCCGCACCATCAGCTTGGAAGGCTGAGGCTCTACCATTGAGCTACACCCGCGGAGCGCTGACCATCAGGGTACATAGGGGAGCGCCGGTGGTGCGCGCGGCTCGGGTCGGGGCGCTTGGTGGCGGGGCCGTAGACTGTCGCCCGCACGGGGTGTGGCGCAGCTTGGTAGCGCACTCGCTTTGGGAGCGAGGGGCCGTGGGTTCAAATCCCGCCACCCCGACGTGTGTTTATGCAGGTGAGCGGGCTTGATCGTCTCTCGAGCAAGCCCGCTCACTGTTTCTATGTCCGTTTTTGGGAGCGCTCTGGGAGCGAGCCGCGTTAACGGGCGGTCGCGGCCAGCAGCCGATCGACGATCGGGACCGTCGAGCTGGGATGCATCCGGGCGCGGTCGGCGAGCGATCTTGACCACAGTCGCTCCAGCACGGTGACCAGGTGGTCGCGCATGGTCGGGCTGATGTGCGAGTAGATCGCCTGCATGCCGGGCAGCTCGTGGCCCATGCGTTCGGTCTTGACCGCCCGCGCGACGTCGGCCTCGTCCATCCACGTCTGGTGCCCGTGCCGCAGCCCGTGCGGCGTGAGGCCGCGGAGCACCGGGAGCCAGCTCGCGAGCGGCGTCTCGTCCGGGATGAGCCGGCGTCCGCGGCCCCGCGGAGGCGTGTACGGATCGCCCGGCTCCACCGCGGGCCACGGAGTCAGCAGGATGCCCGGGTGGTTCGCGGCGTCAACCAGGACGGGCATCGCGGGCTTTCTGCCCTTCGGGTACCAACCGTCCGCCGCCGGACGCAGGACGCGCCGCGAGAACGTCGAGCGTCGGTGGTGCCCGCCGCGCGGTCCGAGGAACGCGTACTCGCTCGTGCCGTCGCACCACTGCGCGCTCGTCCCGTGGCAGGTGCATCGGGTCGTCGGCACGGACCGGAGGTGGTCGACGAGCAGCCGTTGGAGGAACGGAGGCAGGTCGAGCGTGCGGACGGACCCGTCCTTCGGCCGGCCCCGGTAGAACCGGCCGTCGAGCTCGTACAGCTTCCAGTGGACGTTGAGCGCGCCGTCGCGCACGTCCTGCGGGGCGAGGCCGCTCAGCTCACTCCACCGCATGCCGGTGTACGCGGCGGTCACCATCATCACGAACTCGGCGTCGTGCCCCGACAGCGCTGCGCAGCGCTCCGCGACGAGCAGCGCCTGCAACGGGCTGGGCCAGACCTTCTCGGACCTCTCCAGCCGCTCGACCCGGCGCCGCCCCTTGCGGCCCTTGCCTCGTCGGCGTGCCGCCGGGTTCGCCTGGATGTACCGCGGGATGGCGTCGCCGAGGATGGTCGCGAGCAGCGTGCGCGCGGCGCGGGCGGTGCTCCGGGCGTACCCGTCCTTCACCAGGCCCATCTCCCAGACGGCGATCGCCTCTTCGGTGAGCGACGCCAGTGGGCAGTCACCGAACGCGGGGAGGATCCGTACCTCGATCCGGTTGCGGTAGTCGGCGAGCGTGCTCGGCTCCAGGTCCTGAGCCGGAAACCAGCGGTTGACCCACTCGGTGAGGGTGGTCTGGCCGGCGCGCGGGTCGACGTAGGTGCCGCCCCGGATCGCAGCTTCCTGGTCTTTGGCGTAGTTCTCCGCGTCGCGCTTGGTCGGGAAGCCGGGCTTCGACTCCAGCTTGCCGCTCGGGCCGCGCCAGCGCGCTCGGTACAGGTTGCCGCGCTTCTCGGCGAATGCCACGGGGTGTCCTCCAGGGTGGGTTCAGGCTGCTGTCGGTCGGGATCGAAGGACGTCGGTCCGTGGACGTGGTCGGAGCGGCGACACCAGGTCGGAGGCTCGCGGTACCGCGGCCGAGCGGGTCGGCCGCTGGCGCTCGGAACGGAGCGGGGCGCTGGGCTCCTGCTCGAAGAGCCGGACGATCTGGCTCAGGTGCTCGTCGGTGAACCGGTAGCCGCCGAGCATGGTGAACGGGATTCGGCGCGCCGCGGCCTGCCGTTCGAGCCAGCTCGGCCGCACCCGCAGGATCTCGGCGGCTTCCTCGGTGGTGTGCAGGGTCGGACGGTTACTCACTGGGTCTCCTCCGGTGGCTCATCGGCGTTGACATGGTTCGGCGGGGGTGCCGCGACATCCGCGACAGCCGCGACATGGCTGGTCAGGGGGTTGGGGTTTGTCGCGGTGTCGCGGCAGGTGCCGCGACAAGCGCGACAGCCGCGACGGTCAGTCGAGCGGTGGGAGGTATCGGCTCCACGGGTCGTGGAGGTCGACGGCCCGGTACCCCTTGCGGTTGGGGCCGCCGTTCTCGCGGACGTCTCGGGGTTTGACCTCGAAGACCCTCAGCGCGGCGGCGAGGTCGCTCGGGCTGAGTTGTCGGTCGGCCCACGGCGCAGTTTCGAGCGCGGCGAGTCTGGCGAGGATGGTCGAGGTGTAGAGCTGGCTGTCTGCGTCGAAGATGGTGCGGAGGTCGACGAGGAGCCGCGTCGCGGTCGAGGTGTCGGTGTCGTTGTCGGCGGCCTGTGCGGTGAGCAGCTTGGCGGCGAGGCGGGCGTGTTCGGGCCAGGGGCCTCCGGCGAGGTCGGCGACGGCGATGAGCGATTCCCAGGTGTCAGCGGCGCGGTCTTCCACCGGCATCTCGGGTTCGGCGTCTTCGAGGGTGGGCAGGTGCGCGCGCAGCCAGGTGGTGAGCTGGTCGCGGAGCTTCGCCAGCCGCGGCGTGTCGCGGCGAGTACGGAACGGGTGGACGGTTTCGTGGGGTGCGCGGCGGCGCATCCGGACGTTCACGGCGCGGTCGGCGATGGTGTCGGGCAGATCGCCGATCCCGGCCAGGGCGACCATGGCGAAGGACGAGAACGGCTGGACTTCCTGGTTAGGGCCGACGCAGCGCAGGATCGGCCAGCCGCGGGAATGTCCGGCGTTGATCAGCGCGCGGAGGTCTTCGTTGGCCTCGGACGCCTTCTTGGTGCCGAACAGGGTGTCGACCTCGTCGAACAGGACGGTGGGCGGGTCGTCGCTGCCGATCGACCGGTACAGCGCGGCGGTGGAGGCATGGACGGCCGGAAGCACCTGGTACGCGGTGGCCTTGATGATTTCGAGCAGCCGGGACTTGCCGCACCGCTTGGACGGTCCGGTGATACCCAGCCGGGTCGCATGTTCCCAGGCCGGTTGCGCGTGTGTGGCCGCGATCCATAGAACGACCGCGTTGGAAGCCTCCTCAGACGGCATCACGACGTAGTACGTCAGGGCGTCCCTCACCGCGGCCAGCAGCGCGGCGCCGTCGATCGGGGCGTCCTCAGCGCGGTCCGGGCTGTCCGTGGTGAGGGCGGCTGAAACCAGCGGGGGCTGGTTCGGCGTGGGTACGGTCACGGGTTCACCTGCCGGGGGCGACGGGCGCCGTACCGGAGACCGTTGGTGATCGCGTGGTCGACCTCGCGCTCGGCCAGGCCCACCGCGATCCCCGCTGGTTTCAGCACCGCGGCCACGTCGTCAGCCGACAGCGCGCCACCCGCGGCGAGCTGCCCGAGCACGACGGCCGACATGAACACCGCGTGGTTCCGGCCACCCTCCGTTGCGCCCGCGATGATGTTCTGCTGCTTGTGGATCGCGGACGCGACGTACGCGCCGCGCCGGTCGGCGCCGAACGCAAGCCGAACGGGCGGCAGCGGAGCCAGCGGCGCGGGCCGGAGCAGCGTGGCGAGCCACCCGGGCAGCGGAGCGACCGGCAGGTCCCGGATCACCTCGTACGGCCGGCCGCCGACGGTGGAGCCGGCGGCGACCACGTACCCGCCGTGGCTGCGGGTGTCGATCGACTCGCCGAGCGAGCCGCTCGTACCGCCGGTCGTGTTCCGTAGTACCGGTCCGTCGGCGGGGTGGGCGAAGTACAGGTGGAGGCCGCCCCGGCGGGTCCGGACGGTGAACGTGTCGGCCGGAACCGGCTGGTCGTGGGCGGCGCACAGCGCGGCGAACACCTGCCGGCCGTCGGCCGTCACCGGCCCGGTTGTCGCGGCGGTCGCGTTTGTCGCGGCACCTGCCGCGACGCCGCGACAAACCCCGACCTCCTGACCAGGCGTGTCGCGGCTGTCGCGGATGTCGCGGCACCCCCGCCGAACCGTGTCGACCGGCTTCGGGGTGTCCAGGTCGATCACGACCAGCCCGGCCGGCCCACACGCGATGCCCACGCCGTAGTCGACGGTGGCCCAGCCGCGGCGAATCCGGCCGGGGTTGGTGGTGGCGCGCTGCTCCCACCCGACGTGCCCGTGCCGGCAGCGCGGATCGCGCCGGGTGCACGCCGGTTCGGTGTGGTCGGGTACGGCGGGCCGCTTGTCGTCGGGCCGCAGCGGGAACACCGGCCAGCCGCGCCGGGCGGCGGCCAGGGCCGCGTCCACCATCCTCGCGCTCATCGCCTCTCCCAGGGGTTCGCTTGGTGGGTGAGCCGGGTGGCCGACGCCGAACCCTCATCCGGGGCCGGCCACCCGATCGCGGGTCGTCCAGACAGGGGTTAGAACGGCGGTTCGTCGCCGAACCCGTCGGACTTGCCGCCCCCGGTACCGGCGGGCGTGGTCGACCAGGCGTCGTCCGGGGCGGGCGGCTGGGTGCCGGTGCGGCGGGACAGTTTGGCGACCTTGGCGGTGGCGAACCGTAGGGACGGGCCGATCTCGTCCACGTCGAGGTCGATCGACGAGCGCTTCTGCCCGTCGTCGGTCTCCCACGTGTTCTGCCGCAGCCGTCCGGTCACGACCACCCGTGTGCCCTTCGACAGGGACTCGGTGATGTGCTCGGCCAGCTCGCGCCAGGCGACGCAGCGCATGAACAGCGCCTCGCCGTCGACGTACTGGCCGGACTGCTTGTCGAACCGGCGCGGGGTGGACGCGACGTTGAACCGCACCCACGAGACGCCCGAGGTGGTCACGGACATCTCGGGGTCGGCGGTCAGGTTGCCGATGATGGTGGTGGTCGGCTCGTTGGCCATGACGGTCAGTCCTCCATGAGGGTCTGTCGGTGGTGTCCGGCGGTGGGGATGTCGAGTGTGGGGAGGGCGGCCGGGTCGGTCCGCTTGGCGCGGCGGCCAGTACCGGCCTGGACTGCGATGGACAGTCGGAGGTAGGTGCGGACGTGCCCGGCCAGTTCGGTCTTGTGGAGATCGCCGATCTGGAGCCAGGCGCCGAGCGGGGCGAGCGCTTCGCGGACGGCGCGCAGGTCGGCTTCGGTGCCGTGGAGCCAGATTTCGGTGCCGAGCGTCGCCACGGTTACCGCTCCGGCGTGGTGTCGGGCTCCGGCTGGGCCTCGCGGGTGCCGCAGTCGTGGCACAACCGCTGCTGCCTACCCGTCGGGCTCCAGGACGGGTACCAGTCGCTCCACCGGTGCCCGTGGGCCTGGCACTGTTCGGCGAGCAGGCAGTCGGGGCAGGTGTGGACGCCGTCGGGGGCGGTGTGCCAGCCGTCGAGCGCGCCGGACGCGCGGGCGATCGCGGCGCTGGGGAAGTGGATACCGCCGTCCTCGCCCGCGCTGGTGTCGCAGCCCGGGGTGTCGCAGTCGATGCTGATGCAGGTGTGGGTGGTGGCGCTCATCGGCGGTACTCCGTCCGGTCGGCGGGCAGGGTGTCCGTGCGGGCGTTGAATGCCAGCGCGGTCCCGATCGCGGTCATGGCCTGTACTGCGGTGTCCGCGGTGAGGCGGATGGTGGCGGCGTTCGGGCCGTCGGCGACGTGGACCGCGACGGTCCCGGCGTCGGCGCTGATCCGGGCGAGCGCGACCGACTGCGGGTTGTGGGTGTCGATGTGGCACCAGGCGGGCCGCCCGTCGGCCGTCGTCCCGGCCGGGTCGGTGGTCTGGTCGAGCAGGTCGACCGCGGCGGCGATCAGGTCGTCTTCGGCGGCCCGTACGTCGAGCTGGTGCTGGAAGTCGGGGGTCGGGGTGAACCCGGTGCGGGTGACGGCGAGCAGGTGTTCGATCGCGGTGCTGACCCGCTCGCGGGTGGTGGTCAGGCGCTGGTCGGGGTGGGTCACGGCGGGTGTTCCTCCTGGTTTTGGGTGTGGTCGGCCACGCCCGGGTGCTCCGGACGTTCGTGTGGTGGTTGGGGTTGGCCGTTCTCGTGGCGGCCACCGCGCGGGCCGGGTGCCGGGTGGTGCCCGGCCCGACGGCGGGCCGTCAGAGGTCAGGCGGTGCGGTCGATCGGCCCGCGCTCGATCGCGTGCTGGATCGCGGCGAGCCGGTACCCGTGGGGGTTGCCGTCCCACGGCCCCTGCCCGGCGCCGAGCTGCTCGCTGCCGAGGTCGAAGTCGGCGAGCAACTTCGCGAGTCGGTTGGGGTTGAGATCGCCCCAACGGTCGGTGTCGCGCGCCGCCAGCGCGGACAGCAGCTCCCGGGTCGGCATCGCGCCGGCACCGGCGTCCGTGATGATCGCCTTCATCGCGGTCAGCGCGACATGCCCCTCGGCACGGGTCCAGCGCTTCACGCCCTCGTCGTGGCCGAACTGGGCGATCAGCCGGTCACGGAACTTGTGCCGGTCCGGCTTCGGCGGCAGCGGCGGTAGACCCCCGGCCGTCGGTACCGGCGCCGGCGCGGCCGTGGTCGGCTGCTCGGAGTCGGTCGGCCTGTGCAGCGGGCTCACCTCCGCATCGGCTGCACCGGCGGACAGGTGAGCGGGCTTGAAGTCGGCGCCGATCGCGCGGGCGGCGGCCACGAGCAGGTTCCGGGCGTTGTCGGTGTGCCAGCGCCGTGCGTACGCGGGGCCGGCGTCGTTGACGGCGTCCGGCTCCAAGACGGGCCGGTACTGCGCGCACTGGCGGACGAAGTCGGGGATGACGCGCGGGTTGTCGGGGTCGTCGTCGGCGACCCGGTACGCCTTGGATGGCGCCTTCCGCATCGCGGGCGCGTCCACCAGCATCGTGCCGGAGTACTCAAACGTCGACGGGTCGACGCCGCCCAGCCGCGCCCGGTCGACGCCGAGCGTGTTGTACACCTCGGCGGGGTCGGAGAGCTTGAACGTGATCAGGATGGTGACCTGGGTGCCGATGTCGCGCGCCCACGGTCCGAGGAACGACATCGTTGCCCGCTGCGTGGACAGGTCCACGTCGACGCACTCGGACCGGTGCTTGCGGATGAGCTGGATGAGCTTGGCCGTGACCCGTCGCTTGATCGGGTCGGTCTCGGATCCGGCCGTCAGGTCGGCCACCTCGTCGATGTCGAGGCGGATCGCCGGCTGCCGGTGCGACGGACGTACCTTGTCGCCAGAGCGGCGCGCGGCGCGGCCGTTGGCGATGCGGTCGGCCGCATCCAGCATCTGCTCCAGCTCGCCGACGGTGGTGGCGACCCAGTCGAACGCGGGCCGCTCGACCTGCCCGGCCGCGTAGGGCGCCAGGTACGGCTTGGCCACCGAACCCTGCTTGAAGTCGACCACCCAGTGCAGGACGTCGTCGCAGCGCTGGAACGACAGCAGCCGGACGTTGCCGTAGTTGGACTTGCCGCCGTCGCGCTGGCCGATGTTCAGCGACGACCGGTACAGGTACTCGACCTCAGCCGGGTCCTGGTCCTCGAAGAGCCCGGCGCCGATCGGGTCGGTGATCGACCGGCGGGACGTGTCGACCGGCATCGGCAGCAGCTCGGCGAGCATGTTGCGCTCGTTGCGGAAGACGGTCACCTCACCGGCGTGCGACCCGCGCTCGATCCGGATCGACCCCGGGTACGGCGCCTGTAGCGCAACCTCCAGCCGCGCCAGCGACGCGAGCGCCTGCCCGTACGGGGTGCCGCCCGGCCGGATCGACATCGTGACGGCGGTACCGCCGGCGGTGGCGCGCTTGTCGACGTAGTACCACTTCTGGATGCCGGCCTTCGCGCACGCCTCGTGCCAGTACTTCCGCTCACCGATCAGCCTCTCTTCGGCCGCCTTCGCCGTGGCCTCGGCTTCGGTCCGGCCGCGCACGAGCACCCCGTACACGACGCCGAACGGCAGCGCGCCGATCGCGAGCGCGAGCAGGTGGTCGCGGGTCGAGGCCCAGTCGTGCACGGTGAAGGTGGTGTGCCCGGCGGCGTAGGTCAGCCAGCCCGTGATCGTGGCGGCGATCGTGCCCGCGTACGCGATGCCCAGTACGCGGGTGTGCTTGGCCATGGTGGCGACCACGAACGTGATGGTGAAGACGAGGCCGGCGAGCAGCACCCACCAGGCGGACACGCCGATCAGGTGGAGCAGGACGCCGATCACGTACACGGCGAGCGCCGTGGTGCCGGGGTTCGACCAGCCGCCGAAACCCCACTCCTGCGAGGTCAGTTCCTGTACGTGGCGCCGGGTGTCCGGGTTGGCCGGTCGGCGCCGCTGCGGGGCAGACATGAAACGAATCCTCCGAGAAGCGTTGCAGCGAAAGGGAAACGGCGGTCTGGATGGCCCCGGGGCGGGCCGGTACCCGCCCCGGGACGGCGCGGTCAGCCGGCGGTGTTCTCGCCGTAGTCGGCCATGTGCTCGTTCGGCCGCGGGTTGTCGATCCGCTCGAAGTCCGACGCGTTGTACGCCGCGAGCTGGCCGGAGATCTCGCCGGACGAGTCGGCCAGCGCCGACAGGTGCGCACCGATCTGGCTGTACGAGTCGGAGACGCCGCCGCCGGCCGGGGTTTCGGCCAGCCGGTTACCGACCGCCGAGTATCCGGCGGCGAGCGCCTTGAGCTGGTCCGGAGTGGACTGCGTGAACCCGCGGATGTCGACCATGTTCCGCGGCTCGTACGAACCGACGGTGGCGCCGGCCTCGGACGTGGAGTCGTTGACGGGGTGGGACATCGAACCTCCAGACAGAACAGACAGGACGGGTGGTGCTGCTGCCGGACCGGACGGCGCGAACGGGACCGCGCCGGGGCCGGCAGGTCTTGGGGTCGGTCCGTACTGCGGGCCAGCCGGCGCCCCGCCAAGATCCGGCGGATCACCGAAGGTCGGCCGGAACGTCGACGCGGACTCGGGAGCGGACGGCCGGTGGCCACCGGCCCAGCGGCGCGTCGCCCATCCGGTCGCGAGCCGAAACCAACTCGACCGGCCAGCGCTTGCCCAGTCGTGGACATGCCCGGCGAACCAGCGGCCCGCCCCGGCAATCCCCCGGCGGGTCGCCTTCATGCCGAGGTAGCCGAACCGGCCGGTCTTGCCGACGCCGAACCCGAACGCGCCGACCGTCGCCCGTACCGCCTGGGCGAACCGCTGGCGACGGGTCATCGTGGTTCGCGCGTCCGCCGCGCGCCGGTCCGACACCGAACCGTCCACGCCCGGACCGGCCGGTTCGCTGGTGGTTCGCCGCCCGAACAGCCGCGACCACACCGACCGCCGGTTCGCCCGACGCTGCCGCTTGCGACCGGGGCCGGCCCACGAGCCACCGCCCGGCACCCGGCGATCCCGGCCACCGAACAAGGCGCGCGCCGCGCGCCGCACCCAGCCCGGCCGACGACCACCAGCAGCCGAGCCACCAGCGGTGCCGCTCCGGCGGCCACCAGCGCCGCTACCGGCCTGCTGAGCACCCCGCGAACGGCCGAACAGGCGCCGCATCAGCCCCGGGTTAGACCCGCGACGAGTACGGCCCGACGGGCCGCTGCCGGTGCCGCGTCCCGCGCCGCCGTGCTTGCCGGCACCGGCACCACGGCGCAGCCCGAGACCGCCCCGGCGGCCACCCGGGGTACCGGCGCCACCCGCGCGAGGCGAACCGCCCGGCCCACGGCGCCCCAGCAGACGACCCAGCCGCGACGAACCACGCGAACCACCACGGCCCGCACCCTGCGAACCGCCACGCGAACCACGAGCCGAACCAGACCGCGAACCGGTGCGTGAACCGCGCGGCGAACCGGACCGACCCAACAGCCGACTCAGCGAACCAACACCGCGCCCAGACCGCGAACCACCCAGCAGCGAACCGCCCCGGCCGCGCGACCCACGACCCGCCGAACCGAGACCGAACGGGTCCCGCTTCGCCCGTCGCTTCGCCGCCCGGCGAGCCGCCGCGACCGCCACCGGCGTACCGACCAGACCGGCGCCGCCCGCGGCGGCCCACCAACCCAGGCCGCCCTGGATCAGACCGACCAGACCGAGAACGGCAGTCAGGCCGATCGGTACCAGAACCGCGAGCGGCCCGCGCGGCCGGCGACCCGGCGCCTGCTCGGTCGTCTTCGTGGTGTCGGTGTCGGGCTGCTCGTCGGCCGACGACACGATCCGGAACACCTGGCCTTCGGAAGGGCCGTCGTTCTGTGTCTGCTCGGGGCCGCTCATACCGCGCTCCCGATGTAGTGGAAGTACGCGGAGAAGCCGACCGGAACGCCGGTGAACATGGCCCGGCTGATGTCGCCGACGATGCCGGGGGTGGTGGTCAGCAGGACGACGCCGGTCAGGAGTGAGAACCCGCCGAGGAACATGAACCCGCGGCGGAACAGCAGCCACCAGCCGCCGACCAGGAACACGATCACTGCCAGCCACATCCAGTTGCTTGTCACGTCAGGCCGCCTTCCGGTTCTCGTCGTTGGTCGTGTCGTCGTTGTTGAGCAGGTGGAGCAGCGCTACGGCGCGCTCGGCGCCGACGGTGTGGCCCAGGGAGCGCAGCCCGTCGGTGAGCGACCGCTTGGTCAGCGGCTCGCCCATCGCGGCGAGCGCGTCGCGGACCTTCCGGCCGGGTACGAGCAGGTCGGACACGTCCGGCGTCGCCTTCGTCCTCGGCTCCGGCGTCTTCGGCAGCGCCTTACGGGCCGGCGTACGGTCCGCGCGATCGGCCTCGACCTGGGGCCGGCTGATCGGGCGAGTCGTCACCGACCACGGCGACAGGCCGGCGACCGCGTCGCGGCTGGTCTGCGCCTCGACCTGGTACAGCACCGCCAGGTACTCGCGAAGCTGGACACGCAGCGCGGCGTTGCTGGCCAGACCCATCCGCTGGCTCGCCTTGACCGTCAACCTGCGCAACCGGCGCCGCGCCCGGTTGATCCGCCACTTCATCGCCTTGTTCTGCTGGAGCGCGTCGAGCCGGACCGCGGCGCGGGCCACGATGCCCAGCCACCGCTGCTTGTCGACCTCACCGGCCGTCCGATCGGTCGAATCCGCCAACCGCAAGACCACGGCGATGCGTTCGACGCTGATCCGCCACCGGATCCGCCGCACCGGTACGTCGCCGTCCTGCTTGCGGGCCGACGCCAGACCCCGTTCCCACAGCCACGCCGCGACCAGCGGCGCGGCCAGCCGTACCGCGACCTCCGGCAGGCTGTGGGAGTCCAGCGCCGACAGCGCCGCAGACAGCCCAGCCAGCACCCACACCGCGACACCGTCGACACCCGCCCGGTACGGCGCACGCCGCAGGTTCCGGCGGGCACGCAGTGCGCTGGTCAGCGTCGCCAGGGACAGGAACGCGAACAGGGCCAGCCTGGCCCACAGCGGCAGCTTGAGCACGTTGGTGAACAGCGACCACATCCCGGTCGCGCCCACCGACTCGGCCACCCCGGCCGCGGCCAGCGTCAACAGGTTGTCCAGCCGCGTCCCCGGCTTCTTCTCCTTCACCTGGGTTGCGGCCTGGGGCATGCCGCGCTTCATCAGCGACCGGACCAGCCGACCCAGGCTCAGCGCGACACCGCCCGCGGCGATGACACCGACCAGGACACCCAGCCACGCCGTGTGCCGTTGCACCAGCCACAGGGCAACATCGAATGCCTGCATCAGGCCGCCTCCTCGATATCGGTCGTGACCTGCCCGGACACGGCGGCCAGCGGCCGGCCGTGCGCGAGGTCGCGGGAGCGGGTGCCGGCCCGGTCACCGGAAGCCTCGGCCACGAAGGGGCGGGTCGCGGTGCCGCCGCCGGCCTGTTTCGCCACGTACATCGCCGTGTCGGCCGCGGACAGCGCGTCCTCCAGCCCGCCACCGACCGGCGCGACGGTGGCGCCGACGCTCGCCCGCAGCACGAACTCCGCGCACCCGGGCACCCACGCCCGATCCGCCGTCAACCGCCGGTACAGCGCCGCCGCATGCCGCTGAACGACCCGCGTCACCGCGTCCTCGTCGACGGCGTCGAGCTCGACCGGGACCAGCGCGGCGAACTCGTCGCCACCCAGCCGCACCGCAACCGCCCGCTCGTCGACACCGCCGCAATACGCGCGGATCCGGGAAGCGGCCTCGCACAGCACCAGGTCGCCCGCCTCGTGCCCGAGCGTGTCGTTGACCGGCTTGAACCCATCCAGGTCCACCACCGCCACCACCAGCGCGCCCGCCGACAAGCCACGGTGCGCCTGCTCCATCCCGTACCGGTTGGCCAACCCGGTCAGCCGGTCGTGCCGGGCCTGAACCTCCGCCGTCCGCACCCGGTTACGCAGCCGGCGTACCTGCCGCTGGAACCGCGCCGCCGCGGCCACCCACCCCGCACCACCCGCCGCGAACGCCGCCGCCGTGCCGATCGCTACCTCGTACACTGGAATCGCTTCCCTTCTACGGAATCGGGAGCGCGCGGGGCGGCCGGACCTGCCAGGGAGGGCCGCCCCGACGCATGCTCAGACCTGGGCCGGCACCGCCGACCGCACCGCGTTCCGCGCCGCCGGGGCGCCGTCGCCGGACAGCGCGTGGAAGAACAGGACGATCACGCCCCGGTTGCTCGTGTACTGCTCCAGGTACTCGTTGACTGCCTGGACCTGCCGGTACGAGGTGATCGGCTCCGTCAGCGTCACGTGGGCGCTGCCGAAACCCCGCTCATGGCTGTACGA
>DASXWQ010000034.1:0-41396 GCA_036503555.1 Actinocatenispora sp.
TGAAGCTCGCGCCGGTTCTGAGTGAACAGCCCGAGCTGGTCGTCGCGTACGGCGCGTTGGCCGCCACGTCGCCGCGCCCGGTCTCCCCGGCCGGCCGCCCGCTGCCACCGGTCGCGCCGGACCGCCCGGTGTCGCCGGCCGCGACCGCGGCGGGCTGGCCGATACCCGTGTCGGGGCCGGCCGCGGCCGGTTCGGCGGGACAGGCGTCGCCGGCAGGTGGCGCGACGGTGGCGGCGTCGCCGGCCACGACGGGGCAGGCGCAGCGGGCGGCCGGTCCGGCGCAACCGGGTGCGCGCCGGGTGAGGCGCTGGCAGGGCGACGCCGGCGTCGCGGCCGAGCGGCCCCGGGCGGCCCCCGGGAAGCCGCCGCCCTCGCGGTCGAAGGCGCCGCTGGGGGCCGGGCTGTTCTTCGTGGCGCTCGGGGTGGCGTCGACGATCGCGTTCGCCGTGGCCGTGCACTCGGATCCGGGGACGGCGTCGCGGCAGTCGGGCTCGGTCGCCGGGATCAACGGTATGGCGGGCGCCGCCGTGTGGTTCGGCATGTACGGCGTGCTCCTGCCGTTCCAGCCGAACTCGAAGCAGTCGGTGGGCATCTCGGCCGCGATCGCCGTCGGGTACTACATCTTCACCACGATGATCCTGCTGTCGCTGGCGGGCTGATCCGGTCAGTCGGGGACGAGCACCAGCTTGCCGCGTACCCGGCCGGTCTCGCCCAGGCGGTGCATCTCGGCGATCTCCGCGAGCGGGAAGGTCCGCACGGCCGGCGGCGCGAAGCGCCCGGACTCGATCAACGCCCCGATCTCGCCGAGTACGTGGACCGCGCGGCCGGCGTCGCCGCGGCTGAACCGTACGCCGTGCCGTTGCGCACCGGCGAAGTCGGCGACGGTCACGACGTGCTCGGGGCCACCGGCGAGGTCGACAAGGTCGGGCAGTACGCCGCTGCCGGCGACGTCGAGTGCGCGGTCGACGCCGCCGGGCGCGAGCGCGCGTACCCGCTGGACGAGGCCGTCGCCGTAGGCCACGGGCTCGGCGCCGAGCGAGCGGAGGTGGTCGTGGTTCGCCGGGCTGGCGGTGCCGATCACGCGGGCGCCGCGTACGACGGCGAGTTGGACGGCGGCGCTGCCGACGCTGCCGGACGCGCCGTTGACGAGCAGGGTGGTGGCGTCGTCGACGCCGAGTTGGTCGAGCGCGCGCGTGGCCGTCTCGATGGCGGCGGGCAGCGCGGCGGCGCCGGCGAAGTCGAGTGCCGACGGGATCGGCGCGTAGTGCGACAGCACCGCGAGCTGGGCCTGGGCGGCGCCGTCGGTGGAGAGGCCGAAGACGTGGTCACCGACCGCCACGTCGGTGACGCCCGCGCCGAGCTCGTCGACGACGCCGGCTGCCTCGTGGCCGAGGGTCTGCGGCAGTTCGGGGTCCATCAGGCCGGCGCGTTTCTTCCAGTCGCTCGGGTTGACGCCGGCCGCGCGTACCGCGATGCGGATCTCGCCGGGGCCGGGGTGCGGGTCGGGGAGGTCCACGATCTCCAGTACCTCCGGGCCGCCGAAGCGGTGGAACCGGGCTGCCTTCATCGTGCGCTCCGTTCGTGCCGTGGTCGCTGCGCGTACGCCAGTCTGCCAGTCGGGTGGGCCGACCGAAGCCCACTTGTACTTTGTTCAAGGCTTCGCTAACGTCTCTGTCACGGCCCGGCGATGCGGGCCGGAATCCACTGGGGAGGAACGAGATGTCCGCTTCATGGTCGTGACCATCGCGACCGACGGCGCCGGCATGACGGTCGAGTGCCGGATCAAGCCGGAGGTACGCGCCACGTCGCAGACCGAGATGCCGCCGGACCTGCCGCCGGCCGTCCTCGGCCTGCTGCCCGGCGACGGGGACGAGTACGTCGTCACCAGCGGCGGTCTCGTCGGCCAGCGCGGCTTCTTCACCCGGGACGCCCACGGCCGGATCACCGGCGCCGACCTGGCCGGGCGCCTGTTCACCCGCGTCGGGCCCTGACCGACCCCGCGGAGCCGGCCGGATCGCGCTCGGCACCACGGGGATCGCGCTCAGCACCGCGGAATCGCGCTCAGCACCGCGGAATCGCGGTCGGCACCACCGGATCGCGCTCAGCACCGCGGAATCGCGGTCGGCACCACCGGATCGCGCTCGGCACCACGGGATCGCGCTCGGCACCGCGGAATCGCGGTCGGCACCACCGGATCGCGGTCGGCACCGCGGAATCGCGGTCGGCACCACGGGATCGCGCTCGGCACCGCGGAATCGCGGTCGGCACCACCGGATCGCGCTCGGCACCGCGGAATCGCGCTCGGCACCACGGGATCGCGCTCGGCACCGCGGAATCGCCGCCGCCGGTACCGCCGTCGGCGCGCGGGCCGTTCGCCGGCACCGCGGGGGCGGCGGGAACCGTCCGCCGGCACCAACCCGGCGTCACACCGTGGCGTACGCCCGCAGCTCGACCGGGTCGTGCGCGGAGCACAGCCGTACCTCGTCGCCGTGCTCACGGGCCAGCTCCAGCAGCCGGCGCTGGTTCGCGAGCCGCGGCGCGCGTTCGGTCTCCACCAGCGACTGGAACAGCCGCAGCGCGGGCGTACTGCGCGGGTGCGCCGGGTCGGTCTCGCCGTGGAAGAAGTACGCGTCGCCGGCGTGCAGCAGCCAGCCGGTCCCGGTGTCCACCGCGACGCCGGCATGGCCGCGGGTGTGCCCGGCCAGCGGTACGAGCAGGATCTCGGGCGGCAGCCCGTCGAGCTCCCGGGCCGCGGCGAAGCCGAACCACGGGGCGCCGTCCGCGGCGTACGTGTGCCAGTCCGGGCCGTGCGCCCACTGGTCCCGCCGGTAGCGGGCCCGGTCCCGGCGGGTACGCGGATGCAGCGCCGCGTCCAGTTCGTCGCCCAGCACGTGCACGGCGGCGTGCGGGAAGTCCGGCAGCCCGCCGGCGTGGTCCAGGTCCAGGTGTGTCAGCACGATGTGCCGCACGTCCGCCGGGTCGTACCCGAGCCGGCGTACCTGGTGGACGGCGGTCTCGCCGGCGTCGAGCGCCGGGCGTACCACGGTGGTGAAGGTCCTGCCGAGGGACGCGCCCGCGTGCCGGACGTCGTGCATGCCGATGCCGGTGTCGACGAGCACGAGCCCGGCGTCGGTCTCCACGAGCAGGCAGTGGCAGACCAGCTCGGCCGGCGCCAGCAGGCCGCCGTCGCCGTTGACGAGCCGGCGGCCGACGGGCCGCAGGGTGCCGCAGTTGAGGTGGTGCACGGTCATCGGGTACCTCCGGTCGTGGCGGCGATGCTGTCCCGGACGTGGTCGGCGACGGCGTGCAGCGGTGCCAGGTCCCGCTGCGTACGCGACAGCAGCAGGGCGCCCTCGATCGCCGCGACCGTGACGGTGGCGGTCGAGCGCGCCGCGTCGGCGGCGAGGCCGTGGCGGGTCAGGAACGTTGCCACCACGTCGATCCAGGACCCGTACACGTCGCCGCAGGCGGAGCGCAGCGCGGTGGTGTCGGCCGACTCCAGCGCGACGGCGGCGACCGGGCAGCCGAGCGTGTAGTCCGACTCGGCCAGCACGTGGCCGAGCGCGCCGAAGACCTTCTCGACGGCGTCGGCGGGATCGCGGGCGTCGGCGAGCGTGGTCTCGATCAGCCGGCACAGCTCGCCGCCCGCCTGGGTGACCGCCTCGGTGGCGAGTTGCTCCTTGCCGCCGGGGAAGTGGAAGTAGAGCGAGCCCTTCGGCGCGGCCGCCTCGGCCAGCACCTGGTTCAGCCCGGTCCCGTGGTAGCCCTGCGTCTGGAACAGCGTGGCGGCCGTACGCAGCACGCGTGCCCGAGTGTCCGTGTTCTTCGGCATGGCTCGACTATATAGACTGGTCTAGTAAGTCGCCAACACGGCATCGCTGGCCTCGCCGGAGCGGGCCGCGTACGTTGGCTGCATGCTGTGACGTCCGGCCCGAGGCCCACCGAGGCTCCTTCGTCCCCGACCCACCCGTCAGAACGAAGGAGCCTTGCGCATGCCCACCCTGACCCTCGCCCTGCTGCAACTCGACCGGCCCGAGCCCGACCTCGCCGCCGCGGTCGCGGCCGGGGAGGCGGCCTGCCGCCGCGCCGCGGCGATGGGCGCCGACCTCGCGCTGTTCCCCGAGATGTGGAGCAACGGTTACACCGCCGCCCGCACCGACCGCACCGTGTACGCGCAGCCCGCCGCGGCTCCCCCGGCGGGCCGGCCGGACCCCGCGGACGTCTGGCGGGGCGAGCCGGTCACCGCCGACTCGGCGTACGTCCGGCACTTCGCCGGCCTCGCCGCCGAGCTGGACATGGCCATCGCGGTCACGTACCTGGAGGACTGGCGGCCCGCGCCGCGCAACACGGTCTCGGTGCTCGACCGGCACGGCCGCCTCGTCCACACGTACGCGAAGGTGCACACCTGCGCGTTCGCCCTGCCGGAGGCGGCACTCACGCCCGGCGACTCGTTCGGTACGTGTGTGCTCGACACGGCCGCCGGCGACGTCGCGGTCGGCACGATGATCTGCTACGACCGGGAGTTCCCGGAGAGTGCCCGTGCGCTGATGCTCGGTGGCGCCGAGGTGATCCTCACCCCGAACGCCTGCGACATGGAGATCAACCGGCTGAGCCAGTTCCGGGCCCGCGCGTTCGAGAACATGACCGCGGTGGCGATGGCCAACTACGCAGGGTCAGGCTGGGGCACTCGATCGCGTTCGACGGGCGCGCGTTCGGCCCGGACGGCTCCCGCGACATGACCGTCGTCGAGGCCGGTGAGGCCGCCGGCGGGTACCTCGCGCCGATCGACCTCGACGCGCTGCGGGCGTACCGGCGGGCGGAGACGATGGGCGACGCGTTCCGGCGACCGTCCGCGTACGGGGCGCTGACCACGGGTTCCGTGCGGCAACCGTTCGTACGGGTGGCCGCGGACGGGGCGACTCCGCCGCGCTGACGGGAGGATCGACGGTGGCGAGCACGGGTACGGCCGTACCGGTACGGCCGTACCCGTACGGCCGTACCGGCCCCGGTGTGGTGCCACGGCCGGTTCGTCCTTCCTGGTCGCCCCCTGTGAGGCGCCCGTCACCGGCACTGACCTGCGCGCCAACGGCGCCGTCGCTGATACCCTTGCTCCAACCCGGCGACGGCACCGCATCTGGCCTCGCGGGCGATTGCGGAGCGGAGGAAGTGCCACAGGGCAGGGCCGCACGACAGCGGCTCCCCGGCCGGGGACACGACAGCATTGTCGTGATCGCCGGCTCGCGGGAATCCCGACGGATGATGTTCTCCGTCGGCCTGAACCCCGGGCATCGGGTGCGCACGGTTGTCGGTGCGTGCCGCCGTCCACCTGTCAACGATCCGGTCCGTTCCCCGACACCTCTCTCGACCACGCCGACGACCGGCCGTTCCTGGCCCGCCGCCCGGCCCCCGGTACGCCCAGCGCGTCCGGCGGATCGAGTACCACCCGGTGTCGATCGGCCCGATCAGAGTTCGGTTGAGGAGGAACCATCGCATCAAACTCGGCCATCGCGGCCCCGCAGCAGACATCCGTTCCAGGACCACGTACGACGGAGTTCATCGCCTCGTACAAGGCGATCGCCCAGGTGGTGCGGGAGAGCGGCCTCCTCGGCCGGACCATGTGGTTCTACGGCAGCCTCTTCGGCCTGCTGACCGCCGCGCTCGGTGGCGCCGTGGTCGGGTTCATCCTGCTCCGCAACTCCTGGTTCGAGCTGCTCATCGCCGGCGCACTGGGCCTGATCTTCACCCAGTTCGCGTTCCTCTCGCACGAAACGGCGCACCGGCAGGTGTTCTCCTCCGGCCCGACGAACGACCGCGTGGGCCGAGTGATCGGCACCCTCGTCATCGGGATGAGCTACGGGTGGTGGATGAACAAGCACTCCCGCCACCACGCGAACCCGAACCGGGTCGGGAAGGATCCCGACATCGACATGGACACGATCCTGTTCCATGCGGAGGGCGTGAAGCCGCGTCGCGGGCTGAAGGGTGCCTTCGCCCGCCGACAGGGGTACCTCTTCTTCCCGATCCTGGTGCTGGAGGGCCTCAACCTGCACTACCAGTCGGTCCGGTACCTGCTCGGCCGCGGCAAGGTGCAGGGCCGCTGGACGGAGCTGTCGCTCATCACCGCGCACTTCGCCATCGTCGCGGGCGCGGTGTTCGCCGTCCTGCCGGTCGGCATGGCGTTCGCGTTCCTCGGCGTCCAGCTCGCCGTGTTCGGCGTGTACATGGGCTCGTCGTTCGCGCCGAACCACAAGGGCATGCCGATCGTGCGCGCCGACGAGAAGCTCGACTTCTTCACCAAGCAGGTACGCACGTCGCGCAACATCCGCGGCCGGATCTGGGCGAGCGCGCTCATGGGCGGGCTGAACTACCAGATCGAGCATCACCTGTTCCCCAGCATGCCCCGGCCGCACCTGGCCAGGACCCGGGAGATCGTCCGCGAGTACTGCCTCGGCCGGGGAATCCCCTACACCGAGACCGGGCTGTTCGAGTCGTACGGGATCGTCATCCGCTACCTCAACGACGTGGGGCTGGCCGCGCGCGACCCGTTCGAATGCCCGATGCTCGCGATGCGCCGCTGACGCGGCTTTCCCGCCGCCGGCCGGACGCGTGACTCCGGCCGGCGATCCACGGTGATGCCGTGCGCGACACCGGTGGTCATGGGCCGGCGTGGCGTACGGCAGCGACGACCGGACGGTCGTCCCGTGTCGGCCGCGGAGGTGGTGGAACGCTACCGCCGCGGCGAGGGTGCTCGGCGACCGGTACCTCGTCGCCCGCTTCGACGCGCCGGCCACCGGCCGCGGCTGGACCGGCCGGCAGCACTTCACCATCGCGTACGGCTGCGCACGCCCGGCATCACCGGCTCGTCGGGGCGCCCTGCGCGCGGGCGGGTACGGCCGGCAGTGCCATCCGGCCGAAGCACACCGCCGCCAGCAGGAACGACGCGGCGTCCGCGGCGATCGCCCAGCCGCCACCGACCGAGACGGTCAGTACGCCGGCGGCGGCCGGGCCGACCAGCCGGGAGATGTTCCGGGTGGACGCCAGCAGCGAGTTGGCCTGCTGCACGCCGCGCCCGCTCGCCAGTTGCGGGACGATGCCGCGCAGGGTCGGGGTCGTCAGCGCCTGGAAGATCCCGTTGACCGCGGCGAGCGGCAACAGGAACCCGGGATGCTGGTGGGTGAGCAGCACGACGGCCACGCCGGCCTGGCTGACGCCCGAGCCCGCGCTGCTGAGCCACAGCACGGTGTCGCGGCGGTACCGGTCGGCGATGCCCCCGCCGAGGATCATCATCGGGACCATCGACGCGGCGAGTACCGCGGACAGCCAGGTGGCGCTGCCGGCGAGGCGTTCACGATGCTGGTGGCCGTGCTGGCCAGGACGACGGAGGACGGGCTGCGCGACAGGCTTGCCACCGCGTTCGGACTGCCGGACCGGCACGCGCTGGCGCGGTTCGCGAGCCGGGTTTCTGGGTCGCGGAGTGGTACGCCGTGCCCACGACCGACCAGCCCGCTGACGCGCAGCACCGCTGCTGGCTGCTCAGCGGCAGGTTCGGCGCGGCGCACTGGTACGCGCAGAGCGTCGACGGCTGCGACGACCAGAGTGGCTGGTGCGTCTACGAGGACGGCGCCGGTCCGCTACCGCTACTACTCCCCGGTCTACTTCGACCTGCCAACCGGTGCGGCCCTCGTCGGACCCACCGACGTCGCCGATCTTGCCGGCATGTCCCGCGCCGAGGACCTTCGTACCTGGCTGGGCGAGCGCGGCGGACCGTCCGCGCCGGTGCCCGGCGAGCCTCGCGACGAGGACGGGAACCCGTGGGATTTCTCCGTGTCGCGGGTCGCCGGGCTGCTGTCGGTCAGCCCCGAACGGTTCGGCCCGGAGGGTCGGGTCGAGGGCACCGGCGTGTTCGCCGTACCGCGCGGACCCGCGCTTCGGTGCCCTGCCGGTCTGACCGTCAGGTCTGGAGCTGCGCCGTCGCGCCGTCCAGCGCCGGCCCGGGTACGCCGGCCGGCACGCCCTGCGCGATCCGCCACCGGTACGCGAGCACCGGTACCGCCAGCGCGACCAGCAGGTACGGGCTCATGGCGAGGATCAGGTGTGCCTGGGGCACGTTCTGCTCGAACGTGGCGTCCAGCAGCGGCAGCTCGAAGAACGTCCGCTCCATGGGCGGGTAGTTGTAGCCCCAGGCCTCCACGCTCGGGATCAGCCACGCGGGAGCGACCAGCGCCAGGTTGACCGCGACCATGGTGCCGACGACCGCGACGAGGGTGGCGAGCACCGGGCGGCCGCGGCGTACCAGCGCGCCCATCCAGCGTTCGGTCGCGAGGACGACTGCGGCCCAGAACGCCAGCGCGACGAGCAGCGTCACCAGGCCGTGGGCGTACGCGACGGGGGTGTCGCCCAGGCCGACGACCGGCCACACCAGGTCGGCCGCGATGGCGCCGGCCGCGACGAGTACGACGGCCCACACGACCGGTGCCCGGCCGGGCACCATGCCGGGCCGGGCGGCGGCGCGGCCGACCGGCACCAGCCCGCCGACGATCGCGGCGAGCAGCGCGACCTGTACCAGGCCGGTGAACTGTTCGCCGTCGCTCGGCAGCGCCCGGGCGGCGGTCAGCAGCGCGAACACCGCGGTCGCCAGCACCGGGCCGGCGAGCAGCCACAGCACCGTCGGTTTCCACCCGGACTTCAGCATCGTGGACATCTGCGCTCCGATCGTCGAGGGTGACTGCCACGCGCCCGGTCGGGTCGCCGCCAGGCTGGCCGCGAACGCCAGCCCCCGTGCGGCGGAACCGGGGCGCGCGGTGATGGCGTGGAGTTCGGCGGACCACTCCGCGCGCATCTCGGTACGCAGTGCGGAAGGCAGGCGCCGCACCGCGATCCGGAGCGACAGCAGGGTCAGCCACCTCACCATGCCGGCCTCGCCTTCGTCGACGGGGCGGCGGTCTGCCGGTGCAGGGTGGCGAGCTCCTTGCTCGCGCGCCGTACCCCGTCGGGGGTGAGCCGGTAGTAGCGCCGGCTGGGACGCCCGGCGGCGGCCGGGTCGACGTCCTCCCACTCCGCCTCGGCCCACCCGGCGGTACGCAACCGGTTCAGGATCGGATAGAGGCTGCCGGAGGCGAGCCCGGTCGCCTCCATCAGTTCGACGCCGTACCTCGCGGTGTCCGGCTCGTCCAGCAGAGCCGCGAGCACCCGCAGCACCGGCACCGTCATGCGCAACTCCGCCACCATGCAAGGCATCCTACATAGGTCAAAGTAACTTTGCTACATAGGGTGGCGCCACGGCCGGCTACGGCGTCACGGTCGACGGAGTCGGGTGGGCCCGTAGAGCGTGCTGACCCAGGCGTGGGCCAGGGTGTCGACGAGGGTGTCGCGGTCGTCGAACGGCGGTACGCCCGCGGCCGCCAGGTAGTAGAGCCGTTCGCCGAGCCAGGTCAGCGATGCGGCCATCGCGCGGACGTCCAGGCCGTCGAGGCGCCGCAGGACGTCGGGATCGGCCTCGATGCGGGCGACGGTCGCGTCGGTGAAGGTGTCCATCTGTTGCCGCCACAGGTGCCGCAGCTGCTCGTCGGTGCCGCAGCTCTCCACGATCGCGGTCAGCACGCTCGCGTTGTCGTGCCACAGGGTGGCGCCGGCCTCGATGCCCGACCTGAGCGCGTCGATCGGGTCCTGCTCCCTCTCGGTCCAGGGCTGCGCGGCCTCCTGGCCCTGGTCGACCGCTCGACGGACGAGCTCGGCAAGGACCGCCTGCTTGCTCGGGAAGTAGAAGTAGAAGCTGGCCCGGGACACTCCGGCCGCGGCGATGATGTCGGCGACGCTGATCGACTCGAAGCGGCGCTGGCCGAGCAGCTCGCGTGTCGCCGCCAGGAGGCGTTCCCGCAGGTCCGCGGTGGGAGTCGAGGAACCGGAGCGGCGCGCGACGGGCCTGGATCGAGGCATGGCGGTAACCATACAAGATGAATGGACACCATGACCAGACACTGTGTATGGTCGTCGGCATGACCACCTTGGCCGTGCACCTCGTCGTCACCGACCCCGACACCGCCGCCGCCTGGTACACCGACGTACTGGGCGCGCGGGAGACCGACCGACTCGCCCTGCCCGACGGCAGGACCCTCACCGTCGAGCTGCGGATCGGCGACACCACCATCGCCGTCGCCGGCGAGATGCCCGACGCCGGCATGCGCACACCCGCCCACCTCGGTGGTACGCCCGCGGCGTACCACCTGGCCGTGACCGACGTCGACGACGCCTGGCAGCGGGCCGTCGCGGCCGGCGCCACCGCGTTCGAGCCGGTCCACGACGCGTTCTGGGGCGATCGCACCGGCCAGTTCCTCGACCCCGACGGGCACCGCTGGGCGCTGGACCAACACCTGCGGGACGTGTCGCGGGACGAGGTCGCCCGGCAGGCCGCACAGCTGTTCGCCGGCCCGGTGGAAGCATGAGATACCGGACGCTCGGCACCAGCGGACTGCGCGTCTCCGACCTCGTCCTCGGCGCGATGACCTTCGGCGAGCAGGGCGGCGTCGGCGCACCTGTCGAGGAGTGCCGGCGGATCCTCGACGCGTACGCCGAGGCCGGCGGCAACACCATCGACACCGCGATCAACTACCGCGCCGGCGCGAGCGAGGAGATCCTCGGCCAGCTGCTCGCCGGGCGGCGCGAGTCGTTCGTACTGGGCAGCAAGTACACGGTGTCCCGCGACCGCACCGACCCCAACGCCGGCGGCAACGCCCGCAAGAACCTGCGCGCCTCGCTGGAAACCAGCCTGCGCCGGCTGAACACCGACTACCTCGACGTGTACTGGGTGCACATGTGGGACCGCGGCACGCCGATCGAGGAGACCATGCGGGCCCTCGACGACGCCGTACGCGCCGGCAAGATCCTCTATGTCGGCATCTCCGACGCACCCGCTTGGGTGGTGGCGCAGGCCAACACGCTCGCCGCCTGGCGCGGCTGGAGCCCGTTCATCGGCCTCCAGGTGCCGTACAGCCTGCTCCAGCGCGACATCGAACGGGAGCTGCTGCCCATGGCCGAGGCGTTCGGCCTCGGCGTGACCACCTGGAGCCCGCTGGCCGGCGGCGTCCTGTCCGGCAAGTACGCCCCGACGGCGGAAGCGACCGGCAGCACCCGGCTCGACCCGGCCTCCGTCGACGAGCACGCGCACGCCGTGGCGCGCACGGTGCACGAGGTCGCCGACGAGCGCGGCGCCACGCCGGCGCAGGTGGCGATCGCGTGGACGATGGCCCGGTCCCCGGCCATCCGCCCGATCATCGGGGCCCGCCGGGCCGACCAGCTCCGCGACAACCTCGGCGCGCTCGACGTCCGGCTGTCGGCCGAGGAGTGCGCGCGGCTGGAAGCGGCCACCGACTTCGCGCCCGGCTTCCCGACCGAGTTCATCGCGCAGACCTCCCCCTGGGTGTTCGGCGCGGCGCTCGTCTGACCGCCGGTCAGTCGGTGGTACGCACGGTGTCAGCGAACAGCGGCCCGTGCTCGGTGACGCGGACCCGCGCCCGCACCGGCTCGGTGCCGCCCACCCGGTACGCGCAGGCGTACCGGGTGGGTGTGTCGTAGCCGACGAGGGCCCGCTCCGGCAGGCTCTCGTCGCAGTGCACCGAGCCCGGCTCGGGTGTGGCGGCACCCGGATCCAGCCCGTACGCGTAGCGGGCGAAGGCGGCGACGACGCCGGCCCGGGTGATCGGCGCACGGCGCTGGGTGGCGGTGAAACCGAAGACCATCCGGCCGCCCCGGACCCGGACGGCGAAGTCGACCCGCAGATCCTCGTACCGCACGGTGCAGGTGACCTGCTGGTCCCGGCTGCCCGGGATCGCGGCGTCGCAGGAGCCGGACACGACACCGGGCGTACCTGCCTCGGCGAGGACCCGGGACTGCAACTCGAACAGGATCTGGTCGCGGGCGGACGCGTCGTCACCCGGGGAGGCGGTGGGCGTGGGCGTCTCGTACGGCGTGGTGGGGCTGGCGATCGCGCCCGCCGCGGTGGGGCCGGCGCCGGCGCCCGCGCCACGGGCCGCGCCGTCCGCCGAGGACACGCAGCCCGCCAGCACCCCGATCGCCACCAGAGCGGCGAACGCGGCCAATCCGGTCCGGGCCACGCCGTCGCGTCGCATCCCGCCATCCCGTCGCCGAGCCGTCCGTACGACGTGAAGGCTATGCCGTGCCCGCAACGGGTTTTCCCACCCTCCACAGTGGACGCCTGCGGCGCGTACCGATGACGCCGGCCGCGCCCCGACATGCCTTGCCCGCCACCGTTTCAGTGGGTCCCGGCGGCCTCGGCGTCGGCGGCGTCGACCTGGTCATGGAAGCGCTTGTGGACCCCTGGGCGAGGAACGCCTGCCGGATCTCGCCGCCCGCGGGCAGGACGGGAGCCGCGTGAGTCACGAGATCCTTCCGCGGCGGGGCGGTCGTGCCGGGGTTGTCGGTCATCACGAGACCCATCCAGGCCAACTGGCCAAATTCTTCATTTGGTCAGTTGGCCACGGCGGCCGTCCCGACAGCCCCTAGAAGCGGTACCGCAGCAGTCGGGTGGCGTGCGCCGCGCTGGGCGACAAGCGGATCAACGCGCACATCAGCCGGCAGGACCGAGAGGTCTGAGCGAGCAACGGGTGCCGGAACTGGCTGGCCTCCTCGGCCAGGTGCAGGCGACCGTCGAGCAGCTCGACATCGGCCGGCCGGTCGATCGTCCAGCCGAACGTGATCCCGTACTTCGCGAACACCGGCTCGCGCTTCTTCCGGATCATCGGCCCGTACGCGTTGAACACGATCTCACCGCGGGTGAAGTGGTCCGCAAGCGTCCGGAACAGCCCCGCCGCCTCGCTCGCCGACAGGAAGCCGAACAGCCCGTCGGCGACGACGACCGCGGGCCGGTCGCCCGGGATCGCGTCGATCCAGCCGGCGTCGACGACGGAGGCGCCGATGCGGGTGTGGCCGGCACGGGCGGGAAGCAACCGTTCGGCGAGCCCGGTGACAGCCGGAAGGTCCACGTCGTACCAGTGGTGGCCGGCGCCGGGGTCGACCCGGAACACGCGGCTGTCGAGCCCGGCCCCGAGGTCGATCACGACGGCATCGTCGTTGTCGGCCAGGAACCGCCGGATCCAGTCGTCCATCACCCGGGTACGCAGGGCGGTCAGGGAGTATCCGCCGAACGGCGCCATCCGGTCGAACTCGTGGAAGTCGAAGTCGATCCGCGGAACGAGCCGGTCCGGCCAACGGTCGTCCAACAGCGGGGTACGCCGCTGGTTGTCCTGCCAGCGCTGGTACAGCGTGAGGAACGCGGTCACCTCGACCCCGTTCAGGTCGGGCTTGATCGGGGGTGGCTCAGCCATGCCGGTTCTCCTCAGTGATCGGACTCGCGAACGAGGGCGGCACGCGCCCGCGCGGCGTCGGCCGGATCGAGCAGCGGGTGGGAGTACAGGTCGATCAGGGTGAGCGCGAGCAACCGGTCGCCGTCGGGACCGAGCATGTCGACGCCGGCCGCCCGGGACACGTGCTCGTGCAGCACGATCGCGGCCAGCGACATCGCGGTGATCACCGCCGCCCGCCCCCGCGCCGCCACCGGTACGTCGGTCCGGTCCCCGTCGCGGATCGCGAGCCACTGCTCCGTCATGCCTGTCAGCTCGTCGAAGACCTGCGCGGCCCCGCCGTCCACCAGGGCGCGCGCCAGGTACCCCTGGTAGGGCACGGCCGCGGCCCGGGCGGCGAGAAGGTCCCCGGTCCGGCCGGCTCGGCTGTCGGCCAGCGCCTGCTCGTTGAGCCGGTGCAACGTCTTGGCCAGGTGCGCGTCGCAGGCCTCGCGCAACGCCTGCTTGGAACCGAAGTGGTGGCGTACCAGGCCCGAGGACACACCGGCGCTCGCGGCGATCGCCCGGATCGTCGCACGCTCGAACCCGACCTCGCCGAAGTGCCGCAGCGCGGCTTCCCTGATCCGCGCCCGCGCGGTGAGGTCCTCGGGATCCAGACCGGTGGTCACGCAGCTCGCCTCCGACTATTCGCTGGTCCAACTTACTGTCCGTTTGACTTGAACACTACACGTGCGTGTAGCGTCGGGAGGTGACCGTATGACAGAGATTGGTCAGTGCGGATGTCTCATCGTGGACGAGGTCGGGTCGGCAAGCAGGGGGTCGAGGTGCCAGTCGATGAGCAGTGAACCGACGTCAGCGGAGCTCGCCGGCTACCCGGCAGTGGCCCGCGCGCACCGCGAGCACGAGCGATTCCACTCCGTCCTGAAGCTCGAAGACGCGGTGGCGTGGCGACGCGACTCGAACGCCCTCAAACTGCTCGCGGACCGCTGGTCGAGCCCCGCGGACAGCGAGATCGACCGGGACGACCCGGCGCACGGAGCCGTCGGCTGCGCCGACCTCAACCAGCCGGCGGTGGTCGCGACAACCGGAATCCTGTTCATGGAAGGCGAAACCGAGCCGGCCGAGCTGAGCGCGATGAAGGCCAGGATCGGCCAGGCAGCCGACCGGTACCGGCGGCTGTCGCGCTGGCTCGCCGGCCACATGGCCGCGGAATGGCCACGGCTGACCACACTGCTCACACCCGGTCTGGTCGAGTCGGCGCGGCCCCGGCTCATGGCGCTCACCCGCACCACCGCGGCCGCGAACGCCTACGACCTGGTCGCCCACCTGCTCACCGCCACCGCACACGCGCTCGACAACCAGGACCTCACCCCGGCCGGGGTACGCCGGGACCCGCCCAGCGCGGCAGCCCTGCTCCGCACCGCGTCCTGGCTTCTCGACAGCGCCGCCGCCACGGTCGCCGAAGCGGGTGCGCGCCTGAGCCTCTCCGACCCGGACTGGACCGCGTTCATCGACGCGGCGGCCTCAGCCACGACGCAGACCGGAGATCGGCCATGACCGCACCCGCCCACCAGGACTTCCTGGCCATGCTGGACGGCTACGTCGACGCGGTGACCGCCGACCGGACCTCGCCCGACCGCATCGACCGTTCCCACGGCTGGCCACCACCGGACTGGAGCACCCCTTCGTACGCGCGCTGCACACCCGCGACTCCGACCTGCTCGGCGTACTCGCCGAACATCCGCGCAGCCGCGAACTGATCACCGGCCTCGGGCCTGGCGCCCTGATGTACATGGTGCTGCCCGTGTGGCGCCGCCACGGGCTCGCGCGTACCGACTGGCCCCTGGACGAGCAGGCGTACGCGGTGCGGGCGCTGCTGCTGGGCTTCCTGGACGCGCAGCTGTCGCCCGACCGCACGCTCGACGGTCCCGAGCGGGTCATGGCTGCCGCCGTGATCGCCCTGCTCGGACCCGAGCAGGCCGACCACACCCAGGTACGGGCGGCGGCCGCCGAGGGGTTGCGGCTCCTGCACCACGCCCGCGAGACGGTACTGGCCTCGATCGACACCACCTGAGCGTTCTCACGGACCGACGCGGCTCAGCGCAGTATGGCCGCCAGCAGGTCTCCCCCCAGCCCCGTCAGGTCGGCCAGGTTGACGGTGTACCGGACGTACCGGCCCTGCCGTCGGGACGTCAGCAGGCCCGCGCGGCGCAGTACGGCGAGGTGGCGGGAGACCTCCGGGGCTGACAGCTCCCAGGCGTGGGCCAGCTCACCGGTGGTGTGCGGGCCGCGGGCCAGGGTGCGCAGCAGCCGCAGCCGTACCGGATGTGCCAGCGCCTCCAGCCGTAGCGTGACCGTTTCCAGCGACACCGGCTCCGACGGGCTCGGCTCGGCAACCGGGTACTGCACCACCGGCTGCCACCCGGGCGCGTGGACCGCCACCAGGTGCGGGTGGCCGAAGACGCTGGGCAGGAAGGTGACCCCGGTGCCGTGCGCGGCGGTCGCCTTGTCCTGCAACTTGTCCACGACGATGCAGGTACCGTCCGGCGCCAGGGTGACGGCGCCGGAGACCGACGCGAGTGCCGCCCCGATGCCCTGCCGCTTCAGCAGGTCGTTCTTCAGCCGCAGGTCGGTGGCGAGTTGTACGGCGACGCCCGCCCAGGCGGCGTCGAAGAAGGCTTCGGCGCACTGTTCGAGGGTGTGACGCACCCGTGCCCGTACGGCTGCGGGGTCCGCGAGCAGCCGTTCCGCGAAGTCCTCCTGGCGCGCGCCGCGGGCCTGGGCGAGGTCCAGGGCCCGATCGCGTGCCGTCGCGTCGCCGAGCGGCGACGGTGCGTTGAAGTGGACCCGGTTGCTGCCGCACGTGGTGACGAGCGCGGCGGTCACATAGATTTCGTCGTCGATCCGGTCGACGTCGTCCAACTCCTCGGCGAGGGTCAGCCGGGGGCGAGCGGGCACCAGGAAGTCGGCTCGGGAGGACCGCCAGAGGAACTCCGCCTCCCTGAGCCGCTCGGCCAGCTCCGGCCGCATCCCGGCCCAGACGTCCCCGGCCCAGCCGCCGAGCTGCGGGTGGTGCGCGGGTTCGGCCAGCACGTGCAGCATGGCGGTCAGCTCGGCCAGCGGGGACGCGGCGAACCGCAGTCGCCCGGACGGCGGACCACCGATGTCGATCCTCAGCGGCATCTGTTCATTCTCCCTGGTCGGAGGGCCGACGACCACGCCGATTGACGGTGTTCGTCAACCGACGTGGTCGGCCCGCCGGCCGAACGCACCGTTGACGCCATGGCAACAACCACCAGGCTCCAGCCGCGCGCGCTGGTCCGCGCCTCCGGCGGCCCCCGCTATGCGGTCGCGCTGGCCGTGGACGCCCTCGGCACCGGTTTGCTGCGGCCCTTCCTGCTGCTGTACGGGGTGACGGTGCTGGGGTTGTCCGCGCCGGCCACCGGCATCGCCATGACGACCGGCGCCGTCGTGGGTCTGGTCTGCATGCCCGCCGTGGGCCGATGGCTGGACCGCGGCGCACGCAGCACGGTCGTGGCGGCATCGATGCTGGTACGGGTGCTGGGCGTGGCGGTGCTGCTGGCCGCACCCGCGGAGCACGTCTGGCTGTTCGCGGCGGCGGCGCTCTTCCTCGGCATCGGCAACCAGGCATGGCCGGCCGCCCACGCGGCGCTCGTGGCCACGGTCACCCACGGCCGCGAACGCGACGCCGCTCTCGCGGCGGGTCGTTCCCTGCGCAATGCCGGTCAGGGTATGGGCGGACTCCTGGCCCTCGCATGCCTGGCGGGCGGTACCACCGCGTTGCAGGCGATGGCGGCCGCCACCGGGCTCGCCTATCTCGCCGCGGCGATCCTGACGTGGTCGGTGCACCTGCACGCGCAACCGGCCGCGACCCCCGCCCGGGGCGAGGAGGACGGGCCCGCACCACGGATGCGTACCCTGCTGGCCGCCAACGTCGTCTACGTCTTCTGCCTCAACGTCCCCGAAGTGGCGCTCCCCCTGGTCCTGGTGACCCAGTTGCATGCATCCCCGGCGTGGTCGGCGGTCATCTTCGTGGCGAACACGGTGTTGGTGGTCACCCTCCAGGTTCCGGTCACGGTCCTGATGTCCCGGTTCTCCCGGCGGGCGGTGCTGGCTCTCGGCGGCGCGGTACTCACGGTGTCCTACCTCGGCTTTCTCGCGGCCACCTCGGTGGGGCACGGCTGGGGTGCCCCGGCCGTCGCCGCGGTGTCCGTGGTCTGCACGATCGGCGAGATCATCTATGCCGGCAGCGCCACCGCGCTCGTCACCACCCTCGCCCCGGCCCATGTCCTGGGGCGCGCCCTCGCCCGCTTCCAGCTCTCCACCGGCTTCGGCCTCGCCGTCTCCCCGGCGGTCATCACCGCTGTCGCCGCCCACGGCCCGGCCGCCCTCTGGGGCGGCCTCGCCACCGCGACGCTCCTGTCCGCCACCGCCGTCGCCACCGAGAAGACCCGGGGAACGCGGCTCAATGGCCCGTTCCGCCGGGTACGAGCAGGTTCGTGAGCTCGGCGCCGTCACGTACGAGCCGCGGACGGGGCCGGGCTGACGGGCCGGGAACGCCTTCGCCGACGCCGCGCGATCCGACCGCCTTGCGAGAGGAGGACGACGCCGGCGATGACGATCACGCCGCCACACAGTTCGAGGGCGGTCGGCAGCTGTCCCAGCCATCCCCAGGCGATGAGCACGGCCGCGGGGGGTACGAGGTAGAGCAGCGAGGTCGAGACGGCGAGCGGCAGTCTGGCCACGGCGTACGCCCAGAGGACGAAGCCCAGCGCCGACGGGAAGACGCCGAGGAAGATCGCTGAGGCCCACACCTCCGCCGAGGCGTGCCGTGGGCCACCGCCGGCGAACAGCAGCGCGGGGAGCGTCATGACGGTGCCGGCGACCATGGCGTACGTCGCGACTTCGAGGCCGGTGTAGGTACGAAGGAGCGGCTTCTGCAGCGGGTGGTAGATGCCCTGCACGACCATCGCCGCAACGACCACGACGACCGGTGTCGAGAACGAGGCGCCGGTGCGGGCCAGGCAGACGAGGGCGACGCCGGCGAGAGCCACGGCCGACCCGAGCACCGTGAACGTGCCGATCCGTTCGGCGAGCAGGAGCCGCGCGACCGCGACCGAGACCAGCGGCGCGGCCGCAACGATCATGCTCGCGGTACCCGCCGGCACGTGCTCCTCCCCCGCGTTGAGCAGCAGCTGGTAGGCGGTCATGCCGAAGAACCCGCAGGCGACGATCCGCCCCAGGTCGCCGGCCCGCGGTACCCGTACGCCGAGGAACGGTGCGGCGGTCAGCAACGCGAGCGCCGCCACCGCAAGGCGAAGGACGGAGAGCCATGCCGCGCCGAGGACCGGGGCGGCCACCTGGATGGCAGGGAACGCGCTGGCCCACAGAACCACCACGGACAGGCCGGCGCCCAGAAACGCTCGCTGTGTCACGCGCCAAGCGTTCCGGGGACGATGAGTCAGTTCAAGTTACTTCTTCTGAGAGGTTGAGTAACCTGGGGTTTATGATCGACGTGCGGAAGCTGCGGATGCTCGCCGAGCTGCACCGGCTGGGGACGATCGGCGCGGTCGCCGAGCACCTGCGCCAGAGCGCGCCCGGGGTCTCCACCCAGCTGGCCGCGCTGGAACGCGAGATCGGTGTCCCGCTCACCGAACGACGAGGTCGGCGCCTCGCGCTGACGCCGGCGGGCCGGCTGCTCGCCACCCACGGCCACGACATCCTCGACCGGCTCGCCCTCGCCGAACTGGAGGTCGACGCCCTGCGCCGCGGCGCCGTCGGCTCCTACCGGCTCGCCGCCTTCCCGTCGGCCGCGCGGACCTTCGTCGCCGACGCCTGGCGCCGTCTCGCTCAAAGGAGCGAAGGCATCGAGCTCACCCTCAGCACGCCCGAGCCCGAAGACGCCCTCGCCGCGCTCGCCGCCGGCGAGACCGACCTGGCCGTGACCCACTCGTACTCGAACGTGCCCCGGGACGTACCGTCCGGGCTAACCGCCACCCCGCTGGCCAGCGAACCCGTCCGGCTCGCCGTTCGGCGCGACGATCCGGTGGCGGCCGCCCGCGAACCCGTCGACCTCGCCGACGTGGCCCACCGTCGCTGGATCACCCCGGTCCGGCCGCGCACCTGCTACCAGATGGTCGAACGCGCGTGCGGGCTCGCCGGCTTCCAACCCACGCTCGCCGCTCAGACCATGGACTTCGGGGCACAGCTCGAACTCGTCGCCGCCGGCGTCGGGGTGGCGCTGATGCCGTACCTCACGATCGGCGAGATCCCGCAGGACGTACTCCTGCTCAGGACCACGCAGCCGGTCGAACGGCACCTCTTCGCGGTCAACCGCGTCAGCAACGACGCCGATCCCGGTATCGGGCGACTCCGGTCCCTGCTCGTCGACACCGCCCGCGCCCGCATACCAGGCCCGCATCGCCGACCGCGCAACCATGTCCGGCCGGAGTAGGCCGGGTACGGGAGAGGATCAGCCGGCGCGGTGGTCGGCCCGGGTCGCGTCCAGCAGTCCGTCCATGTCCAGCTCGCCGGTACGGGTCTGGCCGCCCGCGGCGAGGAAGGCGCGGATCCGCCGCGTGGTTGCCGGCATCGCGAGCAACTCACCGAACAACTGGGCCTCCTCGCGCAGGCCCTCGTACCGACCGCGCTCCGACATCTCCACGCTGCGCTTGGCGCGCCGTACCGCGTCGGCCGGGTGGCTCGCGATCCTCTTCGCCACGGAGTCGACGAACCCGGCGAGCTCGTCGGGGGGCAGAGCGCGGTTGACCCAGCCGTACCGCTCGGCTCGCTCGGCGTCGACGTCGGCTCCCGCACAGATGATCTCCAGTGCGCGGGCGCGGCCGACGAGAGCCGGCAGGTTCTGCGTTCCGGCGCCGCCCGGCAGCAGGCCCACCGCCACCTCGAACTGGCTGAGTACGGCCCGGCCGGCGGCGGCGAACCGCAGGTCCAGGGCGAGGAGGAACTCGCTGCCGGCGCCTCGCGCCCGCCCCTCGATCCGGCCGATCGTCACCTGCGGCAGGGCACGGTAGCGCTCCAGCAGCTGGTGGAAGGGCTTGAGGCCGCCGACGCGAACCGGTGTCGGCGCCGGCCGGCCCAGTAGTTCCTCGACGTCGTAGTGGGCGAGGAAGTAGTCCGGGTCGGCGCTGCCGAACACGACGACCCGGGTGTCCGCATCGCGTTCGAGGGCGGTGACCAGCTCCGCGAGTTGACCGACCAGGCCGGAGTCCACGAGGTTCATCGGCGGGTGGTCGATCTCGACGTGCAGCACGCCGCCGTCGCGTCGCAGCCGCAGGCTGGGCAGATCCGTCATCGCCGTCCTCCGGGTGTGTCGGGCAGCCGGGGGCATTGCTTCGAATTGAGATGCACGCTCGGCACGCTAACAGCGCCGCTTCGAAAACAAAAGCGCTCCGGGCCGGCCCGCTGACAACCCAGGACCAGACGCCCTACCCGCCGGTCGACTCTGGGAACGCCCGCTGCGCCCGGCAGGCGTCGAGCAGCGGGGCCAGGCGGCGCGCCGGCGTGGCGGGACGGACCGCAAGGTACGTCTGCAACGCGGGTACGGGCGGCGCGAACGGGCGGAAGACCGTACGGACGGTCGGCAGGGTCGCGGCCTTCGCGGCGTAGAAGACCGTCCAGGTGGGCCTGCCGGTGCCGATGGCCGCCAGAGTGTCCTGGTCGGTGGTGAACGCCGGACCCAGCACCGGCTCGAAGCCGGCCGCGCGGCAGGCGTCCGTCACCAGGTCCACCAGGTACGGGTTGGCGTCGCGCGGCGCGATGCGCAGCGGAACCGTTGCCAGGTCGGCGATCTCGACCCGGTCGCGGGCGGCCAGCGGGTGCGACGCCGGCAGCGCCACGACCAGCTCGTCGCGCCACACCGGGATCAGGTCCAGCCCCGGGCTGTACCCCGTGCCGCGGACGAACGCGGCGTCCAGGTCGCCGTCGCGTACCTCCTGCAGACGCGCCGCGGACGGGGCGCTGTGCAACTCGACGATCACGTCCGGGGCCCGCTCGGCCAGGTCCGCCAGCAGCACCTCCAGGCGGGCGCCGAGACCGGCGCTGGTACCCAGGCGCAGCATGCTGAGCTGCTCGGCGCGTACGTCCGCCATCGTCGCCAACGCCGCGTCCTCGGCCGCCACGATGGCTCGGGCGCGGGGCAGGAACGCCTGCCCCGCGGCGGTCAGCGTGACGGTACGGGTGGTGCGGTCGAACAGGTCCAGGCCGAACTCCCGCTCCAGCCGGCGTACCTGCTGGCTGACGGTCGGCTGGACGATGCGCAGCCGCTCGGCGGCGCGCCCGAAGTGCAGTTCCTCGGCGACCGTCAGGAAGTACCGGACCTGCCTCAGCTCCATGCCCACCCCATTCATCACGATCCGTGATGAGTCTACGGGCCGACTGGGCCTTGGTCCCCGGGGCCGATGGCGGTGAACTGGTCCTGCGTCACGGCATCCGCCGAACGACACCACTCCCGTACCAGGAGGCAGCCATGCCCGCAGTGACCATCCAGCAGGGCCCCCGTCCCGTCGAGCTCAAGCGGGACCTGATCCGGAAGATCACCGACGCGATGGTCGAGACGTACCAGATCCCGGCCGAGACGGTGATGGTGTTCATCGAGGAGACCCCCACCGACTCCTTCGGCGTGGCCGGCCGGCTCGCCGCCGACAGGTGACGGCATGACGCGCGGCGTGGGCCCGGCCGGCCCGCGCCGACACGCGTGCCGCTCGCCGAGCCGCGGACCGTACCCGCCGGCGTCAGTACGATGTGGCGACGTGAGCCGGGGTCGCCGGCGGGAGGGACACGGCATGGCCAAGCATCGGATCTACACGACGAGCGTCGCGAGCGTCTACCCGCACTACGTGTCGAAGGTGGAACGACACGGGCGTACGCGGGCCGAGGTCGACGACGTCGTCCGGTGGCTGACCGGGTACACCCAGGAGGAACTCGACGCGCAGCTGACACGCGAGGCGGACTTCGAGACGTTCTTCGCGGAGGCCCCCCGCCCGAACCCGGCCAGGTCCCTGATCACCGGCACGGTGTGCGGCGTCCGGGTGGAGGACGTCGAGGAGCCGGTCATGCGCGAGATCCGCTACCTGGACAAGCTGGTCGACGAGCTGGCAAAGGGAAAGCCGATGGAGAAGATCCTGCGGGGATGACGGACCGCACCGCCGGCCGCGCACCGCACGTGGCGGGCCGGCACGGCCGGGCCTCGACGCAAGCCGGATCGCCGGTCACGCGTGGCTGAGATGACCACGCAGAAGGCGTTTCCGTCCGGATGGGCGAGGACCACGAAGTCCGGATCCGGCGGGTACATGTCCCACTCGACCCGACTCGCGCCGGCCGCCACCAGACGCTCCACCTCCCGCGCCCGCTCCGAGGCACGGTCGACGAACAGGTCGAGGTGTATCCGCGGATGCGCCTCGGCGGGCGATTCCGACAACTGGAGCCCCAGCGCACGCCCCGAACCGTCCGCGTGGTGCAGCGTGGTCCAGCGCTCGCTCCGCCACTCCGCCGCGGTATCGGCGTCGTGGGCCGGTTGCTGCTCCCCCGGCCCCGACGGGCCGGGATCCTGCTGGCGCTCGCCGCCGGCCTGGTCGGCGGGGAGGTCGGTGTCCTGGTGGTGTGGGCGGCGGGCGGGCGTGTCGACTACGCGTGGGTGGCCGGTGTCCTCGCCGCCGCCGTGGCCGTCGCCGGGACCTGCGGGCTGATCGCCTGGCGCAACGGGCCCTACCCGCCGCACGACACCACGCCCCGCGCGGTCGACCCGGCGCAACGGCTGCGCTGAGCCGCGCCCAGCGCCGGGCCGGTCGTGAGCCCCGCGACCGGCGCGGGGCGCTGGTGGCGCCCGCGGTCTGGTCCAGTGGACGAAGGCCATGTCGGGGCCCCTTGCGTACCGCCGCTAGGGTCCACGCCATGGGTTCTCTCAGGCCGTGGCATCTGCTGCTCGTCGGCGGATGCGGCCTCGCGGTAATCGCGATCGTCGCGCTGGTCTTCATCCTGGTCATGCGGAACAGGCGGCCCAGGTAGGCCGGTGCGCACGTCGTCCGCGACCACCGGTGGACCCCACTCCGCGCGTCGTCGGCGGCCACCCGCGATCGCAGAGCCTTCAAGCGGACACCGGGTGCACGACGATGACCGTCAGCGGCCGTCGGCGAACTCGTAGGTCAGGGTGAGGACACCCTGGCGCGATTCGGTGGCGTGGCCGGACAGCCCGACAAGCTCCGCCGTACCCGAGCGCGGAACGATGGTGCCGAAGGTGCTCTGGTCCTCGCCGTCGGCCAGCCCGCCGTGTTGGATCACGAACGTTCCCGTACGGCCTTCCAGGGTCGCCCGGATGTGTTCGGACGCGACGTAGCCGGCGCCGGCGGCGCCCTGGGCTGTCAGCACCTCGGCGACGCCCGTGCCGTCCAGCGCACCGCGGTAGGTCTTGCGGATGGTGACCCTGGTCAGCTTCGGGCCGTCGGCCGGTTCGTGGTAGGGGACCTCGTCCCAGCTGTCGATGTCGAACTCGGCGTCGATGGTTCGGGGTGTGGTCGTCATGACGTCCTTTCGCTCAGGGTGTGCCGATGGGTGGTGTGGGCGGGCGCACCGGTCTCCGACGCCGTCCGCAGGGATCCGTACGGCTCGGCGTCGGGAGCCACGCGCTCGTCGGTGGGCACCGGTGTCATACCGGTTTCGTCAGGTCGTGCTCGGCCGCGATGCGCGCGACGTCCGCCGGGGTACCGCCCATGATGACGTGGGCGTGTTCGGTGACGAGCTCGACCGGCCAGTCCCACCAGGCGGCTCGGCGCAGCCGCTCGACGTCGGCGTCGTCGAAGCGCCGGCGGATCGGTGTGGCCGGGTTCCCGCCGACGATCGTGTACGGCGGCACGTCGCCGGTGACCACCGCGCCGGCCGCGACGATGGCGCCGTCGCCGATCCGGACACCGGGCAGGACGGTGACCTGGTGGCCGAGCCAGACGTCGTTGCCGATGACGGTGTCGCCGCGGCTGGGCATGCCGGTCACGATGTCCAGTGTTCGTTCGGCCCACGCGCCGCCGAACATGGTGAACGGGAACGTGGACACGCCCATCATCGGGTGCGCGGCCCCGGCCATCAGGAACCGCGTGCCCGTGGCGATCGCGCAGTACCGGCCGATGATCAGCCGCTCCGGGCCGTACGCGTAGAGCACGTTGCGGCGTTCGAACCGGGTCGCGCCGTCGGGGTCGTCGTAGTACGTGTACTCGCCGACGGTGATCGTCGGCGAGCTGACCAGTGGCTTGAGGAACACCACCCGTTCCTGGGTGGCCAGCGGATGGATGGTCATCGGGTCAGGAGACACCGTGGTCCCTTCCTTGCGTTGCGGTTCTTCGGACATGGGGGTCAGCGTCGGTGCCCGACGGACCTGGGTCGCGGCTCGCCCGACGGACGCCGGGACGACGCGTGATGCGCCGGCGCTGCGCGGGCAGGGCTCGCTCTTACTCGGGGGTGGACAGGATCAGCCGGACCTCGGTGTTGCGGTAGCCGGCACGCTCGAACGCCGCGGCCATCGGACGGTTGCCCAGGTCGGTGGTGGCCGTGATCTTCTCCGCCCCGTCCTCGGCGTGGCGGCGGGTGATCTCGGCCAGGATCTCCGCAACGTGACCGCGCCCGCGAAGCTCCGGTACGACACCGAGATAGCCGACGTTGCGGTGGTACGGGGTGGCCGAGGGGATGGCCAGCCCGGCCAGCTCGCCGTTCGGCGTGTACGCCAGGCGCCACCAGTCCCGCCTGCCCGGCCGGTCCAGGTAGAACCGCAACGCCTCGCGCGCGGTGGCCTCCGCGCCGTGGGCCGCCGTCCCCTCCCGGGTGTGCGCGTCGAGGCTGCCCTCGGCGACCCGCAGCAGCGCCCGCAGGAACACCTCGTCGTCCGGCTCGGCGGAGAACACCAGCCGCCCGCCGGGCTCCGGGACACCCGCGTCGGGAGTCCACTCGTACTGGAGTCGCTCCACCTCGACGGTCAGCCCGGCGCGGCGGGCGGCCTCCTGCCGCCAGGCCACCGCGGCGGCGGTCGCCGGTGCGTCCCGCCAGGCGCCGGGCAGCCGCATGACGTTGTAGGACGGCGGCCGTGGCGCTCCCGTACGCAGGAAGGCCCGGTGCGCCGCGCTGAGCAGGTCGGCGGCCAGGGCGGCCCGGTCGGCGACCCGGTCGTCGGTACGCAGGCAGTCCAACGCCAGCGGGTACGTGCTGTCGGCCTGGCCCCACCACACGGCGCGGGCCAGGAGTCGGTCACCGTCCTCGGCGACCCAGGTCCACTCCGGCCGGTACCGGTGCAGGTCGAGCTCGGCGCGGTACTGGTCGGCCGGCAGGCACCAGACGGGCTCGCCGGCCGGGACCGACAGGGCGCGGTCGAGGTCGGCCTGCGCCACCGGGCGAAACAGCATCGTCACCACCTCCAGGGGGTTCTGCGGGCAAACGGCGGGGTTCGGGACGGGACGGCACCACCGGGCCGTTGGTCCGTGTCGGCCGGGTCGCGTCGGGCCCGGGTGGGCGGGCCGTCCGCATACCGGAGCTCGTCGTGTTCATGTGCTGGTCACGATGCTATGCGGGCACCCGTCGCGGTCGAATCCGTCACGGCATGAGTACGTGCCTTCGTGGCCGGGAGCCGCCCTGAGTACGGTGCGCAGCATGTTGCACGGACGCGCTGCCGAACTGTCGGTCATCGACCGACTACTCGACGGTGCGTACGAGCAGGCCAGCAGCGCGCTGATCGTTCGCGGTGAACCGGGCATCGGGAAGACCGCACTGCTGGCGTACGCCGCGCACGCCGCGGCGGACTGGCGGGTACTGCGCGGCGCCGGGGTCGAGTCCGAGGTCGACCTGCCCTTCGCCGGGCTGCACCTGCTGCTGCGACCGGCGGTGGATCGTCTCGCCGGCCTGCCGGAGCCGCAGCGGGCCGCGTTGCAGGGGGTGTTCGGGCTGACCGCCGGTACCGGCCAGGAGCCGGTGGACCGGCTGCTGGTCGGCCTGGCGGTGCTGTCGCTGCTGTCCGAGCTGGCCGAGGACGGCCCCCTGCTGTGCCTGGTCGACGACGCGCACGGGCTGGACCCGGCGTCGGCGCAGGCGCTCCTCTTCGCCGCCCGCCGGTTGGGTACGGAGGGCGTCGTGATGGTGTTCGCCGCCCGTGACACCGAGAGTGCCTTCACCGGGTCCGGGTTGCCCGAGCTGCGGCTCGGTGGCCTGGATCCGTCGGCGGCCACCATGCTGCTCGACGAACACGACCAGGACCTGGCGCCGGACCTGCGCCGCAGGGTGTTGACCGAGGCGGGCGGCAACCCGCTGGCCATCACGGAGCTGCCCACTGCGCTGGCGGACGTCCGGGCCGGCGACGTGCGGCCCGGGCCGGCGGCGCTGCCGCTCACCGACCGCCTGCGCGAGGCGTTCGCCGGTCGGGTCGGCAGGCTGCCCGACGCCACCCGCAGCCTGCTCGTCGTCGCGGCGGCACACGACGCCGGTGACCTCGACGTGGTACTGCGAGCGGGTGCGCGGCTCGGGGCGGGACCGGCCGACCTGGAGCCGGCCGAGCGGTCCGGGCTGGTGCGCGCGGATCTCGCCGTCGTGACGTTCCGGCATCCCCTCGTCCGCGCGGCGGTGTACGCGTCGGCCTCGCACCGCCAGCGCGTGGACGCCCACGAGGCGCTCGCCGCGACGCTGGACGGTCCGGACGACGCCGAGCGTCGGGCCTGGCACCGGGCCGCCACGGCCACCGAACCCGACGAGGACATCGCCGCGGAGCTGGCACGAACCGCAGCGGCCGGCGGGTACGCCGCGGCGGTGTCCGCGCACGAGCGGGCCGCGCAGCTCACCCCGCCCGGCGAGCGGCGCGCCCAACGCCTCGCCCTGGCCGCCGAAGCGGCGCTCAACGGCGGCGACCTGCGGCGCGCGACCGACCTCGCGACACGGGCCGGTGCCCACACCACCGACCTCGTCCTGCGCAGCCGGTTGGCTGGCGCGCAGGGTACCGCCGCCTTCTACCGTGGCTCGTTGCCGGAGTCGCGTCGGCTGCTGGTCAACGCGGCCTCGATGGTCGCCGCCGACGACCCGCGCCGGGCGGCCGACCTGCTGCTCGACGCCGTGCACGTCGGCTGGTACCTCGGCGCGCCGCAGGTGACCGACGCCGCCGAGCGCATCGCCGCCCTGCCGCTCGCGCCCGACGACCCGCTCTCGCCCGTCGTACGACTGCTGGTGTGGTGCGTCCGGGACGCGGTCGACGACACGAACCCCGACCGCCTCGCCGCGCTCGTCACCGACGCGCGCGACACCGGCTACGGCGGGCCCGACCGGCTCATCCTCGTCGCCGCCACGGCGCTCCAGGCCACCGGCCAGGACGCCGAGGCGCACCGGGTCGCCACCGACCTGCTCCGCAACCACCGGGAGCGGGGCTGGCTCGGCCAACTGCCACCCGTACTGTCCTGCGTGGCGCGCTCGCAGCTCTTCCACGGCCGGCACGCCGAAGCCCGCGACACCGCCGAGGAGGGCGTACGCATCGCCCGCGCCGCCGGCCACGACACCCTGGCCGCCGACATCAGCGGCGTCCTCGCCGTACTGGCGGCGCTTCGGGGTGACGCCGACGACTGCCACACGTACGCCGACGACGCTCTCGCCGTACCCGAGCCGGACGTGATGGCACCCGGGCTCGCCTGGGCGCACTGGGCGCACGGCCTGCTGCACCTCGGCGCCGGTCGCTGGCAGGCGGCGATCTCCCGGTTCGACACGCTCGCGCGATCGCCGGCGCGACACCAGCTGCCCGGCAGGCGCAGCATCCCGGACCGCATCGAGGCGGCCGTCCGGCTCGGCCGGACGCAGCACACCGCCGACGCCCTTGCGTACCTGGCCGACTGGGCCGACCGCGTCCGGCAGCCCTGGCTGGACGCGGTGGTACTCCGCTGTCGGGCCATGCTCGCGCCCGACGCGGACGCCGAGCGGTTCTACCTCGCCGCGCTGGAGCGGCACGAACCCGACAGCCGTGACGTCGAACGGGCGCGCACCCACCTGCTGTACGGCGAATGGCTGCGCCGCTCCCGCCGCAAGGTCGACGCCCGTACGCACCTGCGCGCGGCGCTCGACGTCTTCGAACCGCTCGGTGCCGCCCCGTGGGCGGCGCGGGCCTGCGCCGAGCTCGCCGCGGCCGGTGACGCCACCACCCCGGCGGCGGCGACGCCGGGGCCGAAGGCCGTCCTGACCCCGCAGGAACAGGCGGTCACGCGGCTGGCCGCGCAGGGCCTGTCCAACCGCGACATCGCCGCCCGGCTCTTCCTCAGCCCCCGTACGGTCGCCAACCACCTCTACAAGGCGTTCCCCAAGCTCGGCATCGTCACGCGGGCCGACCTGCCGACACCGTGAACAACGCCGGCCGGTCCGGCGCAACACCGAGACCGTACGCACACCCGACAAGCATGATCCGTGGGGCCGGAGAGCTTCAGGCCGGCGGTTGGAGACCGTCCGCGCGCACGGCGTCCACGAACGCCCGCCACCCGGGCGGTGAGACGGTCAGGATCGGCCCCGGCGCATCGTGCTTGCTGTCGCGGACACCCACCGCGCCGTCGCGGCGTTGAGCGACCTCGACACAGGTCATCGAGGCGTTGCTACGGGTCGACTTCCGCCACGCGGTCCACGAGTCCGTCATCACGAGCCCTCCATCCGTGTGCACGCCGGCGACCACGCTACCGGCGCGGCTCGCGAGGATGCGCCGGCCGTTTCGCCCCGGTGTTGTGTCGCCACTGAACCGGGGGCATGCCGTACCGGTTCCGGAACGCGCGGCTGAACGCCGCCTCCGAGGTGTACCCGACGCTCTTCGCGACGAGCGAGACGGTGCGGGAGGTGGTGTGGAGCAGGTCGGCAGCGGTGTCGAGGCGTACGCGTGCGAGGTAGGTGGCCGGTGGTGTCCCGACGTGCGCGACGAACCGCTCGGCGAACGCCGACCGGGACAGGTGACAGGCGCGGGCCAGGTCCTCGACCGTCCAGTCGTGGCCCGGATCCCGGTGGATGGCGCTCAGGGCCGGACCGGTCTGCGGGTCGAGCGCACCGGCCAGCCAGTTCGGTTCGGCGTACGGGCCGGCGGCCCAGGCGCGCAGGATCTGGATGAAGATCAGGTCGAGGATGCGGGCGACCATCACCGCCGATCCCTGCGACGGCGCCTGCATCTCGACGACGAGCATCCTTCGGGCCACGTCGAGCCCTTCGAGTGCCGGGCCGTGGGCGCCAGCCAGGATGATCGCCGGCGGGAGGGTCCCGAGCAGGTGACTCGCCCGCGGGTCGCCGATGGTGAAGGTTCCGCAGAGCCAGCGCGCCGGCCCGCGTACCTCGTCGTCGGTTGCGCCGGTACGCCCGGCCGGCGGCGTGGCCCGGCGTGCGTCGTTGAGGTGGTGCGGGTCGCCGCGCGGGAGCAGGGCGACGTCGCCACGGCTCAGGTGCTTGGCCTCCGGGTCCCCGTCGACCCGGAGCACGAGGTCGCCCGCTTCGACGATGTGCAGGCAGCCGGTGTCGGCGAAGCCGACGGAGAAGACCGGCGGCGGAGCGTACGCAACGATGCGGTCTCCGCTCAGCCGGACGCTGTGCAGCAGCGCCGAGAGCAGGTCGTCGGTCTGCCCACCGACGTCGAGGCCGGCCGGGGCGTCCCCGGTCGCCGGCGGATCGGCGGACTCGCGCGGCGACCGGGGTACGTCGGCCGGGGCGTCCGGACGATCGGCACAGTCTCCCGGCGAAGCGGTCATGGTCGCTGCCCATCCCTCTGGCTACGGTCGACTCGCAGTGAGTGGAGCGACCACGGCGACGCGGCCGGGATCATGCCGGCACTCGTTCGTGGCCGGACCTTCCCGCGACGACGCGGCGTGTGGTCCGGACGCTCGTTAACGCCATCAGCCAGCGTCCGGTGCCACTCACTCGTGTCCGCCAAGGCCAACGACCGGGAGACCGTCCATGACCGAGCACGGTACGCCGACCAAGATCAGCTTCGTCTACTCCAACCCCACCGACCCGGACGCCTTCGAGGCGGCCTACCCCGACCAGCTCGCGCTCGCGCGCAAGCTCCCCGGCCTGACCCGACTGCAGAGCTCGAAGGTCTGGCCGAAGGAGGACGGCACCCCCACCCCGGCGTACCGGCTGTTGGACCTGTACTTCACCGACTACGCGGCGGCCAGCGCCGCCGCCGCGGAGGCGGGCCCGCTGGTCGCCGCCACCCTTGAGTACGCCACGGGAGGCGTGGCGATCGCCTTCGCGGAGATCCTCGAAGACGCCTAGCCTGCGATGACGGATGTCCCGTGCGGGCAGCCCCTGGCCGATCACTCCGGTACGACGGGGTGAGCGGTCAGGGGCGGCGCCCGGCGTCCGCTAGCGGCGCGCGGGACGTCCGGCGGGACGACGCCGGAGGCCGATCCCGACGGCGATCGCCCCCAGCGCAACGAGTCCGCCGGCCACCACCACCGCGCCCGTGTCGTACCGGCGAGCGGGTACGGTCGCGTCCGGCGCCGCGACCGCGGCGGGGCGTTCCGGCGGGCCGGCGGTGACGGCCTTCCGGTACTGCTCGTCGACGATCTGCAGCATCGAGCGGCGCGCGCGATGGGTGGTGTCCACCCGGGTCGCACCGAATTCGGCCCAGTACAGCCGTGGCGCCTCGGCGCGGAACAGGTCGTCCACCAGGACGCGCAGGATCCGTGCGTCGAGCAGGCCGAGATCCCAGCGGGCCTGCCAGTGGGACAGGATCAGATTGATGTAGCCGGCCTGCCGCTCGTCGAGCCCGACGGTGCGTGGGCCCATCCCCCAGCACGGCAGGTACGCCGGGTCGTCCAGCGCCATCCTGATCAGATCGGTGTGCATCTGCCGTACGGCCTGTGTCCGGGCCTGGTTGGTTGCCCTGGCCTGCAGCACGATCGATGCGCCGACGCCGATCAGCGCGATCGCGGACAGGATCGCGGACGCCGCACCGTACGTCTGGCCGATGGCGCTCGCCCGCTCCCAGTCGATGCCGCCCCCGGTCACCGCGGTGAGCGCGAACGGGGACAGCAGCACGGCGGCGAGCATGACCAGCGGAACGGCACACCACACGGCAACGCGAACCAGTCGCGGCACAGCTCTCATGCCCGCCATGGTGGCCGGCCCCACCAACCGGTCTGGGCGCAGCAGTCGAGACCGGACGGCGCTCGGTGCGCGCTGTTCGGGACGCGAGTTGGGCAAGCCCGTGGGCTCCGCTGCGCCATGCGGAGACGGCAGCATCGGTGCGGCCGGCGGCGGCCCTGTCAGCGTGCGGCTTGACCTTGCCGCAGGTGTGAAGCTTCTACCTTCGCCTCATGCAGATCAGTGGACAGGACGCCCCGGAGCAGACACTGCGAGCGCTGGTTCAGCAGTCCCGTCGGGGACCTGAGGATCTGGTCCTCGTGACTGATGCACCGCGCCCGGTACCAGGGCCTGGCGAGTACCTGGTCCGCGTCGGCGCTGCCGGGATCAACTTCGCGGACGTGATGCAGACCCGTGGTACCTACGGCGGCGGACCGACGCCGCCCTACGTGGCTGGGTTCGAGGCCGCCGGCGAGATCGTGGGCGTCGGCCCGCAGATCGTTCGCCCGCTCCCGCTTGGTACCCGAGTTGTGGGCGCCGGGCCCGGTGCTTTCGCCCAGTACATGACGATGCCGGCGGCGGGTGTGCTGGAGGTGCCCTCGGGCTGGGACGACGCTGGGTCCCTGGGCATGGTCCTCAACTGGGCGACCGCTCTGGCAGCGTTGAAGCCGCTGGGTGAGGTCAAGCCGGGAGACGTGGTGCTCGTCCACGCCGCGGCCGGGGGTGTCGGCCAGTCCGCCGTACGCCTCGCTCGCCACTACGGTGCACGCGTGATCGCGACGGCGTCGGCGGGCAAGCACGAGATCGTGCGTGCCCTGGGCGCCGACGACGTACTCGACAGCGCCGACGCCGACCTCGCGGACCAGATCGGCCGTCTCACCGACGGCGTGGATCTGGTCCTGGAGTCGGTGGGGCGTGCGACCTTCAACGCCAGCCTGGCGGTCGTCAAGCCCTTCACCGGGCGCATCGTGGTGTTCGGTGCGGCGTCCGGCGATGCGTTCCTGAGCACGCACGAGCTGGTGTTCAGTCATCAGACACAGGTCAAGGGCTTGCACATCGGGGCACTGGCAACGAAGGCGCCGTCGATCTACCAGTCCGTGCTGGCCGAGATCCACGCCCTCATCGCTCAGGGGGTCTACGTGCCGGGTTCCCCCCACGTACACCCTCTCGCCACGGGACCTGCGGTGCTTCGCCAGCTCGAGGCCGGCGAGACGAGCGGAAAGCACGCACTCGACCCCTGGCGTTAGCTTTCTGCTCCGGCGAGAGAGCCACCGAGCGTGGCGGTCGCAAAACTCTCTTGCGTCGGGTGACGCGGCCTCTAGGTTGGAGCGCATGTTCGGGCAGACACGCATCACTGCGCCGCCGCGCGTCTAGCGAGGCGGTGAGCTGGCGTGCCGACCGAGGTCGGCGCGCCAGATGTCTGTGCGCAGATCCCGTGCATCAACACGGTGCCGCCTCGCTTCCGCGACCCCAATCGTTTCGTCGCAGGAAGTGGATCTCGATGTCTCCCATTCGCCCGTGGCGGCTCTCGCGTCGTTGCACGACCGGCCTGCCTCAGTTGATCGCTTCGGGAATGTTGTTCGGTACTGGCGGAATCCTTGCCCGGTTTCTTGGCACGACCGCGCACGTGTCGCCTCTCGCTGTCGCCTGCTACCGGCTGGCAGGTGGCGGTGCCCTCCTTCTCGCCGTACTCGCGGTCGGGCGGGCACGGTGGCCGCGAGGCGCCGCGGCCTGGCGCCGCATCACGGTGTTGTCAGCGTTGACGGCGGTGTACCAGTCCTGCTACCACACGTCTGCGATGGTTATTCCGGTAGGACTCGCCACGCTCATCACGGTCGGCGCCATTCCACTGTTGGTGTCCGTATTGCAGCATGTCACCAGGCAACGTCGGATGGCTCGATCCGTGGTCGCGGCAATCGGGCTCGCGCTCGTCGGTCTCGCTCTGATGTTGGGTGTTCCCCCGACCGGCGTGGGCATGTCCACGATGCTCGTCGGCGCGGGTCTTGCCGCATTGGCCGCGTTGGGATTCGCCGCGGCCAACGTGATCATGGCGCGGCCTGTTGGCGGCCTCACCGACCTTGCGGCGACAGGAATCAGCTTCTCCCTGGGAGGGCTACTGCTCGCACCACTTTCCTTGGTCGTCGGCAGGCTCGTCTTTCTGCCCGGCCCAGCGGCGGTCGTGACCGTCGTCGCACTGGCCGCCGTCCCCACCGCCATCGCCTACCCGCTGTACTACGCAGGTCTGCGGCGCAGCAACGCGACAACGGCCTCCGTTCTCACCTTGCTGGAACCGTTGACGGGGTTGGCGCTCAGCGTTGTCTTTCTCGGCGAACGCCCTCGCCCGATTGTCATCGTCGGGATCTGTCTGTTGTCGATCGCGCTCGTGCTGGCCGCGTCAGCGTCCTCTCGCAACGAGAACAGAGTGCGCGACCAGGCACAGGGCAGGACAACGCCACTTTCCGGGACGTTGCCGGTCGACGACCCGGCTGTCGGTCCCGGTTGCTGACGAAATACCCCTTCGTCCCGGGCTACGTGCGTGGCGGCGCAGGTAGCCCGGGAGGCCCAAGTAGCGACCTCTTCGCGGGAACAACCTGCGTCGCGACGACGTTGGATTGGCCTGTGAAGATCGGCGAAGCCTCCCGCGAGGTGGGCGTCACCCCACGATCACTCCGGTACTACGAGGATCAGGGCCTCATCGTTCCTGGTCGCTGCGAGAACGGCTACCGGGATTACTGTCGGTCCACCATCGATCGAGCCGCGGTGGTGCGTTCCCTGCTGGCGGCGGGACTGCCGGTGCGGCTGATTTCTCAGGTCTTGTCATCCGCCACCGACGCGAGTCACGGCGGTTCCGTCGACCACGCCGGCCACCTTGCCGCGGTTGAGGATTACCGTCACCGCCTAGCAAGGCGCATCGACGTTCTTCGCGCTCAACAGGATTCTCTCGATGAGTACCTGCGTCAGGCGCGCGTGCGACACACTTCCCATGCGTACGCCGTGCTCTCCGGTCCGGTAGTCGCCCGGTGACCTCCAGGACCAGTGCGTCGTCGACGAACGACACGGATTCGCGTCCCGGCCTTCGAGCCTCACACAGCACAATGCAACCGGTCGGAGCGGTCGCAGTGCCATCTGCGACCCTCGCTGTCATCTGACGATCGGTATTCTCGCCTCGGTTGAGCGGACGATTCGTTCCGATCTGTCTCCACCGCGCGAATCAGTGTCTCAGTGCTCAGCGTCAGGTCCATCTCATGCGGAAGGTGGGGGTCGCCTCATGCCCGATGGAAGGTCGAGTACGGCAGGAAAACGTCACGCCGGGGAAGATCCGGTTTCGCCCTACGATGAACGCCGCACTCGGGCGTTGGCAGCGGCAACGGCTGCCGGCTTCGCCGGTGTGGTCGTCACCCCGGGACCCGATCTGACATATCTGACGGGCTACAGGCCAACCACAGTAAGTGAGCGTCTCACCGCACTCGTTCTCACCCCGGGTGCTGCGGCCAGCCTCGTCGTTCCGGCGCTGGAGCGCCCGGACGCGGAGCGCGTCGATGCGGCGCCCCGATACGTCGATTGGCGGGATGGAACGGACCCGTACGAGGCCGTCGCCCGGCTACTACCGACGTCTCGGCGCTTCGCGATCTCCGACTCGGCCTGGGCGCTGCATCTACTGGGCCTCCAGCGGGCCGTTCGGGGTAGCTCCTACGTTGGGATGACCGATGCTCTGCCCATGTTGCGGGCGGTCAAGGATGACGTGGAGCTGACCCGGCTGTCCGCCGCCGGAGCCGCGGTGGATTCCGTCTACGACAAGGTGACGAGTACGTCGTTCGTCGGTAGCCGGGAACGTGACGTCGCAGCCGCACTCGACTCGCTTCTCCGCGAACACGGGCACGAGCAGGTCGATTTCACGATCGTTGCGTCAGGTCCGAACTCTGCGAGTCCACACCACGATTCCGGCGATCGGGTGATAGGCGTGGGCGACACGATCGTCATGGACTTCGGTGGACTCAGCGGGGGCTACGGTTCCGACACAACACGGACAGTCCACGTCGGGCAACCGGACCCTGAGGTCTGTGAGGTCCACGAGCTTGTCCGAACCGCGCAACAGGCGGCGTTCGAGGCGGTCTCACCTGGCGTGACATGCGAGGAGATCGACTCGGTGGCGCGCGACATCATCACCGCGGCGGGTTATGGGGACTACTTCATCCACCGCACGGGCCACGGGATCGGTCTCACCACACATGAACCTCCGTACATCGTGGCGGGCGACAAGCACGAGCTGGTACCGGGGATGTGCTTTTCTCTCGAGCCTGGCGTCTACCTGCCTGGCCGCTTCGGCGTACGCATCGAAGACATCGTCGTGGTGACCGAGTCCGGCGGTGCCCGGCTGAACAACACCGCTCACGGCCTTCGGACCGTCGCCTGACGCGAGGCACCGCGGCACGTCATCCGTGGGAGTGCGCGCTGGGCAGGCGAGTGAGGCGCGTCGCGGTTCCGACGGCGACGGCCACGCTGATGATCAGCACGGCTGCGCTGGTGCCGGCGTAGATCCATGGCGAGCCGGCAGGTACGGGCGAGCCGATCCGAACGACGCTGTAGGGAACGGCCATGACGGCCGCGGCGACGGTACCCAACAGCAGGGCGAGAACGGCGCTGACCGTCGACTCGAACGCGATCATGCGTAGGACCTGCCCGCGCGTGGCGCCGACGAGTCGCAGAAGCCTGAGTTCGGGGCCCCGATGTCGAGTCGCCGCGATGAGAGCGTTGCCGGCAGCGATCAGGGCGAAGGCCGTGATCATGAGGACGACGAGGTAGTTGACCGGGGCGATCCGCGACGCATCGCTTCCGGTCTCGCCGAGGCTGTCCTCCGTGCTCTGCATGTACAGCGTTCCTGCTGCGATCCCGACCAGCAGTACCAACGGACTGATCACCGCGGCCGTGGCGGTTGCGCGAGCAGCCATGTTGCGTGCGCCGAGGCGTCCCGCCCCCCGCGCCAGCACTGCGAGGAGTCGCGATGAGCGTGCCACCACTGGGCATACGAGAGCGAGTCCGACCGCCGCGGCCACGCCGCCCGGTCCGGCCGTGCTCGACAGCAGCGGACCGTCAGGCATGAACAGCGTGGTCACGCCCATCACGAGGCCAACGCTGAAGAGCGCCAACGCCGCGACTGCGCGGGGCTTGCCCAGCACGGTGCGGGCGGGGGCGTCGCCCGCCGCGGCCAGTGCTCGTACTGGAGATATCCTGGCCGCTCGACGGCTGGCGACGATCGCAGCCGCGAGGGCGGCGCCGAGTGCGGTAACAGTGCCGACGACCATGCTGCGCCAACCCGTGTGCGCGGACACGGGGCCGACCGCGCCGAAGGCCGACAGTGCGGCAAGGATTCCACGTCCGATCAAGAGACCCGGCAGCAAGCCACCCAACACCGCCGGCGCCGCGACGACGAGCACTTCGGCGATCAGTCCACGCCGGACCTGACCTGGAGTCGCTGCGATGGTTCGCAGGAGCGCGGTTTCCCGCTCACGCTGCTGGATCGAGAGCGCGACGGTGGAGACGATTCCGTACGCCACGATCGCCAGCGTCCAACCACCGAGGATCAGCGGCAGAAGCGTCAGAGTGGTGTGGTCGTGGCCGGTAGCTGAGGTGCCGGTCTCGTACAGCGCGCCGAACGCGGTCAACAGCGCCGCGCCGACGAGTACGACGGCCGCAGACGGCACGTACGACAGGGCCCGGGCCCGCACAGCGCGAATGGCGAAACGAAGCATCACCGCTCACCGCCCAACGTTGCCATCCGCGCCGCCACCTGTGCCGGGTCAGGCCGAAGCATCGTGTCTACGGGGCGGCCATCGGCGAAGAACACGACCGCGTCGGCATGCGCGGCGGCCACCGGATCGTGCGTCACCATGACGATCGTCTGCCGTGTGGCTGACACCGCCCCACGGAGCAGATCGAGTACCTCGCGGGCGGTTCTGGTGTCGAGTGCGCCGGTCGGTTCGTCGGCGAAGACCACGGTTGGCCGCGTGAGAAGAGCGCGAGCGATCGCGACCCGCTGCTGCTGGCCGCCCGACAACTGCGCCGGTCGATGGTCGAGGCGCTCACCCAGCCCCAGCCGGGCCAGCAGCCGGCGTACCTCGGCGCGGTCCGCGCGGCGGCCGGCGAGGTCCAGTGGCAGCACCACGTTCTGTTCCACCGTCAGCGTCGGCACGAGGTTGAACGCCTGGAAGACGAAGCCCATTCGGTCGCGTCGGAACCGCGTCAGCGCCGTCTCGTCCAAGGTGGTCAGGTCCATCCCGTCGACCAGGACCGTGCCGGAGTTGGGTCGGTCCAGGCCAGCGGCACAGTGCAACAGGCTCGACTTGCCCGAGCCGGACGGTCCCATCACCGCGGTGAACGTGCCGCGCGGAAAGCGCAGCGTGACAGCGTCGAGGGCGGTGACCGCGCTGCTGCCGGCGCCGTATCGGCGAGTGACGTGGCGGAGTTCCACCGCCGGGCCTGAGCCCGCTGGTTGGGTCTGGTTGACGAACGATGCGTGCAGTGTACGAGCCATGGCGTTCACCGTACTCACGACTCGTGTTGAAAAGAGGAGAGCAGTCCCCCTACTTAAGACTGGGGGTATCCCCATCCCGCACTTGCCTTCTCGGGGTAGATTTCAACACGCACCGGTGACTGTGACGAAAAGGAGTCTCGATGGCGAGCTGCGAGCAGTGCCACCAGCAGGTCGCGACCAAGCTCCGCGGACGACCGCGCCGCTACTGCTCCCGCGCCTGTCAAGCGCGCGCCTATCGGCAGCGGCGGGTGGAGACGCACGAAGCCACCGTGCCGCCCGCGTCGACGGTCTCCGCCGGGCAGAGTCTCAGCATTGAACGGATCGTCGCCGCGGCGGTCGAGATCTCCGACGCCGAAGGCGTCGAGGGTCTGTCGATGCGCCGCGTGGCAGCTCGGCTCGACGCCGGAGCCATGTCGCTCTACCGGTACGTCCGGCACCGTGACGAACTCGTGGACCTGATGGTGGATGCACTCTTCAGTGCGCGGCCGCTACCCGAGCCCGGGCCCGACGGATGGCGCGCCCGGCTTCAGCTCTCCGCGCGGTACGAATGGTCGATCTACCTGGAACACCCGTGGGTGGCAGCCCTCGTCGCCTCCACGACACGCCCTCCGATCGCGCCGCACCTCATGGCCTACACGGACTGGAGGATCCGCGCGATCCAGGCCGAGGGCATCAGCCTGCCCGCGATGGCCAGCGTCGCCATCATGGTCAGCACGTTCATTCAGGGCGCCGCGCTGACCCTCGCTCAGGAGGTCCGGGCTTCTCGCGACTCCGGGCACGACCGCCGCCAATGGCTGGCGGAGCGCCGCCCCGCGATCACAGCGGCCTTGCGCGATCATCACCTACCCATGATCGCCCAGTTCGACGCCGACTCCCTTGCCGCGTCCGAGCCGCAAGCCATCTTCGAGTTCGGACTGCCACGGATCCTTGACGGGATCGCAGCGATGCTCGGCCAGGGTAGTGACCAGGATGCGCGGAAGCGCCCAGACCGATGAGCGCGCGGTCGTTGCGGCACCGAACCATCCCTGCGACGGTCGTTGCAGGGGCGGCTGGTTCGCCTCCACCTCGGTCCTGCTGCGCCGGGGCTGCGGTGTCGGCCAGCTCGACACCACCGCCCCGGCCGCACGGCGAACTCAGCCTTCGAGAACGGTCTCGACCTCGATCTCGAGGGCAATCTCCCGGGAGACGAGCAGGCTTCCACTGTCGAGGACCATGTTCCAGGTGAGCCCGAAGTCCTCGCGATTGACCGTGGTGGTTGCCGAGAAGACGGCGCGGTCCTTGCCCCACGGATCCCTTACGTGCCCGGAGAAGGCCGCCGCGAGCGTCACGCTTCGAGTGACGCCGTGGATGGTCAGGTCACCAGTGACCGCGCCCTCGCTTCCCCGCCAGCGCACCTCGGTACTCGTGAACGTCGCGGTCGGGTACTTCTCCACGTCGAACAGATCGGCGGACCTCAGATGGTCGTCGCGGGTCGTGTCGCCAGACTCGACGCTCGCCATGTCGATCGTCACCTGTACGGCGGAGCGGTTCGGGTCCTCGGCAATGACCACGGCGCCGTCCACCCCGGTGAAACGGCCGCGGACCTTCGTGATCATGAAGTGCCGGCCGATGAACGCCACTTCGGCGTGCCCGGGATCGATCCGCCACGTTCCCGCGGTCGGCACGGCAACGCCGTCGAGTCTCCTCACCGCGGGACGTTCCCCTACCGGCCCGGTCTCGGTGGCCAGCCCAGCGGCGACCCAGTCCTCGATACCCTCTCGATACTTGCGCACGTCGGTGTATCCCAGCCGGTGCAGCGCGGCGGCCACCGCCTGACTGTTTCCACAGGCAGGGTTCGAGCAGTAGACGGCGATCGCGGCCGTGCGGTCGGGCAGCAGCTCGGCCGCCCGCTGGACAACGTCAGCCTCGACGAGGGGCACCGCTCCAGGCAGGTGCTGCTTCTCCCAGTACGCGCCGCCAAGCGCGTCGACGACGGTGACGGCACCCGCGTCGATGGCGGCGCGCAGCTCGTCGCGGGTGATCAGTGCGGTCATGGGTGGCGTTCCTCCGGTCAATCGGACTACAGTCCACTTACGATGACCGACATTAACGGACCGCGGTCCGCTTCTGCAAGCGACGATGGCGAACTACTGCGCCTCGCCGCGCCCACGCCGGCCACGGCGACCCGCGCCGACGCGGCACGCAACCGGGCGAAGATCCTCGACGCCGCCGAGCGCCTGTTCGACGAGCAAGGCGTCACTGCCGTGTCGATGGATGCCGTCGCCACAGCGGCGGGTGTCGGCAAGGGCACGCTGTTCCGGCGGTTCGGAGACAAGTCCGGACTCGCCGTCGCCGTCCTCGACGCGCGCGAGACCGTTCTCCAACAAGCGATCCTGAGCGGACCGCCGCCGCTCGGACCGGGCGCGCCGCCGACCGAACGCCTCCGCGCGTTCCTCACCGCGTACGCCGAGTTCCTCGACACCCATCTCGACCTGATCCGGGTGTCGGAGACCGCCAGCCCCGGCGCGCGCTACCGGATCGGCGCATACCGCTTCTGGCACCGGCACGTCGCGATCCTGCTGCGCGCCGCCCGGCCCGAACTCGACCACGAGTACCTCGCGCATGTGCTGCTCGCCCCGCTCGCCGGGGACCTGCGCGCCGCACTGCGCGACCGGTACCCGACGGCTCGCGCCGCGGCAACGCTCGACGGTCTTGTGGTGGCGCAGCTCGGCTGAACGACTGCGCGCACGGCTCAGCCGGGGCGGGCGCGTGTCAGGCAGGCACTCGGCAGCTGGGAATGGTGTCGCGCACCGCGCTAGCGGATGTGACCGGCGCCGGTGACGACGTACTTGGTGCTGGTCAGCTCGGGCAGGCCCATCGGGCCGCGGGCGTGCAGCTTCTGCGTGGAGATGCCGATCTCGGCGCCGAAGCCGAACTCGCCGCCGTCGACGAACCAGGTCGACGCGTTGACGAGTACGGCCGCGGCGTCGACACGGGCGACGAACGTACGCGCCGCGAACTGCGAGTCAGTGACGATGGCCTCGGAGTGACCCGAGGAGTAGCGCCGGATATGGTCGACGGCGGCGTCGAGGCTCGACACCTCCGCGACCGCGAGATCGAGCGACAGGTACTCCTCGCACCAGTCCTTCTCCGTCGCCGGCAGCACCGGGACGCCCAGTCGTTTCCCTTGCACCGCAACGGACTCGTCGCCGTGGACGGTGACGCCCGCCTCGTCGAGGGCCGGAAGCAACACGGTGCAGAACTGCTCGGCCACCGCTGTGTGGATCAGTACCGTCTCTGTCGAGCAGCACACCGACGGACGTCCTGTCTTGCCGTTGACGACGATCGCGAGCGCGTCGTCGAGGTCGGCGTCGGCATCGACGTACACATGGCAGTTGCCGACGCCGGTCTCGATCACCGGCACCGTCGACTCCTCCACCACAGTACGGATCAGGCTGGCGCCGCCACGCGGGATCAGCACG
>DASXWQ010000035.1:0-71609 GCA_036503555.1 Actinocatenispora sp.
ACCCTGCGCCTCGCCGGTCTCGAGGGGGCCGACGCCGAGGGCACGCCCTGGGTCAACCGTCTCGTCGACGTGGTCCGAGCCGACGTGGGGCTGGAGCACGGCGTCGCCCTGCCGGTGTGGGACGCCCTGCTGCAGGGCGACCACGCCGACCTGAGCGTGCTCGCGCAGAAGGCGGCGGCAGGTGGCGTGTCGTTCCGGATCCCGGAGCGACGTGACGCCACCCGCGCACGAAGCGCCGCGAGGAAGGTCGTCGGCGGCGGCGTCAAGCGCATCGACGCCAACCGGCGGGAGCGCGACCGGATGCTCCGCCGGCTGGGCGATCCGCCGAAGCCGTGGATCTACCTGATCGTCGCGACCGGCGACATCTACGAGGACATCCCGCAGGCGCAGGCCGCGGCCCGGGAGGGCGCGGACATCATCGCCGTGATCCGCTCCACCGGCCAGTCGCTGCTCGACTACGTACCCGAGGGCGCCACCCGGGAGGGTTTCGCCGGTACGTACGCGACGCAGGAGAACTTCCGGCTGATGCGCGCCGCGCTGGACGACACGTCCAAACAGCTCGGGCGCTACATCCGGCTCACCAACTACGCGTCGGGGCTGTGCATGCCGGAGATCGCGGCGCTGGCCGGCATGGAACGCCTCGACATGATGCTCAACGACTCCATGTACGGGATCCTGTTCCGCGACATCAACCCGATCCGCACGTTCGTCGACCAGCGGTTCTCCCGGCAGGTGCACGCCCGCGCCGGGATCATCATCAACACCGGCGAGGACAACTACCTCACCACCGCCGACGCCGTCGACGAGGCGCACACGGTCACCGTCTCCCAGCTGCTCAACGAGTACTTCGGCAAGGAGGCGGGCCTGGCCGACTGGCAGCTGGGGCTGGGGCACGCGTTCGAGATCAACCCGGCCCTGCCGGACTCGTTCCGGCTGGAGCTGGCGCACGCGCTGCTGGCCCGGGAGCTGTTCCCGCACGCGCCGCTGAAGTGGATGCCGCCGACCAAGCACATGACCGGCGACGTGTTCCGCGGCAACCTGCTCGACGGGTTCTTCAACCTGGCCGGCACCCTGACCGGCCAGTCGATCCTGCTGGTCGGGATGATGACCGAGGCCGTGGTCACCCCGTGGCTGTCCGACCGCGACATCGCCCTGCACAATGTCCGGTACGTGCTGGGCGCCGCCGGCAACCTGTCCGAGGACTTCGTCCCCGCGCCCGGCGGGTTCATCCAGAGCCGCGCGCACCAGGTCCTCGACGAGGCGATCACCCTGCTGGAACGCATCGACGAGCGGGGCCTGCTGGAGGCGATCGGCGAGGGCACGTTCGGCATCATGAAACGGCCACCGACCGGCGGGAAGGGCCTGTCGGGTGTCGCCGCGAAGGACGCCGCCTACTACAACCCGGCGACCGAACTGCTGGAGGAGGGCTGATGGCCGGCCACATCGTCCGCCCGTACGGCGACACCACCGGCGACGGGATGGTGCAGGTGTCGTTCACCCTGCCGATCCCGCACGACAAGACGGCCGAGGGCGCCGCCGCGCAGCTCGCCGCGAAGATGGGCATCGAGCAGGCGATGGTCGTACACGCCAAGCCGATGGGACCCGACTTCACGTTCTTCGTCGTGTACGGCACCGTCAACCACCTCGTCGACCTGTCGAAGGTACGCGTGGTCGAACGGGACTTCCCGGAGCTGACCGCGGCGCAGGCCAACCAGGCCATCCGCAAGCGGCTGCGGCGCAAGCTCGCGGTGGTCGGCGCCTGCATCGGCACCGACGCGCACACCGTCGGCATCGACGCGATCCTCAACGTCAAGGGCACCGCCGGCCACAAGGGCCTGGAGTACTACCGGGAGATGAAGGTGGTCAACCTCGGCGCCCAGGTGCCGGTGCCGGACCTGGTGGAACGGGCCCGGGAGGAACGCGCCGACGCCGTCCTCGTCTCCCAGGTCGTCACCCAGCGCGACGCGCACCTGTCGAACGTGCGGGAGCTGTCCGCCGCGTTCCGGGAGGCGTTCCCGGCCGAGAAGCGGCCGCTGCTGGTCGCCGGCGGCCCCCGCTTCGACGAGCTGATGGCCGGCGAGCTGGGCGTGGACCGCATCTTCGGCCGCGGCACCACTCCCGGCGAGGTCGCCAGCTACCTCGTCGACGCCCTCGTCGTCCGCCGTACGGAGCGCGCGCATGCCTGAGCCGATCACCGTCACCCACCGCCGGTACGTGCCGGCCTCCCACGCCCACTACGCCGGCAACCTCGTCGACGGCGCGTACTCGCTGGGCCTGTTCGGCGACGCCGCCACCGAGCTGTGCATCCGCACCGACGGCGACGAGGGCCTGTTCGCCTCGTACGACGACGTGCAGTTCAAGGCGCCGGTACGGGCCGGTGACGTGCTGGAGGTGACCGCCACGCTGGTCGCGTCGGGCCGCCGCTCGCGGCGCATCGAGTTCGCCTCCCGGGTCGTGTGCCGCGGCCGGCCGGAGACGGGGGAGAGCGCCGCCGAGGCGCTCGACGAGCCGATCGTCGCGGTCACCGCCGTCGGCACCGTCGTCGTACCGCCCCGGCCGTGACGCGGCGGCTCGCCGTCTGCGGTGACGTCGGCTCCACGTACACGAAGCTGGTGGCCGTCGACGTCGACGCCGGGGAGCTGGCCGCGACCGCCGAGCACCGCACCACCGTCGACACCGACGAGCTGCACGGGTACGACGCGTGCCTGGCCCGGCTGGCCGAGGCGCTGCCCGGCGCCGACCTGTCCGACCAGTACGTGTGCTCGTCGGCCGGCGGTGGCCTGCGGCTCGCTGTCGTCGGGTACGAGCCGCTGGTCACCGCCGACGCCGGGCACCGGGTCGGGCTGTCGGCGGGTGCCCGCGTCGTGCACGTCGCCGCCGGCCGGCTCGACCGGGCCGCGGTCGGCGCGCTGCGCGCCTGCCGGCCCGACGTGGTGCTGCTGGTCGGCGGCACCGACGGCGGGGAGCAGGAGGTGCTGCTGAACAACGCGGACCGGCTCGCCGGTACCCGGCTGCGGGTCCCGGTCGTCGTCGCCGGCAACGCCGACGCTACTGACGCGGTGCTCGCGACGCTCACCACCGGGGGCGTACCGACGGTCGCTGCGCCGAACGTGCTGCCCCGCATCGGTGAGCTGAACCCGGCCGGCGCCCGCGCCGCGATCCGGCAGGTGTTCCTCAGCCACGTCATCGGCGGCAAGAAACTGTCCCGCGGCCCCCGGTTCGCGGCGCTGGTCCGCGCCGCCACCCCCGACGCGGTACTCGCCGGGGTCGAACTGTTCGCCGACGGCGCAGGCGAGGTCCCCGGCGCCGGGGACGTGATCGTCGTCGACGTCGGCGGCGCCACCACCGACGTGTACTCGATCCTCAGCCCCGACCCCGAGCTGTCCGGCCCGCGCCGCGAGGTCGCCGGCACCCTGTGGCGTTCCCGTACGGTCGAGGGCGATCTGGGCATGCGCTGGAACGCGCCCGGCATCGTCGCCGCCGCCGCGGCCGAACGGCTGCACCCCGGCGACGGCCCGCTCGCCGCCGCCGCCGCGGTACGCGCCGCCGACCCCGGCCTGCTGCCCGAAGACACCGCCGACCGCGACACCGACCGGCGGCTCGCCGAGCTGGCGGTGACGGTCGCGCTGCGCCGCCACGCCCGCGGCGAGCGTCGCGCCGACGGCAGCCGCCGACCCGGCCGCGACCTGCGGCAGGTACGCCGGCTCGTCGGCTCCGGCGGTGTGCTGCGGCACGACCCGGACGGGCCGGCCGTCCTGTCCGCGGCGCTGTCCGACCACGCCGGCGGGTACCCGCTGCCGACCCGGGCGACCGCCGTCGTCGACCGCCGGTACGTGCTGGCCGCGATGGGCCTGCTCGCCGCCGACCACCCGTACGCGGCGGCCCGGCTCGGCGCCACTCACCTCGGCTGAAACGTCACACCCGGCGGGCACACTGCCGCACATGACAACCGACGCGCCGCTGCTGACGTTTCTCGACGCGCAACGCGACAGGGTGCTGGCCGTCGTGGCCGGCCTCGACACCCGGCAGCTCACCACCCCGGTCCTGCCGTCCGGCTGGACGCCGCTCGGGATGATCGAGCACCTCGGCCACGCCGAACGGCACTGGTTCGGGCAGGTCGCGCTCGGCCACGCCGACCCGCTGCCGTGGCCGGACGACGACGAGGACGGCCCGTTCACCAGCACCCGTACGCCGGAGCAGGTGTTCGGCTTCTACCGCGACCAGGTCGCCCGCGCCAACACGCTGCTGGCCACCACACCGCTGTCCACGCCGCCGCTCGGGCAACACAACCAGGGCTCCGTCGGCATGGTCGCCGACCTGCGGTTCATCGTGCTGCACATGATCGAGGAGACCGCCCGTCACCTCGGGCATCTCGACGCCGCCCGGGAGCTCATCGACGGCCGCACCGAGCTCGGGCAGGACGACCTGTGACCCGCACGTAACGGCCACCGGCGCCGCCCACGGCCGACACACCCGAGGTCACGACACGCCGACGCAAGGTGGACTTCCGGGCCGCGTCCGGGCGGATTCGGCGGTACCGGTTGACAGCCTCGGGGGGCGGGTGCGTACCGTGCCATCTGTCCTACCTCGGGGGGCGGCTCGGCTTCACTTCGTCCCTCCGCCCGCGGGCAAGTGGTGACAGGTCGCGTCATCACGGCGGCCAGGTTACGTGGGCGGGGGTCGGCGGGGCGAGCGAACCGGTCGCCGTACCGGTACGGGCCAGGGGGGTACAAACGGCCAGTAGACAACGGCCACGGATGGGCATCCAGTCCACACCGGGTCGGTCCGAAGGTCGTCTGGAACGTTCTGCGAACGTACCGGCCGGGAAGGGCCTGGGAGCGCGGGGCGCGGCATCAGCCGCGCCCCTCTTCCGTCCCGGGACCCGTAACGCCCCGCGGCGGGCGGGGCCGCCACCGCCGGGTACGGCACAATCGATGCCGTGACCACCTCCGAGACGGCCGCCGCCGACGCCGCCAACGACGCGCCGTCGCCCGCCGACCGCCCAGCGCAGCGTGTCGCGCCACGCGGCCTGCCGCTGCCGGTCGCGCTGGTCGCCGCGGCGCTCGGCGGTCTCGCCCAACTCGCCGCGTTCCCCCCGTACGGGCAGTGGTGGTGCGCGCCGATCGGGGTGGCGCTGCTCGCCGCCGCCTGCCACCGCCGCCGGTTCCGTACCGGCCTGCTCGCCGGGTTCCTCACCGGCCTCGCCCTGTTCGTCCCGCTGCTCGGCTGGACCAGCATCGTCATCGGGCACTGGCCGTGGCCGATCGTGCTCGCCGCGTTCGAGGCGCTGTACGTGGCGCTGCTCGGTGGCGCCGCCGCGGCCGCCAGCCGGCTGGTCGACACGTACCGGTGGGTGTGGGCGCCCCTGACCGGCACCCTGTGGGTGGCGCAGGAGGCGCTGCGCGACCGGCTGCCGTGGGGCGGGTTCCCGTGGGGGCGGCTCGCGTTCAGCCAGCAGGACGGTCCGCTGGCCGGTCTCGCCGCGCTCGGCGGCGCCCCGCTCGTCACGTTCGGCGTGGCCCTTTCCGGCGGACTGCTGGTGGCCGCCGTGTGGCGCCCGACGCGCCCAACCCGGGCCGGGGTGGCCCGCGGTACGGCGTTGGCCGCCGCGGCCGTCCTCGTCGCGCTCAGCGGCCTTGCCGTACCGCGGGCGAAACCCGCCGGCAGGCAGGTCGTCGTCGCCGTCGTGCAGGGCAACGTGCCGCGGCTCGGCCTGGAGTTCAACGCGCAGCGCCGCGCCGTGCTCGACAACCACGTCGACGCCACCATCGCCCTCGCCAACCGGGTCGCCGGCACACCCCAGCAGCCCGACCTGGTCGTCTGGCCGGAGAACTCCTCCGACATCGATCCGCTGCAGAACGCCGACGCGTACGACCGGATCTCCGCCGCCGCCGACGCGATCGACGCGCCGATCCTGGTCGGCGCCGTCCTCGCCGGCCCCGGCGACCACGCCCGCAACGCCGGCATCGTGTGGCTGCCCGGCAAGGGCCCCCAGCAGCCCATGTACCTCAAACAGCACCCGGTGCCGTTCGCCGAGTACATCCCGATGCGGTCGCTGGCCCGCAAGGTCACCGACAAGGTCGACCTGGTGCGGTCCGACTTCGTCGCCGGCCACCGCGTCGGTACCCTCGCCGTCGGCCCGGCCACCGTCGGCGACGTGATCTGCTTCGAGGTCGGCTACGACAACCTGGTCCGCGACACCGTCACGCACGGCGCGAACCTGATCACCGTGCAGACCAACAACGCCGACTTCGACACCGCCGAGTCGAAGCAGCAGCTGGCGATGGTACGGCTGCGGGCGGTGGAGCACGGCCGGCCCGCGCTGATGGCCTCCACGGTCGGGGTGTCGGCGTTCGTCGACGCGGACGGCACCGTGCACGACGAGACCGGGTTCAACACCCGCGCCACGTTCGAGCAGACGACCCGCCTCGGCACCGGCACCACCCTGGCCACCCGCCTCGGGGTCATCCCGGAGATCGTGCTGGCCGCGGCCGCGGCGGCGGGCCTGCTCGCCGCCGCCGGGCTACGGTGGAAGCACCGACCCCCACGGAGGTGAGAAGTGCGACCTGTCGCTCTCGCCCTGCTTCTGCCGGTGGCGACCGCCCTGGTCGAGCTGGGTGTGCTGTTCGCCGTCGCGCAGCTCATCGGGATCGGCTGGGCGCTGCTGATCCTGCTCGCCACGACGCTCGTCGGCGCGTACCTGATCCGCCGGGTCGGGCCGCGCGCCTGGCGGCGGTTCCGCGGCGCCGTCGACGCCGGCCGCGCCCCCGGCGCCGAAGCGACCGACGGGCTGCTGTCGCTGGCCGGCGCGCTGCTCATCGCGTTCCCCGGCTTCCTGACCGACCTGGTCGGCGCCGCCCTGTTCGTCCCGCCGGTACGCGCCGCCGTCGGCCGGCTCGTCGAACGGTCCGTCACCCGCCGCCTGTCCCCGGAGGTCGCCGGGCAGATGTTCGGGCCGCGCAAGGTACGGGTCCGGCAGTCCGATCCCGACACCGCCGACGACGCCCCGCTCGAAGGCGAGATCATCGAACCCCGCTGACCGGCGGTCACGACGCGGCCTGGCTGGTTTCGCTCCGATAGCGTCCCGGACGGGACACCTGCGTCGTTCGTGCCGGGAGCCGCGCCCACGGATCTCGCCTCTCCCGTCCACCGGGTCCGGCCCGGCGTTGCTGCTGATGTCCGTCGCCTATGCGTACAACCTGCACAGCCAGGACGGCACGGCCCTCTGGCTCACCGTCATGATCGGCGGCGAGCGCGCCGACATCCGCGGCCAACAGTGGGCGTAGCTTCTGCTGTTCGGGCCGCTCACCGTCGCCGTCTCGATCGCCCTCACCGCCTGGAGCGGGTACGCGTGGGCCTGGCCCCGACGCGCACAGACGCCCCGACAACCCGCTCGGCCAGGCCGACACCGTCGAACGCGCTGTTCTGGGTCGCCCTCCTCCCGGGCGTACCGGCCGCCGCTGTCGTCGCCCTCGGTGCCGCAGTCGACAGCGCGGCCCTGCGCTGGCTCGGCGGCCCGGCCGGGGTGGCGACCGGTGTCCTGCTCACCTGGTGGTTGAGCCGGGCCGCCGTCGACCGGCTCGCCGCGAAGGCCCCCGACCTGCTCGTCGCGATGAAGACCGGCCGCACCGCCACAGCAACCCGCGTCGGTGCCGGCCGGCGGGGCCGGGCGAAGCCGCAGATGTCCAGGCGCGAAGCGGCGATCGCGCTCCTGCCGTGGATCTTCGGCATCCTCGCCCTCGTCCCGCAGGGCCTCGTGCCGCTCATCATGCTGACCGCCGGCGCCTGGTGAAGGTCTGGTTCCTGGCCCTCTACCTGCCGCACCCCTGGTCCTGGGCGACCGCCCTCGCGATGATCGCGACCGGAACGGTGCTCCTGTCGCAGGCCATCCGGATCAGCGCCCGCAACAACCGCAACGAGCCCGGCGAGGCCGTCGACCACGAATCAGCGTGACGGCCACCGTCACTTCGCCGTGAACGAGTGCAGGCTGGCCACGCCCAGCATCTGCTCGGCGTCGTACCACTCGAAGGTGTGGGCCTGCCGGAACCCGAGGCGTACCGCGAGCCGCACCGAACGTACGTTGGCCGTCTGCGTCAGCAGGATGACCGGCTGGTCGGGGAGCTCGTCCGCGGCGGCGCGTAACGCGGCGCTGATCGCCTCGAACGCCAGCCCCGCGCCCCAGGCTCGTCGCCGCAGCAGGTACCCCAGCTCCAGCTCACCGCCCGCCTCGTCGACGTGACCGGGCAGGTCGGCGGCGCGCCGGCTGAGAAACAACGTGCCGATCAGATCGTCGGTGGCCCGGTCGGCGATGACGTAGGCACCGGGAGCGGCGGTCGCGTTGACGACGCCGATCGTGTCGAGGCGCCGCTCGACCTCCTCCCGGCGGCCCGGGCCGCCGATGTAGGCCCCGACCTCCGGGTCGGTCCGCAGCTCGATGAGCCCCTCCCGGTCACCGTCGCGCGCCTTGCGCAGCAGGACCCGGTCCGCGGCGATCTCGACGGCGGACGGCAGCGGCAACTCGCTCATGTGGCCCTTCCTCGCTGGAGGTCGATCCGCCCGATCATGTCACCGCCCCGGTCGACGCCTCCGCCGGCGCGGTCCCCGAACGGTCGCCGGTTCGCCGGTGTGGTCCGCGGGCGGCGTACCGGTGGGTGACGCCGCGCCGAACCGGGCAGCCAGCTCCAGCCGGAAGTGGCCGGCCGAATGGACCATCATCGCCACGACGCCACCGACCAGGATCCCCACCCCGGCGAGCCACGTGATGTGCCAGAAGCCGGCGACGACACCGACGAACGCGAGCAGCTGCGCGACCCCCTTGGTCGCCCCGGCCACCCGCGAGTTCGTCGCCCGCCGCCGGAAGGTCTCCTGGCCGTTGAGCAGGACCAGCGCCGCGAGCAGCGGGATCGCCACCGAGAACGCGACCACGCAGATCCGCGCCGACCAGTCGAGGCTCGGCACGGTCAGGAACGGCTGCACCAGGATCAGGCCGACCGCGATCAGCCCGCCGTAGATCACGTTGCTCTGCCGGAGCCACTCCCGCTGCTGTTCCGGCTCCCGCGCCGCCTGCACGAACTGTGCCGCCTGCCGCCGCGCCTCGTCCTGCGCCTGCTGCTCCGGGTCGACCGCCATGACGGTCATCGTCGCAGGCCCGCCACCTGCGGCGGGCGGGGGAGCCCGACGCCGCACACGAAACGACGGCGCCGCCTCCGAAGAGACGGCGCCGTCGTCGACGTCGTACTGACTCAGGCGCTTCGGCCCCGGCGGCTGCGCAGCTCCTGCAGCCGCTCCGCCAGGATGTCCTCCAGCTCACCGACACTGCGCCGCTCCAGCAGCATGTCCCAGTGCGTACGCGGCGGCTTCGCCTTCTTCTGCTCCGGCTCCTCACCGTCGAGCAGCTTCGCCACCGTCCCGTCGAACTTGCACTCCCACGTCATCGGGATCTCGGCGTCCACCGCGAACGGCACCGTGAAACGGTGACCCCTGGCGCAGACGTAGTCACGGTTCTGCCGTGGTGCCAGCTCCGTGTTGCGGTCCGACTCGTAGCTGACGGCTCCCAGGCGGCTGCCGCGCAACATCCGCTCGCCCATGCTCGGCTCTTCCCTCCGCGTGCTTACAATCGCCCGGTCCAACGACCGGGGTCGTCGAATGATTCCCTGTCCGCCCCGCACCGGCCACACCGGGGCCGGCCCCGTCGGCACGGACCCCCTCAAGAGTGACACCCGGACCCCGCCCGCGGCCACACCACGAACGGCCGGTCGACACCACCCGATACGACGAGCCGGCGCAGCGCCACCCAGACGACGCCGAACCGGACACCGCGTCGGCGGTACCCACCCGCGATAACAGTACGTGATGATCGCCACGGGCGCCGGCTATCCGCCCTGCGCCGACCCCAGCTCCGACAACACCCGGTACGTCCGGTTGGCGCCGGCCGCCGCCCGCTGCGCCGCGCCCGTCGACTCGATGTACCACTCGCTGGTCACCACCGACGAGTGCCCGAGCAGTCGCGCGATCTCCGTGATCGACGCGCCGTCCTCCGCCAGCCGGGTCGCGAACGTGTGCCGCAGCGCGTGCACCAGCGCACCCCGCTGCACCCGGTCACGGATGCCGGCGTGCCGGTAGCACTGCTCCACCAGGTAGCGCAGCTGGGAGCGGGTCAGGCCGGAACCGGCCGTGTCCACGAACAGCGGCGCCGCCCCCGCCACCGACCGCGCCCCGAACCGGACCCGCCGGGACCCCAGGTACGCCGCGAGCACGGTGTGCAGCGACTCCTCCACCGGCACCGACCGGAACCGCTGGCCCTTGCCCAGCACCGACAGCCGACGCTCCCCGGGCCGACCCACCACCGACGACACGCGCAACGCCAGCAGCTCCGCCGAACGCAGCCCCGTCAGCAGCAGCACCGCCAGCACCGCCAGGTCACGCTCCGGCCACGGGTCCCGCGCCCGCCGCGCACCGGCCGCCACCGCGGTCAGCAGCTCCTCCGGCGTACGGTCGCCCTGCAACGGCTTCGGCACCCGGTCCGGCCGGCGCGGCCGCGCCACCCCCGACATCGGGTTGCCCGGCAGCAGATCCTCCGCCACCAGGAACTCGCAGAACGTGTGCCACACCGACCACGCCCGCGACACCGACGCCGCCGACCGGTCCGCCGCGAACACCGCGAACGCCTCCCGCAACAGCACCGCCCGCAGGTCCACCACCACCGGCGCCCGCCCCAGCCGCTCCGCCACGATCCGCGTCACCGCCGCCAGATCCCGGCGGTACGCCGCCGTCGTGTGCGGCGAATCCTTCCGCGGCGCCCGCGCCACGAAGAACGACTCGACCGCCGACCCGATGCTCGTCACCCCGCCATGATCACCCGCGGGTACGACAGAACACCGCCGCCAGCACCAGCGCCGCGCCCGCCACACCCAACACGGCGCCGGTCACGTCGGTCAGGTAGTGCACCCCCAGGTACACCCGGTCGGCACAGGCCGCCGCCGTCGCCACCGCGCCGACCGCCAGCGCCGGCCACCGCCACCGGCCGAGCCGTACCGTCGCGGCGACCAGCAGCGCGGACACCGCGGCCACGGCCGCCACGTGCGCCGACGGGTAACTCGACCCCGACACCGCGTCCAGCCACCCCGACGACGCCGGGCGCGGCCGACCCACCAGCGCCTTGACTTCGACCACACCCCGCCACACCAGCAGGAACGCCACCGCCCAGGCCAGCAGCGCGCCGCACCGGCGCGACCGGCGGCGTACCGCCCAGCCGACCGCGACGAGCAGCAGCACGCCCAGCGCCACCCAGCCCGCCGCGGGGGACAGGACCGCGTTCACGTCACGTACCGCGGCGGTCAGGGCGGGGGAGCGCCAGCCCGCCACCGTGCGCGCCGCCCACCGGTCCACGCCCAGCGGACCCGACCGCGCCGCCACTCCCAACACCGCGAACGCGGCCAGCAGCAGCGCGCCGGACCCGCCGCACCACCACCGGCACCGCGCCACCGACATCCGCGTCCCACCGCCGCCCAGCACAGCCGCACCGTACGCCGGCCGCAACACCGCCGCCGCGTACCACGGCCGTAGTACGCTTGCCCCATGCCGCCGTACGAGTGGGAGGAGTGGGCACTCGCCGGACTCAAGGACATCGAGCCGTACGAGGTGCGGCAGGTCCTCGACGCCCGCACCCGCTGGCCACGCCCCGCGCTCGGCGCCGGCGGCAAACCGGTCCTGACCCTCTGGGGCCGCACCGACAGCGGCCGCCCCCTGATCGTGGCCGTGTACCACGTCGACGGCGTCACCTGGAAGGTCATCGGCGCCCGGGACCTCACCGGCCCCGAGGCGGCACAGTTCGCGCGATGGGAGGCGACAGGCGATGAGTGAGGACCAAGGGCTGCCCCGCACACCCGACGAGGTGCGCACCTTCATGGACGAGCTGACCTTCGAGCCCGCGCCCACCCCAGAACAGCAGCAGAAACTCCTCGACACCCTGCCCGACCGCAGCACACCCGTCATGGTGGTGCGCTCCATCCGTCTCCCCGGCGACCTGCACGAACGGGTCAAGAAGGTCGCCGCCCAGCGTGGCGTACCCGCCACCACGCTCATCCGGGAATGGATCGAGCTGGAGCTGTCCGCGCTCGAAAACGACCAGCCCATCTCCCGCGCCGACGCCCTGCGCGCCCTCGCCGCGCTGCGCCCCGTCGGCGGCAACCACGCCGCCTGACCGGCCACCATGCCCAGCCCCGAGATGCGCGAACTGATCGGCGAACTCCGCCGACGCCACGCCGCACCCACCCTCGCGCAGGCCCGCGCCGCGTTCACCCCGTCGGTACGGCACCACCCCGTGCCCGCCGACGTCCGCGTCACCGCCGCCGTACCCGGATACTGGCTCGACCCGCCCGGCGCCGACCAGCACCGCGTCCTGCTCTACATCCACGGCGGCGGCTACACCAACGGCTCACTCCACAGCCACGGCGAACTCGCCGCCCGACTCGGCCGCGCCGCCGGCATGCGGGTCCTGTTCAGCGAGTACCGGCTGGCACCCGAACACCCCTATCCCGCCGCCCTCGACGACGTGCGGGCCGCGTGGCGGTGGCTGCGCCACGACGAGGGAGTTCCCGCCGCCACCGTCGCGCTCGCCGGTGACTCCGCCGGCGCCGCCCTGGCCGTCGCGCTGCTCACCACCCTGCGCGACGCCGGTGAGGACCAACCGGCCGCCGCCGCGCTGCTGTCCCCGCACGTCGACCTCACCGCCACCGGCCCGTCCGTCACCACACACGCCGCCGACGACGCCACCCTCACCCCGGACGCGCTGCGCGGCATCGCCGCCGCGTACCTCGCCGGCACCGACCCGCGTACGCCGCTCGCCTCGCCACTGTTCGCCGACCTTGCCGGGCTGCCACCGCTGCTGATCCTCGCCGGCACCGCCGAGATCCTCCTCAGCGACGCGCAACGGCTCGCCGCCGCCGCAAGGTCCGCCGGCGTCGACGTCACGCTGCGGGAAGGAGAGGGGCTGCCGCACGCGTACCCGATCATGCTCGGCACCCCCGAGGCCGCCGAGGCCACCACCCAGATCGGCGCGTTCCTGCGCGCCCACTGACGATCAAGCCGCCGGCAGCAGCACCGGCACCGCCGCGGCCGCCGCGAACACCAACACGCTGCACGCCACCAACGTCGCCGGCAGACCCAACCCCGCTACCAGTACCGGCGCGATCGCCGCACCCGCCACCGCGGCAAGCGCGTCACTGCCCGTGAACGCCGCGCCCACCCGCCCCAACGCACCGCCGTCCACATCCGCCTGCATCCGGAGCCGCACCGCGATCGACGCCACCGCACCCGGCACACCCGACAACGCCGCACCCACCACCGCCACCGGCAGCGTCGGCGCCCCGAACATGACCAGGAAACACCCGCCCACCCCCGCGTAGCAGACCGCCAGCACGGTACGCGTCGGGTACCGCAGAACGACCCGCCGCGCCAACGCCGAACCCACCAGGTAGCCCACCCCCAGCCCACTCATCAGGTACCCGACGTCCTGGCCCGGGCAGTGCAACCGCCGCACCACGAACGGCACCAGCAGCGCCGTCAACGCCGCGTTCGCCGTCCAGTACACCCACGTCGTGGCGAGCAGACCGCGCAACAGGGGCGTACCGGCGACCAGCCGCAGGCCCGCCCGTACCCCTGCCGCCACCCGCGCCCCGCTACGGGCCACACGGGGGAGCGCCGCGGTCAACGCCGCCGACACCAGGTAGCTGACCACGTCCACACCGACCACCAGACCGAGCCCACCCACCGACACCAGCAGCGTGCCCAGGGGAGGACCCACCAGCCGCACCGCGCCGCCGACGAACGCCAGCGCCGCGTTCGCACCCGCCAGATCCGGCCCGGTACCCGTCAGCGACGGCAGCAGCGCGCCCGACGCCGGGCGGAAGAACACCGAGGCGAACGTCTCCACGACCACACCCGCATACAGCAGGACCAGCCGGTCCGGGGTGGTACCGGCGAGCATCAGCGCCACGCCCGCGGCGGCGAGCAGGTCCGCCGCCACCATCACCCGCCGCCGGTCCCACCGGTCCACCGCCGCACCCGCCCACGGGCCGACCACGATCGCCGGCAGCGCCTCCAACGCCAGCGCGAGGCTCGTCGCCGTGGCCGACCCGGTGACCCGGAAGACCTGGTACGGCACGGCCACCAGCAGCATCCACGAACCGAGCTGAGACACGGCGGCGCCGGCGACGAGCAGCCGCACGTCGCGCTGGCGTACGAGGATCTGGAGGGTTCCCATGGGCGGCGACACTATTCCCACAGAACAGTTCATGGCAAGATGTGTTCTGTGGAGAGAGATGAGGATCTGGTGGCCGCACTCGGCCGCCGCCTGCGTACCCGCCGCGCCGCCCGCGACGACACCCTCGCCGCCGTCGCCGAACGCGCCGGCCTGTCCGTGCCCTACATCGCCAACCTGGAAAACGGCCGCGGCAACCCCACCCTCGCCGCCCTCGACCGCCTCGTCACCGCCCTCGGTGCGCGCCTCACCCTCGACCTCGCCGACCCCGACACCCCTACCACCGGCAGCGAGGACCCGCCGGCCGCGCTGCTCCGCTTCGCGCAGACCCACCACTTCCAGTCCGCCGTACGCCGCATCGCCGACACCACCGACCGCCCCGCCACGGCCGTACGCGCGCGCCTGCTCGCCGCCATGGGTCAGCTCGCCGCGCTCGCCCCGGACGGTCGGACCACGGAGCGTGACTGGTACCGGGTGCTCGATGCGGCCGTCCTCATCGCCACCCACGACTGAACCGCGGGGGAGGAGGGGTTGTGGATCTTGATGGGAGGAGTGGAATCGTGTTGCGACGGGCGAGCCCGGGCGGGAGGCTTCGCTGGCGGAGTCCGTGGCCGCGGGATCTGAAGTGAGGGGGGCGGGCGCCGTTTCCGATTCGCACATAAGCGTTATTATGCGCACAAAACGGTCATCTGCGGTGTTCGTTAAGGGGAGACGATGCAGATCAGGACGGCCACGAGCGACGACCTGCCGGTCCTGCGCGCCATCGAACGCGCCGCCGGGAGGGCGTTCGCCGATATCGGCATGACCGAGGTCGCCGACGACGAACCGCTCAGCATCACGACGCTCGACGCGTACCGGCGCGCCGGGTACGCGTGGATCGCCGCCGACCCGGCACCCGTCGCGTACCTGGTCGCCGAGGTCGTCGACGGCCTCCTGCACATCGAACAGGTCTCCGTGCATCCCGACCACGCCCGGCGGGGCATCGGCCGGCAGCTCATCGACACCGCCGGCGGCGCGGGATACCCGGCGCTGACCCTCACCACGTTCCGCAACGTGCCGTTCAACGGGCCGTACTACCGGCGGCTCGGGTTTCGGGAACTGCGGCCCGAGGAGGAGACGCCCGGACTGCGGCGCATCCGCCGACGCGAGGCCGAACACGGGCTCGACCGCTGGCCGCGCGTCTGCATGCGCCGCGACAATCCGCTCGCGTCGCGCGCGGCCGATCGCTAGCGTGCCGCGGCATGGACGCGACGCGTGCGTACACGGGGCGCAACCGGGACGCCTGGAACCAGATCGCGCCGCGCCGGACGCCCGAACCCGCGGCGTTCTTCGCGGCCGGTGGCTCGACGCTGGACGAGTGTGAGGCGACCGCGCTGGGGGACGTGACCGGCCGGCGGATTCTGCACCTGCAGTGCGCGTCGGGCAACGAGTCGCTGTCGTGGGCGGCGCGGGGCGCGCGGGTGGTCGGCGTGGACATCAGCGACGTCGCGATCGGTCTGGCCCGGGAGCGTGCGGCGGAGACCGGTCTGTCGGCGACGTTCGTCGTGGCCGACGTGTACGACGTGCCGGCCGAGCTGACCGGCTTCGACATCGTGTACGCCAGTTCCGGGGTGGTGTGCTGGCTGCCGGATCTGGACCGCTGGGCGCGGATCGTGGCGGGGCGGCTGCGACCCGGTGGCGTGTTCCTGCTGTACGAGCACCATCCGGTATGGGAGGCGACGGCCGCTGCGCCGGGCGGGCTGCGCGCGGCGGTGGACTACTTCGGCCGTGGTACGCCGGTGTCGGGGCTCGACGTGTCCCGGCGTCCGGGTGCGGCGGCGCCGGACACGCCGCTGGTGTCGTTCCTGTGGCCGCTGGGTGATGTGGTGACCGCGTTGGTACGGGCGGGGTTGCGGCTGGACCTGCTGGCCGAGCATCCCGAGCCGCGGATGTACGGGGACGGTCCGACTGCGGGGTGGCTGCCGGCGGCGTACCTGGTGCGGGCGGTGCTGGAGTGAGTGCGGCGGTACGTGTCGTTGTTCGTGGTGCCGCGGAGCTGGCTCTGTTCGCGCCGGGGGCGGGCGCTCAAACACTAGATTGACATAATGTTGATTATCGGCGAATCGGTAGTGGACGCCTGGAGCCGCGTCGGCGGCGAATCCTGACGTCGACACGCGCCTTGCTCTGCACACCAAACATTGCTCTGGGCACCGGGGATGCATCGTTGCCCACCGGTGCGCAGAGCAAAGGCGGCCGAGCTCCCGGCCGCCTTCTGGCTCGCACTTCGTGGCGCCAACGCTGTGGGTCCGCCACTCTCCCCTTCCGGCGCCCCGAACATGGAAACGTCACATGACGATAGTGCGGGTCTCAGGTGGCGACGTAGGCGGCGAGGTGCTCGCCGGTCAGGGTGGGTCGGGTGGCGACCAGGTCGGCGGGCGTGCCCTCGTAGACGACGCGGCCCCCGTCGTGGCCGGCGCCGGGGCCGAGGTCGATGATCCAGTCGGCGTGCGCCATGACGGCCTGGTGGTGCTCGATGACGATGACCGACTTGCCGGAGTCGACGAGCCGGTCGAGCATCCCGAGCATCTGCTCGACGTCCGCGAGGTGCAGGCCGGTCGTCGGCTCGTCGAGTACGTACACGCCGCCGGTGTCGCCCATGCGGGTGGCGAGCTTCAGGCGCTGCCGTTCGCCGCCGGACAGCGTGGTGAGCGGCTGGCCGATGGTGAGGTACCCGAGGCCGACGTCGGCGAGCCGGTCGAGGATCTTGTGCGCGGCGGGGGTACGGGCGTCGCCGTCGGCGAAGAACGCGCAGGCCTCGTCGACGGGCATGGCGAGGACCTGGCTGATGTCGCGGCCGCCGAGGTGGTAGTCGAGTACGGACGCCTGGAACCTCTTGCCTTCGCACTCCTCGCAGGGGGTGGCGACGCCGGCCATCATGGCGAGGTCGGTGTAGATGACGCCGGCGCCGTTGCAGGCGGGGCAGGCGCCTTCGGAGTTGGCGCTGAACAAGGCCGGTTTGACGCCGTTGGCCTTGGCGAACGCCTTGCGGATCGGGTCGAGCAGCCCGGTGTACGTGGCGGGGTTGCTGCGGCGGGAGCCGCGGATGGCGGTCTGGTCGACGGCGACGACGCCGTCGCGGTTGGACACCGAGCCGTGGATCAGGGAGCTCTTGCCGGAGCCAGCGACGCCGGTGACGACGACGAGTACGCCGAGCGGGATGTCGACGTCGACGTTGCGCAGGTTGTGGGTGTCGGCGCCGCGGACGTCGAGGGTGCCGGTCGGGGTGCGTACGGACGGCTTGAGGTGGGCGCGGTCGTCAAGGTGCCGGCCGGTGAGGGTGTCGCTGGCGCGCAGCTTGTCGACGGTGCCTTCGAAGACCACTTCCCCACCGCCGGCGCCGGCGCCGGGGCCGAGGTCGACGACGTGGTCGGCGATGGCGATGGCCTCGGGTTTGTGTTCGACGACCAGCACCGTGTTGCCCTTGTCGCGCAGGCGCAGCAGCAGGTCGTTCATGCGCTGGATGTCGTGCGGGTGCAGGCCGATGGTGGGCTCGTCGAAGACGTACGTGACGTCGGTGAGCGAGGAGCCGAGGTGGCGGATCATCTTGGTGCGTTGGGCTTCGCCGCCGGACAGGGTGCCGGCGGGCCGGTCGAGCGACAGGTATCCGAGGCCGATCTCGACGAACGAGTCGAGGGTGTCGCGCAGCGCGGTGAGCAGGGGCGCGACGGACGGTTCGGCGAGTCCGCGTACCCAGGTGGCGAGGTCGGAGATCTGCATGGCGCAGGCCTCGGCGATGTTGAGTCCGTTGATCGTCGAGGATCGGGCGGTGTCGTTGAGGCGGGTGCCGTCGCAGTCGGGGCAGATGCTGAAGGTGATGGCGCGTTCGACGAAGGCGCGTACGTGTGGTTGGAGCGCGTCGATGTCCTTGGACAGCATGGACTTCTGGATGCGAGGGATGAGGCCCTCGTAGGTGAGGTTGATGCCCTCGACCTTGATCTTGGTGGGTTCCTTGTGGAGCAGGTCGTGGAGCTGCTTCTTGGTGTACTTGCGGATGGGCTTGTCGGGGTCGAAGAAGCCGCAGCCGGAGAAGATGCGGCCGTACCAGCCGTCGACGCTGTAGCCGGGGATGGTCAGGGCGCCCTCGTTGAGTGACTTGCTGTCGTCGTAGAGGGCGGTGAGGTCGAAGTCGGTGACGGAGCCGCGACCCTCGCAGCGGGCACACATGCCGCCCTGGATGCTGAAGCTGCGGCGTTCCTTGGTGGTGTGGCCGGCGCGTTCGATGCTGACGGCGCCGGCGCCGCTGATGGAGGCGACGTTGAAGGAGAACGCCTGGGCGGAGCCGATGTGCGGGGTGCCGACCCGGCTGAACAGGATCCGCAGCATGGCGTTGGCGTCGGTGGCGGTGCCGACGGTGGAGCGCGGGTCGGTGCCCATGCGTTCCTGGTCGACGATGATCGCGGTGGTGAGCCCGTCGAGTACGTCGACGTCGGGGCGGGCCAGGTTGGGCATGAAGCCCTGGACGAACGCGCTGTAGGTTTCGTTGATCATCCGCTGGGACTCGGCGGCGATGGTGCCGAACACCAGTGAGCTCTTGCCGGAGCCGGACACGCCGGTGAACGCGGTGAGCCGGCGTTTCGGCAGCTCGACGTGGACGTCCTTGAGATTGTTGACGCGCGCGCCGTGGACGCGGATCAGGTCGTGGCTGTCGGCGACGTGCGGCATCGTTTCTCCTCGGTGCGGGGTGCGGGCTCGGCGTCGGCTGGGAACTCTACGATCAGCGCAGTTCCTGGATGCGGACCATGTTGCCGGCGTGGTCGCGTACGGCGCAGTCGCGCACCCCGTACGGCTGGTCGGTGGGTTCCTGGACGATGTCGGCGTCGCTGGCCTGGAGCCGTTCGAAGGTGGCGTCGAGGTCCTTGGTGGCGAGCAGGACCGACGCGTACGTGCCCTTGGCCATCATGTCGCTGATGGTGTGGCGTTCGTCGTCGGTGACGCCGGGGCTGGCGGCCGGCGGGTACAGGACGATGGCGGTGTCGGGCTGGCCGGGCGGGCCGACGGTGATCCAGTGCAGCCCGTTGTATCCGACGTCGTTGCGGACTTCGAAGCCGAGCGTGTCGCGGTAGAAGGCGAGGGACGCGTCGGGGTCGTCATGGGGCAGGAAGCTGGCGTGAATGGTGATGTCCATGCCGGTCACGCTAGTTGCGCTCGGTGAGCTGTGCTTCTCGATTCCTGATCGGTCGGGTGACCTGCTTGGCCACGCAGGGCGCCATCCCGTCGGTGGCTTCGCGGGACTGCTTGCGGTAGGTGCTGGGTGGTACGCCGACGAGTTCGGTGAAGCGGGTGCTGAACGTGCCGAGTGACGAGCAGCCGACCGCGAAGCAGACGTCGGTGACGGACGCGTCGCTGTGGCGCAGCAGGGCCATGGCTCGTTCGATGCGCCGGGTCATCAGGTACGAGTAGGGCGATTCGCCGTACGCGCGGCGGAAGGCGCGGCTCAGGTGGCCGGCGGACATGTTCGCGCCGCGGGCGAGGGCCTCGACGTCGAGCGGCTGGGCGTACTGCTGGTCGATGCGGTCGCGTACGCGGCGCAGCCGGACGAGGTGGCGCTGGCGCTGGGCGTCGACGGAACTGCTGGTCACGTGGCTGATCGTGCCACGCCCGGGTGGGGTTGCCCAAACGTCGGCGGCCGCTTCCGGCGGGTTCGGGGTGGGTTGGGCGGGTCGGATCGGCCAGAGTGGACGGTGACGACGGACCTCGGGGGGCGGGATGGCTGACTACCCGGTGCTGATGCACACCGCGATCGACGCGACGGACTGTCGGGGGCTGGCGGAGTTCTACCGGCAGTTCCTGGGGTTGCGGTACCGGCCGGGCGACGAGGAGCCGGGTGAGGACGCGGACTGGCTGGTGCTGGTCGACGCGGACGGCAATCGGGTGCTCGCGGTCAACGGGGTGGACGTGCTCCCCCGGGTGACGTGGCCGTCGGACGCGGTGCCGAAGCAGATGCATCACGACTTCCGGGTACGCGGTGCCGAGGACTTGGTGCGGCAGCGGCGCCGCGCGGAGGCGTTGGGTGCGACGCTGCGCTACGACCGGAGCGACGACCCGGACGAGCCGCTGTGCGTGTTGGCGGATCCGGCCGGCCACCCGTTCTGTCTGCTGGTGGGCTGAGCGCGGTCAGCGGGTGCGGGGGGCGACCCAGATGCGGTCGAGGGCGCCGACGCTGTCGGTGAGGTTGGCGACGGTGGTGGCGAGTTCGGCGCGGGTGGCGTCCTCGGCGAACGCGGTCTGTACGTCTTCGACGGCACACCGCAGCTGGAACAGCCGGTCCTGCAGGTCCTGCAGTTCGCGGGCGCTGACGATGACGGCGTCGGTGTCGAGGCCGGCGCGGTCGGCGATGTGCCGGTGTTCGTACGCGCGTTGGCGGCAGGGTTGCCCGCAGTAGCGGCGGGGTCGGCCGGTGCGGCCGGTGGCGGGTAGCTCTCCCCCGCACCAGGTGCAGCGTCGTGGTTGCGTCACGGTACGAAAGTACGGGCGGTGGCGGCGTCCGGCGCGGTGGACACGCCGGGGATGAGACGTCCGTCGCGCAGGTCGTACACGGTGTCGACGGCGGTGAGGTCGGCGCGGCGGTGGGTGAGCAGCAGGACGGTGCGGCCTGCGGTGGCGGCGAGCAGGTCGCGGGTGAGGGCGGCGGCGGTGGGCTCGTCGAGGTGTTCGGTGGGTTCGTCGAGGACGAGGATTGGCGGGTCGGCGAGCAGTGCCCGCGCCAGGGCGAGGCGCTGGCGTTGCCCGCCGGAGAGCGTGTCGCCGTGTTCGCCGACGAACGTGTCGAGGCCGTCGGGCAGGCCGGCGACGAATCCGTCGAGCCGGGCGCGACGCAGCGCGGCGTGCAGGTCGTCGTCGGTGGCGGTGGGGCGGGCCAGGCGCAGGTTCTCGGCGATGGTGGTGTCGAACAGGTACACGTCCTGGGCGCAGAGGCCGATGTGGCGGCGGACGGTGTCGCCGGCGAGGTCGGCGAGTTCGGTGCCGCCGAGGGTGATGCTGCCGGTGTGGTCGCAGAAGCGCAGCAGGACGGCGGCGAGGGTGGACTTGCCACTGCCGGATTCGCCGGTGATCGCGACGCGGGTTCCGGCCGGTACGTCGAGGTCGAGTCCGCGCAGTACGTCGGTGTCGCGCCAGCGGGCGGTGACAGCGCGCAGCCGCAGGTGGTACGGCGGGGTCGGCTCGGCGGCGGGCTGCGCCGGGTCGGTGACCGGGTCGGGGCGGCGCAGCACGGCCAGGACCCGGCGGGCGGCGCCGCGCAGTCTCGGTAGTTGCGCGGCGGCGGACGGCAGCGCCGCGTACGCCTCGTGCACGGCGAGCGGCATGAGCGCGAGTACGGCGAACAGCAGGCCGGTGAGGGTGCCGTGGCGTACGGCGGGGGTGCCGAGGGCGACGGCGGACCAGACGGCGGCGCCACCGGCGACGGTGGCGAGGGCGGCGGCGAGGCCCTGGCCGGCGGCGGCGCGGCGTTCGGCGGCCGACAGCGCGGTGTCGGCGTCGGCGTACCCGGCGAGGGCCAGGCCGGTGGCGCCGTGCGCGGTGAGTTCGGCGGTGCCGGCGAGCAGGTCGACGGTACGGGCGGCCAGCTCGCCGCGCAGCGGTGCGATGCGGGCCTCGGCGTGCCGGCTGACGCGGCCGGCGAGTGCGGGGCTGGCGACGGCGACGACAAGCAGGGTGGCGCCGAGCGCGAGGCCGGCGGAGGGCAGCAGCCAGGCGGTGAACGCGACGGTACCGGCGCCGACGAGCCCGGCGACGGTGTACGGCAGCAGCAGCCGCAGCCACACGTCGGCGAGGCTGTCGATGTCGCCGACGAGTCGGGCGCTGAGGTCGCCGGAGCGGTGGGCGGCGAGGCCGGCGGGGGCGAGCGCGGCGAGCCGCCGGTAGGTGGTGACGCGCAGCCGGCCGAGGACGCGCAGAGCGGTGTCGTGGCCGACGAGCCGTTCGGCGTACCGGAAGACGCCGCGGGACAGGCCGAACGCGCGGACCGCGACGATCGCGACCATCAGGTACAGCACGGGTGGGTGTTGGGCGGCGCGGGCGATCAGCCAGGCGGCGGTGCCGCCGAGGGCGACGGCGGCGCCGGTGGCGGCGGTGCCGCACAGCGCGGCGAGCGCGAAGCGGCCGCGTGCGGTCCGGCCGAGGCGCAGGACCTGCCGGATCTCGCCACTCATCGCAGTGCCGGTTGTCGGGGTGCCGGGGCCAGGTCGACGACGGTGTCGGCGGCGGCGAGCGCGGCGGGCCGGTGGCTGACCAGAAGCACGATCCGGCCCGCGGCGACGGTACGCAGCCGGGCGAGGACGCGGGCCTCGGTGTCGGGGTCGAGACCGGCGGTGGGTTCGTCGAGCAGCAGCACGTCGGCGTCCCGCAGGTACGCGCGGGCCAGGGCGACGCGGCGGCGTTGCCCGGCGGACAGCCCGGCGCCGTGTTCGCCGACGGGCGTGTCGAGCGGTACGTCGAGGCAGGCGTCGCGGGCGGCGGCGGCCACGGCGGTGTCGCCGGCGGTGGGTGCGCCGAGCCGTACGTTGTCGGCGACGGTGCCGGTGAACAGGTACGGCTGCTGCGCCGCCCAGCCGACGTGCCGGCGCCACCGGTCGGGGTCGAGCCCGGCCAGGTCGTACCCGTTGACGAGGACGCGCCCGCGTTCCGGGGTGGCGAAGCCGAGGAGCACGGCGAGCAGGGTGGACTTGCCGGCGCCGGACGGGCCGGTGAGCGCCACGATCTCGCCGCGGGTCAGGTGCAGGCTGGCGTCGTCGGGTGCCGGTTCGGGCCGGTCGGGGTGGGTGACGGTGACGTGGTCGAGGGCGATGTCGGTGACCTCGGTGGGCGGCGCGGCGCGGCCGACCTCGGGTCGGGGGGTGTCGAGCACGGTGAGGACCTCCTCCGCGGCGGCGAGTCCGTCGGCGCTGGCGTGGTAGTGGGTGCCGACCGCGCGCAGCGGCAGGTACGCCTCGGGGGCGAGGATCAGCACGAGCAGCGCGGTACGCAGGTCCAGGTGCCCGTCGACGAGGCGTAGGCCGATGCCGACGGCGACGAGCGCCACGGACAACGTTGCGATCAGTTCGAGAACGAGCGCGGACAGGAACGCGATACGCAAGGTGGCCAGGGTGCTGCGCCGGTACCGGTCGGTGATGCGGCGGATCGTGTCGGCCTGCGCGGCGGCGCGGCCGAACACCTTGAGCGTGGGCAGCCCGGCGACGACGTCGAGGAAGTGGTGCGCGAGGCGGGTCAGCGCGTCGTACCGGTTGCGGGTGGCGGCGCGGGTGGCGAGGCCGATCAGCACCATGAACACCGGGATCAGCGGCAGCGTGACGGCGATGGTGACCGCGGCGACGGGGTCGGCGGGCAGGACCCGGGCGAGGATCGCGGCGGGTACGACGACGGCGAGTACGAGCTGCGGTAGGTATTTGGCGAAGTAGCCGTCGAGGGCGTCGACGCCGGTGGTGGCGAGCGTGGTGAGCCGCCCGGTGCGGTGTGCGGTGAGGTGCGCGGGGCCGAGGTCGACGACGTGGGCGAGCAGCCGGCGGCGCAGCGTGGACTTGACGCGGGCGGCGGCGCGGTGCCCTTCGGCTTCGGTGACCCAGGCAACGACGGCGCGGCCGGCGATGACGGCGGCGAGCAGGATCAGCGGGGTGCCCAGCGCGGCGAGCCCGACGCCGTGTTCGACGACGCCGGCGATGGTGTCGGCGAGCAGCCCGGCCTGGGCGATGACCAGGCCGGCGGTGGCGGCGCCGAGTACGACGAGGACGGCGAGGTGGCCGGCGGTGGCGCGGGCGTACCGCAGCAGGCGCGGGTCGACGGGTCTCATTCGGCGCCTTCCGGGATGTCGGAGCGGCCGAGCCGGCGCCGGAACACCCAGTACGTCCACGCCTGGTACGCGAGCACCAGCGGGGTGAACACCAGCGCCACCCACGACATGACCCGCAGCGTGTACGGGGTGGACGACGCGTTGTGGATGGTGAGGCTGTGCGCGGCGTCGGTGGCGGGCATGACGTTCGGGTACAGGGCGGCGAACAGGCTGACGACGGCGAGCGCGATCGCGGCGGCGGTACCGGTGAACGCGACGCCGTCGCGGCCCGCGCGGGTGGCGGCGAGGCCGACGAGCAGGGCGATCGCGGCGGCCGCGGCGATGACGGAGCTGGCGAGGCTGCCGCGCAGCACCGCGGTCCACACGAGGAACGCGACGGCGGCCACGGCGGCGAGGACCCCGATCGGCAGCGCGGCGCGGCGGGCGGCGTCGCGGACCTCGCCGCGGGTCTTCAGCGCGAGGAACACCGCGCCGTGCGTGGCGAACAGCGTCAGCGTGGTGACGCCGGCGAGCAGCGCGTACGGGTTGAGCAGCGTCAGCACGGTGCCGGTGAACTCGTGCCCGGCGTCGAGCGGTACGCCGCGCACGATGTTGCCGAACGCCACGCCCCACAGCAGCGCCGGCAGCAGTGAGCCGAAGAAGATGGCCTTGTCCCAGCGGGCCCGCCAGCGCGGGTCGTCGTGCTTGCCCCGGAACTCGAAGGCGACGCCGCGGCAGATCAGCGCGACGAGGATGACCAAAAGCGGCAGGTAGAAGCCGGAGAACAGGGTCGCGTACCACTCGGGGAACGCGGCGAACGTGGCGCCGCCGGCGACGATCACCCACACCTCGTTGCCGTCCCAGACGGGGCCGATGGTGTTGATGGTGACGCGCCGCGCGGTCTCGTCGCGCCCGACGTACGGCAGGAGCATGCCGACGCCGAAGTCGAACCCTTCGAGGACGAAGTAGCCGACCCACAGGAACGCGATGATCAGGAACCACAGGGTGGTCAGGCTCACGTCTCCCCCTTCAGTACGCGAACGCCATGGGCTTGTCGCCGCCGTCGGTGTCCGGCGGGCTGGTGTCGGGCAGGCCGCCGCGGATGCCGCGCAGCAGCAGGCCGACCTCGACGACGGCGAGCCCGCCGTACAGGACGGTGAACACGATCAGGGAGGTCAGGACCTCGCCGGCACTGGTGGCGGGTGACACCCCGTTGGCGGTCTGGAGCTGCCCGAACACCAGCCACGGTTGGCGGCCCATCTCGGTGAAGATCCAGCCGAACGAGTTGCCGGCGAGGGGCAGCAGCGGTACGGCGAGGATCAGCGCGTAGAGGATGCGGGAGCGGGGCGTACGGCCGCGGCGCAGCGCCCATAGCGCGACGATCGCGAGCAGCGCGGAGAGCAGGCCGAGCCCGATCATCAGCCGGAAACTCCAGTACGTGACGGGGATGACCGGGGTGTAGGAGCCGGGGCCGTACAGCTTCTGGTACTCGGCCTGGATGTTGTTGATGCCTTCGACCTTGCCGTCGAAGCTGCCGGTGGCGAGGAACGACAGCAGCCGCGGCACGGTGATCGACCAGACCTCGTGTTTGCCGTCGAGGCTGCCGATCGTGATGATCGAGAACGAGGCGGGCTGCTCGGTGTCGTACAGGGCCTCGGCGGCGGCCATCTTCATCGGCTGCTGCTCGGTCATGATCTTGCCCTGGATGTCGCCGGTGACCGCGAGCGCGACGGCGGCGACCAGCACGGTGACGGTGCCGACGCGGGCGGCGGAGCGGAACGCGACGTGCTGCTCGTCGTCTGGTCCGCGCTTGCGCAGGTGCCAGAACGCGACGGCGGCGACGAGCCCGCCGCCGGTCAGGAACGACGCGGCGAGCGTGTGCGGGAACGTGACCAGGTTGGTGGAGTTGGTCATCACCGCCCAGAAGTCGGTGAGTTCGGCGCGGTGGGTGTCGGGGTTGATCCGGTAGCCGACGGGGTGCTGCATGAACGAGTTCGCGGCGAGGATGAAGTACGCGGACAGGCCGGTGCCGATCGCGGCGAGCCAGATGCAGGCGAGGTGGACGCGTTTCGGCAGCCGGTCCCAGCCGAAGATCCACAGGCCGAGGAACGTGGACTCCAGGAAGAACGCGAGCAGCCCCTCGATGGCCAGCGGCGCGCCGAAGATGTCGCCGACGAAGCGCGAGTAGTCGCTCCAGTTCATGCCGAACTGGAACTCCTGCACGAGGCCGGTGACCACACCCATCGCAAAGTTGATCAAGAAGAGTTTGCCGTAGAACCGGGTGAGTTTCAGCCACCGTTCGTGGCCGGTGCGTACCCAGGCGGTCTGCAGGCCGGCGACGAGGAACGCCAGCCCGATCGTCAGCGGTACGAACAGGAAGTGGTAGACGGTGGTGATGCCGAACTGCCAACGGGCGAGTTCCAAGTGGTCCACGGGTCCCCCGGACGCTGCTCCACGACAATCTTCTACGTGACGTAGAAGATTCTACACGACGTAGAGAGTCGATGTCCGGGGATCACCGGTATTGGGGTCCACAGTGGACGGCGCGGGGTGGGTCAGGCGTCGCCGCGCGCGGCGCGCAGGTACGTCAGGACCGCCTCACGGGTGGTCCGCACGCCGAGCGCCTTGCGCGCCTCGGCGATCCGCCGGTTCGCCGTACGCAGCGACAGGAACTCCGCCTCCGCCGCCGCGGCGATCGTCTCCCCCGCACCGAGCCGGTCCAACAGCGATCGCTGCTCGTCGCTCAGCGGCAGGTCGTCACCCGACCCCTGGTCGGCCTGCTCGTCGACCGGGTCGGCGTTCGGGTCGGAGAGCACCGGGCCGATCCGGGACAGGTCGGCCAGCACCGCGCGGCCCGTGTCGGACTGGTCGTCGGCGATCACCACCACGCCGGCGCCACGCGCCGCGGCCAGCACCGCCAACGCCGCCGCGTCCATGTCCGGCACCCGGCCGAACAGCACCAGCTGCTGCTCCGCCACGTCCCAGCCGGCCTCCGGCAACGCGAAGCCCTCCCGGGTACGCCAGCCGGCCCGCGCCAGCCGCCGCAGCACCGTCGTCGCCTCGCCCGAGTTCGCCACCAGGTAGCGCGGCGCGGCGGCATGCTCGCCGGCGCCGGTCCGCCGCGGATCGGCGGTCACGACAACAGCTCCAACGCGAGCCCCGCCGCCTCGGTCCGGGTCCGGGCGCCCAGCTTGCGCATCCCGGCCCGGATGTGCGTCTCCACCGTCTCCCGGGAGATGCCGAGCAACCCGGCGATACGGCGGGTCGGCTCGCCCTGCGCGACCAGCTTCAGCACCTCGCGCTCCCGGTCGGTCAGGTCGCTGCCGGCACGCGGCCCGCGGATCTCCCGGCGTACCGCGTGGCGGCGCAGCGCCCGCCTCGTGCGGCCCAACAGCACCACCAGGCCGGCCTGCTCGGCGAGCTGCTCGGCGCGCAGCAGCGGCGGGACCGCGTCGGCGGCGTCCGCCGCGTACAGGCCGTGGGCGAGCAGGCAGCGCACCTCCTCGCGGCGCGCCACGTCGTGCCACGCCGTCGCCGCCGGGTCGAACTGCGCCACCCGGCCCGGGTCGTCGCGTACCGCCCGCCACGCCGACAGGGTCGCCGCCACCGGCGCCGGTACGTCCCCGTCGAGCTGGCCGTCCGGCGCGCTCGCCGACGCGTCGTACGCCGCCCAGCGGCCGGTGATCTGCGCCAGCCCGGACAGCAGCGGCAACCGGGCCGACGCCTCGTCCGGCGCCGGCAGTTCCGGCTGGCCGTCCAGCCAGGCCGCCTCCGCGGCCACCCAGTCGAGCAGGCCCGCCACGCTCGCCGCGGCCCGCGCCGGCCGCGCCGTCAGCCGGGCCCGGGCCGACGCCAGCAGTCCGCCGTCGGCCTCGGCCAGGCTCGCCGCCGCCGTCGCGTACCCGTGCGCGACCGCCGGCAGCGTCCGGTCCACCAGCCCGACCGCCCGGCGTACCACGTCGTCGAGCTGCTCGCCGCGCAGCGCCGTGCACCACAGCTCCGCGGCCACGAACCGGGTCTGCCACGAGTACGCCAGGTCGGCGGCGCAGGCGTCCGCCGCGAGCCGCGCGTTGTCCGCGGCCTCGGCGAGCCGGCCGTCCGCCGCCAGCGTCTCCACCAGCAGCCACGCGCTCCACCGGGCGGCGAGAGCGTCGCCGGCCGTACCGGCGGCAGCGGTCGCCGTCGCCAGCGACCGCTCCCAGCCCGGAGTACGGCGCGCCGCGTCGGCGGCGGCGAGCGCGGCCCGCAGCCCGGTGTGCGCGGGCGCCGTGCCGTGCCGGCTGGTCGCCGTCGCCGCGAGCTCCGCCGCCCGGTCCGGATCGGTACTCAGCGCGCCGAGCAGCAGCACCCGGTCGCGTGCCGCCACGACCGCGGCGCCCGCCGCATCCGGTACCAGGCTCACCGCGGCGACCGCGCCGGCCGCGTCGCCGAGCTGCAGCAGGGCCTCGCCGCGCAGCACGGCGGTGTCCGGGTCGTCCGCGTCGCCGAGGGCGGACAGCGCCGCCCGCGGCCGGCCCACCGCCAGCGCCGCCTCGGCCGCGTCCCGCCGTACGACCGGGCGGGGTTCGGCGCCGGGCAGCCCGCACGCCAGCAGCAGCAGGTCGGCGCGCTGGCCGGCGGTGTCCGCGGCGGCCGCGGCGGCGAGCGCCCGCCGGTACGCCGGCTCGTCGTCACCGGCCGCCGCCAGGTGCCGCGCCGCCTCCGCGTCCGGCACCAGGTCCGCGAGCCGTCGATGCAGGCCGGTACGTTCCTCGGCGGTCAGCAGGCCGGCGGCGACCTCCGCCACGTACGGCGAGACGGCGGCCAGCAGCGGCGACCCGCCCTCGGGGTCCTCCTCGCTGGTGACCAACCCCGCCTCGGTCAGCTCGTCGACGCCCGGCCCGAGCAGGCCGCGCCCGGCCGGGCGGCGCAGCATCCCCAGCGCCGCCATCGCGGTACGCGCCGGCCGGGTCAGGTCGGCCAGCGCCTCCGCCACGGCGTGCGCGACGGTGCCGGCCTCGCCACGGGAGTCGGCCTGCGGCGGCGCCGACACCGACTCCGGGTGCGTCATCGCGTGCCGGGCCAGCGCCTCCACGGCCAGCGGTACGCCGCCGGCACGGGCCACGACCTCGGCCACGCCCGCCGGCCCCAACCCGGGGGCGGTACGCCGGGCCAGCTCGGTGGCCTGTTCCGGGGTCAGCGGCGGCAGCGCCACCCACTCGCCGGCGGCCTCCCGCAGCGCGCGGACCGCCGCCTCCGGCAGCCGGTGCGGCGTACGCAGGGCGACGAGGATCCGGCAGTGCTCGGCGAGCGCCGGCAGCGTGGCCAGGGTCAGCGGATCCGCCCACTGCACGTCGTCGACGACCAGTAGCCCACCGCGTACCCGGGAGCGGACGGCCTCGGCGGTCAGCGCCGCGTCGTCGACCGGCAGACGGGCACGGACGGCACGCGACAACGCCAGCGCCGGGACGGTGCGTAAGATCGCCAGGCCACCACCGGTAGACACGACACCAGGGAAGGATTCGGCGATCGCACGCAGAGTCGTACTGCGACCGGCACCCGGCGCGCCGGCCACCACCACCAGGCCGGGCCGCGCCAGCCGGGACAGCAGCATGGGCACCGGATCGGCGCCCAGGGCAGGCTGCCGGTCCGGTGGCGGCGGTTCGACGGCAGCCCGACCAGCAGCCGCGTCACGCACGTTGGCCTCCCCCGTCGGGCTGGCACGAATCCGGGATCCTAGGCCGGTGAGGATATGCCTAGGGTTGGTGCCGGTGGGCGCCGGCCACGCCACCGAACCTGACACCAGAGTAGTGGGAGGTACCAGCGGCCATGACTGACGTGGACAGCGCCGGGCGAGCCGACGCGCCCCGTGGTGGAGACACCACGGGCAGCGACGTGGGCGTCCCGGCATGAGCTCCGGTCCACTCAGTTCCCGGGTCCAGGGCCTCTGCGCGGAATCCGGGCCACGGCTGGCCGGCAACACCCAGGCGGCGGTCGCCGACGTCCAGCGGCGGCTCGGTGAGCCGCTGCGGGTGGCGATCGCCGGGCGGCTCAAGTCCGGCAAGTCGACCCTGGTGAACTCGCTGATCGGCCGGCGTGTCGCGCAGACCGAGGTGGGCGAGTGCACCCGCCTGGTCACCCAGTTCCGGTACGGCACGTCCGACCGGGTCGACGTGGTCCGCCGCGACGGCTCCCGGGCCAGCCTGCCGCTGGACGAGTCCGGGATGATCCCGCAGAAGCTCGGCGTCGCCCGCGACGACGTGGCGTACGTCGACGTCACGCTCACCTCCGACCGGCTGCGCGACCTGACCGTCGTGGACACCCCCGGCCTGTCGTCGACCAACACGTCCATCTCCGACGAGGCCCGCAAGTTCCTGTTCAACGAGGCCCCGATCGACGACGACATCGACGACGACTCCGCCGGCGCGCTGTCCGGCGCCGAGGCCATCGTCTACGTATTCACCCAGTCGGTACGCGAGGACGACCTGCAGGCGCTGGAGTCGTTCCGGTCCATGTCGTCGAAGCTGTCGAGCAACCCGATCAACTCCCTCGGGCTGTTCAACAAGGTGGACAAGCTGTCCGGCACCGGCGACCCGTGGCCGGTCGCCGGACCGCTCGCGCAGGAGCAGGGCAAGGTGCTGCGCCGGGTGGTGTCCGACGTGGTGCCGGTGATCGGGCTGCTCGCCGAGACCACCGAGGCGGGCCGGCTCACCGCCGCCGACTGCGAGGCCCTGCGGACGATCGCGCGGATGTCCGAGACCGACCGCGAGGTACTGCTGGCGTCGGTGGACCTGTTCACCGCCCGCGACTGCGAGGTGTCCCGGGAGGAACGCAACCGGCTGCTGCGGCTGCTGGACATCTACGGGATCTCGTTCGCCGTGGCGCAGTTCGTCACCGAGCCGAACCTGGCGACCGGCGAGCTGGTCCGGCGGCTGTTCCTGGCGTCCGGCTTCCCGCGCGCCCGCAGCACGCTGGAGCAGGCGTTCCGGTGGCGTACCGACGCGATCAAGGCCGGGTGGGCGTTAACCAGCCTGGAGAAGATCGCCGGGCACGCCGAGCGGCCCAACGACCGGGAGCTGCTGCGCGACGCGGTGGAGCGGGTGCTGCAACAGCCCGAGTACCACCGGCTGCGGATGCTGGACGTCGCGCAGCAGGTCACCACCGGCGCCGTGGACCTGCCGGACGAGATGGAGAACGAGCTGACCCGGCTCGCCCTGTCCGACGACCCGGCCTGGATCCTCGGCATGAACGGCGCGCCCGTCGACCAGATGGCCAAGGCCGCGTTGGAGGCCGCCACCCGCTGGCGGGCGTTCGCGGTGGCGGGTGCCAGCCCCGCGCAGGCCCGCATCGCCCACGTCGTCCACCGCGGCTTCTACCTGCTGTCCCAGCGGGTCAGACAGCAACCCGCCTGAGCGTGCCACATTCGCGCGACGCACTTTCGCGTAAAGGAGCTTCGATGTCCCCCAGCAACGTTCGCGTCATCGCCGCCGGGATCGCGCTGATCGTCTCGGTCCTCACCGGCATCGTCGCCGGATGGGTTGGCGCGCAGACCGGCACCTGCGTACGGCAGGTGCAGAGCGTCCCGACCAGTCAGGCACCCACCCAGGGGCAGGGCCCCGGCCAAGGCCTGGGCGACAAGCAGGGCGAGGCGAAGACCGTCGTCTCGCAGAGCGGCTCCTGCGACAACAGCTTCTCGGTGAAGACCGCGGCGATCGGGTTCGTCGGCTCGGCGATCGCCGGCGGTGCCGCCGTGGCGTTCCTGTTCCTGGGCCGCCGCGAGGACCGTACGGCGCTGAGTGTGGCGTCCGCGCCGCCGGCCGGCGGTGACCCGGGCCTCGCGCACCGCGCCGAGCAGGCCGAGGGTGAGCGCGCCAGCCTCGTCCAGACCTGCGTGTACGTGCGGGACCGCGCCACCAGCAAGGCCATCGCCGACACGCTGGGCCGGGCCCTGTCCGACGTCGGCGTCACCACCGTCGCGCCGGTGGGCGTGCGGTTCGACCCGGCGCACCACGAGGCCGGCGGCGCCACCCCGACCCGCGACCCGCAGCAGGCCGGCACCATCGCCGCCGTCGAGGTGCCCGGGTACGTCGACCGCGGCGTCGTGCTGCGCGCCCCGGTCGTCACCGTCTACAAGGAGGAAGGCCGCCAGTGACCGCCCCGGCCAAGACCAATGAGGCCGCCGCGACCGCCGCGCTGGAGAAGGCGCTGCGCGCCGCCGTCGACGGCGGGCTGGCGCACCTGCGTCGCACCGACCCGGACGCCGCGTCCGACATGGACGTGCTGCGGCGGCGGGAGCAGACCGTCCCGAGCGTGGTGGTGGTCGGCGAGACCAAGCGCGGCAAGAGTTCCCTGACCAACGCGCTGATCGGGGTACCGAACCTGTCGCCGGTCGACGCCGCCGTCGCGACCAGCTCGTACCTGGAGTTCGTGCACGGCCCGCAGCCGGGCGCCCGGGCGTACATCCCGGGGCGGGAGGATCCGGTGCCGCTGCGGATGGAGGACGTCCGCGACTACGGCACGGTGCTGGGCAACCTGCCCGACGGGATCCGCCCGCCGCGGCGGCTGGAGATCTTCCACCCGGCGCCGATGCTGCAGTACGCGACGCTGATGGACACGCCCGGTGTCGGCGGCCTGGACTCGCTGCACGCCGAGGTGGCCCTCGACGCGGTGGAACGCGCCACGGCACTGCTGTTCGTGATCGACGCGTCCGCGCCGTTCTCCCAGCCCGAGCTGAACTTCCTGATCGAGGCCAGCAAGCGCGTCAACATGGTGCTGTTCGCGCTGACCAAGATCGACGCGTACCCGGGGTGGCGGACGATCCTCGACGACGACCGGTCGCTGCTGCGGGCGCACGCGCCGCGGTTCGCCAACGCGCCGTTCTTCCCGGTGTCGTCGCGGCTGGCGGAGCTGGCGTTGCGGATGCCGAAGGAGGCCGCCGCCGAGGTCGTCAAGGAGTCCCGGGTCGCCGAGCTGCAGCACGGGCTGATCGGGCTCGCCGCGAAGGGCACCGCGCTCAAGACGGCGAACACGCTGCGCGCCGTGCGTACCGAGTTCGTCCGGTTGGACATCTCGGTCGGCGACCGGATGAAGTCCGCCGACCCGGACCCGGCGCTCGTCGAGCGGCTCAAGGAGGAGCGCGCCAAGGTCAACTCGCGGAAGCGGTCCGAGACCAAGCAGTGGTCGCTGGCGCTCAACACCGAGACGCAGCGCGCCCGGGTCGAGGCGCAGAGCCGCCTGCGGCAGTACATGACCAAGCTGCAGGAGGACTTCACCAAGGCGATCGAGAAGGGCACCAACAGCAAGCAGCTGCCGTACGAGGTGGACCGCGCACTGTACGCGGTGTCCGTGCGGCTGTCGCACGAGCTGGAGCACCGGTTCCGGGTCATCGGCCAGCGGATCCTCGCCAGCGTGTTCACCCCGCAGGAGCTCAACTACGTGCTGCGCCGGCTCAACGCGCAGCTGCGGCACGCGCTGGCCAGCAAGCCGCAGAAGGAGTCCGGCGGCGACAGCTCCATGGTCGTGGTCGCGTCGGTCGGTTCCGCGGTCAGCATGGGCCGGCTGGCCATGACCGGTGGTACCGCCGCCGCGTCCGCGCTCGGCGCCGCCGCCGTCGGTGGCGTCGTCGTACCGGTCATCGGCGTCGGCGTGGGCCTCGCGATCGGCGCCTTCATGATGTGGAAGCGCAAGGGCCAGGCCAACAAGCAGCAGGCCAAGACCTGGCTGCGGGAGGTGCTGGGCGAGGCGCGTGCGTCGCTGTCCGACGACATCGCGACCCGCTTCACCGACCTGCAGTACGCGCTGACCCTCGCGCTCGACGAGGCGATCGAGCGTCGGCTCAAGCAGCTCGACGCGCAGATCGCCGAGATCGACAAGACGATGGTCGAGGACAAGACGAGCCGGCAGAAGAAGCGTGCCGACCTGCAGAAGGAGCGGGAGGCGCTGCGGGCCCGCATCAAGCAGCTCGACGAGGTGCTGATCAAGGCGCGGGCCATCGCCCCGTCCGCCCCGTCGGACACCCAGGGGGGGTAACGGGTCATGGAACACGACGGGCCGGCCGACTTCGGCGACCACGACGACGAGTACGCCGCGGAGCACGACGGCGACCTCGCCGGCGACCACGGTGACGACATCGCCGACTCGCCGATCGACCACGACGGCGCCGGCGAGAACGGCGACGGTGACGCCGGGCACGGGTACGACGAGCAGGGCTACGAGCCCGACGACGCGCCGGGCGACGCGCACCCCGTCAGCCTGGAGTTCGGCGACCTGTCCGACGAGTACGGCTCCGGCGACGGCGGCCACGACGCGGCGGCCCCGGACGAGCCGGCCGACGCCGACGACCCGACCGCCGACGAGCACGCCGAGCCCGTACCGGGCGCCGAGCCGGACCTGGACCTGGTCGGCGACGACCCGCACTGGGTCGCCGAGGACCCGTTCCCGCCGCAGCTGGACGTCGGTGAGCCGCCCGAGCCGGTCGACGGGTTCCCGTGGAGCGACCCGGCGGTGCTCGGCGAGCAGCACGACACCGCCGACGCCGGTACGCCCGGCCCGGTCGACGCGGCCCCGCCGCCGTCCGACCTGCTCGACTACGACGCGCAGGACCTGCCCGCCGGCGCCGACCCGTGGCAGGCGCTGGCCGGCTCCGAGGACCCGGCGACCAGCTCGCTGGCCCGCTGGTGGGGCCCCGGCGACTGACCGCCTGAGGCGCGCGCGGCGCACGGTCCGGGCCTGCGCGCGCCTTTGCTCTGCGCACCGGTATGCAGAGCCGGCTCCGCATACCCATCGGCATCACGAACGCCGGCCGGGATGGTCCCGGCCGGCGTTTCAGCGTGTCGAGTGGCCGCGCCACGACCGGGCGCGGAGGTTTCTTCCCGCGGCGGGCGGGGTCGCTGGCCAAGGGGCCCAGGCGGTGCACCGATCACACTCGGTACACCGGCCAGCGGCGCTTACACCAGGGCGATGATGAGCAGGCCGATGAAGCCCAGCACGAGCAGGCCGGCCACGATCAGGGTCAGCACCACCGCCGGTTCCTGGTACCAGCGCTTCGAGGAGCCGCCCTCGGGCTCCATCGGCGCCGGCGGGGTCGACGCGACCGTGGTGATCGGCCGCGGCGGGGCGGGCGCGGGACGCATCGCGGGCGCCTGTACCGGCGCCTGAATGGGTGCCTGGACCGGCGGGCGGGGCGGCGCCGGCCGCGGCGGGCTCGGGATCACCGGGCGGGCCGGCGGGCGGTTCACCGGGCCCGGCTGGGGGCCGACCGGCGGGCGCGGCGGCTGCACCGGACGCGGCGGCATGCCCTGCGCGGGCCGCTGCCCGGGCGGGCCGCCCACCGCGAGCGAACCCTCCACGACGACCGTCTCGGGCTGCTCCAGCGCGGTCGGCGCCACGCCGAGGCCGGAGTGCACCAGGTGGCCGGCGAGCGGGATGCGGCTGGAGCCGCCGACGAGGAAGATGCCGACCAGGTCGCGCGGGGTCAGCCGGGCCTCGGAGATGGTGCGCTGTAGGCACTCGACGGTCCGCTCCAGGTGCGGGCGGATCAGCCCCTCCATCTCCTCACGGGTGATGTGGGCGTCGACCTCCAGGGCCGGCAGGTGGATGTCGGAGCTGGAGGTACGCGACAGCATCTCCTTCGCGCCCCGGACGTCCTCGTACAGCATCCGGCGGTATCGCCGGTCGCCGGACTCCCGCGGCGTGATCAGCCGCTGCCACACGTCCGGGTGGGACTGCGAGTACGTCCGGCCCAGGTGCTCGACGATCGCGTGGTCGAAGTCCAGGCCGCCGACGTCCGGCAGGCCCTCCTCGGCCAGCACCTCGAACCCGGACTGGGTACGGCGTACGACGGTGGCGTCGAACGTGCCGCCGCCGAGGTCGTAGATGGCCAGCGACCGGCCGACCGGTACGGCGGTGCCGAGCACGGCGGTGAAGTAGGACGCGGCGCCGACCGGCTCGGCGATCAGCTGCGGGCGGGGCAGCCCGGCGAGCCGAGCACCCTCGACCAGCAGGCTGCGGCGCCGCTCGCCCCAGCGGGCGGGGTGCGTCATGCGCAGCTGCTCGGGCATGCCGCCGATCTGGCGGCGCGCCTCGGTCATCACCTGCTCCAGCACGTACGCGATGACGCGGGGCACGGGGATCTCCTGGTCGCCCAGGAACACCGTGCCGTCGTCGATGCGCCGCTTGGGGTTCGGCTCGAACCGGGTGGGGTCGACCCGGGCGTTGCGCTCCGCGTCCCGGCCCACCAGCATCCGCCCGTCGGGCGCGAGGTAGACCGAGGAGGGCAGCAACGGCGACCCGTCGAACAACAGTGGCCGGACCCTGCCATCAGGCATCCTCAACATGGCCACGGTGTTCGACGTGCCGAAGTCGATTCCGAGCACGCGCATACAAGATCTCCTTCCCGGGGCACACGATACTGCCCGTATGCCCGCCCACGCCGGGCCGGCGGGGCGGGTCGGCACGAGCCGGGCGGATGTGGGGATACTCCACCCGTGAGCGAGCAGCCGAAGCCCCGGGGCGGCAACAGCGCGGGGTATTCATATCTGGACTCTGCGTTGCCACTGGCGTTCGCACACCGCGGCGGCGCCGCGGACGGCGACGAGAACACCACCGCGGCCTTTCAGCGCGCTGTCGATCTCGGATACCGGTACGTGGAGACCGACGTGCAGGCCACCGCGGACGGCGTACCGGTGATCTTCCACGACGCGAACCTGCGCCGGGTCGCCGGGCGCGACGAGATGGTCGGCGCGCTGCGCTGGGCGGACCTCGCGACCATCCGGGTCGGCGGCGAGCAGGCCGTACCGCGGCTGGTGGACGTGCTCGGCGCCTGGCCGGGCCTGCGGTTCAACCTGGACGTCAAGGCGTGGCCGGCGGTACGGCCGCTGATCGACGCGATCCGGCACACCGGTGCGTTGGAGCGGGTGCTGGTCGCGTCGTTCTCCGACCGGCGCCTGGCGTACGTGCGGCGGGCGCTCGGGCCGCGGCTGGCGACCTCGCTCGGCCCGGCCGGGGTGGCCCGGCTGCGGTTGGCGGCGCTGGGCCGGCGCGGGATGCTGGGCCTGACGCCCGGCGTACCGGCGGCGCAGGTCCCCGTACGGCTGGGCCCGGTGCGGGTGGTGGACCGGACGTTCGTGACGTACGCGCACCGGATCGGGATGCAGGTGCACGTGTGGACGATCGACGACCCGGACGAGATCAACCGGCTGCTGGACCTCGGCGTGGACGGCATCATGACCGACCGGATCGAGGTGCTCCGGGACGTGTTACTCAGCCGTGGCCAGTGGGACACCTGAGATCTGGACACCACCTGGCATCCTGCTCACACAGCTGGGTGCGAGGCGGGAGAGGCCGACGATGACGACCAGTCGCACAGATGGACAGGCCACCGACGCGGCGGGAGCCCCCACCGGCTCCCGCCGCGAGCGCGTCGGCTGGTACTTCTACGACTGGGCCAACTCCGCGTTCGCCACCACGGTGGTGACGGTGTTCCTCGGTCCGTTCCTGACCGCCATCGCCAAGCAGGCTGCCGGCTGCGGCACCGGAAGCTGCTCCGGGGTACGGCTGCATCCGCTGGGGATCCCGGTCGCGCCCGGCTCGTACTACCCGTACCTGGTGTCGCTGTCGGTGATCCTGACCGTGGTGGTGCTGCCGCTCGTGGGCGCGGTCGCGGACCGCTCGGCGCGCAAGAAGCGGCTGCTGGCGGCGTTCGCGTACGTGGGGGCGGCGGCGACGGTGGCCATGGTCGCGGTCGGCGGCGACCGGTACCTGCTGGGTGGCGCCCTGTTCCTGGTCGCGAACATCAGCCTCGGCGCGAGCGTCGTGGTGTACAACTCGTTCCTGCCGCAGCTGGTGGGGCCGGACCGGCGCGACGCGGTGTCGAGCACGGGCTGGGCGATCGGATACCTGGGCGGTGGGCTGCTGCTGGCCGGCAACCTGGTCGCGGTCCTGGTGTACGGGACGAACCTGACGGTGGCCCGTTGGTGCATCGTGTCGGCCGGGCTGTGGTGGGCGGCGTTCACCACGCTGCCGGTGCTGCTGCTGCGGGAACGGCCCGGCACCGCGCACACCGAGCGGTCCGGCGGCCTGCTCGACGGGTTCCGACAGCTCGGGCACACCCTGGCCGGCCTGCGCGCGTACCCGCTGACGGTGTTCTTCCTGGTGGCGTACCTGGTGTACAACGACGGGATCCAGACGGTGCTCAGCCAGGCCGCGGTGTACGCGACCGAGGAGCTGAAGCTGGGGCCGAACACGCTGACCGCGACGATCCTCGTGATCCAGTTCCTGGCGTTCGGCGGTGCGCTGCTGCTCGGGCTGCTGGCGAAGGTGATGGGCGCCCGTAAGGCGGTGATCCTGTCGCTCGTGCTGTGGGTCGTGGTCGTGGCCGCCGCGTACGCGGTGCCGGCGCGCAACGTTCCGCTGTTCGTGGCGCTCGGCGCAGGGATCGGGCTGGTGATGGGCGGCAGCCAGGCGCTGTCCCGGTCGCTGTTCAGCCAGTTGGTCCCGGCCGGCCGGGAAGCCGAGTACTTCGGCCTGTACGAGATCGGCGACAAGGGCACGAGCTGGCTGGGCCCGCTGCTGTTCGGGCTGGTGTTCCAGCTGACCGGCAGCTACCGGCTGGGCGTGGTCTCGCTGCTGGTGTTCTTCGTCGCCGGGCTCGGCCTGCTGATCGCGGTACCGATGCGGCGGGCGATCGTCGCGGCGGGCAACACACCGCCACGGCTGTTGTGAGTGGTGCTGGCTAGGCTGTTCCGTCGTGACCTCCGATGATCCGAGCGCGCTGGCCGTGCCCGTACCGCGGCATGCCGGCGCGCACGACCGGTCCTGCCAGCAGGCCACGTTGAAGTTCTTCTACGGCCCGATGGACTGCGGCAAGTCGACGCTGGCGTTGCAGATGGACCACAACCACGCGCGGCAGGGCCGCCGCGGGTTGCTGCTGACCCGGCTCGACCGGTCCGGCCTGCCGCGCATCTCCAGCCGGATCGGGCTGGATCGGCGGGCCATCGAGGTGACCGACGAGCTGGACCTGCGTGAGCTGGTCCGCGGCGAGTGGGCGCGCGGTCACCGGGTCGACTACCTGATCTGCGACGAGGCGCAGTTCTATGCGCCGGACCAGGTCGAGCAGCTCGCCGACCTGGTCGACGACGCCGACGTCGACGTGTACGCGTTCGGCCTGGCCACCGACTTCCGCAGCGAGCTGTTCCCGGCCACGAAGCGGCTGCTGGAGCTGGCCGACGGGGTGTACCGGCTGCAGGTGGAGGTGCTGTGCTGGTGCGGCCGGCGCGGCCAGCTCAACGGCCGCGTCGTCGGCAACCGGGTGGTACGCGAGGGCGCGCAGGTGATGGCCGGCGACACCGGCGGCGACGACCCGGTGCGCTACCAGGTGCTGTGCCGGGCGCACTACCGGTCGGGCGATCTGGGGCCGGCGACGCCCGCCGCCGGTCAGCTTCCGCTGGGCTGACTGGTGGGCCGCGCGGCGGGCAGCCGGCCGAGGAACGTCTCGGCGGCGCGGCGGCCCGTGGCGTACAGGCGGCGTTGGGTGTCGCGGTCGATGCCGAAGTCGAGGCCGTTGACCTTGTCGGTGTCGACGAACACGGTGCGGGCGGTGACGTGCTCGTCGTCGAGGTGGTACGCGTCGTGCGCGGCCATCAGGGTGTGCAGCGCGGCGAGCGCCAGGTCGACGGGGCCGTCGACGCGGTGGCTGACCTGCCGGGCGTCGCGCCGCGCGGACAGCTTCACCCCGTACGTCGGCCAGCGGGACGGTCGCTCGTCGGTGCGGTCGAAGATCTCGATCGGGAAGTTCGACAGGATGCCGCCGTCGACCAGGGTGTTCTCTCCCAGCCCCTGCCCGGCGCGCAGGGTGACCGGGCGGAAGAAGAACGGCACGGACATCGAGGCGCGTACCGCGGGGGCGACGGGCTGGGTGTCGGCGTCCAGCCCGTACTGGTCGTAGTCCCAGGGCAGCCGTACGAGCTGGCCGCGGGACAGGTCGGAGGCGGTGACCACCAGCCGGTACCGCCGGTCCTGCGGCAGCGAGGTGCCTGGGTCGTCGTCGATGCGCAGGTCGCCCCAGGTGCGTACGCCGTTCTCGGCGAGCCGCTCGGAGATCCAGGACAGCGCGGCATCGCCCTTGTAGATGCCGTCGTGCCACAGGAGTTCGATGCCCTTGCCGAGCGGCCCGAACCGGTCGAGCAGCGTGGCGTCGGCGAACCGGCGGTAGTCGAGCGTCTCCATCAGCTCGACGAGGTCGGTGAGCGGCCGGCCGGCGCGCTGCGACGCGGCGGTCAGCGCGCCGACGATGGCGCCGGCCGAGGTGCCGGCGATGCGCGGGAACGTGTACCCGTGTTCGGCGAGCGTGACGATCGCGCCGAGCAGCCCGATGCCCTTGACGCCGCCGCCTTCCAGGACCAGGTCGGTACGCCGGCCGGCCGGCGCCTCGCCGCGGCGCTGCGCGGGCGGGGTGGGCTGCTCGGTGGTCATGGCGGATCCCCTTCCCTGCCGCCGGTCCGGCCCCGGCGAACTGTGCGGAATGCCCGTCGTAGACCCTACGGCCAGGGCACAAACCGGTCGGTACCGCCCTCGGGCTACTGATCGGTAACGAGGGCTGGCAGACTGCACCCATGGACCGGTACGTGCAGACCTTCCCCAACCTGCCCGACCTGTACGCCGCGGACACCGTGCTGCGTACCTGGCTGGACCGGCTGCTCGGCGACGACGGGCACGCCGCGGCCCGCGGCCGGCTCGCCGAGCTGGCCGCCGACGCGCACGGCGCCCTGCGCGCCGCGCACCACGACGCGGAGACCCATCCGCCGGTGCTGCACCGGTACGACCCGTTCGGCGCGCGGATCGACCGGATCGAGGCCGCGCCCGGCTGGGAGACGCTGCGCGCCGCCGCCGCCCGGCACGCGCTGGTCGCCCTGCCGTACCAGGCGCAGTCCCGCGCCGTGTGGGGCGCCGCGACCCGCGTCGTGCAGTACGGGCTGCTCTACCTGTTCGGGCCGGAGTCGGCGACGTTCAACTGTCCGGTGGCGATGGCCGACGGCGCGTCCGCGCTGCTGTCGCACCCGGACACCGATCCGGCGCTGCGCGGCGCGTGGCTGCCCCGGCTGACCGCCACCGACCCCGACGTCGCGATCACCAGCGGGCAGTGGATGACCGAGGCGCAGGGCGGCTCCGACATCTCCGGCAGCAGCACGGTCGCCACACCCGCCGCGGACGGTTGGCGGCTCACCGGCGAGAAGTGGTTCTGCTCGGCGGCCGACTCGGCGATGGCCGTGGCGCTCGCCCGGCCGGACGGCGCCGACGGGCTCACCCCGTTCCTCGTCCCGCGCTACGCGGCGGACTCGCCGCTCGGCGCCGGCCTCGCCGCCGACGCGCCGGCGCCCGGCGTACGGGTGCACCGGCTGAAGGACAAGCTCGGCACCCGGGCGCTGCCGACCGCGGAGATCGGCCTGGCCGGGGCGTACGCGGTGCCGGTGGGCGAGCCGGGACCGCACGGCGTGGCGCGGATGATGACGCTGCTGCGGGTGGCGCGGCTGCACAACGCCGCGGCGTCGGCGGCGGGGATGCGGCGCGGGCTGTGGCTGGCCCGGGCGTACGCGAGCGGCCGGCACGTGTTCGGCGCGCCGCTGGCGCAGCAGCCGCTGCACCGGGCGACGCTGGGCCGGCTCGCGGTGCACGCCGAGGCGGCGCACGCCCTTGCGGTGCACGGGTTCTCGCTGCTGGGGCGGGTCGAGGTCGACGCCGACGCGGACGCCGCGGCGGAGTTGCGGCTCGCCGCGACCCTGGCGAAGCTCGCCACCGGCCGGCTCGCCGTGTCGTCGGCCGCGGAGTACGTCGAGTGCTTCGGCGGCGCCGGCTACGTCGAGGACACCGGCGTACCGCGGCTGATCCGCGACGCGCAGGTGCTGCCGATCTGGGAGGGCACCACCAACGTCCTGTCGCTGGACCTGCCGCGCGCGATCGCCGGCCGCGGCGCGCACCGGCCGCTGCTGGCCCGCGTCGCCGCCGCCGCGGACACCGCGCGTGACACCGGCGGGCGCTGGCTCGGCCCCGCCGCGCGGGCGCTGGCCGCCGCGCACGCCGAGCTGACCGCCGCGACGGAGAAGGTCGGCACCGACCCGGCGGCGCGTACCGTGCTCGCCGGCGCGCGCGGGCTCGCGTTGCGGCTCGCCGACGCGTACGCGGGGGCGCTGCTGGTCGAGCAGGCCACCCACCAGCTGGACCGGGGCGACGAACGTGCCGCGGCCGTCGCCGCGCTGTGGTGCGCCGACCGGCTCACCGGCGAGGACGTCGCCGCCGACGCCGACGCGTACTTCGAGGCGCTGGTGGACGGGGCGCCGCTGAGCTGACCGGGTGCGCCGTCCACTGTGGACGGCGGGTCAGCACGGGTCGGTGTCGGCGAGCAGGAGAGCCAGCCGGTGCGACGGGGAACGGTCGAGGTTGTGCCGGGCCCGGTCGTACCGGCGGGTGGTGCGGCTGTCGGCATGCCCGAGCAGGTCCTGCACGTCGCGCAGCGAGGCACCCGCCTCCAGCGACAGCGTCGCGCACGCGTGCCGCAGGTCGTGCGGGTGGAGCGACCGCGCCAGGTGCGGCAGCGCGTCCGCGGCCAGCGACCGCAGCAGCTTCCAGATCGCGTGCCGGTCCAGCGCCCGGCCCGTCGCCGTCACCACGAGCGGCCCCTCGGTACGCCCGGCGAGATACCGGTCGAGCACGTCGGCGGCGCGCGGCGGCACCACCATCGTCTGTGACCGGCCGCCCTTGCGGGTCACCCGCAGCACCCGGTGCCCCCGTTCGTACGACAGGTCGGGCACGGTCGCGCCGCACAGCTCCGACACCCGCAGCCCGCACAGCAGCAGCAGCGTCACCACGACCTCGGCGCGTGGCGAGTGCCGGCGGGCCGCGGTGAGCAGGGTGCCGGCCTCGTCGGCGGACAGGCCGGTGGACTGCACGTTGTCACCGACCTTCGGCCGGCGTACGCGCTGCACCGGGTTGCGGTCGACGCGCTCCTCGTCCATCGCGTACGAGTAGAAGCCGGACAGTGCCGACAGCCGGCGTACCACGGTGGACGGGGCGGCACCCTCGGCGTCGAGCTGTTCCCGGTACCCGTCGATGTGCACCCGCCGGGCGGCGAGCACGTCGATGCCGAGGCGCGCGCACCAGTCGAAGAAGTGCCCCAGGTCGTACGCGTACGCCTCGCGGGTGCGGCCCTGGTGCGACAGCAGGAACGCCGCGGCCAGCCGGCCGGTGTCGCCGGGGTCGCCGGTCGGCGTCGTCAGTTCGGCGTGGTGGATCACCAGCTCGTCGGACACATCGGGCACTCTAGCCGCCGCCCGTCAGCGGGCCGCTGCGACGAGCCGTCGCCGGGTGACCCCGCCGCGGGGCCGGGTCACGGGAGGGTGAGGATGCGGGGGCCGTCGTCGGTGACGGCGATCGTGTGCTCGACGTGCGCGGCGCGGCTGCCGTCGATCGTGTGCAGCCCCCAGCCGTCCGCCGCCACCTTGTACGCGTCGTGGCCGCCGGCCATGAACATCGGCTCGATGGCGATCACCAGGCCGGGGCGCAGCCGCATCCCGCGGCCGGGCCGGCCGTCGTTGGGTACGGGCGGGTCCTCGTGCATGGTGTGCCCGACGCCGTGGCCGCCGAAGTCGGCGGGGATGCCGTATCCGGCGCCGCGGCCGATCGAGCCGATCGCGTACGCGACGTCGCCGAGCTTCGCGCCGGGTACCGCGGCGGCGATCCCGGCGTCGAGTGCGCGCCGCGCGGTGGCGATGAGGGTCTCGTCGGCCTCGGCGGTGGTACCGACCACGAAGCTGACGGCGGCGTCGCCGACCCAGCCGTCGAGGGTGGCGCCGAAGTCGATGCTGACCAGGTCGCCGTCGCGCAGCCGGTACGGGCCGGGGATGGCGTGCACGATCGCGTCGTTGACCGACGAGCAGATCACCGCGGGGAACGGGGTGGGTGCGAAGTGTGGCTTGTAGTTGAGGAACGGTGAGGTGGCGCCGAAGCGGGCCAGTACACCGCGGGCGACCTCGTCCAGCTCGCGCAGCGAGACGCCGACCGCGGCGGCGTCGGTGACCTCGGCGAGGGTCTGCCCCACGACCCGGCCGGCCTCGCGCATCCCGTCGATCTCGCCCGGCGTCCTCAGTTCCACCATGGTGCCTCCGCGTGCACTGGACCAATACCTATACCGGTATTAGTATCACGTACGTGATCCGTCCGCCGCTGACCACCCCCGACCGCGACCGCGGCCAGCGCCTCGGCGCGCTCCTGCGTACCGCCCGCGGCGAGCGCAGCATGGCCGAGGTCGCCGCCGCGGCGGGCATCTCGGCCGAGACGCTACGCAAGATCGAAACCGGGCGCATCCCGACACCGGCGTTCTTCACGGTCGCCGCGATCGCGACCGCACTGGACATCTCGCTCGACCGCATCGCCCGCGCCTGCGCCGGGTCCGCCGTCGCCTGAAACCGCATTGACCTGAAGTTCGCTTGAGGTTCTAAGGTTGCCCGGTGAGCATGGAGATGACCGCGTGGTCGCAGCTGCACCACGTCCGGAACGCCAAGGACACCCGACCGTTCTCGATCGCGACGCTGCGCCGCGTCCTGCGCTTCGCCCGGCCGCACCGGTCCCGACTGATCACCTACCTCGTGCTGTCGGTGGTCACCGCGATCACCGCGGTCCTGACACCGGTCCTCGCCGGGCGCGTCGTCGACGCGATCGTCGGCGGGGCGCACTCCTCGGTCGTCGTCGGGCTCGCCTGCGCCATCGCGGCGATCGCGGTCGCCGAGGCCGGCATCGGCATCGGCGCCCGACTGCTGTCCGCGCGCATCGGCGAGAGCCTGATCCTCGACCTGCGCACCGCCGTGTACGACCACGTGCAGCGCATGCCCGTCGCGTTCTTCACGCGTACCCGGACCGGGGCGCTCGTCAGCCGGCTCAACAACGACGTACTCGGCGCGCAGCGGGCGTTCTCCAACACGTTGTCCGGTGTGGTCAGCAACGTCGTCACGCTGGCGCTCACCCTCGGCGTCATGCTGACGCTGTCCTGGCAGGTCACCGTGCTCGCGCTGGTCCTGCTGCCGGTGTTCGTGCTGCCGGCGCGACGGTTCGGCCGCCGACTGGCGCGCATGTCGCGGGAGGCGGCCGAGCACAACGCCGCCATGGGCAACCAGATGACCGAGCGCTTCTCCGCGCCCGGCGCCACGCTGGTCAAGCTGTTCGGCCGGCCGGACCGCGAGTCCGCCGAGTTCGCCAGCCGGGCCGGCCGCGTCCGCGACATCGGCGTACGCACCGCCATGGTCCAGTACGTGTTCGTCTCCGCGCTCACCCTGGTCTCCGCCCTCGCCCTCGCCCTCGTGTACGGGCTGGGCGGTGTGCTCGCCCTCGCCCACCGGCTCGACCCCGGCGACGTGGTGGCGCTCGCCCTGCTGCTGACCCGGCTGTACGCGCCGCTCACGTCGCTGGCCAGCGCCCGCGTCGAGGTGATGAGCGCGCTGGTCAGCTTCGAGCGGGTGTTCGAGGTACTCGACCTGAAGCCGCTGATCGCCGAGCCGGCCGAGCCGAAGCCGCTGCCGGACGGGCCGGTCAGCGTCGAGTTCGACCACGTCCGCTTCGCGTACCCGGCGGCGGACAAGGTGTCGCTGGCCTCGCTGGAGGAGGTCGCGAAGCTGGACACCCGGGGCGGGGTCGAGGTGCTGCACGACGTGTCGTTCACCGCCGCGCCCGGCCAGATGGTCGCGCTGGTCGGCTCGTCCGGCGCCGGCAAGTCCACGATCGCCTCGCTGCTGCCCCGGCTCTACGACGTGGACGCCGGCACCGTACGGCTGGCCGGCGTGGACGTACGCGACCTGTCGTTCGACACGATCCGCGGCACGCTCGGCATGGTCACCCAGGACGGGCACCTGTTCCACGAGTCGATCCGGTCCAACCTGACGCTCGGTCGGCCGGGCGCGGCCGACGACGAACTGTGGGAGGCGCTGCGCCGGGCCCGGCTGGAGGAGCTGGTCGCGGAGCTGCCGGACGGGCTGGACACGGTCGTCGGCGAGCGCGGATACCGGCTGTCCGGCGGGGAACGGCAACGCCTGACGATCGCGCGGCTGCTGCTCGCGCAGCCGCGGGTGGTGATCCTCGACGAGGCGACCGCGCACCTGGACTCCACGTCGGAGGCGGCCGTGCAGGAGGCGCTCGGCGAGGCGCTGGCGGGTCGTACCGCGGTGGTCATCGCGCACCGGCTGTCCACGATCCGCGCCGCGGACGAGATCCTGGTCGTCGAGGCCGGCCGGGTCGTCGAGCGCGGTACCCACGTCGAGCTGCTCGCCGCCGACGGCCGGTACGCCGAGCTGTACCGCACCCAGTTCGCCGAGACCGAGGACACCGAGGCGTCGGTCGCCTGACCGGTCGGCTCCCGCTCAGCCGGCGAGCACCGCGAGGTCGAGCCGGGCGAGCCGGTCGGGGTCACCGATCAGCTCGTACGAGGCGACGTGGTCGCCGTCGACCGTGACGGCGACCACGAGGCGCAGCCGGCCGCGCGGCGCGACCAGCACGCCGACCGCGCCGTCGACGAGCGCCACCACGGCGTCGCCGGCCGTACGGCCGAAGACGGTGATCTCGTCGGCGACCGACCGGGCGCCGCGTACCTCGCCGGCCCGGTCCGGGCCGACAGCCGCGGCGTCGGCGCGGCGTACGACGTCGGGGGCGAGGACGGCGAGGACCGCGTCGAGGTCACCGGCGCGGGCCGCGGCGAGAAAAGCCTCGACCACGCCGCGCTGCCGGGCCAGCTCGGCGCTGCCGACCGTCGGCGTACCGCGGACGCGGCCCCGGGCACGGCTGGCGAGCTTCTTCGCCGCGACCGGGGTACGCGAGACGATCGGGGCGATCTCGTCGAACGGCACCCCGAACATGTCGTGCAGCACGAACGCGACCCGTTCCGCCGGCCCGAGCCGGTCCAGCACCACCAGCAGCGCGCGCCCCACCTCGTCGGCGCGTACCGCGTCGCGCTCGGGGTCGTCGCCGGCCGCGGCCGGCGACGGGTCGGCGACCAGGTCCTCGCGCCGGGACGCCCGCGAGCGCAGCATGTCCAGGCACACCCGGGACACGACGGTGGTCAGCCAGCCCGTCAGGTTCCGGATGTCGCCGGTGTCGACGCGGGTCAGGCGCAGCCACGTCTCCTGCACCGCGTCGTCGGCCTCCGCCCCCGACCCGAGCATCCGGTACGCCACCGACCTCAGGTGCCCGCGGCTCGCCTCGAACCGACCCGCCAGCTCGTCCACCGGTCACCCTTCCGCGCCGCCGTCCGTCACCACGGTAGCGGCCCCGTCGGGGCCGCCGGAGCAGGAAGGCAGCGTGTCCATGAACGTCTACGACGCCGTCGCGAGCCGCCGGGCGGTACGCGGATTCACCGACGAGCCGGTACCCCGGCACGTGCTGGAACGGGTGCTGGCCGCGGCGGCTCGCAGCCCGTCGGGCGGCAACCTCCAGCCGTGGCGCACGTACGTGGTGACCGGGCCGGCGCTGGCCGACCTGACCCGGCAGGCCCGGGCCCGCCGCGCCGCGGGCGACCCCGGCGACGACCGGGAGTACGAGATGTACCCGGCGCGACTGCCGTCGCCGTACCGGGAGCGGCGGTCCGCGGCCGGCGCGCGGCGCTACGCCGCGCTCGGCGTCGCGTACGACGACCGGCCGGCGCGGGCCGCGGCCGTGGCGGCGAACTGGGACTGCTTCGGCGCGCCGGCCGCACTGTTCTGCTACCTGCACCGGGACATGGGGCCGGCGCAGTGGGCCGACCTCGGCATGTACCTGCAGACGGTGATGCTGCTGCTGCGCGCCGAGGGCCTGCACTCCTGCCCGCAGATGGCGTGGTCGGTGTACCGGGCGACGGTCGCCGAGGCGGTGTCGGCGCCGGACGACCTGGTCCTGTTCTGCGGCCTGTCGATCGGTGTCGCCGACCCGGCGGTCCGGCCGGTGCACACCGACCGGGCGCCGCTGGCCGAGACCGTCACGTTCCTCACCTGAGGCGGGTCGCGTGACGCCCGTCCGGCGCGCCACGCGATGCTGGGCGGGTGGATGACGGGGTGCGACAGGCGCGGGCGTACGCGCAGGCCGTCGGCGGCGGTGCCCGCGAGGACTCGGCGACCGCCGTGGTCGAGCGGGTGTTCGCGATCCAGGCGCAGGACCCGGTCGCCGCCGACCTCGGCATCCGGGTACGCGGGCGCGGCGTGACCGCCGCCGCGGTGCGCGCCGCGTACGAGACGGAACGCGGCATCGTGCGCAACTGGTACCTGCGCGGGACGCTGCACACGGTGCCGGCCGACGACGCGCGCTGGCTGGGTCGTTTGCTCGGCCCGCGGCTGATCGCCGCGACCGCCCGCCGGTACGCGCAGCTCGGGCTCGGTGACGCGCTGCTGGCCCGGTCCGACCGGCTGATCGCCCGGCTGCTCGGTACGCACGGGTCGATGACCCGGGCGGAGCTGACCGGCCACCTCGCCGGGCTGGGGATCGGGCCGGACGGGCAGGCGCCGATCCACGCGATCCGGCACGCGGCGCTCGCCGGCGCGGTCTGTCACGGGCCGCGGCGTGCCGGCGAACCGACGTACGTGCTGGTCGAGGACTGGCTGCCGGTGCCGCGCCGGGACCCCGCGGAGCCGGTCGTCGAGCTGGCCCACCGGTACGCCCGGGCGTGCGGGCCGACCGGTCCGGACGACTTCGCCGCCTGGTCGGGCCTGCCGGCCGGCGCCGCCCGCGCGGCATGGCGGCAGGTGACCCCGTCGCCGGGGCCGCGGGTCCCGGCCGGGCCCGACGTGCGGCTGCTGCCGGCGTACGACGGGTACCTGCTGGGCTACCGGGACCGCGCGCGGTCCGTGCCGGCGCCGTACGAGCGGCGGGTGTGGCCGGGCGGCGGGGTGCTGCGGCCGACCGTGCTCGTCGACGGGCTCGCGGTCGGCACCTGGACCCGCGACGGCGCGGTACCGGCCGTGACACCGTTCCGGCCGCTGGCCGCCGACGTGGCCGCGGCCCTCGACACCGAACGGGAGGCGGTCACGGCGTTCCTCACCGCCGCCGGGTAGTGTTGCCGTCCACGGCACGACAGCGAGGAGGTGGGACCGATCAGCACCACCGACCGGGTGTCCCCGCCTCGCGCCGCCGACTGATCCGCGGGCGGGACCCGCAGCGATCGTCGAAAGGCTCCGTCATGCCCGATCCGTCCCCCGTCGTCACCCGGCTGCGCGCCGCGGGCTGTGTGTTCGCCGAGGACGAGGCGAGGCTGCTGGTCGCCGCCGCGACCGGCCCCGCCCAGCTCGCCGCCCTCGTCGACCGGCGCGTCGCCGGCGAACCCCTCGAACAGGTACTCGGCTGGGCCGAGTTCCGCGGGCTGCGCATCACCGTCGAACCCGGCGTGTTCGTCCCGCGCCGCCGCACCGAGCTGCTCGCCCGCCTCGCCGAGTCGTACGTCGGGTCCGGTTCGACGGTGGTCGACCTGTGCTGCGGCAGCGGCGCGGTGGCCGCCGCCCTGGTCGCCGCCCGGCCCGGCCTCACGCCGTACGCGGTGGACCTCGACCCCGCCGCCGTACGCTGCGCCCGCCGCAACGTCCCCACCGGCCACGTCTCCGCCGGCGACCTGTACGAACCGCTGCCCGCGTCGCTGCGCGGCCGGGTCGACGTGCTCGTCGCCAACGCGCCGTACGTGCCGACCGACGAGATGGCGATGATGCCGCCGGAGGCCCGCGACCACGAGCCGCGCGTCGCGCTCGACGGCGGCCCGGACGGCCTGGACGTGCACCGTCGTGTCGCGGCCGGGGCGCCCGACTGGCTCGCCCCGGCCGGCCGGCTGTTGATCGAGACCAGCGCCCGTCAGGCGCCCGGTACCGCCGGGGCGATGACGCGGGCCGGACTGACCGCCGAGGTCGTCGCCGACGAGGAGCTGGCCGCCACCGTGGTCGTCGGTACCCGCCCGTGACGGGTCACGCCGGCCGCGCGCCCCAGCGTTATTGCTCCACCACGAACACCGGCTCGACGTTCAGCTCGCTGATCCGCCAACCGTTGGGCGTCTGGACGGCCTTGATGTGGGCCAGCCCGTAGCGCCGGCTGGCCGGCACGAGGCTGTCGGCGCGGCCGGACAGGGCGGTGATGTAGGCGCGGATCGTCGCGGTGTCGCCGTCGACCTCGGTCAGCACGTTGCTGAACCGATGGAGCAGACGGGCGTAATCCTTGTTGCCCGCCTCGATCTGTGCGATCAGGACGTCGCGGTCGGACCCGGCCCCGTTGCGGGTCGCGCCGGTGGCGTCCTGGGTCAGAATGGTGTTCAGGTCGGCGAAGCGGCGCTCGTCTAGGGCCCGGCCCAAGCTCAGCAGCAGGTCGTGCAGCTCGGCCCGGCCGGCCAGGGTTCGCAGGTCGTAGTTCATGAGGTCCCCTCGGGTCAATTGATGAAGGAACCATGCCCGGCGCCGAGGGGGCGCGCATTGCTCCTGCCCCGTTCTTGCGCAAAGCCGCAACGGTGTCCGTCCCGCGTTGCCGCCGCGCGGTCTCTGCGGGCAGGATGCCGATTCACGAGGTGGTACCTCAGGAGGTGGCCAGCGGTGTCTGAAACGGCGTGGCTGAAGTCCCTGCGGGCCGGGCGCGGTGTGTGCCCGCTGTTCGGAGCCGATGCCGTGGTGGCCCGGTTCGCCGAGGTCGTCTCCGTCAAACGCAGCGAACGGCTGGTCATGGTTCCCGCGTCCTCCCAGCGCCCGCTGCTGGGGACGCTGCCGGTGCCGCCGGATGTGCGTACGCGCTGGCTGGGGGCGGCCCCGTCGAGCCATGACGCGCGCCTGATCGCCGCCGGCGCCGAACATCGGATCCTGCCGACCCTGCCGGCCAAGATGGTCATCATCGACCGGGCGATCGTCATGACGCCCATCGACCCGGAGGATCCACTGAAGGGCGTCTGGCAGATCACTGCCAAGCCGCTGGTGGGTGCCCTGGTCGAGACGTACCGGCGGCTGTGGGGGCAGGCGGCCAAGCCGGTACGGTGGCCGGCGCGGCTGTCGGCCAGGGAGCGCGCCGTGGTGACGCTGCTCGCCGAGGGCTGCACCGACCAGATGGTGGCCAACCAGCTGGGCCTGAGCCGGCGCACGATCACCTACACGGTCGCGGATCTGATGGAGAAGTACGGGGCGCGCAGCAGGTTCCATCTGGCGCTGCTGCTGGCCGGCGACGACGTCGGGGATGTGTTCGACACGACCGGGGTCCACGCTGGTGCACGCGACCATCGCAGGACCCTGGGCTGACTGACCTGGTGGGGCACCGCGTCTTCGAATGGAGTTCCGAGCCGGGCACGCCAGCCCGTGAGCGGCTGAGCGCCGAGCATGACCGGCGTGCGCGGGGCTGATCCGGCGGCGCGGTCTCCCGTCAGGAGGGGAAGTGCCGCCAGTGCCCCTCGGAGACGACCTCGACGACGCCGTCGGTGACCTTGATGGCGGTGTCGTCGTCGATCGCGTACGACGGGCCGGGGAGGCCGGCGGCCCACTTCTCCGCGTTGGCCATGATGTTGTCCGGCAGCATCTCGTGGTCCACGTGCGGGAAGATCGAGAAGTCGACGACACCCAGCGTGCTGTCGTCACCGCCGGTAGGTGGCTGCCATCCGACGAAGTCCTCCCCGATGCGGGGCGTCATCACCATGCTCCCCGCGCTCATCCCGACGTACACCGTCTCGCTCAGCGTCGGCATGAGGTCCGCCAGCCCGGACTCCCGCATCCAGTGCGCCAGGTAGACGGCGTCGCCGCCCGAGACGAGCAGCACGTCGGTCTCGCGTACCAGGGGGACCCAGTGCTTTTCGTCGATGCTGGGCAGCGCCGTCAGCTCCAGCACACCCACGGACTTCCACCCCAGCTCGCACATCGGCTCGCTGGAGGTCCCGCTGATGAACTGCCACGCGCCCACTCCCGGGCCGGCGTGGGGATGCCCGTACATCGCGGTGGGGATGCACAGCGCGGTGCAGTCGGCGACCGGTCTGCGCAGCACGTCGAGCAGTGCCTGGTGGATGGTCGGGTTCTTGACGCCAGCGGACGTGAGAAGAAGCCGCACGATGCCCTCCGGGGTTCGACGAAGCGGACTGACGTATAGGGACCAGCGACCGCCCCAGAACTCATCGTTGCCCTGCCTACTGGCGGTTACCGGTTCACGTGTTCGACCGGTTGACGCAGGATCGTCCTCAGCTTCTCGGGGGCCGTCCTGCGCGGATCGCCGAGGTAGATCTCGTGGTGCCGGCCCGTCGGGCGCAGGCCGTGGGCGTCCAGGTAGCCGTGGTGCAGCTCCGCCAGCGCGGGCGCCTCGTCGTCGTACGAGCCGACGTGCAGCAGCTGCGCGCTCGGCCCCTCGTGCAGCGTGAGGTGCCGGACCTGGGCGATCGCCGGCAGCTTCTTCTTGGCCAGCGCGGTCCTCCCGGCGTCCTCGACCATGTCCTCGGTGACCCACGGCGGCAGGCTGATCAGCATGGTCCAGTTCCAGGCGTCCTTGTCGCGGGTGGTGAACACCTCGGGCCGGTCCGCCCACCACAGCCCTTCCAGCGGAGCGACGACGAAGTCGCCGCCGGCCGTCCGCTTGCCGGCGAACTTCAGCGTGTACGCGACCGCGTAGAGCGCCTGCACCGCGCTGGCGTACTCGGGCGCGGTGTTCGGGTTTCCGGCGCCGTCGACGGCGATGAACTGCTGCTCGGGAACGTCCACGACCGCCCACGTGGTGTTCCTGGGTGCGTAGAGCTGGGTCAGCTCGCGTTTGACGTCGTACGGCGCCACGGTTGCCCCTCCTCCGGTGCCGGTCAGCGATGCGCGGTAGCGGGTCAGCCAGGCCTGTTCGGCCGAGAGCTGGCCGAGGCTGTAGTCGAAGATGGCGCGAACGAACTCCGGGGCGTCCGGCTGCTCGGCCTTGGCCCGGCCGACCTGGTCGACGCGCTCGGCGAGCGCCCGGGCCCGCTGGTCGAGCGCGTCGACCAGCTCGTCGTGGTCGAGGGCGGGCTGGTTGGCCAGGCCCACCAGGACGCGCGGAAACAGCGGTGCGAGCCGCGCGATGGCCTCGCCCGCCGCCGTCGCGCACGCGGCGCGCCCCTCGGCGGTCGCCGCGTACACCTTGCGGCTCTTGCCGCTCGCGGACGCGTCGGTCGGGACGATCAGGCCACGTTGGCGAAGCTTCGTCAGCAGGTAGTAGATCGAGCTGAACCCGATCTCCGTCCATTCCCGCATGCCGCGCTCGGCGATCACCGCCTCCAGCTCGTACCCGTGGCGCGGTTGCTCCACCAGCAGGCCGAGCAGCGTCAGCTCGGCCGCGGACAGCCCTGTGTTCACGCCGCTATCCTAGCGCTGGAATAGCGGCGTGAACGGCGGGGTCAGGCGCCGACGTGGCGCTGCACGCGCAGCAGGTACTCCCGGCGGTCGAGCGGGTTCGCGTCGGTACGGGCGCGTTCCGGCGGCGGCCCGGCGACCGGCTGGTACCGGCCGAACGCCGTGTCGAGCGCGCCCTCGCCGCGGCTCAGCCCGGGCAGCCGCCGTTCCAGCTCGTGCACCCGGGCGGCCGGCACCAGCCCGGTCAGCCGGTACGTGTCGCCGCGCGGCACGGTCACCTCGATCTCCGCGCGCAGCTTCGCCAGCAGCGTCGACACCGCCGCGTACGTGTCGGCCGGCACGTCCAGGTGGAAACGCAGCGCCGGCTCGTACACCCGGGTCCCGGCCTCCCGCAGCGCGGCCATCAGCACCAGTGGCGTCAGGTTGCGGAAGTCCCCGGCCGTCGACGACATGCTCTTGTCGAACACGGCGTGCGCATGGCTCTGCCGCGCCCAGTACCCGGAGCGGGTCAGCGTCACCAGGCAGTCGGTGACGCGCCAGCCGTGCAGGCCCTGCCCCAACGCCTCGTGCACGGTCTCCTCGATCGCCCGGACGAACGAGTACGGCAGTGAACCCAGCTCCACGCCCAGCCGGAACGTGACCCCGGAACCGACCGGCGCCGGCTCGACCCGCAGGCCAACCGTGGCGAGGAACGGATTGTCGCCGGTGGCGATGACCTCGGCCGCCTCGCCGGTCCCGGCCGGCCGCTCCAGGCAGATCGTGGCGGTGTCGGCGAACGTGACGACCACGCCGTACTCCTCGGCCAGCGTCGCCGCGATCACCTCCTTCTGTACCTCGCCGTACAGGGAGACGTGGATTTCGCCGCGGACGTCGTCCTGCCGCAGATCGATCAGCGGGTCCTGATCGGCCAGCTCGGTCAGCGCCGCGTGCAGCGCGGCCCGGTCGCCGGGCCGGAGCGGCGAGACGACGGTCGACAGCGTCGGCGGCGCGAACACCCGTTCGGCGCCGGGCGGCGGATCGCCCACCGCGTCGCCGATCCGTGCCTCCGCCAACCCCGCCAGTACGCCGATCTCGCCGGCCACGACCGCCTGCGCCGGGCCGCGCCCGACGACCTCGATCGCGGTCACCTTCGCCTCGGGAGCCCCGACGCGGAGCCGTTCGCGGACCCGCACGGTACCGGCTGTCATCCGCACGTACGCGCGTTTCGCGCCGGCCGGATCCCGGTCGATCTTGAACACCAGCCCGGCGGCCGGCGCGTGCTCGTCGCCGGCCGCGGCCGGCAACAGCTCGGCGATCGCCGCGGTCAGCTCGGCGACCCCGGCGCCGGTGATCGCCGACCCGACGTACGCCGGATGCACCCGCACCTGCGCGACCGCGGCGGCCAGCGCGGCCCGCAGCCGCCGGTACGACACCGGCGTCCCGTCGACGTACGCGGCGAGCAGCTCGTCGTCGTACTCGGCCAGCGCGGCCAGCACGCTCGGCGCCAGCTCGGCCGGCCCGTACGGCGTCACCTCGGCGGACCGGGTGCCGGCACCGCGTACCCGGGTCATCGCGACGGGGACCACGTCGAGCTTCGCGGCGACGTCGGCCAGTACGCGGTCCGGGTGGGCGCCGCCCCGGTCGACCTTGTTGACGAACAGCAGCGTCGGGATCCGCATGCGGCGCAGCGTGCGCAGCAGGATCCGGGTCTGCGGCTGGACACCCTCGACGGCGGAGACGACCAGCACCGCGCCGTCGAGTACGGCGAGCGCCCGCTCCACCTCGGCGATGAAGTCGGGGTGGCCGGGTGTGTCGATCAGGTTGACCGTCACGCCGTCGATCGGGAACGACACGACCGCCGAGCGGATCGTGATGCCGCGGCGGCGTTCCAGCGTCGAGGTGTCGGTCTGGGTGCTGCCGGCGTCGACGCTGCCGATCTCGTCGATCACGCCCGCGTCGTGCAGCAGCCGTTCGGTCAGGCTCGTCTTGCCGGCGTCAACATGCGCCAGGATTCCCAGGTTCAGCGTTCGCAACGCGCGTCATGTCCTCTGCGTAGGTGGCAGTTCCGTACTGGATGGACATGCACGCAGCGCGCATCGCTTTCCCCTACTCGTCGTGGTCCGGACAGCTCACCAGGTACGCGGGCGGCCCGGCAAACGAATATTCGCCGGGCCGCGCCGTGGCCGGTCAGGGCAGCAGCTTGATGATCTCCTCGGCGCTGCCGGTCTCCCCGAGCCGCGGGAAGATCCGCTCGACGCTGTGCCGGTGGGTGTCCGCGTCCCGGTCGCTCATCGCGTTCGTCGCGAGCGTCACGTGGTACCCGTGCTCGTACGCGGCGCGCGCCGTCGACTCGACCCCGATGCTGGTGGCGATGCCGCCCAGCACGATCTGGGTGACACCCCGCCGGCGCAGCTGTGCGTCCAGGTCGGTGCCGTGGAACGCGCCCCAGTTCCGCTTCGTCACGGTCACGTCGCCGGGATGCCCGGCCAGCTCGTCGACGATCAGGTCCCAGCCGGCCGGCGGCGTCCCCCGCATCCCGGCCGCCTCGGTACGCCCCGGCAGCGTGTCCGACCCGTCCGCGGCGAACGTCACGCGCACCAGCACCACCGGCAGCCCCCGGGTACGGAAGGCGTCGGCGAGCTCGACCGAGCGGGCCACCACGTCGGCGGCGGAGTGCGGGGCGGTGTCGGCGGCGGTGATGCCGTTCTGCAGGTCGATCAGGACCAGGGCGGTGTTCTCGTCCAGGGTGGTGACAGCCATGCGGCATGTCCTTTCGTTGTGCGGTGAGGGTTTCCTCCCGTGCGGCACGCGCTGGCGCGCCGGCGGGTCACTGGCCGGTGAGCCGGTCCAGCAGCCCGAGGGCGGCGACGATGGTGCGCAGCTCCTGCTCCGAGTAGCGCTCGTGGAGGGCGCTGGCCAGCCACTCCTCCTTGGCCTGCCGGTTGCCCGCGATGTACTCCCGGCAGGCGTCGGTCATCGTGACGAGCTGCCGCCGGCCGTCGGCCGGGTCGGGGTCGCGCCGGACCAGCCCGCGCTCCTCCAGCACTCCGACCGTGGCCGCCATCGACTGCGGCCGTACGCCCTCCGCGGCGGCCAGGTCGCTGGCGGACGCCGGGCCGTCCTTGTCGAGCCGGCTCAGTACGGAGGTCTGGGACGGGGTGAGGTCGCGGGTGTCGGAGACCTCGCGCAGCCGGCGGCGCAGCCGGCCGAGCACGACCCGCAGGTCACGGGCCGCCGACACCGCGGCGTCTCCGGTGGGCTCTGCCATGACCCAACGGTAGAACCTTCAGCTCAAACTGTCCAGTCCAGACTGAAGAGTTTCCCCCGGCCCTCGTCAGGCCGGGAGGACGGCTCGTACGAGGTCGCGTATGGCGGCGAGGTCGACGTCGTCGGTTAGGGCGGCCTCGCCGGGCGCGGCCTCGCGGCTGATCGGCTCGTCGACGGCGAGCAGCGTACGGAACAGGCGCGGCAGGACCGCGCGCGTGAGCAGGTCCCCGGCCGGCGCCGCGGCGTCCGGGAGACCCCACCGCTCCGTCAGGTACGCGGTGAGCCGCCCGTGCGTGCTGGCGAACATCGCGTCGTGGTACGCGACGGCGCTGGCCGGCAGGCGGCCGGCCGCGGCGATGCTCAGCCGGCAGATGCGTACCTGCGGCTCCCAGGTGACCAGTTGCAGGAACCGTCCGCAGAACAGGGCGACGGCCTCGGCCGGCTCGTCGGCGTACGCGTCGGGGGTCCCGAGGTTGTCGAGGTACAGCTCGCGGACCAGGTCGAGCACGGCGAGGAACAGCTTGTCCTTGCTCTCGAAGTGTGCGTACAGGGACCGCTTGGAGGTGCCGGCGCGCGCGGCGACGGTGTCCATCGAGGCCCGCTCGTACCCGGCTTCGAGGAAGACATCCTTCGCGGTGAACAGCACGTGGCGGCGCAGGTGTTCACCGCGTCGCTGCTCGCCACGCTGGCTCGGTCGGCCCATTGCACCCTCATAAAAGTAAACGGTACGGTATAGTTTACTTCTTCCCTGGTCCGAACCCAGTCTGCTGGAGCGACCCCATGATCGTCCTCACCACCCCCACCGGAACCATCGGACGCCAGGTCCTCGGCCACGTCCTCGCCGCCGGCGAACCGGTCCGCCTGATCGTCCGGGACCCGGCGAAGCTGCCGGCCGACGTACGCGACCGGGTCGAGGTGGTCGCCGGCTCGCACGGCGACCCACACGTCGCCGACCGCGCCCTCGACGGCGCCGACACCCTGTTCTGGCTCCCGCCGCCGAACCACCACGCGGCCCACCTCGACGACGCGTTCGTCGGGTTCACCCGCCCCGTCCTCGGCGCCATCGGCCGCGTCAAGCGCGTCGTCAGCGTCAGCGCCGCCGGCCGCGGCACCGCGTACGCCGACCGCGCCGGCCACGTGACCGCGTCACTCGCCATGGACGACCTGATCGCCGGCACCGGCGTCGCGCTCCGGGCGCTCGCCATGCCCTCGTTCATGGACAACCTGCTGCGCCAGGCCGGCCTGATCGCACAACAGGGCATGTTCGTCGACGTCGTCGACCCCGACCGCCGGCGACCCACGGTCGCGACCCGCGACATCGCCGCCGTCGCCGCCCGTCTGCTGCTCGACCCGGCGTGGACCGACCAGCGGGAGATCCCGGTGCTCGGCCCCGAAGACCTGTCGTACGACGAGATGGCCGCGATCGCCACCGAGGTGCTCGGCACCCCCGTGCGCTACCAGCGGATCCCCGGCGAGACCTTCGCCCGGCGGCTCGCCGACGCCGGCACGTCCGCCGCGATGACCCAGGCGCTCCTCGACATGATGACCGCCAAGGACCACGGCCTCGACGACGGCGTCACCCGTACGCCGCGACACGCGGCCGACACGCCCACCACGTTCCGCCAGTGGTGCGAGGACACCCTCAAGCCCGCGGTACGCGCGGCCTGAGTCAGTGCCACGCCGCGATCCGACGCATGTGCTGGTACGGGTAGTTCGGCGTCGGCGGCGCGCTGACCTCGGTGAGTCGCGCCGTCGACGCGTCGTCCAGATGCAGCGCCGCCGCGGCAAGCGACTCGCGCAACTGCCCGACCGTACGCGCGCCGACGATCGGCGCGGTCACGCCCGGCCGGTCCGCGGCCCACGCCAGGGCCGCCTGGCCGGGCGTCACACCGTGCTCGCGCGCCACGTCCCGGAGCGCGTCCACGACCGACCACACCTCGTCGGTGTTGCGCCGCTGCCACGCCTCGCTCGTCTGCTCCCCCGCCGTTGCGACCCGGGTACCGGCCGCCGGCGGCCGGTCGCGCTGGTACTTGCCGGTCAGCCACCCCTGCGCGAGCGGCCCGTACAGAAGCGTGCCGAGCCCCGCGTCCACACCCGCCGGGATCAGCTCCCACTCGACCGCCCGCGCCAGCAGGCTGTACTGGACCTGCTGCGACGCCAGCGGCGCGGCGCCCCGTTCGACCAGCAGGCGTACCAGCTTCGCGACCTGCCAGCCGGCGAAGTTGCTGACACCCACGTACCGGGCCTTGCCGGAGTCGACGGCCTCGGCGAGGAACTCGACGATCTCGTCGACCCGGTGCTCGTCGTCCGGGCCGTGCACCTGGTACAGGTCGAGCCGCTCGACGCCGAGCCGGTCCAGGCTCGCGTCCAGCGCGCCGCGCAGGTACTTCGGCGTCATGCTCGCGCCGGGAAACCCGAAACGCCCCTTCGTCGCGACAAGCACCCGCTCCCGTACGTCCGGGCGGGCGCGCAGCCAGCGTCCCACGATCCGCTCCGACGCGCCCTCGCCGTAGATGTCGGCCGTGTCGACCAGCGTCCCGCCCGCCTCGACGTACGCATCGAGCATCGCGTGCGCCGCCGCCTCGTCGGCGTCGGTACCGAACGTCATCGCACCCAGCGCGAACCGCGACACGACCGGCCCCGCACTGCCCAGCTGACGAGTCTCCATCGACCATCCTTCGTCCGTCGGTGGCCCGATCCTCGTACCTGGAGTGCGATCCAGGTCAACCGTCACCGCAGACGGCGCCCAGATCCGCCGCCTTCCACGTCGAGACCTCGTACCGGCCGGCGAAGCTGTCACAGCCGATCGATGCGCCAGGCGACCATCGGCAGCGCGGCCCGGGCCGACGCCGGGGCCGCGGCACGTTCGCCGCCCGCCGGTCCTCCGTCACGGTCTCTCCCGTGGACGTGTCGGCCGCTCAGTCGCCGCCGGGCGAAGTCCCGCCCGGCGCAGGATCTCCAGGACCGGGCCGGCCTTCTGCGCGTTGTACGCGGACATCGACCACGGGTGGTCGGCTGCCGCGCGCCGCTTCTCGGCCGCGTAGTACGCCCGGTCGTCCGGGTGCGTACGCAGCCAGTCGCGGAAGACGAGATGGCGCAGGTGTTCGTCGCAGTCCGGCCCGAACACGTGCAGGTTCACCGTGTGCCCCGCGGACCACAGGCACCGGTGCTGGTACCAGTCCGGCTCGCGGGTACGCAGCGCGTACCCGGCGGCCGCCAACGCCGGTACGTATGCGGTCTCGTCGGTCGGGTCTGCCACGATCAGGTCGATGTCGAGCCGGTCCTTCGCCGCCAGCCCGGGTACCGCGGTCGACCCGACGTGCTCGACGGCGAGCGCCCGAGCGCCCAGCGCGTCGCGGATGCAGGCCCGCTCGCCGACGTAGCGGCCGGGCCAGTCCGGGTCGTACGCCTCGATCGTGATCGGCGCGACCGGTGTGTCGACGCTCCGGTCCCCCACCGCTCGTGCGGCGAGACGGTCCGGACTCAGCGGGGTCACCGGCCCCGGCAACGGCGGCGTACGCATGACGACGACCGTACGGCGCTGTGGCTCGTCCGCCCGAGTCACGGTAGCCCGTTTGCGGCCTTGCGCCGGTCGCGTCCTGCTCGCCCTGGGCGAGACCGCTACGGGCGGCGGAATCAGGGGCCGCGAGAGCCATCTGCCGTTTGGGTTGTCGGGGAGCTCAGGTGGCGGGCTTGCCGAACCAGCGGGCGAGGTGATCGTCCAGGTCCCGCTGATCGGCGCCGATCCAGGCGACGTGGCCGTCGGGGCGGAGCAGGAGGCAGGGAACATCCAGCGCCGCGGTGGGATCCGCGAGGTGGTCGACCCGGTCTGACCAGCCGTCGACGGTCAGGCGTCCGGTGCGGTCCAGCAGCAGGCCGCGGCCGCGATGCAGTAGGTCGTAGAGGTGGCCGCGTTGTACGTCGATGTCGGGCAGGCGGCGGCCGAGCAGGTCGGGGCCTTCACCGAGGTCGTACCGGATGTCGATTGCGGTGATCTTCTCGATGAGACGGCGGTTCACCTCGTCGAAGTCCATCAGCTCGGTGAGCAGCCTGCGTACGGCCTGCGGGCCTGGTTCGGTGGAGTGCAGTTCCATCTGGGCGCGGGTGTTGTCCAGGACGTCCTCGGCGACCGGATGGCGTTCGGCCTGGTAGGTGTCCAGCAGTGGGTCCGGCGCCCAGCCGCGGACCTGCGCGGCCAGTTTCCAGCCGAGGTTGAACGCGTCCTGAACGCCCAGGTTGAGGCCCTGTCCGCCGGTGGGCGGATGGATGTGCGCCGCGTCGCCGGCCAGCAGCACCCGCCCGACCCGGTAGCGTTCGGCCAGCCGGGTGGCATCTCCGAAGCGGGACAGCCAGCGCGGCGAGTGCACGCCGAAGTCGGTTCCGGCGATGGCGCGCAGCTGTCGTACGAAGTCGTCGAGCGTGGGCGGCTCCGCGCGATCGCCGACGCCCGCGGCGGGGACCACGACGCTGTAGAGCCGTTCGCCGACGGGCCTGAGCCAGAATCGCTGGTTGGTCTCGCCGACTTCGGCCGTCCTGGCGGCGATCTCCTCCCGTGGCACACCGACTTCCATCTCGCCCATCAGCGTCTCGGTCCGCGAGGGTTCGCCGGGGAAGTCGACGCCGAGCCGCTTGCGTACCGTGCTGCGGGCGCCGTCACAGCCGACGAGGTACCGCGAGCGCAGCCGTTCGCCGTCGGTCAGTTCGACGGTCACACCCTCGTCGTCCTGCGCGAACCCGGCCACGGCGCAACCGCGCCGGACCTCCGCACCGAGTTCGATCGCATGCTCTTCGAGCAGGCGGACGATGACCGGCTGCGGGATGCCCAGCAGGTAGGCGTGCGCCGAGTCCAGGCCCTGGGGCGCGGGTTTGTTGATACCGGCGAAGAATCCGCCGGCCGGACGCTGCCTTCCGTGCTCGCGAAGGCGGTCCAGCAGGCCGCGCATCGCCATCAGCTCAAGGCTGCGAATGTGCAGACCGACGATCCGTACGAACGACGCGGGCTCGGTTTCCTTCTCCAGCACGAGTACCCGCACGCCGTGCAGCCGCAGCTCGGCGGCCAGCGTCGCGCCGGTGGGCCCGCACCCGGCAATGATCACGTCGAACGTCAGCGGCGCGCGACCGGCGGCGGGCGACGGCTCGGCGGTGACCTGCGAAGAGTCCATGGGTCTGCCTTTCGGGAGTGCCGTGTTGTCGAGGCGCTCCCGGCGATGTCTACGTCAATCGCCCGACCGTGACGCGAAGGGGAGCACCCACATCGATGCAACGTTCATGGGTCTCACCTCCTCGGCCGGTGTCGCGGTCGACTGCAAGCTACCAGTCCGTCCCACCCAGCCCTTTTCGGGTTGCGGGCGGGGTGTGACGCCGACTCGTGCTTCGCGCCGCCTGGGTGACAGGACTCCACCCGCCGCGGGCGGGCGCCGTGGCGGGTGGAGTCGACAACCCGGGAACCACCTAACAGGAATTATGTTGTGCGCCCGATCGAGCCATCCCGGGCCCTTTATCGAATTACTGGTATTAGTTAACCAGTAATACCTCCACGGAGATGCCGGGACGATGGCCGAGAGTTTCGTCAGTGTCGAAAAGGATCGGCTACCCGGGCGCCGCGCAATCGGCCGGGAAACGGCCGGACGCCGCCGGTCAGGCCAGGAAGAGCACGGCGCTGGTGGCGAACATGACCAGGGCGGTGCCGAGGTGGACGCCGTACGCGGTGGCCTTGGGCCCGCCGCGGCGAAGGACGATGACCATGTCCGCCACGGGCGCGAAGCCGACCACGAGCATGAACCACGCCTCGGCGTGCAGGCCGACGGCGAGCAGCACGACGAGCCCGAGTACGCCGTAGGTGAAGTCGCGGACGCCCTTGATGGTCAGGTACGCATTGGGGGACGCGGGGACGCCGTACCCGGTCGCGGCGGCCACCGGCCGGACGAAGAACTGGATCCCGATCCACATGATCAGGACGTCGAGAAGGACGGCCAGGACGTATCCGATGACGGTCAGCATGGTGAGGAACTCCGAAGTCTGGGAATGCTTGTGCTTGCGAGGAGTGGTGATTGCTCAGCGGGATGCGGCGGCGTCGAGGCTCCAGGCACCGCTGGCGGCGGCCTCGAGGATGTAGTCGGTGACGTCGCGCGGTTCACGGCCCAGCGCCTGGCGTACGCCGTCGGCGACGTGGGCGTTGCGGCCGTCGAGGACCTCGCCGAACATCGCGGTCAGTTGGGCGGCGAACTCGGCCGGCGCGCCGAGACCGACCAGCCCGGACACGAACTGGTCCTCGGTGACCGGCAGGCAGGTGATCTCACGTCCCGTTGCGGCGCCGATCTCGGCGGCGACGTCGGCGAACGTGAGCAGCCGGGGGCCGGTGAGCTCGTAGATGCGCCCGGCGTGACCGTCCTCGGTCAGCGCGGCGGTGGCGACGTCGGCGACATCGGCAAGGTCGACGAACGGTTCGGCGGCCCGTACCCAGGGGAAGACCAGCATGCCGCCGCGCACACTGCCGGCGAAGGCCTCGTCCTCGCTGAAGTCCTGGGCGAAGAAGCTGGACCGTACGATCGTCCAGTCGGCGCCGGCCTGTTGCACAGCGCGCTCGCTGAGCTGCGCGCCGCTCTCGCCGCGACCGGTGAGCAGTACGAGCCGCTGGACCCCGCGGGCCACCGCCTCCTTGGCGAAGGCGCCGATCGTCTCGGCCGCACCGGGCAGGCCGGCGTCCGGGGCGTAGGCCAGGTACACCGCGGCCACGTCGGCCAGCACCGGACCCCAGGTGCGGTCGTCCTGCCAGTCGAAGCGCGGTTGGCCGGAGCGGGAGCCGATCCGTACCGCATGGCCGCGGCTGCGCAGGCGGGCGGCAACCCGTCGGCCGGTCTTGCCCGTACCGCCGAGCACCAGAACCGTCGTCGGCCCGGCTGTCGTGTCTGTCGTCATGGCGTCCTCCACTGGTTATGCCGTGCGTCCAGTGTTGAATGCCGTCCTCGTACTTTCCATGACCATCCGTCGCTGCATCATGCTCGTTCGTCCAGGGCGGCTGGACTATCGAGCGCCCTCTGACGGATCCTGAGGCGGTGACCGCGACAGAACTCATGCTTCCGGCCGAGCCGCTCGGGCAGGCGCTGCACTTCCTGCGCCTGTCGGGGACCTTCTACTGCCACGCGGAGGTCACCGAGCCCTGGGGGATCACCGTGCCCGCCATGCCCGACTACCTGTGGTTTCACATCGTCACGTCCGGGCGCGGCCTGCTCGAGGTGGACGGGGCCGACGTGCAGACGCTGCGTCCCGGCGAGCTCGCGCTCGTCCCGCACGGCCGGGGCCACCGGCTGCGCAGCGAGCCAGGCGTCGCCGTACCCAACGTCGTCGAGCTCCCGCACGAGTACTTCGGCGACCGCTACGCCGTGCTGCGGCACGGGGGCGGCGGCGCGGCCGGGACCCTGGTCTGCGGCGGCGTACGCTTCGACCACCCGGCAGCGCGTGAGCTCGTGGCACTGCTGCCCCGGCTGCTGCACCTGGACGCCTCCCGCGGTACCGAGGCCGAGTGGCTGCAGGCGACGCTGCGGCTGATCGCCGCCGAGGCCACCACGCTGCGGCCGGGCGGCGAAACCGTCATCACCCGGCTGTCCGACATCCTGGTCGTCCAAGCGATCCGCGCCTGGATCGAGGACGATCCCGCCGCGCAGACCGGATGGCTCGGCGCGCTGCGGGACCCGCAGATCGGCCAGGCGATCTCGCTCATCCACCGGCACCCGGCACGCCCGTGGACCCTGGCCTCCCTGGCCGCCGAGGTGGCCATGTCCCGCTCGGCCTTCGCGGCCCGTTTCACCCAGGTCGCCGGAGAGCCGGTCATGGCCTACCTCACCCGCTGGCGGATGCACCTGGCGCGCGAGCAGCTCCTCGACGGCGCCGCGGTCGGCGAGCTCGCCGGCCGTCTCGGGTACCACTCGATCGCCGCGTTCAGCCGCGCCTTCAAACGCGTCCACGGCACGCCGCCCAGCACCATCAGACAACACGCCGAGCCGTCCGGGTTCGCGTCGCCCTGATCGTTGTTGTGTGGACGCGGCCGGGTCAGGAGGAGGGGACGGCCCGCGTGGCGGGGGCTGCCGGCCGGGGACGGGCGCCGCCCTTCGGCCAGCCCATGGAACCCGGGTCGCGGGCCTCCCGACGGATCCGCTTCGACACGACGTACCGGCAGGTCATCTCCTTGATCGCCGCGCCTACGCGGCCGCCGATGTAGACGCTCACCGCGGTGTCGTCGCGGCGGGCGAGTTGCCGGACGCCGGCGTGCCGGCCGAGGCTGACGCACGCCCCCGAGAAGGCCAGGTCGATCGGCGCCGGCTCGGTACCCGCCAGGCGGCTCAGCACGGTGTTGGCGGCCTGCGCGCCGAGCGGCCCGGCGGCGTAGCAGCTCATCCGCAGCGGCTGCCCCGACGGGGCGGCGGCGTCTCCGGCGGCGACGATGCGGTCGTCGTCGACACTGGTCAGCGTCTCGTCGGTGACCAGCCGGCCGAGCCCGTCGGTACGCAGGCCGCTCGCGGCCGCCAGCTCCGGTACGCCGAAACCGGCGGTCCAGATGGTCAGCGCGCTCGGCCGTGCGGAGCCGTCGGCGAGGGTGACGGCATCCGGCCGGACCTCGGTCACCGGCGTGCCCTGGACGATCGTGACACCGTGCCGGGTGAGCCATGTGGCGATGTACCGGCGACCTGGTGCGCTCAGTGTCGGCGCCACGGTCCGGCCGCACACCAGCGTGACGGTACGTCCTTGTTCGGCGAGTTCGGCGGCGGTCTCGATGCCGGTCAGCCCACCGCCGACGACGGTGACCGGCGCGTCGACGGGCACCTGGTCCAGCCTGTCGCGGAGCCGCCGGGCGGGCTCGAACTCGGCGATGTCGAACGCGTGCTCGGCCGCGCCGGGCACCGAGGACGGGATCGCCGCGGCGCTGCCGACGGCGTAGATGACGTGGTCGTAGGCCAGGGCACGGCCGGACGCCAACCGCACCGTACGGGCGGCGGTGTCGATGCGCGTCGCGTTGTCGACGACGAGCCGGATGCCCGCGCCGAGCAGGGTGCCGTAGTCGATGGTGGCGTCGCCGGTGCGGGCCACGAACTGGTGCAGCCGGATGCGTTCGACGAACGCGGGGCGGGGATTGACCAGCGTGATGTCGACGTCGGCGTTGATCCGCAGTCGGTTGGCCGCGAGTGTGCCGGCGTAGCCGCCGCCGATGACGACGACCCTGCTCGGTGTGTGCCGTTCGGACCTGGACATGACACGTGTCCCTTCTCGATCTCAACGAGGCAGCGGTGCCGCTCACCGGTCCGACAGCGCAGCGCGGCCAAACGTCAGGCACCGGTCCGACCCGACGTTCCGCGGTACCGTCGGGTCGGACCGGCCTGGGCAGCGCGCCGCTGGTCAGTCGTCGAGCGCCTGGTACGCCGTGGTCCAGAAGTCGTGGATGGCGTGCGTCGAGTCCGCGGTGGACATGCCGACCTGGGTGAGCAGGATCCCGGTGAGCCGGTGGCTCGGGTCGGCGTGGACGGTGGTGCCGGTGCCGCCATCCCAGCCGAACTGACCCACCGGCGCGTAGTCGCCGCGATGGGTACGCACCGCCATTCCGAACCCCCAGCCGCCCTGCAACCCCCCGCCGTACGACAGGTGAACCATGTCGCGGTACATCGCGTGGCGGGCGGCGGTCTGCTCGGGTGTGAGGCGGTTGGTGGTCATCAGTTCGACGGCGGGCCGGGACAGGATCCGCTCGCCGGCGTGCATCCCGCCGTTGAGCAGCATCCGGAAGTACGCGTGGTAGTCGTCGACGGTGGAGGCCAGCCCGCCGCCGGCGCCCTGGAACGCCTGGGGCGCGCTGAACCGGCCGCCCGCCGCCTCGTCCCACACGACGAACTCCCCGCTCTGCGGGTCGGGTCCGTACAGCGGCGGCAGCCGGTCGATTGCGCCGGCGGGTACGTGGAACCCGGTGTCGGTCATGCCCAGGGGGTCGAGGACACGCTCGCGCAGGAACGTCTCCAGCGGCCGGTCCGCGACCCGCGCGACGAGTACCCCGAGCACCTCGTTGGCGAGGTCGTACTGCCACCGTTCGCCGGGCTGGTACGACAGCGGCAGCTCGCCGAGACGGCGCATCCACTCGTCGGGGCCGGGCGCCGGACCGGACGCGACGCCGTAGTCGGTGCGTTCGAACGTGGCGGCCCGGATCGGCGAGTCGAGCAGCGCGAAGTCCACGCCGAGCCCGAACGTGGAGGTCAGCAGGTCCCGTACGGTGATCGGCCGGCGCGCCGGCACGGTGTCGTCCAGCGGGCCGTCGGGCCGGGCCAGGACGCGCCGGTCGGCGAGTTCGGGCAGCCACCTATCGACCGGGTCGTCCAGCCGCAGCCGGCACTCGTCGAGCAGCACCATCGCCGCCGCGGTCGTGACCGGCTTGGACGTGGACGCCATTCGGAAGATCGTGTCCCGTCGCATCGGCGGGCCGCCGTCGTGGCGCATCGTGCCGAGCGCCTCGACGTGCGTCTGCTCGCCGCGGCTGACCAGCGCGACGAGGCCGGGGATCCGCCCGGACTCGACGTGTCGCGCCAGCACCTCGTGCAGCCTGCGCAGCCCCGTTTCGGAGAAGCTCTTGTCCATGGTCGTCGGTCCTTTTCTCGCCGGGTACCGGCCGCGTCGGGCGACCGCGCGGTGAGCCTGCACCCTGACCCAAGGTCAAGGTCAACCCGGCGATGACCTGGTACGAGGCCGGGTTACGGTGACCATCCGCGACCCGTACGGAGGTGTGCCGAGCCGATGGCAGAGGGACTCACGATCGGCCAGGCGGCGGCGTACGTCGGGGTCACGGTCAAGACCGTCCGGCACTACCACCGGCTCGGCCTGGTCACGGAGCCGGAGCGGGACGGTTCCGGCTACCGGCGGTACCGGTCGGCGGATCTGCTGCGCCTGGTCCAGGTCCGTACCCTGGCCGGGGCCGGCGTGCCGCTGGTGGAGATCGGTGAGCTGCTCGACGCCGGTCCCGAGCGGTTCGCCGCAGCAGTGGCCGACGTCGACCGTCGGCTCACCGCGCAGATCGACGATCTGGTCGCGCGCCGTGACACGCTGCGCCGGCTCACCCACGCCGACCGGGTGCTGCTGCCCGACCGGGCGTGCACGGTGCTGGACCGGCTCACCGGTCTCGGGTTCAGTCCCGATTACGTTGCCGCGCAACGGGAAGCGCTGGTGCTGACCCGGGCGATGGTGCCGGAGATCCTCGACGGCTTCCTGACCCGGCTTGAGGGTTCGCTCGACGATCCGGAGTTCGTCGAGCTGACCCGGCGCGCCTGGGACGCGATGTCGTGGGACCCGGACGACCCGCGCGTCGCGGAGTTGGCGTCCGCGCTGGCCGACAACCTGCTCGCCGACCGTACGCGGCTGGCGGCGCCGGCCGGCTTCGGGAAGCGGCCCGACGCCGCCGCCCGGTACGGGCTGGTCAACCACCACCGGGAGGACCAGCAGCCGACCATCGCCCGGTTGAACGCGCTGGTCGAGGCGAAGCTGCGCGCCGCGGGTGTCGACCTGCCGTACGCGTGACGGCTCAGGCCGTGTAGAACGCGGCGGTACGCGCGGCGGCGGCGCGGGCGTCGTCGTGCCCGGCGCCCGCTCGGCGGTACGCCTCCGCCCAGGCGTCGCCGCAGCGGGTGATGAAGTCGCGGCCCGCGTCGCTGGTCGGCCACGTCGCCGGGTCCGGCAGCGGACGGCCGGCGAGATGTACCGCGAGGCCGAGAAGGGTCAGGTCCCAGCCGACGCCGACGGCGCCGGGACCGTACCGCTCCCACATGCCCGGCGGCGCGACGCTCCGGTACGTGAGGGTCAGCGCGCATCCGTCACCGGCCGGCGCGTACGCCGCGTCGAGCTCGGATCCGTCGTCGGCGCCGAACTGCCAGCTCACCGTGAACCCGGTCGGCGCGTCGCAGCGCAGTACGCGGCCGGCGGCGTTGCCGGCGAAGCGGAACTCGCCGCCGGGCCGCAGGTCGCCGTCGACCGGCAGGAACCAGGCGGCGACGCGGGCCGGTTCGGTGCAGGCGGCCCACACGTCGGCGACGGGCGCGTCGTACCGGCGGGTGAGGCGTACGGCGCGCGCGGCGGTGTCCACGCCGCGGTGTACCTCGGCGACCTGCCCGGCGATGTCGATCATGTGTCCTCCCGCACGCATTGTGCCCGCCCGGATGCCGGGAGTGCGGGAGGTCAGGGCGTGGCGCGTGCGTACCGGGCGGCGAGGGCGCGGACCGCCTCCACGAGCTCCGGCGGGTCGAGCACCTCGAAGTCCGCGTCGAGCATCCCCAGGTACGCGGCGAGCGTGCCGATGCGTTCCCCGCCGGTACGCAGCAGACAGGTGCCGGCCGACTCGGCCTCCACCGCACCGACCGACCGGGGCAGCCGCGCGAGCAGCGCAGCCGCGTCCGTGTGCACCCGTACCGTCGCCTGGTGCGGCCACGGGGCGGTCGACACGCGGTGCGCGACGTACTCGGCGAGGTCGTCGGCCGGCGGCTCGCGCGGCGCGAACCGCGGCCCGACTGGCTCCCGCGGCACGATCCGGTCGACGCGGAACGTACGCCAGTCCGCGCGGTCCCGGTCGTAGGCGACCAGATACCAGCGGCGGCCCCAGTTGACCATCCGGTACGGCTCGGTGCTGCGTACGCTGGCCGTCCCGTCGTGGCCGCGGTAGTCGAACCGGAGCCGGTCGTGGTCGCGGCATGCGGCGGCGATGACGGTCAGCACGTCCGAGTCGACGGTCGGGCCGGTGCCGGGGATCTGCACCGTCGCCGCGTTCAACGCGTGCACCCGGCGCCGCAGCCGCGCCGGCATGACCTGCTCCAGTTTCGTCAGCGCCCGTACCGAGGTCTCCTCGATGCCGGTGACCGCGCCTCCCGCCGCGCTGCGCAGCCCCAGTGCGACGGCCACCGCCTCCTCGTCGTCGAGCAGCAGCGGCGGCAGCGCCGCACCGGCACCCAGCCGGTACCCGCCGAACGTGCCCGTCGAGGCCTGCACCGGGTACCCCAGCTCGCGCAGCTTGTCCACGTCGCGCCGGACCGTACGGGCGCTCACGCCGAGGCGCTGCGCCAGGTCGGCGCCGGGCCAGTCGCGGCGCGACTGCAGCAACGACAGCAGGCGCAGCAGTCGCGCCGAGGTCTGCAACATGCCGCCGAGTCTCGCACCGGTTGCGGCCACCGACCGGCCGCAACGCGGCCGCGGGCATGATGGGCGCGTGGTCACCACCCGACTCGTCACCGCCGACGACGCCCCGGCGCTCGCCGCGCTGCTCGTGGCGAACCGTGGACACCTCGCCCCGTGGGAGCCTCGCCGCGGCGAGGAGTACTTCACCGTCGACGGGCAGCGGGCCGCGATCGACGACCTGCTGCGCAAGCACGACGCGGGCAGCCACGTGCCGCACGTGATCGTCGACGACGGCCGGGTCGTCGGCCGCACCACGCTCAGCGATGTGGTCGGCGGGTTCTTCCAGTCCTGCGCCCTGTCGTACTGGGTGGCGGCGGACGTCACCGGCCGCGGGGTGGCGAGCGCCGCGGCGCGCTCGATGGTGCGCATCGCGTTCGGCGAGCTGGGGCTGCACCGGGTGCAGGCCGAGACACTCGTCGACAACGTCGCGTCGCAGCGGGTACTGGCCCGCACCGGGTTCGTCCGCATCGGGCTGGCGCCGGGATACCTGAAGATCGCCGGGCGCTGGCAGGACCACGTGCTGTTCCAGCTGCTGCGGCCCGACGCGTAGCGCCGGTGCGAGGCCCGCCGGACTTCGCCCCACACCTAGACTCTCGGTCATGGCCGACTCCGCCGTCGACACTCCCGCCCCGCACGCCGAGCCGGCCGACGATGCGCCGACCCGGCCGTGCGCGCACTGCGGCACGCCCGTACCGCAGCGGATCGGCGCCGGCCGACCGTTCCGGTACTGCCGCGACAACGACAACGCCTGCCAGCGCGCCGCCCGCAACACGCGCATGCGGGAACGCAACGCGCCCGGCCTGGCCGGGCAGATCGCCCGGTCCTGGGAGCTGGTCGACCGGCTGGAGCAGCTGACCGAGACGCTGTCGGAGTCGCTGCACGCCGAACTGAGCCCGGCCGGCGTCGAACGCCAGGTCACCCAGGTACGCGCGGAGGCGGCCACCCAGCTCGCCGCGCTGCACGCCGAACGCGACGAGGCGCGCCGCACGGCCGATGAGGCCCGCGACGCGCAGCGCGCCGCGGACGCCCGGTCCCGCCGTACCGTCGAGGAGGCCCGGCTCGCCGCCGACGACGCGCGCGCCGCCCGGGCCGACACGGACACGGCGCGGGCGCAGGCGGCCGAGGCCTACGGGCAGCGCGACCAGGCGGTCGCCGACCGGGACGAGGCGCGTACCCGGGCGGCGGCGGCCGAGGCGCTGCGGGCCGAGACCGCCACACAGCGCGAACAGGCGCTGGCCGACGCGCGGGCCGCGGCGGAGGCCCGCGACACGCTCGCCGACACGCTGGCCGCGACCCGGCGTACCGAGCAGTCGTGGCGGGAGAAGGCAGGCCAGCTCACCGAGGAACGCGACACGCTGACCGGCCGGCTCGCCGCCGCCGAGGACGCCCGCCGCGCCGCCGACGCCCGCGCCGAGCAGTCCGACCACCAGGCGGTACGCGAGCGGGACGCCGCGGTCGCCGCCACCTCGCGGGCCGCGACCGCCGTCGCCGAGGCGGAGACCGCGACGCGGGAGGCGGCCGCTGCCCGGGACGCGGAACGCGCGGCGCGGGAACACGCCGACACGGCGGCGACCGAGCTCGCCGACACCCGCCGTACCCTCGACGCCCGGTCGGCCGAGCTGACCGCCGTACGGGCCGACCTCGCTGCCGTACGCGCCGAGCTCGCCGCGGCGCGTACGCAGGCGGCGCAGCTCACCGAGCAGGTCACGAACCTGACCGCGGCGCTGGCCCGGCTCACCACCCCGCCGGCCTGAGCGGTCGGGTGCGCGTCGCGCCCGGAGGGTGTAGAAAGGTCCCGAATGTGCGAGTGGCGGCGTCGAGCGCCCGACGCCGG
>DASXWQ010000036.1:0-27579 GCA_036503555.1 Actinocatenispora sp.
CAGCCGCTGGCCACCATCGGCTCCGGCAGGGGAGAGCGACTGGACGTCCGCAAGACGTACAAGCTGTACATCGGCGGCCAGTTCCCGCGCACCGAGTCCGGCCGCGCCTACGAGGTCTTCGACGCGAAGGGCCGCCTGCTGGCCAACGCCTGCCGCGGCACGCGCAAGGACATCCGCGACGCGGTGCGCGCGGCCCGAACCGCGTTCCCGGGCTGGGCGGCACGCACCGCCTTCAACCGCAGCCAGGTCCTGTACCGCATCGCCGAGCTGATGGAGGGACGGCGAGACCAGTTCATCGCCGAGGTCATGGCGGCCGAGGGCGTCGGCCGGCAGCGCGCTACGCGGCTGGTCGATGCGGCCATCGACCGCTGGGTGTGGTACGCGGGCTGGGCCGACAAGTACGCCCAGGTCCTGGGCAACGCCAACCCGGTCGCCGGGCCGTACTTCAACCTGTCGTCGCCGGAGCCGACCGGCGTGATCGGCGTCGTCGCGCCCGACGCTCCGCTGCTCGAACTGGTGTCGGTGGTCGCGCCGGCGATCGTCACCGGCAACACCGTGGTCGTGCTGGCGTCGGAGCGGCACCCGCTGCCGGCGATCACGCTGACCGAGGTGCTGGCCACGTCCGACCTGCCGGGCGGGGTGGTCAACGTGCTGACCGGCCGGATCGCCGAGACGGCGCCGTGGCTCGCCGGCCACGCCGACGTGAACGCGGTCGACCTGGCCGGTGTGACCGACCCGGAGCTCGCGACCGAGCTGGAGCGTCTCGCCGCGGAGAACCTCAAGCGAGTGGTACGACCAGCGCAAACGCCGGCCGACTGGCGTGCCGAGCCGGGCCTCGACCGGCTCGCCGCGTTCGTCGAAACGAAGACCGTCTGGCACCCGAGAGGCGTCTGACCACGGCTTTCGCCGGGCCACCAACACATCGACGGATATCACTGCGACGGGCGGGTACGCAGACACATGATCTCGTGCCAAGATGTCGCAGGTGGCCCACCCCCCGGAGCCTGCACCGATACTTGCAGTTGACCTTTGTTACCCGGACCCGCCGGCCATCAACGCGCGGGCACTGGCCGTGCGCATACGGTCAGCATCGCCCGGCACCGAGTTGGTCTGGCAGGGCACGAGCAACCTGCTGCTGCGGCACGAGCGGCCCGACCCGGCCACCGCGTACCGGCCGGACCCGGCCGACATCCTGGGCCTGCCGCCGGAGCACAGCCCGTTCACCGAGCGCGACACGTACCGGCCGGACCTGCTGCTGTCCGCGGTGACGTTCGCGGCGGACGACGCCGCGAGCGAGCGCGACCTCAGCCAGTCGTGGCAGTGGCCGGACGCGGAGGCCGCGTTCGACCGCTGCCGCCACCTCGTCACGATCACCCAACTCGTCGGCCGCGGCCGGGACAGCACCGAGCGGGTGCACGCGTTCCGCGCCGCGCTCGACGCGATCATCGCGACGGTACGGCCGCTCGCGACCTGGTGGCCGGCCAGCCAACAGGCGCTGCCGCCGGGCGCGCTCGTCACGCACCCGCTGACCGGGGTGGTCAACGTACGGCTGTTCCGGTCGGTGCACGACCCGCGCGTGACCATGATCGACACGCTCGGCCTGCACGCGCTCGGCCTGCCGGACATCCAGTGCCAGTCCCGCAACCTCGACGCCGACCGGCTGAGCGACCTGCTCTTCGAGCTCGCCGAGTACGTCTACAAGCACGGCGACGTGCTCCGCCCCGGCAGCCCGGTGCCGGGCCTGTCCGCCGACCAGCAGTTCGTCCCGAGCCGCGCCGCCGCCACCGTCCCCCCGGTACGCCCGGTCATCGACCTCGACCCCGGCCCCGGGTACGACGTGTGAGCCCGACGGCACCGCCGACGGCACGCTTGGTGGCCCGACTAAGCTCGGCAGCCGTGACCGCCTCCGAGTACGCCCGCGCCGTGCGGTTCGGGCATGCCTTCGCGCGGCGCCAGGCGCCCCGCGTGGCGGACGTACCGGGCGGTTTCGTCACGCTTGACGACGATCATCCGGCGGTGCACGACCTGAACCGGCTGCACGTGACGGCCCCGACCCCGGCCGCCGAGCTGGTCGGGACGGCCGAGACGGTGCTGGGCGGGGCCGGGCTGCGGCACCGGCTGGTCTGCGTCGACGCCCCGGTCGGCGACGGGTTCGTCGCCGAGTTCGCCGACGCCGGTTACGAGCCGGAGCGCGAGCTGCTGATGGCGTACGGTGGCGCCCCGGAGCCGGCGGTGCCGGTGACCGTGACCGTCGTCGATCCGGACATCCTGCTCGCCCCGGCCGAACGGGCGTGGCGCGACAGCCTGCCCGGGCTGCCCGACGCGACGTACCGGCAGCTGGCCGGGCAGCGGACGCGGCGGCCCGCCGGCACCGAGTTCCTGGCCGTGCTCGGGCCGGACGGCGCACCCCGCGCCTGGTGCGAGCTGTACCTGTCGGCACCCGACGGCGTCGCCCAGGTCGAGGACGTGCTGACGCTGCCGGCGTACCGGGGCCGCGGACACGCGACGGCGCTGGTCGCCACCGGCGTACGGCGGGCCGCGGCGGCCGGATGCGACCTGACGTTCCTGCGCGTCGACGCCGACGACGGCCCGGTCGGGCTGTACCGGCGTCTAGGGTTCTACTCGACGGGTGAGGCGCACCGGTTCCACCGGGCCGGTGCCGGGGCCGCTCACCCGACCGACGAGACGGGGGCCCGGCCAGCGGACGGGAGCTGACCGCGGGCCGCCGGAAGACACAAGTCGTACACGCTGGAGCCGGGGAGCGGTTCCCTGGCATGAAACGGAGGACGCCGTGGCTCGCCACCGCGCCGAGAACGAGTCGGACGTACCGTCCGAGGCCGAGTCCGACGCCGAGTCGACGGACGTCGAGCCGACCGACGCCGAGGCCGACGACACGAACGACCCGGACGACTCCGACGACGAGGAGTCGACGCCGGAGGTCGAGCGGTCCGCCGAGGCCGACGCCTTCTGGGCCGACGTACGCGTCGACCCGATCGAGATCGCGCTACCGGCCGGCGTGGGGTACACGCTGCGGGCGTACCGGGATCCGGACGACGTGACGGGCGTGGCGGGCGCCGAGCCCGAGTCGGACGAGGAGCCCGCGGCCGAGTCCGCCGCCGAGCCGGCGGACGAGGAGCCGGTTGCCGAGGAGCCGGACGAGGACGACGAGTCGGCGGACGACGAGGACGCGGACGACGAGACCGCGGACGACGACGAGTCCGACGAGGACGAAGACGAGGAAGAAGAGGACGAGGAGCCGGCCGGCCCGGACGAGGTGCCGGTGTTCCTGTCGCAGCGCGGCAAGCTCCTTCTCTTCCGTACGCCGGAGGGCCTGGTCGACTTCGTCCGGTCCGACGAGCCGCACGCGCTGCGCGGGATCGACAGCGCCGACGCGCTCGCCGACCGGATCGAGGCGGCGCACGTCGTACCGTCCGAGGAGGACCGGTACGAGCTGGACCTGCTGGTGGGGAACCTGCGCGGCGGGCACGACAGCTGGGAGCCGGACCTGGTCATCTCGGCCGGCGAGCTGGCCCGTGACGTCGCGTACGCGTTCGATCTCTCGTCCGTGTTGACGTCGCTGTCCGCCGGTTCGCCGCTGGACGATCTGGACGAGGCGATGCGCGGCGCGACGAAGGGCGGGCTGTCGGCGTTCCGGGCCCGTCGTCGGGCCAAGAAAATCGGGGCACAACAGGCAGCGCTTGCCTGGCGGACGATCATCGGGAAGATCGGTGCCGCCGTGGACTGGCGCGACTGACCCCTGAGCAGGGAGCATCGAGGACGGTAAATCGGCGTCGGAGGTGTGGACGTGCGTGTGTACTGCGGCCTGGCATCGGCGGGCGAGCGACTCACCGCTGCGGTGGTCGATGACGGGGGTCGGGTGGCCGCCGTGCAACAGCTCGCCGACACCGCCGAGGGCTACGCGGAACTGCTGACCCTGCTCGCCGAGCGGGCCGACCCGGCGGGCCTGCTCGCCGTGCCGGTCGCGTCCGACGCGCCGGGTCGGCCGGTGCCGCAACTCGTCGTCGCCTCCGGGCGTACGGCGTGCTTCGTGGACGGCGCCGCCGTCGAGCGGCTCGCGGCGGCGGAGCCGCCGGACGCGGCGGACGACGCGCGGCGCGCGGTCGCCATGGCCCGCGCGCTGTACGGGGGCAACCTCGTCGCGCTGCCGCAGCCGGCCGCGCCGGAGCTGCACGCGTTGCGACCGGCGCTGTGTTCGCACGCCGCGCTGGCGACGAGCCGGGTCGCCGCGGTCGCCGCGCTCCGCGAGGTGCTGCGCGAGCTGTACCCCGCGGCGCTGCGCGCGTTCCCCGACCCGGGTGGCGCGACGCCGCTCGCGCTGCTCGACGCGCTGCCCGACCCGACGCAGGTGACTCGCGGCCAGGACGAGAACGTCGTGGCCCGGCTCGCCACCGCCGGATACTCGGACGCCGCCGACGCGCTCGCCGCGCTGCGCCAGGCGGTCGCCGACACCGACCCCCCGCGGTACGCGGTGGAGTCCGTGGGCGCCGCCGTACGGCAGACCGTTGCGGCGGTCGTGGCGTGTGACACGGCCGCGGGCGCGCTGATCCGCGAGGTGTCCGAGCGCATCGGTACGGCGCGGCCGGAGGCCCCGGAGGTCGCCGAGGCGGCGACCGGTGAGTGGGCCACCGTCGACTCGCCGACCACGGACCTGCCGATGGACCCGTTCCGCCCGCCGTCGGGCGAGCCGACGTGGACACCGCCGGCGAACGGCTCGGGCGGCCCGGCGCCGCTCCAGTCCCGCGGCCGCGGCCCGAAGCTGCCGTCCCGGCCGGCCCGCCCGGTGATGGCGCCGACGCCGGAGGCGCCGGCGGCCGAGGAGAGCACGCTGCACCTGCGGCCCAAGCCGAAGACGAAGAAGCCGCGCCCGACCGCCGAGCCGGCCGCGCTCAACGAGCCGCTGGCCCCGCAGTTCCAGCCGGCGGAGTCCCCGCTCGTCACCAGCTCGGCCGGCATGCCGTCGGCCGCCGGTGACACCGACCTGACCGTGGAGCGGCCGACGCTGCCGGGTGAGCCGGAGCCGCCGAAGCTCGACTTCCCGACCGACTTCCAGCCGACGCTGATCACCGGCGACTCGACCGCGGTCGAGGAGGAGCAGCAACCGCCGCAGCTCCGCTCCGTGAACGACGACGGCGACACCGCGTCGGTCACCACGCTGCCCGAGCCGGCTGCCCGGTCCCGCCGGGGCGGCGAGTCCGGCCCGCGCAGCCGCCGCCGGGTGCGTACGCACGACACGCCGCGGCGCAGCGACTCGCTGCTGACCGGCGAGCCGCCGGTCGGTGAGGGTGACTCGGAGCTGCTGATCTTCGCCGCCGCGCGGTCCGCCTGGTTCGCCGGCGAGCACAGCGACATCGAGTGGGACAGCCTCGCGGACGAGGGCTGGAAGGCGGCCGAGGCGGCGAGTACGCCGGCCGTCGGGCAGGACACGGAGAGCGGCCTCCCCCGCCGCGTACCGCAGGCGAACCTGGTGCCCGGGTCACCGCTGGAGGAGGCCGAGCCGGCACCGATCTCGCGGGACGCGTCGCATCTCGCCGCGCAGACGGCCGGATACTTCCGGGGCTGGCAGCGAGGACGCCGCACCACCGGACACGATTCCGTCGACGCGACGTCGTCGGCCGCGTTCACGCCGGCAGCCCGCCCGTGACCGAACTCGGCCTGCATGCCAGCAGCCTGGGTCCGCTACTCGTTTCGTTGATCAACCGGGTACCGGGCGCGAGTCACGCTGTGCTCGCGTCGGTCGAGGGCGTACCGATCGCGGTGTCGGCGAGCCTGCCGACGCTGCGGGCGGAGCAGCTCGCCAGCATCGGCGCCGGCCTGCTGTCGATCGCCGACGGTGCCGGCCGCTGCATGGACGCCGGCGCCGCCTGCCAGGCGATCGTCGAGATGGCGGCCGGGGTCCTGATGGCGACGCCGGTGAGTGCGGAGCTGAGCCTGACGGTGCTGGCGGTCGCCGACTGCGACCACGAGGAGCTCGGGTACGAGATCGCCGAGTTCACGGCGCAGATCGCACCGCTGCTGAGCTGACCACCGCCTGAGTTGGCGCGCGGCCCCGCCCGGGTGGACGGGGCCGCGGCGACTCACGTGGCGAGGTACGCGTTGTAGAAGATCGGCGTACCGATGACGTGGCTGAGGATCACGTTCTTGCACTTGGTACCGGAGAGCGTGACGTTGCTGGTGGCGGCGATCGGCACCACCGGCGCGTACTTCGTCATGATCGTCTTGTCGAGCTTGGCCCACTCGGGTGCGGCCTTCTCGGCGTGCATCGCGGACAGCTCGGCGATCTTCGCGTTGACGTCGTCAACGTTCAGGTACGAGTAGTCCTTGTTGCCCTTGGGCTGGATCTGCTTGCCGTTGAACAGCGGCGGCAGCACCGTCGCGGCGCTCGGCCAGTCGAAGCCCCAGATGTTGATGTAGATGTCGTACGGGTTGTCCTTGGCGCCGACCTGGTCGTAGTAGCTGGCCTTGTCGATCGGCCGGAGTACGACCTGGAAGCCGGCCCGCTCCAGCGCGTTCTTGATGACCGCGGCGAGCGGCTGGTTCTTCGAGTCGTTGCGGTAGGCGTAGACGAGCTTCGGCTTCTTGCCGCCGAGCAGTTCCTTCGCCTTGGCCACGTTGCCGTGCGCGCCGCCCGGGTACGGGTCGTACTTCTCGTACCCGATGGTCAGCGGGGACAGGATCGCGGTGGCCGGCTCGCCGGTGATGGTGCCGCCGCGGGCCTGGAGGTACGCGCCACGGTCGATGGCGTAGTTGAGTGCCTGCCGCACCTTCAGGTCGGTGACCCGCTGCGTGTTGATCGCCAGGTAGCTGACGAACGGCGACAGGCCCTGCACCATCCGCTTCTTGACCGACTCGTCGCCGAGGACCTTCGGCAGCAGCGAGGCGGGCACGTTCTCGTACATGGTCGCGTTGGCGTCGTCGCCGTTGCTGGCCATCATCCGCTGCGTCTGCTGCACGTCCGTGGCGCCGAACTCGGCCTCGAACCTGTCGAAGTACGCGTGCCGCACGGCGTCCGTCTTCGGGTCCCAGTACTTGTTGCGGACCAGCGTCAGCGACGTCCCCTTGAGGTACTTCTCGATCTTGTACGGCCCGGACGCGAACGGCCGCAGGTCGTACTTGGTGCCCGTGTCCTTCGCGGCGGGTACCGGCGCGGTCACGCCCATCGACGCCGCGAACGGCATGTCGCACTGCGGCTGCTTGAACGTGAACGTGATCTTCTTGGTGCCGTCCACCGTCACGCCCGGCGGCACCTTCGCCCCACCGTCGTACGGCCCCTTGTACGTCGCGTTGTAGTCGTCGCTGCCCGCGAGCCAGCTCTGGATGTACGTCGGGCCCTCGCTCATGTCCGGCGAGAAGGACCGGCCCACGCCGTACGCCACGTCGGCGGCGGTGATCGGCGAGCCGTCCTCGTACTTGAGGCCGTCCTTGAGGGTGAACTGCCACTGGCGGCAGTCGCCCTTGACGTCCTTGCCCGGCGTGGTCGCGAGGTCGCCGACGAGGGTCAGCTTGCCGTCGCCGGTCTCCTTGAACATGGTGAGCGAGCGGATGAACAGGTTCTCCACGGCCATCGCGTCGACGATGTACGTGCGCTGCGGGTCGATGTGCTCGAAGTCGGACTCTTCCAGGTAGTGGAAGGTCCCGCCGGTGACGGCGCCCTTCACCGGGGCCGCGGGGCCCGTCGAGTCCTTCGGGTCCATGGCGATCGCGCTGGTCTGTTCGGCGTGCTTCTGGTTCCCGCCGTCATCCCCGGTGCCGGTGTTCTTGCTGCACGCGGCGAGCGAGCCGGCCAGTGCCAGCGCGCTCAAGGCGGCGAGAGCTACCCGTCGTCGCATCCGTCCTCCCAGTTGGCCGTGCCGGCCGACAGAGCGGGGGCGGGCCGTGCGCCCACCCCCGATATGGCGTGGCGTGGGCCACATCGCCCGCCATGAGCAGAGAACGTAGCCGCCGGCCCGGGTCGGGGCATCACGGGCGGACAACGACCGGGTTGCAACTCGGTCGTAGAAAAGCGCCAGGATCGGCGAGTTGGCAGAAAAATGCCGGCGGCCGGCACCCCGTGCTGGGATGCCGGCCGCCGGCCGGATCGTGCCTACTACTTCAGGTACGTGCTCGTGTAGACGTTCGTACCCAGGTCGGTCGACAGCTCGACGCCGCCCACCTTCGAGCCGGTCAGCGACAGGCTCTTCGAGTAGTAGATCGGGATCGTGGTCGCGTTCTGCGCCCACTCCTTGTCCAGCGCGGCCCACTTCGGGCCGGCCTCCGCCGCCGGCACGTTCCCGGCCGCGTCCAGCTTCTTGTTGTACGCGGGGTCGTTGTAGTACGACACCACGTTGTTGCCGTTGGCCTGAATGGTCCGGCCGTCGGTCAGCACCGGCATCACGGCCGCACCGGTCGGCCAGTCCGCCGCCCAGTCCGTCACGTACAGGTCGAAGGCGTTCGCCTTGCGGCCCAGCTCGGTGAAGTAGTTCTCCGCGTCGACGGGCTTCAGGACGACCTTGAAGCCGGCCTTCTCCAGCGCCTGCTGCATCGCCGGGGCGAGCCGCTGACCCCACGGGTTGTTGCGGTAGCCGAACACGATCTCCGGCTTCTTCCCGCCCAGCAGCTCCTTGGCCTTCGCCGCGTTGCCGCTCGGACCACCGTCGTACGCCTTGTAGTCCTTCTGCCCCAGCACCGTCGGCGACAGCAGCGTGTACGCCGGGTCGGCGAGCTTCGAACCACCCAGGGTCTGGATGACGGCCTTCCGGTCGATCGCGTACGCGATGGCCTGCCGGGTCTTCAGATCCTTGATGTGCTGCGTGTTGACCGCCGCGTAGTAGACGAACGGGGCCGGGCCGGAGATCGTCCGCGACGTCAGCGAGGAGTCACCGGTGACCTTCGGCAGCAGGGTCTGCGGCACGTTCTGCTGACCCACCGCGTACTGGTCGGCACCGGAGTCGGCGACCAGCCGGTTGGTCTGCGTCACGTCGGTCGGGCCGAACGTGTACGTGATCGTGTTCGGGTAGTCGTGCCGGATCGGGTCCGACTTCGGGTCCCAGTACTTGTTGCGCTCCAGCACCAGCTTGGTGCCGCGGATGTACTGCTTGACCTTGTACGGCCCGGACGAGAACGGCTTGTTGTCGTACTTCGCCCCGGTGTCCTTGGCCTTCGGCACCGGCGCGGAGGTCGGCAGCTGCAGCGCGAACGGCAGGTCGCAGTGCGGGGCCTTGAAGTGGAAGATCAGGGTGTTGTTGCCCTTGACCTCCAGGCCCGGCGCGATCGCGGCGCCGCCGTTGTACGGACCCTTGTAGGTCTTGTTGTACTCGGCATCGTTCGACAGCCACTGCGCCAGGTAGTGCGGACCCTCGGCGATCTGGCTGGAGTACGACCGGGAGATCCCGTACGCCACGTCGGTGGCGGTGATCGTCGAGCCGTCCTCGTACTTGAGGCCGTCCTTGAGGGTGTACTCCCAGTTCATGCACTTGTTGCCGTCAAGATCCTTGCCCGGCCCGGTGGCGAGGTCGCCGACCAGCGTCAGCTTGCCGCCCTTGTCCTGCCGGAACATGGTCAGCGTCCGGGCAAACATCTGCTCCGCCGACATGGCCTGCACCACGTAGGTCCGCTGCGGGTCGAGGTGCTCGAAGTCGCTGTCCTGCAGGATCTGCAGGTCACCGCCCTTCTTCGCACCGGCGACCGCGGGCGCGGGGCCCTGCGAGTCCTTGGCGTTCGTCGAGATACCGCCGGTGTTCTTCTGCACGGTGGTGCCGCTGCCTTCGTTGCTGCCCGTGTTCTTCGAGCAGGCCCCGAGGGCCGCGACCACGACCATGGCGCCTGCGGCAGCCACGGCCACTCTGGGTCGCATTCCATAACCTCCTGGCAACCTCGTGCCGCCCGGACCCTCCCACGGCCAGACCGGCGGCGCTCTCATCCTCGCCAACGCCGCGTCCCGCACTGCGGGAACACTGCGTCAGTGAACCTGGTTCACAGCGAACTTAGTCACATCCCGAGCCGACCGAGTCACGGCCGGGCAACGACACGGTCTCAGGGACGCCACTCACCTTGCCGATATGTCAGCCCAACCGCACCCGCGGGTCGATCACCGAATACAACATGTCGACCACGACGTTCGTCACGATGATGAAGAACGCGGCGAGCAGCACGGTTGCCATGACGACCGGCAGGTTCAGCTGGTTGACCGCGTCCACGGAGGCGCGGCCGAGGCCGTTGACGCCGAACACCGTCTCGGTGATCACCGCGCCACCGAGCGACGAGCCGAGATACAGCCCGGCCGTCGTGACGATCGGGGTGATCGCCGCGCGCAGCGCGTGCCGCGCGTACACCTTCCACTTCGCGAGGCCCTTCGCCCGGGCGGTACGGACGAAGTCCTCGGCGAGCGTCTCCAGCATCTGCGCCCGGGCCAGCCGCGCGAAGATCGCCGAGTTCAGGAAGCCGAGCGTGACCCACGGCAGGACCATCTGCCCGAACCACGCCACCGGATCGTCGAACGGCGACGTGTACCCGGGCGTCGGCAGCGCATGCAGCTGGTACACGAAGATCAACAACAGGATCGGGCCGAAGAAGTAGATCTGCATCGACGCGCCGACCAGGCTCGTCCCGACCGCGGCCCGGTCGAACGCGGTACCCCGGCGCAACGCCGACACCATGCCGAGCCCGACACCGACGAGGATCTGGATCACCGTCGCGCCGACCACGATGCTCGTCGTCGCCGGCACCGTACGCGCCAGGATCGACGTCACCGGCTCGTTCGTACGGAACGAGAAGCCCAGGCACGGTGCGTCGCAGCGCACCGCCAGCTCACCCTCGCCGTACGTCCGGCCCGCGACGATCCCCTTCATGAAGTCGCCGTACTGCTCGACGATCGGCCGGTCCAGGCCGAGCCGCTGTTCGGTCTGCGCGATGTCGTGCGGCGTGCACTGCTTGCCGCACATGACGTACGCGGGGGACGTGGGGACCGCGAAGAACAGCAGGAACGTCAGCACGCTCACCGCGAACATCGCCAGGACGGCCAACACCAGACGCTTGAGCAGGTACCGAATCATCGCCGACACCTCGCACCATCGAAGGGCAGTCGGCACAGACCGTAGACATACTCCGCGGGTGATGGGTCACGACCACGCTACGAACAGGCGTCGACACGACGGCGCCCGCACCGTCGTGGACGGTGCGGGCGCCGGGTGGTCCGTCGGTCAGTTGAGCGGGCCGGTCTCCGGGAAGTGGCAGGCGACCTGCTGGCCGGTACCGATCTGCAGCAGCGGCGGCTCGACCTCGGCGCACTTGTCCTGCGCCTTCCAGCACCGGGTACGGAAGCGGCAGCCCGACGGCGGGTTCAACGGCGTCGGTACGTCGCCCTCCAGCCGGATCCGCTCGCGACCCTCGGCGCCGATCTTCGTCACGTCCGGCACCGCCGACAGCAGCGCCCGCGTGTACGGGTGGGCCGGCTCCTCGTAGATCTGGTGCCGGTCGCCGATCTCCACCATCTTGCCCAGGTACATGACGCCGATGCGCTGGCAGAAGTGCCGCACCACCGCCAGGTCGTGCGCGATGAACACGAACGCCAGGTCGAACTCGCTCTGCAGGTCCCGCAGCAGGTTGATGACCTGTGCCTGGATCGACACGTCCAGCGCGGAGACCGGCTCGTCGGCGACGATCAGCTTCGGCCGCAGGGCGAGCGCCCGGGCGATGCCGATACGCTGCCGCTGGCCGCCGGAGAACTCGTGCGGGTACCGGTTGTAGTGCTCCGGGTTGAGGCCGACCGTCTCCAGCAGCTCCTGCACCCGCTTCTTGATACCGCCGGGCGGGTTGATCCCGTTGACCTGCAACGGCATCGCGACGATCTTGCCGACCGTGTGCCGCGGGTTCAGCGACGAGTACGGGTCCTGGAAGATGATCTGGAGGTCGTGCCGCAGCGGGCGCATCTGGCCACGGTTCAGGTGGGTGATGTCGCGGCCCTCGAACTGGATCCGGCCCGCGGTCGACTCCAGCAGCTTCACCACCATCCGGCCGGTGGTGGTCTTGCCGCAGCCGGACTCGCCGACCAGACCGAGCGTCTGACCCCGGTCCACGCTGAAGTCGACGCCGTCGACCGCGCGGACCAGCGCCTTGCCGCCGAACACGCCCTGGCGTACCGGGAAGTGCTTGGTCAGGCCCTCCACCGACAGCAACGGGGTCGAGTCGGACGAAGGCTGCTTCACCGCCGTGCCGGCGGACTGGACATTCAGCTCGCTCACTGCGCCGCCCCCAGCTTGATCTCTTCTTCGAAGACGCGCCGGCGCTCGTTCTCCGGCAGGTGACAGGCCACGACGTGCCCGTCGTCGGCGGTCGGCAGCAGCTCCGGCACCTCCAGGTCACACGGCCCGCCGCCGACCATCTTGTACGCGCACCGCGGGTGGAACGCGCACCCGGACGGCAGGTTGATCAGGCTTGGCGGGCTGCCCGGGATCGGCGCCAGGTTCTCCTCGGCGTTGCCCGTCAGCGACGGCACCGACTGGAGCAGACCCCACGTGTACGGGTGCTGCGGCGCCCGGAGCACCTGCTCGACCGCGCCGTGCTCGATGGCGTGCCCGCCGTACATGACCATGACCTCGTCGGCGACCTGGCTGACCACGCCCAGGTCGTGCGTGATCATGATGATCGCCGAGTTGAACTCCCGCTGCAGGTCCTCCAGCAGGTCGAGGATCTGCGCCTGGACCGTCACGTCCAGCGCGGTCGTCGGCTCGTCCGCGATCAGCAGCGACGGGTCGTTGGCCAGCGCCATCGCGATCATCGCGCGCTGCCGCATACCGCCCGAGAACTCGTGCGGGTAGCTGTCGGCGCGCTTCTTCGGCTGCGGGATGCCGACCCGGTCGAGCATCTCGATCGCGCGCCGGCGGGCCTCCGCCTTACGCCCCGGGTGGTGCACCAGGTACGCCTCGGAGATCTGCTTGCCGATCGTGTAGTACGGGTGCAGCGCGGTCAGCGGATCCTGGAAGATCATCGCCACGTCCCGACCGCGGAACTTGCGGACCTGCTCGTCGTCCAGGCCGACGATCTCCCGCCCGTTCAGCCGGATCGAGCCGGTGATCCGGGTACGCGCGGCGTTGTGCAGGCCCATGATGGTCAGGCTCGTGACGCTCTTGCCCGAGCCTGACTCGCCCACGATGCCGAGGGTGCGGCCACGCTGGACCGCGAACGAGATGCCGTCGACCGCGCGGACGATGCCGTCCTCGGTCTTGAACTGCACCCGCAGGTCGTCGACCTCCAGGTACGGCCGGTCGTCCACGACGCCTGCGGTCGCGGCCGACGATGCTGTGGCAGTCACAGTTCCCTACTCTCTTCCGCTCAGCTCAGCCGCACGCGCGGGTCGATGACGGAGTACAGCACGTCGACGATGATGTTCATGCAGATGATGAAGAACGCGGCGAGCAGCACCGTGCCCATCACGACCGGCAGGTTCAGGTCGTTCACCGCGTTCACCGACGTACGGCCGAGGCCGTTGACGCCGAACACCGTCTCGGTGATGACCGCGCCGCCGAGCGCGCCGCCCAGGTCGAGGCCGGCGATCGTGACGATCGGGGTGATCGCGGCGCGCAGCGCGTGCCGCGCGTACACCTTCCGTTTGGGTAGGCCCTTCGCCCGGGCGGTCCGCACGAAGTCCTCGGACAGCGTCTCCAGCATCTGGGCCCGGGAGAGCCGGGCGTAGATCGCCGAGTTCAGGAAGCCGAGCGTGACCCACGGCAGAATCATCTGCGTGAACCACTTCACCGGATCGTCGAACGGTGACGTGTAGGCCGGGTTGGGTAGCCAGTGCAGCGTGTACACGAACACCAGCAACAGGATCGGTCCGAAGAAGTAGATCTGCATCGACGCGCCGACCAGGCTGACGCCGACCGCCGCCTTGTCGAAGGCGGTCCCTCTCCGTAGCGCCGATATCATGCCCAGCCCGACGCCGAGGACGAGCTGGATGATCAGTGCGCCGACCACGACGCTGACGGTGACCGGCAGCGTCCGCTTGATGATGTCCGTGACCGGCTCGTTGGTACGGAAGGAGAAGCCGAGGCACGGCGCGTCGCACCTGACCGCCAGGTCGCCCGTCCCGTACGTCCGGCCGGCGACGATGCCCTTCATGAACTCGCCGTACTGCGTGACGATCGGCTTGTCGAGGCCGAGTCGCTGCTCGGTCTGCGCGATCGCGTGCGCGTCGCACTGCTTCCCGCACATGACGTACGCCGGGGAGGTGGGGACCGCGAAGAACAGCAGGAACGTCAGGACGCTCACCGCGAACATCGTCAGGACGGCAAGCAGGACCCGCCTGATCAAGTACCGAGCCATCACACACCTCGCCGATCGGCGCTCATCGTGCTGTCCACTGTCGATCCATCAGTTGCGCTCCGCGCCGGAGTACCGGCGGCGCCGGGGGCCGCGGTCACCGCGACGACTTCGGGTCCAGGGCGTCCCGCACCGAGTCGCCGAACAGGTTGAACGCCAGCACCAGGATCAGGATCGTGGCGCCGGAGACCATCGTGTAGAAGGGGTCGGTCTGCAGGAACGACGTACCGTTGTTGATCATGCGGCCGAGGTCCGGGGTCGGCTCGACCACGCCGATGTTCAGGAACGACAGCGCCGCCTCGCCGGTGATGAACGACGGCACGTTCAGCGAGAAGACGACCAGGATCGGCGCCCAGATGTTCGGCAGGAGCTGGCGGAACAGGATGTGTCCCATGCCGGCGCCGGCCGCCCGGGCCGCCTCGACGAACTCCCGCTCGCGCAGCGACAGCACCTGGCCGCGGACCAGACGTGCTGGATACGTCCAGCTGAAGCAGGCGAACACGGCGATGATCAGGCCGACCCGGAACAGGGCCGACACGTCACCACGCGACCCGTACACCGCGTCGGTGACGACCGGGATGGCCGCGAGGCAGAAGATGAAGAACGGGAACGCGAGCACCAGGTCGATGATCCAGTTGAGGACCGAGTCGACGATGCCGCCGGCGTACCCGGCGATGATGCCGATGATGATGCCGACCGCCACGGTGATGATCGCCGAGACGAACGCGATCACCAGCGACGTGCGCATCCCGTAGATCAGCTGCATCAACACGTCCCGGCCGAGCTGCGGCTCCAGGCCGAGCCAGTGCGAACCGCTGATGCCGCCGAGGTACCCCAGCGGGTAGCCGGAGGTGTCGAGCAGGTCCGAGTGCTGGTCGGTCGCGTTCGATCCGTAGAGCTTGGAGATCAGCGGCGCCGCGATCGCCAGGACGAACATGATCAGCAGAACGATCCCGCTGACCAGGGCGACCCTGTCACGCTTCAGTCGGATCCAGGCCAACTGCCCGGGCGACCGGCCGATGATGGCCGTACCCGAGGGCGCGGCGACCTCCTCGCCGGGCTCACCGAGGGGTGCCTCACCCACCGCGAGGCCGCCTGCCGGCGCCTCCGCGAAGTCGTGGGGACCCGCTGGGGTCTGCGTCATCGATCCTGCTCCCTCCGGGCTGGCCGGGGTCCGCGAGTCACGACCCCGTCCGGGCATGCTGCGCGCCCGACTTCGACGCGAAAACTATCCATCCCTGGCCGCCGATTTGAGTTCCCAGCGGCATCAGGTTGGTAACAAGTCCCGATCACGGGTAACGACACCGCGCCGGTACGTCGAGGACGGGGCGGTTTTTGTCCCATTGGTACGGGAGGCGCGTGGCGCCGGGCGAGCGGTGCGGTCGGGTGTCCAGCCAAATCCCAGACTCTGATATCGGCGATCCGCTTGCCTTCGGCCGCCTCGACCCGCACCGTTGCGCACATGGGGACCTTACTATCCGCTCAGCAGGTCGCCGACGGGCTCCGTGCCCTGCCAGCCTGGCGCGGCGACACCACAAAGATTACGCGTAGCTACACCGCGCCGGACTTTCTCTCGGGCATCCGGGCCGTCGACGCGGTGGCCGACGCGGCCGAGGCCGCGGGCCACCATCCAGACATCGACATCCGTTGGACGACGGTGACCTTCTCGCTGGTCACCCACGCCCTGGGCGGGGTGTCGGAGGCCGACCTGAAGCTGGCCGCGACGATCGACGGACTGCTCGACAACCCGCGCTGACGGTACCGCCGGCCGCCCTCGCCCGGGCAGCCGGGGTACTCGTCGGTAACACACGGAGCGTGGTCGCGCTCGGCAGTACCGACCAAGATCCACTGACATGTCGGAGAGGCCCGGCAACGTCGATCGTCACCTTGGGTCTTCCGATTCGGTTGTCAACGCGGGAGACTCCTGCGCACACACCGAAGATCGCGCGGCGTAACGTATCTGTGCGTATGCGCACTGAGCCCGAAATGTCGGTAGGTGTGACGGCCGCCGGACGGGCGGCCGAGGATCGCAACGCAGGAGAGCGAGTCAATGACGACGACCGCAACCCCGCCGACCCGCGAGCCCGGGTCGGCCGGCCCGGCCGACGGACGGCGGGCCAGCATCGCGGCCCGGACGCTACGGACCGACCGCTGGTGGTTCCAGCCGCTGATCACCGTCGTGGGCCTCACCGCCTGGCTGGTGTACGCGGTGGTCCGCGCGGCCACCCAGAAGTACTACTGGGTCGACGCGTACCACTACCTGACGCCGTTCGCGTCGCCGTGCCTCAGCCAGTCGTGCATCCCGGAGGCGGCGCACTTCGGTCGGCCGCTGCCCGAGTTCCCGCCGCTGATCCCGTTCGCGATCGTGACGCTCTCGTTCCTGCTGGCCTTCCGGCTGACCTGCTACTACTACCGCAAGGCGTACTACCGGTCGTTCTGGCAGTCGCCGCCGGCCTGCGCCGTCCGCGAGCCGCACCGCAAGTACTCCGGCGAGACCCGGTTCCCGCTGATCATCCAGAACTTCCACCGCTACTTCTTCTACGTCGCGGTGCTCATCTCGCTGATCAACACGTACGACGCGGTGCTCGCCTTCCACGGCAAGGGCGGCGGGTTCGGCTTCGGGCTGGGCAACATCATCCTGGTCGGCAACGTGGTCTGCCTGTGGGCGTACACGCTGTCCTGCCACTCGTGCCGCAACATCACCGCCGGCCGGCTCAACCACTTCTCCCGGCACCCGGTGCGGTACCGGATGTGGATGTGGGTATCCAAGCTCAACGAGCGGCACATGATGTGGGCCTGGATCACGCTGGGGACGCTGACCCTGACCGATGCGTACATCGGCCTGGTCTCCTCCGGCACGCTGACCGACCTGCGCTTCGTCCACTAGATCTCCAAGGCGGCTGAGACAAGTCATGACCGATATCGAGCGGCATTCCTACGACGTCGTGGTCGTCGGCGCCGGCGGCGCCGGGCTGCGCGCCGCGATCGAGGCGCGGCTCTCGGGCAAGCGGACCGCGATCATCTGCAAGTCGTTGTTCGGCAAGGCGCACACGGTGATGGCCGAGGGCGGCGCCGCCGCGGCCATGGGCAACGTCAACCCGAAGGACAACTGGCAGGTCCACTTCCGCGACACCATGCGCGGCGGCAAGTTCATGAACCACTGGCGGATGGCCGAGCTGCACGCCAAGGAGGCGCCGGAGCGGATCTGGGAGCTGGAGACCTACGGCGCGCTGTTCGACCGCACGCCGGACGGCAAGATCTCCCAGCGCAACTTCGGCGGCCACGAGTACCCGCGGCTCGCACACGTGGGCGACCGTACCGGGCTGGAGCTGATCCGGACGCTCCAGCAGAAGATCGTCTCGCTCCAGCAGGACGACTTCGCGGAGACGGGCGACTACGAGGCGAAGATCAAGGTCTTCGCCGAGTGCACGATGACCGAGCTGCTCGTCACCGACGGGAAGATCGCCGGCGCCTTCGGGTACTACCGGGAGTCCGGCGAGTTCGTCCTGTTCGAGGCGCCCGCGGTGGTGCTCGCGACCGGCGGCATCGGCAAGTCCTTCAAGGTCACCAGCAACTCCTGGGAGTACACCGGGGACGGGCACGCGCTCGCGCTGCGCGCCGGGGCGAAGCTGCTGAACATGGAGTTCGTGCAGTTCCACCCGACCGGCATGGTGTGGCCGCCGTCGGTGAAGGGCATCCTCGTCACCGAGTCGGTCCGCGGCGACGGCGGCGTGCTGCGCAACTCCGAGGGCAAGCGGTTCATGTTCGACTACGTGCCGGACGTCTTCCGCAAGCAGTACGCGGAGACCGAGGACGAGGGCGACCGCTGGTACACCGACCCGGACAACAACCGGCGGCCCCCCGAGCTGCTGCCCCGCGACGAGGTCGCCCGCGCCATCAACTCCGAGGTCAAGGCCGGCCGCGGCTCGCCGCACGGCGGCGTGTTCCTGGACATCGCCTCGCGCCGGTCCGCCGACTACATCCACAAGCGCCTGCCGTCGATGTACCACCAGTTCAAGGAGCTGGCGGACGTCGACATCACGAAGGAGCCGATGGAGGTCGGCCCGACCTGTCACTACGTGATGGGTGGTGTGGAGGTCGACCCGGACACCGGCGCGGCCGCCGTACCGGGGCTGTTCGCGGCCGGCGAGGTCTCCGGCGGGATGCACGGGTCGAACCGGCTCGGCGGCAACTCGCTGTCCGACCTGCTGGTGTTCGGCAAGCGGGCCGGCGACGGCGCCGCGTCCTATGTGGACAGTCTGGCCGCGCGGCCGGCGGTGGCGCAGGCGGACGTCGACGCGGCGAGCGAGGCGGCGCTGGCGCCGTTCGCGCGCGAGGGCGGCGACAACCCGTACGAGGTGCACGCCGAGCTCCAGCAGACGCTGAACGACCTGGTCGGCATCATCCGCAAGGAAGAGGAGCTGACGACCGCGGTCAAGCGCATCGCCGAGCTGCGGTCCCGGGTCGACGCGGTCGCCGCGCCGCCCGGTCGGAAGTACAACCCGGGCTGGCACCTGAGTCTCGACCTGCGCAACATGCTGCTGGTCGGCGAGTGCGTGGCCCGCGCCGCGCTGGAACGGCAGGAGAGCCGCGGCGGGCACACCCGCGACGACTACCCGGGCATGAACGCCGACTGGCGCAAGGTCAACCTGGTCTGCTCGGCCACCCCGGCCGGCGAGGTCGACGTCGTACACCAGCCGCTGCCGGTCATGCCGATGGCGCTGCAGCACCTGTTCGACCGAACCGAGCTGGCGAAGTACGTGACCGAGGACGAGCTGACCGCGTACGACGCGGCCGAGCCCGCCGCCGCGACCGCCGACGAGGAAGAGGAGAACTGATGGGCACCCAGCGCCACTTCCGGGTCTGGCGGGGCGAGGACGAGAACGGCGACCTCGTCGACTTCGACGTCGAGGTCAACGAGGGTGAGGTCGTCCTCGACATCATCCACCGGCTACAGGCCACCCAGGCCCCCGACCTGGCCGTACGGTGGAACTGCAAGGCCGGCAAGTGCGGCTCCTGCTCCGCCGAGATCAACGGCATGCCGAAGCTCCTGTGCATGACCCGGATGAGCACGTTCGAGCCGGACGAGACCATCACCGTCACGCCGCTGCGTACCTTCCCGGTCATCCGCGACCTCGTCACCGACGTCTCCTTCAACTATCGCAAGGCGCGGGAGATGCCGGCGTTCGCGCCGCCGGAGGGCGTCGCACCCGGCGACTACCGGATGCAGCAGGTCGACGTGGAACGCTCGCAGGAGTTCCGCAAGTGCATCGAGTGCTTCCTCTGCCAGAACACCTGCCACGTGGTGCGTGACCACGAGGACAACAAGCAGGCGTTCTCCGGGCCGCGGCTGTTCATCCGCGCCGCCGAGCTGGACATGCACCCGCTCGACGCGAAGGACGACCGCAAGCAGATCGCGCAGGAGGAGCAGGGCCTCGGATACTGCAACATCACGAAGTGCTGCACCGAGGTGTGCCCGGAGGGCATCCACATCACCGACAACGCGATCATCCCGATGAAGGAGCGCGTCGTCGACCGGCGGTACGACCCGATCTTCTGGCTCGGCCGCAAGATCTTCCGCCGCCCCGGCATGCCGGAGAAGCCCGCCGAGGGCCGGCGCGGCTGACCCGTTCCGACGGCCGGCGTGCCCCCCTCGGGGGTACGCCGGCCGTTGCATTTCACGGCACTCAGCGGGTGTACTGCGCGGCATGGTGACCTACATCGGCTCCGGGCCGTACTGCTACGCCAACTCCCTCGTGATGGCCCTCGGCGGGCCGTCGCCGGACGTGGTGGAGTTCCTCACCGGGTCCGCGTTCGGGTTCGAGCTGATCGGCGGCACGCTGCCGCTCTTCGACCCGTACGGCTGGGATCCGGAGGCCGGTCTGGACCAGGCGATCGGCCTGCTCGGCGCCGACTGCGAGCGCACCGACGGCGGTACGCCCGCGCGGGCCCTGGCGCGTCTGGCCGCCGCGTGCGCCGACGGCCCCGTTCTGGCCGGGCCGCTCGACATGGGTCTGCTGCTCTACCAGCCCGGTACCCCGGCCGACTTCGGCGACCACTACGTGCTGGTCATCGCCGTCGACGGCGACACTGTGCTGCTGCACGACCCGCACGGCCACCCGTACGCGACGATCCCCGCCGACGCGTTCCTCGCCGCATGGCGCGGCGCCGGGGTGCCGTACCTGACCGCGGAGTACCGGATGCGGACCGGTTTCACCGTGCGGCGTCCCGTACCGGTCGCCGACGCGCTGCGCGCGTCGCTGCCGGCCGCCGCGCGCTGGCTCGCCGCCGACGACCGGCCGGTACCCGCCGGCACCCTCGGCGGTGCCGCCGGACTGCACCGCCTCGCCGAACAGGTCGAGGCGGGCCTGTCCGACGAGACCCGCGCGCACCTCGTCTACTTCGCCGTACGCGTCGGCGCGCGCCGGCTCGCCGACGCGGCCCGGCACCTGACCGCGCTCGACCTGCCCGCCGCCGCCGCGATCGCCACCGAGCAGGCCCGTCTCGTCGGCGCCCTCCAGTACCCGCTCGTCACCGGCGACGACAAGGCGGTCGCGGCGCGGCTGCGCGAGCTGGCCCCCACGTACGAGCGGCTGCGTGCCGCGCTCCCCGTCTGACGGCCGCGGCGGGCGCTATTCCGGTGGGCCGGCGAGGGCCACGGCGGCGGCCACGTACCGGTCGGTGACGTGGTCCTGGAGCCATCGGGCGGGCGCCGCGCCGAGCCGCGCGTACCAGGCGGCGGGGCGGCTGAACGCGGTGACGTGGAAGTAGACGTCGTCCTCGCCGGTCCACTCGGCGAGGAACGCCTCCTCGCCGTGCTCCGGGTGGCCGGCCAGCGTGCCGAAGCCGAACCCGTACCGGTCGGGCTCGTCGACGAACCACACGATCCGGCACGGCGCCCAGAGCCGGAGCGGACCGAACCCGATGCCGGTCACGAACCGTACGCCGAGGGCGGGTCGCTCGGCGTCGGTGCGTACGGTCAGGCCGGCGTCGCGGTGGATCCGCCACGCGGCCATGCCGGCCGCGACCCGGTGGAACACGTCCGGCCCGGCGCCGAGGTGCGCGGTGCGTCGGACGTGCCGGTACCCGGACGGCAGGGGTGGTGAGCCGCCACCTGTTGGCACATGACCGCACGGCGACTCACGACCCCGGAGGGCACCGGCGCGCGTGGCGCCGACCTCCGGGTACGTCGGGTCGTCGGTCATCCGAGGTACGGCGGGAGGGCGGCGGCGAGCGGCGCGTCGGCCGGCAGCCACGGCACCGTGTCGAGCTCGTCGGCCGGCAGCCAGCGCAGCTCGGCGTGTTCGAGCGCGCGGGGCTCGCCCTCGACCAGGTGGGCCAGGTAGAGGCGGAGCACCGACCCGTTGACCATCGGTACGTCGGTGCCGATCCGGGACAGCACCTCCACCCGTACGCCCAGCTCCTCCTCGCACTCGCGGACCAGCGCGTCGTGCTCGGTCTCGCCCGGTTCGACCTTGCCACCGGGGAACTCCCAGCGTCCGGCGGCGGACGCCGGGGTGGCTCGCTGCGCGGCCAGGACCCGCCCGGCACGCACGATCGCCGCGCCGACGATCACGCCGGTACCGCGCGCGGCGGCGGTGCTGGGGTCGGGTTGCGGAATGCTCGTCACGGCGGACAAGCGTGCCAGATTTCCGTGGCCAAAGCGCGAAGCCTCGTGTGCAATCTGGTGTTTTGGCCGAAAAGTGGGCGTGGACATCACAGGGAGATAACGGCACACTCAAGCCACCAACCGTGTGCAGGCGAGTCGGTCGCTGGTCACGAGCCGGCCATCACAAGCGCCTCGAAGGGGCCGCATGTCCACACTCAACGACGAGATCCTGCGCGAGGCACTCGCGCAACTGGCCGGATGGCGGGGAGACCGGCACGGCATCCACCGCACCCTGGACATCAGCGAGTCGGAACACGCCGAACTCACCGAACGCATCAAGGTCGTCGCCGACGCCATGCGCATGCGGCCCGACCTGCACCGCACGGACGGGCGTACCCAGATCGGGCTGGACCCGATCGACGGGGACGCGTTGACCAGCGCCGAGATCGCGCTGGCCGCACGCATCGAGGCCGCGTACCGCACCGTCGCCGGGCCCGGTCAGGCGCCGCCCGCGCGACACCCCCGTCAGTGGCTGCCCTGGCGGCGACACCCCAACGAGTCCGTCGCCGGCTGAGCGCGCTGGTCAGGCGCCGTCGGCGGCCCGCCGGATCGCGGCGATGTCGAGCTTCCCCATCGACAGCATCGCCTGCGTGGCCCGCGCCGCGCGGGCCGGATCCGGGTCCTGCAGCAACTCCGTCATCTCGGTCGGTACCACCTGCCAGGACACCCCGAACCGGTCCTTCAGCCAGCCGCACGGCCCCGGCTCGCCGCCGTCCGTCAGCTTCTCCCAGTACGCGTCGACCTCGGCCTGGTCCGCGCAGTTGATCTGGAACGAGATGGCCTCGCTGAACGTGAACTCCGGTCCACCGTTCAGCGCCACGAACCGCTGCCCGTCCAGGTCGAACGCGACGGTCAGCACCTCACCCGCCGGTTTGTGCATGTTCTCGCTGTAGCGGGAGATCTCCACGATCTTCGAGTTCGGGAAGACCTCGGTGTAGAACTCGGCCGCATCCTCCGCCTGCGTGTCGAACCACAGGCACGGATTGAGCTTCTCCATAGCCGTTCCTCCATGGGTACCCGCCGGCGGCGTCTCGCACCGGCCGTGTACCCGTACCGACGACGCGGACGCGGGGAACTCATCGCCGCCCGAACCGCCATGACACCACGGGCACGTACGGCGGGGCCGGGCGTTCGGCGGAATCGGGCGCCCATCCGGCGCGGGTGTCGCCGGAACGGGTAGGTCGGCCTACGCGCCCGCGCGCAGCCGGTCGGCGCGGGCGTTCAGGTACCGCTGCTCGGGGATGCTGGTGGTCAGCCGGGCGGCGAGGGCGTAGTCGGCGAGCGCGGCGTCGCGGTCGCCGGCCATCTCGTGCAGGTGCGCGCGTACGGCGGGGAGGCGGTGGTGTCGGGCCATCCGCGGCTCGTCGCCGAGCCCGTCGAGCAGGGCCAGGCCGACCGACGGGCCGTGCACCATCGCCGCGGCGACCGCGCGGTTGAGCGTGACGACCGGGTTCGGCGCCAGCCGGGTCAGCAGCGTGTAGAGCCCGAGGATCTGCGGCCAGTCGGTGTCGGCGGCCGTGACGGCCTCCGCGTGCACCGCCGCGATCGCCGCCTGGACCTGGTACGGCCCGAGCGGTGCCGTCGACAGCGCGTCCGTGACCAGCGCGACGCCCTCGTCGATCGCGCGCCGGTCCCACCGGCTCCGGTCCTGGTCGGCCAGGGGTACGAGGGCGCCGTCCGGGCCGGTGCGCGCGGGGCGCCGGGCGTCGGTCAGCAGCATCAGCGCGAGCAGGCCGGCGACCTCGCCGTCGTACGGCAGCAGGACGCGTACCGCGCGGGTGAGCCGGATCGCCTCGCCGGCCAGCTCGCCGCTCGACACCTCCGCGCCGGCGCTCGCCGTGTACCCCTCGTTGAAGATCAGGTAGAGGACGTGCAGGACGGTACGCATCCGCTCGTCCCGCTCCGCCGCCGCCGGCGGGGCGAACCGCGCCCCGGCGTCCCGGATCCGTTGCTTGGCGCGGCTGATCCGCTGCGCCATCGTCGCCTCGGGTACCAGGAAGGCGCGGGCGATCTGCGCGGTGGACAGCCCGCCGACGGCACGCAGGGTGAGCGCGATCCGGGCCGGCTCGGCGAGCGCCGGATGGCAGCAGAGCAGCAGCAGGGTGAGCGTGTCGTCGTCGGCCGCGCCCGGTGCGCCGGGCTCGGGGGTCAGCAGGGCGGCGGCGACCTCGCGGCGTTCCCGGGCCCGGTCGCTGCGGATCCGGTCGACGAGCCGCCGGGACGCCACCCGGATCAGCCACGCCCCCGGATCCTCCGGTACGCCCTGCTCCGGCCACTGCTTCGACGCCGCGAGCAGCGCCTCCTGCACGGCGTCCTCGGCGGCGTCGAAGTCGCCGTACCGGCGGGTGAGGGCGCCGAGGACCCGTGGCGCCAGCCGACGCCACAGGTCCTCGGTGCCGTCCGGGACGCTCACATCTCCTGGCCGCCGGCGCCCATGATCGGGCGCAGCTCGACCGCGCCGAACCGGGTGTCGGGGAACCGGCCGGCGATCTGCTCCGCCCGTTCCGGCGTGGCGCAGTCGACCACGAACACGCCCGCCAGCTGCTCCTTGCTCTCCCCGAACGGCCCGTCCGTGGCGACCGGCGCGCCGTCCGGCGCCCGCACCGTACGCGCGGTCGCCGGGTCAGCGAGCGCCGCGACCGACACCAGCTCGCCCGAGTCGTGGATCTCCGTGAGCAGCGCGTCGAACTCGGCCTCCATCGCGGACCGCGCGTCCTCGGTCATCTCCCGCGCCTGACTGGTACGCAGGAAGATCGGATGCCCCCAGGACTCCGCGTTGCTGTAGATCAAAAGCAGGTACTTCACGGCCCGGCTCCCTTCACGTGTGACGATGTTCCGCCCCGAGGTCGTACCTGGCGGAGCGGTCTCGACACCGGGGTCACCGTATCGGGTGAATCCGCCGGGGCCTGTCGAGCCGCGGGCACCGGCTCCGACGTACCGGCGAGACCAAGGAGGCACACATGCGGGAACTCGACGTGACGTCGGCCGACGGCCGGACCCTGCACGCGTACGACACCGGCGGCGACGGGCTCGCCGTCTTCTGGCACCACGGCACACCGAACATCGGTACCCCGCCGGAGCCGCTGTTCGGCGTGTCCGCCGACCTCGGGCTGCGCTGGATCTCGTACGACCGGCCGTCGTACGGCGGGTCCAGCCCGCACCCCGGGCGCGACGTCGCCGCCGTCGTCGGTGACGTGGCGACCGTGGCCGACAGCCTGGGCGTCGAGCGGTTCGCGGTCGTCGGGCACTCCGGCGGCGGCTCGTACGCGCTGGGCTGCGCGGCGCTGCTGCCCGACCGGGTGCTCGCCGCCGTCAGCGTCTCCGGCCTCGCCCCGTACGGCGTGGCCGGGCTCGACTGGTTCGCCGGCATGGCCGACTCCGGGGTCGCGTCGCTGCGCGCCGCGGTGGCCGGGCGCGCCGCGAAGGAACGCCAGCTCGCCGCCGAGGAGGACGGCGCCGGCGGGTTCGTCCCGGCCGACTTCGCCGCGCTCGACGGCGAGTGGTCCTGGTTCGGCTCCGTCGTACGCCCCGCGGTCGCCAGCGGCCCCGGCGGACACGTCGACGACGACCTCACGTACGTCGCGCCCTGGGGCTGCGACCCCACCACGATCACCGCGCCGACGCTGCTGCTGCACGGCGGGGCCGACCGCGTCGTACCCGTCGGGCACGGGCACTGGCTCGCCGCCCACGTACCGCCGGCGGAGCTGCGCACGTACCCGGACGACGGCCACATCTCCGTGCTCCGGCACGCGCCGCACGCGCTGCGCTGGCTGCGTACCCAGGTCGGCGGTGCGCGGTGAACGCCGAGACCGCGGCGCTGCACGCCGCGCTGACCGAGCAGCGCGACCACGTCCTCGGCATCCTCGACGGGCTCGACGACGACGCGCTGCGCCGGCCCGTACTGCCGTCCGGCTGGACCTGCCTCGGCCTCGTCCGGCACCTCACCCTCGACGTCGAACGCTTCTGGTTCAGCGTCGTCACCGACGGCCACCCCGACCTCCTCGTACCCGGCGACGCCTGGGACGCGGCCGACCTGCCCGCCGCGACCGTGCTCGACGAGTACCGGCAGGAGATCGAGCGGGCCGACGCCGTCATCGCCGCGACGCCGCTGTCCCGGCCGCCAGCCTGGTGGCCGGACGACTTCGGCGACTGGCGGCTCCGCGACCTGCGGGAGACCCTGCTGCACGTCGTCACCGAGACTGCCTGCCACGCCGGCCACCTCGACGCGGTACGCGAACTGCTCGACGGCCACCGCTGGCTCGTCCTCACCTGAGCGCAGTCACCCGGCTACACTCGCGCGATGATGACGAACCGGTCCGCGCCGCCGGTCACCGTGACACCGGTCCTGGTATACCCGGACGTCCGGGCGGCCGTGGACTGGCTGGCCGCCGCGTTCGGCTTCGAGGAGCGGGTGCGGATCGGCGCGGACCACCGGGCCCAGCTGCGGGTCGGCGACGACGGCGCGATCGTCGTCGCCGACACCCACGGCGCGCAGATCCCGCCCCCACCGGGCGGCGTCACCCACGTGATCAAGGTACGGGTGCCCGACGTCGACACCGCCTTCGCCCGCGCCCGCGCCGCCGGCGCCACGGTCGTCGGCGAGCCCGAGACCCAGCCGTACGGCGAACGCTCCGCGACCGTCGACGACCTCGCCGGCCACCGCTGGGAGCTCACCCAGACCGTCCGGGACGTACCCCCCGAGGAGTGGGGCGGCACCACCGTCGCCCCCTGGTGACCCGACCCGCCGCTTCCCGCTGCGCTCGCCGACGTCCGGCGGACCCGCGAGGACGGCGCCGTCACCCTCGGCCGGGCCCGCGCAGAGCTGACCGCACGCCGGAACGAAGCGGACGGACGGGCACCGGTCAGACGTTGAAGCGGAACTCGACGACGTCGCCGTCGGACATGACGTAGTCCTTGCCCTCCATGCGTACCTTGCCGCGGGACTTGGCCTCGGCCATGGAGCCGGCGGCGATCAGGTCGTCGTACGAGACGATCTCGGCCTTGATGAAGCCGCGCTGGAAGTCGGTGTGGATCACCCCGGCGGCCTCCGGCGCGGTGGCGCCGCGGCGGATCGTCCAGGCGCGGGACTCCTTCTCCCCCGCGGTCAGGAACGTCTGCAGGCCGAGGGTGCCGAAACCGACCCGGGCCAGCTGCGACAGGCCGGACTCGTCCTGGCCCATCGACTGCAGCAGCTCCAGCGCCTCGTCGTCGGGCAGCTCGACCAGCTCCGACTCGATCTTGGCGTCCAGGAAGATCGCCTCGGCCGGCGCGACCAGCTTGCGCAGCTCCTGCTTCGCGTCCTCGTCGACGAGCTGGTCCTCGTCCACGTTGAACGCGTAGAGGAACGGCTTCGCGGTGAGCAGGTGCAGGTCGTACAGCGGCTCGGGGTCGAGCCCGGCGGCGAACACGGTACGGCCGGAGTCGAGGACCTGCTTGGCCTCCTCGACGGCGGCGAGCACCGGCTGCTTGTCCTTGATCAGCCGGGCCTCCTTGGTCAGCCGCGGCAGCACCTTCTCGATGGTCTGCAGGTCGGCCAGGATGAGCTCGGTGTTGATCGTCTCGATGTCGTCGTGCGGCGAGACCTGGCCGTCCACGTG
>DASXWQ010000037.1:0-35439 GCA_036503555.1 Actinocatenispora sp.
CCGGTGGCGCCGGGGCACCGCCGCCCCGGGCGACGGGCCGGCCGCGTCGCGGTCGTCCGCGCCGTCTCCGACCGCCCCGCCGGTCGCGACCGAACGCTGGCACGTCCGGGCCGCCACCACCTACCCCGAGCTGGACCTGGCGGCCGGGCTCGTCCTCGCCTGGTCCGACGCCCGGCTGATGGGGCTCGACCCGGCGACGGGGCACACCCGGTGGTCGCGGAGCGCGCGGCTCGGCGGTGCCGGCGTCGCGAAGGGCTCCGGCGGCACCCCGCTGCGCGGCGGTACCGCGGCCGGGTTCGCCTACCTGCTCGACAACACGAGCTTCCCCTGGGCGCTGTCCGCGGTACGTGCCTCGTCCGGCGCCGTCGCCTGGCGGCAGGCCCTCGACACCTACCCGCTGACCCCGCTGGTACGCACCGGCGACGTGCTGTGCTTCGGGGTGGACGGTGCGGTCCGCGCGATCGGCTCGGACGGCGGCGCCGCCCGCTGGTCCGTGTCCGTCGACGCGACCGGCGGACTCGCGGCCGGCGGCGGCGTGCTCGTCGCCGCGGGCGAGCACGCGCTGTGTGGCCTGTCCGCCGCCACCGGACGCCAGCTCTGGCGGTACGCCCTGGCCTCCGGCGCCACCCCCGTCGTCGCGGACGGCCTCGCGATCGCGTCCGACACCCACGGCACCCTGCACGCGGTACGCGCCGCCGACGGCGCGGCCGTGTGGCGGCGGGCGATCCACGCGGCCGGCCCGACGCCGTACGCCGCCGGCGTTCTCTACGCCACCACCGACCCCGGCACCGTGTACGCGCTGCGTACCGCCACCGGCGCGACGGTCTGGACCCGGCGGCTCGGCAACCCGACGAACGAGTCGTACGGCTATCCGAGCGTGCTCGGCCACAGCGACGGCACGCTTCACGTCGGCGGCAACGACCGCATCGTGTACGCGCTCGACGCGGCCACCGGACGCCCGCGCTGGACGTACCCGGCGGCGGTGTCACTCACGACGGCCCCGGTCACCGCGACCGGACTGGTGTTCATCGGCACCCGCGACGGGTACGCGCGTGCCCTCGTACCCCCGAACGGAGGCGACCGTGCAGGCGCTTGATCCCGGCGACCCGCGTACCGTCGGCCCGTGCCGGCTGCTGGCGCGCATCGGCGCGGGCGGCATGGCCGTCGTGTACCTCGGCCAGACGGTGAGCGGCCGGCTCGTCGCGGTGAAGGTGATGCACCGCGGGCTGGCCGACGTCCCGGCGCACCGCGAACGGTTCCGGCGGGAGGTGGCGGCGGCCCGCGCGGTCGGCGGCGGGTACGCCCCGGCGCTCGCCGACGCCGACCCCGACGCGGCCGTACCGTGGCTGGCGACGGAGTTCCTGCCGTCGATGTCGCTGCGGGAGGCGGTGGCGCGGTTCGGCCCGCTGCCGACGGGCGCCGTGTGGGCGCTGGCCGCCGGCCTGGTCGCCGCGTTGTCCGCGGTGCACGCCGCCGACCTCGTCCATCTCGACGTCAAGCCGTCGAACGTGCTGCTCGCCGCCGACGGCCCCCGCCTCATCGACTTCGGCATCGCGCACTCCGCGCCCGGCCCGGCCACCTCCCCGGGCACCGGAGCGCCGGTCGACGCCGAGCCCGGCGGGCCGGACGCCGGGGCCGCGGGTACGCCCGGGTTCATGGCGCCGGAGCAGGAGGCCGGGCGCCCGGTCGGCCCACCCGCCGACGTGCACGCGCTCGGCGCCACCCTCGGGTACGCCGCCGTCGGCTCGCCGCCGCCCACCGATCCCACGGTGTGGCTGCCCCGGATCGGCGACGAGGCGCTGCGTGCGGTCGTCGCGAGCTGCCTGGTCGACGACCCGGCCGCCCGGCCACCGCTGGCCGCGCTGTCCGGATACGTGGCCGACGTACTGCGGCACCGGCCGGCGCCCGCCGCCGGATGGTGGCCGCCGGAGGTGGTGACCGAGATCCACCGACGGGCCACCGAGGCGCAGAACCCGCCACCCCCGGCGCCCGCCCCGCGCCGTACGGTCGGCCGCCGGGTGCTGCTCGTCGGCGGCATCGCCGGGCTCGTCGCGGTCGCCGGTGGCGTCGGGGTCGGCATCGCGGCCGGCGGCCCGGACGACGCCGTCCCGGCACCCACTCGTACGCCCGGGCCTCGCCCGACGTCGCCGTCTCCCTCGCCGACCCCGCCGCCGCGCACGCTGGAGTTCCAGTTCAGCGGGGACGTCACGCTGCTGTGGGTGACGTACACGGTGAACGGGAAGACCACGACGGTACGCAACCGCAAGCCGCCGTGGCAGGTGCGCGTCGACGTGCCGGCGGCGCCGACGACGTCGACGTGGAAGCTGCGTTTCCGCTTCTCCCCGGGCGAGGTGTCCTACCGGGTCCTGGTCGACGGGTTCCAGATCCGGTCCGGGGTGGCCGGCAGCAACAACCCGTACACCGACCAGGACTCCGGCAGCATCTGACGACAGGGGCCGCTACAGGTACGGGCGGGTGATCAGCTCGATGGCGTGGCCGGCCGGATCCTTGAGGTAGACGCCGCGCCCACCGTGCTCGGTGTTGGTCTCGCCGGGCCGCCGCATCTGCGGATCGGCCCAGTGCTCGATGCCGGCCTCCCGGATCCGCGCGTACGCCCGGTCGAAGAGGTCGTCGTCGACGAGAAACGCGTAGTGCTGCATCTGGATCTCGGGCACCGGCGGCTCGGCGAACTGGAGCAGCACCCCGCCGTCCAGGTGGACGTTGGTGAACGGGCCCCAGGACGGTGCGGCACGCAGTTCGAGCAGGTCCCGGAAGAACCGGGCGGACTCGTTCCGGTCCGTCGCGGCGACGATGGTGTGGTTGAAGGTCACGGTCATGGCGAATGTCCTCGCTTCGGTCCGACGGGCTGGGGTACGACGCGCATGTCGCGTCGGGGGTCCCCGCGTCGGCACCGCCCGCGCGGTCAGTCGTCCACCGGATGACCCGTCTGTGCGTGGCGATAAGCCGGCCCGGTGTTCACGCCGGCGATGCTAGCCGACCGGGCGGTCCGCGTTCGTACGCGGCGAGACCCCTCCCGTGCGCCGGCCGTACGGTGGTGGGGTCGGCGTGAGGAAGGGATGCGTCATGACCACGGACACCTTCGGCTCCAAGGTGAACCTGCTGCCCGCCGGGGCGAGCCTGGTGCACCTGATGTCGGCGGCGCCGCCGGACACGCTGTTCGTGATGGGCGCGCAGGGCGGGATGAGCGTCGCCCCGGACGCGCGCTTCGACGTGGTCTTCGGGCGCAACGAACCCGACGTGCATGTCTGCGTCGGCCCCGACGACCCGTACGTGAGCCGCCGCCAGGGCGTCATCACCCGGCAGCGCTCCGGCTGGATCGTGAACAACGTCGGCGGCGCGACCATCCGGTACCCGCGCAAGCCGGCCGTCCTGACGGGGCAGTCGGCGGAGCTGTCCGCGGCGTACGTGCCGCTGTTCGTGGTGTCCGGCGAGCGGGAGCACCTGCTGGAGGTGCGGATCGCGACCCCGGCGCACCGGCCGCTGGACCTGCACGACACCCGTACGCTGCGCCGGGAGTGGCCGCTGTCGGACGACGAGCGCCTGGTGCTGGTGTGCCTGAGTCAGCGCTACCTCCGGCGCGACCCGCAGCCGCAACCGATGACCTGGGAGGACGTCGCGACCGAGCTGGCCGAGCTGCGCCCGGACGAGCGATGGAACTGGCGGCGCGCGGCCCGCGTCGTGGAGAGGGTACGTGAGCGGCTGAGTCGTGAAGGTGTCTACGGGCTGCGCGAGGACGAGGTGCCGCGCCCGATCGGCAACGCGCTCAACCTCAACCTGGTGATGGAGCTGCTGGTCAACACGACCACGATCGCGCCGGATCAGCTCGGCCTGCTCGGCGGCTGAGACGACGGAGCCGGCGGTCGCATGGCGTGCGACCGTGCCGTCCGGGCTGAGCGTGCTGGCGAGCAGCCGCCCGTTGGTGACGAGGTGCCGGGTGCCGAGAGGCGTCACCCGCTGGTTGTCGGGAAGCAGGATCCCGCGCGCGGTCTCGGTGCCGTCAACCTTGTCCGTGGCGTGCGCGACGCTGGCGCCGGACGCCGCGACGACCGGGCCAAGGGTCAGCCGCGACCGTCACCCCGCGCGTGCCGCGCCGGGTCCTTCGCCTAACCGGATCACGGGTCGTCCCACCGGGCCGTGCAACGGATGCCGTTGACGAACCCGGGACTCCCGGTGGTGCCGGGTCGCCAACCGGCAGGTGAACGCTCGTCGCACGGTCCCGGCCGTCCACAGTGGACAGCCGGGCGGCGTGGTGCGCGTCAGCGACCGAAGAGCCGCGGCCACCGGGCCAACGACCCGCGCCGGACGAACCGGGTCGCGATCAGCGCCGTCGCGATCCCCGGGACCAGCCCCGCCAGCAGCATCCCGGTACGCGGCCCGAGGTGCTGGTCGACCGCGCCGAGCAGCGGACCGCCGAGCGCGCCCGCGCCGGTGAAGACGAGCAGGTACACGCCCATCACGCGACCGCGCATCCGGGGATCCGCGGCGAGCTGAACCCCGGCGTTCGCCGCGGTGACGAGCAGCAGCGTGGCGGCGCCCAGCCCGGCCAGCACGATCGCGAACGCCCACTGCGCCGGCGTCAGCGCCGCCAGTACGGCGAGCGCGGCGACCACCGCGCCGGTGGCGAGCAACCCGTGCGGCCCGCCCCGGGTACGCCGCGCCGAGACCAGTGCGCCGGCCACGGAGCCGACCGCGACGACGGAGCTGAGCAGCCCGTACCCGCCGGCGCCGGAGCGGAACACCATCTTGGCGTACGCGCTGAGCGTCACCGCGAGGTTGTTGGTGAACAGGGCGAACACACCGACCAGCACGATCGTCCACAGCATCGCCGGGCGCCGGCGGATCATCCGCAGCACATCGGCTGTGCGTACCGGGGTGTCGGTGGTGGCGTGGGGGGTGGCGATCAGCTCGGCCGGGCGCATCAGGAGCAGCCCGACGACGGGGGAGACGAACGACAGCGCGTTGACCGCGAACGAGTACCCGGCGCCGACCGCGTTGATGAGGACGCCGGAGATCGCCGGGCCGATCAGCGCGCCGAGCTGGAACACCGTGGAGTTGAGGCTGACCGCGTTGCGCAGGTGGGCGGGCGGCACCAGCTCGGTGACGAACGACTGCCGGGTCGGGTTGTCGACGGCGATGATCAGGCCGAACACCAGCGCGAGCAGGTACACGTGCCAGGCGGCGACGTGGCCGCTGAGCGTCAGGACCGCGAGTACCCCGGAGGTCAGGCCCATGCCGGTCTGCGTGACCAACAGGATGGTACGGCGGGGGAAGCGGTCGGCGAGCGCGCCGCCGGCGATGCCGAACAGCACGGTCGGTGCGGCCTGCAGCGCGGTGGTGATGCCGACGGCGGTGGCCGAGCCGGTGAGGCTGAGCACCAGCCAGTCCTGTGCGATGCGCTGCACCCAGGAGCCGGTGTTCGACACGATCTGGGCGCCGGCGAAGACCCGGAAGTTGTACGTACGCAGGGAGTCGAAGGTGCGGTGCCGGTGTGGCGCCGCGACGGGTAAGTGGTCGTCGGTGTCCGGGCGGGCGATGGTCACAGTGGTCCCCTGGGCCGTGGGCGGTCGGGTGTACCTCCATCCTTCGCGCCCCGCGGCCCATGTCGAAACTCAATTGCGGCTATTAGTGTTATAGCGAGTCGTAATAGGGAGGCGGTGGCCGTGTACAACGCCGAGCACCTGCGGACGTTCCTCGCGGTGAGCGAGTCGCTCAGTTTCACCCGTGCGGCGGCGGGCCTCGGGATCCGGCAACCGACTGTCTCCCAACACATCCGGAAGCTGGAGGAGGCCGTCGGCCGACCCCTGCTGGTACGCGACACGCGCACCGTCACGCTGACCGCGGACGGTGAGGCGATGGCCCGCTTCGCCCGTACGATCATCGCCGCGCACGAGCAGGCTGTGGGGTACTTCACCGGTTCCGGGCTGCGCGGCCGGCTGCGGTTCGGGGTCACCGACGACCTCGCGCTCACCCGGGTACCGCGGATCCTCCGCGAGTTCCGCCGGCTCTACCCCCAGGTCGTGTTGGAGCTCACGATCTCGCAGAGCCTGACCCTCCAGGGCCGCGTCGAGTCCGGCCACCTCGACGCCGCCTTCGTCAAGTACGCGCCGGGCGAGGGCCACGGCCGGCTGGTACGCCGGGAACGGCTCGTCTGGGCGGCCGTCGAGGACGCCGAGTTCGACCCGACGCGGCCGGTACCGCTGGTCGTGTACCACGCGCCGAGCATGAGCCGGTCCCGCGGCGTACGGGCGCTGGAGGAGGCGGGCGTGCCGTACCGGATCTCGTGCACGGTGCGCGGGGTGAACGGTGTGCTGGCCGCCGCCCGCGCCGGGTTGGGCGTGGCCATCTTCGCCCGCGGCCTGATGCCGGCCGACCTGGTCGAGGTACCGGCCGCGGTCGGGCTGCCGGAGCTGGGCGAGATCGACCTGGTGCTGCTGACCAACCCGCACTCGGCGGGCGACGCGGTCGAGGCGCTGGCCGCGACGATCCTCGCCCGCCGCGACCCGATCCGCGAACCGCGCTGACTAGACCCGCAGGCAGCCGTCAAACGCAGGCCAGCGCCCCCCGGTACGGGTGCGCGGCGAACCCCAGCGCGGGGGCAGCACACTCCCACGCCGACAGCGCCAGGAGGGCCCACGTACCGGGGGAGAACAGCCTGCCGGACAGCCCGACGAGCGGATCGTGTCCGAGCACGGTGACCCCGGCGGTGAGGCTCGCCAGCCCCAACACCACCACCGTGTACGTCCGGTTTCCCAGCACCGCAAGGGATCCGGCGTCCGGCCGAGCGCGTCAGGCGGCGCGGTCGACCAGCCGGCCGGCGTGCATCTCCGCGGCGCGGTCCGCGAACGGCAGGTACCGGGTGTCGTGGGTGGTGAGGACGGTCGCCACCCGGTGCTCGTGCGTCACGTCGCGCAGCAGCGCCACGACGGCGGCGCCGCGGTCGTCGTCGAGCGCCGAGGTCGGCTCGTCCGCGAGCAGCAGCGCCGGCTCGGCCATCAGCGCCCTGGCCACGCCGACCCGCTGGCGTTCTCCGCCGGACAGCTCGTCGGGGCGGCGGTCCGCCTTGTCGGCGAGCCCCACCCGGTCCAGTAGGTACCGGGCGCGGTCGAGCGCGGGCCGGCCCGGCAGCCGGTTGATGTGCGCGATGAGCATCAGCTGGTCCAGTGCGCTGTGCGCGGCGAGCAGGTTCGGCCACTGGAAGACGAAGCCGATCCGGCTGCGCCGCAGGCGGTCCCGGTCCGCGGGCCGCAACCCGCCCAGCGGTACGCCGTCGACGGTCACCGTGCCGGCCTCCGGCGTGACGAGCGCGCCGGCCACGGCGAGCAGGCTCGACTTGCCCGCACCGGACGGCCCGGTCACCGCCAGCATCTCGCCGGCCCCCACCGCGAGCCCGATCCGGTCGAGTACGACCGTGCGGGAGTCGCCGTCGGGATAGCTGAGCCGTACGTCGGCGAGGGTGAGGGTCATCGGCGGCTCAGCCCGGCGCCAGCTCCAGCGACGTCGCCCAGTTGCCGTCGATCTGGTCCTGCACCTTCATGCACAGCAACTGGAACGCCTCCAGCGTGTACGCGTGCTTCAGGCCGCCGACCTGGATCGGCCGCATGCCGCCGTCGGCGGCGAGCGCGGCGACGGTCTCGCGGGCGTAGTCGTCGTCGCCGGCGAGGAACACGTCGAGCTGGCCGCCGGCCGCGAGCCGCCCGGCGAACGTGGTGTTGAACGCCTTGACCACCTTCGCCCCGGACGCGGCCCTCGCGACCTCCTCGGCCGCGGACGTACCGGGCGGGGTGACCAGGTCGTCGAACGTGCCGTGGTTGACCGGATTGGCGATGTCGACGAGGACGCGCCCCACCAACTCGCCGGCGTACTGCTCGGCCACCATCCGGCTCGCCGGGTACGGCAGGGTCAGTATGACGACCGACGCCGCGCCCATCGGCGTGCCGAGCGCCTCGCCGGTGGCGTCCCCGTCCAGCTCGGCGGCCAGCGTACGGGCCTGGTCGTGGTTGCGGGCGGCGATGCGGAGCTGGTGCCCGCCGGCGAGCAGCCGGGTACCGATGCCCCGCGCCATGGCGCCGGCGCCGACGATGAGTACCTCCATGATCGCTGATCGTAGTGCGGTGGCGGCATCGACACCGGTGAATGCCCGCATCGCCGCCGGGCAGGCCCGGCCGGATGTGGCACCCTGGGCGGATGGTCGAACGGATGGTGCCGGTCGGGGCCGTGGAGCTGTGCGTCGAGACGTTCGGCGACCCGGCGCATCCGGCCATGCTGCTGATCGCCGGCGGCGGCGAGTCGATGGACACCTGGGACGACGAGCTGTGCGCACGGCTCGCCGCCGGCCTGCGCCACGTCGTGCGCTACGACCACCGCGACACCGGCCGCTCCACCAGCTTCCCGGCCGGCGCCCCCACGTACACCGCGTACGACCTGGCGACCGACGCGCTCGGCGTGCTCGACGCGCTCGGCATCGCCCGGGCGCACCTGGTCGGCATCTCGATGGGCGGCGGTACCGCGCAGTGGGTTGCCGGCCTCGCACCCGACCGGGTGGCGTCGCTGACCCTGCTGTCCACCAGCCCGATCGACGGCGAGCACGACCTGCCGGGGCCGACCGAGCAGTTCCGCACCCAGGTCGCCGAGCTGCCCGCCGCGCCCGACCCGGCCGACCGGGACGCGGTCGTCGACTACCTGGTCACCGTGCTCACCGCGTACGCGGGGCCGGGTGGGCTGGACACCGACGCGACGCGGGCGTACGCGCGGCGGGTGGTGGGCCGGACCCGCGACGTCGCGGCGAGCCTGGTCAACCACGACCTGGTGATCGCCGCCGACGCGCCGCCCGCGGCCGGCCCGACCGCCCCGGTGCCGACCCTCGTCGTGCACGGCACCGCCGACCCGGTCTTCCCGTACCCACACGCCGAGGCCCTGGCCGCCCGGTACGACGCGGAGCTGTTGCCGCTGCCCGGCCTCGGCCACCGCACGCCGCCGCGGGAGTACTGGGACCGGCTGGTGCCGGCGCTGTTGCGGCACACGTCGGGCGGCTGGGACGAGCAGGCCGGCCGGCTGGCCGACCAGGCGCTCGCGGCCGGCGAGCCGACGTCCTGGTTCGACCGGCTCTACGCGGAGGGCGCGTCGGGCGAGGTCCCGATGCCGTGGAACCGTACGGCGGCACAGCCGCTGCTCGCGGACTGGGCGACCGGCCGGGACGGCACCGGGCGGCGCGCCGTGGTGGTCGGCGCTGGGCTGGGCGCGGACGCCGAGTTCGTCGCCTCCCTCGGGTACGACACGGTCGCGTTCGACGTCAGCGACACCGTGGTGCGCCTCGCCCGCGAGCGCTACCCGGACAGCCACGTGGGCTACGTCCGGGCCGACCTGCTGGACCCGCCGGCCGACTGGCGCTCGGCGTTCGACCTGGTCGTCGAGGTGTACACGGTGCAGGCGCTGCCGCGGTCGCTGCGGGCCGACGCGACCCGCCGGGTGCGCGAGCTGGTCGCCCCCGGCGGCACCCTGCTCGCGATCTTCTTCGCCGCCGAGGCGCCGGACGCCGACGGCCCGCCGTGGCCGCTGACCCGCGAGGAGATCGACGCGTTCGCGGTCGACGGGCTGCGCACGGTACGAGTCGAGCAGATCGACGAACGCTGGCGCGCCGAGTTCCACCGCGCCTGACTCTCATCGAATCCTCATCCCGCCCGGCGAGGATGGCCGGCGCCCACCGGCCCGCCGTACGCGAAGGATGCCCGTGTTCACCGAATTCTCCCGACTGCCCACGCACATCCTGCTCGTCCACGCGGTCGTGGTCCTCCTGCCGCTGACGGCGGTCCTGCTCGTGCTCTGCGCGACCTGGCCCGCGGTACGCCGCCGGACCGGCGTGGTCCTGCCCGCGCTGGCCCTGGTCTCGCTCGGCCTGGTGCCGCTGACCACGCACGCCGGCGAGTGGCTGGAGCGCCGGGTGTCCCCGAGCCCGCTGCTGCACGCGCACACGGAGCTGGGCGATTCGCTGCTGCCGTGGGCGTTCGGGCTGTTCGTCGTCGGCGCGGCGGTGTGGCTGGCGCACCGGCTCGCGGCCTCACCGCTGTCCGACGACGCCGCCGGCCGCCCCGGCGGTACGGTGCTGCGGGTCGCGCTGATCGTCGTCGCGGTCGTGGTTGCCGCCGGCACCGTGGTCCAGACGTACCGGGTCGGTGAGTCCGGTGCCCGCGCCGCCTGGCAGGGCCAGTTCAGCCAGCAGGCCGCGCCCCGCCAGCACGACGACGACTAGGGTCGATCCGTGCTCATCGGCGTGGTCGACGACGAGCCCGCGGTACGCGACGCGCTGGCCCGGGCCCTCACGTTCGAGGGATACGACGTCGCGACCGCCGGCGACGGCGCCGCGGCGCTGCGGCTGCTCGCCGCGCGCCCGGTCGACCTGCTCGTGCTCGACGTCCTGATGCCCGGGACCGACGGGCTCGCCGCCTGTCGGGCGATCCGCGCCGCGGGAGACACCGTACCGGTGCTGATGCTGACGGCGGCCGACGCCGTTGGCGACCGGGTGGCGGGGCTCGACGCCGGGGCCGACGACTACCTCCCGAAGCCGTTCGCGCTGCCCGAGCTGCTGGCACGGATCCGCGCCCTGCTGCGCCGCGTCCAGTCCGGGCCGGAGACCCTGACGTACGCGGATCTGCGGATCGACACCGCGACCCGCGAGGTGCACCGGGGTACGCGCCCGGTCCGGCTGACCCGCACGGAGTTCACGATCCTGGAGATCTTCCTGCGTCACCCCCGCCAGGTGCTGTACCGCTCGACGGTGGTCGACGCGGTCTGGGGTGGCGAGATCGCCAGCACCTCCAACAGCCTCGACGTGTACGTCGGGTACCTGCGCCGCAAGCTGGAGGCGGGCGGCGAGTCGCGGCTGCTGCACACCGCCCGCGGCATCGGATACGTCCTGCGGGACACCCCGCTGTGAGGCGGTGGCGTGCCGTGCCGCTCCGGTACCGGCTGACCCTGATCGCCGCGGCCGCGGTGGCCCTGGCGGTCGTCGGCGTGTCGGTCGTCGCGTTCGCCGCGGTGGGGCACCAGCTCGACGTGTCCATCGACGAGACGCTGCGGCGGGACGCGGCGACGGTCGCGTCGGCGCCGGACCAGTGGTCCGCCCGAACTGTCGTCGACGCGGACGGCGACGGCCGGCACGACCCGGACCACGACCACGACATCAGTCCCCGCGTCCAAGTCCTCGACGCCGCGGGCCGGCCGTCACAGGCCGCCGGCCTGCCGGTGACCGCGCGCGCCCGGCAGGTGGCGGCCGGCAGCCGACGCGACGCGTACGAGGAGGTGTCGGTCGGCGGGCGGGGGTTCCGGATGTTGACCCGGTCGATGCCCGGCGGCGCGGTCCAGGTCGCGGTGTCGCTCGACGAGCCGCGGGAGACGATGGCCCGGGTCGGCGGCGCGTTGCTCGGGGTCGGTGCGCTCGGGGTGGTCGCCGCGGCGGTACTCGGCGCGGTCGTGGCCCGAGCCGGCCTGCGCCCGGTGGACCGGTTGACGGCCGCCGTCGAGCACGTGACCGCGACGAGCGACCTCACCGGCGAGATCGACGTCGCCGGGCGGGACGAGATCGGCAGGCTGGCCGCGGCGTTCACCACGATGCTGGCCGCACTGCGGTCCTCACGGAACGCGCAGCGGTTGTTGGTCGAGGACGCCGGGCACGAGCTGCGTACGCCGCTGACCAGCCTGCGTACCAACATCGAGCTGCTGGTCCGGGCCGAGCGGCACCCGGACCGTGAACTGTCCGATGTGGACAGATCGGGGCTGCTGGCCGACCTGGGCAGCCAGATGGACGAGCTGACCCGGCTCGTCGGCGAGCTGGTCGACCTGGCCCGCGACGACCACACCGACGAGCAGGTCGAGTCCGTGGACCTCGCCGAGCTGGTCGACCTCGCCGTGCAACGGGCGAGCGTCCCGGTCGACACCCACTACGAGCAGCTCGTCGTACCGGGGCGGCCGGCGTCGCTGACCCGGATGGTGGCGAACCTGCTCGACAACGCCGCGAAGTGGAGCCCGCCGGGCGGTCGCGTCTCGGTACGACTGGTCGCCGGCCCCGGCCCGGACGGCCGGCCGGGCGCCGAGCTGTCGGTGGCGGACGAGGGACCCGGCGTCCCCGACGAGGACGTACCGCGGATCTTCGAACGGTTCCACCGGGCCGCCGCGGCCCGGGCGGTGCCGGGATCCGGCCTGGGCCTGGCGATCGTCGCGCAGGCGGTCCGGCTGCACGACGGTACGGTCCGGGTCGAGCGCGCGCAGCCGACGGGCGCCCGCTTCGTCGTGTGGCTGCCGGCCTGATCCCCGGGCGGTCAGCTGTCGGTACGGTCCGGTGGCGCGTCCAGGCCGTCGACGGTGTCCAGGTACGCGGTGAGCGCGTTCAGCTCGACCCGGAACCTGTCGCGCCACTCCGCCTCGGTCCGCTGCCACTGGGCGATGAGCGGCTCGACCGCGGTCATCTGGTCGGGCAGCAGGTTCCGCAGTTGGCTGAGCGCGAAACCGTCGTGCATCAGCGCCGACACCGACAGGTACTTACGTGCCTCGGCGAGCCGCGTGACCCGCGGGGCCGGGATGTCCAGCTCCAGCTCGTCGACGACGCGGTAGTAGAGCGCGAGCGCGCGCCGTACGTCGACGGGGTTCGGCTCGCGGTGCCGGAGCTCGGCCATGCCGGCCAGCTCGTCGAGGGCGGGCGAGTGCAGGCCGTCGCGTACCGCGTCGTGGGCGACGAGGTGCAGGATCTCCGCCGAGCCGAGGGCCGCGTGCCGGTGGATGCGGGCGAGACCGTTGCGGCAGCGTTCCCGGCGTTGCTCCGCGAGTTCCTCGGCACTCGGCTGCGTCTTCGCCATGCGCGAACTGTAGCCAGCTCCGGGCGTCCTCCTCCCGATCGCGCGGTCCGATCGTCATCATCCGCAAGATCCGTCCTCGCGGGCCGCTCCAACGGCGACCCGGGTGCGCCGGCGCAGCCGGGCGACGACCGGCTGGCCGAGCAGCAGCCCGGCCAGGACGAGGACCAGCCCGCACGCCTGCCGGGCCGTGACCGTCTCACCCGCCACCATCGTGCCCAGCAGTACGCCGGTGACCGGGTTGAGCAGGCCGACGAGCCCGACGCTGGCGGCGGGCAGGTGCCGCAGCCCAGCGAACCACGCGACGAAGGCGACCGCCGTCGCGATGACGGTGACGTACCCGAAGGCGCCGAGCGCGGCGGCGTCCAGCGCCGGCGGGGCACCCTCGACGGCGACCGCCACCGGCACCAGCAGCAGTCCGCCGGCGACCAGCTGCCAGGACGTCGAGGCGAGGACGTCGACCTCGGCGCTCCACCGCTTCGCCAGCAGGTACCCGACGGACGACAGGGCCATCGCCGCGACGGAGGCGAGCACACCCAGCGGGTTCACCGCGACGGCCCCGGTGAACAGCATCAACGCGGTGCCGACGACGCCGGTGGCGGCGCCGGCCAGGGCGTACGCGGTGGGTCGCTCGGCGACCAGCGGCCAGGCCAGCACCGCCAGTACGACGGGGGAGAGCGCCATGATCGTCGCGGCGACGCTGGTCGGCAGCAGGTGCGACGCGACGTAGATCAGCACGAAGAACGCGCCGGTGTTGAGCACGCCGAGTACCAGCGACTTCCACCACCACGAGCCGTGCGGCAGCCGCCGGCGTACGGCGAGCAGCAGCAGGCCGGCGGGCAGGGCGCGGATGGCGGCGCCGTAGAGCGGGTGGTCGGCGGGCAGGTACTCGTGCGTGACGAAGTAGTTGGCGCCCCAGGCGACGGGTGCGACGGCGGCGACGAGGCCCCACCGGAAAGTACCTTCCATGGAAGACAACAATAGCTTCCCGGGAAGGTACTCTGGCAAGGGTGAGTGAGCCACCGGACCATGTCGCGCGCATCCAGGCCGAGTGGCGGCGGGAGCGCCCCGACCTCGACGTCGCCCCGCAGGGCGTCATCGGCCGCCTGCACCGGATCGCGACCCTGCTGACCGACGAGCTGTACCTCGTGTACCGGCGGCATGGCCTCGGCGAGGGCGAGTTCGACGTGCTCGCCGCGCTGCGCCGGGCCGGCGACCCGTACGAGCGGGCGCCCGGCGAGCTGGCCGCGCACACCATGGTCACCACCGGCGCGCTGACCAAACGCGTCGACCGGCTGGAACGCGCCGGCCTCGTCACCCGCCGGGTCAGCGCCGACGACGGGCGCGGCCGCGTCGTCGGCCTGACCACGGCGGGACGCGAGCTGATCGACCGCGCGTTCGCCGACCACATGGCCAACGAGCGCCGCCTGCTCGACGCGCTCACCCCCGCCGAGGCGGCCCGGCTCGAACGCCTGCTCACGACCTGGCTCGGCCGCCTCGAACCACCCCGCTGACGCGTTCTTCAGAACTCCTCGTGCGTGTCCGGGTCGCCGCCGGACCGGCGGTGCGGCCGGTCGCTGATCGCGGCCATCTCGGCCGGCGTCAGCTCGAAGCCGAACACGTCGAGGTTCTCCCGCTGGCGCTGGGGATCGGCGGACTTCGGGATCGGTACCGCGTTCGACTGCACATGCCAGCGCAGTACGACCTGCCCCGGCGTCACGCCGTGCGCCGTGGCCGCCGCGCCGATCGCCGGATCGTCGCGCAGGCCCGCACCCCGGTCCAGCGGACTCCAGCTCTCCGTACGGATGCCCCTGGCGTCGTGGTAGGCGCGCAGCTCGTCCTGCGGGAACGCCGGGTGCAGTTCGACCTGGTTGACCGCCGGCAGCACGCCGGTCTCCCGTTCCAGGCGGTCGATCTGGGCCGGCGTGAAGTTCGAGACGCCGATCGACCGCACCAGCCCGTCGTCACGCAGCCGGATCATCGCCCGCCACGAGTCGACGTACCGGTCGACGCGCGGCAGTGGCCAGTGGATCAGGTACAGGTCCACGTACGCCAGGCCCAGCCGGCGCAGCGACCCGTCGAACGACGCCAGCGTCTGCTCGTACCCGTGGTCGCGGCCGGGCAGCTTCGTGGTGACCGTGATCTGCTCGCGCGGCACGTCCGCGCTCGCCACGCCGCGGCCGGTGCCGATCTCGTTGCGGTAGTTCGTGGCGGTGTCGATGAGCCGGTAGCCGAGACCGATCGCCCCGCGTACCGCGGTCTCGGCCTGCGCGTCGTCCATCGGGTACGTGCCGAGGCCGATCGCCGGGAGCGTCGTCCCGTCGTTCGCCGGGAGCGTCGGAGCCGTCGTCACGTGCCGTCCCCTTCCGTCGCGGCGCCGGGCGCCCACAGCCTGTCGGCGTCCCCGGCCGCCAGCCGGCCCCGGTACACGTCGATCTTGTGGTCGATCAGCCGCAGGCTCTCCTGGATCTCGGCGAGCCGCGCGGTCACCTCGGCGCGGTGTTCCTCCATGAGCGCGAGCCGCTCCTTCTCGTTGCCGCGGCCCGCGGCGACCAGCTCGGCGTACCGCCGGATGCTCCGGATCGGCATGCCCGTGGCGCGCAGCTTCGTGCAGATGACGATCCAGTCCAGGTCGATCTGCCGGTACCGGCGCCGGCCGCCGGTCGTGCGGTCGACCGGGTTGGTCACCAGGCCGGCGCGTTCGTAGTAGCGCAGGGTGTGGACGCTGACCCCGGTACGCCGGGCGGCCTCGGCGATGCTGACCCCGTCGTCGTGCGGCTTGACTTCGAGCACGCTCTAAATCCTAGCGTCGTCACCATGAACACCTCGGTACGTACCCACACCCCAACGGCCGACCAGGCACGGCGGGACGGACCGGACACGGGCCGACGCAACCGGCTGCTCGTCCTCGCGGTCTGCTGCATCAGCATGGTCGTCGTCATCATGGACATCTCGATCGTCAACGTCGCGCTGCCGACGATCCGGCACGACCTGCGCGCCAGCGAGTCCGGGCTGACCTGGACCATCGACGCGTACACGCTGGTGCTGGCCAGTTTCCTGGTACTCGCCGGATCGGTCGCCGACCGCTTCGGCCGGCGGCGCGTCTTCCGGATCGGCCTCGCGGCGTTCGGGGTCGGGTCGCTGCTGTGCGGGCTGGCACCGAGCATCGGGTGGCTGGTCGCCGCGCGTACCGTGCAGGCGCTCGGCGGCACCATGCTCAACCCCGTCGCGATGGCGATCGTCGCCACCGCGTTCCCCGAGCCGGCGGAAAGGGCCCGCGCCATCGGCGTGTTCGGCGCCATGTCCGGCCTGGCACTGGCGCTCGGTCCGATCCTCGGCGGCGTCCTCGTCGGCGGGCTCGGCTGGCACGCCATCTTCTGGGTCAACGTACCGATCGTGGCCGCCGCGATCGTCTGCACGTTCCTGTTCGTACCGGAGTCGCGTGCCGCCCGCGCCCGCCGCTTCGACCCCGTCGGCCAGGTCCTGACGATCCTCGTCCTGGCCGGCCTCGTGTACGCGATCATCGAGTCCCGGTCCTGGGGCTGGACCTCGCCGGTCATCCTCGGCCTGCTCGCCGTGACCGTGCTCGCCGCGCTCGGCCTCGTCGGCTACGAACGGCGCCGCGTCGACCCGCTGCTGGAGCTGCGCCTGTTCCGCAGCGTGCCGTTCAGCGCCGCGATCCTGATGGCGCTGTGCGCCCTGTGCGGCTTCGGCTCGTACCTGTTCGTCACCACGCAGTACCTGCAGGAGGTGCGCGGCATGCAGGCGTTGAGCGCGGGACTCTGCGTACTCCCGGTCGGCGTCCTCGTCCTCGTGCTGTCACCGACCACCGGCCGGTTCGTCGGTACGCACGGCCCGCGCCTGCCGCTGCTCGTCGCCGGTACCGCGCTCGCCCTGGCGGGCGCGGCGTCGCTGGCACTCCGGCCGGCCAGCCCGCTGCCCGTCGTACTCGGCATCGCCGTGCTGGTGGGCCTGTTTCTCGCCGCCGTCAACCCGCCGATCACCAACACCGCCGTCGCCGGCATGCCGCGCTCGATGACCGGCGTCGCCGGCGCGCTCGCCTCCGCCGGCCGCCAGACCGGCACCACGCTCGGCGTCGCGATCTCCGGCACCATCGTCGGACCGGCCGTCGCCGCCGGCGGTACGGCGTTCACCGGCGCCGCGCACGCCGTGTGGTGGCTGATGTGCGCGCTCGGCGTCGCGATCGTCGTCCTCTGCCTGGTCAGCACCGGCCACTGGGCCCGGCGTACCGCCGCGCGGGCCGCGACCCTGTTCGGCGCCGTCGACGCCGGTACCCGCGCCTGATCTACGCTCGCCGCCATGTCCGATCGGATCCGGCTGTTCGTCGCGTCCCCGGCCGGCGCGGCGGGGGCCGCGCTCTGGGCGTACTGCCTCGCCGTCGTGACCCCGCCGACCGAACCGGACCGGTCCGCGCGGCTGGCGATCGCCGGCAACAACACCTACTGGGTACGGGACGTGCGGTGGGCGGCGCTGGTCGTGGTGGTCGCCGCGGTCGTCCTGGTGGCGCGCGGCGACCGGGTCCGCAGCGCGCTCTCGGTGCTCGGCGGTGCGACCTGGGCCGCGGCGGACGTGGTGCTGGACCGGGCCCAGATCGGCGGGCCGGCCGCCGCGATCGGCCTGGCGGCCGGCGGCGCCGCCGTGTCCACCGGCGCCTGCCTCGCCGTACGCCTCGGGCGTCGCCGGCCGCGCCGCTGGCCGGTCGCCTCGGCGGCCGCCGTCGTCGGCACGCTCGGCGCGATCCTCCTGGCGACCGAATCCCCGTCCGACCGGGAGGCGACGCTCGACCCGGTGACGTGGGCGGTGGCGGTGCTTCTCGCCCCGACGGCAATCGCCCTCGCGGCGTCGCTCGTACCGAGCCCGCCGCGCTGGACCTGGGCACTGGTCGTCGCGTCGGGCCTCGTCCCGGCGGCGCTGCGGCTCGTCCCGCCCGGGCACCGGCTCGGTCCGGTCCTCCTCTGGGCCGCGGCACTGGCGACCGCGCTGGCGCTGCTCTGCCGGGCAGACCCGTGGATCGCCGCGTACGGGCGACCGCGGCGCATCGCCCTGCTCTCGCTGCTCACCCTCACCGTCCTCGGCGTCGCCTCGTCGGTCGGCCTTGTTGCACAGCTCGCCGTACCGATGGGGGAGCGGCTCACCGCGTGGGCCGGCAACGTGCCCGTCAACGGTGCCGACAGCGACATCCTCGTCAGCGCCGTGGGCGTACTGGACGGGCTGGCCGTGGTGGCACTCTGGGCGGGCCTGACCGCGCTGCGGCCCGACCCGGTGCCGACCGAAGCCTGACCCCGCGTCGGGCACGGCGCGTCGTCACATGATCCGGCGTACCGCCGGGATGCGGCGCAGCGCCCACGCGACCAGCCAGCACAGCGGTACGGCCACCGCGAACAGCAGCAGCGCGCGCAGCACCGCCGGCCCGCCGACACCGATCAGCGCGACCGCGACGGCCACCAGGACGATCGGGTGCACGACGTACACGGTGAACGCCTGCTGGGCGACGAACCTGCCGAACCGGCCCGCGACCCGGTGCGCCCGGGTACGGAACAGGAGCACCGCGAGCACCGTGGCGCCGACCGCGAACAGCGCCGAGCCCAGCGCGGACACCACGCCCGTGACCGGACCGCTGCCGGCGATCGTCGCGGCGAACCCGGCGCCACCGACCACGACCGCGCCGGCCGCCGGCGCGGCCCACCAGCCCGGCATCGTCGTCAGCCAGGCGCGCCGTGCCGCCACGATCCCGAGCGCGAACATCGCCACGTACTGCGGCAGGAACGTCGGCGACGGCAACCCCACCACCGGCCAGTACGTCCCCAGCGGCACCCACATCACCCAGAAGAACATCGCCACGGCGAGCCCCACCGTCACCAGACCCAGCCCCCACAGCGGCGGCCGCGACGCCCGCACCTCGGTACGCGGCCGCCGCACGAGCCGCAGCACCGCGTACCCGAGGCAGAAGACGATCAGCACCTCCAGGAACCAGGTCACCCCCGGATCTCCCGACACCAGCAGGTACCAGGCCAGCGAGAACGGCTTCCCGTGCGCCCGGTGGTCGCGCATCTCGCTGATGCCGGCGGGCACCATCGCCAGCGGCCGGATCACCACGACGTACGCGAGCAGCGGGATCCCCAGGCGTACCAACCGGTCCCGGACGAAGCGGCCGGTACCCTTGCGGTCCGCCGACGCCGGCGTGAACACCCCGGACAGCAGGAAGAACGCGCCCATGAACCACAGCTGGTTCAGGACCAGGAACCCGCTCAGCAGATCCGACGACGGATCCTTGCCGCCGAGCACGACGTACCAGACGGGGATCGAGGCGTACGTGGCGGCGCTGTGATGGGCGATGACGAGCAGGGTGAGCGCCACCCGTAACCGGTCGATCCAGTCGAGCCGGCCCGACCCACCACGGGCCGGCGCCGGTGCGGGGCGCTGTGCGATCGAGACCTCAGACATGCCCTCAGCCTCGCGGACCGGGCACGTCGGGCACATCGACCGTACCCGCCCGTTCCGGCGCCGCACCGGTCGATCCGCCCCACCGGCCGCCCGGCGGGGTGACCATCCACCGATCGGTTGACCCGGCCCCGTCACCGGCGTCCACTGGGGGAGGGGGAAGGGGCACACCATGGGGACGAAGCGATGGCAGGTCGAGGTCGTGGTCGACGAGCAGGACGGCCGGACGTACGCGGAGGCCCGGCTCGACACCGCGGGGGAGCGGCCGATCACCGGTCGCGGCCGCGCGCGCGTCAACCCGGCCGACGAGGACATCCCCGAGATCGGCGACGAACTCGCCGCCGCCCGCGCCCTGACCGACCTCGGCTACCGCCTGCTGCTGGCCGCCGCCGACGAGATCCGGGCCGCCACCCACGAACCGGTACGCCTGACCCACTGACCGGGCGGTGCGGTGTCCACGGGTCCACTGTGGACACGACAAAGGCCGCTGACCTCGCACGATGCGATGGTCAGCGGCCTTTCGTGTGTGTCGGGACGGCGGGATTCGAACCCACGACCCCTTGACCCCCAGTCAAGTGCGCTACCAAGCTGCGCCACGTCCCGGCACCGCCATGTCAGCGGCGAGAACAGCGTAGCGCAGGCCGTTCGTGGGCCGCGCGGGGGTTCGTACCGGGCTGGGCGGTGTCGCCAGGCGGTCGAACGCGCTATTACTAGCTTCCTAGGATGCATAGGGTGCTGTGCCCCGCACTACCCGAACCCGGCACTCGCGGCGACGAACGGCGCACCGGCTACCATGGCCATCGCCAACAGGGGGAGTGCGGCGCCCGGAAGCGGGTGCGCGCAGTGTTCGGCCCGCAGCCGGGTCCGGATGGCCGCGGAGGGGAGGCCGGATGGCACGCCGGTCGGTGTCCACCTCGTCGGTCGCGGCCGGCCCGGGACAGGTCGTGTCGCACAAGGTGGTGACCTGGCCCAACCTGGTCAGTCTGGTCCGCCTCGCCGGCGTACCCGTCTTCGTGTACCTGCTGCTCGTCGTGCACCACGACCTGGCCGCGCTGATCGTGCTCGCCGTCGGCGCCGGTACGGACTGGGTCGACGGTCAGCTCGCCCGCCGCCTCAACCAGGTCACCCGGCTCGGCCAGCTGCTCGACCCGGTCACCGACCGGGCGTACATCGTGGTGACGGTGCTGGCGCTGACGGTGCGGGACATCGTGCCGTGGCAGCTCACCCTGCTGCTGCTGGCGCGCGAGCTGCTGGTGGGGCTGAGCATGCCGGTCCTCTGGTACCACGGGTACCAGAGCCTGCAGGTGCACTACCTGGGCAAGACGGCGACGTTCGTGCTGATGTTCTCGTTCCCCGTGTTGCTGCTCGCCTCGCTGGGCGGGTGGGTGGAGACGGTGGGCCGGCCGTTCGGCTGGGCGCTGGCGCTGTGGGGCGCCGCCCTCTACTGGTACGCCGGGGTGCTCTACCTGATCCAGGCCGCACGGGTGGTGCGGGCCGCGAGGCGGGGCGGGCGCTGATGGATCCGCTGCAGGAACCCCCGCGGGAGCCGACCGGCCCCGGGCCGGCGGGCCGTACGTGGGGCAAGGCGTACGGCGCGGACCTGTTGGCGCGGCTGTACGAGTCGTCCCTGGAGCCCGGGTACGCGGCGGCGGCCGAACGTCGACGCCGCTCCGGCCCGGAGCCACCGTGGCAGCGGCGTCTCGGCCGCACCGGTACGGCGGTGGTGCTGCTGGTGTTCGGTCTGCTCGTGGCGGTCGCGTACCGGCACGCGGTGGCGGCCGAGCCGGACGCGCATCGTACCCATGACAAGCTCGTTGGTGAGGTGAAGAGCCAGCGCACCACGACGGACACGATGCAGCGGCGTGCGGACGAGTTGCGGGCCGAGGTGGCCCGGGACCGGGACCGGGCGTTGTCGTTGGCCGGTTCGGACGAGCTGTCCCGGCTGCACGCACTGGAGGCGGCGACGAGCCTGACGAAGGTGGCGGGGCCAGGGATGACGGTGACGTTGTCGGACGCGCCGGCGCAGCAGGATCCGGTGACGGGCAAGGCGAGTTCGGAGAATCTGGGCCGGGTGTTGGATCTCGACATCCAGTACGTGGTGAACGAGCTGTGGCGGGACGGCGCGGAGGCGGTGGCGGTGGACGGTCAGCGGTTGGGTGCCACATCCACGATCCGTACCGCGGGTGAGGCCATCCTGGTGGACTTCCGGCCGGTGACGAGCCCGTACAAGATCTCGGTCGTGGGGCCGGGGTCGATGCGTTCGCGTTTCGACTCGTCGGCGGTGGGGGCGCGCTACCGCGACTTCGCGAAGCGGTACCACATGGGTTTCGGCACGCAGGACGCGGACGAGTTGACGTTGCCGGCGGCGCCGGAGCAGCCGCTGCGGTACGCGCGGCCGGAGACGTCGCCGTCGCCGTCCCCGTCGCGTTCCGGGGGTGGCCGGTGATCGCGCTGATCGCCCTGGTGGTGGGCGTGGTGGCCGGGCTCGTGTTGGAGCCGAGCGTGCCGGCGGGGTTGCAGGCGTACCTGCCGATCGCGGTGGTGGCGGCGCTGGACGCGGTGACGGGCGGGGTGCGGGCGTGGCTGCGCAAGGAGTTCAATGACAAGCAGTTCGTCATCTCGTTCGTGTCGAACGTGCTGGTGGCGGCGCTGATCGTGTTCCTGGGTGACAAGCTCGGCGTGGGCGCGCAGTTGTCCACGGGTGTGGTGGTGGTGTTGAGCATGCGTATCTTCGCGAACGTGGCGGCGATCCGGCAGACGGTGTTCAAGGCGTGAGCGTGGCCGACAAGCCGGATCCGGATCGCGACGAGCGCCCCGCGGACGACGTACCCGAGGCGCCGGGTGACGCGCCGGCGGATCCCGCCGACGCGCGTGCGGACCACGACGAGGCGGATCCCGAGGCACGTACGGACGGGGACGACGAGGTGTCCGCCGGCGGGGACGAGGCGGCGCCCGGCGGGGACTCGGACGAGGGCGGGGCGGGGCAACCGCCGGCCGCCCGGTGGTGGACGCATCGGCTGCCGACCCGGTCGGGTGCGCTGATCGGGGTGTTGTTGGCGTTGCTGGGGTTCGCGTTGGCGGTGCAGTTGAAGGGCCGGGACTCCGATCAGGGGCTGGCGGCTGCGCGGCAGGAGGACCTGGTGCGCATCCTCGACGACCTGGACTCGCGCAAGGAGCGGCTGCAGCGTGACATCTCGGACCTGAATGCGAAGAAGCAGCAGCTGAACTCCGGTGAGCAGGGCCGGAAGGCGGCGGTGGACGACGCCCGGCAGCGGGCGGACGAGCTGGGCATCCTCGCCGGTACGTTGCCGGCGGAGGGGCCGGGCCTGTTGATCACGTTCCGGTCCGGTGGTGACCCGGTGCCGGCGAGCGTGCTGCTGGACGCGGTGGAGGAGCTGCGCGGGGCGGGCGCGGAGGCGATGCAGTTCGCGGGCGGCGGCCGGACGGTACGGGTGGTGGCGTCGACGGCGTTCGTGGACGACGGTTCGGGTGTGGCGGTGGGGTCGGTGCGGTTGTCGGCGCCGTACACGGTGTCGGTGATCGGTGACCCGGCGACGATGCAGGCGGCGTTGAACATCCCGGGTGGTGTCGTGGACACGGTGCGCCAGTCCGGCGGTACCGTGAGCGTCCAGCAGCCGGCGGTGGTGCACGTGTCGGCGACCCGGAAGGTGCCGCGCCCGCGGTATGCCCGGCCGGTGTCCTAGCTGGGGCGTTGTCGTACATTGGCGTCGCGGTTGTTGTCGGTGGCCTGGTCGCCGTGTGTCGGCGGTGGCTGTGACTCCTGAGAGGGCGTTTCGTGATTCCTGACGATCTTCGGTACACGGCCGAGCACGAGTGGGTGCGGCCGTCGGGTGGCACGGTGCGGGTGGGCATCACGGATTTCGCGCAGGATTCGCTGGGCGACATCGTGTTCGTGGAGCTGCCGGAGTCGGGTCGCGCGGTGACGGCGGGCGAGTCGGTGGGTGAGCTGGAGTCGACCAAGAGCGTCTCGGATCTGTACTCCCCGGTGGCCGGTACGGTGACGGCGCGCAACGACGCGGTGGTGGCGGATCCGGCGTTGGTGAACACCGACCCGTACGGCGAGGGTTGGCTGCTGGAGATCGAGTTGGCGGATCCGTCGGCGGTGGACGGGCTGATGGACGCGGCGGCGTACGAGAAGGCCACCAGCGAGGGCTGAGGTGCCGTTGGCGGTGTGCCGCGGCGTAATGTGGTAGCTGCTGGTGCGGCCGGTTGGCCCGGGTTCGAGTCGGGGTCGCGGTGCCTGTGTGTCCGGTTGTGGGCGTCGGGTCCGTGGTGCCGGAAGGGGTTGGCTGGCCGCGTTGTCGACCGTGTCGGCAGGTCCGGCTGTCCCACCCGTTCTCCAGACCTTGAGGTGGTCCGATGACCCGCCCCGACGACGAGTACCCCCCGCTCGACGTCACGTCGACGCTGAACCTCGGTGCGCTAGAGGACATGCTGGACAGTGCCGACGCCGATGTTGTTCCCGCGCGGTTGGCGGGCTCGTTGCCGCCGGGTACGGCGCTGCTGGTGGTTCGGCGCGGTCCGAACGCCGGTGCCCGGTTCCTGCTGGACCACGACGTGACGACGAGTGGCCGGCATCCGGACAGTGACATCTTCCTGGACGATGTGACCGTCTCGCGCCGGCATGCGGAGTTTCACCGTGAGGCGGGGGTGTTCACGGTTCGCGACGTGGGCAGCCTGAACGGGACGTATGTCAACCGTGAGCGGGTCGAGACGGCTACCCTGAGCAATGGCGATGAGGTGCAGATCGGCAAGTTCCGGCTGGTCCTGATCGCCGGTCCGAAGGTGGACGACGCGTAGGGGGAGCTGGGGTGGCCGAGTCCGAGGGCTCCGCGGCGCGGGCGGCCGACGGCTCCCGCGCGCCGATGAGCATCGGTGAGGTGCTGGCCCATCTGCGTGCCGACTTCCCGGACACGACGATTTCGAAGCTGCGGTTCCTGGAGTCCGAGGGGCTGGTCGAGCCGCAGCGGACGGCGTCGGGCTACCGGAAGTACTCGTGGGACGACGTGGCGCGGCTGACGTACATCCTGACGGCGCAGCGGGATCACTATCTGCCGTTGCGGGTGATCCGTGAGCATCTGGCGGCGGTGGACGACGGCCGGATGCCGCCTGCGGGCGGGGTGTCGGCGCGGCCGCCGTTGGTGGCGGTGGATCAGTTGCCGACGGCGGGTGATTTCGACACCGGGTACGGCGACGCGCGGCTGTCGCGTGCGGAGGTGGCGGACCGGGCGGGTATCTCCGACGCGCAGTTGCGGGACCTGGAGCAGTACGGTCTGGTCGCGCCGCGGTCGGGTTACTACGACGCGGATGCGTTGGAGATCGCGAAGGTCGTCGGGCAGTTGGCGCAGTTCGGTGTGGAGCCCCGGCATCTGCGTGCGTACCGGTCGGCGGCGGATCGGGAGATCGGTCTTTTCGAGCAGGTGGTGGCGCCGCTGGCGCGGCAGCGCGGGCCGGAGGCGCGGGCCCGTGCGGAGGAGACGGTGCGGGAGTTGGCCGCGTTGTCGTTGCGGTTGCATGCCGCGTTGGTGCAGGCGGGTCTGCGTGACGGGCTCGGTGGCTGATTTTCCGGTGGTGGCCGCGTCGTCGGTGTGAGGGCGTCGGCTGGCCGGACGATGGCTCCGTCACGCGTGTACCGTGCTAGGAAGACGCGGGATTCCCTGTTCGTCGGTGTGTTTGGCTTGTGCCGCGGCCGGCGTGGTGCGGCGGTTGCGGTCGGGCCCGGGTCGTCCGCGCGGGTGGGGACACGTCCGGGAACGACGGAGGCGGCGGTGCAGGAGCTCAGCGTGGTCGGTGTCCGGGTGGAGTTGCCGGGCAACCAGCCGATCGTCCTTCTCAAGGAGGCGGCCGGCGATCGGTACCTGCCGATCTGGATCGGTGCGGTGGAGGCGACCGCGATCGCGTTCGAGCAGCAGGGGGTGAAGCCGGCGCGGCCGTTGACGCATGACCTGTTGCGCGATGTGCTGACGGCGCTGGGTTCGCCGCTGCAGCTCGTGGAGATCACGGAGCTGAAGGACAACGTGTTCTACGCGGAGCTGGTGATCGGCGACGGGGTGCGGGTGTCGGCCCGGCCGTCGGACGCGATCGCCCTGGCGTTGCGGGTGGGCGCGACGATCCGTTGTGCCGAGCAGGTGCTGGAGGACGCGGGCATCGTCATCCCGGACGAGCAGGAGGACGAGGTCGAGAAGTTCCGCGAGTTTCTCGATCAGGTGAGCCCGGAGGATTTCGCCGGCTGAGGCCGGTTCCCCAGGTAAACTCTCGATCCCGTCACGGCGGGTCCCTTCGGCGTGTCGCGCCGCTGAGTGCCGGTTGCGCCTCAACCCCCGGTATAGGGTTCGGTTGTCGCGGGATCACAGGCGGCTTGCCTGCGGTTGACCCCGCGCCGCGGTGTTTCTACCGTCGAGGGTGACGCCACACGCTGCGTGCCGGCGTCGATGCGCCCGGCACATCCTCTGGCGGCGTCCGCGGAGGCGAGTGCGTCGGCCGGTGTGGTGCGGGGAGGTTGGCACAGTGGACGAACGGCGATCCGGACCGCGGGACGAGCCCGCGCCGATGGGTGCGGAGTCCGGTGTGGGCGACCCGGCGCAGGGTGTGCTGTTCGGCGCGGTGGACGATCGTCCGCTGGACGCCGATGACGTCGGGTACCGCGGGGTGACGGCCTGCCATGCCGCGGGCATCACGTACCGGCAGTTGGACTACTGGGCCAGGACGGGTCTGGTGGTGCCGAGTGTGCGGCCGGCGGCGGGTTCGGGCAGCCAGCGGCTGTACTCGTTCCGCGACATCGTGGTGTTGAAGGTGGTCAAGCGCCTGCTGGATGCCGGGGTGTCGTTGCAGAACATCCGTAAGGCGATCGACCAGTTGCGTTCGCGGGGTGTGGCGGACCTGGCGCAGATCACGCTGATCTCGGACGGTACGACGGTGTACGAGTGCCGGTCGCCGGAGGAGGTCGTGGATCTGTTGCAGGGCGGGCAGGGCGTGTTCGGCATCGCGATCGGCGGGGCGTTCAAGGAGATCCGCGGTTCGTTGGCGCAGTTGCCGGCGGAGCCGGCGGCCGGGGTGGATGTGCCGGCGTCGGCGGCGAGCGACGAGTTGGCGGCGCGGCGGGCCCGGCGTCACGTGGGCTGACCGTACGTACGGTCACGGGCCGTGGGCGTTTCGTCCGGGTCGGCGGCGTGCCGGGTTAACGGCAGGTGTCGGCTGGTAGGTTGGGCGTAGCTGGTGACCCGCGTGGGAGAGACCGTCCGGCCGCAAGGCCGGGGGCGCCGAAGGGGCAACTCCTCCCCGGAACCTCTCAGGCAAAAGGACCGCGTGGGTAGGCACCTCTGGAGAGCAGGTGTGTCGCCGTTCGCGGCGGGCATCTCACCGACGGGGCAAGCCCTTGTGGGCCAAGCTCTCAGGTTTGAGGACAGAGGGGGAGGGACCCTGGTGCGGGCCGTATGCGGTCCGCCTCCGTGGCGACCTCCTGGAGATCGTGATGACCGATCGGGCACCGGAACTCGGCCCGGATGACGTAGCGGGTGCCGGTCTGCGTGGGCTGGCGGCGGTGCCGTTCTCGGCCCGGCACATCGGCCCGGATGACGTCGACATGCAGAAGATGCTGTCGGCGGTGGGGTACTCGTCGCTGTCGGAGTTGCTGGACGCGGCGATGCCGGAGTCGATCCGGGAGCTGTCGGGGTTGCGGCTGCCGCCGGCGGCGGGTGAGCCCGAGGTGGCGGCGGAGCTGCGCCGGCTGGCGGACGCGAACCGGCCGATGGTGCAGATGATCGGCCTGGGCTACCACGGCACGCACACCCCGCCGGTGATCCTGCGCAACGTGCTGGAGAACCCGGCGTGGTACACGGCGTACACGCCGTACCAGCCGGAGATCAGCCAGGGTCGGCTGGAGGCGTTGCTGAACTTCCAGACGGTGATCGAGGACCTGACCGGGCTGCCGGTGGCGGGTGCATCGCTGCTGGACGAGGCGACGGCCGCGGCGGAGGCGATGACGCTGGCGCGCCGCGCGAACAAGAAGTCCACGTCGCCGGTGTTCCTGGTGGATGCCGACGTGCTGCCGCAGACGGTCGCGGTGGTACGCACGCGGGCGTTGCCGCTGGGCATCGACGTGCGGGTGGCGGATCTGACGGCCGGGCTGCCGGACGGCGAGTTCTTCGGGCTGCTGCTGCAGTACCCGGGGGCGTCGGGCCGCGTGGTCGACCACGCGCAGCTGGTCGGCGAGGCGCACGAGCGGGGTGCGCTGGTGGCGGTGGCGGCGGACCTGCTGGGTCTGTGTCTGCTGCGGCCGCCGGGTGAGATCGGCGTGGACATCGCGGTCGGGTCGGCGCAGCGGTTCGGGGTGCCGATGGGGTTCGGCGGTCCGCACGCCGGGTTCATGTCGGTACGCACGGGCCTGGAGCGGATGCTGCCGGGCCGGCTGGTCGGGGTGAGCCGGGACGCGGACGGCGCGCCGGCGTACCGGTTGGCGTTGCAGACGCGGGAGCAGCACATCCGGCGGGAGAAGGCGACGAGCAACATCTGCACGGCGCAGGTGCTGCTGGCGGTGATGGCGTCGATGTACGCCGTGTACCACGGGCCGGACGGGCTGCGGCGGATCGCGGCGCGTACGCACCGGTTGGCGACAATCCTCGCGGCGGGCCTTCGTACCGGCGGGGTCGGGGTGGTGCACGAGGCGTTCTTCGACACGGTGACGGCGCGGGTGCCGGGCCGGGCCGAGCAGGCGGTGGCGGCGGCCCGCGACGGCGGGATCAACCTGCGGCTGGTCGACGCCGACACGGTCGGGGTGACGTGCGACGAGACGACCACCGAGGGCGACCTGCTGACGGTGTGGCGGGCGTTCGGGATCGCCGTTCCGTCGATCACCGACGTCGACGCGGCGGCGGGCGAGTCGCTGCCGGATGGGCTGCTGCGCAGCGGCGGGTACCTGGCGCATCCGGTGTTCTCCGCGCACCGCTCGGAGACGGCGATGCTGCGCTACCTGCGGGACCTGGCGGACAAGGACTACGCGCTGGACCGGGGAATGATCCCGCTGGGGTCGTGCACGATGAAGCTGAACGCGACCACGGAGATGGAGCCGATCACGTGGCCGGAGTTCGCGAACATCCACCCGTTCGCGCCGGCCGACCAGGCCGAGGGGTACGCGACGCTGATCGCGGACCTGTGCCGCTGGCTGACGGAGGTCACCGGGTACGACGCGGTGAGCCTGCAGCCGAACGCGGGCAGCCAGGGTGAGCTGGCGGGTCTGCTGGCGATCCACGGGTACCACCAGGCGCGCGGCGAGGGGCATCGGGACGTGTGCCTGATCCCGTCGTCGGCGCACGGTACGAACGCGGCCTCGGCGGTGATGGCCGGGATGCGCGTGGTCGTGGTGGCCTGCGACGACGACGGCAACGTCGACCTTGCCGACCTGGACCGCAAGATCTCCGACCATGCGGAGACGCTCGCGGCGATCATGGTGACGTACCCGTCGACGCACGGCGTGTACGAGACGGGCATCGCGCAGCTGTGCGCGAAGGTGCACGAGGCCGGCGGCCAGGTCTACGTGGACGGGGCGAACCTCAACGCGCTGCTCGGGTACGCGAAGCCGGGCCGGTTCGGCGCGGACGTGTCGCACCTGAACCTGCACAAGACGTTCTGCATCCCGCACGGCGGTGGCGGTCCGGGGATCGGGCCGGTCGCGGCGCGTGCGCATCTGGCGCCGTACCTGCCGGGGCATCCGATGCTCGACGGCTCGGCGTCCGGGCGGCCGACGATCGCGGCGGCACCGTACGGGTCGGCGGGGATCCTGCCGATCTCGTGGGCGTACCTGCGGTTGATGGGGCCGGACGGGTTGACGGCGGCGACGGGTGCGGCGGTGCTGGCCGCGAACTACCTGGCGACGCGGCTGCGGGACCACTTCCCGGTGCTGTACGCGGGCAACAAGGGGCTCGTCGCGCACGAGTGCATCCTGGATCTGCGGGCGTTGACGAAGGCGTCCGGGGTGAGCGTGGACGATGTGGCGAAGCGGCTGATCGACTACGGGTTCCACGCGCCGACGATGTCGTTCCCGGTGGCGGGGACGCTGATGGTGGAGCCGACGGAGTCGGAGGACCTGGCGGAGCTGGACCGGTTCGTCGACGCGATGATCGCGATCCGCGGTGAGATCGCGAAGGTCGAGTCGGGTGAGTGGCCGGCCGGTGACAATCCGCTGGGCAACGCGCCGCACACGGCGCAGATGTTGACCGGCGACGAGTGGACCCATCCGTACTCGCGGACGGTGGCGGGGTGGCCGGGTGGTGCCGGGGCCCGCCGCAAGTACTGGTCGCCGGTGCGTCGGATCGACGGTGCGTACGGGGATCGGAACCTGGTGTGTTCCTGCCCGGTGCCGGAGGCGTTCGAGAGCTGAGGGGCCGGCCTGGCCCGGCGGTGCGCCGGGTCAGGCAGCGGTGCGGTGTGGTGCCGGCCCGCGGTGCGGGTCGACGAGTCGGCCGTCCGGCAGCAGCTCGCCGGTGTCGTCGAACACGACGACGCCGTTGCAGAGCAGTGTCCAGCCCTGTTCTGGGTGGGCGGACCGGGTCCTCGCGGCGTCCCGGGCGGTCTCGTCGGCGGACGGACAGGGGGGTTGGTGCAGGCACATGGTGTGGTCTCCGGTTGGTCCTCGGGTCGGCGGCCGGGGGCCGGCTGCCGTGCGCACCCATGGTGGCGCGCCCCATCAACCTCAAACGATGGTCGCGCACCGTCGTGACGTACCGCTTCCCCCGGACCGGTGACCCGGCGTTCACACCGCCGGTGGCGCGCCGCTGAACAGGGCGGTGAGCAGCACTCGGGAGATTTCGGTCGGGCTGCTCGCCGTGTAGGTGCGGCCGCCGCTGGCCTGCGACACCGCCTGCAGTGACGACAGGTCCACCTGCGTCCCGTATCCGACGGTCACGATGGGCAGCGGGTGGTTCTTGTCGCTGAGTTTCGCCAGCTGGGACGTGACGTCGGCCAGCCCGGCCTTGCTGCCGGAGTCGCTGCCGTCCCCGGTGATGATCACGATCTGGTTGCTCGCGCCCGGCTCGTAGTCGTCGCGCATCTGTTTGTACGCGGCGAGCGCCGTGTCGAACAGTGTCGGTTCGCCGACGGGACTGAGCTGCCCGAGCTGGTTGCGGATCGCCACGAACCGGGTGTCGCCCTGGTAGGTGTCGTCCTTCTTGCCGACCGGGACGATCTGCTCGTAGCTGTCGCCCTTGCCGTTGACGTTCGACGCGTAGTCCCACAGGCCGAGCCGGGCGCCCGGCCCGAACCGGGCGATCGCCTGCCCGGTGGCGTCCGCGGCCAGTTTCAGTTTCGTCTTGCCGGTGCCCTGTACCTCCTGCCCCATCGAGGAGGAGACGTCCATGACGATCAGTACGTTGCTCTGCCGGCTGATCGCCGTCCACGTCGACACCGTCGCGCTGATCGAGTCCGGGGTGACCACCGAGCGCGGCACCGTCGGGACGGTACGTCGTACCCCGTTCACAGCGGTCATCGCGGGGCCAGGCTTGCGGTTCGCGTCGCGGTACCCGGCGTCCTGGAACGCCTTGTGCGCGTCGGCGCCGCGCAACTGTTTCAGGAACGCCTGCGCGATGTCGCTCCGCACGTGCTGGGTGCCCGGGTTGATCGCCGGGGTGGAGCCGTGCGACCAGCCGATCACCAGGTACGGGAAGTCGGCGTCGGCGCTGCCGTCCTTCGGGTACACGGCGGTGAGCGGGGTGCGGGGGCCGTCCTCGTCGTAGGAGATGACGTCCTGTTCGAGGGCGGGGAACGCGGACACGGTGTGCAGGACCGACGACTCGCCCTTCGGGTCGGCGATGGACAGCTTCTGCAGGATCTGGTCGGTGTCGGTCTGGTAGTCGGACCTGACCTGCCAGATCTGGTTGAGGGTGAGCTGTTCGGCGGGGGAGATGTCGCCGTCGTTGTCGGCGTCGGTCATCGCGGTCAGCGCGTGCAGCCCGGCGGTGGACACGGTCGGGTCGGTGACGGCGACCTTGAAGCCGCCCCACCCGTCGTGCCCGTATTTCACCCAGTCCTTACCTGCGTACTCGGTGGCGATGTCGTGCCAGGTCAGGTTGGGGTCGCGGGACTGGAGCGCCTTCGCCATCGGGGTCGGCATGGCGATCACGGCCGGGCTTCGCGCGAGGCTCGGCTGCCGGTCCGGCAGCATCGCCGCCGCGTCGTGCCGGGACGCCGCCATCCGCATCCACAGCGACGACTCCGGTACCCAGGCGTCCGGCCGCGGCCCGTCGGTGCGGGTGTTCCAGCTCGGCGCGAGCGCCGCCGCCACCGACGCGGAGTCCTTCTCCAGTACCTCGACCTTGGCGCAGTGCCCGTCGACGGTCGGCTTGGTGGCGTTCCACGCGGCGCCCTGCTTGTCGATGATGCTCTGCACGCTCTGGTCGCTGAGGACCGTCGCGGTCACCGTCGAGCCGCTGCACCCGCGGGTGACCAGGTAACCCCAGGTGACGGCGAGGCCGGCGAACAGGACCACCGCCACGACCGTGATGATGATCCACGGGGCGATGACCAGGTGCTTGCCGATTCTGCGCCGGTGGGAGCGCAGGCCGCCCTTGGCGTGGTTGCCACGCGGCACGTCGCCTCCCTGGGGGTGAGTCCGTCGCACGGTCGCGACCGGCAAGAATCTGGCACAGTGTAGGGCCTCGATCTGTACGCCGACCGGGCCCCGCCCGTGCGGCGGGGCGCACCGGACCACCGGGTGGGGGTCACCCGATGTCGGGTAGTTCGGCCAGACGCGCCTCGACCTCAGCCAGCTCCCGGCGCAGCTGTTCGGCCCGGTCCGAGGCGGCCGAGCGGGCGGCGCTGACGATCTCGGTGACCGCCTCGGTGACGGTCGGTGCCTCCAGCATGCCGACCATGCGCAGCGCGTCCGCCGCGCGTACCGGGGTGGGCTTGGCGAGGACCTTCGACCCGCGGTGCGCCTGCACCGTCCAGTCACCGTCGTTCCAGGTCAGCGTGACCGACAGCTCGGCCGGGCCCTTGCCCTTGCCGCGCGGGCGGGCCGGTGCCGCGGGTGCGGTACGCGCGGTGGTCGCGGCCGGTGCCGGCGCGGCCGCGGCGGCGACCACCTGTTTCGGGGCCGCCGGCTCGGCCGGCGCGGACCGCTCGGGTGCCGCCGGCTTGGCCGCGGGCGCGGCGGCCTTCGCGGCCCGGCGTGGGCTGGTCTTGCCGGGCAGCTGCAGGTCGGACGGGGCGAACTCCAGCTTGTCCCGGCCGAACCGGACGCTGATGAACTCGTCACCGTGCGACGGGTCACCCATCTCGGTCACCTGGCCGGTCTGGCCGGCGATCTGCCCGGCGGCGGCGGTGAACACCACTTTGGGGCGCCGCCCGGCTCCGACCGCGGTACGCAGTGTCTCGATGTCGTCGACCGACAGTCCTCGGGGCGCGGCCATGGCACCCAACCTCCTGATCGTGGTGTGTGTCGCGGGTCGTGCTGATTGATACCAGTACCCTGCGACATCCTGTCGATCAGCCTGGTTCTCCGAACGAACGTGCGCGCCGGCATCAGCCCGTGGCGAACCGGTCCGGCCGGCAACCGGCCAGCTCAGGGGCACATGAGCCGGTGAGGATCTCGGTGGCGGCGAGGCGGCCGACGGCGGCGGCCAGGGTGATCGCCGAGTGCATGACGGCGACGTACAGGCCGCGGGTGCCGGTAGGCGGGCCGATGACCGGTTCCCCGTCGGTGGGCATCGGGCGCCAGCCGATCTCGACGGAGACGACCTCCGTACCGTCGGCGCCGGTGAAGGAGGCGGCGAACCGGTCGCGGACACGCCGGGCGGTCGCGAGCAGCGCGGCCTGGTCCGTCTCGCCGCGGTACGCCGCGGGGGCCAGGACCGTACCGTCGTCGAGCTGGCGGGCCTCCAGCGCCGGCGTGGCGACGATCGTTCGCACCAGGCCCGGCGCGGCGCGGAGCCGGACGAGGACGGCGGGCGACGACTCGACCGGCAGGTCGACACCGATACCGGAACACAGGGCGCCTGTGCCGGTACCGGCGGCCACGACGACGGTGTCGGCGGGAACGACCCCGGCGGTGGTCCGTACTCCGCGTACCGTGCCCGCCTCGTGGTCGAGGGCGGTCGCCGGCGTCCCCGGCAGCACCCGCGCGCCCCGCTTCCGCGCGGCGGCGACGAGCAGCTCGGTGACCGCGACCGGGTCGAACGCCGCGTCGTCCGGGCGATGGACGGCCACGGCCGGCGGATCGAGCAGGCGCGGTTCGAGCGCCGCGACGTCGTGCGTGCGCGGCCCCGGACTGTCGTCGAAGCCGTCCCAGCTGAGCGAACCCGACCAGCGGATCGACAGTCCGGGAAGCTCGGTCTCCAGCCGCCGGTACTCGTCCAGCGCGAGGTACCGCAGCGGTGCCGACGGAAGATCGCTGGTGACCGGTCGTCCGATCCAGGCGAAGGAGGCCCGGGTGGCGCCCGAGCCGGGCAGGCCCGCCTCGACCAGCGTGACCGGCCGACCCCGCCCGGCCAGGTGGTACGCCAGCGAGGCGCCGACGATGCCGGCACCCACCACGACGATGCTGCGATCCGCCATGCCGGTGTTCTATCAGCTGCGTCCGACGCGACCCATCGGGTTTCGCACCTGACGACGGCTGCTAGACGGGGACGATGAGGCTGGCGACCATGATCAGGGCGATACCGACGACGGAGATGATCGTCTCCATCACCGACCAGCTCTTGAACGTGTCCCCGACGCTCATCCCGAAGAACTCCTTGACCAGCCAGAACCCGGCGTCGTTGACGTGCGAGAAGAACAGCGACCCGGCGCCGATCGCGAGCGCGACCAGCGGCCGGCTGACGGTGACGTCGGGGGAGGCGACGAGCGGAGCCATGATGCCGGCGGCGGTGACGGTGGCGACGGTGGCCGAGCCGGTCGCCAGCCGGATCAGTACCGCGACCCCCCAGGCCAGCAGCAGCGCCGACAGGTGGCTGTGCTCGGCGCCCTTCTTGATCGAGTCGGCGATGCCGGAGTCGATGAGGATCTGCTTGAACCCGCCGCCGGCACCGATGATCAGCAGGATCCCGGCGGCCGGCATGAGCGCGTCGCCGACGTACTCGGTGATCTTCCTGCCGCCGAAGCCGCGGGCGACGCCGAACGTGAACATCGCGACGATCAGCGCGATCAGCAGCGCCACGATCGGCTCGCCGATGAACGCCGCCCACGGCATCAGCGGGCTGTCGTGGGGCAGCACGACCTCGGCCAACGTACGCAGCAGCATCAGCGCGACGGGCAGCAGGATCGTGAAGAGGGTGACGGCGAAGCTGGGCGGGTTGGTGGCCTCGTCGGGGCGGCGGGTCACCTGGTCGAGCAGCTTCTGCGTCGGGTGCGGGTGGGCGAAGCGGGCGGCGACGTTCGCGAACAGCGGGCCGGCGATGATGACGGTCGGGATCGCGATGATCAGGCCGATCAGCAGTGTCTGCCCGAGGTCGGCGTGGATGGCGGTGATCGCGGCCAGCGGTCCCGGGTGCGGCGGTACGAGCCCGTGCAGCACGGACAGCCCGGCGAGCGCGGGGATGCCGACCATGATGTAGACGTTGGCGCGGCGTACGGCGCCCTCCTGCGCGGTGCCGGCCGCCTTGAGCTGCACCTCGCGGGCCATCGTGAGGATCAGCGGCAGCATCAGCACCAGGCCGATCTCGAAGAACATCGGGATGCCGATGATGCCGGCGACCAGCGCCATGATCCACGGTACGGCGCGGGGTGTGGCGTGCCGCAGCAGCGTGTCGGCGATCTGCTGGGCGCCGCCGGACTCGGCGAGCAGCTTGCCCAGCATGGTGCCCAACGCGACGACGACGCCGACGTTGCCGAGCACGGCGCCGACTCCGGCCTCGAACGACAGCGCCACCTTGTCCGGCGCCAGCCCGGCCGCGAGGCCCATGAACAGCGACCCGATCATCAGTGCGAGGAACGCGTGCATCCTGATCTTCGTGGTGATCAGGACGATCACCAGGGCGATGGCGACTGCCGCGTACACCATCAGCAACGTGTCGTGCGTCGTCCACATGGCGGCAACCCCGTCCCGGGTCGGCGGTCAAGGCCGGCGGCATCCGCCCGCGGGCGCCCGACGCCGCCAGTCGCACAT
>DASXWQ010000038.1:0-5109 GCA_036503555.1 Actinocatenispora sp.
AACGTGCCGAACTCGCCGAGCAGCAGGAACGTCGTCAGCGCGACCCAGGCGAACGCGACCGCCCGGGCGAGCAAGCCGAACAGCGCCGCCGCGAGCCCGGCGAGCACCCACACCGCGGGCAGCTGGGCCAGCCCGGCGCCGGCCAACCGGGCGACCTCGGTGCCGGGCGTGCCGAGGCGGACCCCGTACGCCAGCCCGGCCGTGACGCCCAAGGACGTCAACAGCACGACCGGCGCGCCCGCGGCGAGCAGCAGGTACCCCGCCATCAGGCGACGGCGGTCGAGCGCGGTGGCCAGCAGCGGTTCGACCCGCAGCGCACGCTCCTCGCTCCGGAAACGGACCAGGACGGTGATCGCGTAAACCGAGGTGATCACCGCCGCCATCGAGAACTCGGCCGCGAGGAAGGCGTCCTCCATCGCCTGTTCACCGCCCAGGGCGGCGATCAGCGCCCGGGCGCCCGCGCTGTCGAGCATCTTCCCGACGTTGCCCGCGAGCCCGCCGAGGACCAGTCCCAGCAGGACGTACCCGGCCAGCCAGGCACCCAGGTTCGCCCGGTTGAGGCGCCACGCCAGGCCCCACGCACCGGTCAGGGAACGACCGGCGTGCGCCGGGCCCGCCCGGTCCGGCAGCAGCCCGGCGTCGAGGTCGCGGGCCCGGGCCGCCACGACGGCCACCACGACCAGCGCGGCCGCCACGAGCAGCGGGAGGACCAGGACCCACCAGACGTCGCCCGCAAAGGGCCGGACCTGCTGGGTCCACCCGATCGGCGAGCCCCAGGACAACCAGCGCGGACCGGCGGAGTCGCCCACCGCACGCAGGAAGTACGCGGCGAGCAGGGCGACGACGGCGAGCCCCGACGCCGCCCGGGCGCTCTTGGTCAGCTGGGCGGTCAGCGCGGCGAGCCCGCCGAAGACCAGCCCGGCGCCCGCCCAACCGAGGCCGAAGGCCAGCGATCCGGCAACCGGCAGCCCCGCCGCCGCGAGCCCGGCCGCGCTGAAGAGGCCGATGACCAGGCTCGACACCACCGTCACCACAACTGCCGCCGCCAGCCCGGCGAAGCGGCCGACCACGGCGGAACCAAGCAGCTCCCGCCGCCCGGCCTCCTCTTCGGCCCGGGTGTGCCGGACCACGGTGAAGATCATCAGCAGCGCGATCAGGGCCGCGCCGAACGCGGTCAGCTTGAACACCGACGTCGCGCCGAGTGTCGGTTCGTACACGGGGCCGTAGAGCGCCACCAGGGCCGGGACCGAGTTGATGCTGTCGGTCGCACCCTGCTGGTCGCCGGCGGCCGGGTAGATCGCCGCGGTCGCCGCCGCCGAGGACGCCGCCACGGCGGTGAACACCGCGGTCCACACCGGCAGCCGGACCCGGTCCCGGCGCAGCGCCAGCCGGACCAGGGCGCCGGTGCCGGTGAGCGTGCCGCTCATACCGGCACCACCTCCGGTTCGCTCCGGTAGTGCCGGAGGAACAGCTCTTCCAGGGTCGGCGGGTTGCTGGTCAGGCTCCGGACCCCGCTGTGGCTCAGCAGGCCGAGCACCGTGGCCAGTTCGGTGTTGTCGACGGTCAGCCGCACGTGGTCACCCTCGGCGGTGAAGTCGTGCACGCCCGGCAGGTGTGCCAGGCCGTCCGCGGCGCCGGAAATGCGCGCGGTGATGGTGGTCCGGCTGAGGTGCCGCAGCTCGTCGAGGCTGCCCGAATCGACCAGGCGTCCGGCGCGGATGATGCTGACCCGGTCGCACAGGGCCTCCGCCTCGGACAAGATGTGGCTGGAGAGCAGGATCGTCCGGCCCCGCTCGCGTTCCTCACGGACGCACTCGCGGAAAATCTGCTCCATCAACGGGTCGAGCCCGCTGGTGGGCTCGTCGAGCAGCAGCAGTTCGACGTCGGACGCGAGAGCGGCGACGACCGCCACCTTCTGCCGGTTGCCCTTCGAGTAGGCCCGGCCCTTGGTACGCGGGTCCAGTTCGAACAGCTCCAGGTAGCGCTTGCGGCGCTTCGGATCCAACCCGCCGCGCAGGCGGCCGAGCAGGTCGATGACCTCGCCGCCGGTGAGGTTCGGCCATAGCGACACTTCGCCGGGTACGTAGGCCAGCCGCCGGTGCAGCGGCACCGCGTCACGCCACGGGTCGCCGCCGAGCAGCCGCATTTCGCCGCCGTCGGCGCGCAGCAGGCCCAGCAGCAACCGCAGCGTGGTGGTCTTCCCGGCGCCGTTCGGGCCGAGGAAGCCGTGCACCTCACCGGTTTCGACGGTCAGGTCGAGTCCGTCGAGCGCTCGGGTGTGCCCGAAGGACTTCCGGAGGTCCCGGATCTCGATCGCGGTGCTCATCGCGTGCTCTCCAGGAGGATCCTGCGCTCGGCCGAGGCGATGGCCGCGCGGGCAGGGATGAGGACGTCGGGGTTGACCGAGATCGACGTGATGCCGAAGCGGACCAGGTGCTCAGCGAAGCCGGGCTTGGTCGAGGGCGCCTGGCCGCACAGCGACGAGGTGATACCGCGGTCCCGGGCGATGCGGACGATCTTCTCGATCGCGTCGAGCACCGCCGGGTCGGCCTCGTCGAACAGCTCCGCGCACACGGCCGAGTCGCGGTCGACGCCCAGGACCAGCTGGGTGAGGTCGTTGCTGCCGATGGACACGCCGTCGATCCCCATGCCCGCGTATTCGGGCAGCCAGTGCACGACCGAGGGCACCTCGGCCATCACCCAGCGGTGCAGTCCGCGCTGCCGGCCGAGCGGGCTCGCGTCGACCAGCTCGAGGCACTCCTCCAGCTCCCACTTGGTGCGGACGAACGGGATCATCAGGTGCAGGTTCGGCGTCTGCTCGCGCACGCGGGCCAGCGTCTCGAGCTCCAGGGCGAACAGGTCGCGTTCACGGACGTAGCGGTAGCAGCCGCGGTAGCCGATCATCGGGTTGCTCTCGACCGGCTCGAACTCCTCACCGCCGGCCAGGCCGCGGAACTCGTTGGTGCGCAGGTCAGTCGCGCGGTAGACGACCGGGCGGGTGCCGAACGGCCGGGTGATCTTGAGCAGCGATTCCGTCATCTTGTCTACGAAGGACCGCTCTTCGCCCTTGGCGAGCAGGTCGCGCGGGTGCCGGCCGTCGAGAGCTTCAGTGAGGAGGAACTCCGCGCGAAGCAGGCCGACGCCGTCGACCGCCTGGGCGGCGACCCCTTCGGCGTGCTCGGGCATGGCGAGGTTGACGTACAGCTTGGTGCCGATGGCTTCCGGGGCTGCGGGCGCGGCGACAGCCTCGGTGCGGGCCGGCGCTTTCTTGACCGCGCCCGGCCGGACTTCGCCCTTCGTTCCGTCGACGGTGACCAGGCTGCGGTCGGCCAGCACACGGGTGGCGTCGCCGGTGCCAACCACGGCCGGCACACCCAGCTCGCGGGCGACCACGGCGGCGTGGCAGGTCATCCCGCCGCCGTCGGTGACCACGGCCGCGGCCCGGCGCATCGCCGGCACCCAGTCCGGGTTGGTCATCGGGGCGACGAGGACCTCGCCGTCCCGCAGGTGCTTCGCCTCGACCGGGTCGCGCAGGACGCGGACGGAGCCGCTGCCCTCGCCGGGCGAGGCAGCGAGCCCCGTCACCAGTGCCTCGGTCGTCACCGGGGTGAGCGGCGGCAGCGTCGTGATCGGCCGGGACTGCACCAGAGAGATCTCGTGGTCGGCGATGGCGAATTCGATGTCCTGCGGCACGCTGTAGTGCTCCTCGACGCGGGTGGCCATGCGGGCCAGTTCGAGGACGGTGGTGTCGCTCAGCACCCGGCGGCCGCCCGCGGGTTCGGGGAGCTGGATGGTGACGTCACCGCCGCTGGCGTCGGCCACGATCTTGTGTGTCTGCCTGCCGATCCGGACCGAGTGCAGGAGCAGGTCCTTCTTGCCGACGACGTAGGTGTCCGGCTCGACGGCCCCGCTGACGATCGCCTCCCCCTGGCCGAAGACAGCTTCGATGACGACGCGGTCGCGGTCGCCGGTCCGCGGGTCGGCGGTGAAGATCACCCCGGACAGTTCCGACTGGATCATGCGCTGGACGACGACCGCGATGGCGGGCTCGCCGGTGAACCCGCGGCTGGCGCGGTAGCTGACCACTCGGGGGCTGAACAGTGAGGTCCAGCAGTCGATGACGTGTTCGGCCACCGCGTGGTCGCCCCAGATGTTGGTATAGGTGGCGTTCATCCCGGCGAACGAGGCTTCGGCACCGTCCTCACCGGTGGCCGAGGACCGGATGGCGACCGGCGTCGACGCGCCCAGCCCGCGGTAGGCCTCGGCGATCTCGGTCTGCAGCTCGCCGGTGAGCCCGGCGCGCCGGACGAGCTCGCCCATCTGGTCGCACGCGTCGGCCAGTGCGGCGGTGTCGTCCACATTCGCCAGTGCCTTGGCGTGCAGGTCCGCGAGTTCGGTACGGACGCCCGCGTGATCCAGGGCGGCCCAGTAGCCGTCGCGGGAGATCACGAACCCGCTGGGGACGGGGAAGCCGGCGGAGATCAGCTCGCCGAGGTTGGCACCCTTCCCGCCCACGGTCTCGTCGTCGGTGAGCCGGATCTCGGCCAGGTCGCGTACGTACGTCATCGGAGCCCTCCTGAGGGTTCGTCGGGGAACAGTTCGCCGAGCGGGAGCCGCGGCGAGGGAGCGGCCGGGACCGCGGGGTAGCCGAACCGGAAGATCGCTTGGGGTACGCAGGGCAGGGCCAGTTCCGACACCAGGCGGGCGCGGAAACCGGTCAGGTGCAGGGGCTGGGTGAGCACCGAGCCGACCAGAGCCTTCGCCGTCGCGGTCAGCCAGACGCGCTGCAGGGCCGCGCCGGCGGCGAGGTGGTCCGCGCGCGCGTCGCCGTCGGTGCAGAGGATCAGCAGGTTCTCCGCGGCGAGCCGGTCGGCGAGCACCGCGTCGTCCGGGACGGGCGTGCCGGCGCGGACGAGCCCCGCCACCGGCAGGGCTTCGGGGCTGAGCGCGTCCTCGGGAACGCCGTCGCCGACTGCGTCCCACCCGTGGGTGTGCGCGGTCCACGTCTCGAGTTCGCGCTGGTAGCCGCGGTCTTCCCGCAGGACCCGCGTGGCGAAGCCGAGGAGTTCGGCCAGCTTGTCCAGGCGGGCGGGCACGACGAGGTGCACC
>DASXWQ010000039.1:0-10780 GCA_036503555.1 Actinocatenispora sp.
GGGCGCCGTTGCGGCGGCACCCCGGCGACCATCAACGCCAGCGTGCTCGGGAGTACCGCGGCGGCGCCGACCCCGGAGACCATCCGGCCGGCGACGAGCACCGGCACGTCCGGCGCCCCCGCGCACAGCGCCGCACCGGCCCCGAACAGCGCCATACCGCCGAGCAGAGTTCCCTTGCGGCCCAAACGATCCGCGAGCGCACCGGCGGGTACCAGCAGGCAGGCGAAGACCGCCACGTACCCGTCGATCACCCACAGCACGGCCGCCGCCGACGGGTGCAGGTCGCCTGCCGCCAGCACCGGTACGCCCAGGTTCAGCGCGGACACCATGCCGACCACGAGGGCCACGCACAGGCCCATCGCCGCCGTCACCGGCGGTCCAGCGCGGCGTGCAGGGTGAGCCGGTCGCCGCGCACCATCAGGTACTCCAGGTCGACCGGGCGCCCGTCGGCGAAGCGGCTCAGCCGTTCGATCGCGAACAGTGCCGCGCCCTCGGGTACGCGGAGCAGTGCGGCGGTGTGCGCGTCGGCGGTGGCGGCGCGGACGTCCAGATCCGCGGTGCCGAGCGGGACGCCGGTGGTCTCCTCGATCAGCGCGAACACGTCCCGGTGGGCGAGGTCCGCGCCGAGCAGCGGCCGGCCGACGTCGCCCGTCAGGTACGTGCGGTCCAGCGACAGCGGCTCGTCGTCCAGGTACCGCAGGCGTTCCAGGTAGACGGTGTCGTCGGTGCCGAGGCGGGCGGCGACCGGGGCGGGCGCGCGCTGCGGGGACGCGGCGCGTACCTCGTTGCGGACGGTGCCGGTGAGGGTCTCGGCCAGGCCGGTCAGCCGGGACAGCGGGTGCCGGTGCCGCTGCCCCACGACGACGGTGCCGACGCCGCGCCGTCGTACGACCAGTCCTTCGCCGGCGAGCAGCGCGAGCGCGTCGCGGACCGCGTTGCGGGACGCGCCGAAGTCGGCCGCGAGCGTCCGCTCGTCCGGCAGCGTCTGGTACGCCCCGGCCAGCACCTGCTGGCGCAGCACGTCGGCGATCCGGCGGGCCCGGTCGGCCCGGGGCGTGGTCTCGGCCATGCCGCCGACGCTAACCCGCGGCGGATTTCCCGCAGGTTACGCCACCCCCGCTGACCTGCGCGAACGCCGGACCAGCGGGGACGCGTCGTCAGCCGGCGGTTCCGCCACCGGTCGGCGTGCCGTACACCGTGACCTCGCTGAGGTGGAACGTCGCGTTGGCGGAGTTGGACAGGCCGATCACCCGGACGTACCGGGCGGTCGCCTCGGTGTGGAACGTCTCCCCGGCGTCGGTCACCGGGCTCGTGCCCATCCGCCCGCCGAGCGTGTACCAGTGCTCGCCGTCCAGGCTCCCCACCACCCGGTACGTGTACCACCGGGTGCCGTCGACGTAGTTGCGCACGTTGATGCCCGACACGGCGGTCTCGGCGCCGAGGTCGACCTGCCACCAGGTGCCGTCGCCGGTCAGCGGCCCGCCCCAGTACGGCGAGTTGGCGCGGTTGCCGTCGTTCGCCGCGGTCGCCGGGTGCCCGGCCTCCGCACCGAGGGCGGTCACCGGCTGTTTGAGGCTGCGTACCGTGTCGCCGGACGCGTCGCGCGGCGCGAACCCGCCGAGCCCGAAGCCCGTGAACGTGGCGAGCCCCGACGTGTCGGCGCCGGCCCCGGCGAAGTACATGCCGACGTCCTCCGCGTCGCTCGCGCCGGGCAGCTCCGCGCTGCCCACCACCGTCCAGTTCGTGCCGTCCGTCGAGCACTCCCCGGTGAACGTGGATCCCTTGCGCCCCAGGCGAACCATCGTCTCGCCGGCGAAGCCGTCGACCTCCGCGGACCGGTCCAGCGTGCCGTCGCCGTCCGCGTCGTACGTGAACATGCAGCCGTGCCCCGGCGTCACCGCGATCGTCGCGTACCCACTTGAGGTGGCGCCGAGGTCGGCGCGGGCGACGAGGCCGGCCCGGCCGTACGGGGAGGTCGAGTCGACGCGGGTCACGGTCGCGGTCGCCGCCTGCCCGTCACCCAGCACCCCCTGCCGGTACGCTGCGCCGAAGTCGCCGCCGTTCGGGTCGCTGCCGCCACCCGCGATGCCCACCGTGTCACCGTTGCCCGCGTACGCGGCGCCGGTGGTCGTGACCGTCTCGTACCCGGTGAGGCCGCCCGTCACGAGCATGCTGGTCGTCGCCGCGGCCTGGTCGGCCACGCCGCCGGACGCCCACGTCGCCGCCGCCGACAGCGTCGGCACCGTACCCGGCGTGGCGGTGTCCGGAACGGAAACGGTCCAGGTCGCGGTGAACGTCCCAGCGGCGGGCACCGTCCGGGTCTCGGTCGCGCCGTCCGCGCTCACCTGATAGCCGTCCGGCGCGTGCAGGCTCAGCGCGACCGGCTCGGTGGCGCGGATCAGGTTGCGGTTCGTGAACGTGGCCGCGACCCGCACCGAACCACCCGGATCCGCCGCGTCGTGCTTGCTGCCGACGGTCACGGCGCCGTTCGGCACCGCGGCGACCGCGCTCGCCAACGCGTACGGGTCGCCGTGCGCGGTGGCCGGATAGTCCGTGCCGGCGTGCGCCCACGTGTCCGCGAACGCCTGCCAGTCCACCGCCTCCGGCGGCTTCCCGGTGGCGAGCGAGTCCGACAACGTCCGGAAGTACGCCCGCCAGCGCGACGCGTAGTAGTCGCCGACCAGGCCGTTGAACTCGCGCCGCGCGTAGTCCTGGAGCGTCGTACCCGGCGCCCACTGCGTCACCAGCACGCGCAGGTCGTACCGGAGTGTGGCGGCCTCGGCCGGGGTCGCCACCTGCCGGTCCGCGTCCTTCTGCCAGGCGCCGAGCAGGAAGTGGTCGTCCGAGCCGAGCAGCCTGTCCAGCAACGAGATCTGCGCCAGCCACTGGCCCGATAGCCGGCCGAACTCGGCCGCGTCCTTCGCGTCGTACGCCGCCTTGATGTCCGGCAGCAGCGACCGGCTGTGGTTGGCGAGCACCTGCCGCGCCACGTCCACCAGGTCGTACCGGTAGGCGGTGGAGTGCCGCAACGCCGGGGACACCGCGAGCAGGTCGGCCAGCACCGGGTCGAACGCCGCCGGGTCGTACGGCAGGGCCGACGACGACGTGGACAGGCTCGGCTGGTTCTCGAACAGGCTCGTCGGGTGCCGGCTGTCCACGTTCGCCGGCCACGAGTACACGGTGTCGGCGAGCACCCGCCAGGCGGCGAGCGCGTGCGGATCGGCCGTGCCGTACCGGGCGGTCGCGTACTGGTCGAACCACTGGTGCAGGTCGACCGGGCCGGACAACCACGGCAGCTCGGTGAAGAACTCCACCGCCGCCGGGTTGTTGTCGATCGCCTCCGGCATCAGCGCGATGCCGTCCAGCGCGCTGCCCGACTTCCGTTGCCACGCAAAGAACTTCTGGTTCCACTCGGCGAGCTGCGCGCCCAGATTCGTGTGACCGCCGAAGTTCCAGATCGTGCCGAACGCGTACGGCGTGCCCTGGAAGTCGGAGTCCCGGTCGGTGACGCTCGGCTGGTCGGAGATGCCGTCCAGCACCACCATCTTCGACCGGTCCACCGCCGACAGCGTGGCGGGCAGCGGATTCTTCTCCCAACCGAGGATCGCCCACAACGCGTCCGGGTGCGCCGCGGCCAGCGCCGCCTGCACGGCCTTCGACGCGTCCGGCACGCTCACGTTCCCCGCCGTACCACCCTCGTGCAGCAGGTCCATCTTGTACATCGTGGTCGCGCCGAACAGCTGGTCCTGCGCGCGGTAGAACGCGGCGGCCACCTTCGCGAAGGACGGGTCGGTCGGGTCCAGCCAGTCCGGCCGCGCCAGCCCGTCCCACGTACCCTGCGGCACCGTGTGCGCGCCGCCGTTGCGGTCCGCGAAGCCCGGCGGCACCGTGCCGTAGTAGCCGGGCATCACCGGCGTCATGCCCAACTGCCGCAACCGGTCCGCGATCTGCCGGCCCAGCCGCGCGTGCCGGTCGATCAGCTGCTGCGAGATCGGACCCGCCGTGCAGCAGATGTTCTGCAGCAGCCACCACGACTGGTGCCCCGGCTGCGGGATCCAGCCGCGCATCTCGTTCGCGCCGTACCCGAACTGCTCGAACGTCTTCTGGTAAACGGCCTCCTGGCCCTCGTACAGCAGGACCTCGTTGATGCCGCGCAGCGCCAGCACGTCGATCCGGTGCTGCCACTCGTCCCAGCTGAGGTACGGCCCGCCGTACCCCTCGTTCGTGTCGTTCAGGGCGAACCGGTGCGTGACCGACGACGTGTGCTCGATCGGCGCCGACGGCAACGGCAGCCGCGCCGGCAGCCGCAGGTTCTCCCCCTCCAGCGAGATGTTCGCGTGCGCCGTGTACTTCAGGTACCAGCCGAACCCGGCGAGCAGCACCGCCGGGCTGGTACCCGCGACGACGAGCCGGCCGTGCTCGGCCGTGACCGCGAACCTGTCCTTGCCCGTACCCTTGTCCAGCGCGCGCAGCGTGACCTGCCCGGCCCGGCCGCCGATCAGCCGGTGCAGCGCCGCCGCCGCCGGCCTCGGGTCGAACGCCCGGCCGGAACCGGCCGGCGCGGCGACCGCGGGCACCGCGGTACCCACGAGCAACAGAGCGGACACGGCCGTCAGGACCGCGCGCAGGGGCCGGAGCACGCTGCTCACCTCGTTTTCGTGCGGGCGTCACGAGCCAGGTGTGGCGATTGTCGACTTGCTGAGCGCACTACGCAGAAAGATCTTGCCGAAGAATGGCCCGCCCCACGCCCCGAGTCAAGACTCCCGGTCAGAAGCAGCGGGCGAGGGCTTCGCGGTAGACGGTGGCGGCGAGGCGGTCGTGCCGCGCGTCGTACGCGCTGAAGCGTTCGAGGGTGACGCCGCCGTTGACCTCCAGGACGCTCAGTTCGCCGGCGACGTCGACCAGGTCGACGGCGGCGAACCGCAGGCCGAGGGCGCGCATCGCCGCGGCGGCGAGAACGTCCCGCGCGCGGGACGGCGGTACGAGTCGGGGCACCGCGCCGTGGGTCAGGTTGTGTTGCCAGCCGCCGGCCCCGGCCGGCAGCACCTTCCGGTACGCGAGGAGCGCGGCGCCGTCGAGCATCACCAGCCGGTACTCGGCGGTGATGTCGAGCCAGGGCGCCACGGCGGGCGTCTCGGGGTGGCCGGCGAGCGCGGCCGGCAGGTCGGCGGCGTCGCGGACGCGGGTGAGGCCGCGCCCACCGTACCCGCGGCAGGGCTTGATCACGGCGGGGAACCCTTGGTGTGCAACGGTTTCCGGCGAGTCGGCGAGCAGGTGCGGCACGCTCGGCACGCCGGCTGCGGCGAGGACGGCGTGCGTGGCGACCTTGTCCCGGGCGAGTTGCGCGGCGGCGGACGAGTTCAGCGGGAACGTGTACCCGCAGACGTGCCGCGTGGTGTCCGCGGCGTCGAGCTGCGCGATCCAGTACCCGGACAGCCACCGTACGCGCAGGCCGAGGTCCCGCGCCGCGTCGTCGAGCTGCCGGACGAACCGCCGTCGCGGCGCCCGCGCGACCGTGCCACTCCCCATGTCACCGGGTGCGGTCGGAGGTACCGACCGGCGACCAGGCCCGTCCGGTCCCCCGGTCGCCGCGGGCGCGGCGGCCGTCGCGGGACCGGTAGACGAGGTACGGCCGGAACAGGTAGCCGACGGGCGCGGTGAACGCGTGCACGAGCCGGGTGAACGGCCACAGCATGAACAGCACCATGCCGATGACGGTGTGCACCTGGTAGTCGACGGGCGCGCCGGCCATCCGCGACACGTCCGGTTGGAAGGCGAACAGCGACCGGAACCACGGCGCCACGCTCGCCCGGTAGTTGTACCCGCCGGTGTGCGCGCGCTCGATCGCGTTGAACACGAGCGTCACCCACAGCCCGGCGAGGATCGCGGCGACGAGCACGACGTACATCAGCTTGTCGTTGCGGGTGGTGGCCATGAAGACCGGCCCGGTGGTACGCCGGCGCCAGACGAGGATGACGATGCCGGCGAGCGTGGCGATCCCGGCGACGCCGCCGAGCGCCAGCGCCATCGCGTGGTACCCGGCCTCGGACAGGCCGAGCCAGTCGGTGAACCGTTCGGGTACGACGAGGCCCATCAGGTGGCCGAGCACCACGAACACCAGGCCGAAATGGAACAGCGGGCTGCCGAACCGCAGCAGGCGCGACTCGTACAGCTCGGAGCTGCGGGTGGTCCAGCCGAACTGGTCGTAGCGGTAGCGCCAGACGGTGCCGCCGACGAGCACGACGACCATCACGTACGGCAGGATCGCCCACAGCAGCGTGCTCACTGGTACACCCCCACGGTCTCGGTCGGCGGGCCGGATCGGGCGAGCGCGACGGCGGCGGCGCGGTCGGCGGGAGCGGGGCCGGGCAGGGTGGCGCACAGCGCGGCGACGACCGCGGCGTACGGGCTGTCGGCGTCGCGCAGCGCCAGCCGCAGCAGTTCGAGCGCCGGCCGGTGCGCGACGAGCAGGTCGCGGCCGGCGTCGACGGCGGCGGCGAACTCGCACATCACCGGCAGGAAGTCGGGCAGCTCGCCGTCGGCAGGCGCCATCCCGTGCGCCGCGTACGTCCGCTTCAGTGCGGCGAGCGACCCGCCGCGCCGCCGGGTGTCGCCGTCGGTGTAGTACGTCAGGTGCAGGCAGCACCGCCGCCGGAAGTCGAACGTGTCCACATAGGACTGTTGCAGCACCCTCAGCGGCGTGCCGGCCACGTGGTCGCAGAACGGGTCGAACGTCCCCGGCACCGCCCGGCGTACCAGCGCGCAGCGGGCCGCGGTCCCGTCGTCCGGGTACGCGAGCAGCAGGGCGACCGCCTGCCACACCAGCCGGTCCGATGCTCCACTGTGGACGGAACGGTCAGTCATGGTCGCCGTCCTCGCCCCGGTCCGCCGCGACGGGCGGGCTCGGTCGGTCGCGCGGCGGGAACATGCCGGTGGGGCGGCCGGCGCCGTCCCAGTTGAGCAGGTTGAACCGGGTGTCGCGGGTCATCTCGTCGGCGCTCTGCCGCTCCTTCAACGCGTGGAACGTCTCCACCGAGACCGGCACCGGCCGCCCGGACGCCTCGCCGAACGGTCCGCTGCCGTACATCCCGGGGCCGCCCTCGTGCGTCAGCGAGCAGCCCATCTCGTCGAGCTGCGACGCCTGCTCGGCGTGCGCCGTCGGGATCACGTACCGGTCCTCGTACTTGGCGAGCGCGAGCAGCCGGTACAGCTCGTACACCTCGCCGCCGGTGAGGCCGACCGCCGCCGGGATCGACTCGTCCGGGTCCTCGCCGAGGTTGGACGCCCGCATGTACGAGCGCATCGCGGCGAGGCGACGCAGCGCGTGCTCGACCGGCGTCGGGTCGCCGGCCGTGAACAGCTCGGCCAGGTACCCGACCGGGATGCGCAGCGCATCGATCGCGCCGAACAGGTTCCCCGCGTCCTCGCCGTCGTTTCCGGTACGGGACAGCACGTCCACGACCGGCGACAGCGGCGGGACATACCAGACCATCGGCATCGTGCGGAACTCCGGGTGCAGCGGCAACGCGATCCGGTACCGCTTGGCCAGCGCGTACACCGGGGAGCGGCGGGCGGCGTCCAGCCAGTCGTCCGGGATCCCGTCGCGCCGGGCGGCGGCCTGGACCTCCGGGTCGTGCGGGTCGAGCAGCAGGTCGAGCTGCGCCGGGTAGAGCTGCTTCTCGTCCTCGACGGCGGCGGCCGACGCGACGCGGTCCGCGTCGTACAGGAACAGGCCGAGGTAGCGGAGGCGGCCGACGCACGTCTCCGCGCACACCGTCGGCAGCCCGACCTCGACGCGCGGGTAGCACAGCGTGCACTTCTCGGCCTTGCCGGTGCGGTGGTTGAAGTAGATCTTCTTGTACGGGCAGCCCGTGACGCACATCCGCCAGCCGCGGCACCGGTCCTGGTCGACGAGCACGATGCCGTCCTCGACGCGCTTGTAGATCGCGCCGGACGGGCAGGACGCCATGCACGACGGGTTCAGGCAGTGCTCGCAGATCCGCGGCAGGTAGAACATGAACGCCTTCTCGTACTCCAGTTTGACGTCCGTGTTCGCGGTGTCGCGCAGCCGGCGCAGCACCGGGTCCTGCGGTGCGGTCTCCGGCGCGCCGCCGAGGTCGTCGTCCCAGTTGGCGCTCCAGGTGATCGTGGTGTCCTCGCCGGTCAGCAGCGACTTCGGCCGGGCGACGGGGAAGTCGTCGCCGAGCGGGGCGTCGATCAGCTTCTCGTAGTCGTACGTCCAGGGCTCGTAGTAGTCGTGGATGCTCGGCAGCCGAGGGTTGGCGAAGATGGAGAACAGCCGGCGGAACCTGCCGCCGGCCCGCGGCCTGAGCTTTCCGCGCGCGGTACGCACCCAGCCGCCGCGGAACCGCTCCTGGTCCTGGTACCCGCGCGGGTAGCCGAGGCCGGGCCGGGTCTCGACGTTGTTGAACCACACGTACTCGACGCCGGCGCGGTTGGTCCAGGCCTGCTTGCAGGTGACCGAGCAGGTGTGGCAGCCGATGCACTTGTCGAGGTTCATCACCATCGCCATCTGCGCACAGATTCGACGGCTCTTCGCGCGAGCGCTCATCGCACGTTCGCTCCGCTCCTCGCTCGCTGTCGCTCGCTGCGATGCTCACTCACACTCTTACGCAGTCTCATCAACCGTAAATCACCTCCTGCGAGCGGCGGCGGATGACCGTGACCTCGTCGCGCTGGTTGCCCGTCGGGCCGAGGTAGTTGAACGCGTAGGACAGCTGCGCGTACCCGCCGACGAGGTGGGACGGTTTGATGTACAGCCGGGTGCCGGAGTTGTGGATGCCGCCGCGCTTGCCGCTCGTCTCGGCGATCGGGACGTCCACCACGCGCTCCTGCGCGTGATACATGTACACCGTTCCCTCCGGCATCTTCTGCGAGACGATCGCCCGCGCGACGATGACGCCGTTCCGGTTGACGGCCTCGATCCAGTCGTTGTCCGCGACGCCGACCTTCGCCGCGTCGGCCGGGCTGACCCAGATCGTCGGGCCGCCGCGAGACAGCGACAGCATGAACAGGTTGTCCTGGTACTCGGAGTGGATCGACCACTTGGAGTGTGGGGTCAGGTAGCGCACCGCCACGCCGAGTTCTCCGGTGCTGCCGAGCTCCGGCTCGCCGAACAACCGATGCATGTCCAGCGGCGGTCGGTACACCGGGAGTTGCTCGCCGAGTTCGGTCAACCAGTCGTGGTCGAGGAAGAAGTGCATCCGTCCGGTGAGCGTGTGCCACGGCTTCTTGCGCTCGACGTTGATGACGAACGCCGAGTAGCGCCGCCCGCCGGTCTCCGAGCCGGACCACTCCGGTGAGGTGATGACCGGCGTCGGCCGGGCCTGCGTGTCGGCGAAGGTGATCTGCTTGCCCTCGTGCTCGGCGGCGAGGTCGGCCAACGGCATTCCGGTGCGCTGCTCCAGGTTCCGGAACCCGTCGACCGCGACGTGCCCGTTCGTCGTTCCGGACAGCGCCAGCACCGCCTCGCAGGCGTGGACGTCCCGGGCGAGCGAAGGTCGGCCGTCGGCCGCCCCGCCGCGCACCCGGCCGTTCTTCGCGGCCAGATACTCGACCGCGGTGCCGAGCTCGAACGTGACGCCTTTCGTCGTCGCGCCGACCTGGTCGGGCAGCGGTCCGAGCGCGGCGAGCTTGTCGGCCACCGCGGCGTAATCGCGTTCGATGACGGTGATCTTCGGGAAGTTCACGCCGGGCACCGGATCGACGCCGTCCGTGCGCCAGTCGCGCACCGTGCCGTGCGGCGTCGCCAGCTCGTCCGGCGTGTCGTGCGTGAGCGGTACGGCGACGACGTCCTTGCGCACGCCGAGGTGCGCCGCGGCGAACTCACTGAACCGGCGGGCCAGCGCGTGGAACGCGTCGAAGTCGGTGCGCGTCTGCCACGGCGGCGGGATCGCCGGGTTGAAGGCGTGGACGAACGGGTGCATGTCGGTGCTCGACAGATCGTGCTTCTCGTACCACGTCGCGGCGGGCAGGACGACGTCGCTGAACAGCGTCGTGGACGTCATCCGGAAGTCCAGCGTGAGCAGCAGGTCGAGCTTGCCGCTCGGCGGATCGTCGCGCCATCGCACGTCGGCCGGGCGGGCGTCCGCGGGCGATTCGGCCGCGCGCAGCGAGTCGTCCGCGCCGATCAGGTGACGCAGGAAGTACTCGTCGCCCTTGGCGCTCGAGCCGAGCAGGTTCGACCGCCAGACCGTGAGCACCCGCGGCCAGTTCTGTTCCGCGTCCGGGTCCTCGCAGGCGAACCCGAGCTGCCCGGAGCGCACCTGCTCGACCACGAAGTCGGCCGCTGACTGCCCGGCGCGGTCGGCAGCGTCGCCCAGCCGCAGCGGGTTCCAGTCGAAGGTCGGGTAGCTGGGCATCCAGCCCATCCGTGCCGACGTGGCGATCAGGTCGGCCGCGGTGCGTCCGGCGAAGCGGCCGGCGCCGAGCGGCGAGGCGAGGTGCGCGTTGTCGCTGGTGTCGTAACGCCACTGATCGGTAGCGAGATAGAAGAACGCGGTGCCGATCATGGTCCGCGGCGGGCGGGCCCAGTCGGTCGCCATCGCGTACAGCTGCTGGCCGGTGAGCGGACGGACCTTCTCCTGTCCGACGTAATGCGCCCAGCCGCCGCCGTTGACGCCCTGACACCCGGTAAGCGTCACCAGCGCGAGAAACGCCCGGTAGATCGTGTCGGAGTGGAAGTAGTGGTTGGTGCCGGCGCCCATGACGATCATCGACCGGCCGCGCGACACCTCGGCATTCGCCGCGAACTCGCGGC
>DASXWQ010000040.1:0-110849 GCA_036503555.1 Actinocatenispora sp.
TTCCGCCGGGACGCGGAACCGGTCGGTGCCGGCGGCGTCAGCTCGCTCTGGTGGTGAGCAGCGGCTGGTGCGGCAGGCCGAGGGAGATCTCCACCGCCGCGACGAACCGTTCGGCGTCGCGGCACAGGTCGTCGGCTTGGCGGGGGGTGACCACGCGCAGGATGCCCGCCTCCGCGGCGGACCGCTTCGCGGCGCCCGCCGCGAAGCGGTCGGCCCACTCGGACATCTCCGGCGCGACGATGCTGAGCAGCGCCCACACGCTGGTCGGGCGGCCGCGTCGGGCCGACACGGGTCGGGCCCGGGCGACGAGGACGGCCGCGGCGGCGCGCAGGGCGGCGAGGTGGGCCGTCGCGTATCGCTGGCCCTCGGCGCGGGTGCCGGTCGCCTCGATGAGGCCGTGCCGGGCGAGCGCCAGCAGCTCCCGGGGCGACCGGTGCGGCAACGCGTGCGCCGGCACGGTGGGCATGTCGGTCGGCCGCCGGTCGGACGTCAGAACCTTCGACATCTCGGTCGTCCCCTTTGCTTGCCATGGCTGCCGGGGCAGCCGGGTCGTGTCCGCACGGCCGTACGCCCGCCGCCGCAGGGGAAGGAACAGCGGTGGGTGCCGGCCGGCCAGGCACGGGGTGCTTCCCCTCACCTCGTCCGGCCGACCGGCCGGCGACGGCCCCGCCCACCTGCCTGGGGGTCAGCCGGCAGGCGGGGCGGAGGCCGCACCATCCCCGGGTCGATGCCGCGATTCATCTCCCCGGAGCCAGTTCGAACATACGTTCGAACTGGCTCCCAGTAAAGCGCGTTTCCCGGCCGAGCGCAACAACCGCGGCCCAGGCCACACCCCTCGACGTGGGAAGCCGCCGCGCGACGCGGGACGACCGTTCGCGACGATCCGACGGCACCGCGTCACCACTAGGCTCGGAAACCGGTCAACGGAGCCGACCCAGGGAGGAGCGCCCATGCGCGAGCGTGAGCGAGCGAATCGGCAGCACTGTCCGTACCAGCACGTCGCCGAGGTGCCCACGATCCCGTTCCCGGACGCCTTCCGGCTCGACCCCGGCGACACCTGGGCGCGGCTGCGGGACGAGGCGCCTCTCACCCGCGTACGCACCCCGGCCGGTGACCTGGTCTGGCTGGTCACCCGGTACGACGACGTGCGCACGGTGCTGACCGACCCGCGGTTCTCCCGCGCCGGTACCGTCGCGCCCGGCGCGCCGCGGGTCGCGGTGTCGAGCCCGCTGCCGGGCACGCTGCCGACGACCGACCCGCCGGAGCACACCCGGCTGCGGCGGCTGGTGTCGGCGGCGTTCGCGTACCGCCGGGTCGAGACGTACCGGCCGTGGATCCGGGAGCTGGCGGTGGAGCTGGCGGACGGGCTCGGCGCGGCTGGGGCGCCGGCGGATCTGCGGGCCGGGCTGGGGCTGCCGCTGCCGATCCGGGTCATCTGCCGGCTGCTCGGCGTGCCGTATCGTCGCGAGCTCCTCAACTCCGTGTACGCCGACCGGGACAGGTTCCGGGAGTGGACGGAGCTGGCGTACAGCATGGTGCCGGCGGAGGCGGCGCGGGTGCACGCCGCGATGGACGCGCTGACCGGCTACCTGGCCGGGCTGGTGGCGGCGAAGCGCGCCGAACCGGGCGACGACATCCTCTCCGAGCTGGCCGCCGACCCGGCCGGGCTGAGCCCGGACGAGCTGACCGCGTTCGGGTTGAACCTGCTGGTCGCGGGGCACGAGACGTCGGCGAACCAGATCACCGGTTTCGTCGCCACGCTGCTGCGCGACCCCGCGCGCTGGGACCGGCTGGTCGCCGAGCCGGACCTCGTCCCGACCGCCGTCGAGGAGTTGCTGCGCCACACCCGGCTCAGCGAGACGGGGCAGCTGCGGGTGGCGGTCGAGGACGTGGCGCTGGCCGGCGGGACGGTACGCGCCGGTGAGGGCGTGATGGCCGCGATCGCCTCCGCCAACCGCGATCCCCGCGCGTTCGACCGGCCGGACGAGGTGGTGCTGGACCGCGAGCCGGGCCGGCACCTGGCGTTCGGCGTCGGTACGCACTTCTGCCTCGGCGCGCACCTGGCCCGGGTCGAGCTCCAGGAGACGCTGTCGGCGCTGCTCGCCCGCTTCCCCGGGCTGCGCCTGGCGGTACCGGCCGAGGCGCTTGTCTGGCGGCACGTGCTGGTCAGCGGCGTCGACGCGCTGCCGGTGCGCTGGTGAGCCGGCGGACGGATCGCCGAACAGCGCGTCGTACTGCCAGAATTGACGGCACGGCGACCTGCCTCACCAACGGGAGACGTCATGCGGCTGCGGGTGGACTCGTCCTCGTCGGTACCGCCCTACGAGCAGTTGCGGCGACAGCTCGCGCAGCTCGCCGGCAGCGGTGAGCTGCCGGCCGGCACCCGGCTGCCGACCGTCCGGCAGCTCGCCGGTGAGCTGGGGCTCGCGGCCAACACCGTGGCCCGGGCGTACCGGGAGCTGGAGTCGTCGGGGCTGGTCGAGACGCGCGGCCGGGGCGGGACGTACGTGGCGGCCGGCGCCGACCACACCGCCCAGCGTGCCCGCGAGCTCGCCGACACGTACGCGGAGCAGACCCGCCGGCTGGGCCTGACCCCCGAGGTCTCCCTGCGGTACGTGCGGGCGGCCCTCGGCCTGATCGAGGTCACCGCCACGCACTGCGGCGGATAGCACCCCCGGCGGCGGACGGGCCGGGGCGCACACCGAAGATGGAGCGCGTGACCGGATCCGCCGTACATCCCAATGTCCTGGCCGTCCGCGCGGCGCTCGGCGCCGCGGGCGCCACCGGCGACGTCGTCGTGCTGCCGGACGCCGTGCGCACGGCCGCCGCGGCGGCCGAGGCGCTGGGCGTCGAGGTCGGCCAGATCGCCAACTCGCTGATCTTCGCCGCCGAGTACGCCGCGGGCACCGAACCGCTGCTGGTACTCACCTCCGGCGCGCACCGCGTCGACACCGACCGGGTACGCGCGCTGGTCGGCGCGGCCGCGATCCGCCGCGCCACCCCGGAGTTCGTCCGGGAGCACACCGGGCAGCCGATCGGTGGCGTGGCACCGGTCGGGCACCCGGCGCCGGTGCGTACCCTCGTCGACTCGGCGCTCGGCGACCACGACGTGGTGTGGGCGGCCGGCGGGGTGCCGCGGGCGGTGTTCCCGACGACGTTCGCCGAGCTGGTACGCGTCACCGGCGGCACGCCGGCCGACGTGGCGTGAACCCGCGCACGCGTTGACCGGTTCGCGTACCGTCCACTCCAGACTCGCCGGTCCGGGTCGCGACCCGCGTGCTGACCTGCGGGTCGGCGGGCGGGATCGGCGCGCGGCGGCCGATCGCGGCACCTGGTCCCGATCCACGACCCCGATCCGGAAGGGAACCCCCTGAGGCAATGACGCTCGTGCACTGGGCCCCGGAGGACCTGCTCGCCCGACTCGACGACGTGCTGACGGTGTACGCCGAGGCCATGGAGTACCCGGCGGACCTGGTCGCCGCGCGTCGCGGGTTCGTCGCCGCGCACACGCACTACGCGGGTTTCCGGGCGGTGGCGACGTTGGACAACGACGACCGGCTGCTCGGCTTCAGCTACGGCTACCTGTCGGCGTCCGGGCAGTGGTGGCACGAGCAGGTCCGGTCCGGGCTGTCCCGGGGCGACGCGCGGCGCTGGCTGGCCGACTCCTTCGAGCTGGTCGAGCTGCACGTCCGGCCGGACGCGCAGGGCCACGGCCTGGGGTACGCGCAGCTTCAGGCGCTGCTGGACGGGGCGACCGAGTCGACGGTGCTGCTGTCCACCCCGGAGGCGCCACAGGAGGAGTCGCGGGCGTGGCGGCTCTACCGGCGTACCGGGTTCACCGACGTGCTGCGGCACTTCCACTTCCCCGGCGACGACCGGCCGTTCGCGGTGCTCGGCCGCGACCTGCCGCTGGACTGATCTCGGCGTTCCGGCCGGCTGACCGGCCCGGTGGCGGTATGAAAGGTGCTAACAGGAGGGACTGTCGGCGCCTGGGTCCGGGCGTGGCGGGTGAGCGGACATGGGGCGCTGGTTCCACGACACGATCGTCGCCACCGGCCGGTTGCCGCTGTTCTGCTTCTTCTGCGGCTTCGTCGTCGCGTTCCTGTTCATCCGGTTCAGCGTGCGGATGATCCGGGCGCAGGTGCGCTGGTGGCCCGGCAACGTGTCCTCCGGCGGTACGCACATCCACCATGTCGTGTTCGGCGTCGTGTTCATGCTGGTCGGTGGCGTGCTGGGGCTGTCGGTGCCGGACGAGCTGGTCGGCTGGACGTCCTTTTTCGCCGCCCTGTTCGGGATCGGCGCGGCGCTGGTACTCGACGAGTTCGCGCTGATCCTGCACCTGGACGACGTGTACTGGAAGGAAGCCGGGCGTACGTCGATCGACGCGGTGTTCGCCGCGGTCGCCCTGACCGGGCTGATCCTGTTGCGGATCACGCCGATCGGGGTGTCCGACGTGGCGGGCGCACGCAGCGAGTACCCGGGGGTGGCTGGGTGGCTGGTCGGCGGGGCGTACACGCTGGTGAACCTGGCGCTGGTGGTGGTGACGCTGCTCAAGGGGAAGATCTGGACCGGCCTGGTCGGGGTCTTCGTCCCGCTGCTGACGATGATCGGCGCGATCCGGCTGAGCCGGCCGGGCGCGCCGTGGGCCCGCTGGCGGTACCGGGACCGGCCGAAGAAGCTGGCGCGCGCCCGGCGGCGGGAGGAACGGATCCGGCGTCCGCTGATCCGGGCCAAGATCGCGGTGCAGGAGTTCGTCAGCGGCAAACCCGACCCGGCCGCGGTCGCGCCGCCCGCCGGGCCTGACCCGGCCGCGGTCGCGCCGCCCGCCGACCCGGGTACCGGCGGAAAGGAGGACGGCGGTGACCGGCGTACCGGCGACCACTGACCCGGCGGTCGGGCTGACCACCGCCGAGGTGGCGAGCCGCCGGGCCCGCGGCGAGGGCAACGTCCGGCCGGACCCGACGGGGCGCAGCGTCGCGCAGATCGTCCGGACCAACGTGGTCACGCTGTTCAACGTGCTGCTCGGGTCGCTGTGCGTGCTGATGCTCGTGGTGGGGCCGTGGCAGGACGCCCTGTTCGGGCTGACCGTGGTGGCCAACACCGGCATCGGCATCGTCCAGGAGCTGCGCGCCCGGCGTACGTTGTCGCGGCTGAGTCTGTTGGCGCGCAACGACATCCGGGTCCGTCGGGACGCCGCGGAGCGGGCCGTGCCGGCCGGGGAACTGGTCCGCGGTGACGTGATCCTGCTGTCGACCGGCGACACCGTACCGGTGGACGGCACGGTGCTTGTCGCCGACGGGCTGGAGATCGACGAGTCGCTGCTGACCGGTGAGACCGACCCGGTGGCGAAGACGCCGGACGCCGAGGTGCTGTCCGGGTCGTTCGCGGTGGCCGGCTCCGGCGCGTACCTGGCGACCCGGGTCGGCACCGACGCGTACGCCGCGCGGTTGGCGAGCGAGGCCGGCCGGTTCCGGCTCACCGACTCCGAGCTGCGGCTGGGCATCAACCGGCTGCTGCGCATCATCGTGTGGCTGCTCGTACCGATCGCGATCCTGCTGGTGGTCAGCCAGCTGCTGGCGGACACCGGGCTGCGCGGCGCGGTGTCCGGCTCCGTCGCCGGGGTGGTCACGATGGTCCCGGAGGGGTTGGTGCTGCTCACCAGCGTCGCGTTCGCGGTCGGTGTCGTACGCCTCGGCCGGCGGCGCTGCCTGGTGCAGGAGCTGGCCGCGATCGAGGGCCTGGCCCGGGTCGACGTGGTGTGCCTGGACAAGACCGGCACGCTCACCGACCCGGCGATGCGCCTCGGCGAGATCCGGGGGTACGGGCCCGCGCCGGACCGCGCCGCCGCGGTGCTGGGCGCCCTGTCCCGCGCCGAGGCGCGCCCCAACCCGAGCAGCCGGGCTATCGCCGCCGGTACCGGTGACCCGGGCTGGCGGGCCGGCGACACGGTGCCGTTCTCGTCGGCCCGCAAGTACTCGGGGGCGGACTTCGGGCCGGCCGGGCGGTTCCTGCTCGGCGCGCCGGAGATCCTGCTCGCCCCGGACGACCCGGCCCGCGCCGACGCGGACGCCCTGGCCGGTACGGGTTGCCGGGTGCTCGCCGTCGTACCGGCCGGTGCCGGGCTCACCGCCGACAGGCAGCGGGCCGTCGCGCTGGTCGTACTGGCGCAGGCGATCCGGCCGGAGGCCCGCGCCACGCTCGACTACTTCGCCGCGCAGGACGTCGCGATCCGGGTCATCTCCGGCGACAGCCCGGCGACGGTCGGTGCGGTCGCCGGCCGGCTCGGCATCCCCGGCGCCGACGCCCCCGTCGACGCCCGTACGCTGCCCGTCGATCCCGCCGCGCTGGCCGACACGCTGGACACGCGTACCTGCTTCGGGCGTACGACGCCGCACCAGAAGCGGGACTTCGTCGGCGCGCTGCACGCCCGGAACCACGTGGTGGCGATGACCGGCGACGGGGTCAACGACGTGCTGGCGCTGTCCGACGCCGACATCGGCGTGGCGATGGGGTCCGGCTCGGAGGCGGCGAAGGCCGTCGCACAGGTCGTCCTGTTGGACGACTCGTTCGCGACGCTGCCGCACGTGGTCGCCGAGGGCCGCCGGGTGCTCGCCAACATCGAACGCGTCGCCAGCCTGTTCCTGACCAAGACCTGCTACGCCATGCTGCTCGCGGTGCTGGTGGGGCTCGCCGGGCTGCCGTTCCCGTTCCTGCCCCGGCACCTGACCCTGATCGGCGCCGTGACCATCGGCATCCCGTCGTTCTTCCTGGCCCTGGCGCCGAACACGCGCCGGGCCACACCCGGCTTCGTACCCCGGGTCCTGCGGTTCGCGGTACCCGCGGGCGCGGTCGCGGCCGGCTGCTCGTTCGCCTCGTACGCGGTGGCGCGGGCGAACGCCGGCACCGACCTGGCCGCCGACCGGACCACCGCGGCGCTGGCGCTGTTCGTGGTGACGCTCGGGGCGCTGGCGTTCGTGGCGCGGCCGCTGCGCGGCTGGCGGCTCGGCCTGGTCGCGGCGATGGCCGCGCTGTTCGGACTGGCCCTCGCCGTCCCGTTCGGCCGGCACTTCTTCGCCCTGTCCCCGACCAGCGCGACCAACGACCTGACCGGGCTCGCGATCGGCGCGGCCGGCCTGGTCGTGCTCGCCGGCGTACTGCGGTTGACCCGCGGCTGGCCGGCCCCCGCGTATGTCGCCCGATGAAGCTGGCCACGGGTTTGTAGGCTCTGCGACCGTGAACGGTTTCCGGCTCTCCATCGACTACGGCACGTCCAACACGGTCGCGGTGCTGCGCGGCCCGGACGGACGTACCGCGCCGCTGTTGTTCGACGGGGCGCCACTGCTGCCGTCCGCGGTGTACCTCGGCGCCGACGGGCAGCTCGCCACCGGCCGGGACGCCGCCCGCAGCGCCCGCCTCGACCCGAGCCGGTACGAGCCGCATCCCAAGCGGCGCATCGACGACGGCGAGGTGCTGCTCGCCGACCGCGCGGTGCCAGTGGCGGAGCTGGCGGCGGCGACACTGCGGCGGGTCGCGGCCGAGGCGCGCCGGGTCGCCGGCGCGCCGATCGGCTCGCTGACGATGACCTGCCCGGTGGCGTGGGGGCCGACCCGCCGCGCCATGCTGTCGGACGCCGCGGCCCGCGCCGGGCTGCCCGCGCCGACGCTGGTGCCGGAGCCGGTCGCCGCCGCGACGTACTTCGTGTCCGCGCTCGGCCACCAGGTCCCGCCCGGCCGCAGCGTCGTCGTGTACGACCTGGGTGGCGGCACGTTCGACGCGTGTGTCGTCCGGCGTACCGCGGGCGGGTTCGAGCCGCTGGCGTACCTGGGGCTGGACGACGTCGGCGGCGTCGACCTGGACGGGCTCGTACTGGCGCAGGTGGGCCGCGCGGTGTCGGCCACGGCGCCGGACACGTGGCGCCGGCTGAGCCAGCCGACCGACCAGGCCGACCGGCGCGCGTTCCGCACGCTGTGGGACGACGCGCGGGCCGCGAAGGAGGCGCTGTCCCGGCAGCCCACCGTCAACCTCTTCGTCCCGCTGGTCGAGCGGGACGTGCACGTCTCGCGGGAGGACTTCGAGCGGGACGCCCGGCCGGCCCTCGACCGTACCGTCGAGACCACGATGGCCACGATCCGCGCGGCGCGGGTGCAGCCGGCCGACGTCGCCGGGATCTTCCTGGTCGGCGGCTCCACCCGGGTACCGATGGTCGCGACGCTGCTGCACCAGGCGAGCGGCCGAGCGCCGGCCGTGCTGGAGCAGCCCGAGATCGTGGTGGCCGAGGGCGGCCTGCACGCCACCGCACCGTCCGCCGCACCCGTCACGAGCGCCCCGATGTCCGGCGTACCCATGTCCGGGGCCCCGATGTCCGGGGTGCCGATGTCCGGGGTGCCGGTTTCGGCGCACCCGGCGTCGCTCGCGCCGTACTCGGCGGTGCCGGCGTCGGGGCCGACCCGCCCGGGGCCCGCGGGGCCGGGGGCGACGACGGGGCTGGCGGCGTCGGGACCGATGGCGCCGTACCAGGTGCCGGTGCCGAAGAAGCGGATGACCCCGCAGATCCGCAAGCTCCTGATCGGCGGCGTGATCGCCGCCGTGCTGATCGTGGTCGGCACGTTCGGCGTCACGATGCTGCACCAGCAGAGCAGGCGCAACTCCACCCTCGACCTGTACCACAAGGTCGGCCTGCCGGCCGGGTTCAGCGAGCAGAGCGACCCGACGATGAAGAGCAACACCTGGCTGACGGCGAAGGCGACCAGCAACGCCTCGGACGCGCCGGCGAAGACGCACGACTGGCTCGCGGGCATCATGGCCAACGCGCCGAGCGCGGACGACCTGGAGACCAACTACTACGGCCGGACTCCGCCGCAGTTCGTCGCGGCCGACAAGTTCGGGCCGCACTCGGTGTCGTTCCACCTGAGCAAGTCGGGCTCGACCTACCTGATCGAGACCGAGATCATCTACTGACCGTCCACTTCGGACCGTCCCAGGTGGACGGCCAGGCCGGCGGACAGCAGCGCGTACGCGTGGTCGACCGCGGCGACGGCCCCGTCGTACAGCTCGTCGGGGTTGCCGCCGTCGGCGACCCGGCGCCAGTTGTCCTCGGCCAGGGTCATCTGCACGGTGGTGATCTGCACGGCGGCGAGCCGGCTGGTCAGCGGGTCGATGCCGGCGTCGGCCAGCGCCTCGGCGAGCGCCTCGCCGCTGCGCGCCGCGTACCGCGTGAGGTGGGCGGCGAGGCTGGGCGTGCCGTAGAGCATCTCGCGCAGGGCGACGGTGTCGGGGTTGTCGTTGAGGCCGGTGATCGGGTCCCGGTCGGCCAGTAGCTCGCGGGAGTGCTGGTGCAGCGCGGTCAGCGGGTCGACGCCGGCGGGCCGGCCGCGGACGACGCGCGCGGACTCCTCACGGTGGTCGGCGATCCGGTCGAGGAGCAGGTCCTCCTTGGTCGGGAAGTAGTTGAACAGGGTCGGCTTCGACACCTCGGCCGCCGCGGCGATGTCGGCGACCGACACCTGCCGGAAGCCGCGCTGGAGGAACAGTGCCATCGCCGCGTCCGAGATGGCCTGCCGGGTCCGCCGCTTCTTCCGCTCCCGTAGCCCCTCATCCGTCATGCACCCACCCTAACCCACCCTTGACTCGGGAAGTATCTTTCCCATGACAAAAACTTGACTTGGTTAAATTCGACGTGGCACGGTGGGACGGAAGCACCCCACCGACCAGGGAGCAACCGATGGACGCCGAAGTGATCGTCGTGGGCGCCGGCCCGACCGGCCTCACCCTCGCCGCCGAGCTCGGCCTCGCCGGCGTACGCACGCTCGTACTCGACGCCGCCACCGAACACAGCCGCCAGTCCCGCGCCGGCAGCATCCAGCCGCGCACCGCCGAGGTGCTCGCCGCGCGCGGGCTGCTCGACCCGATGCTCGGCGGCCGCCCGCCGCGCGGCACGATCGGCGGCCACTTCGCCGGCCTGCCCGTACCACTGCCCGCCGACGGCTGGCGCACCCGCTACCCGCACCCGGTGACGATCCCGCAGTACGACCTGGAGATGTTCCTCGAAGGGCACCTGACCCGCTTCGCCGGCGTGACGGTCCGGAAGGGCCACGGGCTGGTCGCGCTGGCGCAGGACGACGACGGCGTGACCGGCACCCTCGACGACGGCAGCACCGTACGCGGGCGTTGGCTCGTCGGCTGCGACGGTGGGCACAGCACCGTGCGCCGGCTCACCGGGGTCGGCTTCCCCGGCCGGTCCGGGCAGTACGGCATGGTCGCGAGCGACGTGACGCTGACCGGCCCCGGGGTCGCCGAGCTGCCGACCTCGCTGCGCCACTTCAGCCAGGCGGTCCGCGCCAACGGCGACACGCAGGCGCTGCTGTCCCCGCTCGGCGACGGGGTGTTCCGATTCATGTTCGGCGGGCCGGGGCAGCTCGGCGTCGGCCGGGACGAACCGGTCACGACCGACGAGGTGTCCCGCGCGCTGCGTGCCGCCTGCGGCGACGACCTCACGCTCGGCGAGGTCCGGTACGCATCGCGCTTCTCCGACGCCTCCCGCCAGGCCGACGCGTACCGGGTGGGCCGGGTGCTGCTCGCCGGCGACGCCGCGCACATCCACCTGCCGGCCGGGGGCCAGGGCATCAACCTCGGCGTACAGGACGCGACGAACCTGGGGTGGAAGCTCGCCGGCCGGGTGCGCGGGCGGACCGACCTGCTCGACACGTACCACGCCGAGCGGCACCCGGTCGCCGCGCGCGTCCTCGCCAACACCCGCGCCCAGGGTGTGCTGATGAACCCCGGCGACCCGGACGTCGGTACGCTGCGCGACCTGCTCGCCGACCTGCTGCGGCTGCCCGAGGCCCGGCACGCGATGGCCGGGATGATCTCCGGCCTCGACGTGACGTACGAGCTGGCCGGCAAGCCGCACCCGCTGCTCGGCGCCCGGATGCCCGACCTCGACCTCACCACCGCCGACGGCCCGGTACGACTCAGCACGGTGCAGCACGACGGCCGCGGCGTCCTGCTTGACCTCACCGGCGGACGGTCGGCGGCGGCATCCGCCTGGTCCGACCGCGTCCGGTACGTGGCGGCCACCGTCGACGACCCCGAGGCCGACGCCGTCCTCGTCCGGCCCGACGGGCACGTCTGCTGGGTCGCCTCCGCCGACGACGACCTCGCCGACGCGCTCACGTACTGGTTCGGCGCCGCCGAGGGCTAGGCCACGGCGGCCAGACCCTAGCTCAGCTCGCGGTGGATCGCGGCGAAGAGCTGGGCAAAGCCGGTCACGCCCAGCAGCAGCCAGATCGCCACGGCGAGGGTACCGGCGCCGGCGGCGAACGTCGGCGACAGCAGCCCGCACACGCCGGCGAGGGCGAGGCCGAGCGCGCAGATCAGTACCCGGATCGGGCGCTCGGCCACGCTCACCACGGCCAGGCCGGACAGCCCGGCGGCGACCGCGCGGGCCCGCAGGTACTCGTGCAGGAACGCCAGGCACGCGGTCAGCGCGACCAGCCACCCGGGCACGCCGACCAGCCAGAACGCGACCAGCCAGGCGGCCTCGCCGAGCCGGTCGACGACCGCGTCGTACACGTAGCCGAAGCGGGTGACGCGGCGGGTGACGACGGCGACCGCGCCGTCCAGGCTGTCGAACACGCCCGCCAGCGCGACCAGCGCGCCGGCGGCCAGCGGCCACATGCCGCGCTGCGCCGCGATCGCCGGTACGAACAGGCAGGTGACGAGGCCGAGCACGGTGACCGTGCCGGGCGAGACGCGCAGCCGGGCCAGGCCGCGGGCCATCTGGTAGACCAGCTTCAGCCAGAGCCGGACCGCGATCGTCGCGGTGTCCGGGTCGAAGCCGCCGTGCAGCGCCTTCCACCGGGTCGCGTACGCGCCCCAGTCGCTCTGGATCCCCCCGCTCGCCACCATCGCGGTGGCTACCCCCCGCTCATGCGGGCGCTACCCGCCGACCGGCGTGGGCAGGGTCAGGTTGCGCCAGACCTCCCGCGTGGCGGTGGACCGGTTGAACGTGATGAAGTGGATGCCCGGCACGCCGCCGTCGAGCAGCGCCTGGCACAGCTCGCTGGCCTGCTCGACGCCGAGCCGCCGGACCGCCTCCGGGTCGTCGGCCACCCGCTCGAACTGGGCGGCCAGCGCCGGCGGGAACGGCGCGCCGGACAGCTGCTCGGACCGCTCCAACGTGCTGATCTTGGTCACCGGCATGATGCCGGCCAGGATCGGTACGTCGCAGCCGAGTGCGGCCACCCGGTCGCGCAGCCGGAAGTAGTCGTCGGCGTCGAAGAACATCTGCGTGATCGCGAAGTCCGCACCCGACTCGCACTTGCGCACGAAGTTGCGCGTGTCGGTGTCCACGTCGGACGAGCGCGGGTGCTTGTACGGGAAGGCCGCCACGCCGACCGAGAAGTCACCGGCGTCGCGGATCAGACGCACCAGGTCCGCCGCGTACGCGACGCCGTCGGGGTGCTTGATCCACTCGCCCATCGGGTCGCCGGGCGGGTCGCCGCGCACCGCGAGCAGGTTGCGGATGCCGGCCTCGGCCATCCGGCCGACCAGGTTGCGCAGCTCCGCGTTCGAGTGGTTGACGGCGGTCAGGTGCGCCATCGCGGTCAGCGTCGTCTCCGTCGCGATCCGCTCCACCACGTCGACCGTCCGGTCGCGGGTGCCGCCGCCCGCGCCGTACGTCACCGAGACGAACGACGGGTGTAAGACCTCCAACTCCCGGATCGCCTGCCACAACAGGCGGTCACCCTGTTCGGTCTTGGGCGGGAAGAACTCGAACGAGAACGTCGGCGCCGAGTCACGCACCAACTGCCCGATGGACGGGTCGCCACCGGGCATCACCGAAGGGGTACCGAGAGCCACGCGGTCACTGTACCGGCCGGGCCGGTGGGTTCGCTGGACTTGCCGCGTCCGGGATGTCGCCCGGTGCCCGGCCGGACGCCGGCCACACCGTTTCGCCGGCTTTCGGATGCCGAGCGCCACCCGTGACGGTGACACCGACGACAGCGCACGCCGGGCGGGACGCCGCCGGGCCCGCCGGTACGACTAGGTTCGAAGGAAGACGGTCACGTCCCGGTGGCCGCATCGACCCGGGGAGAACAGCGCAGGTGCCGACCGTGCCCGCCACCGTACCCACCGACCAGGCCACGCTGCGGGCCCGGGTGGAGGCCGCCCTGGCGGCGTTCCTCGACCGGCAGCGGGACCGGCTCGCGGCGATCGACACGGACCTGGTCCCCGTCGCCACCGCGCTGTGCGACTTCGTCCTCGGCGGCGGCAAGCGACTCCGCCCGGCCTTCGCGTACTGGGGGTACCGCGGCGCGGGCGGCGTCGACTCCGACCGGGTGGTCGCCGCGGTCGCGTCGCTGGAGCTGCTCCAGGCGTGCGCGCTGATCCACGACGACGTGATGGACGCCTCCGACACCCGCCGCGGCGAGCCCGCCGTGCACCGGCGCTTCGCCGACCTGCACACCGCCGCGGGCTGGGCCGGCGATCCCGACGCCTTCGGCACCGGCGCGGCGATCCTGCTCGGCGACCTGTGCCTCGGCTGGTCCGCCGAGATGTACGACGAGTCCGGCCTGCCGCTCGACGCGCTCGCCGCCGCCCGCGGCGCGTACGACGAGATGCGCACCGAGGTGATGGCCGGGCAGTACCTGGACGTGCTGGCGCAGGCCGACGTGCGGCACTCGTCCCGGGAACGCGCCAGCAAGGTCGCGCGGTTCAAGAGCGCGAAGTACACGGTGGAGCGGCCGCTGCTGCTCGGCGGGCGGCTGGCCGGCGCGACGCCGGACGCGCTGGCCACCTACTCGGCGTACGGGCTGCCGTTGGGTGAGGCGTTCCAGCTGCGCGACGATGTGCTCGGGGTGTTCGGCGACCCGTCCGCGACGGGCAAGCCGGCCGGCGACGACCTGCGCGAGGGCAAGCGGACCTACCTGGTCGCCGCGGCGTACGAGGCGGCGTCGCCGACGGGGCGGGCCGTGCTGGACGCGCGGCTCGGCGACCGGGCGCTGAGCGCCGCGGGCGTGGCCGAGCTACGCACGCTGATCATCGACACCGGCGCGCTCGCCGACACCGAGGCCCGCATCGCCGCCCTGACCGCCGCCGCACTGGACGCGCTGACCGACGCGCCGCTCGAACCGGGACCAGCCGCGGTGCTGACCGAGCTGGCCACGGCCGCCACCGTCCGCGTCTTCTGACCCCGGCGCCCCGGCCGCGTGGCCGAGCAGGCAAGGTCCGGGCTGAGCTTGCTCACCGCGTGGTCACCGACAGTCCGGATACGGCGCCGGCCACCCGCGTACGCGGTCGGCACGAGTCCACCGGACCGGTTCAGGCGGGTTCGCGCCGCTGGCCGGCCTCGCGGGCGTCGAGCAACTCCTCCCAGTGCTCCTCCGCCCACGCGCACGCCGCCGCCATCGGGACGAGCAGGCTGCGGCCGAGCGGCGTCAGCGCGTACTCGACGCTCGGCCCGCGCGCGGTGCGCCGGACGAAGCCGTCGCGCTCCAGCCCGCGCAGCGACGTGGTCAACACCTTCGCGGTGACCCCGCGCAGCGGTACGCGCAGCTCCGAGAAGCGGCGCGGGCCGCCCTCCAGGCAGCGGATGACCATGCCCGCCCACTTGTCGCCGAACCGGATCGGCGTCAGGTCGGACGGGCACACCGGGTCGAACATGTCCTCGTCCAGCGGCGTACGCACGCCACCCACGCTAGCCGGTATCCGATCGGAAACCGCACCTCCGGTTAGCGTCGCCGCCGACCCACTGGCAAAGACGGAGAGGCGGGACGATGGGATCGATCGTGGTGTACGGGGCGGGCGGCCGGGCCGGGCGGGCCGTGGTGACCGAGGCACGGCGGCGGGGGTACGCGGTCACCGCGGTGGTGCGGGAGCCGGCCCGGCACGCCGACCTCGCGGCCGGGGGCGTACGGCTGGTCGCCGGGGACGTCACCGACGCCGACGCGGTCGCCGCGGCGGGTCGCGGGCACGACGCCGCGGTCAGCGCCGTGTACGACGCGGTCGCCGACCAGTCCACGTTCTTCGCCGCGGCCGGCACGGCACTGGTGACGGGGCTGACGGCGGTGGGCGTACCGCGGGTGGTGAGCGTCGGGCTGGCGTCCGTGCTGCCGACCGCGTCGGGGACGCCGCTGATGGACACCGCCGGCTACCCGACCGGGTACCGCACGTTCTTCCTCGGGCACGCCGCCGGCACCGCGGCGCTCGCCGCCGGCACCCTGGACTGGCTGGTGCTGAGCCCGTCCGGCGACTTCGACCACGACGGCCACCCGACCGGCCGGTACCGCGTGGCGCCCGGCGACGCCGCCGCCCGCATCACGTACCCCGACTTCGCGGTGGCGGTGCTCGACGAGATCGCCGCGCCGGCGTACCACCGGACGCACGTCGGGGTCACGTCCGGCTGAGCGGCCGTCAGTCCCCGGCCCAGGTCCAACGCGGTACCTCGCGGATCGGGTGCAGCTCGTCGTCCGTACGGGCGTGGGAGTTCTGCTGGGCGACCCGCGCACCGAACTCGACGTGCTCGCGTACCGCGGCACGGAAGGGCTCGTCGTCCGGCAGGCCCGCCTCGTCCAGCGCCGCCAGGTACAGCTCGACGAACCGCTGCCGCTGCTCGTCGGTGATCGCGAGACCCCGGTGCACGTCGATGATGTGGGCGAAGCCCAGCTCGCGGGTGAACCGGTCCGGCCCGCCGAACGACTCGGCGGTGAACCAGGTCAGGTGCTCGACGTGGTGCGGCTGGCGGGTCGGGAACACCTCGCGCAGCACCGGGTCGGCGAGCGCCCGCGCGTAGAACAGCTCCTCCAGGCGGTGCAGCGCGTCGGCACCGCCGGCATGGTCGTAGAGACTCGTCATCGCACGCTCCCCCCACGGACCAGCGGGTTCCCCGCCCAGCGTACGTGCGGGTCAGCGGGCGGTGGGCGCGCCGACACCCGGCATGCCGAGCAGTACGCCCGGCGTGGTCGGGGTCCGGCCGGCCTGCCACGCGTCGCCCGCGGCGGTACGCCGGTGGGCGCGGACCGGGCCGTCGGCGACCAGGTGGTGCGGCGCCCCGTACGTCACCTCGGTGGTGACGATGTCGCCCGGTCGGATCCCGTCGGCGCCGGTGAAGTGCACCAGCCGGCCGTCCCGGGCGCGGCCGGACAACCGGCCGGTGGCGTCGTCCTTCCGCCCCTCCCCGACCGCGACCAGGACCTCGACCTCGCGGCCCTCCAGCGCCCGGTTCTCCTGCCAGGAGATCTCGTCCTGGAGCGCGACGAGCCGCTCGTACCGCTCCTGGACGACCGCCTTCGGCACCTGCGCGTCCATCGTCGCGGCGGGCGTGCCGGGCCGGATCGAGTACTGGAAGGTGAACGCCGAGGCGAACCGGGCCTCGCGCACGACGTCCAGGGTCGCCGCGAAGTCCTCCTCGGTCTCGCCGGGGAAGCCGACGATGATGTCGGTGGTGATCGCCGCGTCGGGCATCACCGCGCGCACCCGGCGCAGGATGTCGAGGTAGCGACCGGACCGGTACGAGCGGCGCATCGCCTTGAGCACCGCGTCCGAGCCGGACTGCAGCGGCATGTGCAGCTGGTGGCAGACATTGGGTGTCTCGGCCATCGCGGCGATCACGTCGTCGGTGAAGTCCCGCGGGTGCGGGCTGGTGAAGCGCACCCGCTCCAGCCCGTCGATCTCCCCGCAGGCCCGCAGCAGCTTGCCGAACGCCTGCCGGTCACCGAACTCCACGCCGTAGGAGTTGACGTTCTGCCCGAGCAGCGTCACCTCCAGGACGCCCTCGGCCACCAGCGCGCGTACCTCGGCGAGGACGTCGCCGGGCCGGCGGTCGGTCTCCTTGCCGCGCAGCGACGGCACGATGCAGAAGGTGCACGTGTTGTTGCAGCCGACCGAGATCGACACCCATCCCGCGTACGCCGACTCGCGCTTGGCCGGCAGCGTGGACGGGAAGACCTCCAACGACTCCAGGATCTCGACCTCGGCCTGCTCGTTGTGCCGGGCCCGCTCCAGCAGGGTCGGCAGCGACCCGACGTTGTGCGTACCGAAGACGACGTCGACCCACGGCGCCCGCTTGACGATCTCGCCGCGGTCCTTCTGCGCCAGGCAGCCGCCGACGGCGATCTGCATGCCGGGGTGCGCGTCCTTCGTGGGGCGCAGGTGGCCGAGGTTGCCGTACAGCCGGTTGTCGGCGTTCTCCCGGACCGCGCAGGTGTTGAACACGACCAGGTCGGGCGACTCGTCCCCACCCGCCTTCACGTATCCCGCCGATTCGAGCAGCCCGGCGATCCGCTCGGAGTCGTGCACGTTCATCTGGCAGCCGTACGTCCGGACCTGGTACGTGCGGCCAGCGGAGGCTGGGGTGTCCACGGGTGCGCTCATGTCAACTCACCAGAGTAGCCGCCACCCTCCGTGTGCCACGGCCCGCCCCGCGACCCGCGCGGCGGGAGTACCGCGGCGGGACGGAATGTCGCCGACGTGCCCGGAAGGCCCGGGTGGTCCGTGGATCTGGTGGCTTTTGGGCGCTTCGGTCGGACCCAATGTCCGGCCGTTACCGCCCCGTGACAGCGGTCACCGCACGCAACGACGACCGGTACCGTTACAGTGGCCGCCACGGCGGACCAGCGCCGATTCTGAAGAAGCTTCAGGCAGGAGCGAGGACGAAGCAGTGGACACCGAGACCGAGCCCACCACGCCGGAGCCGACCGACCCGGCTGCGGAGCCGGCCGACGCCCTGGTCGTGCTGGAGAACGTCAACAAGCACTTCGGCCCCCTGCACGTCCTCCAGGACATCAACCTGTCCGTCCGTACCGGCGAGGTCGTCGTCGTGATCGGGCCCTCGGGCTCCGGCAAGTCCACGCTCTGCCGGACGATCAACCGGCTGGAGCCGATCGACACCGGCACGATCGCCGTGTCCGGCAAGGTGCTGCCCGAGGAGGGCAAGGGCCTGGCCCGGCTGCGCAGCGAGGTCGGCATGGTGTTCCAGTCGTTCAACCTGTTCGCGCACAAGACGATCCTGGAAAACGTCATGCTCGGGCCGATCAAGGTCCGCAAGGAGAAGTCCGCGGTGGTCCGGGAGCGGGCCATGGCGCTGCTCGACCGGGTCGGCATCTCCAACCAGGCCGACAAGTACCCGGCACAGCTGTCCGGCGGGCAGCAGCAGCGCGTCGCGATCGCGCGGGCACTCGCCATGCAGCCGAAGGTGATGCTGTTCGACGAGCCGACCAGCGCGCTCGACCCGGAGATGATCAACGAGGTGCTCGACGTGATGACCTCGCTGGCCGCCGACGGGATGACGATGATCGTGGTGACGCACGAGATGGGCTTCGCCCGGCGCGCCGCCAACCGGGTCGTCTTCATGGCCGACGGCCAGATCGTCGAACAGAACACGCCCGAGGAGTTCTTCACCAACCCGCAGTCGGAGCGGGCACGGGACTTCCTCTCCAAGATCCTCACCCACTGATCCATCCCCGTACCGGTCCTCATCGAGGGACCGTCGTACATCCGCGCGCCCCGCGGCCTCGGCCCGGGGCGGCAGTCATCACGAGAGAGGCACTGATGAAGCTGAAGCGACTCCTCGCGGTCGCCGTCGTCGGCGCGCTCGCCCTCGGCGGCGCCGCCGCCTGTGGCAAGAGCAAGCTGGACGACAAGAACGCCCAGGACGCGAAGAACGCCGGCGCGTACACCATCGTCAAGAACCCGAAGTTCGCCGCGGGCTCGACAATGGAGAAGATCTACAAGGCGAAGCACATCAAGATCGGCGTCAAGTTCGACCAGCCGGGAATCGGCTACAAGAACCCGACGACCGGCAAGATCGAGGGCTTCGACATCGAGGTCGGCAAGTACGTCGCGGGCCAGCTCGGCCTCGACTACAACAACTCGAAGCAGGTCGAGTTCGTCGAGACCGTGTCGAAGAACCGTGAGACGTTCCTGGAGAACGGCACGGTCGACCTGGTCATCGCGTCGTACTCGATCACGCCGGAGCGCAAGCAGCTCGTCGGCTTCGCCGGGCCGTACTACGAGACCGGCCAGGACCTGCTGATCCGCAAGACCGACAAGGACACCATCAAGGGTCCGCAGGACCTGGCGGGCAAGAAGGTCTGCTCGGTCACCGGCTCGACCCCGCTCGCCAACATCGAGAAGAACTACCCGAAGGCCAAGCCGGTCGCGCTGGCGCAGTACTCCGACTGCGTCACCCAGCTGCAGAACTCGACGGTCGACGTACTGACCACCGACGGCGCGATCCTGCTGGGCTACGCCGCGTCCGACCCGAGCCACCTGATGGTGGTCGGCAAGCCGTTCTCCACCGAGAAGTACGGCATCGGCATGGCGAAGGACCGCAACGACCTGCGCACCTTCGTCAACGACAAGCTGGACGCGGGCTTCAAGGACGGGCACTGGAAGAAGGCGTACGACCTGACCCTCGGCAAGTCCGGGTCGGCCGCGCCGCAGCCGCCCACCCTGGACCGCTACTGATCGACCGGGTGCCGGCCCGTCGCACGGGCCGGCACCCGTGTCCCACCTGGCGACGGTCACCCGTCGCCTGATCCCGTTCAGGTCCCCGGCCGGCGCGGTGTGCAACACGGACCCGCGGACCGGCGTCATGTGGAGGAGACGTGGCTCTCGCCGAATCCGCCAACCCCGTGGTTGGCGGTCTGGAGTTCCTGTGGCAGCAACGCGATGCGTTCCTCGACGGCCTGCTCGGGACCGTCAAGCTGTCGATCGTCGCGGGCATCCTGTCCACCATCCTCGGGCTGGTCGTCGCCGCGATGCGGGTGTCGCCGATCCCCGCGCTGCGGGTGGCGGGCACCGCCTGGTCGGGATTCTTCCGCAACACCCCGCTCACCCTGGTCTTCCTCGGTACGTCGGTGGTGCTCCCGATCATCGGCATCCGGTTCGCCTGGGCCGACGCGATCGGCCTCGACACGTTCTTCATCTTCGCGGTCATCGCGCTGTCCACGTACACGTCGTGCTTCGTGGCCGACGCGATCCGGTCCGGCTTCAACTCGGTACCGGTCGGGCAGGCGGAGGCGGCCCGCGCGGTCGGCATGACGTTCGGCCAGACGCTGCGGCTGGTCGTGCTGCCGCAGGCGCTGCGTACCGTGCTGCCGCCGCTGGCCAGCATGTACATCGCGATGATCAAGAACTCGGCGATCGCCGAGTTCTTCAACGTGGGTGAGCTGACCAAGTTCTTCGACGACTCGGTCCGCGACCACCCCCAGCACCTGTACGCCGAGTTCATCGCGGTGGCGCTCGGGTACATCGTGCTGACGCTGCTGGTGTCCGCGGCGTTCAACCTGGCCGAGCGGAAACTGGCGGTGACCCGATGACGAGCGTGCTCTACGACAACCCGGGGCCGCGGGCCCGCCGCCGGATCCGGTTCTGGACCGCGGTCAGCGTCGTGGCGCTCGCCGCGATCCTCGCGTTCGTGATCTGGCAGGTGGCCCGCAAGGGGCAGATCTCCGCCGAGATGTGGTCCCCGTTCGCCGACTCGGGCCTGTGGAACCAGCTGTTCGAGGCGCTGTTCGCGACGATCAAGGCAGCGGTGCTGTCGATCGTCCTTGCCCTGGTGATGGGCGCGATCCTCGCCGCGGCCCGACTGTCCGAGCACCGCTGGCTGCGGCTGCCGGCGTTCGTGATCATCGAGTTCTTCCGCGCTGTACCGCTGCTGCTGCTGATCCTGTTCGGACTGTTCACCTGGGGCCAGCCGCTGTCGTTCATCGGTGAGGCGATCGGCGCGACCCCGCCCGACGCGTTCGCCGCGCTGGTCATCGGCCTGACCCTGTACAACGGCTCGGTGCTCGCCGAGGTGTTCCGCGCCGGCATCAACGCGGTGCCGCGCGGCCAGTCCGAGGCGGCGTACGCGCTGGGCATGCGCAAGACCGCGGTGATGCGGATGATCCTGGCGCCGCAGGCGATCCGGATGATGCTGCCGGCGATCGTCGCGCAGTGCGTGGTCGCGCTGAAGGACTCGGCGCTCGGGTTCATCGTCGGCTACCAGGAGCTGCTGAGCTTCGGCAAGCGCATCTACCAGGGCGCCGCCGACATCTGGGACCTGTCGCAGCCGCCGGTGGTCACCACGCTGATCGTCATCGGCGCGATCTACATCGTCATCAACCTCGTGCTGTCCTGGTTCGCCGGCTGGCTGGAGCGGCGGATGTCGCGCTCCACCAAGCTCGCCGGCAAGCCGCTCACCGCGATGCAGACCGGTGAGGAGGCCGCCGCGGCCGACGCCGTACCGGCGAACCCGGTCGAGCCGCCCAACTGAGCCACGCACACGTCGGCCCGGTGGGGTGTTCCACCGGGCCGACGTGGTGTCAGGCCGCCGCGGGTACCCGCATCGCCGGATCGACGCCCGCCACCGGCACGCCCAGCACCTCGCCGTAGATCCCCTCGTACCGTCGCAGCGTGGTGGTCACGCCGTGCTCGGCGATCCGCCGGCGGCCCGCCTCGCCCATGCGTACCCGCAGGTCGGGATCGGTGAGCAGGGCACCGAGCCGGCCCGCCAGGCCGGGCACGTCGCCCGGCTCGTACAGCCAGCCGTTGTCGCCGTTGTGGACCAGGTGCGGCAGGGCCATCGCGTTCGCCGCGACGACGGGGCGGCCGGCGGCCATCGCCTCCATCGTCACCAGGCTCTGCAGTTCGGCGATGCCGGGGATGCAGAACACGTCGCACCGCTCGTACGCGGCGGGCAGCTCGTCGTCCGGCACGAACCCGCGGAACGTGACGCGCTCGGCCACACCCGTCGTCTCGGCCAGCCGCTCCCACTCGGCGCGGCGGGAGCCGGTACCGATCAGCTCGATCCGGAACGGCAGCGACGGGGGCAGCAGCGCGGCCGCGCGGATCAGCTCGTCGACCCGCTTCTCCGCGTCCAGCCGCCCCACGAACAGCACGGTCGGTACGTCCGCGGCCGGTGAGCGACGCGCGCCGAAACGGTCCAGGTCGATACCGCACGAGACGGCCTCACCCTGCTCGATCCCGTTGTCCTGCAACAGGTCCACCGCGCGCTGCGTCGGCGCGGTGACGGCCCGCGCCCGCCGGAACACCCGCGCCGCGTCGCGCCAGGCGAGGTCCCGGGCGACCTGGTGCAGCGGCCCGGGGAGCCGCACGTACCCGAAGAGGTTCTCGGGCATGAAGTGGTTGGTGGCGACCAGCGGTACGCCGTGCGCGACGGCCGCCTTCGACAGGGCCCGGCCGACCAGGAAGTGCGACTGGATGTGCACCAGGTCCGGCGCCAGCTCGGTCAGCAGCTCGTCCGCCGAGCGTGCCGCCTGCCACGGCGGGCAGACCCGGAACGACGGGTGGAACGGCGTGCGCCGGGCCCGGACCCGGTGCACGGTCACACCGTCCATCGTGGACACCCCGACCGGTCCGTCCGGCGACGGGGCGAGCACGTGCACGTCGTGTCCCCGGCTCGCCAGCCCCGTCGCCAGCCGGTACGAGAAGCGCGCCGCGCCGTTGACGTCCGGCGGGAACGTGTCCGCGCCCACCACGATCCGCAGCCGACGACCGTCGAGACTGTCCGAAACCCTCACCGTGTTCTCCTCCGTCGGGACGGCCACCGCGGCCGCCGATACGTCGTGTCCGTCCTGCGTCCGTCCGCCGCCCGGGCCACCCCGCCGGGCCGTCGCGTCCGGATGGAACCTCGCCAACATCGCCACCCCGGCCGCCGCGACCGCGGCGAGACCGAGCTGCGCGGCGGCCACCGGCAACGGCGTCGCCGCACCCTCGCCGAGCAGCAGCGCACCGACCGCGACCGCGAAGAACGGGTCGGCCATCGTCAGGCACGCGACGACCACCGTCGGCGGACCACTCGCGTACGCGAGCTGGATCGCCGTGCCGCCCACCGCCAGCGCCACCCCGATGCCCAGCAGCGTGAGCAGCGGTACCGCGCCGATCCCGCCGCTCGTCAGCCGCTGCACCACGACCCGCGTCGACACCGACACGAAGCCGTACGCCACGCCGCCCGCCGTGGCGAGCAGCAGGCACCGCGGGCGTCCGCGTACCAGCAGCGCCGCCGCGCCGAGCACCGCGACACCCGCCGCGGCCAGCACCGCGGTACGACCCTGCGCCGCGTCCGAGATCAGCGTCGACCGTGCGTCGCCCGCGGCCACCGCCACGAACCCGCCGACCGACAGCGTCGTCGCCGCGATCGCAAGCACGGTGTGTCCGCCGAGCCCCCGGCCCACGCTCGCCCGGCGGTGCGCACGCGCCTGGAACACCGCCACCAGCACCACCGCCAGTACCCCGATCGGCTGCACCACGGTCAACGGCGCCAGGCCGAGCGCCGCCGCATGCAGGCCGGCCCCCGTACCGATCAGGGCCAGGCCGCCGAGCCAGCGGCGCTGCCGTACCAGCCGCGCCACCCGGCCGCGCCGCGCCCCGTCCACGTCCAGCGCGGTACGCACCGCGCCGTGCTGAAGCTGCGCGGCCAGCGCGTACGCCACCGCGCCGAGTACCGCCAGACCGATCGCCAGCGCCGTCACTCAGGCCACCTCCCGCATGGGTACGACCGGCCGGGCCAGCCGGACCGCGACCAGCACCACCAGGGCCAGCTCGGGCAACAGGACCAGTCGCTCGGCCAGTCCCTGCACCGCCACCAGCGCAGCACCGCCCGGCAACGGCACCCCGAACAGCGGGAGGTACGTCACCAGGAAGCAGGCGAACAACGCCGCCGCGACGACCGCGAGCCCGCGTAGGCGGCGGCCGAGAGGCATCCAGCCGTGCCGTGTCGCGAACCGGCGCGCGAGCAGCCACCCCGCCACCGGCATCGAGCCGAACAGCAGCCCACCGGCCAGCTTGTGCACCAGCCCGGTCAGCGTCGTCGGCGCGCCCGTCGGGTCCGCCCGGAAGAACGCGATCAGCGCCGCGCCGAGCGCCGCCACCGCCAGCAGCACCCCGGTACGCCGGGACGACATCCCCGCCACCGACAGCCCGCGGCGCAGCACCATCAGCCCGCCGGCCAGCGCCAACAACGCGACCGGCAGCAGGACCGCACCCACGTGCGTGAACACGTAGTCGCTGATCATGCCCTGCACGGGGCTGACACCGGTGGACAGATGCAGGTACCCGATCACGCCGACCGCGACGGCAAGCAGCGACAGCGACAACACCGCCGCGCTCCTGACCGACCGCACGCCGACCCCCGATGTCTCGACCGAGGCGACGTCCGCGTCGCCTGTTCCACGGTCACATCGGGCCGGCTCCGACACACTGCCGCGCGCCCCCGAGTGCGGGGTGGTGCTGACCCCACCGGACTGCTGGGGCCTGCCGGCGACTGACTCCCGGTGATCAACTGGCATAACGCTGAGCCTGCCGGCCCGGCGCCCGCCGCACATCCGGGTCACTGCCCCGGTTCGCCCCGGTGCCGCTCCCCCGGTGCCGGCTCGGGGTCAACCCCTACCCGGCCCCACCACGTGCGCCACGAAGAAAGGCCGGATCCGTTGCACAGCAACGGATCCGGCCCTCAGCTGACGGCAGGTTCAGCGGGCGATCTCGGTGGCCCGCGACTCGCGTACCACCGTGACCCGGATCTGCCCCGGGTACGTCAGCTCCTCTTCGATCTGCTTCGCCACGTCACGAGCCAGCACGGCGGCGCCGATCTCGTCCACCTCGTCCGGCCGTACCATCACCCGGATCTCGCGGCCCGCCTGCATCGCGAACACCTTGTCCACACCCGCCTTGCCGCCGGCGATCTCCTCGATCCGCTCCAGCCGCTTGACGTACGCCTCCAGGCTCTCCCGCCGCGCGCCCGGCCGGCCACCCGAGCAGGCGTCCGCGGCCTGCGTGAGTACCGCCTCGATCGTCTGCGGCGCGACCTCGTTGTGGTGCGCCTCGATCGCGTGCACGACGGCCTCGTCCTCGCCGTACTTGCGGGCCAGGTCGGCGCCGATCAGCGCGTGGCTGCCTTCCACCTCGTGCGTCAGCGCCTTGCCGATGTCGTGCAGGAACGCGCACCGCTTGATCAACACCGGGTCGAGCCGCAGCTCGGCGGCCATGATGCCGGCGATGTGCGCGGTCTCCACGAGATGCTTCAGCACGTTCTGCCCGTAGCTGGTGCGGTACCGCAGCCGGCCCAGGTGCGCGACGAGCTCCGGGTGGATCTCGGTAATGCCGACCTCGACCAGCGCGTCCTCGGCGGCCCGGATGCACAGCCGCTGCACCTCCTGGCGCGCCGACTCGTGCACCTCCTCGATGCGGTGCGGGTGGATCCGGCCGTCCAGCACCAGTTTCTCCAGGGTCAGCCGGCCGATCTCCCGGCGTACCGGATCGAAGCAGGACAGCAGCACCGCTTCCGGCGTGTCGTCGATGATCAGGTTGACCCCGGTGACCGACTCGAACGCCCGGATGTTGCGACCTTCGCGGCCGATGATCCGGCCCTTCATCTCGTCCGACGGCAGGTGCAGGACGCTGACCACGCTCTCCGCCGTCTGCTCGCTCGCCACCCGCTGGATCGCGTCGACCACCAGCGACCGCGCCCGCTGCTCCGCCGTCGACCGCGCGTCCGCCTCGATGTCGCGGACCAGGATCGCCGCCTCACGCTTCGCCTGGGTCTCGATCGACTCGACCAGCTCCACCTTCGCCGCGTCGGAGGTCAGGCCCGCGACCCGCTCCAGCTCGCGCTGCCGCGCCTCGGCCACCTCGGCCACCGCCGACGCGCGCTCCGCCAGCTCGGCCTCGGCCGCCACCAGCCGGCGGTCCCGCTCGGCTAGCCGCTCCGCCTCCTCCGACAGCCGCTGCTCCCGCTCGTCCGCCCGCTGCTCGCGCCGCTCCAGGTCGGCGATGCGGTCCTTCGCCGACGCGAGCAGCTGCGCCTGCTCCTGCTCGCCCGCCCGGCGCGCCTGGGCGAGCGCCTGCTCCGACTCCTGCTCTGAGCGGTGCCGCGCCCGATCGAGTACGTCGTCGGCGTCCTTGCGCGCCGCGCCGAGCACCCGCTCGGCCTCCGCCCGCGCCGCCGTCACCTCGGCACGCGCGGCCGCCGCGTCGGCCTGCGCCGCCACCGTCTGTGACCGGGTACGTTCCAGCTCCCCGGCGGCGTCGTCGGCCGCCTTGCGCGCCGACGCCAGTGCCGCCTCGTGCCGTTTGCGCTCCGCCGCGACCACCGGATCCTCCTCCGGCGGTACGGCCGGGGCGGCCTGGACACGGCGCACCAGGACGACGGCGACCACGACCGCGACAACCGCGACGATGACGAGGACCAGCGCGATCAGCACCAGGATCTCGCTCGCGGCCATGACCGCCTCCTCCCATCGGCGCCGTGACACGGCACGGCGTGCGGAAAGGAGAGTCCGGCCATGAGCATGCGGCCAGTGGCGCCCCGCAGCGCTCACTGGACGGAGGGTAGCCAACAGTCGCGCGCTACCCGCGGTTGCTCCTGCTCTTCCGGACGTATGACGTTGTGTCGCTAGCTCTATGGCGCGGGCCCGTTGCCCGCATGGTTCGGACTGCTCCTTTGGTACGGCTGAGGCTAAGTCCCCGTACCGGCCCGGTCAAGGATCCACGATTCGCGCCCCGCGGCACGTACCGCTCGGACCGGTCGTGGCGGTCACACCCGGCACCCGCCCACCAGCCACCGTGGCCGGCCGCCGGACCGGGCCGGAAGGCCCAGGTCGACACGCCGGCCGTCACCCGATCGTGGCGGGTCGCGCGGCTCAGCCCGGGCCGGCCGGACCCGTCGGGTCAGCACCCTCCGTGAGCGCGTCCACGTCGACCCCGTCCGCGAACTCGGCGCCGTCGGCCCGCTCGGCCAACAGATCCCGCACCGTACGCACGGCAAGGCCCGGCGGGTATCCCTTGCGCGCGAGCATGCCGACCACGCGCCGGAACGCCACGTCGGGCGGCACCGCCGACATCGACCGCAGGCGGCGCTCGGCCAGACCGCGCGCGGTCGCCGCCTCGGTGTCGCCGTCCAGCTCGGTCAGCGCGTCGCCGATCGTCTCGCCGTCAACGCCCCGCTGGCGCAGCTCACGGGCCAGGGCACCGCGGGCCAGGCCACGGCCCGTGTGCCGGGACGTGACCCACGCCCGCGCGAACGCCTCGTCGTCGATCATGCCGACCTCGCCGTACCGCTCCAGCACGGCGGCGGCGTCCTCGTCCGGGATGCCCTTGCGGGCGAGCACGCGGGCCAGCTCGACGCGGGTGCGGGGGCGGACCGCCAGCAGCCGCAGGCAGATGTCCCTGGCCTGCTCGCGCGGGTCGGCCGGCGCCTTCTCCCTCGCCGGCCGACCGGACGAGTCCGTCCGGTCGGAACCCTCGTCGCGCGAGCGGCCGGTGGCGCTCCGGTCCATGGAACTCCGGCCCGACCGGTACCGCCGGGCCGGTTGCCGCTCGGTCATCGGCTCAGAAGTCCACCGGCTCGACGGGCTCGGCGGCGGGCGCCTCGTCGTCCAGCGCCGGGCCGATGCTCAGCTTCTCCTTGATCCGCTTCTCCACCTCGTTGGCCACGTCAGGATTGTCCCGCATGAACTGGCGGGCGTTCTCCTTGCCCTGGCCGAGCTGGTCGCCCTCGTACGTGTACCAGGCGCCGGACTTGCGGATGATCCCCTGCTCGACGCCCACGTCGATCAGCGAACCCTCGCGGCTGATGCCCTTGCCGTACATGATGTCGAACTCGGCCTGCTTGAACGGCGAGGCCACCTTGTTCTTGACGACCTTGACGCGGGTGCGGTTGCCGACCACGTCGCCGGCGTCCTTCAGCGACTCGATGCGGCGCACGTCGAGCCGGACCGACGCGTAGAACTTCAGCGCCTTACCACCGGTGGTGGTCTCCGGCGAGCCGAACATGACGCCGATCTTCTCGCGGAGCTGGTTGATGAAGATGGCGGTGGTGCCGGCGTTGTTGAGCGCGCTGGTCACCTTGCGCAGGGCCTGGCTCATCAGCCGGGCCTGCAGGCCGACGTGGCTGTCGCCCATCTCGCCCTCGATCTCGGCGCGCGGCACCAGGGCCGCCACCGAGTCGATCACGACGATGTCGATCGCGCCGGAGCGGATCAGCATGTCCATGATCTCCAGGGCCTGCTCACCGGTGTCCGGCTGGGACACCAGCAGCGCGTCGGTATCGACGCCGATGGACTTCGCGTACTCCGGGTCGAGGGCGTGCTCGGCGTCGATGAACGCCGCGATGCCGCCGGCCGCCTGCGCGTTGGCCACCGCGTGCAGGGCGACGGTCGTCTTACCCGAGGACTCCGGGCCGTAGATCTCGATGATCCGGCCGCGCGGGTAGCCGCCGATGCCGAGCGCCACGTCGAGCGCGATGGATCCGGTCGGGATCGCGGAGATCGGCACCGCGGCGCGGTCACCGAGCCGCATTATCGAGCCCTTGCCGAACTGCTTGTCGATCTGGGCGAGCGCCATGTCCAGCGCCTTCGCCCGGTCGGGGCTTGCTCCCCCTGCTGCCATGCCTGCCACCCCTACTGCTGCCTTGGCGTTCGATCGCTTGGTCACGGCAGACACGCTATTCGCCGGGTCTGACAGAAACGACCCGACGCCCCGCGCCTGTGGACGACGACCTGTCGCTGTGGACAGTACCCGAACGTCTGTTCGAACGTGGTAGACACGCGCGCGGAATCTCAGCGGAGTCGCGAAGGCACCCGGTCGGAGTACGCGGTGCAGACCGCGCGCCAGACCGTCACCGTCTCCTCGCCGCCGGCCAGCGCCTCGTCCACGGTGCGGCCGTCGAGCTGCGGGAGCACCTGGTCGGCGGCGACACTCGCCGCGTACCCCCGGCCGAAGACCTGCTCCATCCGGCCCCAGAAGTCGGTACGCCGCACCGGGCACCTCCCGTCCTCGCATCCGTTGTCCGTCGACCGTATCCGGTCGACGGGGCGAACCGTCAGGCGCCGTACCGGGCGGAGCGGTGGGCGAGGGCGGCGGCGACCGCGTCGGCCAGCGGCGGCAGGTCGCCGAGGTCCAACCCGCTCACCGTCAGCCGGATCGCCGGCCCACTGACCAGCCGGTACGCCGCCCCCGGCGCGGCGACCCAGCCGGCGTCGCGCAGCCGGGTCAGTACCGCGGTCTCGTCGGCGACCGGGACCCACACGTTGATCCCGGTACGGCCGTGTGCGGTGACGCCGCGGTCGGCCAGCGCGGCGAGCAGCCCGGCCCGCCGGGCCGCGTACGTCTCGCGGGCGTGGCGTACGAGCCGGGCGACGTCCGGGTCCGACCACAGCTCGCGGACCAGCCGCTGGAGCACCGTGGAGACCCAGCCGGCGCCGAGCCGCTGGCGGCCGGCGACGCGGTCGACGGTGGCCTCGTCGCCGGCGAGGACCGCCAGGCGCAGGTCCGGCCCGTACGGCTTGGAGACCGAGCGGACGAACGCCCACGTGTCCGTCGCACCGACCAGCGGGCTGAGCGGTTCCGCGGAGAGCTCGGCGGCGTGGTCGTCCTCGACCACGAGTACGCCGGGGTGGGCGGACAGCAGGGCGCGCAGGGCCGCGGCGCGGTCGGCGTCGATGGCGGCGCCGGTCGGGTTCTGCGCGCGGCTGGTGACCACGACGGCGCGGACGCCGCCGGCCAGCGCGGTACGCAGGCCGTCCGGGGTCGGGCCGGCGCCGTCGACGGGGACCGGCACCGGGGTCAGACGCAGCGCGGCGAGCAGGTCCAGCAGGTTGGCCCAGCCGGGGTCCTCGACGGCGATCCTGTCGCCGGGGGCGAGGTGGCCGGTGAGGGTGCGTTCGATGCCGTCGAGGGCGCCGCTGGTGACGGTGAGCGCGGGCGCGTCGACGCCGTCGGCGCCGAGCCGTTCGCGGGCGGCGTCGAGCAGCTCGGGCAGCGGCCCGGCCGCGTCGTACCCGCCGGGGACGCGCCAGGCGGGCAGCACGGCGAGGCGCGCCAGGGCGGTGTCGAGCGGGGGCAGCAGGCGCGGGTCGGGTCCGCCCTCGGCGAGGTCCCGGGCACCGGTGGGTACGTCGAGCCGGCGGGACATCCGGCCGACCGTGGGCCGGGCGCGTACGCGCGTGCCGGCGCGGCCGGCGGTCTCGATCACCGCCCGCTGCCGCAGTTCCCGGTACGCCGAGGCGACGGTGGCGGCGCTGACGGACAGCTCCGCGGCGAGCGCGCGGACGGGTGGCAGCGGGTCGCCGGGCCCGAGCCGGCCGGCGCGCAGGTGTTCCTCCACCCCGGCGACGATCTCCGCCGCGGTCTTTCCGTGATAACGTACTGGCACAGTTCCAAGACTGTACTAGAACAAAAACCCCGTTGCAAGGACGCCGCCATGACCTACCCCGCCACCCCGGCCACCACCCCGACGCGGTACCCGGACCGGATGCACCGCGACGCCGACACCGTGCACGCCGTCCTCGACGAGGCGCTGTTCTGCCACCTGTCGTTCGTCGTCGACGGGCGGCCGACGATCCTGCCCACCCTGCACGTCCGCGTCGGCGACACGCTCTACGTGCACGGTTCCACCGGCTCCCGCCCGATGCTGACGGGCCGGGGCGAAGGCGTTCCGGTGAGTGTCGCGGTCACGCTGCTCGACGGGCTGGTCTTCGCGAAGGCGCAGTTCCACCACTCGGCCAACTACCGGTCCGTGGTCGCGCACGGCATCGCCGTACCGGTGACCGACGAGGACACCCGCCGGACGGTGCTCGCCGCGCTGGTCGACAAGATCGCCGCGGGCCGTGCCGCCGACAGCCGGCCGCCGACCCGCCAGGAGCTCGCCGCCACCGGCGTACTCGCGCTGCCGCTGACCGACGTCGGCGCGAAGGTACGCACCGGCGGCGCCAACGACGACGAGGCCGACCTGGGCCTGCCGTACTGGTCGGGGGTGCTGCCGCTGCGGACCACGTCCGGCGAGCCGGAGCCGGTGGACCCCGCGACCGTGCTGCCGCCGTACCTGCACGACTGGCGCGGGGCGGCCGAGCGGTCGCCGTGGTACGTGGCGGCGCCGATGGCCGGGCGGCTGGTCCGGCTGGAGCCGCTGTCGACCGCGCACGTCGACGACCTGTACGGGGCCAGCCGCGACCCCGAGGTGTGGCGTCACCTGCCCGGCCGGCGCCCCGAGACGCGCGAGGACATGGCGCACGACGTGGCCGCCGCCCTCCGCGCGCAGGCCGCCGGTACCCGCGTCACCTGGGCGCAGGTCGACCGGGCGACCGGCCGGGCCGTCGGCATGACCTCGTACTACGACATCGCGCCGGGATCGCGGCGGGTCGAGATCGGGTACACGTGGCTGGGGCGGGCCGCCTGGCGTACGGGGATCAACACCGAGGCGAAGCTGATGCTGCTGACCCGGGCGTTCGACGAGCTGGGGGCGGTGCGGGTGAGCCTGCGTACGGACAGCGGGAACGACCGGTCGCAACGGGCGATCGAGCGTCTCGGCATGAAGCGGGACGGGGTGCTGCGCAACTACGTCATGCGGGCGGACGGGACCCCGCGCGACAGGGTGGTCTATTCGATGACGGACGTCGAATGGCCGGACGCGGCGAAGCGCCTCCGCGACCTGCTGCGCTGAACTGTCGGACCCGCGCGGCAGGATGGTCCATGTGGGTACCGAGGAGACGCTGTCCGGGTTCGGGCCGGCGACGCGGGCGTGGTTCGGCGGGGCGTTCGCCGAGCCGACCGCGGCGCAGGCCGGCGCGTGGGCGTCGATCCGGTCCGGGACGAACACGCTGGTCGTCGCCCCGACCGGGTCCGGCAAGACGCTGGCCGCGTTCCTCTGGTCGCTGGACCGGATCGCGGCCGAGCCGGCGCCCGACCCTGCCCATCGCTGCCGGGTGCTCTACGTCAGCCCGCTGAAGGCGCTGGCCGTCGACATCGAGCGCAACCTGCGCGCCCCGCTCGCCGGCATCGGACAGGCGGCGCAGCGGCTCGGCGGCGAGCGGCCGGACATCACCGTCGGGATGCGTACCGGGGACACACCTGCCTCGGAGCGCCGTGGTCTCGCCCGCCGGCCGCCGGACATCCTGATCACCACGCCGGAGTCGCTGTTCCTGCTGCTCACCTCGGCGGCGCGGGAGTCGCTGCGCGGCGTCGAGACGGTGATCGTCGACGAGGTGCACGCGGTCTGCGCCACGAAGCGCGGCGCGCACCTGGCGCTGTCGATGGAGCGGCTGGACGAGCTGTTGCCCCGGCCCGCGCAGCGCATCGGCCTGTCCGCAACGGTACGACCGGTCGAGGAGACGGCCCGCTTCCTCGCCGGCAGCCGGCCGGTCACCGTGGTCGCTCCGCCGGCGGAGAAGACCGTCGAGCTGTCCGTCCAGGTGCCGGTCGAGGACATGACGGCGCTGGACGAGCTGCCCGCCGACGAGCCCGACGAGTCGTACGATCCGGCCGCGGCGCCGACGCACCGGCCGTCGATCTGGCCGGCGGTGGAGAGCCGGGTGCTGGACCTGATCCTGGCGCACCGGTCGACGATCGTCTTCGCGAACTCGCGGCGCCTCGCGGAGCGGCTGTGTGCCCGGCTCAACGAGCTGCACGCGGAGCGGCTGGCCGGCGCCCCGCTGCCGGATCCCGACGTGTTCCCGGCGGAGGCGATCGCCGAGTCCGGTGTCGCGGCTGGTGCCGAGGCGGTGATCGCCCGCGCGCACCACGGTTCGGTGTCCCGGGAGGAACGCAAACACATCGAGGAGGCGCTGAAGTCGGGCCGGCTGCCGGCCGTGGTCGCCACGTCCAGCCTGGAACTGGGCATCGACATGGGCGCGGTCGACCTGGTGGTGCAGGTGGAGGCGCCGCCGAGCGTGGCGTCCGGGTTGCAGCGGGTGGGTCGGGCCGGTCACCAGGTGGGCGCACCGAGCGTCGGCGTGGTCTTCCCGAAGCACCGCGGCGACCTGGCGCCGTGCACGGTGGTCGCGACCCGGATGCGCGCCGGCGCGATCGAGGAGCTGCACTACCCGCGTAACCCGCTCGACGTCCTGGCGCAGCAGGTCGTCGCGATGGTCGCGCTGGACGACTGGTCGGTGCCGGAGCTCGCCACCCTGGTACGCCGGGCCGCGCCGTTCGCCGAGCTGCCCGACTCGGCGCTGTCGGGGGTGCTCGACATGCTCGCCGGCCGCTACCCGTCGCAGGCGTTCGCGGAGCTGCGGCCGCGCCTGGTCTGGGACCGTACGACCGACCAGATCTCCGGCCGGCCCGGTGCGCAGCGCCTCGCCGTGGTGTCCGGCGGCACGATCCCCGACCGCGGCCTGTTCGGCGTGTACCTGGCGGGCGCGGAGAAGGCCGCCCGGGTCGGCGAGCTGGACGAGGAGATGGTGTACGAGTCGCGCGTCGGCGACGTGTTCCTGCTCGGCTCGACGAGCTGGCGGATCGAGGACATCACGCCGGACCGGGTGCTGGTCTCCCCCGCGCCGGGCGCCGCGGCCCGGATGCCGTTCTGGAAGGGCGACACGGTGGGCCGGCCGGCCGAGCTGGGCCGTGCGATCGGCGGCCTGCTGCGCGCCCTGTCCCGCGCCGACGACGCGAAGGCGACGGGCCTGCTGCGCGACGCCGGCCTGGACGAGTGGGCCACCGGCAACCTCGTGCGCTACGTGGCGGAGCAGCGGGAGTCGGCCCGGCACGTACCGGACGACCGGACGGTGCTGGTGGAGCGGTTCCGGGACGAGCTGGGCGACTGGCGGATGGTCGTCCACTCGGTGTTCGGCCAGCGGGTCAACGCGCCGTGGGCGCTGGCGATCGCCGCCCGGCTCCGCGAGCGGTACGGGGTGGACGCGCAGGCGCAGCCCGCCGACGACGGGATCGTCGTGCGGCTGCCGGACACCGCGGACGAGCCGCCCGGCGCGGACCTCGTCGCGTTCGACCCGGACGAGCTGGACGAGCTGGTCCGCTCCACCGTCGGTACGTCAGCGCTGTTCGCGGCCCGGTTCCGGGAGTGCGCGGCGCGGGCGTTGCTGCTGCCCCGGCGCGACCCCCGCCGGCGTACGCCGCTGTGGCAGCAGCGGCAGCGTGCCGCACAGCTGCTCGACGTGGCGCGCGAGTTCGCCGACTTCCCGATCACGTTGGAGGCGGCCCGGGAGTGCCTGCGCGACGTGTTCGACCTGCCCGCGCTCACCGACCTGATGCGCTCGGTGTCGTCCCGGTCGGTACGGCTGGTCGAGGTCGAGACGCCGCGCCCGTCGCCGTTCGCGCGGTCCCTGCTGTTCGGCTACGTCGGCGCCTTCCTGTACGAGGGGGACGCCCCGCTCGCCGAGCGCCGCGCCGCCGCGCTGGAGCTGGACCCGACGCTGCTCGCGGAGCTGCTGGGCGCGGCCGAGCTGCGCGAGCTGCTCGATCCCGAGGTGGTGGCGGAGACCGAACGGCGGTTGCAGTGGCTGACGCCGGACCGCCGGGCCCGCGACGCGGAGGACGCCGCGGAGATCCTGCGGCTGGTCGGCGATCTGTCCACTGTGGAGGCTTCGGCGCGCGGCGTCGAGCCGGAGTGGCTGGCCGAGCTGGTGGCGTCACGCCGGGCGATCGTGGTGCGGATCGCCGGTACGGACCGGCATCTCGCGATCGAGGACGCCGGCCGGGTCCGGGACGCGCTGGGCGTGGCGCTGCCGGTCGGCGTACCGGAGGCGTTCACGGAGCCGGTCGCGGATCCCCTCGGCGACCTCCTCGTCCGCTACGCACGCTCACACGGCCCGTTCCACGCGGCGAGCTGCGCGGCCAGGTTCGGGTTGGGCGTTGCGGTGGTCGAGGACGGGCTGCGCCGGCTGGTGGCGTCCGGCCGGCTGGTCACCGGCGAGTTCACGCCGGGCGGGTCCGGCACCGAGTGGTGCGACGCGGAGGTGCTGCGGATCCTGCGCCGGCGTTCCCTCGCCGCGCTGCGCAAGGAGATCGAGCCGTCGCCGCCGCGCGCGCTGGCCGCGTTCCTGCCCCGCTGGCAGCACGTCGGTGAGGGGGCGCGCGGGGTGGACGCACTGGCCGGCGCGATCGAGCAGCTGGCCGGTGTGGCGGTGCCGGCCTCGGCGCTGGAGCGGCTGGTGCTGCCGGCCCGCGTCGCCGACTACACCCCGGCGTACCTGGACCAGTTGTGCGCGTCCGGCGAGGTGGTGTGGGCCGGCGCCGGCGCACTCCCCTCCTCCGACGGGTACGTCACGCTCGCCTTCGCCGACACCGCCGAGCTGCTGTTGCCGCCGCCCGAGCCGGGCCTCGCCGAGGGCGTACTGCCGGCGGCGCTGCTGGACGCGCTGGACGGCGGGCAGGCGCTGTTCTTCCGCGACCTGGCCGACCGGGTCGGCGCGGCGCTCGGCGCCGCGGTCACCGACGAGGAGCTGACGGCCGCGCTGTGGGACCTGGTCTGGGCCGGCCACCTGTCGAACGACACGCTCGCCCCGCTGCGCGCCCTGCTGTCCGGCGGCGGCGCGCACCGGTCCCGTCCCGCACCGGCCCGCTCCCGGTACCGTCGGCCGGCGCCGCTGCGCCGGGGCGCGCTGCCGACCCGGGCGGGGCCGCCGAGCGCCGCCGGCCGGTGGTACCGGTTGCCGGACCGGGATCCGGATCCGACCCGGCGCGCCGCCGCGCGGGCGGAGGCGCTGCTGGAGCGGCACGGCGTGCTGACCCGCGGCGCGGTCGCCGCCGAGCAGGTGCCGGGCGGCTTCGCCGGGGTGTACCCGGTGCTCGCCGCGCTGGAGGAGCGTGGCGCGGCCCGCCGGGGCTACTTCGTGGAGTCGTTGGGGGCGGCGCAGTTCGCGGTGCCGGGCGCGGTGGACCGGCTGCGCGCGCTGGCGGACCGTTCGTCCGATGTGGACAGTGCGGGGTGGGGCCGGCGGCCGGAGCGCCCGGTCGAGCCGCTGGTGCTGGCCGCGACCGACCCCGCCAACCCGTACGGGGCGGCCCTGCCCTGGCCGGACCGCCCCGCCGCGGACCGCGCCGCCGACCATGAGTCGTCCGGGCACCGGCCGGGCCGGAAGTCGGGCGCCCTGGTCGTTCTGGTCGCCGGCGACCTCGCGCTGTACGTGGAGCGCGGCGGCCGGACCCTGCTGTCGTTCACCGACGACGGGCCGAGTCTGGCCGCGGCGGCGACCGCGCTCGCGGGCGCGGTCCGGTCGGGGGCGTTGGGTGCGCTGGCGGTGGAGCGCGCGGACGGCGTACCGGTGCAGTCGACGCCGCTGTCGGCCGCGTTGACCACGGCCGGCTTCCGGGTCACCCCACGCGGCCTGCGGCTGCGTGCCTGACTCGTCGCACCGACACCACCGTAACCCGAACACCGGTTGCGCGCGGATCGACGCAACCGGCATACTGCGTTGACCGGTTACTTGGAGGGGGAACAGACCATGAGCGGCATCGCTCGCCTGACCACGGTGGTACTCGACTGCCCGGACCCGCACGCGCTCGCCGCGTTCTACGCCGAGCTGACCGGATGGCCGGTCACCGAGTCGGACGACAGCTGGGTCGACCTCGCCGACGACGGCGCCGGCGTACGGCTGGCGTTCCAGCGGGCGAGCGACTTCCGGGCGCCGAGCTGGCCCGACCCGACCCGGCCGCAGCAGTTCCACCTGGACCTGGACGTCGCCGCCGACGAGGTGGACGCGGCCGAGGAGAAGGTACTCGCGCTCGGCGCCACGAAGCCGGAGACGCAGCCGGGTGGCAACTGGCGGGTCTACCTCGACCCGGCGGGCCACCCGTTCTGCCTCTGCTGGGACTAGGTCAGGATCGTCACCCGGTCCAGCGGTGACGGGCTGATCGACGGGTGCGACCGCAGGTACGCGACGAACTCCTCGTGGTCGCGCCCGTTCCGGTACGGGTCGGTGAAGCCGCTCAGCGCCTTGTACCCGTCGGCCCCGATCAGCGTGTATCCCAGCCCGGCGACCCGGTAGGAGCGGGAGAGGTCCAGCGGCGCGCCGTCGACGAGGAACGCGGCCGGGTCGACCCGGTCACCGACCGCCCGTCGGGTGTCGAACGTCGCGCGGACGTTGGCCGAGAAGTTCAGCGGACCGTACTTCACGGAGCCGTCGGGCTGCGTCTGCCACTGCTGTTCCAGCGCGTCGTGGATCTGCTGCCCGGTCAGCGTCACCGACAGGATCGGGTTCTCGTACCCGAGCTGCGAGTACGCCTCGCCGAAGAGGATCACGCCGTCGGCGTCCGCGGCCGAGGTCGTGCCCTTCGCGTACCGCAGGGTGCCGGCGAAGGCGTTGGAGCCGGTGATCGGCTTCGCGGCGGCGATCGCGAGGTCGGCGCGGCCGTCGCGGTGCCGGTTGGCCGACCAGTACAGCAGGTCGGCGCCCAGCTCACCCATCGTGCTCTCACCGGTCGCCGACAGCGTCGGGGTGATGTCGCCGGTGAGGTGCCCGGCGACGGTGTCGTACCGTTCCTGGCCGCGGGCGGTCCAGTAGTCGACGATCCGCGCGATCCGCGGGTCCGGCGTGACGTCCAGCGTCACCGGGTGGTTCGTCGACACGGTGAGATCGCGCAGCACCGCACCGGTACGCGGGTCGAGCCGCAGCAGGATCTCGTTGACCATCTGCCCGGCGTGGCTGGCCTCGACGACGGGGCGCGGGTTGCCGGCCGGGTCGGGCAGCATCGCGTTGAACCACCAGTGCCAGTGCCCGGTGACGATCGCGCACACGTCCGGGTCGATCGTCGCGGCGAGTTGCAGCGCCGGCCCGGTCGACATGTCGGAGCCGTTGATCGGCGCGTGCCAGTTGTCGTTCTGCTGCGCCCCGTCGTGGACCACGACGACCAGCGCCCGCACGCCCTTGGCCTTCAGCACCTTCGCGTACCGGTTGGCGGCCTCGGCCTCGTCGACGCTGGTCAGGTGCGGGTTGTACGAGCTGGATCCGGTCGGCGTGCCGGTGAGCGTGAGGTGGATGAACCCGATCGGGTACCGCCGGCCGTCCGGGCCGACGACCCACTCGATGTTGTACGGCGGCAGTACCGGCTTGCCGGTCGAGCGCCACAGGATGTTCGCCGAGTAGTACGGGAAGGCGAGGCCGCGGAACCGTCGCCCGGTGGAGTCGACGAAGTCCGAGTCACGTCCCGGTACGCCGACGGGCCGGCCGGCGATCATGTGGTCGAGCAGGTAGTCGACGCCGTAGTCGAACTCGTGGTTGCCGAGCGCGGAGAACCGCAGTCCCAGCGCGTTCAGTACCTCGACCGTCGACTCGTCGGACAGCATCTTGTTGTCCAGCGGCTGGCCGCCGCAGAAGTTGTCGCCGGCGGAGAAGAAGATCGAGTTGCGCGGGGCGCGCAGCCGCTTCAGGTGCGTCGCCAGGTACGCGGCGCCGCCGACGTTGATGTTCTCCCCGTTCGGACCGGCCGGGATCCAGCCGTCGGCGGCCGAGGTGGGCGTCCTGTTGTTGCCGTGGAAGTCGGTGATGTCCAGCAGCTGGACCTCGACGTACTCCCGGCCCGACGTGTCGCGTGCCGCGTCCGTGGCGTACGCCGGGGTGCCGATGGCGGTCGCGGCCGCCATCGCGCCCGCGCCGCCCAACAGTGCCCGCCTGCTCAGTGCGGTCATCCGACCTCCTCGTTCGAGTTGCCGGCATACTGCACCAGCGTCCCGTGTCGATCAAGAGGCCGGAAACCGTCGCTGTCGTGAAGGTCAGCCCAGTTGCGGCAGGACCTCGGCGGCAACCAGGTCAAGGTGGTCGAGGTCGGAAAGATCCAACATCTGTAGGTACATCCTGGACGTGCCTCGCTCCGCGTACGTGCCGATCTTGTCGACGATCTCGGCGGGCGACCCGGCCAACCCGTTGGTACGCAGCTCGGTTAGGTCGCGGCCGATCGCGTCGGCCCGGCGCCGCAGCTCGGCGTCGCTCGCGCCGCAGCACAGCACCTGCGCCGCGGAGTACACCATGCTCGCCGGGTCGCGGGCCGCGTCCCGGCACGCCTGCCGTACCCCGTCGAAGAGGCGACCGGTGTCCTCGACGGAGGAGAACGGCACGTTGAACTCGTCGGCGTACCGGGCGGCGAGGGCCGGCGTGCGGCGCTTGCCCGAGCCGCCGATCAGCACCGGCGGCCGCGGCGACTGCGCCGGCTGGACCAGCCCCGGCGCGTCGGTCAGCGTGTAGTGCCGCCCCGCGTACGAGAACGTCTTGCCCGGCGGCGTCTCCCACAGGCCGGTGATGATCGCGAGCTGCTCGGCGTACCGCTCGAAGCGCTCACCCAGCGCCGGGAACCCGATCCCGTAGGCCTCGTGCTCCTCGGCGTACCAACCACTGCCGAGGCCGAACTCGACCCGGCCGCCCGACATCTGGTCGACCTGCGCGACCGCCACCGCCAGCGGCCCCGGCAGCCGGAACGTCGCCGCCGACATCAGCGTGCCGAGCCGGATCCGGGACGTCTCCCGGGCCAGCCCGGCGAGCGTGATCCAGGCGTCCGTCGGCCCCGGCGCGCCGCTCACCTCGCCCATCCTCAGGTAGTGGTCGCTGCGGAAGAACGCGTCGTACCCGCATTCCTCCGTACGCCGCGCCACCCGCAGCAGATCGTCGTAGGTCGCCCCCTGCTGGGGCTCGGTGAACACCCGAAGCCGCATGATCCAACCCGTCCGTTCCGACATCCTGGCCGGGTGCGACGCTACCGCGCACCCACCGGTACCCCCGCCGCGGCGGCAGACTGGCCGGCATGAGCGAGATCACCGTCCGCCCGGCCGGCCCGGACGACACCGGGGCCGTCGCCGCCGCCGGGCTGCCCTGGTCCACCCCCGGTGCGACGGTCGTCGTCTGCCACGACACCACGTACGACACCGCCACCCTCCCCCGCCTCGTCGCCGTGCGCGGCGGCACCGTCGCCGGTGTCCTCGCGTACGCGGTGGACGGCGACGCGCTGGAGGTGGTGGCGATCGAGACGACCGCGCCGCGTACGGGCGCCGGCACCGCCCTGCTGACCGCCGCCTACGAGCTGGCCGCCGTGCGCGGGCTGACCCGCGTCTGGCTCGTCACCACCAACGACAACCTCGACGCACTGCGCTTCTACCAGCGCCGCGGCATGCGCCTGGTCGCCGTCGACCCGGGCGCCGTCGACCGGGCCCGCCGGGTCAAGCCGGCCATCCCCCGCACCGGCTCGTACGGCATCGACCTGCACGACGAACTCCACCTCGAACACCGGCTCGACGTACGCTGACCGCCGTGGGAGACACGGGGTACGGGTGGATCAGCTTCACCACGGACTACGGGACGCGCGACGGGTTCGTGGCGGCGTGCAAGGGCGTGATGGCGCGGATCGCACCGCAGGTGCCGGTCCTGGACGTGACGCACCACGTACCGCCGGGCGACGTGCGGCGGGGCGCGGTGGTGCTGGCGCAGACCGTGGCGTACCTGCCGCCGGCGGTGCACCTGGCGGTGGTGGACCCAGGGGTGGGTACGAGCCGGCGCGCGGTCGCGGTCGAGGCCGGTGACAGCGTGCTGGTCGGCCCGGACAACGGGCTGCTGCCGTGGGCAGCGCGGGAGCTGGGCGGCATCCGCCGGGCGGTCGTGCTGGACCGGCCGGAGTGGCACCTGGACCACGTGCGCAGCACGTTCCACGGGCGGGACGTGTTCGGGCCGGTGGCCGCGCACCTGGCGGCCGGTCGCCCCTTCGCGGAGGCGGGCGCCCCGCTCGACGAGGACGAGCTGGTCACGCTGCCGGAGCCGGTGGTACGCAGCGGCCACGGGTACGTGGAGGTCGAGGTGCTGACCGTGGACCGGTTCGGCAACGTGCAGCTCGCCGCGGGGCAGGAGATCCTTGCCGAGCTGGGCGCCGCGATCGCGGTGTCGGTGGCGGCCGGGGCGACCGGGTTCCGGGTACGGGCCGGCGACACGTTCGGCTCGGTGGGGCGCGGCGAACCGTTGCTGTTCCTGGATTCCGCGGACCAGCTCAGCCTCGCCGTCAACGGCGGGTCCGCCGCCGAGCGGTACGCGCTGGGGCCCGGCGACGTCCTCCGGCTGTTCCCCGCCTGACGGGCGGTCGCGATGCCGGAGGGGGACACGGTCTGGCTGCACGCCCGGTATCTCGACCGGGCGCTCGCCGGCGCCCGGCTCACCGCCGCCGACCTGCGGGTACCGGCACTGTCCACAGTGGACCTGACCGGCTCGCTGGTGCTGGGCGCGGCGAGCCGCGGCAAGCACCTGCTGATCCGGTTCGAGCGCGGCGAGCGCCGCCTCACCCTGCACTCGCACCTGCGGATGGACGGCCGCTGGCTGATCCGGCCCGCGGGCCGGGCGTACCGGCCGGCGCACACGGTCCGGGTGGTCCTCGCCACCGCGTCGGTACGCGCGATCGGCGACCGCGTCCACGACCTCGCCCTGGTACCGACGGCCGAGGAGGCGCGGCTGGTCGGTCACCTCGGGCCGGACCTGCTCGGCGACGACTGGGACCCGGCCGAGGCGGTACGCCGGCTGTCGGCGGCGGGCGACCGCGAGCTCGGCGCGGCCCTGCTCGACCAGCGGAGCCTCGCCGGCATCGGCAACCTGTACAAGTCGGAGCTGGCGTTCCTGCGCGGCGTGTCGCCGTGGACGCCGGTGCGCGACGTGCCCGACCTCGCCGCCCTCGTACGCCTCGCGCACGACGTGCTCACCGCCAACCGGGACCGCTGGTCGCAGGTCACCACCGGGGTCGACCGGCACGGCGAACGCACCTTCGTGTACGGCCGGGGCGGGCGGCCCTGCCGGCGCTGCGGCACCCCGGTACGCCGGCACGGGCCGTCCGACGACCGCGTCACGTACTGGTGTCCGAACTGCCAGCCGGGCCCCGGCCCGGGCTGACCGCGCCGCACGGCCCGACCGTACGGCGCGGCGGGGTTCAGCCGATCGTGGTGGTCGACAGCGTGGGGTTCGGGTCGGGGTAGCCGACCGCGGCGGCGCCGACGGGGATCCCGAGCACGACGACGTCCGCGGTGAAGGTCAGGCCGGGGTCGTCGTAGCTGGTACCGCCGAGCCGGACGTCGAGGCTGCCGGACGCGCCGGCGGTCAGGTCGAGGGTGATGGTGGGCAGCTCGAACGCCGACCCGCCGGCGATCGGTCCGGGCACGCTGAGCACGACGTCGGTCCCGTCGAGCCCGACGGTCGGGGTACCGCCGAGGTTCGAGCCGCCGGACACCGACGCCGACACGTAGCTGGCGTTGACCGGTACCGGCAGGAGGATCTTGACGTCCTTGATGTCCTTCACCGCGTATCCCGAGGCGCTGGTGGGCACGGTGTTCGGCGCGGGGTCGACGACCACGGACACGGCCGAGCCGGGTGCCGCGGTGGCCGGCGCGGTCGCGTCCACGTCCTGGTTGAGCGTGCCGGTGCCGGTCTGGCCGACGGCGCTCGCACGGAACTGGTACGCGACCGTCTGGGTCGCCGCGGATGCCGGGCCCGCGACGCCCAGCACGAGTGCCAGCACCGCGCCGACACCCACGCCGATGCCGAGTCTCCGTCGACCACGTGACGTTCTCATCGGGCCACCTCACTTTCGGACAAGCGAACCGAACTGGGCACAATCAGCATGAATGATCATTTCCACGTAATCCAGAGTTACGCGAGAAAAAGTCATGTTCTTGGGGCGCGCCGGGCGCGTCACCCGCACTACGGTGTGCCCCATGTCCAGTCCGGCCGATGTGACCACCGCCGCGCCGACCGTCCCGACGCCGCGGCGACGCCGGTCCGCCGCCGTCCTCGGCCTGGCGCTGTTCGCGTACGTCGTGCTGCTCTGCTCCTGCTACGTCGGCAACGCCACGCCCGCGCCCCTGCTGTCCGTCCCCGACCTCGCCACCTACCTGCCGTACGCGGTGCTGCTCGCCGCGCTCGTCGGCCGGTACGGCCCGCTCTCCCTGCGCACGCTCTACCTGGCCGGCGCGGTCATCGGGCTCGCCGGTGAGGCGTTCGTGACGCACGCGGTGTGGGCGCGGGCCGGCGACCCCCGGCCGGTACTCCCGGCGATCGGCGGCTTCGCCCCGTGGGAGTCCGTCACCCTGGTCGGCACGTACCACCCGGTCCTGTCGGCGCTGGTACCCGTGCTGGCCGGCGCCGCCGTGTTCGGCACGCCGTACGCGGCGCGGCTGCCCCGCGCCCGCCTGCGCGCGGTGCTCGTCGCGCTGGCCGTCCTCACCGGGGTCTTCGCCGGCTTCGGGCACCAGCAGCCGACGATCTTCGCCGCCGCGCTGGTCGTCAACGCGGCCACGCTCACCGCACTGGTCGCCGCACACCGCCGCTGGGGCGGGCCGGTCGGCCCCGTGCCGCGGGCGGTCGTGGCCGGCGCCGCACTCGTCGCCGTCGCCTGGTCGGTCGTCGGGATCATCCGGTACCGGCCCGACGCGGTCACGCTGGCCGGCACGCTCGGCGTACTCGCGGTGCTGGTCGTCGCGCTCGCCCGCGCAGTCCGACTCGACCGCCGACCCGCCCCGCCGGCCGACGCGCCTGCCTTCCGCTGGCGCTCCTACCTGGCGTACGTGGCCGGGTTCGCGGTGATCGCCACCGCGGGCTACGTCGCGCTGCTGGTGACCGGCGGCCTCGGTGCCACGACCGCCGCCCTGGTCGCCCTCGTCGCCGGCGCCGCCGGCACCGGCTATCTCGCGCTCACCGTGCTCAGGGTGCTGCTTCCGCGTCGGCGGTGACCACCCGGGCGCCGCGTGCCGGCCGCGGGCGTACCCCGGGGCGTTCGCCGGGCCACATAGTCCCCATCAGCCCGTACCGCCGCAGCAGCGCCCAGAACGCCACCCCGGTGACCAGACAGAGCAGGTGGCCGATCGCGGTCATGTCCGGATCCGCCCACAGCGGCACGGCGAGCAGCACCGCGGCGGTCACCGACACGGGCCAACGCACCGCCGTCGGCAGCAGCCCCAGCGTCGCGCCGATCGCGGTCATCAACAGATAACTGGCGCCGACGTCGAGCTGTGACGCGTCCGCGGCGGGCAGCCAACGCATCCCGATCCCGACGGCGACACCGCCCTCGGTCAGCAGGCTCACCAGCACGTGCCCGGTACCGACGACCAGCAGCGTGCGCAACCCGCCCAGCCGCCGCTCCAGCGGCCCCAGCGTCGCCGCGAACCCCACCGCGTACGGCAGCCAGTGGCCGCCCGGCAGCCACAGCGCCGACGTCACCAGCACCCGCACCGGGTGGCTCGTCAACTGCTCGACGTTGGTACTCGAATCGGCCAACAGCCGCTCCGCCGTACCGGGGCTGACCAGGTGCAGCACCGCCGTCGTCGCCAGCAGGACGACCAGGTAGCCGAACGTCACCGGGGTACGCCGTGGGCCGGGCAGCACGCCCACCGCACGCCGCAGCAGACTCGGGACCGGGCGGCGAGGCTCCGCGTGCTCCACCGCCACCTCCGGCCGGTCGACGTCGTCTCCGCCAGACCGTACGACGGGTGTCCAGGTGCTGGCTGTGCGCCGGCCGGGCGTCGGCTGGCGCGGTCCGTCGCAACTCTCCCCGATCGCGCGTACGGCGACAAACTCGATCGGTGGACAGGACGGCACGCCGTCGTGTGAGAACGGCCACCCGGGCGAAGGTCAGCTCGCGGGCGCCCGCATGTCGCGCAGTTCGGCCAGGCCCTGGGCGAAGGCGGCCATCCGGTCCGCGGCGTCGGCGAGCCGGGACGCGGCCACGGTGTCCTCGGCGACCCCGTGCTCGGCGGCGCACGCGGCCACCGCCGCGACGAGCCGCTCGTACGTCGCGACGCCGTCCTCAAGCCGGACCATCAGCACCGAACGCGCCTCGCCGAGCGGGACACGCGAGTCCGGGCCGGCGAAACGCAACGCGCGCTCCACGGTCAACACCCGGCCGGCCAGCTCACGCAGGGACCGCTCGGCCGCCGCAGCCTCGGTCAGCGCCTCCTCGACCTGCTCGCCGATCGGCCCCCCGAGGTCGGTCAGGGCCGACGCGGCGGCGTCCAGCCGGGCCCATGCCGGAGCCGCGGCCGACCCACGGAACCGGCGGCGGCCGGCACGCCGGCTCACCTCGTCGACCGCCGCGCGGGCGACCGGATTGGCGGCCAGCGCCGCGCGCATCGCGGCGCGCGCCGCCTCCCCCGGCCCCACCTGCGCCCGCTCCGCCGGCAGCGGCAGCGCCGCCAGAACCCGGTGGTCCCGCCAGCGGAACACGGCCATCACGACGGCCACACCCGCACCGGCGGCCCAGAACGCGTCGGGCAGACCCAGCCCGGCGTACGGCGTGAGGACGGCGGTGGCGCCGGTCAACCCAGCACCGAGAACCGTCCACCGCCGGGCCGCCCGGCGCAGCCGGCGCACCCGGCGGAGCCGCTGGTCGCGTGTCTCCGCCATGCCGCGTACCTCCCCCGTCGGGCGGGGCTCAGCCCGCCGAGGCGTCGGTGTTGCCGTTCTTGTTCATGTTCTGCCGAAGCTGCTCCAGGCGCGCCACGCCGGCGGTCTCGCCGCCCTGACCGGACGAGCCGGACGGTACGGCCTTCTGCGCGGGCGCGCTGGTCAGCTGATCGCCGGCCATGCTCGCCCGGATCTGCTCCAGGCGGGCGTTGCCGGCCATGTCCAGGCTCGACTTCTGCACCTCGAGCATCCGGCCCTCGACCGAGTTCTGCGCGAGTTCGGCGCGGCCCATGGCGTTCGCGTACCGCCGCTCGATCTTCTCGCGCACCTCGTCCAGCGACGGGGTGTTGCCGGGCGCAGCCAGGTCGGACATGCTCTGCAGCGAGTTGGCCACCTGCTCCTGCATCTTGGCCTGCTCGAGCTGGCTGAGCAGCTTCGTCCGCTCGGCGAGCTTCTGCTTGAGCATCAGCGCGTTGTCGTCCACGGCCTTGCGGGCCTGCTGCGCCGCCGCGATCGACTGGTCGTGCAGCGTCTTCAGGTCCTCCATGGACTGCTCGGCCGAGACCAGCTGCGTCGCGAAGACCTGCGCGGTCTGCTCGAACTGCTGTGCCTTCGCCTCGTCGCCCTCGGCGCGGGACTTGTCCGCCATCACCAGCGCCTGTTTGGCCTGCCCCTGGAGCTGCTCGACCTGCGACATCTGCCGGGACAGCTTCATCTCCAGCTGCCGCTGGTTGCCGATGACCGCGGCAGCCTGCTGCGTCAACGCCTGGTGCTGGCGCTGCGCGTCTTCGATCGCCTGCTGGATCTGCACCTTCGGATCGGCGTACTCGTCGATCTTGGCGCCGAACAGCGCCATCAGGTATCGCCAGCCCTTGACGAACGGGTTCGCCATTGTTCGCGGTCCTCTCTGCGGCTCAGCTAGCGCCGACCTCGACGCGTTCATCCCATCGTGTCAGGCGAACGCGACGATCGTCACGCCGCCCCCGGCGGGAGATTACGACATCATCGGCACAAACCATCAGCAACCACGCGGTCGCCGGTGTCGCCTCGAACGCCCCAGCCCGCATCGTCACCTCCGCCGGACCGTCGTACCCCCGTCGCGGGTCTACCCGCACGACGTCAAGTGTGCCCGAAAGCGGTGCCCGACGAGAGTCCCCGAGCGGCTTTACGGGCAACGCCCGGGTGCCCCCCCAGGTCGATCTCGGGGTGCGCGCGGCATCAGGTACCCATGAATCCACCGAACGTGGGACCGTGCGCACGCTCAGGCGGCGAAGACGACTTCCTTGCGCCTGGGCTCGCTGCGTCGGACCTCGCTGCGGGACCGGGACGTGGCGCGGACCGGCCGGGTCAGGGTCGCCGTCGCCCGCGGATGCAGCGGCACGGAACCCACCGAGTCGGTGACGGTGCCCGACGGCACCGGCGCAGGCTCCTCGGCGGTGGCCAGCTCGCCGCCGTTTCCGGCGCCGACCGGCTGCAGCACGCCCGCCATCTCCTCCGCCAGCGCCAACGTGTCGCTGACCTCGCGCAACACATCGGAGAGCTGCACACCGAGCGCTTCGCAGATGGAGGACAGCAGCTCGCTGGACGCCTCCTTCTGACCGCGCTCCAGCTCGGAGAGGTAGCCGAGGCTCACCTTCGCCTCGGTCGAGACGTCACGGAGTGTCCGGTGCTGGACGAGCCGACGCTCGCGCAGCGTGTCACCCAGGACCCTGCGCAGCAGGACCATCGCGCACCTCCTCCGGCGACCTTGCAACCCCGACCGACGAACCGATCCGCGCGACGCCCCGCACGAACCGGGATGTTCGCCACGGTACCGCGCCAGGGCGGTGCCGACACCATGGCCCACCGGGTGATGCACCACAGTACCTCGCGATGATCTCCACCGTCCGGGGCGACGGCGACAGCGACGGCGCGGGCTCAGCCGAGCGAACGCAGCAGCAACGCGAGCGCGGCGGCGACCGTACCGGCGCGTACCGCGGCGCGGTCGCCGGGCAGGGCGAGACGCTCGGCGAGCTCGCCGGTGGGACCGGCGAGCCCCACGTACACGGTGCCGGCGGGGGCACCGCCGTGCGACTCCGGGCCGGCCACGCCGGTCGTACCGAGGCCCCAGGTTGCGCCGCAGCGCTCCCGGGCGCCGCGGGCCAGCGCCCGCGCCACGTCCGGGTCGACCGGCCCGCGCTCGGCCAGCAGACCCTCGGGTACCCCCGCGAGCGACGCCTTGAGGTCCACCGCGTACACGATGAGCCCGCCGCGCAGGACGGCCGAGGCGCCGGGTACGTCGACGACGGTGGCGGCGAGCTGGCCGCCGGTCAGCGACTCGGCCGTGGCGAGCGTCTCGCCCCGGCCGGACAGGGCGGCGACGACGTCGGCGGCCGCGCTCACCGGGCGGCCGATCCGCGGCGACGCAGCGCCAGCGCCCGGAACACGTAGTCGAAGCCGGTGCCGACGGTGACCAGCAGCGCGACCAGCATGATCCAGAAGCCGAGCCCGGCGACCGGATCCGGCCAGGGGAACAGGTACCACGCGATCGCGACGATCTGCAGCACCGTCTTGATCTTCCCGCCACGGCTCGCCGCGATCACGCCGTGCCGCAGTACCCAGAAGCGCAGCGCGGTCACGCCCGCCTCGCGGGCCAGGATCACCGCGGTCATCCACCACGGCAGCCCCGCGTACACCGACAGGACGATGAGCGCGGAGCCGGTCAGCGCCTTGTCCGCGATCGGGTCGGCGACCTTGCCGAACGGGGTGACGAGGTTGCGGGACCGGGCCAGCCAGCCGTCGGCGAAGTCGGTCACGGACGCGACGAGAAACACCACGCAGGCCACGATCCGCCAGTCGGCGGCGACCAGGTGCGAGGCGACCGCGATCCACACGAAGACGGGCACCAGGACCAGGCGCAGCGCGGTCAACGCGTTCGCCGGGTTGACCAGCGGGGCCACCGGTACCGCCTCTCGTCGGGCCGGCGGCGAGGGCGGACCCGGGCTCGTCGCCCCCGGGGCCGCCTCGGTCATCGGGGACCGCCCGGCGCGCGGTCCAGTACCGCCTCGGGCTCCGCGTACAGGTCGACGCCGACCGAGTCGACGACCCGGGCCGTGACCAGGTCACCGGGGCGCAGGTCGAGGCCGCCGTCAGTGGTGAGCGTCGTCGTACCGTCGACCTCGGGGGCCTGGTGCGCGGCTCGTCCCTCGATCTCCTCGTCGACGCTGTCCACGAGTACCTCGACGGTGCTGCCGACGCGGTCCTCGGCGCGCTGCGCGACCAGCTCGTCGACGAGGGCGCTGATCCGGTTGACGCGGGCGGTCACCTCGTCCGGGTCGACCTTGCCGGACATCGTGGCCGCCTCGGTGCCGTCCTCGTCGCTGTAGCCGAAGACGCCGATCGCGTCCAGCTCGGCGCCGGTCAGGAAGCGCTCCAGCTCGGCCACGTCGTCCTCGGTCTCGCCGGGGAAGCCGACGATCACGTTGGTACGGGCGCCCAGATCCGGCGCGATGCCGCGGGCCGTGGCCAGCAGCTCCCAGAACCGCTCCGTGTTGCCGAACCGGCGCATCCGCCGCAGCACCGGCTCGCTGGCGTGCTGGAACGACAGGTCGAAGTACGGCGCGAGGCCCGGCGTGCCGGCGATCACCTCGACGAGGCCGGGACGCATCTCGGCCGGCTGCAGGTAGCTGACCCGGACCCGGACGATGCCGGGCACCTTCGCCAGCCGCGGCAGCAGCTTCTCCAGGGCTCGCGGGTCGCCCAGGTCCTTCCCGTACGACGAGGAGTTCTCGCTGACCAGGACCAGCTCGCGGGCACGCTGGGTCGCCAGCCACTCGGCCTCGGCGAGCACCTCGTCCGGGGTACGCGACAGGTACGCGCCGCGGAACGACGGGATCGCGCAGAACGCGCACCGGCGGTCGCAGCCCGACGCCAGCTTCAGCGAGGCGACCGGGCCGCGGTCCAGCCGGTACCGCAGCACCTTCAGGTGAGCCGGGGTGTGCTCGTCGCCGTCCCCGTGCCCGGGTACGACGGGCCGCGTGGTGTGCCGCTCGACCGGGGTGATCGGCAGCAGGGTGCGGCGGTCCCGCGGAGTGTGTGCGGCGATCGTGCCGCCGGCCAGCACCGTGGTGAGCCGGTCGGAGATCTCCGGGTAGTCGTCGAAGCCGAGCACCGCGTCCGCCTCGGGGAGGCTGTCCGCGAGCTGGTTGCCGTACCGCTCGGCCATGCAGCCGGCGGCGACGACCTTCGCCCCGGTGTCGCCCGCGGCGAGCAGCGTGTCGATGGAGTCCTGCTTGGCCTGCTCCACGAATCCGCAGGTGTTGACCAGCACCACGTCGGCGGCGGCGCCGTCGTCGGTCACCTCCCAGCCGTCCGCGGCGAGGCGCGCGGCCAGCTCCTCGGAGTCGACCTCGTTGCGGGCGCACCCGAGGGTGAGCATGGCGACACGGCGGGGGGATTCGGCGGCAGACACGAACCGAGCCTACCGACCCGGCCGGTGGCGGACACACCACACCGGGGGCACGGCGTGAAGGTGGTGAGGTTCCGCACCCGTGATCACCGGGCACAAAGACGTGGCTAGGCTGGATGCGGCGGCCGGGTTCCCCGGCCCGCACCGGACGAGGGGCGCGGCGTACCCGGACGTGCAAAGACGGCGCGCAACACACCATGGCTGACATTCTTCAGATCGTGGGCGCCGTCCTGGTGCTCGTCGGATTCTTCGGTACCCAGATCGGCGCCGTCGACGCCAAGTCCCTGGCGTACCTCGTGGTCAACGCGCTCGGGTCGGGCGTGCTCGCCGTCCTCGCACTGCTCGGCCGGGAGTGGGGGTTCCTGCTCCTGGAGGGCGTGTGGTGCGTGGTCGCCGTCGTGTCCCTGGTGGGCGTGCTCGCCCGCGGCCGGGCGTACCTGTGGAAGCGGTCGGACGTGGACGAACGCCCGGCGCGCTGAGCTACTCGCCCTCGCCGCGGATGCTGGCGAGCATGTCCTCCAGCTCGTCCGGCTTGATCAGCACGTCCCGGGCCTTGGAACCCTCGGACGGGCCGACCACGCCGCGGGTCTCCATCAGGTCCATCAGCCGGCCGGCCTTCGCGAAGCCGACGCGCAGCTTGCGCTGGAGCATCGAGGTCGACCCGAACTGGGACGTGACCACCAGCTCCGCCGCCTGCAGCAGCAGGTCGAGGTCGTCGCCGATGTCCTCGTCGACCTTCTTCTTGCTGTCGGTCGCGACGGTCAGCACGTCGTCGCGGAACTCGGGCTGGCGCTGGTCGATGCAGTGCCGGACCACGTCGTGGATCTCCGGCTCGGCGACCCAGGCACCCTGCAGCCGGACCGGTTTGCTCGCACCCATCGGCAGGAACAGCCCGTCGCCGCGGCCGATCAGCTTCTCCGCGCCCGGCTGGTCCAGGATGACCCGTGAGTCGGCCAGGGAGCTCGTCGCGAACGCCAGTCGGGACGGCACGTTCGCCTTGATCAGGCCGGTGACCACGTCGACGCTCGGCCGCTGCGTGGCGAGTACCAGGTGGATGCCGGCGGCGCGGGCGAGCTGGGTGATGCGGACGATCGCGTCCTCGACGTCGCGCGGCGCGACCATCATCAGGTCCGCCAGCTCGTCGACGATGACCAGCAGGTACGGGTACGGCCGGTAGACGCGCTCGCTGCCGGGCGGAGCGGTGATCTCGCCGTTGCGTACCTTGCGGTTGAAGTCGTCGACGTGCCGGACGCCGGACGCGGCAAGGTCCTCGTACCGCATGTCCATCTCGCGGACGACCCAGGCGAGGGCGTCAGCCGCCTTCTTCGGGTTCGTCACGATCGGCGTGACCAGGTGCGGGATGCCCTCGTAGCTGGTCAGCTCGACGCGCTTCGGGTCGATCAGCAGCAGGCGTACCTCGTCCGGGGTGGACCGGGACAGGATCGAGACGAGCAGCGTGTTGATGCAGCTCGACTTGCCGGAGCCGGTGGCGCCGGCGACCAGGATGTGCGGCATCTTGGCCAGGTTCGCCACGACGAAGCCGCCCTCGATGTCCTTGCCCAGCCCGACGACCATCGGATGCTGGTCGGACGTGGCGGCCCGGCTGCGCAGCACGTCGCCGAGGATGACGTCCTCGCGGTCGGTGTTCGGGATCTCCACGCCGACCGCGCTCTTGCCCGGGATCGGGCTGATGATCCGCACGTCCGGACTCTTCACCGCGTACGCGATGTTGCGGGAGAGCTGCGTGATCCGCTCGACCTTCACGCCGGAGCCCAGCTCGATCTCGTACCGGGTGACGGTCGGGCCGCGGGTGAAGCCGGTGACCGCCGCGTCCACGTTGAACTGCTCGAACACGCCCTGCAGGGCGGCGATGACCTCGTCGTTGGCCTTGCTGCGGGCCTTCGCCGGGCCACCCTTGCGGAGCAGATCCGGCGGCGGCAGGCGGTAGTCGCCGGCCTCCCCGGACAGCGCGAGCTGCTCGGCCCGGGTGGGCGGCAGCGGGCCGTGCTCGGGCGGCTCCGGTGTCTTCCGCCGGCGCTTCGGCGGCGGCGGTTCGAGCATCTCGTCGAGCGGCGCCGGGATCGGCTCCGGCTCGGGCTCGTCGGCCGCGACCCTGGCCTGCCGGCGGCGGGACGGCCGGCGCAGCCGTACCGGAGTGTCCTCGGCCGTGGCCGGCTCGGCGTCGGCGCCCGCCTCCGGCGCCGTGACCCGGCCGAACGCCAGGTCACGCAGGTGCCGCAGCCGGTCCGGGATCCGGTTGACCGGCGTCGCCGTCACCACCAGCACCCCGAACACCAGCAGCAGCATCAGCAGCGGTACGGCGACCCAGACGGTCACCGCGCGGGCAAGCAGCCCGCCGACGAGATCGCCGACGATGCCGCCGGCGTACGCCCGGCCGTCGGCGGTGGCGGGCTGGCCGCGGAACAGGTGCAGCAGGCCCAGCGCGGACAGCAGCAGCGCCGTCCAGCCGACGAGATGCCGGCCCCGGTGCGCGGGGTCCGGCGCCTGCCGCATCACCCTGATCGCGGCGAACACCAGCAGCACGGGCAACGCCGCGGCGGCCGCGCCGATCACCCAGCGCACCCCGTACGCCACGTAACGTCCGACGGGACCGGCGGCCTGGAACCAGACGGCGACGGCGAGCACGATGCCGACGCCGAGCAGTGCCAGGCCGAGCCCGTCGCGGCGGTGCGCCGGATCCAGCTCGCGCGCGGTGGCGGCCTGCCGGCCGACCGCCCGAGCGAGGAACCCGACACCACGCGCCACACCCGTGAACGCCCCACCGGCCGCCTTCGCCGGTACCGACTTCTTTCGGCGGGCCGGCTGCTTCGCAGCCGGGCGACGCGCCGACGATCGAACCGCCGTGCCGGTCTTCTTCTTCGCTGATGTCCGGGCACGGCTCGCAGCAGACGTCCGGCCAGCCATAGCTCCCCACGGTAGCCGGATGCTGCCCGAAACCCTCGTTCTGACACGGCAGCGAACCAGAAATCCGGGTCAGCGGCGGTACGGGCGCAGCACGTACAGGCTCCAGGAGGCGAGTACGACGGCGGCGAGCGCGACCCGAGCGGCGAGTTCGTGGCCGGTCGGGAACACCACGCCCCGCAGGTACGTGTCGACGAAACCGCCCGACAGCGGTGCCTCGCCGGCCCGGGTACGCAGGGCGTCCTGTGCGGCGGTCAGCGGGCACGGCAGGCGGAACGAGACGACCGCGACCGCCCACCCGACGGCGGCCAGGTGGACCACGATCGTGCCGCGCCACCGCAGCGCCAGCCACCCGCCGGCGACCAGGTACGCCAGGTATGCGAGGTGCACGGCGACGACCAGCAGCGCCGCGGCGCGGAAGCCCACCCGTTCAGGGTATGTCCCGACTCACCCGAACGGGACGCCGCGCGGCCCGGCCGGGTAACCTCCGGCCATGCGTATCGGGATCGTCGGAGCCACCGGCCAGGTCGGTGGCGTCATGCGCCGCATCCTCGCGGAGCGGAACTTCCCCGTCGACGAGCTGCGGCTGTTCGCCTCGGCGCGCTCGGCCGGCCGGACCCTTCCGTGGGCGGGTACCGAGGTGACCGTCGAGGACGCGGCGACCGCGGACTACCGCGGCCTGGACATCGCGTTGTTCTCGGCCGGCAAGGGCGCGTCGAAGAAACTCGCGACGCGGGTCGCGGCGGCCGGCGCGGTCGTCGTGGACAACTCGTCGGCGTGGCGGATGGACCCCGACGTGCCGCTGGTCGTCGCCGAGGTCAACCCGAAGGCCGCGGCGAACCGGCCGCGCGGCATCATCGCCAACCCGAACTGCACGACCATGGCGGCGATGCCCGTGCTGCGCCCGCTGCACGACGAGGCCGGCCTGGTGAGCATGGTCGTCGCCACGTACCAGGCGGTGTCGGGCAGCGGCCTCGACGGCGTACGCGAGCTGGACGAGCAGGTACGCAAGGTCGCCGACGGCGCCGCCGCGCTGACCCACGACGGGTCGGCGGTCGAGTTCCCGGCGCCGGCGAAGTTCGCGCGGCCGATCGCGTTCAACGTCCTGCCGTACGCGGGGTCGCTGGTCGAGGACGGTCTCGGCGAGACCGACGAGGAGCACAAGCTCCGCAACGAGACCCGCAAGATCCTCGCGATCCCGGGCCTCAAGGTCTCCGGCACGTGCGTACGGGTGCCCGTGTTCACGGGGCACTCGCTCCAGGTGAACGCCCGGTTCGCGGCGCCGCTCACGGTCGAGCGGGCCCAGGAGCTGCTGGCCGCGGCGCCCGGGGTGGCGCTGTCGGACATCCCGACGCCGTTGGAGGCGGCCGGGGCGGACCCGAGCTTCGTCGGCCGGATCCGGCGTGACGAGACCGTCGACAACGGCCTGGCGTTCTTCGTCTCCAACGACAACCTGCGCAAGGGCGCGGCGCTCAACGCCGTGCAGATCGCCGAGCTGGTCGCCGCCGAGTCCTGACGCCCGTCCGCCCGGAGCCCCCGCCGACCTGTCGGGGGCTCCGGCGTACCTACGATCGGTTTCGTCCGACCATGCGAGGAGCATCGTTGCCCGCCACGTCGCCCCGCAAGCGGGCCGGCCTCAGCCGGGACCGTGTGTTCGCCGCGGCGCTGGAGATCGCGGACGCCGACGGGGTCGAGGCGCTGTCGATGCGCAAGCTCGGCCGGGCGCTCGGCGTCGAGGCGATGTCGCTCTACCACTACGTACCGGACAAGGCGGCGATCCTCGCCGGCCTCACCGACGCGGTGTACGCCGAGGTCAGGATGCCCGACCCGGCGCCGGGCACACCCTGGCGTACGGTCCTGGCCGACGCGATGCGGGCGCTTCGCGCGACGCTGCTGCGGCACCCCGGCGCGCTGCCGGCCCTGGCCACACACGAGGTCACCGGCGGCACCGGCCTCGGCCTGTACGAGTCGGCCCTGCGGCTGCTCGCCGACGCCGGCTTCGACCTCGTCGAGGCGAACTACGCGCTGAACAACCTCACGACGTACACGCTGGGGCACTGCCTGGCGATCGGCGGCCGGCAGCCGTTCGGCGTACCGGAGCCGACGCGCGGGCAGCGGCGGGAGTTCGCCGAGACGCTGGACGCCGAGCGGTACCCGACCGTACGGGCCTGGCTGGACCGGGTCGGCGCGGACGGCATCGACCCGGACACCATGTACGAGCGGGGCCTCGCCGGTCTCCTCGCGAGCCTGCCGGACCCGTGACGGTCCGGCCGCCGATCAGCGGCGGCCGTGCAGCAGGCCGGCGACGAACACGACGAACGTCAGGCCGAGCGGCAGCACCGGCGCCGCCTGACGGGCGGTGGTCATCAGCAGCGCGCCGATCGCCACACCGGCCAACATCGCGGCCACCAGGGCGATCAGCCGGCCCAGCCCGCCCCGCGGCCCGCCGACCGCCAGCCGTCCGGTGACGGTGGTGAGCGTGCCGGTCAGGTACGTGGTGGAGCCGGCGGGCAGAGCGAGCGCCTGTACCGAACGGGCCTGGAACCCCATCGCCACCGCCGACACCGCGACCAGCACGGCCTGGCCGACGCCCTCCGGCCGGCCGTCGGCGAGCAGCCACCCGAGCAGCACCAGCACGTGGAACGCGGCCTGTACGCCGATCGCGTGCGTGACGCGCCGGGGCCACGGATGCGTCTCGTCGGCGCGGGTACCGCCGAGGAAGCGGGCGGCGACCGCCACGCCCACGACGTACCCGACGAGCGAGACGACGGTGCGGACGACCTCGGGCCCGGCACCGGCGCCGGCGGCCACGCCGAGCAGCACCAGGTTGCCCGTCATCACCGCGGTGAGCACATGTCCCAGGCCGAGGTAGCTGACCGCCTCGGTGGCGCCGGCACCGGCGGCCAGCAGGATCAGCGGCGCGTCCGGTACCAGGCGCGGCGCCCGGTTCCCGACGCGATCCGGTTCGTCGTCCGGCTCGGCGGAAGGCATCGCTGTGAGCATCCCACCGGCCACCGGCCGTACGTGCCGGAACGCGCCGGCATCCCCCGGCGGCTGGGGCCCGTTTCGTGGATCTTCGGGCCCTAGACCTCCACCACGTTCGGCACGATCATGGGCCGCCGGCGGTACGTGTCGTTCACCCACCGGCCGACCGAACGGCGAACGAGCTGCTGCAACTGGTGCGGGTCGCTCACCCCGTCCTTCGCCGCCCTGTCGAGCACGTCGGTGATCAACGGGATGACCGGGTCGAACGCGGCCGGGTCCTCCGAGAAGCCCTTCGCCGACACGGTCGGCCCGCCGACCACCTTGCCCGTCACCGAGTCCACGACCACGGTGGCGGCGATGAACCCGCCGTCGCCGAGGATCCGCCGCTCGGTCAGCAGGCTCTCGCCGATGTCGCCGACCGCGAGGCCGTCGACGTAGACGTACCGGTTGGGGACGTGGCCGACGAGCCGGGCCCGGCCGTCGACCAGGTCGACGACGTCGCCGTCCTCGCACATCACCACGTTCGCCGCCGGTACGCCGCTCTCCACGGCGAGGCGGGCGTGCGCGCGCAGGTGTCGCCACTCGCCGTGGATCGGCAGGAAGTTGCTCGGGCGTACGACGTTGAGCAGGTAGAGCAGCTCGCCGGCCGGCGCGTGGCCGGAGACGTGTACCCGCGCCACGTCCTTGTGGATCACGGTGGCGCCGGCCCGGGACAGCGCGTTGATCACGCGGTACACGGAGGTCTCGTTGCCGGGTACCAGGGAGGAGGCGAGGACGACCGTGTCGCCGGACTCGATCTTGACGTGCCGGTGGTCGCCGCGGGCCATCCGGCCGAGCGCGCTCATCGGCTCGCCCTGCGAGCCGGTCGACATGAACACGATCTCGTCGGCCGGCAGCTCGGTGGCCTCCTCCAACGACACGACCAGGCCGCCCTTGATGTGCAGCAGACCGAGGTCGCGGGCGATGCCCATGTTGCGCACCATCGACCGGCCGATCAGCGCGACCTTCCGGCCGTGCTCCGCCGCCGAGTCCAGCACCTGCTGCACCCGGTGTACGTGCGAGGCGAACGACGCCACGATGATCCGGCCCCGCGCGTTGCGGAAGATGCCGTCGATGACCGGCCGGATCTCCTGCTCGGACGTGACGAAGCCGGGGATCTCCGCGTTCGTCGAGTCGGACAGCAGCAGGTCGACGCCCTCCCCGCCGAGCCGGGCGAACCCGGCCAGGTCGGTGATCCGCCCGTCCAGCGGCAGCTGGTCCATCTTGAAGTCGCCGGTGTGCAGCACCGTCCCCGCCCCGGTACGGATGGCCACCGCCATCGCGTCCGGGATCGAGTGGTTCACCGCGAAGAACTCGCAGTCGAACGGCCCGAGCCGCTCGGTCTCGCCCTCCTTGACGGTCAGCGAGTACGGCGTGATGCGCCGCTCCGCGAGCTTCGCCTCCACCAGCGCCAGCGTGAACTGCGACCCGACCAGCGGGATGTCCGGCTTACGCGCGAGCAGGTAGGGCACGGCACCGATGTGGTCCTCGTGCCCGTGGGTCAGCACGATCGCCTCGATGTCGTCCAGCCGCTCGGCCAGCATGCCGAAGTCCGGCAGGATCACGTCCACGCCCGGCTGGTCCACGTCCGGGAACAGCACGCCGCAGTCGACGACCAGCAACCGACCGTCGTACTCGTACACGGTCATGTTGCGGCCGATCGCGCCGAGACCGCCGAGCGGGGTGATCCGCAGACACTGTGCGGGTAGCGGAGGTGGCGGGCCCAGCTCCGGGTGTGCCTGGCTCACAGGGTGTCTCCTATTCACTTCGAACCGGCCCGAGCCGGTGTTGGTGCGTGTGGGGTGCCGGCGGCCGGCTACAGCGTGATGCCGGCGGCGGCGCAGTCCGCGCGCATCCGCTCGACCTCGGCCGCCGTGGCGTCGACCTGCGGCGGGCGTACGGGTCCGGCGGGCAGGCCGCGCGCGCTCAGCGCGGCCTTCACCAGGATGACGCCCTGGGTACGGAAGAAGCCGGTGAACACGGGCAGCAGCCGGTGGTGCAGGGCCAGCGCACCGGCGTGGTCACCGGACTCGAACGCCTCGATCATCGCCTTCGTCTCGCGGCCGATCAGGTGCGTCGGCGTACCGACGACGCCGACCGCGCCGACCGCGAGCAGCGGCAGCGTCAGCTTGTCCTCGCCCGAGTAGTACGCGAGGCCACCGTGCCCGGTCACGGCCGAGCTGGCCGCGATGTCCCCCTTGGCGTCCTTGACCGCGACGATGTTCGGGTGGTCGGCGAGCCGCAGCAGCGTCTCCGTCTCGATCGGTACGCCGGACCGGCCGGGGATGTCGTAGAGCATGGCGGGCAGCGCGGTCGCCTCGGCGACCCGGGTGAAGTGCGCGAGCAGGCCGGCCTGCGGCGGCTTCGAGTAGTACGGGGTGACGACGAGCAGACCGTGCGCGCCGGCCTTCTCAGCCGACCGGGCCAGCTCGACGGTGTGCGCGGTGTCGTTGGTACCGACGCCGGCGACGATGCGCGCCCGGTCCCCGACCGCCTCGACCACCGCGCGCAGCAGGGTCTCCTTCTCCCGGTCGCTGGTGGTCGGCGCCTCGCCGGTGGTCCCGCTGATCACCAGCCCGTCGTTGCCCTGCTCGTCGACGAGGTACTCGGCGAGCCGTTGGGCGCCGTCGACGTCCAGGGCGCCGTCCGGGCCGAAGGGCGTGACCATCGCGGTCAGGAGCCGACCGAACGGTCGGCGCGGGTCGTGCGTCATGCCCACCAACCTATCGGACGCGCCGGCCCGGGCCGTCCCAGATCACCACCGGCGGTGGGGTCGTGCCGCTCACCCTTCGCTGACGAACGGGCTGGTGGCGATCTCGGTACCGTCGTCGAGCGCGGAGATGGTGAAGTCACCGAACACGTTCGGCGCGACCGTCTGCAGCTCACGCAGGCAGGCGATGGCCAGTCCGCGGATCTCCACGTCGGCGTGCTCGGACGCGCGCATCGCCACGAAGTGGCGCCAGGCGCGGTAGTTCCCGGTCACCACGATGCGGGTCTCGGTCGCGTTCGGCAGGACGGCGCGGGCGGCCTGGCGGGCCTGCTTGCGCCGCAGCGTCGCGTTCGGTACGTCGGCGAACTTCTTCTCCAGTCCCTCCAGCAGCTCGGTGTAGAGCCGGACCGCCGACTCGGCGCCCTCGACGAACTTGGCGTGCAGCTCCGGGTCGTCGGCGATGACGTCGGGCTCGACCATCGCGGCGTCGCGCTCCGGCACGTACCGCTGGGAGAGCTGCGAGTACGAGAAGTGCCGGTGCCGGATCAGCTCGTGGGTGAGGCTGCGGGAGATGCCGGTGAGGTAGAAGGTGACCGTGCCGTGCTCCAGCACCGAGAGGTGGCCGACCTCGAGGATGTGCCGCAGGTAACCGGCGTTGGTGGCGGTGGCCGGGTTCGGCTTCTTCCACGACTGGTAGCAGGCGCGGCCGGCGAACTCGGCCAGCGCCTCGCCGCCGTCGGCGTCGGTGTCCCACGGCACGTCCGGGGGCGGCGCGAACTGGGTCCAGGCGATGGGCCGCACGGTGGGTGGAACGATCTCGGGCACGGTCTCCCCCTCGGTGATTCACGACTGCCGCGGCCGACGCACTCCCGCCGCTGGACGCCCCCGACGGTACCGGCCGCCGGGTCCGGCTCCGACACCGACACGTGCCACGTACCGGGGTCCACCCGCACGTGGTCCGATCGGGCGACGCCGACGTCGACGGCCGTTTGACATTGACTGACGTCGCCACTGATGCCATAGTGGCGTCATGCATACGTCACCGATCGATCTGGAGGTCGTCCGCCGCGACCTCGACGCCGCACCCCGCGACCCCGCCACCCACACCGCCGGGCGGTACCGCTGGGAGAGCTGGCTCTACGGCAGGTCCGGGCACGAGACCCGGGACGATCCGGCCCACGACGCGACACCCCGCCGGACGCATCCACGGCGGGCACCGGGCCGACACCGGCGCCGGAGGTACACGTTGGTTGACATCACCGAGCTGTCAGGATAGTGCCATGGACCTGAACCCGTACCTGGAAACGTTGCGCCGGGACCTGGAGGCCAGCGCGGCGCCCGGCGGCGAGGACGTGAGCCGCGCGGCCGCCCTGCTCGCCGGGTCGCTGGAGGCCGCCGCCCGGCTGAGCCTCCTCGAAGCGCTGTCCGACGCCGCCGCCGAGATCACCACCAAGCTCGACAACGCCTCCGTCGAGGTACGCCTGCGCGGCAGGTCGGCCGACCTGGTCGTCAGCGAGGGAGCCCCCGCCGGTCCCCCGCCGCCGGCCAACGTCGACGCGGAGTCCGGTGACGTCGCCCGGATCACGCTGCGGCTGCCCGAGGCGCTGAAGGCGTCGGTCGAGCAGGCCGCGTCCGCCGAGGGCATCTCCGTCAACGCCTGGCTCGTACGCGCCATCAGCACCGCGGTGCGCGGCGGCGGCGCGCCCAGCTCCGGGAGCCGCCGCTACGGCAGGCGGGTGACCGGATTCGCCCAGGCATGACCCGTCCCGGCGCCACCCGGCGCCGCACCCGAGGAGCATGACAATGTACGAGTTCCCCGTTGACACGCCCGTGTCCGCGTCGATCAGGATCGCCGCCGGCCGGTGCGACATCGTCGCCGAGCCGCGCGACACGGCGACCGTCGAGGTGGAGCCGCTGGACCCCGGCGACGACCGTGCCGCCGCCGCGGCCGGCGAGACCGTCGTGAAGCTCACCGGCGACAAGCTGCTCGTCAAGACGCCCGACACGAACGGCGTGGGGTGGCTGTTCGGCCGCCGGATGGCCAAGCTGCGGATCACGGTGCACGTACCGACCGACTCCAGCGTCGACATCCACGTCGCGTCCGCCGACGTGGTGTGCACCGGTCAGATCACGCGTCTCGGCGTCAACAACGCCTCCGGCGACGTCCAGGTCGACCGCGTCACCGGCGACGTCTCGATGAACACCGCGTCCGGCGACATCCGGGTCGGCCACGTCGGCGGCAACCTGAAGGCCAACTCCGCGTCCGGCGACGTGACCGCCGACCGGGTCGACGGCGACGTCTCCCACCACTCCGCCAGCGGTGACACCACGATCGGCGAGACGCACGGCACCGTCGAGGTACGCAGCGCGTCCGGCGACCTGCGCATCGGCGCCGCGGCCTCCGGCGTCGTCAAGGTTGGCACGGCGTCCGGTGACGTCCGCGTCGGCGTACCTGCGGGCACCGGGGTGTGGCTAGACCTCAACACCTTCGGCGGCAACACGATCAGCGACCTGGACGTCAGCGTCGGCCGCCCGCTCTCCGGGTACGACCTGGAGGTGCAGGTCAGCACCGCCAGCGGTGACATCGAGGTGCACCGGGTACCGGCGGTGGCGTGAGCGTGCGCCCCGGTGCGGGGCGGCTCAGACGAACAGGTAGGTGAAGGGCGCCCAGGGCAGGTTGCGCAGCACCGCGAACGCCAGCCACACGCCCATGAACACGCCGATCGCCGCTGGCGAGACGCGCAGCATCGGCAGCTTCGGCTTGCCGACGACGCGGTTCACCGTCCAGGCGATGTACACATACACCAGGAACGGGGCGGCGAAGACGGCGAGCAGGTGGTTGCGGGCGGCCTCGGGCAGGTTGCCGTGCAGCAGGTAGTAGAAGGCGCGCGTGCCACCGCAGCCCGGGCAGTCCATCCCGGTCAGCGCCTTGAACGCGCACCCACCGGTCGGGCCGGCGTCCCCGGTCGTCGGGTTGAACCGCTCCACGTACGCCACGGACATGCCGAAGCAGGCCAGCAGCGCCAGCGGCGCGAGCCACGCAGGCTTCGTGTACAGGGTGCGGAGCAGCCGGGCCAGCCGACCGGGCGGCGGCGCCGGGGTCGGAACGTACGCCGGCCAGGCGGGCTGGGCACCGTCGCCGGGCACCGCGCCGTTGGTGGACTCGGTGGCCGGGGCCACGGCCGGCAGCTGCTGACCGGATTGGATCGCCGAGGTCATGTCCTCCCCTTCGCCGATGTCCCGACGATACCGGACGGGGTCGTGCCGGCCGCGCCGGCGGACAGCTCCGCGGTCAACGCGGCGGCGAGATCACCCCGCTCGGGGGTGGCGATCTCCGCCAGGCCGAGCCAGTCGGCGAGCCGGCGCAGCTCGGCGGCCAGGTGCGCGGCGACCCGGGCCGGGCCGCCGCGCGGGTCCGGCTCGATCCAGGCGGCCGGCACCCGCAGCACGCCGGCGGCCCGGTCCGCCTTCAGGTCGACACGCGCCACCAGCGCGTCGTCCAGCAGGAACGGCAGCACGTAGTAGCCGTGGACGCGGCGCGGGGCCGGCACGTAGATCTCGATCCGGTAGGTGAAGCCGAACAGCCGCTCGGCCCGCGAGCGCTCCCACACCAGCGGGTCGAACGGGCTGATCAGGGCGCGCGCGCTGATGCTCCGGGGTCGTTTCGCCGCCGGGTCCAGGTATGCCGGCTGCCGCCAGCCGGCCACCCGCACCGGCACCAGCTCTCCCGCCTCGACCAGCTCGGCGACCGCGCCCCGGGACGCCGTGGCCGGCAGCCGGAAGTAGTCCCGCAGGTCGGACTCCGTCGCCACGCCCAGCGCCCCCGCGGCCACCCGCACCAGCCGCCGGTACGCCTCGGCCGGCTCGGGCGTCGGCGCCTGCACGACGTGCGCGGGCAGCACCCGCTCGGTCAGGTCGTACTGCCGCTCGAAGCTGGGGAGGCGGGCCGCCGCGGTGACCTCACCACACCAGAAGAGCCATTCCAGGGCGGTCTTCACGTCCGACCAGTTCCATCCCCAGTTGCCGGTGGCGCGGGGCGCGTCGTCCTGGATCTCGCGGGCCGTGACGGGGCCGCGCTCGGCGACCTCGTCGCGTACCCACCGGACGAAGCCGGGCCGCTCGGCGGCGAGCCGGCGCATGCCGCCCCAGGCGTGCCGCTCGGCCTCGGCCATCCGCCAGCGCAGCGCCGGCTGCAGGTCGACCGGCACGAGCGACGCCTCGTGCCCCCAGTATTCGAACAGCTCACGAGGGGCGAGCTGGGCGGCGCGGTCCAAAAGCGCGGTCGGGTAGGGACCGAGTCGCGAGTACATCGGCAGGTAGTGGGCCCGGGCCAGCACGTTCACCGAGTCCATCTGGATCAGGCCGACGCGGCGCAGCACCCGGCGCAGGTGCCGGATGTCCGGCCGGCCCGCCGGTGCGGCGTCGGCGAAGCCCTGCGCGCCGAGCGCGACGCGGCGGGCGCTGGCTGCGGACAGGGTCGGCACACGATCGCTCACGGCTCGCACCCTAACCACCCGGTACGACAGTCAGGACGTCATGGCCGTCGGAAGGAACTGGGCGCCGAGCGCGATCAGCCCCATCCCGACCACGAACGCCAGGCCGGACAGCACCCAGCGACGCCCGGTGGCCAGCGCCTCGGCGGCCTCGTCGGGGTTGCTGCCGGCGATCGTCATGGACCGTGACACGAACACGATCCCGCCGATCCCCAGCGCCTCGCCGAGGACGAACACCGCCGCGAGACCGCGACCGCCCAGCAGGTCCAGGCCGATCGAACGCAATGACAGCAACCCGAACGCGAGCACCGTGACCACGATCGCCAGCACCAGCCACAGCGTCGGCCGGGCCGTACGCGCCTTGTGCCGACCCGGCGCCTCGAAGCTCGCCGGGCCCCGCTTCGCCGACGACCGGCCGGACGGAGTCCGTTCCGGGCCGTTCTGCGGCGAGTTGTTGCGATCAGTCCCGTTCCGGTCGAATCCGTTGTGCGGAGGGCGGCGCCAGTCCGCCCCGTTCCGGGTCGGGCCGGGCTGTCCCGGTCGAGCTTCGCCGTACGGTGCGCCTGGCCCCGGCCTGGCCCGGTCCGGGCCTTGCTCGCGGTGCGCCACGGCGCCCTCCCCCCGTCGGGCCGGCAGATCGGCGACACTGTCGGCCATGGCAGATCTCAGCGTATCCTCGCGGGCCCCTCAACTGCGGGTACGGCTGGCGACCCGGGACGATCTCCCCGGCATGGCGGCCATCCGCGTCCGGGCCTGGCAGGCGGCGTACCGGGAACTGTTGCCGGCGGCCTATCTGGGCGGCTTGGACCCGGCCGCGATCGCCGAGACCTGGAAGCCGCTGCTCGACATGCCGGACCGCGCCCGGCTGCTGGTGGCGGAGCTGCCCGGCACGGGCGTCGTGGGCTTCACCAACGTCGGGGCGTACCGGCTGCCGGACGGCACCCTCGACGGGACGTACGGCGAGATCCGGTCCTGCTACGTCGACCCCGGCACCTGGCGGCACGGCGCCGGGCGGGCCCTCGTACGGGCGAGCGTCGAGCTGCTCCAGGAGTCCGGGCCCCGGCCGGTACGGCTGTGGGTCGTCGCCGAGAACGACCGGGCCCGCCGGTTCTACGAGCGGCTCGGTTTCGTGGCCGACGGCGCGCACGACACGTACGACGCCGGCGGCACAACGCTCCCGACCGTCCGGTACCTGCTCCCGGTCTGACCGGTACCCGGGCCGCGGCACCGGTTCGCGGTGGCCATATCGTGGTGGACATGGCGCTGGGCTACGTTCGTACCGCGCGCGAGGACGAGGCCGGCGAGATCGCCCGGATCCAGCTGGCCACCTGGCGTACCGGCTTCTCCCGCATCGTCCCCGACCGGATCCTCGACGCGCTCGACGAGGCGGTGCTGGCCGAGCGGTGGCGGGCCGCGGTGACCGCGCCGCCGTCGCCGCACCACCACGTCCTCGTCGCGGTGGAGCAGGCCGAGCAGAGCCACGTCGTCGGGTTCGCCGCGATCGGGCCGGCCGACGAGACGGCGCTCGCGCCGGACGAGACCGCCGACGCGCTGGGCGGGCGTACGGCCGCGGTCACCGACCTGTTGGTCGAGCCGCGCTGGGGCCGGCGCGGACACGGCAGCCGGTTGCTCGCCGCGGCCGTGGACCTGTGGCGGGCCGACGGCCACGACGCGGCCGTCGCCTGGCTGTTCGACCGGGACAGGGCGGGCCGGGGGCTGCTGACCAGCGCCGGCTGGGCCACCGACGGCGCCGCCCGCGCCCTCGACATGGACGGCACCCTCGTCCGGCAGACCCGCCTGCACGTCGCGCTCGCCCCGGAGCAGCCGGCAGGCTGATACCGCGTCAGGCGTCCAGGATCGGGCCGAGGCCCACCGTCAGGCCCGGACGCGACAGCACCGCGCGGACCGCCATCAGCACGCCCGGCATGAACGACGCCCGGTCGTACGAGTCGTGCCGCACGGTCAGCGTCTCCCCGGCCGTGCCGAGCAGGACCTCCTGGTGGGCGACGAGGCCGGCGGAGCGTACCGAATGGACGCGGACGCCGGCGACGTCGGCGCCGCGCGCGCCGGGCGTCTCGGTCTCGGTGGCGTCCGGGGAACGGCCGAGGCCGGCGCGGGCCCGGGCCGCGGCGATCATCTCGGCGGTACGGATCGCGGTGCCGCTCGGCGCGTCGATCTTCTTCGGGTGGTGCAGCTCGACGATCTCCGCCGACTCGAAGAACCGGGCGGCACGCTCCGCCATCTCCATCATCAGCACCGCGCCGATCGCGAAGTTCGGCGCGACGACGACCCCGACCTCGGGCTTCACCGCGAGCCATCCGCGTACGGTGTCGAGGCGCTCGGCGGTGAAACCGGACGTACCGACGACGGCGTGGATGCCCTGGTCGATGCACCAGTGCAGGTTGTCCATGACCACGTCGGGCGTGGTGAAGTCGACGACCACCTGGGCGGCGGCGTCGGAGACGTTGAACAGCCACTCACCGGACTCGACCATCGCGACGAGCTCCATGTCGCCGGCGGCGTCGACCGCCCGGCACACCTCGGTACCCATCCGGCCGGCCGCGCCCAGCACACCCACCCGGATCGGCTGGTCGTTCGTCACCGTCTCGCTCACCGTCGTTCTCCCTGCTCGGACCGGACCTGCGGGTGATGGTAGCGGCGTACCCGCCGGTCAGGACCGGCCGAGCGGCCCGGCGAAGTCGTGGTCGGCGAACGGGCCGACGACCGCCAGCGACATCGTCCGGGACAGCAGGTCGGCGGCGACCGCCCGGACGTCGTCGACGGTGACGGCGTCGATCCGGGACAGCAGCTCGTCGATGCTCATCAGGTCGCCGTACAGCAGCTCGCCCTTGCCGAGGCGGGTCATCCGCGCGACGGTGTCCTCCAGGCCCAGCACCAGCGAGCCCTTCATCATGCCCTTGCCGCGGGCCACCTCGCCCGGCGTGAGCCCGCTCTCGGCGACGCGGGCCAGCTCCTCGGTGGCCAGCGACAGCACCTCGTCGGCCTTGCCGGGCGCGCAGCCCGCGTACACGCCGAACAGGCCGGCGTCGGAGAAGTGCGTGTTGAACGAGTAGACCGAGTACGCCAGGCCGCGCTTCTCGCGGATCTCCTGGAACAGCCGCGACGACATGCCGCCGCCGAGCGCCGCGTTCAGTACGCCGAGGGTGAACCGCCGCTCGTCCGAGCGCGGGTACGCCGCGCAGCCGAGCACCAGGTGCGCCTGCTCGGTGTCCTTCGCGTCGACGACGACGCGACCGGACCGGCCGGTGCCGCTGGGCGCGTGCCGGGCCGGGCCCGCCGGCTCACCACCGGGCAGCGTCCCGAACGCCGACCGTACCCAGCGGGTGACCTTCGCGTGGTCCAGGTTGCCGGCGGCGGCGACCACGATCGAGGCGCCCGTGTAGCGCCGGTGGTAGAAGTCGAGGACCTGCCGCCGGGTCATCGCCGACACCGTCTCGACGGTGCCGGACACCAGGCGCCCCAACGGATGCGAGCCGAACACCGCGTCGGCGAACAGGTCGTGCACGACGTCGCCCGGCTCGTCGTCGGTCATGGCGATCTCCTCCAGGATCACGCCACGCTCCGTCTCGACGTCCGCCGGCGCCAGCACCGACGACGTCACCAGGTCCCCGAGTACGTCGACCGCCATCGGCAGGTCGTCGTCCAGCACCCGGGCGTAGTAGCAGGTGTACTCCTTGGTGGTGAACGCGTTGGTCTCGCCGCCGACCGCCTCGATCTCCGCCGAGATGTCCAGCGCGCTGCGCTGCTCGGTGCCCTTGAACAGCAGGTGTTCGAGGAAGTGCGAGGCGCCGGCCTGCTTCACCGACTCGTCCCGGGAGCCGACACCGACCCACACGCCGATCGTCGCGCTGCGCGTCGCCGGCACCGCCTCCGTGATGACCCGCAGGCCACCCGGCAGTACCGTCCGGCGGACCGTGCCGCCCAGCGGATCGGCCGCGAGGGTACGGGTCTGTGCTCGCTCGCTCACCACGTCTCCTCGTCGAGTGTGACTGGCCAAGGGAAACACGCCGGGGCGTCGGGTTCCCGGGGGGACCCGACGCCCCGGGCGCGGTGCGTACTACTGGTGCCGGCTGCGCCGACGGCGCCGCTCGCCGTCCTCGCCGCGCGGCTTGTCGCCGCCCTCACGCGGCTTGTCGTCGTCCTCGCGGGGCGCCCGCTCCGCCGGCTTCTCGTCCGACGCGGCGGCCTGCTCGCCCTCCGGCTTCACCAGGTCCAGGTAGACCTTGCCGCGGCCGTCGACGTCGGCGATCTCGACCTCGACCTTGTCCCCGACGTTCAGGTGGTCCTCGACCTTCTCGACGCGCTTGCCGCCACCCAGCTTCGAGATGTGCAGCAGCCCGTCGCGGCCCGGTACCAGGGAGATGAAGGCACCGAACGCGGCGGTCTTCACCACCGTGCCGAGGAACCTGTCGCCCTTCTTCGGCAGCGTCGGGTTGGCGATCGCGTTGACCCGTTCGACCGCGGCGGCGGCCGACGGGCCGTCCGAGGCGCCGATGTAGATCGTGCCGTCGTCCTCGATGGACAGCTCGGCGCCGGTCTCGTCCTGGATCGCGTTGATGGTCTGACCCTTCGGCCCGATCACCATGCCGATCTTGTCGACCGGGATCTTCACCGTGGTCACCCGCGGCGCGTAGTCGCTCATCTCGGCCGGCGTCGCGATCGCCGCGCCCATCACCTCCAGGATGGTGGCGCGGGCCTCACGGGCCTGCCGCAGCGCCTGCGCCAGCACGTCGGACGGGATGCCGTCGAGCTTGGTGTCGAGCTGCAGCGCGGTCACGAACTCGCTCGTACCGGCGACCTTGAAGTCCATGTCGCCGAACGCGTCCTCGGCGCCGAGGATGTCCGTGATCGCCAGGTACTCGGTCTTGCCGTCGACCGTGTCGGACACCAGGCCCATCGCGATGCCGGCGACCGGCGCCGCGATCGGCACACCGGCCGACATCAGGCTCATCGTCGACGCGCAGACCGAGCCCATCGACGTCGAGCCGTTGGAGCCGAGGGCCTCGGACACCTGACGGATCGCGTACGGGAAGTCCTCGCGCTTCGGCAGCACCGGGACCAGCGCCCGCTCGGCGAGCCGGCCGTGGCCGATCTCCCGCCGCTTCGGCGAACCGACCCGGCCGGTCTCACCGGTCGAGTACGGCGGGAAGTTGTAGTTGTGCATGTAGCGCTTGGTCTTCTCCGGCGAGAGGGTGTCCAGGCTCTGCTCCATGCGCAGCATGTTCAGCGTGGTGACGCCCATGATCTGGGTCTCGCCGCGCTCGAACAGCGCCGAGCCGTGCACCCGCGGCAGGATGTGCGTCTCGGCGGACAGCGGCCGGATGTCGCGCGGGCCGCGGCCGTCGATGCGTACCTGGTCGCGGAGGATCCGCTGGCGTACCAGCTTCTTCGTCACGGCCTTGACGGCCGCGCCGATCTCCTTCTCGCGGCCCTCGAAGTCGCCGCCGGTCCGCTCGTACGCCAGCTCCTTGACGCGGTCCAGCTCGGACTCGCGCTCCTGCTTGCCGGCGATCTTCAGCGCCTCGGCCAGCTCACTACCGATCGCGGCCTCGACCGCGGCGTACACGTCGTCCTGGTAGTCCAGGAACAGCGGGAACTCGACGGTGGCCTTGCCGGCCGCGTCGGCCAGCTCCTGCTGGGCCCGGCACAGCGCGGCCAGGTGCGGCTTCGCCGCCTCCATGCCCTGCGCGACGGTCTCCTCGGTCGGCGCCTGCGCGCCGCCGCGTACCAGCGCGACGGTGTGCGGCGTCGCCTCGGCCTCGACCATCATCACGGCCACGTCGCCGTCGGCGAGCAGCCGGCCGGCGATGACCATGTCGAACGTCGCGCGCTCCAGCTCCTGGTGCGTCGGGAACGCGACCCACTGGCCGTCGACGTGCGCGATGCGGGTGGCGCCGACCGGGCCGGAGAACGGCAGGCCGGACAGCTGCGTCGAGGCCGACGCGGCGTTGATCGCGACCACGTCGTACGGGTGGGCCGGGTCGAGGGACAGCACGGTCTCGACGACCTGGACCTCGTTGCGCAGGCCCTTGACGAAGCTCGGCCGCAGCGGCCGGTCGATCAGCCGGCAGGTGAGGATCGCGTCCTCGCTGGGCCGGCCCTCACGACGGAAGAACGAGCCGGGGATCCGGCCCACGGCGTACATCTTCTCCTCGACGTCGACCGTCAGGGGGAAGAAGTCGAACTGGTCCTTCGGGTGCTTGCCGACCGTGGTGGCCGACAGGACGACCGTGTCGCCGAGCTGGGCGAGGACGCTCCCGGCGGCCTGCTGCGCGAGCCGGCCGGTGGAGAACGTGACGGTACGGGTGCCGAAGCTGCCGTTGTCGATCACGGCCTGCGACGTCTGCGTACCCAGGTTGACGACCTCGGGCTCGTACCCGGTGGTTTCGGTCATTACGGAAATGCTCCTAGCTGTGTCGGTCTTCCCGACAGGGCCGGCCTGACCGCGTCGACGCGGTGGGAGCTGGTCCGCGTCCGGTCTTCGATCGAAGCACCCGGCCGTCGTCTCGTACGACGCCTCGGGAGCCACTACCGAGGACCGGTGCGAAGCCCTCCTGGAGTCTGCGGCGGCACTCGCCTGCCGGGGATGCCGGTGACACCATGCCATCGGCATCGGGTCCCGCCGCGCCTCCCGGCGCCCGCGGAACCGACGGGGGAGCGCCGCGGCGGCACTCCCCCGTCGTCACGTCAACGCCGCAGGCCGAGCCGCTCGATGAGCGACCGGTAGCGGGTGATGTCCTTGCGCTGCAGGTACTTCAGCAGCTTGCGGCGACGGCCGACGAGCTGCAGCAGACCACGACGACTGTGGTGGTCGTGCTTGTGGGTCTTGAGGTGTTCGGTGAGGTCCTGGATCCGCTTGGTCAGCAGCGCGACCTGCACCTCGGGCGAACCGGTGTCGCCTTCCTCGGTGGCGTAGTCGCTGATGATCGTGCGGCGGGTCTCGACGTCGAGCGCCATGTTCTCCCTTTGGTCCTGGTTCTTTCGCCTTGGTCGACGGCCCGCGTCGCCCTGTCGGACGTGCGAACCGGTCCCGCACCCACGGCGCCGTGCAGGCATACGGGACCACACCGCTGGACACGGCGTGCGACCCAACGGTACCAGTCGGGCCGGGGCGCGAACCGCTCGGGCGCGCCGGTCAGCCGGCCGGCGCCAGCCCCAGCACGTGGCGGGTCTGGCGTACATCCGCCTCGATCTGTGCCACCAGCATCTCGACCGCCTCGAACCGGCGCATCGGGCGCAGCCGGGCGATGACGTCCAGCTGGACGCGCTCGCCGTAGAGGTCGCCGTCGAAGTCCAGCACGTACGCCTCGACGCGGCGGTCCTTGCCGGAGAACTGCGGGTTCGTCCCGATGCTGATCGCGGCGGGCAGCCGGTCGGCCGCGGCGTCGCGCAGCAGCCAGCCGGCGTACACGCCGTCGGCGGGGATCGCGGCCTTCGGCGGGGGCAGCACGTTCGCCGTGGGGAAGCCGAGCAGGCGACCCCGCCGGTCACCGCGCACCACGACGCCGCCCAGCCGGTGCGGCCGGCCCAGCGCGACCGCCGCGGCGGCGACGTCCCCGGCGTCGATGCACGACCGGATGTACGTCGAGGAGAAGACGGTGTCGTTGTCGGCGATCAGCGGCGCGCCCTCGACCGTGAAGCCGAACTTGCGGCCCAGCTCGCCGAGCAGGGCGACGTCACCCGCGGCCTTGTGGCCGAAGCGGAAGTTCTCCCCCACCACGACGGCCGCCGCGTGCAGGTGCTCGACCAGGACGTCGTGCACGAACGTCTCCGGCGCGAGCTTGCTGAACTCCGCCGTGAACGGCAGGAGGCAGAACACGTCGACGCCGAGCCGCTCGACCAGCTCCGCCTTCCGCTCCGGGCTGGTCAGCACGGCCGGATGGCTGCCCGGCCGGACCACCTCGGCGGGGTGCGGGTCGAAACTGATCACGACGCTCGCCACGCCGAACTTCCGGGCCAGCTCCACGGTGTGCTCGATGATCGCCTGGTGCCCGCGGTGCACGCCGTCGAACACCCCGATCGTCACGACGGACCGACCCCAGCCGGGTGGCGCCGCGTCCACCCCTCGCCAGCGCTGCACGCGCCCTCCCCATCTCGGCGGGCGGCGGCTCACCGGCCCGCAAACCCCTTCACGGTACTCAACGCTCAGGCGAGCTCATCGGGTGTGGTGAGCACGATCTCCGGCCGCGCGCGACCCTCCCGCTCGGAGACGACGGCGAGCAGGTGGCCGCCCGGGCCGTACACGGCGTACGGGCCGGTGAGGCCGGCGGCGGGCAGCGGGCCGCCGTGCGCGAGGGTGCGGGCCGCGCCGGCGTCGACCTCGCGGCCCGGCAGGATCCGGCCGGCCGCCACGGCCGTCGGCAGCGCGACCGGGTCGTCGACGTCGGCCAGCTCGTCCAAGGTCCGCGCCTCGCCGAGTCCGAACCCGCCGACCCGGGTACGCCGCAGCGCGGTCAGGTGCCCGCCGACACCCAGCGCAGCGCCGAGATCGCGGGCGATCGCCCGGATGTACGTGCCGGAGGAGCACTCGACGGTGACGTCCACGTCGAGCAGCCCGCCGGGCTCGCGGCGCAGCTCGTGCACGTCCAGGCGGTACACGGTGACGGGCCGGGCCGGCAGGTCGACCTCGTCCCCTGCCCGCACCCGCTTGTACGCCCGCTCGCCGTTGATCTTGATCGCGCTCACCGCGCTCGGCACCTGTTGGATCTCGCCGGTCAGCGCGGCCAGCCCGGCGCGTACCGCCTCGTCGGTGACGGCGTCGGCGGGGGCGCCCCCGGTCGGCTCGCCCTCGGCGTCGTCGGTGACCGTGGACCGGCCGAGCCGGATCGTCGCCGCGTACTCCTTGTCGCAGCCGGTGACGTACGTCAGCAGCCGCGTCGCCCGGCCGACCGCCAGCACCAGTACGCCGGTGGCCATCGGATCCAGCGTGCCGGCGTGCCCGACCCGCCGGGTACCCGCCAGCCGGCGCATCCGCGCCACCACGTCGTGCGAGGTCATCCCCGCCGGCTTGTCCACCACCACGAAACCCGCCGTTTCCACGAGCGACGAGCTTAGATGCCTGTCCCGCAACGCGTGCGTACGGGCTGGTGGGGGACGGTGCCGCACATCACCGGTCCGATGGCGGCGCAACCCGAAATATCCGGGGCGCCGTGGGCGATAGTCGTAGTGGAGGTCGCCGATCTCCACTCCAGCCGAGTACCCGACAGGACGGGGCCCGGCCCGAATTTCCGAGGAGGAAGCCATGGTGTTGACAGCATTGATCGTGGAAACCGGCATCGCCGTGATGGTGGCTGGTGCGCTGGTCGCGTGGTCCCGGCGGCACTTCTCCTCGCGGGCCGTCGCGCCGGTCGAGATCGCCGATTCGGCCGAGCTCGCGCACCGCGCCTGATCACACACGACACGAAGAGCGCCCCGCACCGATCGGTGCGGGGCGCTCTCGTGTCAGTTGCCGGCCGGGGCGAGCTGGGCGCCGACCGTGTTCTCGTTGATCTTGGCCATGGGTACCCGGGCCGTCTCCGGGATGCGGATGATCGGCACCAGGGCGATCACCGCGGCCGCCATCAGGTAGTACGCCGGCCAGTCGTGGTTGCCGGTCGTGTCGATCAGCGCCGTGACGATCACGCCGCAGGTGCCGCCGAACAGCGACGTCGACACGTTGTACCCGATGGCGAACGAGCCGTACCGCACGCGGGTCGGGAACATCGCCGGGAACGTGGAGCCGATGACCGCGAGCATCAGCACCAGCAGCAGCGCCACGATCAGGAAGCCCACGAACAGCAGCGCCACGCTGCCGGACTGCATGAGTTTCAGCGACGGCCAGCTCAGCAGCAGGAACCCGATGGCCGCGGTGAGCAGCAGCGGCTTTCTGCCGATCCGGTCGGACAGCGCGCCCAGTGGCCCGATCAGCGCGATCTGGATCGCCTCCACCGCGATGATGATCAGCGTCGACGTCGTTGCGCTGATCTTCAGTGTGTCGGTGAAGTAGCTGGGCATCGTGGTGAGCAGCATGTAGTCGGCGATGTTGAGCAGGATGACGATGCCGACCAGGTTGAGGATCATCCGCCAGTTGCGTACCAGGGTCTCCTTGAGCGGCGCCTTCTCGGACTTCTCGCCCGCGTCCGCCAGCCGCCGGAACTCCGGGGTGTCCTCCAGCTTCGACCGCAGGTACAGGCCGACCAGGCCGAGCGGCAGCGCGAGGAAGAACGGGATCCGCCACGCCCACGCCTCGATCTGCGGCGTGGTGAACGCCAGCGTCACGAACAGCACCACGACGTTGCCGAGGATGTACCCGGCCAGCGTGCCCGCCTCCAGGAAGCTCCCGAAGAAGCCGCGTCGCCGGGTCGGCGCGTACTCGGCGATGAACGTCGCGGCCCCGCCGTACTCACCGCCGGTGGAGAAGCCCTGGATCAGCCGCAGCAGCAGGACCAGGATCGGTGCGGCGATGCCGATGCTGTACGGCCCGGCGTAGGTCGGCAGGCAGCCGACCAGGAACGTACAGCCGGACATCAGCAGGATCGTGACGGCAAGGACCTTCTGCCGGCCCAGCTTGTCACCGAGCGGCCCGAAGAACGCGCCGCCGAACGGCCGGACGATGAAACCCACGGCGACCAGTGCGAGCGACTTCAGGACCGCGTTGCCGCCGCCGGGGAAGAAGACCGTACCAATGGCTGCCGCGATGACACCTGATGTGAAGACGCCGTAGTCGTACCACTCGGTGGCGTTTCCCATGGCCGAGGCGATGACGGCTCTCCGTACCGTTTTCGCGTCCACCGTCCCCACCGTTGCCTGAGCCTGGCTCATCGTTGCCGTCGACCTCCTCGTACCCGCCATCGCCCAGGAGGGCGAATCAGGAGCAACCACTCGTCACGGCATTCAGTTTCCAGTGCCGGACCTCGATAAACACGTAGTTTTCGAAGTACGCACCGTTACCGCACGGGCGGTACGGCACATGCCCCGCCGTACCGCCCGCGGTTGCTCCCGGTCCGGGTCAGGCCGTGTTGTTGGCGAGCGCCAGCAGGCGGGCCGCGGACCCGTTGAACACGTCCTGGTCGACGGTCGACGGGATGCCGGAGACCGAGCCGGAGTCCGACCACTGCCAGAAGGTGTACACGCCCCAGCCCGCGGGCATGCTGGGGCTGCTGACGCCCCAGTGCGCCACCCACATCGGGTTTGTCGAGCCGAACGCGGTACTCCCGCCGGTGCAGGAGGACCACCACGACGCAGTGGTGTAGATGACCGCGTCGCGCCCGGTCCGCGACTTGTACGTGGCGGTGAAGTCGCCGATCCAACTCACCATCGCGGACTGGGACAGCCCGTCGCAGCCGGAGACCTCCAGGTCGACCGCGCCCGGCAGGGTCAGGTTGTCCGCCGACCACGCGCCGCCGTGGTCGGCGAAGTAGTTGGCTTGCGCCGCGCCGGAGGAGCTGGCGGGCCGGGCGAAGTGGTACGCGCCGCGGATGACGCCGGCGTCGTGCGCGCCGACGTAGTTCGCCCCGAACGCCGAGTCGACGACCGTCGTGCCCTCGGTGGCCTTGATGAACGCGAACGAGACGCCGGCGGACTTGACCGAGCTCCAGTTGATGGAGCCCTGGTAGTGCGAGACGTCGACGCCGGCGAGGCCGCCCGGCGCGGCCTGGGCCGGGGCGCCCGGCAGGAGCGCGGTCGCGGCGGCGACCAGCGCGCCCGCCGCCACGACCATCGCCCGCCGGACCCAGCCGGGTCTTGTGTTGGGAATTTTCACCGTTCCTCCGTTCTGAGGCACTTAGTGACGGGTCCCATTACAGACTATTTGCCGCGGAAACGCCACAAACAGCGGCGACTCCGTGCTCGTCGCCGCCGTGCCGGATAACCGATCGGCCGGATGATCATGGACGTCCGGCCGACCCTCCGATCCACCCGCCGCCGAGAGAATCGCTTGCCCCCAAGGAGAAAACGCAGAGAGGTACGCCGTGCCCAGCGAACCCGACGACGACTGGTGGCGGCGGGCCGAACGCCGCGCCCTGCGCGCCCACCGCCGCCGCGGCCTCGGCCGCGCCCTGCTCGCCCCCGTACGGTTCGTGACCCGGCCCCGCTCCCCCGGCGTGGTCGTCGCGGTCCTCGCCGTCTCCCTGCTCCTCACCGTCGGCTGGTACCAGCGCGACGCGATCGTCGCCGCGGTACACCCCGGCCACACGTCCCCGCCGCCCGGCGTACTCGCCGACACCGCGGGCGACGGACCGACCGACCCGTTCGCCGGCACCCCGGCCGCCCGGTACGCGAAAGGCACGGCCGGCGTCGTGCCGCCGACGGCGCGCGCCACCGCCAGGCTCACCGCCGCCCAGGTGGCCGCCGACCTGAAGACGGTGCGTACCGCGCTGGTCCGCGGGCACCTGGCGGACCGGATGCTCGTCGACCACGACCCGGCCGACCTGCTGGCGCTCCTCGCACCCGACGCCCGCGCCCACGCCCGCAGCACCGTCACGAAGGGCTACCTCGGCGTACGCCTCGCGCCGGGCGTCCGGCGCGCCGCGACACCGCCCCGGGTACGCGGCAGCATGACGGTCCGCGCCGACCGCAACAAGGAAGGCCGCCGCGTCCTCACCGTCGTCACCAACTACGTCTGGGCGTACCCCTTCGACAAGGCGCGGTTCCCGGTCGTGCTGCACGACCGGATCGAGTGGCGCTTCTACCCGGCGGGCGGCACCGTCGCGCCGAGCAGCGTGGGCATGTGGCCGGAGCGCACGTCGTACTACACGTACGGGATGGACTGTGCGGCGGCGGACCGCAACCTGATCAAGCCGCAGCCGCCGCTGGACCCGTCGGCCGACCCGGTCGCGGCCGGCGACGACCCCGACTCGCTGTACGACCCGAAGCACGACATGGCGATCACCGACACCTGCCGGTGATCGCGCGGCGTCAGTGGCCGGGGCGGGCCCACCGGCCGCGGACCGTGCGTACCACGATGAGGGCGAAGCGGACCAGGATGAACACGCCGAGCCCCGCCCACACCCCGCCCAGCCCCAGGTCCAGCGCGTACGCGAGCCAGATCGCCGGCAGGAAACCGCACAGCGTCGAGACGAGCGTCAGGTTCCGCAGGTAGCGGACGTCGCCGGCGCCGATCAGGACGCCGTCCAGCGCGAAGACCACGCCGGCGAACGGCAGCAGCCCGACGAACCACGGCCACGCGAGCATCGCCTGGTGGTGCACGGCCGCGTCGCCGGAGAACACCGCGGGCAGGACGGGCGCGCCGGCGCCGATCACCACCGCCAGGCCGACACCGCAGACCGCGCCGGCCAGACCGATCCGCCGTGCGGTGTGCCGGGCGTCGTCGACCCGGCCCGCCCCGAGGTCGGCGCCGACCAGCGACTGCGCGGCCACCGCGACCGAGTCCAGCAGCAGGGCGCAGAAGTTCCAGAGTTGCAGCGCGATCTGGTGCGCGCCGACCGACGCCGCGCCGAACCTCGCCGCGACCGCCGCCGCCGACGTGAAGCAGAGCTGCATCGACAACGTACGCAGGACGAGGTCGCGGCCGACCGCGAGCTGCGCGCGCAGCATCGCCGGCTGCGGCCGCAGGTCCGTACGCTCGCGCAGCAGCGCGACGACGAACAGCGCCGCGGACAGCGCCTGCGCGGTCACGTTCGCCAGGGCGGAGCCGACCAGGCCGAGGCCCGCGCCGTACACGAGGGCGGGGCCGAGCGCGGCGGACAGCACGTTCGCGCCGAGTACGAAGACCAGCGGGCGGCGGGTGTCCTGCACGCCGCGCATCCAGCCGTTGCCGGCCAGCGCGAGCAGGACACCCGGCACGCCGAACGACGCGATCCGCAGCCACTCGGCGGCGCCGGCCGCGATCGCCGCGCCGTCCGGCCCGTCGCCGGCGAGCAGCCGGGTGACGGGGCCGGCGAGCAGTTGCGCCGCGACGACGAACGCCAGCCCGAAGCCCACCGCCAACCACGACGCCTGTACGCCCTCGGCGACGGCACCGGCCCGGTCGCCCGCCCCGTACCGCCGGGCGGCGCGGCCGGTCGTGCCGTATGCGAGGAAGTTCGCCAGCGCCGCCGCGACGGACAGGATCGTGCCGCCGAGCGCCAGCCCGGCCAGCTGCACTCGGCCCAGGTGGCCGACGACGGCGGTGTCGACCAGCACGTACAGCGGTTCGGCGGCGAGGACGACGAGCGCCGGCAGCGCCAGCGTCACGATCCGGCGGGCACTGGCGTCCCGCGTCGACAGCGTCGTCACGACACCATCCTGGCACGCGACGGGTAATCAGCGAAAGGCCAACAACCCGTTACGTCAGCGGGATCACCAGGCCCTCGTCGGCGAGCAGGATCGCCCCGTCGAACGAGTCCGCCGCCTCCGCCCGGGCACGGTGCCGGTCGGTGCCCGGCCAGAAATGGGTCAACAGCAGCCGGCCCGCCATCGCGCGGGCCGCGAACAGCCCCGCCTCCCGCGCCGTCAGGTCGTACCGCGGGCTCGGCGTCACGGTGTCCACCGGCCGGTCGGTGAACGTCGCGTCCACCGCGAACAGGTCGGCCCCGGCGCCCAGCTCGGACACCTCGGCGGCCGGCCCGGTGTCCCCCGTGTACGCGAACGTCGCGCCGTCGCCGGTCACCCGCACCCCGACCGTCGGTACGTAGTGCGGCAGCGGCGGCAGGTCGATCCGGACACCGCCGACGTCGAGCACGTCGCCCGGCGCGTACTCGTGGACGGTGAAGACCTCGCGCAGCAGGCCCTCGTCGCCCGGACCCTCCAGACGGGCCAGCAGGTCGGCGAGACCGGGCGGCAGGTACACCGGCAGCGGCGGCAGCCCGGTCCCGCGGTGCCCGTAGTACCGCGCGCGGAACAGCGGATGCAGGTCGGCCCAGTGGTCCGGGTGGGCGTGCGTGACGACCACCGCGGACAGCGTGTCGGCGGGCGCCGCGGCGAACAGGTACGGCGCCGTGCCGTACCCCAGGTCGACCACGACGCGCTGCCCACCGGCCTCGACCAGGAACCCGGAGCAGGCGCGGCCGGCCTCCGGCCAGGCCCCACAGCTGCCCAGGACGGTTACCCGCACCCGGTGCCTACCAGCGGCTCTCCAGCGAACGCTGCAACGCCCGCTGCGCCTCGCGGCGCTCCTCGTCGCGCTCCTGCTCGGTCGTGTGCTCGCCGCTCATGGCGAACTCCCTCCGTGTGTGCTCGCTGTCGTACAGCCGGCGGCCGGTGGGGCGGGGATCACCCGTCAAGCCGGTCGGGCGGCACCACGGCACGGAGGGAACCGACGGGTGACGTCGGCTCCGAGTGAGCCGTCGAACGCGCGCCGTGCTCGGACGCGCTCCGACCTAAGTTAACGTTCATTCCACTGGGTACCCATGGATTCCCGCGATGCGGGACGACACGAGGCTGACCAGGGTCAGCGGGCGAAGAAGTGGAAGCCGACCCACCACCAGAAACCCAGCAGCGCCACCCGGCCCAGCGGCACCGGACCGATCCGGTACCGCATCACGAAGCCGCAGATCTGGGCCAGCGTCGGCACCCGGGAACCCTCCCGCCGGCCGGCGATCTCCAGCGCCCCGATCAGCGCCAGGGCCAGCGCGTACGCGATGAGCGTCGCCACGCGGCTCACGCTCATCGCCGGACCAACGCCCAGAAACCGGTGATCCAGCCCAGGAACACCGCCGACCGGGCCCAGTAGTGCTGGAGCACCGGGTCGGCCAGCGCGGACAGCGTCGGATGCGCCGGTGTCGAGCCGAGTGCGAAGTTCGCCAGCTCGAAGCTGGCGAACACCACGACCGGCAGGATCCACCAGACCGCCTCACGGCCGATCCCGCGTACCACCGGGTGACGGGCGAAACGCCGGGACACGCCCAGCCAGAGGAACGCTCCACCCAGCCCGATCATCGTCAGCGTGGAACGCAGCGAGAACGACGGGAACGTGCCGACCAGCAGGGACGTGCCGACGAAGCCGACCACGCGGGCAGGGGCATGCCAGCGCGGCGGTGCGTTCTCGGCGGCGACCTGTGTCTGTTGATCCACGTTTTCTGATTCTCGACCGGACCCGGCCCCGACGACAGCCTCTTCGTCGGATCTCACTCACCGCCGGCCGCGGCGCCCCGGCAGCTCGGCGTCAGCCCGGCAGCTCGGCGCGTACGGCGGCGAGCACGTCGGCGGCGCTGCCGTGGCCGGTGAAGCCCGCCGCGTAGCGGTGGCCGCCGCCGCCGAGGGCGACCGCGACCCGGCTCACGTCGACGTTGCCCTTGCTGCGCAGCGACACCGCCCACTCGTCGGCGGCGAGCTGCTTCGCCACGCAGGCGACCTCCGCCTCCTCCGCCGTACGCAGCACGTCGATCAGGCTCTCCAGCGACTCGCGCCGCTGGCCGTGCCGGGCCAGGTCGTCAAGCGTCGCGTACGTGAAGGCCAGGCCGGCGCCGTCGGTGTGGAGGGTCGCCCGGGTCAGCACCTCGCCGAGCAGCGTGACCGCGCCGAACGGACGCGTGTCGTACAGCCGGCGGCTGATCTCGGCGTGGTCGATGCCGGTGGCGAGCAGCCGGCCGGCCAGCTCGTGCACCGACGGCGTGGTCGCCTGGTACTTGAAGGAGCCGGTGTCGGTGGAGACCGCGACGTAGAGACATTCGGCGATCTCCGGGGTGAGCCGGGCGCCGAGCCGGGTCAGCAACTGATCGACGAGTACGCCGGTGGCGGCGGCGTGCGCGTCGATCAGGTTGAGCGTGCCGAAGCGCGTGTTCGAGGCGTGGTGGTCGAGCACCAGGGTGCGGCCGGCGGTGCCGATCCGGTCGCGCAGGTCGCCGAGCCGGTCGACGCTGCCCGCGTCGAACGTGATCAGCAGGTCCGGCGCCGCGTCGGCCGCGCCGGCGGGCACCAGCAACCCGCGCCCGGGCAGCTCCGCCAGCACCCCGGACAGCTCGAACGGGCTGGGGAAGCTGGCCCGCACCGTACGCCCGAGCTGGGTGAGGCCGAGCCCGGCGGCCAGCATCGAGCCGAGCGCGTCGCCGTCCGGGTTGAGGTGGCAGGCCAGCAGGATCGAGTCGGCCGCCCCGATCGCCTCGACGGCCGCCGCCCAGTCGGCGTCGGCGATGCCGCCGGGGGTCGTGGTCTCCGGGGCCGCCGTCACGCCGGCCCGCCGGTACGCCGCGGCTCGGTGAGGTCCGCCTCCTCGGCGTCCTCCTCCTCGTCGTCCTCGTCCACCTTGTACGGCTGGGACTCGCCGGCGTAGTCGGCCTCCGCGGCCTGCCGCTGCACGTCGGCGTCGGCGGCGCGGGCCGCGGCGAGCAGCTCCTCGATGTGGTTGGCGTGCTCCGGCACCTCGTCGGTGACGAACGTCAGCGTGGGCGCGTGGCGCAGCCCGAGCCGCTTGCCGACGATGCTGCGCAGCAGGCCGTTCGCGCTGGCCAGCGCGGCGGTCGTGGCGGCCTGCTCGGCCGGGTCGCCGAGCACCGTGTAGTAGAGGGTCGCCTCGCGCAGGTCGTTGGTGATCCGGGAGTCGGTGATCGTGACCATGCCCAGCCGCGGGTCCTTGACCTGCTTGCGCAGGGCGTACGCGACCAGCTCCTTGATCCGTTCGGCATACCGGCGCACCCGGGCGGGGTCCGTCATGATTCCTCCTGCGCTCGTTTCGAACCCTTCGACAGTACTGGGAATGCGGGCGGACGGCCGCGTCGGCCCAGCCGTCCGGGCGACATGCCAAAAACTCTTTCCAAAGGAAGCTTTGGAAAGCTATCTTGGCATCATGTCGCAGCCCACGCCGAGGCCCGTCGTCGACCTCACCGATCCGCGCGCCCTGCGCGCACTGGCCCACCCGCTCCGGCTCGCCCTCGTCGGCCTGCTGCGACGGGAGGGGCCGCTCACCGCCACCCGGGCCGGCCAGATCCTGGGCGAGTCGTCCGCGAGCTGCTCGTTCCACCTGCGCCAGCTCGCCAAGTACGGGCTGGTCGAGGAGGCCGGTGGCGGTACCGGCCGGCAACGGCCCTGGCAGGCGACCGCCCGCGCCACCCGCTGGCCCAGCCTGCCCGCCAGCCCGGACACGCAGGCCGCGACCGACGCGCTCGCCGCCGTCATCGCCGACTTCTACCGCACGGCCATGCTGTCCTGGATCGGCCGGCGCGGCGAGGAGTCCGCCGAGTGGCGCGAGGCCGTGCCGTTCGGCGACACCGACGTACTCCTCACCGCGGCCGAACTGGCCGAGCTGTCCGCGCGCGTCGACGCGCTCGTCGCCGAGTACCGCGCCGACGCCCGCGCGAAGACCCGCGCACCCGATGCCCGCCGCGTCATGTACCTCAACGTGGCGATCCCCGTCGACGAACCGAGCGCCCGGTCGTGAGTCCCGCCGACGCGATCCTTACCGCGGAGGCGGCATGAGTGCGGTCCGGTTGCTCGCCGTCCCGGACTTCCGGCGGCTGTGGTCCAGCCACACCGTCTCGCTGCTCGGCGACCAGATCCGTACGCTCGCGCTGCCGTTGGCGGCCGTGCTGACCCTGCACGCCGGGCCGGCCCAGATGGGCCTGCTCACCGCCGCGGGCACCGTACCGGCGCTGCTGTTCTCGGTCGCCGCCGGTGCCGCGAGCGACCGGTACGGCCGGCGCCGCGCCACGATGGTCGTCGCCGACGTGCTCCGCGCGCTGTTGCTGGCGAGCGTCCCGGTGGCGGCCGTGTTCGACGTGCTGAGCCTGCCCCAGCTCTACGCCGTGGCCTTCGGTACGGGCACCCTGTCGGTGCTGTTCGACGTGGCCGACTCCAGCCTGTTCGTCGCGGTCGTCCCGCGCGAGTCGTACGTGGCGGCCAACTCGCTGATCCACGGCAGCCGGGCCGCGTCGTACCTGGCGGGGCCGAGCCTCGCGGGGGTGCTCGTCCAGCTGGTGGGGGCGCCGTTCACGGTGCTCGCCGACGCGGTGTCGTTCCTCGGCTCGGCGCTGTTCCTGGGCCGGATCCGGGTCGCGGACCCGCCGACCGAACGCACCCGCGGCGCGGTCGTCGACGGCCTGCGCTACCTGCGGCGTTCCCGCACGATGAACGCCGGCCTGGTCGGCTGCGCGGCGCTGAACCTGTTCAACTTCGCGTTCGTCGCGCTCTTCACCCTCTACGCCACGACGACACTGGGCATCTCCCCCGGCACGCTCGGCCTGGTGCTCGGTGTCGGCGCCGTCGGCAGCCTGCTCGGCGCGCTCGTCACCGGTCGGCTCGGCACGCTCATCGGCATCGGGCGTACCGCGGTGCTGGGGATGGTGCTGTTCCCCGCCCCGCTCATCCTGGTACCGCTGGCGCACCGGCCGGGCCCGCTCGCGCTGGTGCTGGTGCTCGCGTCCGAGTTCGGCGCCGGGCTGGGCGTGATGATGCTGGACATCTCGTTCGGCTCGATCTCGGCGGCTGTGGTCCCGGCCCGGCTGCGGGCCCGCATCACCGGCGCGTTCGAGACCGTCAACTACGGCGTACGCCCGCTCGGGTCGCTGCTCGGCGGCACGCTCGGCGCCACCCTCGGGCTGCGCCCGGCGCTGTGGATCGCGACGGTCGGCGCCCTCACCGGCGTGCTGTTCGTGCTGCCCAGCCCGATACGCCGGATGCGGCGGCTGCCCGACCACCCCGAGGAGCACCCGGCCACCTCAGGTCCCGCGACCGGCGGGCCGGCGGGGCCGAATCCCGCGACCGGCAGGCCGGTGCCCGGTCAGGTGACCGGTCCGGTGTCGGACGCGGCGGCGACGGGTCAGTCGTCGGCGCCGTAGGCGCGGCGGCGTACCGAGAGCAGTTCGAGCTCGGGGCGACCGGCGACCAGCCGCTCGCAGGCGTCCAGGATCTCGGCGACGTGGCCGCTGTCGCCGGACACCGCCGCGACGCCGATCTGGCTGCGCCGGTGTACGTCCTGGTCACCGACCTCGGCGACGGCCACGTCGAGCTTGCGCAACGCCGCCACGACGGGCCGCACGTACGACCGCTTCGCCTTCAGCGAGGCCGAGTCGTCGGGCAGCAGGACGTCGAACAGCGCGGTACCGGTATACACAAGATCACATGCTACGGACGGCGGGCCACGAGCAGGTCACGCATGATCGCCTGGTCGACCCGGTGTTCGAACCCCTGGTACTCCGGCCCGTCGAGCACCGTCAGCCCGGCCTCGGTGAGGATGCCGGCCAGCTCGGTACGCCGCGCGACGTGCGTGTTGAACGACAGCCCCAGCGCGCCGCCCGGCCGCAGCAGGTCCACCCAGCTCGGCGCGGCCGCCGCGATCAGCTCCACCGGGCTGCGCGACACGGAACGCCCGTGGCTGCCGTGCGCCACCCCGTACGGCGCGTCGGCCACCACCACGTCGAACGAACGGTTCCGGAAGAACTGTCCGATGTGGACGGTATCGCCGGCGATCGCGGTCAGCGTGATCAGCTCACCCGCCCGGTACCCCTCCTTGGTTGCGGCCAGCTCCACATCGAACCGCCGGCCCAGCACCGCCCGGTTGCGGCGGATCGGGGCGGACTGCGCCTTGTGCTTGATCCGGTTCGCCCGCAGCCACGTCTTCAGGAACGCCGCGTAAGCCTCGATGTCCTTGCCGTCGATGTCCACCCCGGCCACCGGCAACCCGTACGTGAGGGCCTGGTTGAGCGTGGTGCCCCGGCCGCACATCGGGTCCAGCACCCGCAGCTTGCGGTCCAGCAGGTCGCCCGGCCGGTCCGTGGACAGCGCCGTGACGTTCAGCAGGAGCTTGGTGAACTGCTCGTTCGTCTTCCCCGGGTACTTCAGGATCGTCAGCAGGTCCGACGAGAACAGGTCCAGCGGCGTCACCGCCATCGGCCGCAGCAGCTCACCCGCCCGCTCGAACATCGCGTACCGCGACGACAGGTTCGCCAGGTACCCCAGGTCCGTGTCGGACAGCCCGTCCGCACGGAACGTCACGTACGGCACGCCGGCGATCTCCGTCTCGGCGACGTCGGCCAGCCGGCCCCCCAGCACGGTCGCGTCGAACACCGCCAGCTCACGCCGGGTCAACGCCACCGCGTTCTGCGAGTACACCCGGTTCAGCGACGGCAACAGCAGGATCGCGTACTCGGTCATGACGGTGCGGAACTCCTCGCGGTCGGTGATGGGAGACGATTCTGCCAGCGGTACGCCGAGCCCCACCCGGCGCCCGGGTCGCGATGGCAGCATGAGGCCATGCCGGACCAGTCCGCCGCGTGGCGCGACCACCTCGCCAACGAGCGCACGTACCTGTCGTGGCTGCGGTCCGCGCTCGGCGTGCTGGTGCTGGGGCTCGCCGTCGCCAGGTTCGGCGGCCGCGGCGGGGTGGGGGCGGGGATCATCCTGACCGTCGTCGCCGTCGCGGGCCTCGCCTTCGGCGCCGTCCGGTACCGGCAGGCCCGCCGCGCCATCGCCGCCGGCCTGCTGCCCACGGACCGCGGCGTCGCCCCGATCGTCGCCGGCGGCGTACTCGTCCTGGCGCTCGTCGCCGCGTTCCTCGTCATCGAACTCGCCTGACCTCGGCAACGCACGCAAAGACGGCCGGACCGTGTACCGGCCCGGCCGTCCTCAGCCACGGTGACCCGCCCGGAGGCGGGTCACCCACCACGCACCGTCAGGCGCGCGGCTTCTCGCGCATCTCGAAGTTCTCGATGATGTCGCCTTCCTTGATGTCGTTGTAGCCGCTGAGCGTGATACCACACTCGAAGCCCTCGCGGACCTCGGTCGCGTCGTCCTTCTCCCGCCGCAGCGACGAGATCGTCAGGTTCTCCGCGACCACGGCACCGTCCCGGATGAGCCGCGCCTTGGCGTTGCGGCGCACCAGACCGGAGCGGATCATGCAGCCGGCGATGTTGCCGATCCGGCTCGACTTGAAGATCGCGCGGATCTCCGCCGTGCCGAGCTCGACCTCCTCGTACTCCGGCTTGAGCATGCCCTTGAGCGCGGCCTCGATCTCCTCGATGGCCTGGTAGATGACCGTGTAGTACCGGATCTCCACGCCCTCGCGGTCGGCCAGGTCGCGGACCTTGCCCTCGGCCCGCACGTTGAAGCCGATGATCGTCGCCGTCGAGTCGCTCGTCGCGGACGCCAGGTTGACGTCGTTCTCGGTGATCGCACCGACGCCCCGGTGGATGATGCGCAGCTGCACCTCGTCCGGGATGTCCAGCTTGACCAGGGCGTCTTCCAACGCCTCGACCGAACCGGACACGTCGCCCTTGAGGATGAGGGCGAGGGTGGCCTTCTGGCCCTCCTTCACCTGCTCCATCAGGGTTTCCAGCGTCGCCCGACCACGCGAGTACGCGTTCGCCGCGGCACGCTTGCGCGCCTGCCGCTGCTCGGCGATCTGCCGCGCGGTCCGGTCGTCCTCGGCCACCAGGAACGTGTCGCCCGCTCCCGGCACCGCGGTCAGACCGAGCACCAGCACCGGACGGGACGGACCCGCCTCGTCGACCGGCCGACCGTACTCGTCGAGCATGGCGCGGACCCGGCCGTAGCCGGAGCCGGCCACGATCGACTCGCCGACCTTCAACGTGCCCTGCTGCACCAGTACGGTCGCGACCGGGCCGCGGCCCTTGTCGAGGTGACCCTCGATCGCCACACCGTGCGCGGCACCGTCGACCGGGGCCTGCAGGTTCAGCGACGCGTCCGCGGTCAACAGCACCGCTTCCAGTACGCCGTCGATGTTGAGCCGCGACTTCGCCGAGATGTCGACGAACATCGTGTCGCCGCCATACTCCTCGGCGACCAGCCCGTACTCGGTCAGCTGCTGCCGGACCTTCGCCGGGTTGGCACCCTCGACGTCGATCTTGTTGACCGCCACCACGATCGGCACGTCGGCCGCCTTGGCGTGGTTCAACGCCTCGATCGTCTGCGGCATCACGCCGTCGTCCGCCGCGACGACCAGGATCACGATGTCCGTGACCTGCGCGCCACGGGCACGCATGGCGGTGAACGCCTCGTGGCCCGGGGTGTCGATGAAGGTGACCTTGCGCTCGACACCCTCGTGCTCGACCTCGACCTGGTACGCACCGATGTGCTGGGTGATGCCGCCGGCCTCACCCTCCACCACGTGCGTGGACCGGATCGCGTCCAGCAGCTTCGTCTTACCGTGGTCGACGTGACCCATCACGGTCACCACCGGCGGACGACTGACCAGCCGCGACTCGTCCACATCGGCCTCGAGGTCGATGTGGAACTGCGCCAGCAGCTCGCGGTCCTCGTCCTCCGGGCTGACGATCTGGACGTCGTAGCCCAGGTGCTCACCGAGCAGCAGCAGCGTGTCGTCCGTGCAGGACTGCGTCGCCGTCACCATCTCGCCCAGGTTGAACATCTCCTGGACGAGCGAACCCGGGTTCGCGTCGATCTTCTCGGCGAAGTCCGACAGCGAGGCACCCCGCGGCAGTCGTACGGCCTGGCCGTTGCCGCGCGGCGCACCCGAGCTCATGGTCGGGGCGGACAGGTTGTCGAACTCCTGCCTGCGCTGCTTCTTCGACTTGCGGCCACGACTCGGGCGACCACCCGGCCGGCCGAACGCACCGCTGGTACCGCCGCGACCGCGACCGCCACCACCGGGACGACCGCCGCCACCGCGGAAGCCACCACCGGCCGGGGCACCGGTACCGCCGCCGGCGCCACCGCCGCCACGGAAACCGCCGCCGCCACCGCCACCACCACGGAAGCCACCGCCACCGCCACCGCCGCCGCCGCGGAATCCACCGCCGCCGCCACCAGGACGACCGGCGCCACCGCCACCGCCGGGACGACCGGCGCCACCGGCACCACGGCCACCACCCGGGCCAGCCGGACGGGCCGGGCGCTGGGACGGCATCTGGGACGGGCTGGGCCGCGGCGGCATCGATGCCGGGCTCGGCCGCGGCGGACGGTCACCGCCGCCGGCCGGACGCGGGCCACCCTGGCCGGGCGCCGAACGCGGCGCGCCGCCCTGGCCGATGCCGAACGGGTTGTTGCCGGGTCGCGGCGCGGGACGGCCCGCCGGCCGCGGGCCGGGACGCTGCCCCGGACGCGCTGCGGGCGTCGCCGCCGGTGCCGGACGCGGACCGGGACGCGGGCCCGGACGCGGCGTGGCACCCGTGCCGGTGCCACCCGGCGCCGGAGGCTGCTCCTCCGGCGGGGCGGCGGCACGCTGACGCGCGGCCTCCTGCGCGGCCTTGACCGCGGCCTCCTGGTCCTTCTTGAGCTGCGCGGCACGCGCCTCCGCGGCCGCCACCTCGATGTCGTGCGCGCTCGCCGGCTTGCTCGCCGGTACGGACGCCCGCGGCGGACGCGGACCGGGGCGCGGCCCCGGCCTCGGCGGTGTCGCCGGCTTGGCGGCCGCCGGCTTCTCGGCGATCGGCGCCTCGGTGGCCTTGGCCACCGCCTGCTCCGCAGCCGGCTCGGCCGGCTTCTTCGCCGGCGCCGCCTTCTTGGCCGCCGGCTTCGCCGACGCGTCGCCACCGGACGACGACTTCTGCTGCTCTGCCGCGAGGACATCCCGAAGGCGTCGCGCGACCGGTGCTTCCACCGTGCTCGACGCGGACTTCACGAACTCGCCCATGTCCTTCAGCTTGGCGAGCACGCTCTTGCTGTCGGTACCGAACTCTTTGGCGAGCTCATGTACGCGGGCCTTGCCTGCCACTGCACTCCTCATCCCGAGGCCGGGCGGGCAGACCCGCTCGACCTCACTCGTGCAACACCCGAAGCCTGTTCATCACAGTGACTTCATCGTGCGCTCATGTCGGTCGACCTACCTAGTTCGTTTCGGGCGGGGCCTTGCGACCCGCGCCGTCGGTTGTTCCGCATGCTAGCTGCGCCACGTACGCCCGGACCGGCGTCGGGTCGACGGGCGATCCGGCGTCGAGCCGAAGCGCCCGGCCGAAGGCCCGGCGTCGCTCCGCGAGCGTGAGACATGCCGGATCCCGGTGCAGGTGTGCACCCCGACCCGGCGAAGTCCGTGCGGGGTCGGGAACCAACCGGAGACCGGTCGCATTCCTGACCGCCACAACACGCAGTAACGCGGCGGCTGGCGCACGCTGCCGGCAACCCACACAGGTGCGGACCGGAAACGTGCGACGTACCACGGAGAAGCTTACTCCTCAGGTTGAGAGCAGCAGGAGCCCGGTGCCGCAGTCGATCTTTTCGACCGCGGCACGGCGGGACCTGCCCGTTTCGTTACTCAGCGCGCGGTGTCGGCCGCCCCGACCGCACCACCGGCCGGCTCGGGCGGGGCCGAACCAGCCTGGTCGGCGTCGGACCGGATGTCGATGCGCCAACCGGTCAGCCGGGCGGCGAGCCGGGCGTTCTGCCCCTCCCGACCGATGGCCAGGGAGAGCTGGTAGTCGGGTACGACCACCCGCGCGGCGCGGGCACCGGCGTCGATCACGTCCACCCGCAGCGCCTTCGCCGGCGACAACGCGTTGCCGACGAACGCGGCCGGATCCTCGGACCAGTCGATGATGTCGATCTTCTCGCCGGCCAGTTCGCTCATCACGGACCGCACCCGGGCACCCATCGGACCGATGCAGGCGCCCTTCGGGTTCACCCCCGGCACGCTCGACCGGACCGCGATCTTCGTCCGGTGGCCGGCCTCGCGGGCGATCGCGCAGATCTCGACCGTACCGTCGGTGATCTCCGGGACCTCCAGGCCGAACAGCCGCTTCACCAGGTTCGGGTGCGACCGCGACAGGGTGATCTGCGGGCCGCGCAGGCCCTTGACGACGTGCACGATCACGCACTTGATCCGCTGACCGTGCTCGTACGCCTCGCCGGGCACCTGCTCGGACGGCGGCAGCAGCGCCTCGATCTTGCCGAGGTCGACGACCACGATGCCCTTCTCGGCGCGCGCCTCGTGGGCCTGGATGACACCGGTGACGATGTCGCCTTCCTTGCCCACGTACTCGCCGTAGGTGACCTCGTCGGTGGCCTCCCGCAGCCGCTGCAGGATCACCTGCTTCGCGGTCATCGCCGCGATGCGACCGAAGTCCGCCGGGGTGTCGTCCCACTCGCGCAGGACGGTGCCCTCCGGGTCGACCTCCTGCGCGAACACGCCGGCGATGCCGGTACGGCGGTCGATCTCGACACGGGCGTGCGGGTTCGCACCCTCGGTGTGCCGGTATGCCGTCAACAGCGCGGTCTCGATCGTGTTCAGGATCGTCTCGTAGGGAATGTCACGCTCCCGTTCGAGCGCGCGGAGGGCGGCCAGGTCGATGTTCATGCCTCCTCCTTCCCTGGCTCCGGGTCGTCGTCACCCTTACCACTATCGGGCCTGCCGAACTCGATCTGCACCTTTCCGGGACCCAACTCGGCGTACCGGATCAGGCGCGGCGTGCCACCCACGTCCATCTCGACCCCCAATTCACCGGTACCGACCGGTGTGTCCGCGGCGGTCACGCGACCGACCAGCGTCTCCTCGGCCACCGGTACGGCGACCAGTCGGCCGACGTTGCGCCGCCAGTGGCGCGGCTCGGTCAGCGGCCGGTCCACCCCGGGCGAGGTGACCTCCAGCGTGTACGCCTCGGCGCCGAACGAGTCGCCCGACTCGGCGCCGTCGAGCGCCGCGGAGATCTCCCGGGACAGCTCGGCCACCGCGTCCAGGCTCACCCCGTCGTCGCCGTCCACCACGATCCGCAGCAGGCTGCGCCGGCCGGCACGGGACACCGCGAGGTCCTCCAGGTCGTATCCCGCGGCGGTGATCACCGGAGCGAGCGCGGCGCGCAGCCGCTCGACGTGGGCGGCCAGACCGCTGCGTGGCTGCCCGGAGGCGCCGGCGTGCCGGGGCCCGCCGCGTGCCGTCGTACCCCGGCCGGAACCACCCGGCCGCTGTGCACGAGAACCCATGCCGCACCTCCCTCCGCCACCACCCGGTGGTCGTCCCAACCAGTACAGGCCGCGTCAGAACATCCAACGCGGCTTGCGGAGAAGCGTAACCCGCCGTAGCGAGAAAGACCGCTCAGCCACCCGGTCGGAACCCGCTCGGCCGACACCGGGTACGGGTCAGCATGGAACGGATCGGGTGTCGCGTAGGGTGTGCACGCGGCGACCGCGGGGGCCGGATCGTCGCGTTGGGCGCCTCGGTGACACCGATCACGTACGACGGGTCGGACATGCCGGTCTCGCGCCGATTCGACTGCTGCGACGCATTCGAGGATGGACGGATGGGTTCGGAAACGCTGCCGCGGCGCGGTGTGCTGATCGGCGGGTTGGCCGCCGCCGCGGCCGTCGTCGGGCTGGCGGGCTGCACGGACTCCGAGCGGGCCGCGCCACCCAGCCCGGTACTGCCCGTGCTCGCGGACAGCCGCTCGCTCGTCGCCGCGTACGACGCGGTGCTGGTCCGGCACGCGGATCTCGACGGGCGCCTCGGGCCGCTGCGCACCGACCACCGACGCCACGTCGACGAGCTGGCCAAACGGTTGGGCAGCGCGACGCCGAGCGCGTCCGGGTCGGCGAGCGCGTCGCCCTCCGCCCCGGCCGTGCCGGACGACGCGGAGGCGGCGGTCGCGCTGCTCGCCGACGCCGAGAAGAAGGCCCAGCACAACGGGGTCGCGGCGTGCCTGTCCGCGCCGAAGGAGTACGCGACGCTGTTCGGTTCGATCGCCGCGTGCCGCGCCACCCACGTGACGGTGCTGACGTGACCGCCGTACCGGATCGCGGGGAGGCCGCATGAACAGGGCGCAGCAGCGGTTGCAGGCGGCCCTCGCCGCCGAGCACGCCGCCGTGTACGGCTACGACGTGCTCGGCCCACACCTGGCGGGCGACGAGCAGCGGCAGGCGCGGGCGGCCGACGAGGCGCACCGCGACCGGCGGGACGCGCTGACCGTCGAGCTGACCCGGCTGCGGGCCACGCCGAGCCCGGCGGCCCCGGCGTACGCGCTGCCCACGAAGGTGACCGACCGGGATAGCGCGCTGAAGCTGGCGGTGACGCTGGAGGAGCGTACGGCCGCGGTGTGGGGCGCGGCGCTGGGCGACCTGCGGGCCGCGGGCCGGAAGCGCGCGCTCGACGCGGTGACCGACTGCTCCGTACGCGCGGTGCGCTGGCGGCGCCTCGCCGGGGTCGCCCCGGCCACCGTCGCCTTCCCCGGCGGCAGCTGACCGTCTCGTACGCACTGTCCGTTTTCACATCACGACACACTCGACGTACTGCGTGTCCTCGCTTCCCGATACCCGATACGAATCTCTCGGGTACTGGAGGTGATCGGTGCAGAGCCGAGAGATACCGTCCGCGGAGCGGCGGATGTTGGTCGTGGTGCTTCACTCCGGCGACGAGGCGGTCGAGGCACTGACCAGCGCGGCGCGCGCGTACGACATCCGGGCCGGGCACCTCTCCGGGGTGGGCGGATTCGACGACGCCACGCTCGGTTTCTTCGAACCGGACCGCCGCGACTACCGGCCGATTCCCGTACCGGGGCAGTCGGAGGTGGTGTCGCTGCTCGGCGACATCGCCTGGCACGACGGCGATCCGGTCGTCCACGCGCACACCGTGCTCGGCCGGTCCGACGGCAGCACCCGCGGCGGGCACCTGCTGTCCGGCAGCGTCTGGCCGACCCTGGAGGTCGTCGTCACCGACCTGTCCACCACCCTCGCCAAGCGCCGGTACGCCGAGGCGGGCGTGCCGCTGATCGACCTGGACCTGCCGGACGCGTGACGGCTCAGCCGGCCCGCCAGCCGTCGACGATCGCGAGCAGGTCGGACAGCCGCCGCACCACCGCGTCGGGTACACCCTCGGTGTGGCCGCGCTGCGAGTCGGGGATGCGGCTGTGCGGCACCAGAACCGTCCGCATGCCGACGCTGCCCGCGCCGTGGATGTCGTCGAACGTGCGGTCGCCGACGAACACGCACCGGCCCGCGTCGTGCACACCGACCGCGGCCATCGCCGCCCGGAACGCCTCCGGATGCGGCTTGGTCCAGGGGATCTCGCTGGTGTAGACCGCGCCGTCGATCAGCTCCAGCACGCCGTCGCGGGCGAAGATCTGCTCGTGGTGGGCACGCGGCCAGGTCGTGTTCGACAACACGCCGATCCGCACGCCGCGCTCCCGCAGCGCGGTCAGCAGCGGCGACACATCAGGATCGGTGTACGTCGTGGGCTCCATCGCCACGGCGAACGCCTCGTAGGCCGTCGGGGTGGCGGGCAGGTCGGCGGCGGCGAACACCTCGGCGACGGTGCCGCTGCGGTGCTCCAGCCGCGACCGGTCCCAGATCGCCGCGTCGGCCGCCTCCAGCCGCAGGGCGACGGCCTCGGCCCGGTCGGCCGGCACGAGCGCCCGCGCCACCGTGAGCCAGATCCGGCCGGTCGGCGGGCACCACGGCGTCAGCGTGCCGCCCCAGTCGAACAACACCGCGTCGACAGTCATCCGTCCTCCTCCGCCGAGGGCACCCTACGACCCGGGTCCGACATTCTCCGAGCCACGACGGCGAACCCCAGCGCGAGCACGGCGACCGCGACGAGCGTGCCGGTCAGCGCCGGTACCAGGGCGTGCCGGGAGACGCCGGCGGCGGCCGCGGTACCGGCCAGGCCGGCGCCGAGGCCCGTGCCGAGGACGTCGGCGAGCAGCGTGGCCGACGTTGCCCCGCCCGTACCGGCGCCCATCGTGGCCAGCCACAGCGCCGGGTACCCGAGGCCCATGCCGAGGCCCGCGGCGAGGCAGCCGGCGTACAGCAGGGGCGGGGTGGCCATGCGCAGGCCGAGCAGGACGGTGAGGGCGGCGGCGGCGAGCAGCAGGCCACCGTACGCGGCGATCCGGGTCGGCGCCCGCCCGGCGTCGGCCGCGCGGGCGTGCAGCCAGCTGCCGAGCGACCAGGTCAGCGCGCCCGCGGTCACCGCCAGGCTGGCCGTACGCAGGTCGGTGCGGAGGCCGGCGGTCAGCAGCACCGGGACGAGCGCCGGCAGCGCGAAGTAGCCCGCGGTGAGCAGGAACGCGGCGGCGACGGTCGCCGGCAGTCCGCGGCGCAGCGTCCACGTGCCCGTCGGCAGCAGCCGCCGCAGCGCCACGCCGCCGGCGAGTACGCCGAGCGCCGCGCCGCCCCAGCCGACCAGACCGCCGCGGCCGGCGCCGACGGTGACCAGCACGGCGCCGGCGAACAGGGCCAGCGCCGCCGGTACGGGCAGGCCGGCGGCACCCGCGGTCGGCGGCGCGAGGCGCGCCAGCGGTGGCAACGCCAGCGCGACCGCGACGAGCAGGAACACCAGGTACGACAGGATCGGCACGCGCCAGCCGACGAACTGGGCGAGCACCGCCCCGTACGCCGGGCCGAACAGGCCGGGGACGATCCACGCGGCGGAGGTGAGCGCGAGGACCCGGGGTCGCAACCGGGCGGGGAAGACCCCGGCGATGCCGGTGAGGGTGACGACGTTCAGCGCGCCGGAACCCATGCCCTGGACGAGCCGGCCGGCGACGAGCACCGGCATCGTCGGGGCGAGGCCGGCGACCAGCGTGCCGGCGACGAGTACGGCGACGACGGTCACGAGCGCCCGGCGCACGCCGACGCGGTCGGCGTACGGGCCGGCCAGCGGGATCGTCACGAACGTGGCGAGGGTGGTGGCGGCGAGCGCGATGCCGTACAGCCAGCGGTCGCCGAGCCGGTCGGTGATGGCCGGCAGGATGGCGGTGACGACGAGCGACTGGACGCCGGTGGCGACCTCCAGCAGCATCAGGCCGGCGAGCAGCCGACCGCGCCGGCCGGCGAACACCGCCCGCCAGCGGACCGGCGCCGCCGTCGTGGTCACGTGTACAGCGCGCGGTCGTGCTCGACGACCTGGACCGGTGCGCCGTCGGGCCCGGTCACGCGAAGCGAGCGACCGTACCCCTCGTCGATGATGTGCGCGTCGGCGTGCCCAGCGCCGTGCAGGCGGTCCCGGACGGCCTCCAGCGGTTCGTCGGCGACGAACGACAGGGCGCACTCGCCGGGCCGGCGCGGCTCGTCGGTGTCGGTGACCGTGTGCAGGCCGAGCAGGCCGCCGTCGCCGGCCAGCTCGATCCAGCCACCGGCACGCCCGGTCGCGTCGGTACGCAGGCCCAGGACGGCGAAGAAGCGCCGCGCCGCCGTTACGTCGCGGACGAACAGGATCGGCATGAGCCTCATCGCGACTCCCCGGTCCGCTCGTCCTGCCGCGCCAGCCACTCGGCGAGCGCCTGCTCGACGAGCCGGGACAGTGACAGGCCGGCGTCGATCGACGCGTACTTGACGCGGCGGACGAGCGGGGGCGGCAGATACACGTTGAACTGCTGTTTCGCTTCCTGCTCCATGGCTAGAATGCTAGCAAAGTAGCAGGCTAGGATCCGTCGACCGGGACGAATGCCCCTCGCGGCGCGCGGATCGCCCGGGACCGACAAGAATGACCGGATGACCAGCTCTTCGGACGCGGCGACCGACTCCACCCGGTGGCAGGTGGCCCAGGCCGTCAGCGACGCGGTACGCCGGCGGTACGGGGCGCAGGTGATGGCGGTCGGCGTGCACGGCGCGCTCGCACACGGCGACGACACCGAGTACAGCGACGTCGACCTGGTGGTCGTCACGTACCAGTCGGACGCCGGCCCGCGGCCCGCGCGCCGCCGCGTCGACGGCGTCCTCGTCGACCTCGGCGTGATCGGCGCCGAGGAGTACCTGCACCACGCGCGGACCCTGTCGACCTCCTGGCCGCTCGTCGCGGACCAGTACCTCACGACCCGCCCCATCCACGACCCGTACGGCTGGCACCGGGAGCTGCGCGACACCCACCTGGCCCGGCTCGCCGAGGCCGGCGGCCGGGAGTTCGCCACGCTCGCCCGGGAAGCCTGGTGCGAGGCGCGGGCCCGCTACGAGGAGGCCGCCGGGTACGCCACCTGGTACGACACGGACAGCGCGGTGCTCGTGCTCTCCGAGGCCCGAACCGCCACGGCCGTCGTGCAGGGACTGTTGCAGCGGACGTACTTCCGGGGCAGCGCCGACGCGGTACGCCGGGCCGGGCTCGGCGAGGCCAGCCTGCCCGACGTCGCCGCACTGCTCGCCGCCCAGGCCGACGAGCTGGCCGAGGCCGGCCGGCCGGTCGACGCCACGATCGACGCCCTCCTCGGCTGACCGGCCCGGTTGCTACTCGCCGGCGCCCGGGTGGCCGATCTCGACCATCCGGCGTACCGCGGTGCGGGCGCGGGCCGCGACGTCGGCCGGCACGTCCACCTCGTCGGTGCCGTCGCGCAGCGAGCGGAGCAGCTTCTCCGGTGTGATCATCTTCATGTACCGGCAGGAGGCACGCTCGTTGACCGGCTGGAAGTCGACGCCGGGCGCGGCGCGCCGCAACTGGTGCAGCATGCCGACCTCGGTGGCGACGAGTACCGCGGTGGCGCTGGTGTGCCGGGCGGCGGTGGCCATGTCGCCGGTGGAGAGCACCTTGACCCGGTCGGCCGGTACGACGCCCTCGCCGGCGAGGTAGAGCGCGGAGGTGGCGCAGCCGCACTCGGGGTGGATGTAGAGCTCCGCGCCGGGTACCTCGGCAACGCGCTCGGCGAGCTGGTCGCCGTTGATGCCGGCGTGGACGTGGCACTCCCCCGCCCAGATGTGCATGTTCGTCCGGCCGGTGAGGCGCTTGACGTGCGCGCCGAGGAACTGGTCCGGGCAGAACAGCACCTCCTGCTCGGCCGGGATGGACGCGACGACGTCGACCGCGTTGGACGACGTGCAGCAGATGTCGGTCTCGGCCTTCACCTCGGCGGTGGTGTTCACGTACGACACGACGACGGCGCCGGGGTGCTCGGCCTTCCAGGCGCGGAGCTGGTCGGCGGTGATCGAGTCGGCGAGTGAGCAGCCGGCGGCGGCGTCCGGGATCAGCACGGTCTTGTCCGGGCTGAGGATCTTCGCCGTCTCGGCCATGAAGTGCACGCCGCAGAACACGATCGTGCTGGCGTCGCTCTCGGCCGCGATCCGGCTGAGCGCCAGCGAGTCGCCCGTGTGGTGCGCGATGTCCTGGATCTCCGGCAACTGGTAGTTGTGCGCCAGGATCACCGCGTCGCGTTCGCGGGCGAGCCGGCGTACCTGCTCGGCCCATGCGGTGTCGGTCATCGAGCCCTCCCCTGACCGGCGGGCTCGTTCGGCTCGCCGGTCGTCGTCACCTGCCGGCTGTCGCGCCGACTCGGTTTTCGCCTTATAGTCGATAACTATGACAGGCAACGCTACCAGACCGGTCGACCACGAGGTACTGGCCGCGGTCCTGCGGGTACGCGACGGTGTGCTGCAGGTCATGCTGTGGCAGCGCGCGCTCGCGCCGGCCGCCGGCCGGTGGGCGCTGCCCGGTGGCGCGCTCGGCCCCGACGAGGACGTCGCCACCTCCGTACGCCGGCACCTCGCCGCCAAGGTCGACGTCGCGCAGCTCTCCCACCTCGAACAGCTCGCCGTGTTCTCCGCACCGGACCGGGTACCCGGGCGGCGGGTCGTCGCCACCGCGTTCCTCGGCCTCGTGCCCACCGACGTGGACCCGTCCGTACCGGCCGACACGCGGTGGCACCCGGCGGACGAGCCGCCGCCCACCGCGTTCGACCACGACGCGATCGTCCGGCGCGGCCGGGACCGGCTGCGGGCGAAGCTGTCGTACACGAACCTGGGGTTCGCGCTGGCACCGGCCACGTTCACGATCTCCGGGCTGCGGGAGATCTACGCCGCCGCCCTCGGCTACGACGTCGCCGCGACGAACATGCAGCGGGTGCTGTCCCGGCGCGGCGTGCTCACCCCCACCGGGGAGGCGAGCGCACCCGGGCGGGGAGGCGGCCGGCCGGCGGCGCTGTACCGCTTCGCCGACCGGTCGCTGCGGGTCACCGACCCGTTCGCGGTCCTCAAGCCACCCCGCCGGTCGCGGTGACGACCCCGGGCTGCGTTACCGTCGCGCCGTGGCCGACACCGTACTGATCGTCCTGCCGGACCGCGACGACGCGGAGGACCTGGCCGAGGAGCTGCGCACCGCCGGGTACGCACCGGCGCTCGTACACCGGGACATGCTCGCCGGCGACGACGACGCCGAGGACGTCGACTGGGTGATCGAGCTGACCACCGCCCCGGACGGCGGCCCGGCGAGCGCCGCGCACGAGGACCTCGCCGCGCTCGCCGAGACGTACGACGGGTTCGTCAGCCGCTGACCGTCAGGTCGCCGCGACGCCGATGAGGGCACCGATCCCGTACGTCGCGCCCGCGGCGAGGCCGCCCAGGACGAGCTGGCGCAGGCCGTTCACCAGCCAGGAGCGGCCGGTGAACCGGGCCACCAGCGCACCCGCGGCGAACAGCCCGACGCCGCCCACCGCCAGCCCGAGCCACAGCTGCGAGAACCCGAGCAGGAACGTCAGCAGCGGGAACAGCGCGCCCACCGAGAAGCACAGGAACGACGAGACCGCGGCGAGCCACGGGCTCGGTACCTCCGTCGGGTCGACGCCCATCTCCTCCTGCGCGTGTACCCGGACCGCCTCGTCGATGTCGCGGCCGATCGCGGTCGCCACCTGCCGGGCCAGCTCCGGCGGCAGGCCGCGGCGCTCCCACGCGGCGGCCAGCTCCTCGGCCTCCGCCTCCGGATGGCGTTCCAGCTCGGCGCGCTCCTTCGCCACCTCGGCGGCAACCTGCTCGTTCTGCGTACGCACCGAGGTGAACTCGCCGAGGCCCATCGAGATCGCGCCCGCGACGAGCCCGGCTGCGCCGGTCAGCACGATCGTGTGCGTGGAGACCCCGCCGCCGCCGACACCCGCGATCAGCGAGATGTTCGTGACCAGGCCGTCCATCGCGCCGAACACGGCGGGACGCAGCCAGCCACCGGAGACGTCCGCGTGGTGCCCGTGCAGCTCGGCCGCCGGCCGGTCGTCGACGGTCACGTCAGCACCACTCCAGCGGTCGCGGCGGCGCTCACGCGACCGTCAGGATCTCTGCGCCGTCGTCGGTGACGACGAGGGTGTGCTCGAACTGCGCCGTCCAGCGGCGGTCCTTGGTCACGACCGTCCAGCCGTCCGCCCAGTCGTCGTGCTCGTACGTGCCGAGCGTGATCATCGGCTCGATCGTGAACGTCATGCCCGGCTCGATCACCACGGAAAGGTCCGGCCGGTCGTAGTGCGGCACGAACAGCCCGGAGTGGAACGACTCACCGATGCCGTGCCCGGTGAAGTCGCGGACCACGCCGTAGCCGAACCGCTTCGCGTACGACTCGATGACGCGGCCGACGACGTTGAGCTGGCGGCCCGGCTTCACCGCGCGGATCCCCCGCAGCGTCGCCTCCCGGGTCCGCTCGACGAGCAGCCGCGCCTCCTCCGACACGTCCCCCGCCAGGTACGTCGCGTTCGTGTCGCCGTGCACCCCGCCGATGAACGCGGTCACGTCGATGTTGACGATGTCGCCGTCCTCGATCACCGTCGAGTCCGGGATGCCGTGGCAGATCACCTCGTTGAGCGAGGTGCAGCACGACTTCGGGAACCCCTTGTAGCCCAACGTCGACGGGTACGCCCTGTGGTCGCACAGGAACTCGTGCACGACCCGGTCGACCTCGTCGGTGGTGACGCCCGGCTTGACGGCCCGGCCGCCCTCCTCCATCGCCTGCGCGGCGAGCCGGCTCGCCACCCGCATCCGCTCGACGATCTCCGGCGTCTTCACCTCGGAGCCCGTGAACGGCGTCGGCGCCGCCTTTCCCACGTATTCCGGGCGGGGGATGTCGGCCGGCACCTGCCTCATCGGGGACACGGTGCCGGGGGTCAGCGGAGCGCGGTCAGCCATGCCCCGAGCCTATCCGCCGCCCCCACCGCCATCCGCTGAGGCAACACTCACCGCGGGCGGCCCGGCCGGCTCCTCGTCGCGGGCACGTCAGCCGTCCACCGCGAGGGCGAGCGGGAGTACCTCGCCGGCGCCGGCCAGCCGGAGCGCGCGGGCCGCCACCGTGAACGTCCAGCCCGTGCCGACGACGTCGTCGACCAGCAGGACCGGCCGGTCGTCGAGGAGCGCGGCCAGCTCGTCCGGCACCGCGTACGCGTCGTGCACCGCGGCCAGCCGGCGCACCGCGTTGCTGCCCGCGCCGGCGCCGGGCGGGCCGCCACCCACCCGCGACAGCTCACCCAGGTACGGCAGGCGGCCGACCGACGCGATCCGGCCCGCCAGCGACGACACCAGCGCCGGCCGGGTACGCGAACCGACGGAGACGACGCCCGCCGGGCGCCGCTCCCAGCCCCAGCCGGCCAGCACCTCGACCACGCCGCGGAACACCTCGTCGGTGATCTCCGCGTCCGGCGCGCCGGGCCGGAACAGCTCACGCAGCCGGTTGCCCCAGCCGATGTCGGACAGCCGGCCCAGGGCCCGCCCCGGCGCGGCGGCCTCGGCCGGCGGGATCTTCCCCGCGTACGGAATGCCGAGCGCGGCGCCGCCCGTCGGCCACAGCTTGCGCGGCTCCACCACGACCCCGGGCCGGCCCAGATGCCGCTGCGCCGCGTCCAACGCCTCGGTCGGCACCTCCGTCCGGTACCAGGCACCGCGGCACACGTCGCAGCGCCCACAGTCGGCCGCGTACGGGTCGTCCAGCGCCTCGCGCAGGGACCGCAACCGGCACCGCCCGCCGTCGTCGCCGGCCCGGGTCGTCACGTACTCGCGCATGGACTGCTGTTCGGCGGCGCGCGCGGCGGCGATGCGCGCGTACCGGTCGGCGTCGTAGCGCCAGGGCTCGCCGGTGGCGAGCCAGCCGCCGCGGACCCGGCGTACCGCGCCGTCCACGTCGAGCACCTTGAGCATCAGCTCCAACCGGGTACGCCGCAGGTCGACGCGGGACTCCAGCGCCTGGGTGGAGGTCGGCGCGTCGGGCGACAGGGCGGCGAGCGCGGCGCGTACCTGGTCCTCGGGTGGGAACGCGAGGGACGCGAAGTAGCGCCAGATCGCCTCGTCCTCGCGGCCGGGCAGCAGCAGCACGTCGGCGTGCTCGACGGCGCGACCGGCCCGGCCGACCTGCTGGTAGTACGCGATGGGCGAGGCCGGCGCGCCCAGGTGGACGACGAAGCCGAGGTCCGGCTTGTCGAAGCCCATGCCCAGCGCGGACGTGGCGACGAGCGCCTTGACCTTGTTGGCGAGCAGGTCCGCCTCGGCCGCGGCGCGCTCCGCCGCGTCGGTACGCCCCGAGTACGCCACGACGGCGTGCCCCGCCTCGCGCAGGAAATCGGCCACCTCGTCGGCGGCGGCGACGGTCAGCGTGTAGACGATGCCGGAGCCCGGCAGCTCGTCCAGGTACGCCGCCAGCCAGGCGAGGCGGTGCGCCGGACCGGGCAGGTCGAGCACGCCGAGGCGCAGGCTGTCGCGGTCCAGCGGCCCGCGCAGGACGAGCGCGTCGCCGAGCTGTTCGGCGACGTCGGCGGTGACCCGCGCGTTGGCGGTGGCGGTCGTCGCCAGCACCGGTACGCCCGGGCGCAGGCCGGCAATGAGGCTCGCGATCCGCCGGTAGTCGGGCCGGAAGTCGTGCCCCCAGTCGGAGACGCAGTGCGCCTCGTCGACGACCAGCAGCCCGGTCGACGCGGCGAGCCCGGGCAGCACCCGGTCGCGGAAGTCGGGGTTGTTGAGCCGTTCCGGGCTCACCAGCAGCACGTCGACGCCGCCGGCCGCGATGTCGGCCTCGATCTGCTGCCACTCCGTGACGTTCGCCGAGTTGATGGTGACGGCCCGGATCCCGGCGCCGGCCGCGGCCTCCACCTGGTTGCGCATCAGCGCCAGCAACGGCGAGACGATGACGGTCGGGCCGGCGCCTCGCCGCCGCAGCAGGGCCGTGGCCACGAAGTACACCGCGGACTTGCCGAAGCCGGTGCGCTGCACGAGCAGCACCCGCGGACCCCGGGCGCCCGGCTCGGTGTCGGCGACCAGCGCCTCGATCGCCCGCCACTGGTCCGGCCGCAGCACCGCCTCCGGTCCCGCGAGCGTCCTCAGTACCGTCTCGGCCTCGCCCCGTTCCACGCCCATCCGGCCTTGATACCAGCCGGCACCGACACCGCTGCTACGTACCCGCGGACGCGGCGGCGGCGAGGGCGGGGAAGATCCGGTCACCGTGGATCTCCTCGGGATGCCACTGCACGCCGACGACGAACCGGTGGTCGGCGTCCTCCAGGGCCTCGATGACGCCGTCGTCGGCGAGCCCGGTGACGGTGAGCCGGCCCGGGTCGGCGATCCCCTGGTGGTGGTACGTGTTGACCTCCAGCTCGCCCTCGCCGTACACGTGCGCGAGCAGGCTGCCCGGGGTGAACCGGACGCCGTGCCAGCCGACCACACCCGTCGCCGGGCGGTGCTTGTCGGAGCCGATCGCGTCGGGCAGGTGCTGGTGCAGGTTCCCGCCGTACGCGACGGTCAGCACCTGCATCCCCCGGCAGATGGCGAGGATCGGCAGGTCCGCCGCCAGCGCCTCGGCCAGCAACGGGAACTCCGCCGCGTCCCGCGCCGGCCGGGTGTACGTCTCGGGATGCGGCACCTGCCCGTACCGGGCGGGGTCGACGTCCGCGCCGCCGGACAGGACCAGGCCGTCCAGCCGGGCGACCACGTCGGCGTCCCGCGGGTCCGGCGGCAGCGTGACCACCCGCGCGCCGGCCTCCTCCAACGCCTGCACGTACGCGTACGGCAGGAGCGCGGCCGGCGCCTCCCACACGCCCCAGTGCGCGTGCTCCACGTACGCCGTGATCCCGATGACCGGCCGCATTCCTCCCCCTAGATCGGCGTCACGTACGCCCCGGAGATGCCGCCGTCGACGAGGAACGTGGACGCGGTGATGAACGACGCGTCGTCGGAGGCCAGGAACGCCACCGCGGCGGCGATCTCCTCGGGCTCGGCGAACCGGCCCACCGGTACGTGCACGAGCCGCCGCGCCGCCCGCTCCGGGTCGGCGGCGAACAACTCCTTCAACAGCGGCGTGTTGACCGGGCCGGGGCACAGCGCGTTGACGCGGATGCCCTCCCGGGCGAACTGCACGCCCAGCTCGCGGGACAACGCGAGCACCCCGCCCTTGCTCGCCGTGTACGAGATCTGCGAGGTCGCGGCGCCCAGCACGGCCACGAACGAGGCGGTGTTGATCACCGAGCCGCGGCCCTGGACGCGCATCTGCTCGATCGCGTACTTGCTGCACAGGTACACCGAGGTCAGGTTGACCTTCTGCACGCGCTCCCAGGCGTCGAGGCCGGTGGTAAGGATCGAATCGTCCTCCGGCGGGGAGATTCCGGCGTTGTTGAACGAGATGTCCACGGCGCCCAGGTCGGTGGCGACCCTCGCGTACAGGTCGCGGACGGCGGGCTCGTCGGTGACGTCGACGTGGTGGTAGACCCCGCCGGTCTCCCCGGCGACCTTCTCACCGGCCGCGTCGTCGATGTCGACGGCCACCACCCGGGCGCCCTCGGTGGCGAACCGGCGGGCGGTCGCCAGCCCGATGCCACTGCCCGCGCCGGTGACCACGGCGACCCGGTTGGAAAGACGACCTGTCATGCATGTACTCCCTACTGGTGATCCTAGCCGCGGGCTCAGGTGTCGGCGAGGAAGACGTTCTTGGTCTCGGTGAACCCGGCCAGCGCGTCCGGCCCCAGCTCACGGCCCAGGCCGGACTCGCCGAACCCGCCGAACGGCGTCGAGTACCGCACCGAGGAGTGCGAGTTGACCGACAGGTTCCCGGCGTGTACGCCGCGTGCGACGCGCAGCGCCCGGCCCACGTCGCGGGTCCAGATCGAGCCGGCCAGCCCGTACGTGGTGTCGTTGGCGAGCGCGACCGCCTCGGCCTCGTCGTCGAACGGCAGTACCGCCGCGACCGGCCCGAAGATCTCCTCGCGCCAGGCTCTGTCCTGTGTGGACAGTCCGGCCAGCACCGTGGGCGGGTACCAGAAGCCGGGGCCGTCCGGCGCGTCGGCGCGCAGCAACACCTCGGCACCGTCCACATAGGACGCCACCCGGTCCCGTTGCGCCGCGGACACGAGCGGGCCGACCTGCGTGTCGGCCAGCGCCGGGTCACCGACCCGGACCCCGCGCAGCGCCGACTCCAGCGCCGCCAGGAACTCGTCGTACACGCTGCGCTGGACCAGGATGCGGCTGCGCGCGCAGCAGTCCTGGCCGGTGTTGTCGCAGAACGACATCGGCGCGCCGGCCGCCGCCGCGGCCACGTCCGCGTCGGCGAACACGATGTTGGCGCTCTTGCCACCCAGCTCCAGCGTCACCCGCTTGACCTGCTCGGCGCAGCCGGCCATGACACGCTTGCCGACCCGGGTCGAGCCGGTGAAACACACCTTGCGTACGGCCGGGTGGGTGACGAACCTCTGCCCCACGACGTCCCCGGCGCCGGGCAGCACCGTGAACACGTGCTCCGGCAGGCCCGCGTCCAGGGCGAGCTCGCCGAGGCGCAGCGCGGTCAGCGGCGTCAGCTCCGCCGGCTTGAGTACGACGGTGTTGCCGGCGGCGAGTGCCGGGGCAAAACCCCACGAGGCGATCGGCATCGGAAAGTTCCACGGCACGATCAGGCCCACCACCCCCAGCGGCTCGTGGAACGTCACGTCCACGCCGCCGGCGACGGGGATCTGCCGCCCGCACAGACGTTCCGGCGCCGCGGCGTAGTAGCCGACGACGTCGGCGGCGTTGCCGGCCTCCCAGCGCGCGTTGCCGATCGGGTGCCCGGAGTTGCGTACCTCCAGGTCGGCCAGCTCGTCGCGGGCCGCGTCGATGCGCTCCGCGAACCGACGCAGCAGCCGCCCCCGGTCCGCCGGCGCCACGTCCCGCCACCGGTCGTACGCCGCCGCGGCGCGGCCGATCGCCGCGTCCGTCTCCTCCTCCGACGCCAGCGGTACGGTGCCGATCGGCCGGCCGTCCGCCGGGTTCGTCAGCTCGATCTCGGTCATCGACCTCACATCCGCTCGAAGCCGCGGAACAGCTCCCAGTCGGTGACCGCGGCGTCGAACGAGGCCAGCTCGACCCGCGCCGCGTTCGCGTAGTGCGCCACCACGTCGGCGCCGAACGCCTCGCGCGCCGGACCGCTGTCCGCCCACAGCGCCGCCGCGTCCCGCAGCGACCCCGGTACCCGCGGCCCGGGCTCGGCGTACGCGTTGCCGGTGCACGGCTCCGGCAGCGGCAGCTCGTGCTCGATGCCGTACAGGCCGGCGGCGATGATGCCGGCGACCGCCAGGTACGGGTTGACGTCGCCGCCGGGCACCCGGTTCTCCACCCGCAGCGACGGGCCGTGCCCCACCACCCGCAGCGCGCAGGTCCGGTTGTCGCGGCCCCACCGCACCGCGGTCGGCGCGAACGAGCCGTCCTGGTACCGCTTGTAGGAGTTGACGTTCGGCGCGTACAGCAGGGCGAAGTCGCGCTGGCAGTGCAGTTGGCCGGCGAGGAACTGCGCCATCAGCGGGGAGAAACCGTGTTCGCCGTCGCCGGCCAGTGCCGGCTCGCCGTCCGCGTCGCGCAGCGAGCAGTGGATGTGGCAGGAGTTGCCCTCGGCGGAGTTCGGTTTCGCCATGAACGTCAGCGACCTGCCCTGCGCGGCGGCGATCTCCTTCGCCCCGGTCTTGTAGATCGTGTGGTTGTCGCAGGTGGTGAGCGCGTCGGTGTAGCGGAAGGCGATCTCGTGCTGGCCGAGGTTGCACTCCCCCTTCGCGCTCTCCACCGTCATCCCCGCCCCCGCCATCCCGGTACGGATGGCCCGGAGCAGCGGTTCCGCCCGCCCGGTGCCGAGGATCGAGTAGTCCACGTTGTACTGGTTGGCCGGCGTCAGCTCCCGGTACCCGCGACGCCACGCGTCCTCGTAGCTGTCGTCGTAGACGCAGAACTCCAGCTCGGTCCCGACGTACGCGGACAGGCCGTGCTCGGCGAGCCGGGCGAGCTGGTCGTGCAGTACCTGCCGGGGCGCCACGCCGATCGCCGATCCGTCCACTGTGGACAGATCGGCCAGCGCCAGCGCGGTGCCGTCCTGCCAGGGCAGCAGCCGCAGCGTCGCGAGGTCCGGCGTCATCGCCATGTCGCCGTACCCGGTGTCCCAGCTCGCCAGCGCGTACCCGCCGACCGTGTTCATGTCGACGTCCACCGCCAGCAGGTACCCGCAGGCCTCGGTGCCGTGCGGCAGCACCTCGTCGACGAAGTACCGCGCGTCGAAGCGCTTGCCCACCAGCCTGCCCTGCATGTCGCAGGCGGCCAGCACGACCGTGTCGATCCGTCCGTCCGCGACCCGCTCGCGCAGCGCGGACTCGGTCAGCGCCGGTGCGCGCCGTACCGGTCGATCCATCGCCTGGCTCCCTCCGGCAGGGTGCGGCCGAGTCTAGATCAACTGTCCTCCGAGACGGGTTGCTTCTCGGCCACGGCGCGCAACAGCGGCGGCCCGGTGAACCAGCGCCGCGCCGACACCAGCCACCAGACGCCCGCCAGGGCGAGGACGACCAGCACCGCGACGGGCGCGTAGTTGAACGACGAGACGGTCACCGGCCACGCCGGCGGCAGCACGAACAGCACCACGATCAGCACCACCCAGCACACCGCGGCCCAGCCGACCGGGCGGCTCCACCGGCCCAGCCGCCACGGGCCCGGCCGGAAGTCCGGGTTGCGCAGCCGCAGGAACACCGGCGTCACGTACGCGATGTAGAGGCCGATCACCGCGATCGAGGTGACCGCGAGGTACGCGGTGTAGCTCCACAGCGCGGGCAGCGCGAGCAGCACCGAACACCCGACGCACAGCCACACCGAGTTGGTCGGCGTACCGGTGCGGGCGTTGACGCGGCGCCACAGCCGGGACAGCGGCAGCGCGCCGTCCCGGCTGAACGCGAAGCTCATCCGCGAGTTCGCGGTCACCGACGCCATCCCGCAGAAGAACTGCGCGACGACCGCGACCAGTAGCAGCCCGGCGCCGAGCCGGTGGCCGACCGCGTCGATGAAGATCTGCGCCGGCGGGAAGCTCAGCGCGGTCTTCCGCTCCGGCTCGTAGTCCTGGATCGCCGCGGTCACCGCAACCAGCAGCACGAACCCCGCCACCAGCGAGACGAGCACGGACAGCACGATGCCGCGGGGCGCGCTGCGGGCCGCGTCGTGCGTCTCCTCCGCGACGTGCGCGCTCGCGTCGTAGCCGGTGAACGTGTACTGCGCCATCAGCAGCCCGAGCAGGAACGCGTACGCCCCGGCGGCCGGCCCGGTCCAGCCGGTGTCGTTGACCGTACGGGTGAAGACGTCACCGATCGACAGGTGCCGGTCCGGCACGAACGCCAGCACGCCGACGATCAGCGCCACGCCGGCCAGGTGCCACCAGGCGCTCACGTCCGACAGCACCTTCACCAGGTTGACGCCGAACGTGTTCAGCAGCCCGTGCACCGCGATGATCGCCAGGAACACCAGGAACGTACGCCCGGGCGTCACGGTCATGCCGACCGTCAGCGAGAGGAACGCCGAGGTCGTCATCGCGGCCCCGTAGTCGATCGCCGCGGTCACCCCCACCTCGCCGAGGAAGTTGAACCAGCCGACGAACCAGGCCCACGCGGCGCGGTTGCGGCGGGCCAGCGCGGCGGCCCACCAGTACAGCGCGCCGGCTGTCGGGAAGACCGAGCAGACCTCGGCCATCGCGAGCGCGACGAGCAGCACCGCGCCGCCCACGAGCAGCCAGCCGAGCGTGATGACGGCCGGCCCGCCCGCCGCCATCGCGATCCCGTACGACGTGAGGCAGCCGGCCAGCACCGAGATGATCGAGAACGAGACGGCGAAGTTGGAGAAACCGGAAAGCTTGCGGCGCAGTTCCTGCGTGTAGCCGAGCTCGGCGAGTCGGCGGGTGTCGGCGTCGGATCGGGAATCTGCCATGGGACTCCCCCTGTACCGCGAGACGGGGCGGCGCGGGGCGCCGCGGCTGTGGCGAGATCGTCCGAGATCGCCACCCCCGCTGTCAATGCCCGATCACGCCCGGTACGCACCGCCCCGCCCTGGCGGGTCCGACCCGGGCGGTCAGAGGTACCGGAGCATGCGGGTGTTGCCGAGGGTGTTGGGCTTGACCCGCTCCAGGTCCAGGAACTCCGCGACGCCCTCGTCGGCCGAACGCATCAGCTCCTGGTACACGGTGGTGTCGACGGGCGACTCGGCGATCGCGCGGAAGCCGTGCCGGGCGAAGAAGTCGACTTCGAAGGTCAGGACGAACACGCGCCGGATGCCGAGCGCACGGGCGTTGTCGAGCAGTTCGGCGACGATGCGGTGACCGATCCGGTGGCCGCGGCGCGACGGGTCGACCGCGACGGTACGGATCTCGGCCAGGTCCTCCCAGAACACGTGCAGCGCGCCGCAGCCGACGACCGCGCCGTCGAGCTCGGCGACGCGGAACTCCTGGATCCCCTCGTACAGCGAGACGGCGGGCTTGACCAGCAGGCGTCGCTCCGGCGCGTACGTGTCGACGAGGGTTCCGATGGCGCGGACGTCGGCGGTGCGGGCGGGACGCAACAGCACTTGCGGCATCACTATGCACTCGACTGCATTCTCATCCACACTGGGAAGGATACACGTCCGGCGGGAACCGACACCGATCCCGGCGCGTCCGACAACCGACGCCACCGACGAGCAAGGACACATCAGATGAGACGTACGTTGCAGCGGCTGGCCGCGGTCCTCGTCGCCGTGCTGCTCGGCCAACTCGCGCTCGTCGCCACGCCGGCGCTGGCCTGCGCGTGCGGCGCGATCATCACGCCCGACCCGGGCGCGCGTGTCGCCGACGAGACGTCCCTGGTCCGGTGGGACGGCCACGACGAGACGATCGCGATGAGCCTCACCCTCACCGAGTCGCCCGCCACCGCCGCGTGGTTCCTGCCGGTACCGGCGAAGCCCACGTTCGCGCTCGCCGACCCCGAACTGTTCAACCGGCTCGCTCAGGTCACCGCGCCCCGCATCGTCCAGGAACCCCGACACGACGACTGCTCCGGCAACTGCGCCATGCCGGGCGCGGCGGCCCCGACGCCCGGCGTCAAGGTCCTGCAACGCGCCCCCGTCGGTCCGTACGACGTGGCGACGCTCGCCGCGAGCGACGGTACGGCCCTGCACCGGTGGCTTGCCGCGCACGGCTTCGACCTGCCCGCCACGCTCGCCCGCGGCGTCCGCCCCTACGCCGCGAAGCACTGGGTGTACGTCGCGGTCCGGATGCGGCCCGCCAAGGGCCAGACCGGGCTCGGCACCCAGCTCCCGCCGCTGTCGGTCCGCTTCCCCAGCACGTCGCTCGTCTACCCGATGCGGCTGACCGCGCTCGCCAGCAAGCCGCAGACCGTCCGCCTGTACGTCCTCGCCGACCACCGGATGCGCGCCACCGGCAGCCTGCCGCCCGAGTCCGACGTACGGTTCGCGGGCTGGGTCGACCCGTCGGGCAGCACGCCGCCCGGGGCCAGCGAACCGACCGCCCCGACGCCGGGCATGTCCGGGTCGACTGCCCCGGATCCGTCCCCGTCGGCAAGCGGCGACCCGCTCGCGCCGTTCCTGCCACACCGGATGTTCCTGACCCGGTTCGACCTGGTCGACCTCGCCCCGTCGGCGGTCACCGACGACTTCCACTTCACCCGCGCCCGCGCCGACACCCCGTACCAGTCGGTCGTGTACTACCGGGGCGGTGGCGGCGGCACGGCCTCGTCCGGCCTCTCCGACACCGAGCTGCTGCTGACCATCGCGGCGTTCGCGCCGCTGGTCCTGCTGCTGCTCGGTGGCACGGTGACGGCGGCGGTGCTGATCGCGCGCCGCCGCCGTCGGAGTGCCTGAATGTCAGGCCGCGTTGCTGGTGGGTGCCGCGTGCAGCGGCGACGCCGCCTCCGCCGCCTGCTTCCGCGACTCGGCGTCCTCGGCCCACCGCTCGTACGTCATGCCCGCCTGGTGGGCGAGCGCGCCGACCACCGCCGGGACGAGCGGCAGCACCCAGTCCGCCACGAAACCGTGCGCGGACATGTTGGCCACCAGGATCGCCGCGCCCGCCGCGCCGCAGCCCTTGACCATCGCCCGCCACATCGCGCGGCCCGTGTCCACGATCGCCGCCTTGCGTACCGACGCCACGTCGGGGAAGTCGTGCAGGGCGCGGGCGTCGCGGCGGCCGAAGTTCAGCCCCGACACCGCCGCCGTCACCGACGTCCCGAGCACGGAGGCCCACAGCCCGCTGTGCGTCAGCAGAGCGACCAGTGCCAGGACCACCAGACCACTGCCCACGGCGACGGCGGCCTTGATCCAGTCCGCCTTCTCACCGGGATACCAGTAGTACTTGGTGACGCCCTCGCCACGGGTCTTGACGATCCTCCCCATCGCGCTCACCTCGCCGCCGTCGGGTCCACGAACGATCTGTTCGTAACTCTCAGTGCTCGTGCAATTATCCCAACGTAGTCAGCGGGCTGTCACGAGTCCGACCTTGGATACGCATAAATCTGACAGAAAAACTGGACAGTGGGGGATCTTTCGCCCAGAAGGATCGTCTGGTCCTTTCGTGCCAGGTGGCCGGGCGCCACCCGGCATCGCCACCCGGCGTACAGGACGATCAGAACAGCACCGTCGCAAAAGTCCCGACCGTACGGAAGCCGCAACGCTCGTACACCCGGCGGGCCGCCTCGTTGTAGTCGTTGACGTACAGGCTGACCGTCGGGGCGACCCGGGCCAGCGTGTCGGCCACCACCGCCGCCATGCCCGCCGTACCGATGCCGCGGCCCCGCCACTCCGGCGCCACCCACACACCCTGCACCTGCGCCGTGTGCCGGGTGACGACCGCCAGCTCCGCCTTGAAGACGACCTCGCCCCGCTCGAACCTCGCGTACGACCGGCGGGCCCGCACCAGCTCGCTCACCCGCTGCCGGTACACCCGGCCGCCCGCCTCCGCGATCGGCGAGACGCCGACCTCCTCGGTGTACATCGCCACCGCCGCCGGGAACAGCACACCCACCTCGGTCGACCGGACCAGGCGTACCGCCGGATCCGGTGCCACGGTGCTCGGACGGTCCGCCATCAGCAACGGCTGACTCGCCCGTACCTCCCGGGCCGGCGCCCACGACGGTTGCAGCTTGTCCCACAGGTCCAGCACCGCGTCGGCCGGGCCCACGATCGACGAACACCGCCGACCCTCCCGACGCGCCAGCTCCGCGAAGCCCGCGACCGCGTCCGGGCCGGCACGCACCGGGATGAGGTTCGCGCCGAGCCAACACAGCGACTCCAGCCGACCCGGCGGACCGAAGCCGAACACCCGGGCACCGGCCCGCCACCAGGTCAGCCCACCGGCCTCGACCCGCTCGGCCACCTGCGCGGCGGCCACCGGTTCCAGATCCAGCAGCCGCTCCGCCTCGGCCCGGTCCGCGTCACTCAGCAGCCGAGCCGGGACCGTCAACACGTCCCGTCTCCGGGCGCCCCAGCCTGCACCTCTCCAGCGTGCCAGACGGCGCGGCCGGCCGGAGGCGGCATCGTGCGCCGCGCCGTCCACACCCTCGTCCGACCTGGTCACGTCCGCCGCCCAGCCCCCGGCGCCGGGTACCTCAGTGCACCTCGACCGTCGGGCCCAGGCCGCGCAGCTCCTCCGGCAGCTCCGCGCCGGACTCCTCCGCGATCCGCAGCGCCTCGCCGATCAGCGTCTCCACGATCTGCGACTCGGGCACCGTCTTGACGACCTCGCCCTTGACGAAGATCTGACCCTTGCCGTTGCCCGACGCCACGCCCAGATCCGCCTCACGCGCCTCGCCCGGCCCGTTCACCACGCAGCCCATGACCGCGACACGCAGCGGTACGGGGAGGCCGTCGAGGCCGGCGTGCACCTCCTCGGCCAGCTTGTACACGTCGACCTGGGCCCGGCCGCAGGACGGGCACGACACGATCTCCAGGCCGCGCTCACGCAGACCCAGCGACTCCAGGATGCCGATGCCGACCTTGACCTCCTCCACCGGCGGGGCGGACAGCGACACCCGGATCGTGTCGCCGATGCCCTCGGCCAGCAGCGCGCCGAACGCGGTCGCCGACTTGATCGTGCCCTGGAACGCCGGGCCCGCCTCGGTCACGCCCAGGTGCAGCGGGTAGTCGCACTGCGCCGCCAGCTGCCGGTACGCGCGAATCATGACGACCGGGTCGTGGTGCTTGACGGAGATCTTGATGTCACGGAAACCGTGCTCCTCGAACAGCGAGCACTCCCACAGCGCCGACTCGACCAGCGCCTCGGCCGTGGCCTTCCCGTACTTCTCCAGGAGGCGCTTGTCGAGCGAACCGGCGTTGACGCCGATCCGGATCGGCGTGCCGGAGTCGTTCGCCGCCTTGGCGATCTCCTTGACCTTGTCGTCGAACTGCTTGATGTTGCCCGGGTTGACCCGGACCGCGGCGCAGCC
>DASXWQ010000041.1:0-1937 GCA_036503555.1 Actinocatenispora sp.
TGACGAGCCTGTGCGCCGGGTTGCTGGCCCAGCAGGAGCTGACCGGCGACGCACAGGCGGCGGCGGACGCCGTGGCCACCGCACGGAAAGCCGTCGCCGTCACGAAGCCGGGCTCGCCCTTCCACGCCGACAGCCTGCACCACCTCGGCCGCGTGCTGCGGGCGCGGGCGATCGTCACCGGGGACCAGGCCGTCGAAGACGAGGCGGCCGAGGTGCTCGACCGGGCGGCCGCCGCGCTGCCCGACGACCACCCGGACCGGGCGGAGTGCCTGCGCGAGCTCGGCCTCCTGCTCGTCCTGCGGGCCGAAGCCCGGAACGACGGGGCCGCGATGGCGCGCGCGGTCGACACGCTCCGCCGGGCCGTCGCGGCCGCCGGGGAGGCGCACCCGGGGTACTTCGAGCTGCTCGAGCAGTTCGGGCTCATCCTCGCCCTGGCGCACGACCGCAGCGGCGACCGGCGGCACCTGGCGGAGCACGTCGAGGTGTTCCGCCGCGCCGTCGCGCTCATGCCCGCCGCGCACCCGGACCGTCCGCGGTTTCACGCCCGGCTGGCCGCCGCCTGCCGCCAGCTGTTCGCGAACACCCGTGACCGGGCCGCCATCGAGGAAGCGGTGTCCGTGTCCCGGACCGCATTGACCGAAGCCCGCTCGACGGCGCACCGCGCGTCGGCCCTCGGTGAGCTGGGGGCGGCCTTGACCGAGCGGTTTTCGGTGACGGGCGACGCCGCGGACCTCGGCGCGGCGGTCGATGCGTCGCGCCAGGCCGTCTCCGCGGATCCGGCCGAACCGCTGTGGCGGTCGGGACTGGCCTCGGCCCTGCTCGCCCGGCACCTCGCGACCGGCGACGCGGCGTGCCTCGACGAGGCGGTCCGGTCCGCGCGGGCGGCCGTGGCGGCGAGCTCCTCCGACGATCCGATGCGCCCGTTGCGGCGGAACCTGCTCGGCCGTGTCCTCTGGCACCGCGGAGATCTCACCGCCGACCGCGAGTCGCTCGCCGAAGCCATCACCACGCTCCGCGCGGCGGCCGAGGAACTGCCCGGCGACCGGCCCCTCCAGCTGACCATCCGGACCAACCTAGGTGCCGCGTACGGGGTGCTGTACCGGCTGACCGAGGCCGCGGACGCGCTCCGCCGGGCCGTCGCCGCCTTCCAGTGGGTGGTCGACCACCTGCCCGCCGACCACGTCAAACGCGGGTTGTACCTGGGAAACCTGGGCAGCGCCCGGTTCCGGATGTACCGGCTCACCGGGGAGCGAACCGACCGCGACGCGGCGATCGGCATCCTGGCGGAGGCGGTCCGCCTGCGGGAACTGCCCGACCCGCCGGGGTTCCTGGCGAACCTGGCCGCCGCGCTGATGGACCGGTTCGACGAGACCGGCTCCGCGGCCGACCTCGACCTCGCCGACGGCTCGGCGCAGCGCGCGCTTTTGCTGCTCCCGGACGACCACCCGACGCGGTGCGTCGTGCTCACGACGCTGGGCCGCCTGCAGCTCGCCCGCCACTTGCGCGACGACGACCCGGACGAGCTGACGCGGGCCTTCGCCACGCTGCACACGGCCGCGACGATTCCGACGGCGTCACCCGAGGCCCGGATCCTCGCCGCGCGCCTGGGCGGCGACGCGGCCTTGAGCGCCGGGAACGCCGAAGCGGCGCTCGCCGCGATGACGATCGCGGTCGAGCAGCTCCCGCTGGTGAGCGGCCGGCAGCTGAGCCGTCCGGACCAGGAACTCCAGCTGGCCCGCAGCCCCGGCGTCGCGTGCGACGCGGCCGCGTGCGCGATCGCCGCCGGACAGCCGGAAAAGGCCGTCGAACTGCTCGAAGCGGGACGCACGCTCCTGCACGCCCGGGTCCTGGAAGGACGCGGCGACCTCGCCGACCTGTCCGCTCGCGCGCCGGAGCTCGCGCGCCGCTTCGCCGAGCTGCGCGACGACCCGGCGCTC
>DASXWQ010000042.1:0-211765 GCA_036503555.1 Actinocatenispora sp.
GCGGTGGCCCGGTGCCGAAAGTCGTGCCCACGGCGTGCTCACGTCAGGAGTGCCACCGATGACGCAGCCGCGTTCCCGGGTCGACCTGTACGCGGCGATCCGACGGGATGCCCGATCTGGGATGTCCAACCGCGCGCTGCAGCGCAAGCACGGCGTCGGCTTCCGAACCGTGACAGCGGCGCTGGAATCTGCATGGCCGAAGGAGAGAAAGCAACCGCCCAAACGCGGCTCACGGCTTGACGCGTACCGAGTGGTGATCGACGACTGGCTGCGCTCGGACCTCGACGCGCCGCGGAAGCAGCGACACACGGCGAAGCGGATCTTCGATCGACTGCTTGACGAACATGACGGGGCCGGGGTGGTGTCGTACTGGATGGTCCGCGAGTACGTCGCCACCCGACGCCGTGAGATTCGCGTCGAGGTCGGACGGGAACCTGCCAACGCGTTCATCCCGCAAGAGCACCTCCCGGGCCGCGAGGTCGAGGTTGACTTCGGCGACGTCGCCATCCGCCTGCGCGGCGAGCTCGTAACCTGCGCGCTGTTCAGCCTTCGGCTCTCCTGCTCGGGCAAGGCCGTGCACAGGGTCAGTGCCTCGGCTGGGCAGGAAGCCTTCTTCGCCGAGGTCCGAGTACGCGGGCCGTTTTGGCGCCGGCTGCTGCTGGATCCGGCGCAGTTCGAGGTAATGCTTCGAGCAGGTAGCACCGGCTTCGACGGCACACCGATCGCTCGGTACGCGCAGGGAGGATTCCTGCATGGCGGTGGCGACGGCGATGACCCAGCCGCGGCTGGGCACGTGCATGCGGTTGCCGACCGCGACGATGACGGTGGCGTTGCCGGTCTGTTCGGCGTTCCAGCCCCCGACTGGTGCCGCGGCGGCGCTGGCGGTGGTGGTGCAGTTGCCGGGGTTGGTGGGTTGGTTGGCGCCGGGGAGCATGGCGGTGACGGTGCCGACGGCGGCGGTGAGTCCGAAGATGAGGCAAGCGGCTGCGGCGCCGATGATGCGGAGCATGGCGTTGTCCTCCAACAGAAAGCGGCCCGCACCCTTCGTTGGGGTGCGGGCCGCGTCGGTTTCTGGGCACGAGAAAGGCCCGCCGGTGCGCGCCGACGAGCCGTGGCGGGTGGCGCGCGTGCGGGAAGTCAGGGCTGGTTGTTGTGGCCGGGCCGTGGCTGGATACAGCGAAGGGACCGCTGTGCGTGCCGGGGGCCACGGCGGCGGCGCTGCTCGTTGTGCTGCTGCTGCCACTGGCGGAACGAGCGACCGGCGAGGAGCCGTTGGTGGCCGGGGATGCGGTTGGCGGGATCCCGACCGGCGACGGGCCGGTGACGGCGAGCAGGTCGGAGTCCGCCTGGGAGTGGTGCCCGGCGGCGGTGAGCGTCTCGTGGTCGGGGAACACGTCGGCGACCCGATCCGCGGCGGTGTCGAGAAGCTGGTCTTGGGTGCCGCCGTAGGAATACACCCAGCGGAGGTTCGGCGGCGGATCCGGCTCGACGAGGCGCCGGAACCGGTCGATCTCCTTCGTGTACGCGTAGAACCGAATCTGCGGGTGAGTGCGTGCGAGGTGCAACCAGGCGCGGGTGTAGTCGTCGGTGAAGAAGTCCCCGGCGTCGTGGATGCGCACCCACCGGCCGTCCAGCAGCGGCAGGTTGAGATCGGCTGCCATGGCCGTCTGCCAGCCGGGGAGGTCGTCGAGGATCATCCGCAGGTTGGCCTCGTGACGGGCCCGGACGGCGGGGATGCGGTACGTGCCGGCGAGGGCGTAGCAGACGTGCCGGCACACCCCGGCCGACGGGCAGGTGTTGTAGGTTCGGCCATCGGGCAGCCGGCCGGCCCAGGCGGGCAGGGTCCAGTTGAAGATGCCGAGGGGTTTGAGTCGGGAGTTCTGGGTGAGTAGCCGCGGCCTGCGCGGCGAGATATGAGCGCTCATCTGGTTCTCCTTGATCGAGGAAGGTGGGCATGCGCGCGGAACCGGCCAGCCCCGCCGTTGGCGGGCGAGGCTGGCCGGTTCGGGTTCGGTGTTCGGTGAGCTCGGGGGCGCGTCCCGGGCTACCAGTCGAAGGTGGGCAGGGCGTTGACGGTGTCGGCGTCGCGGTCGAGCAGGACGCGGTCGCAGTGGTGGCGGCGGGCGTAGCGTTGGATCGCGAGCAGTTCCGGCGGGATCGGGTCGTCCTAGTCGGCGGCCTCCCGGAGACGGGACTGGTCCCCTGTCCGCCGACCGGGCGGGCAGGAGACCAGTCGACGAACGAACCTGTGGTGTCAGCGGGGTGCGGGCAGGGTGCAGCGGTACACGCGGAACGCGGTGGTGGTGTCCACGCCGTTGTGCGCGCGCCGCTGAACTCGTCGCGTTCGATGTCGGTATCCGCGTCGAACGGGCTGCCGGCCCGCCACAGCGCGTCGGCCAGCAGGGCGTCGCGGGCGTCGGCCTCGCGCGCCGGGTGCCCGCCGGGGCCACCGATGCCGGTGATCGGCGGGCACGCCGACGGCCGACCGCTACTCCGGTTGCCAGGCCGAGCGGATCAGGGCACGTTCGGTCCAGGTGAGGTGGACGGACGCGGCGAGCCACGCCGACGCGTACCGATCGGGTCCGGGGTCGGTGAGCACACCGAACACGTCGCGGCCGCGCCGGTCGGCCTCGGCGGCCAGCCCGGCCGCGAGGTCCGCGGCACCGGCGAACCCCGCCCGGCGGAGCGGCCCGTACGTCTCCCGGCCGCGTCGCCCGGACTCCGCCACGGCGCGCCGGCCGCCGGTGACGGCCAACTCGACCAGGTGACGTACCTGCCACAGGGGTGAGTCGGCGAGCGCGTCGACCTCGGCGTACCCGGGGAGGGGTGTGCTGCCGGTCGGTGGTGGCAGGTGCGCGCCCTGGAGCTGGTCGTAGCCGAGGTCGGCGTGGCCCTGCCACTCGTCGGGCAGCCGGACGGTCGTGTCGCTGCCGGGGACCGGTGCCACGGCGAGCGGTCGGATCGTCGCCGCGCGCTCGGGATCCAGCCGGCCGACCACCCGGAGGTGCAGGCCCGGTCTGGCGGCCAGTTGGCGGAAGTTGGTCAGGTGGGCCAGGTCCGGGTTGTCGTTGGCCGGCATCAACCGGATCAGCGGACCCGGCGACCCGTCCGCCGGCCGGGCGAGCAGATGGTCCCGGCCTGCACCCAGGATCTCCACGTCGCAGCCGACCAGCTCCGCGGCGGCGCGGTCGGCCTGCTCCGGGTCGCCGCCGGTGTCGGCGCCGAGCCGGTCGGCGACCACGTCGGCGACCGGCCGGGCGAACAGCGCCGCCAGCGGTCCGGCCGACCAGGCACTCGCCGCGACCGGTGTCGCCTTGACGCCCCGGCCCGCACCCAGCCGACCCTCCGGGGAGATCGTCGCCCCGGTGATCAGCAGGCCGCCGCGCGCGAGCTGCGCATGCGTGAGCGCCGGGGCGCCGATCGCGACGGGTGCGGTCGCGGCGCCACGGGCACGCCCCGGACCACCCGGCTTGACGTCCGCCACGGAGTACCACTCGCCGTCGTCGGTGACGACGTGGGTGACGACCCCGGCGTACCCGGTGGCGGTGAGCACCGGTTCGCGGCAGACACCGTGCACCCGCAGACTGCTGCCCTGCCGGTACGCCCGGCGCGCGGTGCCGATCAGCGCCGGGTCCGGGTCGGACCGCGCCAGCAGGGTGGCGGTGAACAGCAGTTCGCGCAGCGCGGCGACCAGGTCGGCGAGCCGGTGGGTGTCGTCCCGGCCGCGGGCCGCGCGCAGCCCGCGCACCACCCGCAACGCCGCCGCCTCCGCCCGGTGCAGGCCGGCGAGCCGCGCGGTGTGCGCCGCGCGCAGCAGCTCCGCCTGCGGTACCGCGCCGGCGCCGGGTACGCCAGCGGCGAGCACCGCGGCGGCCGCCGACCGCAGGCTCTCGGCCGCGGCCACCAGCGCCGCGGTCGGTCCGGCCGCACTCCCGGTGTCGTCCGCGTCCGGCTGCGGTGTCTCCGCGGTGGTCGGTGCGTCGTCGGCCGTGGCGGGTGCGGCCGCGTCCGGGTCGGCGACCGGGCAGGCGCCCAGTACGGCGGTGCGGTGCAGGCAGCGCGGCGCCAGCAGGCACGTACACGTGGCCTGGTCGGCGGTGGTCACCGCGCCGGACGCGCCGGGCGCCACCGTGACCACGGTGTCCTCACCGCACTCGATGCGGACGGTGTCGCCGTCGGCGAGGACCGGGGCTGCGGCGTACCGCTCGATGGTGGTGTCGAGTTTCCTGCGCAGTCGCGGGCTGAGGCTCTCCACGGCCTCGGCCAGGACGTCGGGCGCCACCGGCGGCAGGATCGGGACGGTCATCATCGTTCTCCGCGGAGGCAGTCGCCGACCCACTGGGCCAGGGCGAGCGGGCTGAGGGCGGCCACCGGCATCCCGGCGGCGACGAGCTGCTGCGCGACGGGCACCGAGTATCGCGGGGCGCCGGTGTCGTCGAGGGCCGCGCAGCCCATCAGCCGGACCCCGGACGTGGCCAGCGAACGGACCTCGTTGAGCAGGCCGGCCAGCGGGTAGCCCTCCTCGAAGTCGCTGACGACCACGACGAGGGTACGGCTCGGCACGGTCACCAGCGACCGCGCGTGCGCGAGCCCCGCGGCGATGTGGGTGCCGCCGCCGACGCGTACCTCCAGCAGCAGTGACAACGGGTCGCTGACCTGGTCGGTCAGGTCGATCACCCGGGTGGAGAAGGCGAGGAAGTGCGTCGACAGGCTGGGCACTCCACCGAGTACGGCGGCGGTCAGGGCGGACCAGACGACGGACGCCTCCATCGACCCGGACACGTCGACGACCAGGACCAGTCGCCAGTCCGACGCGCGGTGCGCGCGGGTGGTGAACACCGGACGCTCCGGGACGACCACCGTACGGCCGTCGATGCGCCGGGTGTGCATCAGGCTGGCGCGCACCGTACGCGGGAGGTCGAGGCGGCCGCCGGGACGCCGGGTGGGCCGCGGAGTGGCGAGCCCGGACAGCGCCGGCCGCAGCCGGGTCGCCAGCTGCCGGGTCAGCTCCTCGACCAGCCGCCGCACCAGCGGGCGGAGCTTGGCGAGCCGCTCCTCGGGCATGCCGCCGGCCAGCGACAGCACCGAGGTGAGCAGCTCGATCGACGGCCGGACCGACCCGGGATCCAGCTCGGTGAGGACGTCGTGCCGGCCGGCGTCGGCGGCGCGGCCCAACACCTCCTCGCGGACGTCGGCACCGAACAGCGCGTCGAGCTGCTCGGCCCAGTCCCGGGCGGTGGGGAACGCCGCGTCCTGCCCGCCCCGGTCGCCGTCGGCCCGCAGGTCGAGGCTGCCCTCACCGCGGCCCGCGCCGTACAGCTCGTCGAGGGCGTGCGCGTAGCCGCGGGCGTCGTCGGGGAGCTTCTCCTTCTCCTGACCCAGGATCAGCCGCCACCGGTCCGGTGCACCGAGCCCACCCCTCGCCTCCCGGGTACGGGTCGCGCCCCGGTCCGCGCCGGGCGCGCCGTCGGCACCGCCGTCCGCGGCACCGGATCCGGCGGGCGTCACGGGCCCGAGCCGGTGCAGTGCGGCGGATCCGGCCGCGTCGGCGGCGGTCCACCGGGCGAGCACCGCCGGCGGTACGGACAGGGCGAGGTCGAGGCGGTCCCCCGTACGACCGGTGACGATGTCGAGCATCCGGCGCCGGCCGGCCGGGTCGAGCGTGTCGAACCCGCCGCGCAGAGCCGGCAGCCGGTCGAGGAACGCCCGGTCGGTCAACGCGTCGATCCGGTCCAGCAGCGGGTCGAGGGCGGCGGGTGCCGTTTCGAGCAGCGGGGCGGCGGCGGTGAGCACACCCGACAGGAGCCCGGTGAGCCGGCGGCGTCCGTCGGGCCCGCCCGCGGCGTCGACCCACCCCGCGCACCGGGTACCGAGGGTGTCGGTGGGGTCCAGGTCGAGCAGCGTACGCGCGGCCAGCGCGGCGCCCTGCGCCAGCGGCGAGCCTGCCGCGGTGAGGTGGCCGAGCGCCTGGTCGATGCGCAGCCCGCGGTGGCGGTCCCCGGCCCGTACGGCGAGGGCGACGAGCGCCCGCGCGTCCTCCGCCCGGTCCGTACCGGCGAGGCCGGACAGGGCGCGGACCGCGGTCTCCAGCAGGAGGTGCGACAGGTCGGTGGCGCGGGCGCGTTCGTTCGGGCCGGCGCCGGGCAGGTGCCCGCGGCTCAGCGTGTCCAGCAGGTCCAGCGCCTGCACCAGTTCGGGCAGGGTGGCGGCGGACGGCAGTACCTCGGCCGCGTCGGACAGCCGGGCGTCGACCAGTTCGGGCAGGTCGCACTCGGCCGCGGAGCGCAGCCCGTCGAGGATCTGCGCGCAGGTCGCGCCGCCGTCGGCGGTCTCCCGCCGGAACGTCTCGCGCAGCGTGCCCGCGGCGGCCTGCGCGGCGGTCACGCCCCGCACGCCCGCCAGGTCCAGCAGCGCCGGTACGGCCGGGGTCCACGTCAGCCGCCACCGGGTGCCGACCGCGGACCCGTCACCGACGCCGGCCACCTCGACCGGTTCGCCGTAGCCGACGCCGCAGACCCGCAGGCGCCGCAGCAGGATCTCCCGCCGCCGGTCCAGCTCCGACCGGAACGGGTCGAGCCGCAGGTCCTTGGCGTCCGCGTCGCCGGGGCCCGGCAACCGCAGCGCGGCCAGGTCGGCCTCCACCGCCGGACCGAGCCCGGACCGGGGTGTACCGGGGGCGATGCGGCCACGCTCGGCGCCGACCAGTACGGTGCCGAGCGCGCGGGCCACGGCGCGTCCGCGGCCGAGCAGCTCACCCTGGCCGAGGACGGTCGTCACCGCCTCCAACAGTTCGCCGCGGCCGGGCGCCGGCAGGCCACGCAGCCGGGCGAGGTCGTCAGCCAGCCGTACGGTCTCGACGGCCTCGCCGGTGCCGGCCGGGTGCCCGGCGGCGCGCAGCTCGCGGCAGAGTTCGGTGACGGCGCGGGCGGCAGCCTGCCGCAGCAGATCGGGGTCGCCGCCGGCGGCATGGACGGCCTGCTGCCAGCGCGGATCGCGGATCCCGGCCGGGTACCCGGACCGCGAGTCCAACAGGTCGAACCCGTACGGCACCAGCGAGGTCACCACGGTGTCCGGCGCGCTCTCCGGTGCGGCGGCCCGCGGCACGTCGGTCAGCGCCGGTGCGTGGAACGCGCCGACCACCGCGGCGACCCGCCGCCCGCCGCTGCCCGCGTCGCCGATCACCGTACGCATGTGCGCTTCCCGGGCCAGGTCCGTACGCGAGACGCCGCCCCGGGCGAGGGCGTCCTGGCGCAGCGCCCAGCCGACCCCGAGCGCGGCCCGGCGTACGGCGGCGGGCGGGCAGCCGGGGGCGAGCACCTCGACCGCGCGGTCCCACATGTCGTCGCCGTCCCGGCCGGTACCGGCGGCGGCGAGTGCGTCGGCGAACCCGCGGCCCGCCTCGGTCGCGGACCGCGGAGCGTCGTCGTCGGCCGCCCAGCCGGGATCGGCCATCGGCAGGTCGCAGCAGACCACCGGGACGTCGCGCCGCCGCGCCCAGCGGATCGCCGCCAGTTCGGGGGAGAAGTCGGCGAACGGGTAGAAGCCGAGCGGCCCGTCCGGGCGGGCCCCGGCCAGCGCCACCGGCGCGTGCAGGTCCGGATCGGCCAGGTGCGGAAGCCACCGCTGGAAGTCGGTGGGCAGCTCCACGCAGACCACGTCGACGCCGGCCGCGTCGAGCAGCGCCGGCAGGACGACGGCCAGCGCCGGACTGTGGTGCCGCACCCCCAGCAGGTACGGCCCGGTCCCGTCGGCCAGCGCCGCGACCGCGTCCCGCGGGTCGACGGCGGCCGGCGCGAGCGTGGTGGTGCTCGTCGGATCGGTCTGGTCGACGCTCACCGCACCTGCTCCCGCAGGTCCCACAGGCGACGCCACAGGGTCGAGCCGTCCGCGGCGCGGCGGCGCACCGCACCGTCCCAGTACCCGAGGAGGCGTTCGTGGTCGGCGGGGTCGTCCTTGCGCACCACGCCGAGCAGGTGCCCCGGTACGAGGTCCAGCGCGTCGCCGCCGGTCAGGTACGCCGTGGCGAGGCCGAGCGACGCGGCGACCTGGACGGCCTCGGCGGTGGACATCACGGTGCCGGGGCGTTCGACGTCCCAGCCCTCGGCGGTACGGCCGGAGCGCAGGTCGCGGAAGACGGTGACGAGCGCGTCGAGGACCGCGTCGTCGACCCCGAACGCGGCGCCGGCGCGCTGCACCGCCGTGGTGGCCTGGCGTCGTACCAGGGTGGTCTCGGCGTCCGCGTCGGCGATCGGCTCGACGGTCTCGAAGTTGAAGCGTCGCTTGAGCGCGGCGGACATCTCCGACACGCCGCGGTCGCGCAGGTTCGCGGTGGCGATGACGGTGAACCCGGCGGTCGCCGCGACCTGGTCGTCGTCGGTACCGGCGAACTCGGGGACGTTGACGCGCCGGTCGGACAGGATCGACACGAGCGCGTCCTGTACCTCCGGCAGGCAGCGGGTGATCTCCTCGACCCGCGCGACCCGCCCGGTACGCATGGCGGTCAGCACCGGCGAGTCGACCAGCGCCTGCCGGGTCGGGCCCTGGGCGAGCAGCAGCGCGTAGTTCCAGCCGTACCGGAAGGCGTCCTCGGTGGTGCCGGCGGTGCCCTGCACGGTCAGCGCGCTGGTGCCGCAGACCGCGGCGGACAGCAGCTCCGACAGCATCGACTTGGCGGTGCCGGGTTCGCCGACGAGCAACAGGCCGCGCTCGCCGGCGAGGGTGACGACGCAGCGCTCCACGAGCGCGCGTTCGCCGATGAACTTGGCCGTGATCGGCAGGCTGTCCGGCAGCCCGCCGGTGGTGTCGCGCTTCCCGGGCAGTGTCAGCGGTTCGCCGTCGCTGCCGCGGATGAACGTCACCACGGCGCGCGGCGTCAACGCCCAGCCGGGCGGCCGCGGACCCTCGTCGTACGCGGCGAGGAACGCCAGTTCGGTGGCGTGGCGCTGCTCGGCGGGCAGCACCTGGACGGCGGCCGGAGCGGTCGCCTGGTCGGTCAGGGTCATTGCGTGGTCCTCGTTGTCGGGGTGGTGGGGGAGGGGCCGCGCCGCCGTCGTGCCGGCGCGGCCGGTGACCGGGTCAGCGACGGCGGCCGCGTTTCGCCTGCAGCTCCTCGAAACGGGGCACGTCACCGTCGCGCAGCCGTTGCCAGGCCCGCCGGTACAGGTCGGCGACCGGCTCGGTGGGTGCGACGATCCCGAGCCGCGGATGCGGGCCGCGCAGGAGGTCGTCGTACAGGGGGAGTTTCCACTGCTCCGTCGGAAGCAGCGGGGCGTGCAGCGGGGTCCAGCCGCCGGGCAGGAACAGCGACCGGCCGGCCCGGGTACGCGTCGCCGCCACCACCAGCTCGGTGCCGGCCAGCTCGGCGCGGGCCGCCTTCAACCGGGCGGGTTTCCAGCCGGTCCACCGGGCCGTGTTGCGGTCGACCGGGTCGGGCATCGCCAGCACCATCAGGTACACCGCGGCGGCGTCCGCGCCGATCCCGTACTCGGCGGCCACCTCGGCGACCAGGTCCGGTACCGAGCGGGTCGGGTCCTGCGGCCACCACGTGCCGTCGGCGCCGGGTTCGCCGGCCGCCGGGGCTCCCGGGTCGGCCAGCAGCGCGGCGAACCGCGGGTCGCCGGCGAGCCGCAGCGCGATCTCCTCCTCGAACTCGCCGGCGACGCCGCGCAGCGCCGCCAGGTACGGGTCGTCGCCGGAGGCGTCGAGCAGTGCCGTACGCAGGGCCGGTGCGAACTGGTTGTCGTGGGTGGCGAGGATGATTGCGCCGTAGCGTTCGAAGCCCGCGCCGGTCTCGGTGGGGGCGCCGGCCGCCTGTCGGAACGACGGGAGGCTGATGTAGCGGCGCAGGTCGAGCAGCAGTTCCGGGTGGGCCAGCCGGTCCCGTACGGCGGACAGTGCCACGGGCAGCGCCGCCCGCATCGGGTCGCCGGCCGGCAGCCGGTGCGCCAGCCACGCCAGCAGCGTCACCGTACTGACCAGGATCGTCGCGGTGAACCCGGCGGCGTGCGGGTCCACCGGTACGGCCCGGTCACCGCGGATCTGCCACCCGAGGTCCCTGCCCAGGTGTGGGTCGGCGGCCGGGTCGAGCAGCGCGGGCAGCGCGTCGTGCAGTTCCCACCCGGTGTGTACCGACCGGGTCGCGTCGTGCAGCAACGCTTCCGGGATGGCGGGGCGGCGCCCGACCTTCTCGTTCCAGACGGCCGCCGCGGCGGCCACGTCCGGACCGTCGGTCCACAGCCGGGCCGGGTCGGCGGGCAGCAGCGCGCCGACGATCTCCATACGGACGTGGCTGCCCAGTCGGCGCAGCTGGTCCTTGGCCACCACGGCGTCGTTCTGCCTGATGTCCAGCAGGCCGCGTGTCGCAGCGGTCAGGAACGTGCGACGGTGCTCGCCGACGTTGGGCATGCCGGCGACCACGAGTCGCGCCACGGTCGGCGTGACGCCCGTCAGTTCGGCGAACTCCTCGGCGGCCGCCGGGAACCACGGCGCCGGCCCGCGCTCCGCCAGTGCCGTCCGCAGCGCCGTCAGCCATCCGGCCCCGCGCGGTGCACCGACCGGCGTGCACGGACCCGTGACGTACGGCGGGGGCAGCTCGAACCGGCCGGCCGGATCGTGGAACAGCCCGTCGAAGGTGCATCCGGTGCTGTCGTTCGTGTGGCTCAGGAAGACCACGAAGGCGCCGCCGGGCAGCCGCAGCACCCCCCACCACGCGATGCGCTGCCGGTTCTCCAGGTACGACTGGTCGAGGTGCGCGGTGACCCAGCGCCACCGGCCGGAGTCCGCGGTGGACGCCAGCCCCGGCGCGTCGACGTCGCGCAGCAGGTCGGCCAGCGTCTCCCGGTCCGGCTGCGCGGTGGTCGGCGCCGCCGCACGGTACGCGATCGCCGCCGCCCCGTCGACGACCGTCCGCACCTCGATGCCGCTCCACGGCAGGTCCGGCCCGCCGAGATGGGTACGCCCGGCGGCCAGTTGCGGCCGTTCCTGTTGTGCCGCAACGGTTTCCTGGCCGATGACGGTCAGCCGGGCGATGATGCCCGGGTCGTCGTCGTAGCGCCACTGCTCGTGGACGAGGCCGTTGAGGGTGCCCATCGGCAGGAGCCGCGGCGGGCCGGCCGGTGCCTGCGGTTCCTCGCCGGCAAGCGCGGCGGTGAGCCGCTTGGCCGTCGCGTCGAGGGCCGCCTGCTGCCGGGCCGCGATCCGCGCCACCCCGGCGATGCCGGCCAGCAGGGCGTCGTCGCTCACCTGCGGCAGCAGCGCGCGGATCGCCGCCGGCAACTGCTCCTCCGGTACGCTCCCGGCCGCGGTCAACAGCGCCGTCGTGGTGGCGTGGTCGATGCCGCGCAGCGCCAGGGAACCCTCCGGGTCGCGCGAACGCAGGCAGTGCCAGTACCGCTCGGGCGGCAGGATCGGCGTGCCCGCGGCGAACTCGCCGGGCGGGTTGTCGGTCTTGGCGGTCGCGACGACCACCCCGTCCGCGTCGACCAGGCCGATCTCCCACGTGCCGCGCTCGTACACGCCGAGGGGGCGGTCGGCGCCCGGGATCGGTAGCGTGCCGCAAGGGGTGCCCCGGCGCGGGGGCAGGGTGAACCGGTGCCCGGCCGGGTCCTCGCCGCGCAGCGCGCCGTCGGGCAGCGAGACCACCCGCCAGCCGACGATCGAACCGCCGTCGCCGGCCTGCAACGGCAGCTGCCAGCCGGACTGGAACGTGCTGCCGGCCGGGGCGTCGCGCAGCGCGTCGGCGAGGAACCCGGGCAGGCTGTGCCGCCCCCGCGCGCCGGTCACCGGGTCGTACTCCCGCCACTGGTGGTTCTGCTCGGGGTCGAGCACCCAGTACGCGGTGCCGTCGCCGAGCACCGCGGCCTCGTCCGGCACCGCCGCGTCGCCCCGGTGCAGCACCCCCGCCCCGGTGGTACGGCCGCCGCCGGGCAGCGGGAGCGTCGACGCGAGCCGGCCCGGACCCGAGTAGTACATGGTGATGCCGCGGGGGCGGGCGTCGCCGTTCAGCGGCTGCGGGCGGTCGGCGGCGGTGTGCCAGTAGCCGACGGTACGGCCCAAGTAGTCGTCCCAGTAGACGAGCAGGCCGTCGTCGACGTAATGGAAACCGGCGTGGTTCCAACGGTTCCGGACGGCGTCGGGGGACCGCAGGTCGTGGCGGAGCACGGTGCCGCCGGCGTCGATCACCCGCGCCTGCGTCGTCCCCGCGACCACCAGGTACGGCCAGGCGTCGGCGACGACCAGCTCGGTGATGCTGTTGCGCGCCACCAGTTCCGTCGCCGCCTGCTCGAACGCCGGCCAGGACAGCTCGTCCAGCAGCCCGGCCCGCAACGTACGGGCGAGGACCGGCGCCAGATCGGTGGCGGCGACCGCGCGTACCTCGTCCTCGGCAAGCGCCAGCGCCTCACCCGGCAGCCAGGACAGCCGGTGGAGCATGCCCGGCAGTTCCGGCAGCCCCTCGGCCGAGGACCGGCTCGCCACCCGCCGTACCCAGTCGGCGAGCATCGGGCGACCGCCCGGCGAGTCGGCCAGCAGCCGGATGGCGCGCCGCCCGTCGCCGTCGTCGCCGAACGAGTCGGCGGCGTTCCGGAACGAGTGCTCGAAACGCCCGTCGGCGTACAGCGCGCGCAGGTCGCGCTGTCCCTCGCCCTTCGCCCACTGCTCCAGCGCGAGCCCACCGCCCGTCCCGGGGTCGGCGATCGGCACCTGGTGCGTCAGCAGGAGGTCCAGCAGGTCGACGTCGCTGGAGACCGACTTCAGGGTGCGGCCGGACGCCGCGAGCTCCGCCCGGAGTACGTCGGCCATCTGCTCGACGAGGCGCAGCAACGCCGGCATCCGCTCGGCCCGCCAGTAGCCGCGGAACGACAGGAAACGCTCCAGCCAGCCGGCGGAACCGTCGCCGGGGCGTTCCTCGGCGGGCCGGGTCGGGTCGGTGAGGCCCGCGGTGGCGCCGGAGTCGGTCAGAATCTCCAGCCACAGCCGGACCAGCTCGGTGTCCCCGGACGGCATCACCGTCAGCAGCGTGCCGCGGACGGCCGGGTCCTGCCGGGCCAGCGCCACGAGCGCCGCGCGGTGCGCCTTCCACCAGCCGTACGGCGCGCGCAACGTGCCCGGCAGCGCGAGCAGGTCGCGCAGGTAGGCGCCCTCCTCCGCCTCGACGTCGGCGCCCGCCGCGCGGGCCATCCGGCGCAGGTCCGCCGCGGTCTGCGTGGACGGCGCCAACCCGCCCGCGGTACGCCGCACGCACAGTCGCCGGAACCGCTGGAACGCCTCCGCGGCGGGCAGCCGCAGCGCCAGGTCCTTCGCGTACGCGGAGAGGGTCTTGACGGGCAGCGCACCGGCGAGTGCGAACTCCAGGAACACCGCGTCGAGCCGGTCGGCGTCCAGCGGCAGCCCGAACTCGGCCTCGACCGTGCGGGCCCGGGTGAACATGCGCGCCGCGTACGTCGCGTTCTCCACGCCGAGGAACACCCGGCCGGCCTGCTCGAAGAACGTCGGCAGGAAGTGCGGCACCGCGACCGCCAGCTCCGCCGCCAGCGCCTGGTACGCGTCCAGCGCGTTGCCCGCCTTGGACCTGGCCTGCCGCGCGATCCGCTCCAGCTCCGGGACGACGGCCAGCGCGTGGTGCCCGTCGGCCGGGTGGTGCACCAGCACCCACTCCGGGAAGCCGAGTGCCTGCCGCAGGCCCAGCCCGACCACCTCGGGTCCGGTGTCGGGCGTGAGCCCCAGGAACCCGACGGCCAGGTCCTCGGCCGCGCCCAGCTCCTCGGCGACCAGCCGTACGACGACGCGGTCGTCCAGGGCCGGATGCCGGTAGCTGCGCACCGTCAGCGGCACCGCCTGCTCGCCGGCGTCCGTGGTGCCCAGCGGCAGGACCGCGCCCGCCGTCAACAGATCCGCGCCGCTCACGCGCTCTTCCCTTCCTCGACCTGACGTCCCGCGTACAGCGCGGCGGCCATGCGCATGCCCTCCGACCACGCGACCGGACCCACCGAACGCAGCGGCAACGACCGGCCCTCCTCGTCGTTCCAGGTCAGGTCGCCCGTCTCGGCGTCGCTGTCGTCCCAGTAGTACGGCTCGCCGATCCAGGTCGACGCCTCGACCACCTGACCGTCGTCGCGGACCCGGCAGGTCGCGTACCCGCCCGACACCCGGTATCCCAGCGACGCGGCGCGCGCGGCCAGCACGTACCGGGAGGGGAACTTGCCGCCGGCGAACTCGCTCACCGACCACACCTTGTCGGGGGTGTCGTCCGCCCGACGCCAGGTCGCCCGGTGGATCTGCTCGACGCGCTGGGTGACCCCCAGCTCGGCCGCGAACTCGCGCAGCTCGTCCAGATCCGCCAGCAGCACCGGATGCGGCAGCGTCACCGTACGCGGGGCGACGCGGACCGTCTCGCCGTCCAGGTTCACGATGCGCAGCGCGCCGGTGTCGGTGGCGTCGCGCAGGAACCCGACCTCGTCCGGGTCGTCGCCGACGACCACCAGGTCCCGCAGCGCGCACTGCCACGCCTCGTCCCGCCACACCCGGGCCAGCAGCAGCGTCGGCACCGGCAGCGAGGACACCATCCAGGTGTCGACCTGCGCGACGCACGCGGTGGTGTGCCGGTCCAGCCAGGCGGCGAATCGGCGCAGCCGGTCGACCTCGGGATGGTCCCGCAACGCCCGCGGCAGCGACTTCAACCGCCGCCCCGCGGCACGACCGGCGGTCGCCCGCGCCGCCACCTTGCCCTCCACCAGAGCGACCTCGTACCCGTCGCCCGCCGACAACCAACCCACCCGTAGACCTCCGAGTCCGCAGCAGATGCCCGGCCGCGCCGTACCGGCGGGACCGTCACAATGCGCAGCACCATATTGGGCGCCCCCGACATTTCTTCGCGCGACCCGTCTGCCGGGGACGAACCGGTCAGCCGCGCCGGTACGGCCCCGGACGGTGCGAGGCCCGACGCGGCCGGCGGTCGGCGGCATTGTCTAGGATCGTGGCGGTCCGCCGTGACCTGCGCCTTCAGTACGGTCGGGTCGGCCGGCCGCCGCTCCGCGCACCGCGGGGCATGGTGACCACGCCACCGGACGGGAGCCTGCCTTGACCACCGCACTGATCGTCGGAGACCTCCAGCGGGGCATCACGGGCAGTTACCCGTTCGCCGCGGGGGTCGTGCCGGCGGTGACCGACCTGCTCCCGCGCGCCCGTACGGCGGGGGCGCTCGTCGTGTTCGTGCACTTCGCCTTCCGCGACAACGGCGCGGACCTGCCCGCCGGCGCGCTGTACCGGGCGTTCTTCGACGCGGGCGACGCGTTCCACGAGGGGTCGGACGGGCCCACGGTCGACCTGCCGGTCGCGTCCGAGGACGTGGTGGTGCTGAAGCGCCGTGCCAGCGCGTTCGCCGGCACCGACCTCGACCTCGTACTCCGGGCCCGCGGTGTCGACACGATCGCCGTCGCCGGCGTCGCCACCAGTGCGATGGTCGCCGCGACGTGCTATGACGCGGCCGACCGCGGCTACCAGGTCACCGTGCTGCGGGACGGTTGCGCCGACGGCGACGCCGCCATGCACGACTTCTTCATGGACGCCGTGTTCCCCAGCCGCGGCTTCGAGGTCGTGTCCTGCGCCGACTGGCCCGCCGCGGCCGGGGATGCGTTGCGGCGCAAGGACGGTAGCGGATGAGCGGGTTCGATGCGGACGCGCGGTCGATCTGGTCGGGACGGGCCGCCGCGTACGCGGAGACGTTCGCCGCGGTGTGCGCCGACCCGATCGACGACGTGCTCGACACCGCCGAAGCCGGCCCCGGCGTACGGCTGCTGGACGTCGGCACCGGCTCCGGCAACGTCGCCGCCGCGGCGTACGCGAAGGGCGCCCGGGTGACCGCCGTCGACGCCGAACCGGGCATGGTACGGATCGCCGCGGGCGCCGTACCGCGGGTCGCGGTCGCCGCGCTTCCCGCGCTGCCGTTCGCGGACGGCGCCTTCGACGCGGTGACCGCCAACTTCGTCCTCGACCATGTCGGCTGGCCGCGCCGCGCGCTGGCCGAGTTGGCGCGGGTGACGCGGCCGGGCGGCCGGATCGCGGTGACGGTGTGGTCGGTGCCGGCCGCGCGCAGGCAGTCCCTGCTGCCGCGGGCGACCGAGGCGGCCGGGGTCGAACGCCCCGCCCACCGGCCGGTCCTGCCGCCCGAGACCGACTTCGCGCGCAGCGAGCCCGGACTCGTCGACCTGCTGACCGCCGCCGGGCTCGCGGATCCCCGCTGCCGCACCATCTCCTCGGTGCCACTGTCGCGGTCTGGCGCGCAACCCGAGCGTACGGTCGGCGGTGGCGGCGGACGCCAGCAGGAACGCCACGTCCTGCCACCCGACGTCGGTACGCATCGCGCCGGCCTTCTGCGCGCGGGTCACGAGCGTACGGATCCGGCGGCGCAGGGCGGTGATCGACGCGTCGAGGTCGTCGCCGCAGGCGCCGCCGAGCGCCTCGGTGATGCCGCAGCTCTCGGCGCGCAGCGCGACGTACCGGTCGGCGAAGGTGCGGAAGCCGCGCCACGGATCGGTGTCGGCCAGCGCGTCGTCGGCGACGGCGGTCGCGCTCGTCGCGCTGCTCGCCCGCCGTCTCGGCTGGGGGCGCGCCGCGCTCACCCTGCGGCTCGGCGATCCGCGTGCCACCACCGGGTTGCGCGTCGCCGGCCGCCCGGTGCGCTGGACCGTCGCCGGTCCGCTCGCCGTCGCCGCGGTCCTCGCGCTGTTCGCGTTCCTGCCGCCGGCTCCGCCGCCGGACCGGCTGCCGCACGTACTCGGCTGGCTGCCCGTGTTCCTGCTCGGCGCGCTGGTCAACGCCGCCGCCGAGGAGTTCCTCTACCGGCACGCGACGACCGCGGCGCTCCGTGGCGTCACCGCGACCGTCCCGGCCGTACTCCTCGGGTCGGTGGTGTTCGGGCTCGGTCACCTCACCGGCAACCCGGGCGGAGTCGTCGGCGTCGGGTACACGGCGGTGTTCGGCCTGGTGTGCGCGGCGGCGATGGTACGGGTCCGCGGCGTCGCCTGGAACCTGCCCGTCCACGTCGCCGGCGACCTCGGCGTGGTCCTCACCGCCGCCCTGCTCGCCACCTGACCGGACCGATGAGTTCGGGCTGCGGGAGTCGTCCGTACCGGTATGACGCGCATCATCGCCGACATCTCGGTCTCGCTCGACGGCTTCGTCACCGGCCCCGATCCCGGCCCGGACAACGGCCTGGGCACCGGCGGCGGGGGCCTGCACACGTGGGCGTTCTCCGAGGACCCCGACGACCGCCGGGTACTCCGGGAGTCGACCGAACGCTCGGGTGCCGTGGTGCTCGGCCGCCGGCTCTTCGACGTGGTGGACGGTCCGAACGGCTGGAACGACGAGGTCGGCTACGGTGCCGGCGAGGTCGGCACGCCGGCCTTCGTCGTCGTGACAAGTACCCGGCCGGCATCGGTTCGGTTGACGAACCTGGACTGGACGTTCGTGACGACCGGCCTGTCCGACGCGGTCGCCGCCGCCCGCGCGCGGGCCCGCGACCTCGACGTCGTACTGATGGGCGGCGGTGCCACGGTCGGTTCGGCGTTCGCGGCCGGGCTCGTCGACGTGCTGATCCTGCACCTCGCCCCCGTCGTACTCGGGGCCGGCACGCCGCTGTTCACCGGTGGCCCCGCCCGTACGTTGGTGCAGCGGAGTGTGCTGCCCACGTCCACCGCCACCCACCTGACGTACGACGTCGTCTGACGGAGTCCGTTGCGCGGCAACGCATCGCGCTCCGGTACCCGGAGGGTGGTTGACACCCCGCGTCATCTGTAACTAGTTTAGTTGCGGTATCGGGCGCCGGACGGAGGGGTGTGTCGTGGTGCGGTTGAGCAGTCGGTGCACGGTGGCGATCCACGCGCTGACGCTGCTCGCGCGCACCGGCGACGGCCAGTTGCAGTCGTCCGGCGAGATCGCCGACAGCCTCAGCAGCAACCCGGTCGCGGTCCGGCGACTGCTCGGGCAGCTGCGTGACGCCGGGCTGGTCGTCTCGATCGAGGGGCACGGGGGAGGGTGGCGGCTGGCGCGGCCGGCGCGCCGGATCAGCCTGCGCGACGCGTACCTCGCGGTGGAGGAGGGTCCGGTGCTGCCCGGGTACGCGCACCCGCCGAGCGAGATGTGCGTCGTCGGGCGGAACATGCACGCCGTGCTCGACGAGGAGTTCGAGCAGGCGGAGCGGGCCATGCTGGACCGGTTGGCGCGGACCACGATCGCGACCATGCTGGCCCGGGTACTGGAGCGGGAGCGCGCCTGACGAACACGTACCGGCGGAGGGTCGAGTGCCCTCCGCTTTTTCCGGACCAATCTGCAACACCAATAGTTACAGATGGAGTTTTCCGATGCACCAGACACCCACCCGGACCCGGCAGGTCCCGGTACCGGCACTGCTGAGCGTGCTGGTACCGGCGATGCTGTTGATGATCGTGGCCAGCGACATGGTCAACCTGGTCCTGCCGCGGATGGGCCGCGACTTCGGCGCCAGCGAAGCGGAACTGGCCTGGGTCGTCACCGGCTTCCTGCTGGTGTTCGCCGTCGGCGTACCGTTCTACGGCCGCATCTCCGACCGGATCGGGATGCGCACCCTGTTCGCGTACGCGCTCGCCGGGTACGCCGCCGGCAGCGTCGTCTCCGCGTTCGCCCCCACCCTCCTCGTTCTCGTCGCCGGCCGCGTCCTCACCGGCGCCGGCGCGGCGGCGATCCCCGTGCTGTCGGTCATCGCGGTGACCCGCCTGGTGCCGCCCGGCCGGCGCGGTACCGGAATCGGGTTCATCTCCGCCGCCAGCGGGGTCGGCACCGCGGCGGGCCCGGCCGTCGGCGGCGGCCTCGGCCAGGCGCTCGGCTGGCACGGGCTGTTCCTCGTCACGGCCGGCTGCGCGGTCCTGCTGATCCCCGCCGCCGTACGGCTGCTGCCGGCCGACGCGCCCGGCGACGACCGCCCCTTCGACATCGCCGGCGGCGTACTGCTCGGGCTCGCGGCCGGGTTGCTGCTGCTGGGTGTCACGCTCGCCCAGGGCGCCGGGTTCACCGCACCGTCGGCCCTCGGCAGCCTGGTCGGCGCGGTCGCCGCCGGCGCACTGTTCGTCCGGCGTACCCGGCGCGCCCGGCACCCGTTCGTCGACCCGGCCATGTTCGCCAACCGCGTCTACTCCGCCGCCACCGGCACCGTACTGCTCGCGATGCTCGTCAACCTCACCGCGCTGGTGTTCGTCCCCGTCATGCTGGTCGACGCCAACGGACTCACCCCCGGCGGCGGCGCGCTCGTGATGATCCCCGGGGGGATCGCGTTCGCGGTCGTGTCACCGCTCGTCGGGCGCCTCGTTCCCCGGGTCGGAGCCGGGAACCTCACCGTCGCCGGACTCGCCGCCATGGCCCTGTCCATGCTCGCGCTGTCGTTCCTCGCCGGCGCACCGCCGGTCGGCACCGCCGTCGTCGTACTCTGCCTCGACCTCGGGTTCGCGTTCGCGGCCACCAGCCTCACCGACCTCGCGGCCGGTGCCCTGCCACCCGCCCAGGTCGGCGTCGGCCTCGGCCTCTTCCAAGGCGCCCAGTTCCTCGGCGCCGGGGCCGGCCCGGCCGTCGTCGGCGCGCTCATCGCCGCCCGGCAACACGCCGGCACCGCCCTCAACCCCTGGTACTCCCTCGCCGCACCCGCCTACTCCGACGCCTTCCTCGTACTCGCCGGCGTGGCCGTGCTCGCCGTCGTCGTCGCCCTGCGCCTCCGCTCCGCGGCCCGCACCGACGTCGCCGACCCGGCCGCCACACCCAGCCCCACGCGTACCTGAGTCGCGGCACCGCCCACCGTGGTACGGCGGGCGGTGCCACGGCCCTACGCGTCGCGGAGGCGGAGGCGCAGGGCGCCGGCCAGCAGCGCGGCGGCCGACCAGGCGGCGGTGACGGCGAGGCCGGTCCAGGGGCCGACGGGCAGGTCGCGCAGGCCGGTGGTGGCCTGGACGGTGAGCCCGGCGCTCATCGGGGCGAGTTGCTGCGCCAGGCGTTGCCAGTGCGGGTCGCCGACGGTCCCGGCCACGATGGGCACGACGTACAGCAGGCCGAGGACGCTGCCCATGCCGGCGGCGGAGTCGCGTACCAGGGTGGCGAGTCCGAGCCCGAGCGGCGCGACGAGGACCAGGTAGAGGAGCGTGCCGACCGCCGCGCGCAGCGTCGGCCCCGCGGTGAGGGACGGCGCGCTGTGGTCCTGCTCGTCGATCAGCACATGGTCGCGGGCGTGGAGGGCGAGGCGGACCGCTTCGCAGAACGCCGGCGTGTACGCGCCGCGCTCATCGCGGATCCGGACGAAGATCTGCCGCAGACTGCCGACCAGCCAGTCGCAGATGGTCGCATCGACCACGTCCTCATCGGCCGTGTCTCCGGCCGCCAGACCGATCAGCCGCAGCGCCGACAGGTAGTTCGACTCGGCGATCAGGTCGTCGCCGCGCTCGGCCCAGCTGAAGGTGACGCCATGGGTGGTGTAGAGCCGTCCGTCCCACATCGCTGACGGGCTCGGCCGGTTCAGCGCCTGACGTTCGGCCCGCTGGATGTCCAGTAGATCAAGGTCTCCCAGCGCCGCGCTGATCACAGCGCCGAGACGATGCGTATCACCCATCGGGTTGCCCTACGTCGCCGAGCCGGTGGGCAGGTCGAGGGCCAGCAGGGCCAGGCACTGGTAGAGCGGGGTCCAGTCGGCGCCGGCCTCGCCGCCGGTGAACTCAGACATGCACACCGCTGGCGTGGATCCACGGCCGCTACTCAGTGCGGCGTAGCCGCGGCCGGAGCGGTCAACGGCGATCGTCACCCGTTCCGGCACCGGAACGTCGACCGACGTGGTGGACTCGAACACGAGCAGCCACGCCCGCATCGGCGACGGAACCAGATCCGCCACCAACAGATCGATGGCGCTACGGCCGGCTGGGCTCGCCGCGAGCATCGACAAGCCGGCCAGCGTGGCCGCCACCTCATCACCGGAGCCGACCTCCACCGCCAGCCGGGACTCGACCAGGTGATCGTTCGGGCCGTGCAGGATGCTCAGCCGGGCGGGCAGCCCCAAGCCTTCGGCCGCGAGTTCAGCGGCGATCTGACCGACCGCGCCCCGGACATCCCGCTCGTCCTCGCGGCGGTACTGCTCGTCGTGGTTCATGGGCGTCTCCCTCGACACAAGGTCTGTCCACCGTGGACAGATCCGCCGTCACCGGCCGGCGTGGACGGTGACGACGAAACCGCGCACGGAACAGCCCCGGTGTCACCGGAACGGGCGGGGGATCTGCTCCAGCCGCCAGGCGGCGTAGGAGGCCAGGGCGCGGGTGGCGGTGTGGGCGTTCCAGACGTGGTCGGTGATCGGGCTCTGCCCGTCAGCCTCGTCACCGGCGGCGGTGTAGCCGGCGAACCAGTCGTCCGCGGCGGCAGCGTCGCCGAACATGCCGCGGCCGAGCGGCAGGTGCCGGCAGATGCGGTGCATGAACCCCGCCACGTACCGGTCCCGCTGATACCGGGCCGCTTCGATCGGTTCGACGAAGGGCGGGACCGGAAACGCCACCTCGCAGCTGGCGCGGCGATGCAGGCCGATCCCCCGCTGATACACCAGCAGCAACTCCGCAGCAGGCAAGTCATCGGCAGGCGGCTTGTCGACGATCAGGACGCAGTCACCGCCGAGGGTCACAGCGGCCTCGCCGACCGGGCTGTCGGCGAGCGTCCACGGCAGCGTCCGCTGGTCGATCGGCGGTGCCTGGACAGGATTCGGTGTAGCGGCGGCGTCGGTGGTGGTGGGCAGGGTGCGGGTCGTGGCGGACTTCCAACGGCAGACACGAGAATCGGCCCGCACCAAGTGGTGACGGGCCGCGTGAAGGGCAGACGGCAACGGCCGGCCCGTGGGGTGGGCCGGCCGTGTGATGTGCCGTGATGTGGGTTGAGGTGGGTGGTGCGTGGGCGTGGTTAGCGCCGAAGCCGTACCAGCATGTCGCTACCGGGCAGCCGGTCGATGTGACCGTTAGCCTGCTGCAGGTAGTCCATGCGGTCGGCGAACCGGTCGGAACTGGGGAACAGCCAAGTGCCGTCGGTGGTGATCACCTCGTCGCCGGGCAGCGCGGCCATCACCTGCCAGGTGATGTAGGCGGTGGAGCTTGTCTGGAGGATCGGCAGGTTCTCCTCCTCCCGACTCACCGGGAGGTTCGGGAGCATGTTCGCCACGCGCATCGCCCGCACCCGCGGCTGCGCCTCGTATTGGCGGTGCAGACGTTGCTCGTCGATCTGTTTGCCGTCGCACCGGTCGCGCAGCTCCTCCAGACTCCACGCGGTCGGGGTGCCGGCCACCGTGTGCTTCCAGTAGGCGTAGTCCCACATTGCCCTGGCCTGGGCCAGGTCGCGGATCCTGCGGATCCCGGAACGCAGATCTGCCATCCGGCCACCGGAGCACCAGGACTGGTAGTAGCCGTCGCGGACGCGGCCCACCACAGGGTCGGGGCGGTGCAGCAGTCGCTGCCACCGCCGGCGGTTCCGGACCGGGAAGACCGGGTCGCCCGAGCGGGCCTTCTCGTCGGTCGCTCGACGTGGCGGGTGATGCTGGCCCAGTCGTGGCCCATGCCTGCGGGCAGCAGCACCGTGACGGTGTTCGCCTGGTAGCGGGGGCCGACTGGAGCGGACGGTGGACACACCGTCGGGGTGGACATGGTTGCCTCCTTGGCTGCCCCAGTGGGGCGGATGGGATTCCGGATCAGGGATCCGGGCGGGACGGCGCCGCATCAAGCCGCACGGGGAAGGCACTGCCGGGACGTCGGCGAGCCACCAACGGTGGGCGTGGACGAAACCTCAGGGTCGCCTTCAGGCGGATATGACGGCGGCATGCCGTCGAGAGGGTGGAGCATTCAAGGGAAGCCGGCACCATAGCCTGCGCGACTCACAGCGCAACCCCTCAGCGAAAACCAGGAAAGGCTCTGACCTGCGCTGTGAGAAACTGTTAGTCGCGTGTGAGTCCTCCGCGTGGGCAGACGAACGCGATCCGCTTCCGTGTCAGGCAGAACCCGTTCGGCACGCGGATGCCGTCGATGCAGGCCAGGACGCCGAGCTGCGCACCCTTGCCGCCGACGTCGTCAGCGTTCGGAGGTCGGCGCCGCCACGGTGTTGTGGAACGACGCGAACCGCCAGCCACCTTCGCATACCGCGGTGATGGTGATGGCGAGCGCCTCGGGCAGAGCCGTCGACCGTACGCCGGCGGCGACGACCAGCGCCACGTCCGGCGCCAGGTACGTGACGTCGTACGGGGTCGGGTCGGGGTTCATCCAGGCACCCCGGAGCGGCCCCGCGAACAGGTCCCGGTGCCGGGCCTCGATCGCCGCCCGGCCGGTGTCGCGCCTCCCTCGCCAGCTGACGAACTCGGCGCTGTCGGTGAAGCAGCCGGCGAAGGCGGCGGCGTCGCCCGCGTTCCACGCCTCGATCATGTCGTGCAACAGCTGTCGGACCTCGCCGTCGCCTTGCTGTGCAGCCATCGTGCCGCCTTCCTCGTAGGGTGACTTCCGTTGCGGGACGCCGAAATCGGCCGCGACCCGCCCTCCTACGATGGGGGCGCGGCGGCGTATGCCACGAGCCGGCGGCGTGACCGCGGCGGTAACCGACGGGCAGGAGCGTACGAGTGGCGGGATTCGACACCATCGACGTACTCGACCGGAAGCTGCTACACGCGCTCCAGACGGACGGCCGCGCCCGGTTCAGCCGGATCGCCGCCGTGCTCGGCGTCTCAGACCAGACCGTCGCCCGCCGGTACGCGAGGCTCTGCGCGCGCCACGGCGTACGGGTGCTGGGGCAGGTGGACGAGACTCGCGTCGGGCGTACCCGGTGGATCCTGCGGCTGACCTGCACGCCGGACGCCGCGGCCGGGCTCGCCACCGCCCTCGCCCGGCGCGCCGACACCCGCTACGTCGGCCTCACCTCCGGCGGTACGGAGGTGCTGTGCGTGATGGCCGCGCGTACCCCGGCGGAACGCGACACGCTGCTGCTCGACAAGCTCCAGCACACGCCCCGAATCACCGCGGTCGGCGCGCACTGCGTGCTACACACGTTCTACGGCGGGCCGTCCGGCTGGTTCAGCAAGTCCGCGGCGCTGGCCCCCGAGCAAGTCGCCGCGCTCGCGCCCCCGCCGCTCGACCCGCCCGACGATCCTGTCTCCCTCGACGAAGTCGACGAGCGGCTGATCGACCTACTCGGCCGGGACGGTCGCGCTCCGGTCAGCGCGCTGGCCATCGCCACCGAACAGTCCGAGTCCGCCGTACGCCGCCGCCTCGACCGGCTCCGCCGCACCGGCGCCGCGTACTACGACATCGAAGTGCGGACCGAACTGACCGGCCAGCACACCCGGGTCGGGCTGTGGCTCATCGTCGCACCGGGCGACCTCGCCGCGGTCGGCGCCGCGCTCGCCGGGCACAAGGAAATCGTCTTCGCCGCCGCCACTACCGGCGCGCCCAACCTCGTCGCGGTCGCCCTCTGCCGCGACACCACCCACCTGTACCGCTATCTGACGGCGACCCTCGGCCCGCTGCCCGTACACGCGCTCGAGTCGACGCCGATCCTGCGCGAGGTCAAGCACCTGGCGACGCGCCGGTAGCCGGCATGAAAAAGGGGCCGCGTGGGCCCCTGCACCTTACGCAGAACGCTGGCGTGTGCGGGGCTTGCGGCAAGGCCCGGGGGATGTCGCCGGTCGTTGTGGCCCAGATTCCGGACCACAACGACAGGTTGCCGTCGGTTACCAGCCGCTCGGCCACAAGACAACACGACGACCTGTGGATAACCCTGTGTGTGGTCAGTGGTAGTGAATCGCGCGAGCGTCAGGCCCGGTGTTGTCCCAGGTACGAGCGGGCGGTGTCGGCGTAGCTGCCGAAGGCGCCGATCGTGTCGTCGGCGGGTACCAGGAGTCGTCCTCCGGGGGTGAGGAGCCGGTCGCCGACGATGGCATGGTGGGCGCGGCGTTGGCAGAACGGGTCGCGGCCGTCAGCGAGTTCGGCATGCGCGGTGGCGTAGCTGTCTGCTCGGAACCGGCCGAAGACGGGTGTGGTGTCGGGTCGGTGGTCGTGCCCCGGATGGCGGGTTGGGCGGCGAACGCTCGCCGGGCCCAGTCCAGCGGATGGCGCTCGGGGTCAAGTCGTTCGCGACCTTTCCCGCGTGGCCCGCATCGCCGCCACCGGCCGCCCGCACCTCGTCGATGCGTACTGGGCTTAGTAACGCGGGACCGGTCGGGAAGAACCATCCCTGGTATGCCCCCGAGTTCGTGGAGTCGCGTTGCGTGGCGCCGTCGACTGAAATCCCTGCCGGCCATGTGACGCCTACCAGAGGCGTGCCACGGCGGTTCGAGGGGTGTCGTTTGAATCCACTGCATCATTAGGATTCATCCAATCCGTCAAGCGCGGTCGCGGCAAGCAAACGGCCACACGAGCTGAGAGGAGAACCGTGACGGGTTCGCCGTACAGACCCACCCAACCGGAAGCGCTGCAGAGGCAGCCGCTGTATCAACAAGCGCCCGCCCTACCCGGTAACCCGAAGCGCCGGCTAGGCCTATGGATCGGGATCGGTGCGGGAGCCATCATCTTCGCACTCGTTGCAGGATTGGTCCTGACGCTTGCTTTGCCTCACTTCCTGCGAACTGAGCGCGTGAGGGTGATTAGCACCAGCATGGCGCCGACTCTCAAAGAAGGCACCACTGTTTCGGTTACGAAAGTTACGAAGGGCAAGTACGTTGCTCATCGCGGTGACATCGTTGCGTTCAACATACCCCCGGAGCCGGGAGGTGCGCGTGGCATCCGGCTGCTGCGGGTCATCGCCGGGCCGGGCGAAGTCGTCAGATTCGACGGACATCATGTTCTGGTCAATGGCCAGATACTCGATGAGCCATACGCCAAGGATGGGGACGGAGAGCAGATACAGTTTGCCGTTAGAGTGCCCGCTGGCCGTATCTGGCTGATGGGCGACAACCGTACGAGGGCCGTCGACTCGCGTGGCATTTACCTGGGAACTCACAACCCCGTAAAGTCGACTATCGCGATCCGCGACGTCATCGGCATCGTCAAGACCTGAACGACTGTGCTGCTCCCTGACACAGACGAGAAGCGCCACTTCCTTCTGGTCGCTACACACCGAACCCGGGAAGCCCTCACCTTTCAAGATCGTGGTCCCTGTCGCCAACGACTCGCACCCGTGAGCGCGGGAGGACCGGCCCATCGCGTCAGCATAGCGGCCGTCTACGCAGTCGAGTGGCCGTGGAGGTGTCTTGTATGCCGCGTTCACTTCTCACCCAGTTACCGGCACCTGCCGCGGCCCATCACTCATCGCCCACCAGCACGCACAACCCCGCCACATCGGAGGCATCGACGTACCGGCCAACCGGACCAGCACGAACCCAGCCATCCAGCTCGGACCTTCCCGGCACCGTTCACATCGCCAACAGCTACCGGCTCTGCCAAGCCTTGCCGCGCGTTGACAGACGATCCCTCGGGCGCCCCTCGGCACTGCTTCGGTGATCATCGAACGTCCGGAAGGCGAAAGTTGATCTCCGGGCAAGCAAAAGACCAGGTCAGACGTAGTGTCTGACCTGGCCTTGATGGTGCGCCGCCAGGGACTCGAACCCCGAACCCGCTGATTAAGAGGAGCCAATTTTGTGTCCAAGAGTGCCAGCCGCAATCCCCATCTCCCACTGGGCTCCCTTCCATCATGATCCCGCCAGATCCTGGCAACTGTTGTCATCGACACTCGGGCGCCCCTCGGGCGCCCCAGTCCACACCGACCATTGATAGCCGAGGCGCCCCAGAGCCGTATTCGCCCCAGGCGTCAGACTTCAGAGAAGATCATCGGAGCTTAACTCAACCATGCCCAGTCCCCGTCGAGCTCCTTGAGGCGGTCGATTCCTTGCCTTAGGCAGTCAGCCAACGTTGCCGATTCAACGCGAATCAATCCTTCGTTCCCAAGACCAGGTCCAGAAAACACGAGAGTCCACGGTTCATCGCGTTCCATAATACGCTCATGATCTGCCTTTATCGGCCGAGGAAACCGGCCGCGATCTCACCACGCACCTGCCCGAACATCCGGTACCGGTCGCGCTACCCGCCACAGATCTTGCCGATATACTGGATGCGTTGCTGGGCAACGTGTTCGCCCACACACCCGACGGCACCGGCTGCACGATCACCCTTACCCCCGAACCCGGCGGCGCGACGCTGGTCGTCGACGACGACGGCCCCGGATTCCCGGCCGGCGACCTACGCCGCCGCGGCGCCAGCACCGCCGGCTCCACGGGCCTCGGCCTCGACATCGCCACCCGTGCCGCCCACCGCACCGGCGGACACCTCGACCTCGGTACCAGCCCGACCGGCGGCGGCCGCGTCACCGTCCACTTCGAACACCGCTCTTAGCGCCGCCTTAGCGTCAGCACAGCGCGCGCCTATCCACCCCGCCGGCATCGTGTGTGCCATCAGCAGTTCGAGCCAAGGAGTGCACCGATGCGCAAGCCCAGCAAGATCGCCATCCTCGCCACCATCACCGCTGGCGTCATCGGCGGCGGCGCCACCGCCGCCCTCGCCACCGACCACGACGATGACACCAGCACGGCCGCTCCGGGGACCGCGATCAGCCGATCCCAGGCCGAGCGGGCCGCCAAGCGCACGCTGCCCGGCGCCACCGTCACCGACACCGACCTCGACCGCGAACACGGCCGCACCGTATGGGAGATCGACCTGACCCGCGGCGGCCACACCTACGAGGTCCACGTCGACGCCACCACCGGCGTCGTCACCCGCGACTCCGACTGAGCCACACCACCCGAGGGTCAGGCGCGGAACCGTTCGGTGCCGGGCGCCGTCTCATGCGGTATGGCGCGCAGAGTTCGACGGATGGTCGTGGCGGCGGCCGCCGCGGCAGTACTGATCACGGTAGGGCCGTGGCCGGTCGCCGCGTTCTGGCGACACAGCGGCATCACCGGCGCCACCGCGGTAGGCCCGACATGTCCATCGGCGTCGCCCAGGCACCGATGCCCACCGCCCGGCCACCTCGCGGTCGTCCTCGTTGTGACACGTGACGGTTGGCCGGGCACCTTCGCGATCGCACGAACGCACGGGCAAGGCCGGTTCCGAATCGGTCTGCCGCCCGGCCAGTACAGGATGCGGGTCCTGTGCCCCAGCGCACTTCAGGCGCACCTCGACGGCTCCTCGTTCCCGGCACTGAACGAGCCGCAACAACTGGTGCCTGTGCGCCCACGCGAGTACACCACCGTCGTCGTTGGGTTCGATTCCGGGATCCGCTGAACCCCCTTCGGCACGATGGACGACGTCGCACCCGCGACGCAGAAGCGGCGTGAGAACACGGACCGCCGAGCAGCGGACGTTCGGCCGCGGCTATCACTCGTGCTAACGGCTGGGCTAGCTCGGCCCGGCCGCGCGCACCAACGACTCAGCTTGGGTTGCCCACGAAACGAACAACATCATCGGGATCCGGCCCGACACCATCACTGGCTACCAACTCGTCGAAGCACCGTAGCGGCTCCTGTCCGGCGTTCGGGTGGTCGGGCGCCGCGAGCGGATGTTCAACTGCCACAGCGGCGACGCCCCGTCAGGGTCAGCCCCGACGGTTCGCCGGCTTGGTCGCGGGCAGGGCCCGTACACAGTTAGGAGTTGGGGAAGGACACGATCCAGGCGCGGTAATCGTGCACGCCCTCGTGTCGCTGATGATCCACAGACCCGCGGCGGTGAGCTGGACGCAGAAGACTCGGACGCCGCAGTCCTTGCCAGAGTTCCGCCCGAGGCCGCGGCCGTTGGTGGCCGACGGCCGGCAGACCGAACTAGACGGCTCAGATAGGTGCTGTACGCACCTATCGGTCTTGTACTGGACGTGGCGGAGGCCGCGGCATCGTGCGACCGTTTGGGAGAACTGATCGGCGAGGGCCGAACATGCCGTGGCGCCGCCCGCGCTCGCGTCACGTCGCTGCTGTCCGCTCTTTTCGGTGATCGTGTTGCCACTGCCACGGCCTGTCGCCCATGATCGAAGTGCGTAGTTTCGGCTACTGGAGGGTTGACCGAAACAGCGCACTGCATGCGGGACATCCGCGGCACGGTCGAGCCGAGACACAGAGTGGTTCCCGCCGCCGGCCGCATGTGTTGAGGGCTCCGGCCGCGCACCGTAGTTCCACGCGTCGACCGGGGCCCTCCATGTCGCGTCACAGCATTCAGCGCCCTGCCGCGTCAGACGGCCGGTGTCCCGTGCGCCACCTTTGCAGGTGTCACGTCCAGTCCCGGGGCAAGATCGTGCGCGATCAGTGCCTCATGTGGCTCGGAGGGTCGGATCGCCGCACTGCGGCCGTCTGGGAATCCGAGCCGGGCCCGACCGCGCGCCTCGGTATCCAGGAGGCGAGCGTGGACCTCCACGACCACCTCCATCTTGTGCCACCGCAAGGGCACGGCGCTCGGCGCGGACCTGTTGGCCGTTGCACACGTCATCCATGGAGCCGTGCCGTCGTAGTCCACGGGCACGATCGATGTGCCGCGTAACCACTGCCTCGACGCTCACGCTCGTCGGCGTTCGCATGCCCCGCAGAGCAAACGACACGGCGCGACCGACGTCGAGCACGTCAACCCCAGTCACTCAACAGGCGAGTCCGGCCCACCACGCGTAGCCTCCCAAGCAGGTGCATCCGAAGGGGCCGGCCCAGACCTCGACGTCCCGTCAGATGCGCCGTCATGGGCACAAGCCGACTCCGCGTTCGGCTGCACCCCACCGGGTCAGCGCACCCGGCGTGCGTTGGATCGTCGATCTGGCCACCGCGACGGTTGCTGTCGAACAGCACCACGACCTTCCTGGTACTGGACCAGGCGTCGCGGATGAGGCCCGGCGACCGGGATGCGAGTTCACCATCATGGCGGCTCACACCCCGGTCGTGCTGTCTGGCCGCTCAGGGTTGTGGTTCTGCGGGGGCGTTGCGTGGCATCAGGGCGACGAGGGGGAGGCTGAGTGCAGTGAGGGCCGCGACGACGAGGAGGCAGATGGTCATCGCGTGGCCAAAGCCGGAGGCCGCGGCGTGAAAGAAGACCGACGTGACCGCGGCCGAGCCGACCGCCGACGCGAGCTGCTGGACCGAGCTGAACGAGCCGCTGGCGGTGCCGGCCTCGTCGGGGCTGACGTCGCCGAGGGCAACGGTCGGGATCGTCGCGAAGGACAAGCTGATGCCGACACCGATGACGAACAGCACCGGGGCCAGCGCCCAGAGGCTGAGCTTCGTCCCGGAGTAGACCACCAGGGCGAGGACTCCGCCGCAGCCAGCCAAGACGATGGCGAGGCCAGTGACGACGAGAGTACGACCGAGCCTGGCGACGAGGCCGCCCATCGCGGCGAACCCGGCGGCCACGATGCCTCCGGTGAGTGGTAGCAGGCCGACGGAAGCGGCCCGTGCGCTGGCGTGCAGGCCCACCTGTAAGAACAGCGACATGACGAAGATCAGGCCCGTTCCGGCCGCGACGGCGACCAGGCACACGAGCAGTCCGGATGTGAAGCCCCGGTTCTTCAGCAGTGACGGCGAGATGAGCGGGTAGGTCGCGGTGCGCTGACGGTAGGCGAAGGCGCCGAAGAGCACGACACCGATGACGATCGTGGCGACGGGGGCGGCGCCCCAGCCGTGGGTCGAGCCGTCGATCAGGCCGTACAACAGCCCGAACATGGCGGCGGCGAGTAGGCCGGAGCCCCAGCCGTCGACGACGGTGGACCGGTTGCCACCGTCGTCGCGCGGCAGGATCTTGGACGCCATGACCAGCGCGGCAACGCCCAGGATGACGTTGACGAGAAAGATCGGGCGCCAGGACAGTCCGAACAGGTCGGCACTGATGACGAACCCGGCCAGGATCGGGCCGCCGAGGCTGGCCAGACCGAGAACCGGGCCGAACAACCCGAACGCTTTGCCGAGCATCTCGCGGCTGAACGTTTTCGTCATGATCGCCATGCCCTGCGGGAGCAGCAGAGCCCCGAACGCTCCCTGCGCGGCACGGGCGAGGACCAGCAGGGCCGGGTGGGGTGAGAGCCCGGCGACCGTGGAGGCCAGGGTGAATCCGCCCATGCCGATCAGGAAGAGCCGGCGTTGGCCGAACTTGTCGCCCAGCCGTCCGCCGACCACGAGCAGGACCCCCATGGCGAGCATGTACGCCGGTCCCAGCCACTTGATCAGAGCCTCGCCGCCGTGCAGGTCGCGGGCGATGGTGGGGGCGGCGATGTTGGTGATGGTCGAATCGATCACGTCCAAGCCCTCGGCAAGCAGCACCAAGGCCAGCGTCGCCCACATCAGGCGGGTGGTGGCCGTGCGCGGCGCGGTCAGCGTGGCGGTCATGAGAAGCGTCCCTCCTGTCTGTCAGGCGTGCAGGGTGGGGCGGTAGGTGAGTTCGTGGGTGTGGCCGTCGAGGATGCGGCTCTCGATCAGTTCGAGGTCGAAGTCGGCTCCACCTCGAAAGATCGGGGTGCCTTCGGTCTCTCCGGTGATCACCGGGAAGAGGGTCACCTGAATGCGGTCGACCAGGCCGGCGGCCATCAGCGTCCGGTTCAGCGACAGGCTGCCGTGCGAACGCAGCGGTACCGTTGACTCCCGCTTGAGCTGGGCGACGACCTCGACGGCGTCACCGCTGGCGACGGTCGCGTCGGGCCAGTCCTGAGACTCGTGCAGGGTGTTCGACAGCACCGTTGCGGGCAGGTTCCTCATCCGGGTGACCCACGGGTCGAGGGCCTCGGTGTATCCGGCGCCGGGGGCCAGCATCTGCTCGAAGAGCCGATAGGTGCTGGCACCGAAGATCATGCGCTGCTGCTCGCCGTACAGGGAGAGTCGTCGTTCGAGCAGCTCGGGGCCCTGCTTGCCCCAGTAGCCGCCCCAGTCGCCCCCGCCGGGCGAGCCGAAACCGTCGAGAGTGGTGAAGACGTCGAACGTGTAGGTCGCGGTCATGCTGTTCTCCTCAAACGTGGTTGATGGGTGTGGCGTTCAGCCCTCGGCGCAGGGCGCCGGCTGGCAGCGGTGGTGGGTCGAGCCGTCCCGGGTCGGGTCCAGTCGCCGGCGGCGCGGGCCACTGCCGGGGGCGGCGAGCCGGCCGCCGTCCCCGAGCAATCCGTCGCCGCTGGTCGGCGGGGTGGGTCTTGATGCGCATGGCATGCTCCTGGTGATTGGTGCTGGACTGAGCCTGGCCGCAGCGGCCCGCGGGGTCGTCGTCAGTTCTGGTGATGTGGGACCCGCGCTTTCCGGGGGGTGCTCGGCGTGGTGGTGTCCGTGGTGTGCCCGGTGGTCGTGGGGCGGGACGCGGAGCTGGCCGCGGTGCGCGCCGCGTACCGGCGGTGCCGGCGTGGCGAGCCGGTCACCGTGCTGGTCTCCGGCGAGGCCGGCATCGGCAAGTCGCGGCTGGTCGCCACCGCCACCGCGGGTCTGCCCGGCGATCCGCTGGTGCTGTCCGGTGGCTGCCTGGAGCTGGGCGCGGAGGGCGCACCGTACGTACCCTTCGTCGCCATCCTGCGGCAGCTGGTACGTGCGCTCGGCCGCGCGCGGGTCGACGCGCTGCTGCCACTGGACTCCTCGGCGCTGGCCGGCTGGCTGCCTGGCGGCGAGCCGCCGCCTGGGCCGCCCGGCCGGACCCGGCTGCTGGAAGAGGTGCTGGCCCTGGTCGGCCGGGTTGCCGTGGACCGGCCGCTGGTGCTGGTGACCGAAGACCTGCACTGGGCCGACCCGTCCAGTCTGGAGCTGTTCGCCTACCTGGCCCGCAACCTCAGCGAGCGGCCGGTCTTGCTGGTCGGCACCGTCCGCACCGGGGCTTTGGCGGCCGGTCACCCGGTCCGGCGGCTGTTGGCCGAACTGGGCCGGCAGGCCGACGTGGTACGCGTGGACGTTGGGCCGCTGGACCGCCGGCAGGTCGGTGAGCTGCTGGCCGCGCTGGACGGCCGGCCCGCCGACCCCCACCAGGGAAGCGCGGTGCACCGGCGCAGCGGCGGCAACCCGCTGTTCGTGGAGGCACTGCACGAGGCCGGTGCCGCCCTGCCCGACGCCGCCTCGCCTGACGCTGCCTCCCCCGGCGACGGCCCGCCCGACGACCTCGGCGCGCTGTTGCTGAATCGGATCAGCGAACTGCCGCCGGCGGCCCGCGAGGTACTGGCCACGGTGGCGGTGGCCGGTGAGGCCGTACCCGATGACCAGCTGGTCGAAGTCGGCGGCCTGTCTCGCTGCAGCTTGCTGCCGGTGCTGCGCGACCTGATCGACCGGCACCATCTGGTGGTACGCGACGGTGGCTACGAGATCCGGCACGACCTGATCCGGGAGGCGCTGTACCGCTCACTGCTACCCGGCGAGCGCCAGCGACTGCACGCCCGGTACGCCGCGGCGCTGGCCGAACGGCCGGAGCACGCCGCCGCACTGGCTGGGCACTGGGCCGCCGCCGGAGAGCCCACGCTGGCGCTGCCCGCGGCGTGGCGGGCCGCTGACCGCGCCGCCCGGCTGCACGCCTACGACGAGGAGCTGCACCTGTACCAGCGAGTGCTGGCGCTCTGGCCCGATCTGCCGTGCCCTGGCGAGCTGGTCGGTACGACCCGGACCACTGTGCTCGAACGGGCGGCGGGCGCTGCGTACGCGGCCGGCAACACCGCCAGCGGGATCCGTTATGCGACCGCGGCTCTGGACGGCCTCGACTCGGCCGCCGAGCCGGAACGAGTCGCGAACCTGCTCGGTCTGCGCGGCCGTCTACTCAACCGGCTGGACGGGGGCGGCCACGCCGACCTGGAACGTGCGTTGGCCGTGCTGCCGGCCGGCACCGCCGACGCGACCCGTAGCCGCCTGCTCTCCGGGCTGGCCTTCGTCGAGATGGTCGCCGACCGGTACCAGGCGTGCCGGGACCGCGCGGCGGAGGCGTTCGCGCTGGCCGACCGGCTGGACGACGACGCGCTGCGGTCCCTTGCGCTGCTGTCGCTGGCGACGACCGACCACCTGTTCGGTGACCCGGACAGTTCACGGCAGCGGTTCGCCACGGCCCGCAGGCTGGCCGAGAAGGTCGGCGACCACCACAGCTACCTCACCGCATACCAGTGGCAAGCGACGGTCATCGGCCTGGCCGGTGGGTATGCAGAGGCGCTGGATCTGGCCACGACCGGCCAGAGGGAGGCGCAGCGTTTCGGCCGCAGCCGCTCCCGGGGCAGCATGATGGCCATGGTCCGGGCCCAGGCCCTGATCAGGTCGGGCCGCTGGGACGAGGCCGAGGATGTCGTCGACGACGCCCTGGCCGAGGCCCCGCCACCGCTGTTCGTCGCCTTCCTCACCGTGTGCGCGGCCGAGATAGCCGCCGGCCGGGGTGACGCCACCCGCTTCGAACTCCTCGCCGACCAGGCCACCGCGGCCGGCCGGACCCTCGGCACCGCGGAGCACCTGCTGCTGGCCGCCCTCCGCGTGAACCTGGCCGTCGATGACGGCGACCCCGAGCGGGCAGACCAGGTCCTGGCTGACGCCCTGCCCACCGGCCCCGTCGAGTTCGCCTACGAACGCCTGCGGCTGGCCGTGGCCGGCGCTCGCGCCCAACGCGCCCGCCGCGCCGCCCGCCCCCGCGACCGCACCGTCGCCGCCGCCACCGCGGCCCGCCTCACCCAACTCGGCGCGCTCCTGCCATCTCCCCGCCGGGCCGACGCGGCAGGTACGGCGGATCCGGTGGCGCCGACGCCAGTGGTTGAGGCGCTGGTGTTGACATTCCGAGCCGAGACGGGGCCGCGGCGGCTAGAGGGCTGGGATCGGGCTGTGGCGGCCTGGCGGGCGCTCGGCGCCCGGCACGAACTGGCCACCGTGCTCACCGCTGCCGCAGACGCGGCGCTGGCCGGCAACAACCGTGCCGGTGCCCGGCTACGCCTGGCCGAGGCCCGCCGCATCGCCACCGAACTGCGGGCCGCGCCGCTACTCGCCCGCATCGACGACCTAGCCACCCGCGGCCGCCTGGACCTCGACGCCGACCGACCCGACCAGAGCGGCTCCGGTGAGGCAGACCCGACCGCCGCCCGAGCTGGCTTCGGACTCACCCCGCGCGAACTGGATGTGCTCGGTCTCTTGGCCCGCGGTCGTTCCAACGCCCAGATCGCCGACCAGCTATACATTTCCCGCAACACCGCTGCCACCCACGTGGCCCGCATCCTCACCAAGCTCTCGGTCACCAGCCGCACCGAGGCCGCCGCCGTGGCCCACCGCGCCGGTCTACTCGACGCACCGTCGCCGAATGCGCGCGCCTTCCCATGACAAGAGATCGGCCCTCGTCCCATCGGTCAGAGCGACGTATCAGCTGCGGGTAAGCCAGACGGTCAGCATCTGGACCTGCGGGTTAATGCCCATAGTGCGGCCACACGGCCCGCCGGGGCATATGGAGCCGAAGCGCTTCTGCGTTGTCGAATGTACCGACCGCGGGCCGTACGCTCGGGATCGGTGTCACGACCGCCTACCGCCTCGGCCGCGCTGGGAGCTTCCCGTGTCGGGCGATCCGTGCGGGCGCCGGCTACCGAGTGCCGCTCGCGGAACTGATCCGCGTTCTTGGTATCTCCCCCGACCTCACCAACCCCCGTCCGGACCGTCCGGCGGGCGATGGTTCAAGCACCGACTCAACCGCGCGCCATCGTCTCGGCCAGGAGCGGACCGCGACGATGGCGCTCAGGCGCCCCTCGGGCGCCCTTTCGATGATCATCGAACGCCGAGACCGAGGAAAGATGATCTCTGGGCAAGCAAAAGACCAGGTCAGACGTTGTGCCTGACCTGGTCTTGATGGTGCGCCGCCAGGGACTCGAACCCCGAACCCGCTGATTAAGAGCGTCGGCACATGTCTACCAGCCTGTCAGCAAGGCCCGGATTCCGTTGTGGCGCACGCTGATACGGCCGACACAACCTACGATCGGCCGTCCACGTTGCTGTCAACTGCTGCTGTCAGCAGTCGCGTTCAGCAGCACCTGCCATCAGTCCTTCACAGCCATCATGACCAGCCCAGCCACCGTCGACACAAGCCCGCCAACTGACACCAACGTGGCCAGCCCTTCCTTGGGCGACACCCACAGACCGCGATTCAGCGCGCGCCACTGGCGAGGCACGATCGTCATCTTGAGCTTCTGAACCTTGTGCTGCCGGTAGCTGCATCCCAACAGGAGCCCGCGCGAGTTGTTCCGGCACAGCGATCCATCTCGGGTGACCGCGCAGCAGTACACCGGCGCCCGGAACAGGAAGAACACCATCACCAGGAGCGACAGCACGACGAGGGCCAACGGGCCAACCGCAGACGTCCACCACGCGGTGATCAACAGCAGCAGCACGAGGTAACCCCAGTACTTCCCGATCCCCTTCATGGAGCCGGACCCTAGCGGTCATTTGAGACACTGCGCACACAGAATGTCGCCAACACGACACAATGGGACACCTGTTCGAAGACTGCTGGGCCTCCGCCGTGTTCACACCGCTGGCATCCCCGTACATCGGAACGCAAGTCCCATCCCCGGTGAGCACATCCGTGTCAGTTACAAGCAGTGAGGTCCGATGGAGCCTCCACCGCTGGTCAGAGGCTTGTCGCGTCATGATCAGGTCGCGTCTGGCTTGGCTCGTTGCTGTACTTCTCTGCTGTACAGGCGACAGACGGCAGGATGCCGAGTTCCACGGCTTACGGCGATCTGCGGGCTCGATGCGCCATAATCCGCTGTATGGCACTGACTGAGGCATTAGCGGCGACAGCAGCGCAAACTATGCCGGTGTTTGCCCTGGCTGCCGCCGTAGAGACGAATTTGCACTTTCGACTGCACCGCCAAGCGTTCACCGAGGTCAAGAAACAGATACCTCGAATGCGAGAAGAAGGAGCGAGCTACAGCAGAGCAATTATGAGACTATACAAAGAGTTCGTTATCATCGGGATTCTTCTTGCGATTATACTTGGTGGCTTAATCGTAGAAACGAAGTGCATTGATGCATTGAGCGGACGATCCACAAGCGAGAGTGACGCCAGGCTAGTTGGCCACGCGATGCTCCTTTCATTTCTTGGGATCGTAATCATTCCTTTAATAACCGGCTTCACGCTACTAAATAGAACCACATTTGGCCTATTGTTTGCCCAACTGGGGATGTTTAGACACGGCAGAAAAAGTAATCCTGGCCATGAAGAGGGCGGTTCCGACGACAGCAATCCGGGATGAGGTTGGGGTTGGTGGGCGGCGCGTGACAACTCCGGTCAGGCCTCCGGCCTGACCGTTACTGCCTGGCCGAGGGGTCGCAGAGGCTCCGAAGTCAAGGGCGGCCCGTAGGGCCGTCGCGTAGCGATGCGAAGCACCCTTGACTTTGGAGGAGCGGCCCCGCACCCTACGCGCCGCCCACCAACCCCAGCCGGCGGCGACTTAACCAACAACTCGACGTGCCCCGCGGGCCGTTGATCTCGGTGAGAACTGAGGTCGGCGGCCCGCTTTTGCGTGCGCGCCCGCCGGTGCCGGCGAAGGCGGGTCGTCCGGCCGGAGCGTGCGAGGCCGGCGACCCGCCGTGGCGCGCGCGGCCCGTGTGCGGGCCGCCTTGAAGACGTACAGAAAGTTCTCACCGGCCGCAGGGGCTTCAACGTGAAGCTGTGGCACACGATCCTGCGAGGATCGACGGGCTAGGCGGAAGACCAGCGCACCTGGTCGATGATCGGCTCGCAGGGACAGCCACTACCAAGATCGTTCGTCAGGCTAAGGATTCGTACACTCAGCATCACGACCAGCACGAGACCTACCGCCATGCCAGCGAACAGGCCTACCGCCATCCGCGGTCGACTCCGACGCGTCAGGAGTGCCGCGACCAGGGTGGCTACCGACGCGGCCGCTGCGACCACCCACCCCAGCATGAGTCCGACCGCAAGTTGTTCTCCCGCATCGGCGCCGCCCACAAAGAGGCCCAGATAGCCAAACGCCACCAGGGCGCACAGGTATCCGAACAGGCCGAGCATGAAGCCCACAAGGGCGCTACGCCATGTTGGCGAACCGCGCTCGACCAGCGCAGTGCTGCCGGCACCATTCGCGTTCACGCCGACAGGTTAGTGCTTCTGTGCCCAGATCAGCTCACCCGTTGTGCGTGGTTCCTGCGTGATTTAGGGCCTTGTGGGTGTACCGGGCATCGGCACCCTAGCTTGGGGATGGAACCAGGCCGTTCTCGAGGTACAGGGGCAGACCGGTCCTTCGGGCTTCTTCGGCCGCGGCGATGCGTCGGACGAGACGGTCGATCGTGTAGCGGGGAAGGTCGCTGATCGCGGCGTACTCGTAGCGGACGAGTTCGGCGGTCTGGACGTGGATGGCACTGTGTTGCTCGGCGGTGAGCTGGCCACCGTCGAAGACGAACAGGACCTTGTCGCCGTCCTTCTCGGTGGGCGCCCAGTCGGTAACGAGAAGCCGGCCGATCTGAGGTTCGATGCCCAGCTCTTCACGGACCTCGCGAGCGCACGCCTCGGCAGGGCTCTCACCCGGCTCGACGTAGCCCCCGGGGATGTCCCAGAAGTTCTTGTAGGTGGGTTTGACCAGCATGACCCGACCGGCCTCGTCCACGAACAAAGCACCGGCCGCCATCGCGGCGCGCGTCGGGTTGTGGGTAGAAGCCTCAACAGCGGACATGGTCATCAGGGTACGTCCAGCCTTTCTCGGCTACTTGTCAACGTGGACGCGGCGGGCGAGTTGGGCCAGGGCGTAGCTGGGCTTGCTCTTGCCTCGCCGAATCCAGCCTTGGATCAGTTGCCGGCTGATCGCGTGGTACCTGACCTGCTCGGGCGCAATGCGCTCGGCTTCGAGCAGGCACGACAGCGCCTCGTCCGTACGGTTCCATGCGCTTAGCGCCCGCGACAGCTCCATCGCATGACGAGCCTGTCGCTCCTCCGGCAGTCCGCTCGGGTCGACGGTCTCCCCCAGGTCGATCGCGACCTGAACATCACCGAGATCCATCGCGGTCGTCACGCGGTGGATCGCAACGTTGGTCGGGCCGAAGCTCGTCCACAGGAAGTTGCCGTCACCACCAAGCCGCTTGGCCACCTCGTCAGCCTCGTCCAGGAACCCCCGCACGCTTGCCCGGTCCTCGTCCCGGGCCGCGGCGACTGACCCGGCGAGGAACACCGTGCCGTACACGGACAGGAACTCGGGGCTGGGCTTCGACAAGCCTGCCTGGAGGAAGCCGGCCGCATCGGTCGTCAGCCTCTTTGCGTCGGCGTACCGGCCGGTCGACTGAAGCGAATGGATGATCGCTCGCACCACCGATCCCTGTACCACCAAGTCCCCGCTCTGCTGCGCTGCCTGGAACCCCCGCTCAGCAGCGACCCACGCAAGGTCGGCCTCGCCGATCTTGGTCAGCAACACCGACGACACCTGGTAAGTCAGCGCCAACAGCTTCTGTACCTCCAGCAGATCGTCTCCCGCGTACGTCCGCGATGCGGTGTGCGTCGCCGAGATGAGCGTCGGGAGCGTGTGCACGGCAAGCCCGTACTTCGACCCCTGGTACGCGTCCCACGCCTGCCGGACCTGTCCACGAAGGTCATCAAGGCTCATCGGCTCCGGCTCCTCAGCCGTACGGAACGGCGAGAGCTGGCGGTAGTCCAACAGCGCTTCACGAAGAGCAGGGACCGTGCTGGCCTGGTCCGGCGACCAGTCCATCAGCGACGGCTCGCCGAGCAGGTCACCAACCGACACGTCAAGCACCTGCGCCAGTGAACGCACGACCGACAGGCGGTCCAGCTCGATGCGGTTGTTCTCCACCTTGCTGAGCCAGTCTGTGGTGCGGCTGACGAGTCCTGCAAGGACCTCCTGAGGCATACCGCGACGTCGCCGGTACCACGCGACGCGCTCGCCAATCGTGAGCGACTGCCCCATCCCTCTCATGGATCCAGCATGGCACAACGACTCCGGGGTCCACCCGGAATCTTTTTCCGGGTACTGCACATCCGCCTCGTGCCGGTCTCAACGCTCGGGGTTCCCGGTCCCATACGGCCATAGCTTCATTGACGAGCCCGATGCACGGGTTCGGATCTGGCCGGTTGACACGTAGGTGTCAACAACGAAGGGAGAAGGCCAATGCGTCTGCTGGTGGACACGAGCAAGGTGCAGTTCCAGGTGTCGCGGGAGGCGGGCGAGAAGCTCGACGGGGAGAAGCGTCAGAAGCGGAACAGGGACGGCGCGCCGATGTGGACGGTCCAGTTGATTGCTCTGGACCCGATGGGTGCCGACGTGATCAACGTGTCGATCGCTGGTGAGAAGCCGGTCGTCACGGTTGGTCAGCCGGTCACCCCGGTGGAGCTGGAAGCTCTGCCGTGGAACACCAACGGCAAGCACGGTGTCGCGTTCCGCGCGATCGAGCTGAACAAGCTCACCCCCGCCAAGAGCGCCTAGGCCACGTCTGTCCTGTCTGGACGATGCACCGGGAGGTTGCCATGACGCAGGCGACCACGCTTGCCGACAAGCAAGCGGAGTACTGGAAAGCCTTCAAGGCGAAGGAGGCTGCGTTCTTCGAAGCTCAGGCCGCGTTCCGGTCCTGGGAGAAGACGCACGAGAAGTACGAGCAGGCGCGTGACGCGCTGTCTGCTGCTGGCGCGGCGTTGATGGGTGAAGCCCACAACGTTGCGTAGCGGGTGGGGATAGCTGGAACTACCCCCAACCCTGCACCACACGTGGGCCGGTGTGATTCGACCTCCGCCGGCCCACCTGTAACCCGTCCAACCTGATGGAAGGGGCCGAGTCGTGCCCAAGTTTAGCCGTCGTACCTCCGCCGACGTCAACGTCATCGACTCCAACGTTCAGCGGTCGTCCAAGCGTCGGGCGAAGACCGCGTTCATTGTCTCGGGCCTGTTGGCCTGGGTTCTCGCAGCGTTGGTGCTGTCGAGTCTCATGAACCCGATCCTGGCGGTGTTTCTCGGTGCGCTGATCGCGCTGCCGATCGCCGGGGTGGTGTTCCTGGCCGTCCTGGTCTGGCCGGTAGTCCGGATCCTGGTCCACTGGTGGGTAGAGATCGCCGCCGCGTCGCTCGTACTGGCCGGCATGTCCGCGCTGTACCACGTCGCTGCCGGCCCGGTGGTAATCGGTGTACTGCTCACACTGGCTGGTGGGCTGTTGCTGCCGCCCGCGGTGCGCCGTCGCACGATCGCCTGGGTCTGGTGTGTGATCTCTCGGCATCGTCTTCGTATGTCGTTTGCCGCGTTCATTCGTGGCAACCGGGAAGGCACTCTGCCGTTCATCCTGCACGCGAAGCCGACGCCGGTCGGGGAACGCGTCATGGTGTGGCTTCGTCCGGGCCTGTCGTTGGCCGAGCTGCAGAACCGTTTGGACCAGCTTGCGGTGTCCTGCTGGGCCAAGAACGTCTCCGTTGAGTCCGCGTCCAGCAAGTACGCGGCGCTGTTGGTGTTCAACATCAAGCGTCACAACACCCTGGACGGTGCTGTGGACTCGCCGTTGGCGGATACGCCGGCCGCTCCCGCTCGGGAGAAGACGGCCACCGCCGATGTCACCGCCCTCGACCTGACCGACGTCCCTGAAAACGCCGTCAAGGCCGAGGACAAGCCGGCTCGTAAGCAGCCGGCGAACACCGCTGTATTCAAGCCGACCACCAACAAGCCAGCCGGACCGGCTGACGCGGTGCTGTCGGCGTCCGGTGAGGACGTCTCCGACTACATCTGATCCCTCGCCGGATCTAGGGGTGCGGGCTGGAGGGTGGCCCGCATCCCTACCTCTACCAACGAATCCAAGCTCCGAAGGAGGAGTGTCATGGGCACTGTCACCGTGTCCGGGCGCAGTGTCCCGGTCGGCTGCGGACTGTCGATGTTCGACCCCATCTACCTGGGCCGCGACGAGTACGGCCGACCGGTCTACGTCCGGCTCATCTACAAGAACCTGCTGTCCGGTGGTGAGCCGGGCTCCGGGAAGTCGACCCTGATCAACGCGATCTGCTGCCACGCCGTGCTGTGCACGGATGTGCGGCTGGTGCTGTTCGACGGAAAGTGGGTCGAGCTCGGCCAGTACGAAGACGTCGCCGACAAGTTCGTCGGTCCCGATCTGGCCGCCGCCATCATCACCCTGAAGCGACTTCAGACCGTCGTGGACAACCGGTACGCGTGGCTGCGTGCCCACGGCCGCCGCAAGATCGAACGCTCCGACGGGCTCAAGGTCACCGTCGCTGTTGTGGACGAGCTGGCGTACTTCTCTGCCACGGTCGGGTCCAAGCAGGAACAGGAAGAGTTCTCCACCCTGCTGCGCGACATCGTCGCCCGAGGCCGTGCGTGCGGCGTCATTGTCGTTGCCGCCACTCAGCGCCCGTCTGGTGTGGACATCATCCCCGCCTCGCTGCGGGACATCTTCGGCTACCGGCACGCCGGCCGGTGCACCACTGCCGATTCCTCCGACCTCGTCCTCGGACGCGGCTGGGCATCCCAGGGCTTCGACGCCTCCACCATCGCCCCCGAACAGTCCGGCGTGGGCTACCTGCTCGCCGAAGGCGGCGTCCCGGTCCTGATGAAGACCCCGTGGATGAGCGACGGGCAGATCGAAGCCGTCGTCGACTACGCGGCGTGGACCCGCCGCACCCACACCACCCCCGACCCGGCCCAAGTGGCCGAGGTCCTTCCGATCAAGGAGGTTGCCTGATGCAGCAGACCGACATCCCCACCGCCCCCGCCGAGGCGGAACCCGAGTTCGTGTGGGAGCAGGACGACCTCGGCGTCGTCACCGGGCCGCTCGCCCGGCTCGTCCACGCCATCGAACACAGCCACTACGGCGACGAGATGGGACCCGCCCACGTCATCACCTTCGCCGGCGACGCCTGGCGCGACGTGACCGTCCACATCGAGCACGTCGAGACCGACACCGAGGACTGGATGTACTACGCGCTCACCTGCACGTGGAACGGCGGAGAAGCCACCGCCACCTACGTCATCGACGGCCTGTCCTGACCGGCCATCCGACGCACTACCCGAGGGCCGGCCTCTCTCGCCAAAGACCGACCGGCCCACGGCCAACCGTTCTCCCTGCTTAAGGAGTGGTTGCGATGCAGCCTACCCGCGTCCTGCCCACTCGGTCCCGCGTCAACGGGGCCTTGTCACGCCGCCGCCCAGAACGGGTGGTGGAGACCATCGAGTACGCCGCGTTCGTGCGGCGCATCATCCGCGCCTACAGTCGCCGCGTCGCTGACGGCGACGTCGATGCTCTGCCCGCCATGGTGCGGCTGTCCGCCGAGCTGGACAGCGAGATCGGTAAGGCCGTTGAGGGCCTGCGCTCGTTCGGCTACTCGTGGGCCGACATCGGTCTGCGCCTCGGCATCTCCCGCCAGGCCGCCCAGCAGCGGTGGGGCGGTGACACCCGATGAGCCACACCGTTCCGACCGCTGGCTTGCCCAGCGTCGGCGACGTCGTCTACCTCGTACCCCGGTCTCTTGGCTGCCCCACCGAGGCGTGGCGCAGTCCCCGGGTCGTGATCGTTGAGATCAACCCCCGTACCGCGACGGTTCGCCTGCTATCGGCGAACAGCAAGCCCTACGGACGCCGGATCACCACCGCTCGCACCAACATCCGGCGCGAGCTGCCCAAGCCGCCCCGCGAGCGGCCCACCCCGGCTCCCAAGCCGGAACCTCAACCGACCGCATGGCACCAGCCCGCGCTATGGGCTGTCCGGGAGGTGAACTGACATGACCAAGAGCCCGATGGAGAAGGGCCGCGGCTGGGCCTACATCGGCGTGGCTCTCGGCGGTGGTGTGTCCATTGCCGCCAACATCGCCCACTCCTACATCCCACCCGCCAGGGCGGGTACTGGCTGGTCGCCTGAGCCGGGCGCCGTGGTGTCCTCGGTGTTCTGGCCCATCGCGCTGTTCGTCGCGCTGGAGATCCTGACCCGCATCCCCTGGCCCACCGGCCGGGGCTGGAAGTTCCTGCGGTTCGGCGGGCTGTTGCCTGTCGCCCTGGTCGCCGCCGTCGTCTCCTACCGGCACCTGTCGGGCCTGCTCGACCACTACGGCGAAGACTCCTTGACCGTCGTCATCGGCCCCCTGGCCGTCGACGGACTCATGACCATGGCCACCGGCGCACTGCTCGCCACCGGCCTCCACACCCGACCCACCACCGAACCCGCCGCCGTCGAGGCGGTCCCCGGTTCTGAGCCTGTCACCGAACCGGCCTCCGAGCCGGAGCCTGAGCAGCTGCTCACCGACACCGCCCCGGTGCAGGAACCGGCCGACAACAGCGAACACATCGAAGAGACGCCGGCGTTCCCATCCCTGGCCGCCTGGTCGCTGCCCACCCCCACCGAACCGGCCCGCGTCAACGGGCACACCCCGGCGGAGGTGACCCGATGACCGACGTCATCCTCATCGACGGCCGCCGTCACCTGGTCTTGGCCGACGGCACCACCGTGGACGTCGACTCCCGGCCCCCGGCCGACCACATCCCCACAGAACCCCTGCCCGCCGGCTACGCGATGCTGCCGTGCCGGGTCTGCCGTAAGCCGTTGGCCCTGGTGCTCGCCCGACGTGGCGCGCACATCGGCTGCCTACCCACCGCGCAGGCATACGGACTGCTGCGCATCTGCGGTGCCGGACAACTGTTCTCGACCCTGATCACCGTCTACAGCGGGGAACGCCCCCACAAGAAGGCGCCCCGCGAAACCCGCGACAGCCGACTCACCAACGCCCACCGTGCTCGTGGGGCTGCCGCCTGATGACCACTCCGACGGTCACACTCGCACCCGGGGCCACCAGCATCACGGTCCCGGGTACGGGTGTATCCGCCGAACTGGCCGCCTCCTTCGACCTGTCCCGCGTCTTGGACGACACCATGGGCGCCGGCTCCCGCCTCTCCTCCGCCCGTACCGCCCTGGAACGCGCGGCCGGCTCGGACGTGTTCGGCTGGCTCGCCCACGTTCGCTCCGCCGCCGGCTGCTCCAACCCGATCCGCCTGTCTGGCACCATCGACCACGTTGACCGTGCCTCCGGCGAGCTGCTCGGCCGGAAGTCCACCGCGGACATGCCTGACGGGGTGATCTACAAGTCCTGCGGCAACCGCCGCTCGGCCGTCTGCCCGCACTGCGCCGAGGTCTACCGCCGCGACGCGTTCCAGCTCATCCGCGCCGGCATGGTCGGCGGCAAGGGCGTCGACCCGTCCGTCTCGACGCATCCGGCCGTGTTCGCCACCTTCACCGCCGGATCCTTCGGCCTGGTCCACACCCGCCGCACCGCCACGTCCGGCAAGCCCATCCCCTGCCGACCCCGCCGCAACCCCGACCTGTGCCCGCACGGGATCGCACTGTCCTGCAACGCCGTCCACGACAAGGGCTCCCATCTACTCGGCACGCCGCTGTGTCTGGACTGCTACGACTACGACGGCCAGGCCGTGTTCAACGTGCAGGCCTCCGAGCTGTGGCGCCGCACCACGATCGCTGTCAACCGCTACCTGACACGCCTCGCCCGACGCGCCGGCACCCCACTGCGAGTACGGGCCACCTGCTGCAAGGTCGCCGAAATGCAGGTCCGCGGCGTCGTGCACTTCCACGCCGTGATCCGCCTCGACGGCTACCACCCCGACGCCAAAGACGTTACGCTCCCGCCGCCGCCCGAGCTAGACGTCATCGACCTCGCCGACGCGATCCACCACGCCGCGACCTCGGTCGGGTTCACCACCGAGCCGCACCCCGACCGCCCCGACGGCTGGCGACTGGCCTGGGGCGAGCAGGTCGACGTCCGGCCGATCCAGGTCCGCGGAGATCAGGAGATCACCGACTCGCTCGTGGCCGGGTACTTCGCCAAGTACTCCACCAAGTCCACCGAAGCCACCGGCCACGTGTCCCGACGGCTGACTGGTGAAACCGTTGACCTGTATGCCGATGAGCACGGCACCCACACCGAACGACTCATCGACGCCTGCTGGCGCCTCGGTCGACACCCGGCCTGGGCACGGCTGCGTCGGTGGGCGCATATGCTCGGCTTCGGCGGACACTTCCTCACCAAATCCCGCCGCTACTCCGTCACCTTCCGCATCCTGCGCGACAACCGGGTGATCTGGCGGCGCACCACCGACGACACCCCCGCCACCGACACCGACGGTGAGACAACGCTGATCGTCGGCACCCTCACCTACGCCGGAACCGGCTGGCACACCCTCGGCGACGCCATGCTCGCCAACACCTCCGCCACCCTCGCCCGCTCCCGCGCACTCGCCGGACGCGAAGAACTGATCCACGAGATGCACAGCGACCGGTGACACGCACGTGTCAACCAAAGGAGTCCTATTTGGACAGTCCACAAGAGACGGAGGAGACACCAATGGAGAAGTTGCTGTTGTCGCCCGAGGAAGCGGGAGAGGTTCTGAACCTCGGAAAGAGCACGATCTACGACCTGATCCGGCTGCGGATGCTCACGTCGGTGAAGGTCGGCAAGCGGCGGTTGATCCCGGCCGACGCCTGCCGCGAGCTGGTGGAGCGGTTGGTATCCCAACAGGAAGAGGAGGTGTCGCTTTGAGCGAACCGGCGAAGCGTCGTCTGAACGGTGAAGGCTCGATCTACCAACGCAAGGACGGGCGTTGGGTGGCCGAGCTGTACGTGCCGCTGCCCGATGGCACCCGGCGACGCAAGCCCGTGTACGGCAAGTCCCGTACCGAGGTGGAGGGCAAGCTGGCGAAGCTTCGTGACATGGCCGACCAGGGAATGCCGATCACGCCCGGCACTCTGACCGTCGGCCAGTACCTCACGGAGTGGGTGGAGCAGGTCGCGGTCAAGCGCGTCCGGCCCAACACCCTGCGCTCGTACCGGCTCAACATCGACCGGTACCTGATCCCCAACCTCGGGAAGAAGAAGCTCGGGAAGCTCTCGGCCCGAGAAGTCCGGATGTTCCTCGACAACCTGAGCAAGCACGGGACCGGTGACCACACCATCCGGTACGTGCACGCGACCCTCCGGGCCGCGCTCGAAGACGCCACCCGGGAGGAGATCATCCCGCGCAACGTGGCCAAGCTGGTGCGCGTGGCCGCACCGGCCAAACGCGAGCCCACACCCTTGACCGTCGAGCAGGTGAAGATCCTGCTCCGGTCCGCTCGTGACTACCGGCTGTATGCTCTGTTCGTCGTCCTGGCGGTGCTCGGGCTGCGTCGTAGCGAAGTCCTCGCCTTGAGATGGGACGACATCGATCTGAGCTCCGGGGTACTCCGGGTTCGCGGCAGCCTGCAACGCACCAGCGTCGGCTTGGAGCTGCTGCCCACCAAGACTCGCCGGTCCAATCGGACCGTGCCGCTGCCCGCCGTCGTGCTGCGGGCGCTGCGGGACCACTGGTACCAGTCCCAGATGGAACGTGCCGATCTCGACGGACGGCATGAAGACTCCCGGCACGTGTTCACCACCTCGATCGGCACTCCGATCGACCCACGCAACTGCACCCGCTACTTCCACGAGCAGTGCGAGGAAGCCGAACTTCCGCCGGTCCGCCTGCATGATCTGCGCCATGGCTGCGCGACGGTCCTGCTCTCCCTCGGCGTACCGCCCCGGATCGTCATGGAGATCTTGGGACATTCCACCCTTGAGATGACGATGAACACATATGCGCACGTCTCCATGGACAACATGCGGGACGCGCTGGGCAAGATCAATGATCTGCTGGCGGACGAGGACGACTGACGTTGCTGTCAGATGGTGCTGTCAGACAGGGATCCACCCACACACAGAAGGCCCCTCCCCCAACGTTCCCGCTGGTGGAGGGGCCTTCTTGAGAGTGCGCCGCCAGGGACTCGAACCCCGAACCCGCTGATTAAGAGTCAGCTGCTCTGCCAGTTGAGCTAGCGGCGCAACGGGTAAGAACTTAGCACGGGGCCGGGGGGAGGCGAAAACCGATACCCCGGGCGGCGGTCGGGCCAGGACTGTCTGGGCGGTTTCGACGGGTTCAGAAGAGCCCCGTACGTCAGTGGGCCAGGAGTTCGAGCTGGGCCAGGGTCGGGGTGGGCGCGTCGTTGGTGGTGGCGGTGACGGCGAGCCGATAGTGCCGGTACGCCCCGGCCGAGGCCACGGCGAACGGCCGCGTCTGGGTACGCCAGCGAAACGTTTCGGCGGTCCGGCGGTCGAGGGTGGTCCAGGTGGTGCCGTCGGCGGAGCCGCTGAGGGCCCAGGCGGTGGGGTCGCCGGGCAGGTTGCCGGAGGTGAGTGTGTAGTACGCCACGGTGACGGGCGCGTCGAACGCGTACGTGATGGTCGGGGTGGCGCTGGCGAAGGTCACCTGGGTGGCGGACGTGTTGTCGAACAGGTGGGCGAGGTCGGCGCCGTCGGATGAGGTGGGGTCGCCGTGTCCGGGTGCGGTGCGGTCGACGAGTGGGCGGGCGACGTCGCGGCCGGTGGTGAGTGACGGCGGCGCGGCGGACGGGCCGGTACCCCAGCGGGACGGCGTCGTGCCCATGGTGAAGTCGAGGTGGGCGCCGCCGGCGAGGTCGGCGTGGTCGAGGTACGTCCGGTCGTGGGTGCGGCCGTCGAGCCGCAGGCCGTGGACGTACACGGTGTCGGAGGTGTTGCCGTGGGCGGTGATGACGAGGTCGTGGCCGTTCTCCAGGTGGACGGTGGCCTTGGGGAAGAGCGGTGAACCGATGGCGTAGCGGGGGCTGCCGACCTGGAGGGGGTAGAGGCCGAGCGCGGAGAGGACGTACCAGGCGGACATCTCGCCGTTGTCCTCGTCGCCGGGGTAGCCCTGGCCGATGTCGCTGCCGGTGTACAGGCGCCGCAACACGTCCCGGACCTTCGCCTGGGTCTTCCACGGCTGGCCGACGTAGTCGTACATGTAGCAGATGTGGTGGGACGGCTGGTTGCTGTGGCCGTACTGACCCATCCGTACGTCGCGGGCCTCGGTCATCTCGTGGATGGTTCCGTCGTACGATCCGGGATACTGCGCGGTTTCCGGGGTGGCGAAGAACGCGTCGAGTTTCGCGGCGAGCCGGTCGCGGCCGCCGTAGAGGTTGGCGAGGCCGTTGCCGTCGTGCGGTACGTGGAACGCGAAGTTCCAGCCGTCGGTCTCGGTGTAGTCGTTGCCCCAGACCCGTGGGTCGTACTCGGCGGGCGTGAGACGCGGCCGGTGCTCGGCGTCGAAGCCCTGGAAGAAACCGATCCTGTCGTCGAACAGGTGCACGTAGCCGAGTGCGCGGCTGAGGTAGTATCCGCTTTCTTCCTTGTACCGCTTGGCTTCCGGGCTGTTCGGCTTCGCGCGGCGGGCGAGTTCGGCGGCCATGTTGCCGATGCCGTAGTCGTTGAGGAAGCCTTCGAGCGCCCAGGACACGCTCTCGCCGACCGTCGTCGGTGTGTACCCGAGGAAGAGGGACGTGGCGAGTCCCTTGCGGCCCACGGCCTTGTCGGCCGAGGCGACGCTGGCGTTGCGTACCGCGGCGTCGTAGGCCGTGGCGGGGTCGAATCCGGTGACCCCCTTGAGGTACGCGTCGGCGAACGCGACGTCGGAGCTGGTGCCGGTCATCGAGTCGGAGTAGCCGGGTGAGGACCACCGGGACACCCAGCCGCCGTCGACGTACTGCTGGACGAAGCCTTGGATCAGTTGTCCCGCAAGGGAAGGGTAGAGCAGCGCGTACGCCGGCCAGGCGGTGCGGTAGGTGTCCCAGAAGCCGTGGTTGACGTAGATGGTGCCGGTGACGATCGTCGCCCCGGTGCGTGTCGGCGTCGACTCGCCGGTCGGTTTCGACACCGGCGAGGCGTACTGCCAGACGGGTGTACGGGCGGTGCCGGTGTTTTCGTGGCCGGAGTTGGGGTAGAGGTTGAGCCGGTACAGGTTGGAGTAGAGCGTGGCGAGCTGGTCGCGGGTGGCGCCCTCGACCTCGATGACGCCGAGCCGGTCGTCCCACTGGCGTCGCGCACGCTCGCGTACGGACTCCAGGTCGTCGCGGGCCGCGATCTCCAGCTCCAGGTTGCGCCGCGCCTGGTCGACGCCGATGAGCGAGGTCGCGACCCGCATCGTCACGGTACGGGAGTCGCCTGCGGCGAAACGGAACCAGCCGGTGACCTTGTCCCGGCCGACGCCGGGCAACATGCCGCCCGCGGTCACCGCGCGGTCGAACTCGGCGTACACGAACATCCGGGTGGCGCCGGCGGACCCTCCACTGTGGATGTCGGAGAATCCGGTGAGGCGACGCCCGTCGGCGTCGAGGCTCAGCCCGCCGTCGTCGGTGACGTTGTCGAAGACGAGCGCCGCGTTGTCGTCCGGGTACGTGAAGCGGAGGATCGCGGCGTGGTCGGTGGGCGCCAGCTCGGCGGTGATGCCGTTGTCGAACGTGACGGCGTAGTGGTGGGCGCGCGCGGTCTCGTGCTCGTGCCGGAACGCCAGCGCCCGCGCCGTACGGGACGCGTCGGGTGTGCCGGCGACGGCGGTCGGCATCACCTGGAACGTCTGCCGCTCCCCCATCCACGGGCTCGGCTCGTGACTGACGGAGAACGCCTGGAGCCGGGGCCGGTTCGTCGCGTCGTTTCCCGCCTGGTACTGGTAGAGCCAGCTCAGCGAACCGGCGTCGGTGACCGGAGTCCAGAAGTTGAAGCCGTTCGGTACGGCGGCGGCCGGGATGTTGTTGCCGCGCGAGAAGCTGCCGGACGAGTTGGTCCCGCGGGTGGTGACGACGAAGTCGGAGGGCCGGGTTCGATTGTCGGGTAAGGGTTTCCCGATGGCGATGTCGTCGATCCAGCCGTGGAACAGGGCCGGTCCCTGCGGGTTGTCGTAGCCGACGAGGACGCGTGTGACGGTCTTTCCCCGTGCCACCGCGCCGATCCGGTACACGACCGAGTTCCACTGGTCGGGGTAGAGGATGCGTCCCTCGCCCTGCCCGCGCGGCGTCAGCGGTACGCCGTGCTCGTCGGTACCGTCCAGTTCGGACAGGTAGCTCCCGTCGGAGAACGCGAGGTCGAGCGCGACGTACGTGCTGGGGTAGGTCAGGTCTCCCGCGGTCAGCTCGGGAAAGACCTTGTACGCCAGGGTGAAGTCGGCGCCGACCTCGATGTCCACCTCGTACAGCTTGTTGTAGGCGAAGCCGCGGCCGTCGGCGGTGTGCTGGCCGGAGTACTCCATGGCGTGCAGGCCGGTGAATCCGGCGTGCGGCAGCATGTTCGGCCCGTTCACCGGGCCGGCGGAGACGAACGTCTTCATGTCCTCGGCCGGCGGCGGGGTGTTGCTGCCGTCGGACAGTTGCAGCTCGGCGAGCTGGAGCAGGTCGTCGCCGGCGTTCGCGGTGACGGCCAGGCGGTAGTGCCGGTAGGCGGTGGTGTTCGCGAACGTGTACTCGACGAGTTGGAAGCGGCGGTCGAAGCGCTGCCCGGTCTGCGCGTCCAGGTCCGTCCACTGTGTACCGTCGGCGGAGCCCTGGAACGTCCAGTCCTTCGGGTCGCGGCCGGCGGCGTCGTTGGCCGTCGTCACCGCGTACGCGACGATCGTGGTCGGCTCGGACAGCTGGACCGCGACCCAGCCGGTCGACGCGAACGCGAGCCACTTGGTGTTGATGTCGCCGTCCACGAGGTTCGCCGCGACTTCGGACGGCGGGTTCTCGACGCTGGCCGTGCAGGCGGTGATGCGGCCGGCGACGCTGCCGGGGATGCCGGTCGACGAGTTGCCGGTCACCCCGGACATCCGCGGGTGGCCGGCCGCGTCGGTCTCGACGGTGCTGGTCCAGTCGAGCGGACGGTCGGTGGTCTCGAACGACGACGCGAACCTGCCGCCGCTCGTACCGTCGCGGGCCGGTGCGGCGGATGCGCCGTCCGGCACCCCCTCGGCCAGTGCCACCAGCGCCGCTCCTCCGCCCGCCAACAACGACCTGCGCTTCACGATCGCCTCCCGCCCACCGAGGGTGAGTCAGGACGCACCCAACCGGAATCTGACACCGTTGTCAAGAACGGCTGGGCGACCGCTCAGTCGGGCGGCTCGGTGAGCATCGGGAACGGCGGCGCGCCGACCCCGCCGACGCGGTAGCGCCCCCACGGATCGGCGTCGGTCAGCGTCGTGGTCACCGATCCGTGCGGCGTGGTCAGGGTGACGTCGCGGGCGCGCGCGGCGGCCAGCTCCCGCACCGCGTCGGCCGCGGCGAGCCGGCCGTACCACTGGTAGTGGCCGCTGATCGGCTCCACCCCGCCGCGCAGCTCGGCCTCGACCTCGACCGTACGGCCGGCCACGGCGAGCGTGACCCGGCCACGGTAGCCGTCGTCGGACATCAGGACTCCTCCGCGAGGATCGGCAGCGGCGCGTCCGGGTCGAGTCGGATGTCCCGGGCGCGCAGGTGGCCGTCGATGATGTGCCACACCGAGTCACTGAGGATGTCGACGAGCCGGCGCTGGCTCATCGCCCGCTCGCGCAGCCACCAGTCGCCGGTGGACTCCACCATCCCGATCATCCCGTACGCCAGCGGCGTCGCCACGTCGTCGGTGATGCCGAGGACGGTCATGTATCCGCCGAGCAGCGCGGCGAGGCGCGCGGCGAACACCGTCTCCCCCTCGGTGAACGCGGCGCGCCCGACCGGCAGCGTGGACCCGGTCGAGATCAGCCGGTACAGCTCGGGATGCTGGTCGATCCAGCGCACGTGCGCGCGGACCACGCCGCGGATCAGCGAGCGCGGCACCGTCGACCCGACGAGCGGCCGGGTCAGCTTGTCCAGCAGCAGCTCCACCGCCCGACGGGCGACCTCGGCCTGCAGGTCCTCCCGCCCGTCGAAGTAGCGGTAGAGCACGGTGCGGGACACGCCGGCGCGGGCGGCCATCGCGTCGACCCCGACGTCGGCGCCCTCCGCCTCGATCGTGGCGATCGCCGCATCGACGAGCGCGCTGCGGCGCGCCCTGCGGTGCTCGACCCAGCGCCGGGCCCGCCCGTCCGTCATGTCCTCGGTGTCTGTCGGCACGCCGACAGTCTAGCCGCGACACCTCGTTTCTGTAACAGACATTATCTGTAACTTCATGTCACGCAATCCTTGACGGCCCGGCCGGCACTGCCCCAGACTGGATGAACGCGACACGGCGTCACACACACATCCGGTACCCCCGAAGAAGGTGACCCGGCATGCCCCGCGCCAGCGCACCCCCCGACACGACCCGGCGCCTGCTCACCGCGTCGTCCCGGCACAACTACGACCCGGACCTCGACATCGACTGGGAGGCCGCGGTGCCGGTCGACGGTCACAGCCTCCCCGAACACCGCGTCTCCCTGTACGGCACGGACCTCTGGCAGCGCCTCACCCCCGAACAGCAGATCCGCCTCGGCACGCACGAGTGGTGCAGCATCACCCGGTTCGGCATCTGGTTCGAGATGCTGCTCATGCGGATGCTGCTGCGCGACATGTACCGCCGCGACCCCGCCAGCGAGTACGTGCGCTACGCGCTGACCGAGATCGGCGACGAGACCCGGCACAGCGTCATGTTCGCCCGCGAGATCGAGAAGCTCGGCGCCGCGCGGTACGCGCCGAGCGCCACGACGTACAAGCTCGGCTCGCTGTTCGTGGCGACCGCGCCGCGCGGGCCGGCGATGTTCGCCGCGGTCCTACTCGCCGAGGAGACGCTGGACCGGCTGCAACGCGAGATGATGGCCGACGACACCCTGCAACCGTTGGTACGCATGGCCTGCCGCATCCACGTGGTCGAGGAGGCGCGGCACGTCCGGTTCGCCCGCGCCGAGCTGGTCAAGCAGCTCGACCACACGTCGCGGTCGGTGCTGCTGCGACATCGGCAGCTCACCGCCGCCGCCGCGTACGTGATCGGCACGAACCTGATCCACCCGCGCGTCTACACCGCGGTCGGGCTCGACCCGCGCGAGGCGTGCGCCGTGGCCCGGGCCAACCCGTACCACCGGGAGACGCTGCGGTGGATGGCCGAGCCGGTGACCGGCTTCCTGACCGAGGTCGGCATGATCGGCCGCCCCGGCCGGGCGCTCTGGCGCCGCTCCGGCTTCCTGGACTGACCGACCTCCGGTGCACCGCAACGGGTTCAGCGACAGGGAGCCGCACCGGGTTCAGTCGCGGGCGGCGCGGAGGAACGCCCGGTACTGCTCCTCGTACCCGGGATCCGGGGCGTCGAGCGGCCCGGTCGGCAGGCCCGGCGGTTCGGCCGTGAGCCCGGCACGGTACGCGGCGAGCAGCGCGGCGCCCGTCGCCACCGGCTCGGCGGCGGTCACGTGCCGCAGCGGTACGCGGGAGACGGCGGCCTTCACCCGCAACCACGGGCCGGTGCCGCCGAGCACGGTCACCGGTCCGTCGGGGGCGGCGGCGAGATCGCGCTGCGCCTCGTACATCCAGCGGGCCTGACAGGCCAGACCCTCGACGAGGGCCCGGGTCAGCTCCGCCGGACCGCCCCCCGTGCCGATGACGCGCAGCCGGGCCGACGGGTCGGGGTCCGGGCACTGCCGCCCGGCCGGGTACGGCAGGACGACGAGCCCGGTCGGCCGCGCCGGCAGCGCGGATGCCGCGGCCAGCACCGCATCCCGGTCGAGCGCCTGCGGACCGGACGCGGGCCGGAGCTGGGCGAGGAACGGGTCGAGGGCGGCGCCCGCGGCGGGTGAGCCGGCGACCAGCGCCTCCCGGCCGCCGACCGTACGGACCAGGCTCATCCCTTGCGCCGCAACCGAACCACGGTCCACCGGCGCGCCGAGGACGCGGATCAGCGACTCGGCGGTACCGAGGGAGTCGGCGACCGCACCGGCCCCGCGTACGCCCGCGGCCCAGGCACCGACCGCGTGGTCGTGGCCCGCGACGACCACCGGCGTACCGGCGGGCAGCACACCGGGAAGCGCCCGCGCCACGGGACCGACGGCGGGCAGCTGCGCCGGGCGCAACCCGACCGCGTCCAGCAGGTCGGCGTCGAAACCGGCCGGCAGTCCGGCGTCCGCGGCCGGCAGCCGGTACGCCATCGTGCGCCCGGCGAGCGTGTGGTCGGTGACCAGGCGCCCGGTCAGCGCCAGGCCCACCAGGTCGGCGACGCCGGCCCAGCGCGCCATCCGCCCGAACACCTCCGGCCGGGTACGCCGCAGCCACGCCCAGGTGGCCAGCGGCGTCTTGCCCGCCGGCCGTACGCCGGTGGCGGCGAACAGGGCGGCCCGGCCGTACGCGTCGGCGAGCCGGTCCGCGTCGGTCGTGCCGCGCCGCGCGTCCCACCGCAGCAGCGGACCGATCGGCCGGTCGTCGGCGTCCAGCGGTACCCCGGTCTCGGCCATCGACGCGACCCCGACCGCGGCGACCGGTACGCCGTCGGCGAGCGCCGCGATCTGCGTGCGTACCAAGCGAACCAGCGCGTCCGGATCGCCCGGGGTGTCCGCGCGGCGGGCCCCGCGGACCTCGCCGGCGCCGGCGACCAGGACCACCTTGGTGTTGGTGGAGCCGACGTCGACGCCGAGCGTGAACACCTACCGCACCAGGGATTCCAGCGTGGCCCGGGCGCCGACGGCGTGCAGCTGGTCGAGCGCGGCACGGTATGCGGTGACGAACCGGTGGTTGTCGACCAGGTCGCCGAACAGGTCGCGATCGGCCAGGAACGCCAACGGCTCCGCGCGCTGCCGCCGCGCCGCCGCGATCAGCTTGTCCGCCAGGCGATCCACCACCTCGATCGGCTCGCCCTGCTCGTCGACGCCCTCCGCGTAGCGGGCCCAGCTCGCGACGATGGCCGCCGCGCGCTCCATCGGGCCGTCCGAGGCGAGCTGGGTACGGATCACCGGCAGCAGCCACTTCGGGATCCGGTCCGAGGACTCCGCGCACAGCCGGGCGACCGTGTCACGCACCTCGGGGTTCGCGAACCGCTCCAGCAGGGAATCCTTGTACGCCACCAGATCCACGCCCGGCACCGGCGACAGCGTCGGCGTCGCCTCCCGGTCCATGTACTGCCGCAGGAACGTCGCGAACAGCGGATCCGCCGCCGCCTCGTGCACCAGCCGGTATCCGGCCAGGTAACCGAAGTAGGCCAGCGCCTGGTGGCTCGCGTTCAGCAGCCGCAGCTTCATCAGCTCGTACGGCTCGACGTCCCGCACCACCTGCACCCCGACCTTCTCGTACGCCGGGCGGCCGGTGACGAAGCTGTCCGAAAGGACCCACTGGGTGAACGGTTCGGTGACGACCGGCCAGCGGTCCTCGATGCCGAACCGGCGGGCGACCTCGGCGCGGTCCTCATCCGTCGTCACGGGGGTGATCCGGTCGACCATCGAGTTCGGGAAGCGGACCTCGCGGGCGATCCAGTCGGCCAGCTCCGGGTCGCGCAGCCGGGCGTACGCGGTGAACACCCGGCGGGACAGGTCGCCGTTGCCCTGCAGGTTGTCGCACGACATCACGGTGAACGGCGGGACGCCCCGCTCCCGCCGGCGCGCCAACGCCTCGGTGACCAGTCCGAACGTCGTACGCGGGGTGGCGCCCGGGGTCAGGTCGTGCACCACGTCCGGGTTGTCCGCGGCGAACGCGCCCGTCACGTGGTGCAGGTTGTACCCGCCCTCGGTCACGGTCAGCGACACGATCCGGGTCGTCTCGGCGGCCATCCGCTCGATCACGGCCTCCGGATCCTCCGGCGCCAGCAGGTATTCCACGATCGATCCGACGACACGCGGCTCGTACCGGCCGTCGGGGTGCTTGACCACGAGCGTGTAGAGGCAGTCCTGGGCGGTCAGCGCGTCGCGCATCGCGGCGTCGGACGGCAGCACACCGACCCCGCAGATGCCCCAGTCCAGCGCCAGCCCCTCGGTCATCAGCCGGTCCAGGTACATCGCCTGGTGCGCCCGGTGGAACCCGCCCACGCCGAGGTGCACGATGCCGACCCGCACCCGACTCCGGTCGTACGCCGGCACGGGCACGTCGCCGAGCGACCCCAGCGCCTTCGCGTTCAGCGCGACCACGGCAGTCCTCCGATCGTTTCGACCTCTGCCCCGCACGGTACCGGTGGCGCCCGGCCCGGGCCCGCCGGCCGTACCCGCTCCGGGGCGGAGTCCGGTCAGCCGCGGCGGAGGAGGCGGCCGACCGCGCCCATCATCTCCTCGGTCATCTCGTCGGCCCGGCCCTCGGCGGCGCCCTCCCGCATGCAGTGCCGCGCGTGCCCGTCGAGCAGGCCGAGGCCGACCTTGTCGAGGGCGGCCTGGATCGCCCCGATCTGGGTGAGGATGTCGATGCAGTACCGATCCTCCTCGACCATCTTCTCGATGCCCCGGACCTGGCCCTCGATCCTGCGCAGCCGCGTCGTGAGCTGGGTCTTGGTCGCCGTGTAGCCGCGCGTCGTCATGCCGCCATGATATGGACCCGCGCCGCGGGTGCCCCGGCCCTCGTCGGCCGGCGCACAGAGGCACGCCCGGAACACCGGACATGGGCCGAACGACACAGTGTCGACCCGGGAACGTCCACTGTGGACGCCAGGGCGACCGGATGGCGGCGCGGTGCCCGACCCGCCTACGGATATCGGTCGGGCGACGGCGCGGCGGCGACCGGGTCAGGCGCCAGCCAGGCGACGGTGGCGTAGTCCCGCCCACACGACGGCTGCGACGGTGGCCACCGCCGTGACGGACGAGGCGACGACGGTCAGGAACAGTCCGGGCCCGGCGGCGCCGACAATGGCGTCGTTGACAGCGAACGGGTCGCCGAGGCTCGTCAACATCGCCGGGGTGAGCACCGCGCATACCGCGGCGAGCAGCACCGGCAGCCGGCGCCCGCTCGGCGCGAGCCTCGCGCGCCGCCGGAGCAGGCCGCGGCCGACCAGGAGGAGGGTCGCGACCACCGCAAACGAGAGTCCGATCCCCAGAAGGTACGGGCTCTGGCCGGCCGGATCGCAGGGCAGGCCGCCCACGCAGTCGCCCCAGGACGGGCCGCGGGACCATACCCACCAGCGGTCGGCCAGGGTGAGCAGGAAGGACAGGGCGGCCACCGCGCAGGCGAGTCCACCAGACAACCAGACGCCGGACGCCGCGACGACGATCCGCTCGCGCCGGTGCCCGGCGCGTAGCTTTCGGGCCACCATCCGTACGTCGCCGAAGGCCGTCAATGCGGCGTGCTCGGCCGCGTCGGGCGACATGCCGCCGTCGACGCGTTCGGCGACCGCGGCATGCAGGTGGTCCTCGACCTCGACGAGGGCGCGGCGGCCGGCCGAACCGGTGCCGGCGAGTCGGTCGAAGAGTCGGTCGAGATAGCGGTCCACGTCGTTTGTCATGCCAGTCCCTCCACGGAAGTCGGTCCGATCAGCGCCCGCATCCCCCGTGTGAACGCCTGCCACTCGCGCCGCTTGACGACCAGCGCGGCGGCGCCGTCCGGCGTCAGCCGGTACACCCGGCGGCGTCGGGGGCCGCTCCTGTCCCAGTCACTGTCGACCAGGCCGGCGCGCTCAAGCCTGTGCAGTGCCGGGTACACCGTGCCCTCGGGCAGGTCGAAGACGCCGTCGGACCCGTCCCGCAGGGCGGCGATGATCGCGTACCCGTGGGCAGATCCCAGCTCGCGCAGGCTATTCAGCAGCATCAGGTCCAAGTGCCCTCGAAGCTCCATACCTAATAAGCTAGGTATCGATCGGCGGGTCGGTCAACGGCCGGGTCCGTGGTGTGACCCGACCGTGACCGACCGCGGCGGCACGGACGTCGGCTACCGCCCAGCGTCGTGACGACTCGGACCTCGGCGCCGGCGTGGCGGCCCGCCACCCGGGCCGCGCCGGCCACCGGACCGGGTCGGCAGCCGCACCAACACATGCGTGCGGCGGGGGCACGTGGTAGATGTTCTGGGCGACAGGCCCACGGGCACGACGAGGCGGGCACACCACCGGGAGGACCAACGGATGGCCGTAGCCGGGATCGACTCCTCGACCCAGTCGTGCAAGGTCGTCACCGTCGACGAGGCGACCGGCCGGGTACTCGACACCCGCCAGGCACCCCACCCGGACGGCACCGAGGTCGACCCGGCCGCCTGGTGGCGCGCGCTCAGCGAGACGTTCGACCCCGACGCCGACCGGGTCGCGGCGCTGTCGGTCGCCGCACAGCAACACGGCATGGTCGCCCTCGGCGCCGACGGCCACCCCGTCCGCCCCGCCCTGCTCTGGAACGACGTACGCAGCGCACCCCAGGCCGCCCGGCTCACCACCGACCTCGGCGCCGACTGGTGGGCCACGAGCGTCGGCCTGGTACCCGTCGCGTCGTACACCGTGACGAAGCTGGCGTGGCTGGCCGAGCACGAGCCGGCGCACGCCGAACGGGTCGCCCGCGTGCTGCTCCCCCACGACTGGCTGACCTGGCGCCTGCTCGGCGCCACCGGGACACCCACCACCGACCGCAGCGACGCCTCCGGCACCGGCTACTGGTCCGCCGTCACCGGGCGGTACGTACCGGACCTGCTGGTACGCGCGCTCGGCCACGAGGTGGACGTGCCCGAGGTGCGCGGCCCGGCCGAGCCCGCCGGGCGTACCCGGGCCGGGACGCTCGTCGCCGCGGGCGCCGGGGACAACGCCGCCGCCGCCCTCGGCCTCGACGTACGCCCGGGCGAGGTCGTCGTCTCCCTCGGCACCAGCGGCGCGGTGTTCACCGTGACCGACCGGCCGGTGATCGACCCGACCGGCGCCGTCGCCAGCTTCGCCGACGCGACCGGCCGCTTCCTACCGCTCGCCTGCACCCTCAACGCCGCCCGGGTGCTCACCGCGACCGCCGACCTGCTCGGCACCGACCCGGCCGGCCTGGACGCGCTCGCAGAGTCCGCGCCGCCGGACGCCGGCGGCCTCGTCCTCCTGCCGTACCTCGACGGCGAACGCACCCCCAACCTGCCCGACGCCGCCGGCAGCCTGCACGGGCTGCGCCGCGCCACCATGACCCCGGCGCACGTCGCCCGCGCCGCCGTGCTCGGCATGCTCTGCGGCATCGCCGAGTGCCTCGACGAGCTGCGCCGGCACGGCGTCCAGATCGAGCGGGTACTCCTGATCGGTGGCGCCGCCCGCTCCGCCGCCGTCCGGTCCGCCGCGCCCGACGTGTTCGGCGTACCGGTCCTCGTCCCCGAGCCCGCGGAGTACGTGGCGCTCGGCGCGGCGCGGCAGGCGGCCTGGGCACTGTCCGGCGCCACCGAGCCGCCGGCCTGGCCGCGGCGGATCACCGACCACCGCACCCCGACCGGCGCCCGTTGGGCCACCGACCTGCGCGCCCGGTACGCCGAGCACCGCCGCACCGCGTACGGCATCTGACGCCGTCGGAGCGCCGCGGGTCGCGGCCGGCGCGGGTCGGCGGGGTGGCGCGTTGGTCGGGGTGGCGCGGCGGTCCGGGTGGCGCGGCGGTCTGGGGTCGCCACACGCCTAGGCTTTCTAGGTAGATGGATTGATATCGGGGCCAACGAGCGTGCGGAAAGAAAGTCGGCGGGCGTGTCGATGTGGGTGACCGACGATCGACGCAACGGGCGAGAGCGGGGAACGGCCCCGCGCAGCACGAGGAGGCACCCATGCCGCGCTACCTGACGTTGGTCCACGTCGACGAGCAGAACCCGCCCGTCGGCGACCCCGATCCCGAGGCCGCCGCGCGGATGGGCGCCCTGTACGACGAGATCACCCGCGCCGGGGTCATGGTCGACACGGCCTCGCTCACGCCGAGCGCCGACGGTACCCGGATCACCGTGTCGGCCGGACGGGCCAGCTACACCGACGGCCCGTTCACCGAGAGCAAGGAGGTGGTCGGCGGGTACGCGATCCTTCAGGCCAAGGACAGGGCAGAGGCGCTGGAGTGGACCCGCCGGTTCGTGGAGGCCCAGTCCGCGTACCAGACCGTGACGGCCGAGGTACGCGAGATCGTCGAACCCTGAGCCGCGTGGTGTGATGGTCGACGTGACGGGGGTCGACGCGTCGGTCGAGGCGGTGTACCGGATCGAGTCGGCGCGGATCATCGCCGGCGTCGCCCGCATCGTCCGCGATGTCGGCATCGCGGAGGAGCTGGCGCAGGACGCGCTGGTCGCCGCGCTGGAGCGGTGGCCGGCGGAGGGCGTCCCGCGCAACCCGGGCGCCTGGCTGATGTCGGTGGCGAAGCGGCGGGCGATCGACCTCGTCCGCCGCCGCGACACGTACGCGCGGAAGCTGGCGGAGGTCGGCCACACGCTGGCCGACCTGCCGCCGGTGGAGCCGGCCGAGCCGGACGGCATCGACGACGACCTGCTGCGGCTGATCTTCACGGCGTGCCATCCGGTGCTGTCCACCGAGGCCCGGATCGCGCTGACGTTGCGGCTCCTCGGCGGGCTCACCACGACCGAGATCGCCCGGGCGTACCTGTCGACGGAGCCGACCGTCGCGCAACGGATCGTCCGGGCGAAGCGGACGCTGGCCGGCGCGGCGGTCGCGTTCGAGGTGCCGTACGGCGCCGACCGCACCGACCGTCTCGCCTCCGTGCTGGAGGTGCTCTACCTGATCTTCAACGAGGGCTACTCGGCGACCGCCGGCGACGAGACGGTACGCCCCGCGCTGTGTGAGGAGGCGCTGCGGCTGGCGCGGGTGCTGGCGGGGCTGATGCCGGCGGAGCCGGAGGTGCACGGGCTGGTCGCGCTGCTGGAGATCCAGGCGTCCCGGCTCGCCGCGCGGACCGGGCCGGACGGCGCGCCGGTGCTGCTCGCCGACCAGGACCGTACGCGGTGGAACCGGCTGCTCGTCCGGCGTGGTCTCGACGCGCTGCGCCGCGCCGGCGACGGCCCGTACGCCACGCAGGCCGCGATCGCCGCCTGCCACGCCCGGGCGATCCGCTACGAGGAGACCGACTGGCCGACCATCGCCGCCCTGTACGCCCGGCTCGCCGCGCTCACCCCGTCGCCGGTGGTGGAGCTGAACCGCGCGGTCGCGGTCACGATGGCGGACGGGCCGGCCGCCGGGTTGCGGCTGCGGCGAGTGCCGGCCGCCACGCCGCGTGGGATCCCACCGGGGCACGGTGCCGGTCACGCCGGCGTACGGTCCGGCACGGGGGACGCGACCGGGGTCGGGGCGTGGCGGAGGCCGGGGGTGAGGACGCCGACGGCGGCGACGGCGGCCACGCAGGCGAGGCCGCCGGTGAGCAGCGCGACGGTACCGGAGGTGGCTCGGGCGACGAGGCCGCCGCGCAGGTTGCCGAGGTCGGGGCCGGCGACGCCGACCATCTGTTCGACCGCGGCGAGCCGGCCGCGCATCGCGTCCGGGGTGTTGAGCTGCACGATCGTGCTGCGGGCGACGACCGCGACGGAGTCGGCGGCGCCGGCCAGGGCCAGGCAGGCGAGCCCGGCCCACGCGCCCGGCGCGACCGCGAACGCGGCGAGCGCGACGCCCCACGTGATCGAGCCGACGAGCATCACGCGGCCGGGTCGGGCCCGCCGCGTGAACGTGCCGGACAGCGCGGACGCGACGACGCCGCCGACCCCGAGCGCGGTGAGGAACAGGCCCAACGTACGCGGGTCGTCGCCGAAGCGTTCCGCGTTGATCAGCGGGAACAGGCTGACCGGCATGGCCAGTACGGTGGCGGCGAGGTCGGTGAGCAGCACGCCACGGACGGCCGGGGTGCGGGCGAGGAAGGCGAACCCGTCGGCGAGCCCGCGTACGCCGGGCCGGGACGGCTCGCCCTCCGGCCGCATCGGCGGCAGCCCGAACGCGCCGAGGAACGCGAGGCCGAACGTCGCCGCGTCGATCAGGTAGCAGGCGCCGACGCCGAGCCAACCGATGAGTACGCCGGCCAGCGCCGGCCCGACGAGCATCGCGCCGTGGAACGAGATCCGGTTCAGCGCCTGCCCGGCCGCCACCTGCTCCGGCGGCAGCAGCCGCGGGATGAACGTCCGCGCGGCCGGACCGGCCACGGCGACGAAGCACGACTGCGCCGCGACGAGCAGCACCACCGCCGCCGTCGGTACGCCGCCCGCCAGCCCCTGCACGGCGAGCAGCGCCGTGCACGCGGCCTGCCCGACCAGCGCCACGAGGTAGCACCGGCGTCGGTCGACCCGGTCGACCAGCGCGCCCGCGAACAGCCCCACCCCGATCATCGGTACGGCCTGCGCGACGCCGACCGCGCCCGTCCACACCGTGCTGCCCGTCGCGCGCCACACCTGGAACATCACGGCGACGAGCGTCAGCTGGCCACCGAGCCCGGAGAACACGCCGCCGATCCACAACCGCCGGTACGCCCGCGACGACCGCAGCGGACCCACATCGATGAGTGCGTGTCTCAGCGCCACGACTCGTCCTCGGCGAGCTTGTCGTGGATGCGGTCGTGGAAACTCTTGCGCCGCAACGCTTCCTCGATGTCGGTGACGACACGGCTCAGCGGGTACGGCAGCTCGGCCTCCAGCTCGGCCAGCGCCGCCTCGGTGGCGCGCCACTCGGCGGCCATCTTCGCCACGATGGCTTCCGCCCGGTCGGTGAGCGTGATCCGCTTGCTGCGCGCGTCCGGCCCCGGCTCGGTACGCACGAGCCCGGCGGCGCGCATCGCGGCGACCTTCTGGCTCTCGGCCGAGTGGGTGTGCTCGACGGACTCGGCGAGCTCGCGGATGGTCATGGGTCCGCGGCGGTGCAGCCGGATCAGCTCCATCACGAAGCTGGGCCGCAGCCCCTCGATGTCGGCGTCGGTGTAGAGCCGGCCGATGTCGGCGTCCATGTGGGCCTGGAGCCGCCGCAGCGGGCGCCACAGGCTCTCTTCGGTCGGGTCGTCGGTGGTCACGGCGAGAATCGTAACAGCACTTATATAAGTACTGTCAAATAAGTTTCCGGGGCTATCGTTCCGACCGTGACGCCACCACCCGACTACCCACCCGCCCGGGCACGGGGCCGCGGACGCGCCTGGTACCACGGCGACTGCCACGTGCACTCGACCCACAGCGACGGCGAGCTGACGCCCGCCGAGCTGGCCGCCGCCGCCCGCGCCGCCGGGCTCGACTTCGTCGCGACCACCGAGCACAACACGGCCGCCGGACACGCCGCCTGGACCCCGTACGCGGGCGACGACCTGCTCGTCATCCTCGGCGCGGAGGTCACCACCCCGACCGGGCACTGGCTCGCCCTCGGCCTGCCGGGCGGTCGGGTCGTCGACTGGCGCGACCGGGCCCGCGACGGCGCGATCGCCGACCGCCTCGCCGAGGTACACGCGGCCGGCGGGCTGTGCGTCGCCGCGCACCCGCACGCGCCGTACCGCTCCGGCACGTTCATGTACCCGTACGACGGGTTCGACGCGGTCGAGGTGTGGAACGGCGAGTGGAGTTCCGACCGGCCGTGGAACGCCGACAACGCCGCCGCGGTCGCCGAGTGGGGTCGCCGGCTCGGCGCGGACGTCCACAGTGGACGGTGGCGGCCCGCGGCCGGCAACAGCGACACGCACCTGCCCGGCCAGATCGGCGTACCTCGCACGGTCGTGCTCGCCGACGAACTCGGCACCGACGCGATCCTCGCCGGCATCCGGGCCGGCCGGAGCTGGATCGCCGGCGGGGCCGGCATCGACCTGACCCTCGACGCGACCGCCGGCGACGGGCGCGCGGGCATCGGCGACCGGCTCGCGACCGGCGGCCGGCCCGTCACCGTCCGGGTCCGGATCACGGGCGTCGCGGGCGGCGCCGTCACGGTGCACACCGACGAGGGCGCGGCGTACACGGAGGTGCTGGCCGCCGACGGACCCGGCATCGTCGGGTGGACGACGAGCGCGGCCGAGTCGTCGCACGTCCGCGTCGAGGTACGCCACCCCGACGGGCGGATGGCCGCCCTGACCAACCCGGTGGTCCTGACCTGAGGCGTGATCTGTTTCCCGCGGTGTGGCCGACCCCCGGCGGGACGACGCTGGCCTGGGCTATCGTCCGGCCGTGAGCATCGACACGGACCGATCCGAACAGATCACCGACCCGGCCACCGCCCTCGACCTGCTGCTGGCGGGTAACGCGCGTTTCGTCACCGGTGCGGGGTTGCACCCGAACCAGGACGCGGACCGCCGGGCGGCGGTGGCAGCCGGCCAGCGGCCCTTCGCGGTGCTCTTCGGGTGCAGCGACTCCCGACTCGCCGCGGAGATCATCTTCGACCGGGGGCTCGGCGACCTGTTCGTCGTGCGTACCGCCGGGCACGTGGTCGGCCCCGAGGTCCTCGGCAGCATCGAGTACGCGGTGTCGTTGCTCGAAACCCCGCTGGTCGTGGTGCTCGGACACGACTCGTGCGGCGCGGTCACCGCCTCGCTCGACGCGCTGCGCGACGGCACGCTGCCCACCGGGTACGTCCGGGACCTGGTCGAGCGGGTCATGCCGAGCGCGATCGCCGCCCGGCAGACGGCGCCCGACGACCTCGGCGCCGCCGTCACCGAACACGTGCGCTACACCACCGACCTGCTCGTGCAGCGTTCGGACGTCATCGCCGAGCGGGTCGCCGACGGGCGCTGCGGCGTCGTCGGCCTGACGTACAAGCTGGCGGAGGGCAGCGTGCACCGCGTCGCCGCCCACGGCGTCTGACCCGCCGCGCCGGCGGTCAGCGGCGGCGGGCGGTGTCCGCGGCGGCGACGACCGCCGGGTCGGTGACGAAGTGGGTGGCGGAGTCGGCCGCCGCGCCCAGCGGCACCCACGCCGCGCCCGGGCGGGCCGGCGCCGGCCGCTTCGCCGACAGGTGGACCGCGGCGACACCGGCGTCGGCGAGCCGCGCCACGTCCGCCGGGCGTACGCCGCCGCCGGCCATCACCTCGATCCCCGGCACCGCGCGGACCATCCGGCCGATCGTCGCCACCCCGTCCGCGGCGACCGCGGCGCCACCCGAGGTGAGCACCCGCCGCACCCCCAGCTCGTACGCCGCGGCGGCCGCGGCGACGGGATCCGCGGTCTGGTCGACCGCCCGGTGCAGCGTGACCTCGACGGGACCGGCGGCGTCGACGAACCGGCGTACCGCGGCGGTGTCGAGGGCACCGTCGGTGGTGAGCGCGCCGACGACGACGCCGGACGCGCCCGCGGCGACGGCGGCGCGTACCTCGGCGGCCATCAGCGCCACCTCGTCCGCGTCGTAGCAGAAGTCGCCGGGGCGGCAGCGGACCAGGACGTGCGTGGGCAGGCCGGTCGCGGCGACGGCGGCGACGAGCGCGTCGGACGGCGTGAGGCCGCCGAGTTCGAGGGCCGAGCACAGCTCGACCCGATCGGCGCCGGCGCCGGCGGCGACCCGGGCGCCGGCCGGGGCGGTCACGGCGATCTCCAGCGCGATCACGCGTCGCCCCGCTCGTCCGCGCCCAGCGGCTCGCTCGACGCCGGGATGATGCGCGCGGTCAGGTCCGGGTCCGGCATGTCCTCGTCGAACGGGTACATCGGGCGGTGGATCCGCTTGTGCCCCAAGCGAACCAGGTCCTGGTCGACGCCGCCCGGCGTCAGCGCCATCGTCCAGCCCGCGGCCATCTCGAACAGCTCCGGTTCCAGGTACCCGATCTTCACGATGACGATGTCCGCGCCCCGCGCGTCGAGCGACAGGTCGGTGAAGTCGTGCTCGTGGTGGTACGGCTTGCGCCGCGACGTGACGATCACGTACACGCTGCCGACGCGCAGCACCACCTCCGTGCCGGCGTCCCGGTCCCCGTGCCGTACGGCGTGCACCTCGCCGGTCATCGTCACCGGCCCGGCGTGCCGGTCGTCGACCTCGGCGCCGGCGGTGACCGTGACGGTGGCACCGACACCGGCGCGTACCGCGGCGTCGACGGCGGCGGGGCCGGGCACCGAGGCGTACACGACGGTCGGGCCGTCGGGCGCGGCGAACTCGGGCCGGGCCAGCACGCGCGCGAGCCCCCACGTCACGTCGCCGGCGCCGCCCGCGGTCGGGTTGTCGCCGGTGTCGCTGACGAAGTACGGCCGGGCCGGCGCGGCGAGCGCGATGTCCAGCGCCTCGTCCAGCGACGCGGTCGGCGCGACGAACGCGAAGTCGCGCCGGGCGTCCCAGAAGCCGCGGGCCAGGCGTTCCGCCCCGGCCGTCACGGCGGTATCGGACTCGCCCGTGACGACCACCGTCGCGCGGTTGCGCGGCTCGTCGGCCCAGGCGTACCCGACCCAGATCGCGGCGTCGGTGACGCCCGCGGTCCGCTCGACGTCCGCGACGGCCGCGTAGAGGCCGCGGGCCGGCTCGACCCGGGTCGAGGTCTGCTCGCCGGCCAGCAGCACCGGCACCGGGATCCACGCCTTCACCGGCCGCGGCGCGCCGCGGCGCAGCAGGTCCACCAGGTTGCGGGCGGCCCGCTCCTTCGTCTCCAGGTAGTCCTCGTGCGGCGCCATCCGGTAACAGGTGATCAGGTCACTCGCGTGCGCCAGCTCGCGGGACACGTTGCCGTGCAGGTCCATCGACGTCGACACGATCACGTCCGGCCCGACGACCGCGCGGATCCGGCCCAACAGCACCGCTTCCGCGTCGTCCAGGCCCTCGACGGTCATCGCGCCGTGGATGTCGTACCAGAGGCCGTCGAGCGGCGGCATCGCGGCGAGCCGGGCCAGCAGGTCGTCCGCCAGCTCCGCGTACGCCGCGGCGGTGACGGTGCCACCCGGCAGCGACTTGCCGACGAGCGCGCCGCGCCAGTCCGCCGCCGCGCGCAGCGGCTCGCCGGGGGCGAGGAACGGGTACCGGGTCAGCACCGCCTCGCCCCGCAGCGGATGGAACGCCGGCGCGCCGGTCCGGGCCGGCGAGAACGTCGACGCCTCGATACCGAGACCGGCGATGGCGATGCGGGGGTGTTCGACGGGCATGGCTCTCGTCCCTCACTGGCTGACGTCGTGTCCGGGGCGCCGGCCCGCTCCCCCGGCGCCGAACCCTACCGCAGACCCCGGGGTACGAGAGGCGGCTCACGTCGTGGCGCAACGGGGCCGAAACATGCCGGTGCCAGCCTGGTCACGTGATCCGCATCGAGCCCGGCGACCTGGACCGGCCCGACGTACGCGCCCTGCTCGCAGCGCACCTGGCGGACATGCACGCCACCTCGCCGCCGGACAGCGTGCACGCACTGGACACCACCGCACTCCGGGTACCGGAGGTGACGTTCTGGACCGCCCGGCGCGACGGTGAACTGCTCGGCTGCGGCGCGCTCAAACAGCTCACCGCCGGGCACGGCGAGGTCAAGTCGATGCGTACCGTCCCGCACGCCCGTGGCACCGGCGTCGCCACCCGGCTGCTCGACCACATCGTCGGCGAGGCCCGCGCCCGCGGGTACGTGCGGCTCAGCCTGGAAACCGGCACCCAGCCGTACTTCGCGCCCGCCCGGGGCCTCTACCGCAAGGCCGGATTCGTCGAGTGTCCGCCGTTCGCCGACTACCGACCGGACCCCAACAGCACCCACCTGACCCGCACCCTCTGACCGCAGGGCTCACTGGAACTCGTGCACGACGCGGATCTCGCCGACGATGTGCGCGTTGAACTCGTCGAGCTCGTCGGCCGGTACCCACAGCTCACGAATCGTGCGGCCACCGACCTGCCGCACCGGGTACCGCGTCACGAACCCGTCGTCGACGTCGAAACGCGTGACGAAGCCGGCGCCGTCACGCGGGACGTTCCAGTCCCGCGCGATGCGGATCGCGTACGCCTCGTCGAGCACGGGATAGAAGATCGGCTGGCCCGGTAGGCGCGGCGGCCAGGCGCGCCAGCCCGACCGGCGTACCAGGTCCAGCTCGGCGGGGCCGGTCGGCCGCCACAACATCGTCGTCCCACCCACGACAGCTCACCGCCTTCCACCCGGGACGCCGTCACGGTACCCGGCGGGAACCCTTGCAGGCAGCCCGATTTCGGGTGGTCCACTGTGGACGGATCAGGACCAGGCGGGGGTCGAGGCGGTGACGAAGTCCGCGAAGGAGTGGGGTGGGCGGCCGAGCGCGCGGACCACGCCGTCGGCGAGCGCCGCTCCCCTGCCCTCGCGTACGCCGGTGAGCGCGCCGGCCAGCAGCCGCGCCACGTCGACCGGTACGCCCGCCGCGGCCTGCCGCGCCACGTACTCCTCGGGTGTGACGTCGAGATGCCGGACGGTACGCCCGGTGGCGCGGGCGATCAGCGCCGTCGCGGCGGCGACGGAGAGCGCGTGCGGGCCGGTCAGCTCGTACACCTGGCCGTGGTGCCGGTCGTCGGTCAGCGCGGACGCGGCGACCTCGGCGATGTCCTCCGCGTCGACGAACGGCGTGCGGCCGTCGCCGGTGGGCAGGGCCACGGTCCCGGCGAGTACCCCGGGCAGCCAGGGGCCCTCGCTGAAGTTCTGCGCGAACCACGTCGGCCGCAGGATCGTCCAGCCGACGCCCGCGTCGCGTACCGCCCGTTCGACGGCGTGCAGCGGGTGGCGGGGGTCCGTGGCGCCGGGCGCCGACAGCAGCACCAGCCGCCGTACGCCCGCCTCGGCCGCGGCGGCCACGAACGCGCCGAGCCGGCCGTCCGCGCCGGCCCGCAGGTCCGGCTCCAGCAGGTACGCGGCGGTGACGCCGGCCAGCGCCGGTGCCCAGCCCGCCGGGTCCGCCAGGTCGACGCGGACACCGGCGCCGGTACGGGACGCGGCCCGGACCGACCGGCCGTCGTCGGTGAGCCGGCGGGCGACGCGGCGACCGACCTTGCCGGTCCCGCCGAGGATCAGAAAACTCGTCATGCCCGTCAGCCAACCCGCCGCCGGCTGGACGATCCATGGGCGAACGTCGATGATCCCTGTGTGTTCGTCTCGCGGCCAACCTCTACCGTTGCGGTCGTGGACGTGCTGAGCGACCTGCTGCACCGGGCGCGCGCCGGGACCGTGCTGGTCCGGCAGTTGGTCCGGCGACCGCCGTGGTCGATCACGTTCGCCGACGGCCCGCCGCTCACCGTGTTCGCCGCGCTCGGCGGTCACGCGTCGGTCCGGCTCGCCGACACCGATCCGGTACGCCTCGCCGCCGGTGACATCGCCCTCGTCACCGGCACCGGCGAGCACACCGTCGCCGACGCCGAGTCGACGCCGACGCAGCTGGTCATCCGCGGCGGCCGGAAGTACCCGGTGGCCGGGGCGACGCACCGGCACCTCGCGCCGCGTACGTACGGCGACGGGATGCCCGGGGCCACGGTGCTGCTGCGCGGCGGGTACGAGCTGCGCGGCGCGGCCGGTGACCGGCTCGTCGACCTGCTGCCGCCGCTCGCGGTCGTGCCGGCCGGCCCGCGTACCGCCGCGGCGCTGGACCTGCTCGCCGCCGAGACAGCCCGCGACGAGCCGGGGCAGGACGCGGTGCTGCACCGGCTGCTGGACCTCGTCCTCGTGTGCGCGTTGCGGGCGTGGTGCACGCGCCCGGAGGCGACCACGCCCGGGTGGTACGGGGCGCTCGCGGACCCGGCGGTCGGCGCGGCGCTGCGCCTGATGCACGAGGATCCGGGACGCCGCTGGACGGTCGCGGGGCTGGCCGCCGCCGTCGGGATGTCCCGCGCCGCGTTCGCGGCCCGCTTCGCCGGGCTGGTCGGCCGGCCGCCGCTCGGGTACCTGACGGACTGGCGGATGGCCGTGGCGGCGGACCTGTTGCGCGACACCGACAGTACGATCGCGACGGTCGCCCGCACCGTCGGGTACGAGGACGGGTTCGCGTTCAGCGTCGCGTTCAAGCGCACCCGCGGCGTCAGCCCGTCGACCTGGCGCCGCACCGCCCCGATCCGTTGACCGGCAGGACGGTCAGCGCCACCGGCGCGGGGGCATCGGCGGCCGGGGATGCGGGTACGCGTAGGGCGGCGGCGCGAACGCGCGTCGCCGGCGCCGGCTGAGCGCGACGGCCACCGCCAGCGCCGACGACGCGAGCACCAGCACGCACTCGAACGCCAGCTCGATCACCAGCCCGAGCGGGCTGGCCACCGCCGCGACACCGCCCAGCGCCCGTACCGGTAGGTCGCCGCCCTCGTCACTGCCGCCGGCGCCCTCCACCGTCCCGTGGTGGGTGGCGCCGTCCGCGGTACGCCACGTGCCGTGGCACACCGTCGAGCTGCCGCCGTGGCTGGTGGAGTGCGTCTCGCACCCGTCGACGTGCGCGACCGTACGCTCGCCGCCCAGGTAGACGACGGCCTCGAAGCCGACGTACACGGTCCAGCCCAGCGTCCCGAGCAGGACCCCGACGAGTACCGCCGCCAGGGGAGGGATGCGACCGGCCATGGCGGGAGTGTAGAAGCCGGCCGCACCCACCCCGGTCTGTCCACTGTGGACTCGTCAGGCGACCAGGCGGTCCTCCGGCAGCTCGGTGAGGGTGACGGTGGACAGGCCGCCGCGCTCGGTCGTCAGGTCGGTGACCGTCAGCCGGGTGCCGGGAGCGAGGATGAACTCCTCCTCACCGGTGAACGCGGAGAACCGCCGGATGCCCACCGCCCGCGCCGGATGCACCTGGAAGAGCGTCCGCCGCCCCCGGCTCCCCAGGAACGCGTGCGCCACGCCCAGCTCCGACGTGCACGACGAGACGCCCCACCACGTGACCGTACGCCCGCGCGGGTACTGCGCGCGCAGGTCCAGCGCCACGCCGCGCCACAGCGGCTCCGTCCGCACCGGCAGCCGCGACAGCGCCGACAGCAGCAGCCGAAGGTACGGCAGGTACGCGGTGATCCGGGACCGGTCCGGGTCGCGCAGGGTGGCGTTGATCTTCTGGTAGAACGCCGAACCACAGGTGTAGAGGTGCAGCGCGGCGACCTCGTCGGCGGTCAGCGCGCCGCCTGCGCCGTCGGTCTGCCGCTTGCCGAACTCGTGCGACAGGGTGACGTGCGGGTCGATCATCGGGAGCTGCCGCGACACCGGCGCGACCGCCGCCCGGAAGTCCATCAGCGGCGTCTCGGCCACCCCGGTGATCGCCGGCAGGACCAGGCCCTCGTCCTTGACGCTGGCGAGCCGGTCCAGATAGAGCTTGTGCAGCTCCATGGTGGAGGCGATGAACGCGCCCATCCGGTCGGCGGCGCCCGCGTCCGGCCCGCCGGCCGCCGTCGTACCGGCCCAGCCGGTGCTCGGCAGCCAGTCGATCTCGTCGGCGCCGATCGCCCGGAGCGCGTCGTTCACCTGGCCGAAGTGGTTGCCGTTGCAGAAGATGTCGCCCTGCGCGGCGGGGTTGGCGTGGTCGAGGTGCAGCACCCGGACGTCCGGGTACCGGCGCTGGAGCCGCTGCACGACACCCTTCAGGGTGCGGGCGTGCACGCCCCACCAGGCGAACACGACGCCGCGGTCCTCCTCGGCGACGTCCGGCCCGGACTTGGCGCGCAGGATCTCCTCGACGATCCGCTCCACGACCGGGCGCCAGAACGCGGTGTGCTCGTCCGTGGCGTACGCCCCGTCGCTGCTGGCGGTGAGCGCCGCGTTGAGCAGCAGTACGCCCTGGGTCAGCATCGCCTGGAACCACTCCGGCGGCTGCACCGTGTCGTGCTGCTTCAGCAGCCGGCGGATGTCGGCGATCGGTGTCTTCTTCGGGATGCCGTGTTTCCACATCGCCGCCGCCTTGATGATGCAGCGGATGCTGACGACCCGGCCGAACGTGCTGTCCGCCCAGTTGTGGAACGTGTTGTCGAACATGGCGATGCCGGTCGCGCTCTCCGGCCGCGGGTAGGGGTTCTGGCCGAAGGCGACGACCTTCCACCTGTGCGGCGGGTTCGGCTTGAGCGCCTGGAACGTCAGCTCACGCACGGGTACGACGCTCGGCCCACGGGCCGGGCCGATGAACGTCGGCGCCGCCGGCTGCGCCTCGACGACCGGCTTCAGCAGCGGCAGCCACGGCTCGCCGCCGCCGCTGAACAGCTCGGCGAGTGCCAGCGGGTCGTTCGGGTCGGGGGTGGTGCTGTCGCTCATCGTGGCTCCCGGCTGGGGGCTCGGGCCGTGCCGGGGCACGACCCGAGTGGACGGTCTCGGTCGAAGGGTGGGCCGGTCCGGACGGCCGGATCCGGTCAGGCGCAACGGAAAGCCCATACATCGATACGAACGGGCCTCGTCGCGCGCACAGTGTAGGACCGGGGTGGGACGGAATTTTCTGTCATAACCCCGCGGTACGGTCCCAACGTCGGAAACCCCTTCCCGCGTGACTGGAGACAACCGTGACCGTCGATCACACGAAGCCGCTGCTCAAGGTGGTGTTGGCAGACGTCAACCGGAGGGTGGTGGACTCCTGGCGGGCGGCGTTCGAGGACACCGGGGAGGTCGACGTCGTCACCGGCTCGATCCTCGACCAGCGGGTCGACGCCTGGGTCAGCCCGACCAACTCACGCGGCCGGATGGACGGCGGCGTCGACCTGGCGATCAAGCGTCACCTCGGCGCCGGCATCCAGCTCCGCGTGCAGCGGGCGATCCGCGACGAGTTCGGCGGCTCGCTGCCGGTGGGCAGCGCGGTCTGCGTGCGGTCCGGCGCCACCACCCCGGCCTACCTGATCTCGACGCCGACGATGGTCACCTCGTCGGAGGACGTACGCGAGACGTTGAACGTGGCGTTCGCCTGCGCCGCCGCGTTCCAGGCGATCCACCGGCAGAACGAGCGGGTGCCCGGCAGCATCTCCTCGGTCGCCCTGGTCGGCCTCGGCGCCTCGACCGGCCGCGTGCCGGCGCAGGTCTGCGCCAACCTGATGTGGACGGGATACACGCTGTTCCAGGACTACTACTTCCGCAGCGACGACGAGCTGCGGGCGACGATCCGGGCGCAACTCGACGACATCGACACCGTCCCGCAGCACGAGCGGCGCCGGATCACACCGCCCACCGTCGCGTCCCGCCCCCACGCCTGACCGCGTCGCGCCGGGACGCCGTCGCCGGGCGGCGCCGGGGCGCGTGCCGGGGTGCTCCGCCAACGCCCCGTGAGGCGACCGGTCAGGGCCGGACGAGCGCGGCGTCGGTGGGGTGGTCGACGAGCGTGGTGGGGATGACGACGCGGCGCGACGAGCGCCGCAGCGGGTCGGTCGATTCGAGGTGTTCGAAGAGCAGCTTCGCCGCCGACCGGCCCACGTCGACCGCGCTGTACGAGACGACGGTCAGCGGCAGTTGCAGCATGTCCGCCAGCTCGATGTCGTCGAAGCCGGCGAGGGCGATGTCCTCGCCGGCCCTGTCCCGCAGCGCCCGCAGCGCGCCGATGGTGTTGCGGTTGTTGGCGGTGACCAGCGCGGTCGGCGGGTCGGGCAGGGCGAGCATGTCCCGCGCGGCCCGCTCGGCCAGCGCGATGTCGCCGCGGTGCCGGCTGACGTACCGCTCGTCCACGTCGATGCCGGCCTCCTCCAACGCCACCGCGTACCCGCGGAACCGTTCGGAGCCGGTCCACAGCGACGCGGGCAGGCCGAGGAAGCCGATGCGCCGGTGGCCGCGGGCGAGCAGCCGCCGGCACGCCTCGCGGGTACCGCCGAAGTCGTCGACGACCACGCAGTCGGCGTCGATCCCCATCGGTGGGCTGGCCGCCAGCACCACGGGGGTGCCGTGGCCGGCGACGGCGCCGAGATGCGCGTGGTCGTACCCGGTGGGCACGACGACGAGGCCGTCCACGCCGCGGCTGACGAGGTCGGCGACGACCTCCTGCTCGGCGTCCGGGTCCTCGCCGGTGCCGCCGAGCACGACGCGGGCGCCGAAGCTGACGGCGACCTGCTCGACGCCGATCGCGAGCTGTGAGTAGAACGGGTTGGCGAGGTTGGTGACGACGAGGCCGATCAGCTCGTTCGGCCCGCCGGAGCGCAGGCCGCGGGCGAGCTTGTTGGGTCGGTAGCCGAGCTCGGAGACGCCGGCGAGGACCCGGGTGCGGGTCGCCTCGCTGATGCCGGGCGCGCCGCGCAGCGCCCGGGACACGGTCATCGGGCTCACCCCGAGACGGCGTGCCACGTCGCGCATCGTCATCGATTCGGATCCGACCGGCTCGGTTCCGGAGTGCGTGGTCATTTCACCTGTGCCTTCGCCGCCCGGGGCTGGTCCGGCCCGTCGAGGTACCGCCGGCCGCGGTGTCCGGGCCCGGGCACGGCGCAGTCTAGCCGCCCGCCGCATCCCCCAGCCGTGGTGATCGGCCACCGGCCCCATCGAAGCCGGTCACTGCGTCGGGCCGGTCCGGCCGGACCGCCGCGGACGGGCCGGGTCTGCCGCAGGGGGGCAGGAAGCGGACGTACCGCGGTGGCGCGGCACGGCGCACGCCGGCCGGCCTTCGGGGTCGCGTACGACGCGTCGGTATCGGTACCGTCGTGCCGGGCACGGATCCGGGCGATCGCCAGGTCTCGGCAACGGCCGGTGGGCACCTGCCCCCGGTACGGATTACCGTGAGCCCCGGCGGCACGGCCGGAACCCGGCCCGGATCGGGTAGGTTCCCGCATGTGACCACCGCATTTCGATATCGTTAACGCCGATACTTTACGGGTCTCAACGTCAAGGGTACGGTACCGATACCGAAACCTCAGTGGCACATCGGAGGCGTGGGTGACATCCAACAACGGCGGCGGCGCCGGGTCACGCGGCGTCGGGCGCCGGACCCTGCTCGCCTCGGCACTCGCCGCGGCGACGGTCGGCCTCGCCGGCTGCGGCCGGGGTACGCAGACCCGACCGGCACCCGGCGACGTCGTGTCGCTGTTCAACGACAACAGCACCTGGGCACCCGGGTACGCGGCGGCCGGCGCGCAGCTCAAGCGCGTCGCCGGCTACACGCTCGCGGCCCGCGCGGTGCCGAACGTGAGCAACTACCAGCAGATCGTGCGGATGTCGGCGCAGACCGACGCGACCGCGGACCTGATCAAGTGGTGGAACGGGTACCGGCTGATCGACATCGCCCGGGCGGGCATCCTGGCCGACGTCACGGACGCCTGGGACTACGCGGCCCAGCAGGGCTGGTGCGACGACGACGAGCTGCGCGCCACGTTCAGCTACGAGGGCCGGCAGTACGGTCTGCCGCTGTACAAGTCGTACTACGCGGTCTTCTACAGCAAGCCGACGTTCCGCAAGCTCGGCGTCGAGGTACCGACGACGTGGGACGAGTTCCTGCACGTGGTCGAGGCGGCGCGGGCCAAGGGCATCACGCCGATCGGCTCCGGCGGGGCGACCTCGTGGGAGTCGCTGGTCTGGTTCCAGCAGCTCGTCAACGGGCTCGACCACGGCTTCTACCAGAAGCTCACCGCCGGCACGGCGTCGTACACCGACCCGGTGTGCCGGGAGGCGATGCGCCTCTGGGTCGATCTGTACAAGCGGAAGGCGTTCTCCAGCCCGGACTTCGTGACCAGTACCGTGCCGGCGCAGTTCGCGCAGGGCAAGGTCGCGATGCACCTGTACGGGACGTGGAACACCGGCGCCTTCCTCAGCGCGGGAGTCAAGGACCGCGACCTCGGCGCGTTCGTCCTGCCGCCGCCACCCGGCGGCAACCGGTCGGTCGTGGTGGAGAGCGGCGTGCTGTCCGTCTCGGCCAACGCGCACAAGCTCGACGCGGCGAAGGACGTCGCCAAGAGCTGGCTGCACCCGAACGTGCAGCGGGCGTGGACCGGGTTCCTCAAGGACGCGTCGGCCGACCCGTCGGTCGTCCCGAACATCGGCGCGGTACGCGACGTCACGGACGCCGTGGCGAAGACGAAGCCCAGCCAGGCCGTGCGGTACTGGGAGGCGTCCCCGCCGGTGCTGATCGAGGGCAACGTGCAGGACCTCAGCGCGTTCATGATCAACCCCACCCAGTCCGCGGCGGCGAAGACCCTGGACGCCATGCAACGCCGCGCCGACAAGGAATGGAAGGTGTGGAGGTCGTGACGACCGTGCAGAAGGCCGCCCCGGCCACCACCCGCACGCCAACCGAGTCCGGCGGCCGCGGCGGCGCGCGCCGGGCGCTGTGGATCGGCGCGTTCCTGTCGCCGGCGATCCTGCTCGTCATCGTGCTGCTCGCGGTGCCGTTCCTGGTCACCGCGTACCGGAGCTTCTTCGACGATAACGGGCTGCGGTCGACCTGGGTCGGCCTCGCCAACTACGCCGCGCTCGTCAGCGACCCGGACTTCGGCCGGTCGCTGGTCAACACGGTGATGTGGGTGGCCGGCACGCTGCTGCTGCCCGTACTGCTCGGCCTGATCATCGCGGTCCTCACCAACTCGGTGCGCTGGGGCTCGGTCGCCCGGACCGCGGTCGTCATCCCGTACGCGCTGTCCGGGTCGGCGACGGCCCTGCTGTGGCAGTTCCTGTTGCAGTCCGACGGCGCGATCAACCAGACGTTGAACGCGATCGGACTCGGCTCCTGGCAACAGGAGTGGCTGCTGCACTGGCCGCTGAACACCGTCGTGATGATCCTCGCGACGACGTGGCAGGCGACCGGCGCGTCGATGATCCTGTTCCTGATCGGCCTGCAGACCATCCCGACCGAGATCGTCGAGGCCGCGAAGCTCGACGGCGCGAGCGGGCTGCGGATGTTCTGGAGCGTCGTCGTACCGCAGCTCCGGCCGATGACGGTCGTGGTGGTCGGGATGGCGATCGTCAACAGCCTCAAGACGTTCGACATCGTGTGGCTGTTGACGCAGGGCGGTCCCGGCACAGCCTCGGAGACGCTCGCCCTGACGATGTACCGGGAGACCTTCACCCTCAACCGGTACGGCTACGGCGCCGCGGTGTCCGTCGTGCTCACCGTCGTCGTCGTCGCCGCGTCCTGGCTGTACCTGCGCCGGCAGGCCCGGTCCCGGTGAGAGGAGCTCCCATGGCAGGCCGCATCGTCCGCAACGTACTCGTCGTCTTCTTCTCGCTCGTGTGGCTGGTCCCGACCTGGCTCGTGGTGGTCAACGCGTTCACCCCGACCAAGCAGTACACGGGGTCGCCGCGCTGGTGGTTCGCCTCGGCGGACATCTGGACCAACATCAAGGCCGCCTTCACCACCGCCGACGTCGGCCGGGGCCTTCTCAACAGCTTCCTGTACGCCACGGTCGGCGCGGCCATCGCCGTGCTGATCGCCGCGCTCGCCTCGTTCGCGGTGACCGTCATGCCCGTACGCCGGCCGGGGATCTGGTTCTGGGTCATCTTCATCGGCACCGTGCTGCCGTTGCAGACGTTCCTGTCGCCGCTGTTCACCGGCTTCGCCCGCACCGGCCTGTACGACACGCAGTACGGCATGATGCTCGTCTACGTGGCGCTGGCGATCCCGTTCGCGTTCTTCGTGAACCGGAACTTCATGCTCACGGTGCCGCGCGAGATCGCCGAGGCGGCGCAGCTCGACGGCGCGAACTGGCTGCGCATGTTCTTCCGGGTGCACCTGCCGCTGGCGAAGAGCGCGCTGCTCGCGGCGTTCATCTTCCAGTTCACCTGGATCTGGAACGACCTGTTGTTCGGCATCACGCTGTCGCTGAGCCCGAACATCCGTCCCGTCATGGCCACCCTCGCCGACCTCAACGGCAGCTACTCGACCGTCGGGCCGCCCGTGGTCCTGGCCGGCGCGCTCGTCGCGTCGCTGCCCACGGTGCTGCTGTTCTTCGTCTTCCAGCGCTTCTTCGTCAGCAGTCTTCGCCTGACCTCCTGAACTTCGCCCGACCGGCTGAACGACAACCTGTGCAAGGAGAACGTCACCCATGACCACCCGCGCCCTCGTGAAGGACCATCCCTGGTCCACCGAGAAGGCCCGTGCCGGCACGATCAGCCTGGCCGTGGCCGCGACCGCCCGGCTCGGCGACGTCGAGCTGCGCGCCATGCCCGAGCACCTGGTACGCCGGACCGAGAACGGCAAGCTGCGCGCCGTCCGGGTCCTCGCCGACGGCGTCGACGCGGCCGAGCTGGCCTTCGACGTCGAGGTGGCCGGCCTGGGTACGGTGCCGGTCGAGGTGCTGCCCGCGTCCGGCGGCGCCCGGCTGCTCGTACCCGCCACCGACGACCCGCGCGACGTGCGCATCACCGTACGTCGGGGCGAGGCGGCGGCGGACCTGGCGTTCGTGCTGGAGCCGGCCCGGGAGTGGACGATCCACCTGGTGCACCACTCGCACCTGGACATCGGGTACACCGACCCGCAGGGCACGGTGCTGAACCAGCACGTCGCGTTCCTCGACTCGTGCCTGGACCTGACCCGCACGACCGACGACTGGCCGGAGGACGCGAAGTTCCGCTGGGCGGTCGAGTCGCTGTGGTCGTTCGAGCAGTGGGCGGCGGCCCGGCCGCCGGAGCGCGTCGCGGAGTTCGTCGAGCGGGTCAAGGCCGGCCAGATCGAGCTGACCGCGATGCCGTACAACCTGCACACCGACACGTGCTCCACCGACGAGCTGCACGAGCTGCTGCGGCTGTCCCGCGAGGTCAAGGACACGTACGGCGTGGACATCCGCTCCGCGATGCAGACCGACGTGCCCGGCAGCGTCGCCGGCCTGCCGGAGGCGTTGGCGCAGAACGGCGTCCGCTTCCTGTCGGTGGCGCACAACTGGGCCGGCCGGTCCGTACCGAACACCAACGGCGGCTCGAAGCTGCCGCGGCTGTTCCGCTGGCGTTCGCCGTCCGGCGGCGAGGTGCTGGTGTGGATGACCGACAGCCCGCACGGCCTGGCGTACATGGAGGGCCCGGTCCTGGGCTTCGACACCTCGTACGAGATGGTCGACGACCTGCTGCCGGCGTACCTGACGTCGCTCGCGACGCGGCCGTACCCGTTCCCGCCGGGCATGTTCGGCTGGCACGGGCCGCAGGTCGAGGACCGCGAGCCGTACCCGTGGGACGTGCTGCACCTGCGGGTGCAGGGCCACTTCGGCGACAACGCGCCGCCGCGGCTGATCCTCGCCGAGAACGTCCGGCGCTGGAACGAGACCTGGGACTCCCCGACGCTGCGGCTGTCCACCAACACGGACTTCTTCACCGACGCGGACGACCGGCTCGGCGACGCCATCCCCACGTTCGAGGGTGACTGGGGCGACTGGTGGGTCGAGGGTGTCGGCTCCGGCGCCCGCCCGCAGGCGATGGTACGGCGGGCGCAGGCCAAGGTCACCGACGCGCACACCCTGTACGGCATGGCCGGCGTGCTGTCCGGCACCGCCGGCGCGACGCCGCTGGCGGACGCCGCGCAGCACTCCGCCCGCGGCGTGTACGGCTCGGTGTCGCTGTTCAACGAGCACACCTGGGGCGCCGGCAACCCGTGGACGTACTCGGACGAGGGCTTCAACTCCGGTGACCAGCAGTGGCACTGGAAGTACGGGCACGCGATCCACGCGAACGACGACGCGGACACGTTCCTCGACCACGCGGGCGCGGCGCTCGGCGCGGCCCTGCCCGTCGCCGGTGACCTGACGTTCTGGGCGGTCAACACGACCGCGGCGCCGCGCGGCACCGAGGTACGGCTGTTCGTCCGGGAGAGCCGGGTACCGCTGGACCGGCCGCTGGCCGTGAGCGACGGGCGTACCGGCGCGAAGCTCGCCGCCGTGGAGGAGGCGCAGACCAACCCGGTGCACCGGGACGCCGGCCGCTTCCTGCGCGTGCACGTACCGGACGTGCCGCCGTTCGGCCTGGTCCGGCTCGACGTCACGACCACCGACGGGCTGACCGACGACGCCGCCGCGACGGCGACCGAGCTGTCCATCACCGGCGACGCCGGCCCCGGGTACGACCGTGCCGGCGCGCTGCCGACCGAGTCGGACCTGGTCCTGGAGAACGACCACCTGCGGGTCCGCGTCGACCTGGCGCACGCCTGCGTGGCCAGCATCGTCGAGAAGGCGAGCGGCCGGGAGCTGGTCGACCAGGACGCCGTGGTCGGCTTCAACGGCTACGTGTACGACACGTACACCACGGCCGGCGGCTACAACCACCAGTCCAACAAGACCGCCGTCTCCCCCGAGCTGGAACTGCTCGGCGGGCGCAGCCTCGCCCGCCCGGCCGTCCTGCTCGAACGGGTCGACGACGCGCTCGAACAGCGCGTCACGTTCGAGTTCGCCGCCGACGGCGTACGCCGCGCCCGCACCACGGTGCGGCTCGGCCGGCACGACGCGCACGTGGTCTTCGACAACCACCTCGACAAGCCGGCCACGATGGCGAAGGAGAGCGCGTACCTGGCGTTCCCGTTCGCGCTGACCGACCCGACGGTGCACTACGAGATCACCGGCGCGCTCACCGGCGACGGGCTGGAGCACGTACCCGGTGCGCCGCAACACATGCGCGCCGTACGGTCCTTCGTGTCGCTGGCCGACGCCGACGGCCCCGTCGCGTGGGTGACCCGGGACGCGCCGCTGGTGGAGCCGGAGACGATCCCGCTGCCGTACGCGCCGTTCCCGGACAGCACCGCACCGCGCCAGCCCGGCACGATCTACTCGTGGGTGCACAACAACATCTGGGACACGAACTTCCCGTCCCAGCAAGGGTTCGAGACCACGTTCCGCTACGCGGTCGGGGTACGCCGGGCCGGTGAGGACATCGACGCCGACGCGCTCGGACTACGCACCGCGTACGAGATCGACCACCCGCTGGTCGGTGTCTCCGCGCACGGCCGGTCCGACGCGGACACCGCGCAGCTCTCCCTGCTGTCGGTGGACGACCCGCGCGTCGCCGTCCTCGGCGCCACGCTGGTCCCGGCCGAGGACGGTGCCGACGTCCTGGTACGCCTCCAGTCCCTCGCCAACGAGCCGGTCGAGACGACGGTACGGTGCGGCTTCGCCGTCACCGGCGCCGTCCAGGCGACCTACCTCGGCGAGGACAACGGCGACGTGTCGGTCGACGGCAACGACGTGACGGTGTCCCTGCCGCGGCTCGGCGTCACCGCGATCCGCTTGCGTACCAACGGGTTCGGCGGCTGACCGACCCCAGCTCCGAGCCAACCGCACGGCCGGCGCACCCTCGGGTGCGCCGGCCGTCGGCGTTTGCGCGGACGTCGGAGAATGTTCGGATGGCAGACACGTCCTCGACCATCCGGCAGCCGGCGATCCGCGCGCTGATGGCCCTCATGGCGATCCTCGCCGCACTCGCCGCGGCCGTCGCCGTCTGCGACGCGACCGCGCTGGCGCACCTGTCGGAGCCCAACGCGCACCGGCTCGCCGGCATCATCGGCCGCGCCCACATGTCGTACGGCCACACCGACGTGCTCGGGCTCGCCGCCACGATGCGGCAGACCGTGGCCAGCTCGATCGTGTTCGCCGTCCTCGCCGTCGCGTACGCGTTGCTCACCGTCCGGGTCACCCGGCTGGCCATGCACCGCGGCCGGATCATCATCTGGCTCGGCGCGCTCGTCGTCGGCATCGCCCAGCTCGTCTGGATCGCCGCCGAGTCCTCCACCGTCTTCGACTCGGCCCAGCACGCCCTGGCGCCCGCGGAGCTGCGGCAGGCCGGCGCCGCCGAGGCGTACGCGAACCTGCTGCCCGGCTGGTACGCCGCCGCCTACTACCTGTTCGAGGTGGCGCTCGTGGTGATCCTCGCCGTCACGTCCATGCTCCTGCTGCGCCCCGGCGTCGGCACCTACTACCTCAGCACCAACCGCCTCCGCGACCCCCTCACCTGAGCGCGCGCATGGTGGCCGAACGACACGAAGATCGGGACGAACCGCGTACCGGATCCGCCGTTCGGCTCTGCTCGTGCCGCACCGATCCGCATAGTCTCGCGACGTGGGGGCTCGTCCGCCTCGGCGCGTGACGCTCCTCCGGACGGGTCGACGGACACGGGGGTGTGCGATGTCCGACGAGGTTTCCGCCGCCCGGGTAGGGTCGGCGCCGGCCGCGGCCGGATCGAGGACGGTCCTCGTCACGCTGGCGTCGGCGCAGTTCCTGATGACGCTGGACAGCTCGGTCATGAACGTGTCGATCGCGACCGTCGCCCACGACGTGCACACGACCGTCACCGGCATCCAGACCGCCATCACCCTGTACACGCTGGTCATGGCGTCGTTGATGATCACCGGCGCGAACGCCGGGCAGATCCTCGGCCGGCGGCGAGCGTTCGCGATCGGCTGCGTCGTGTACGCGGTGGGTTCGTTCACCACGTCGCTCGCGCCGAACCTCGTCGTGCTGCTCATCGGCTGGTCGTTCCTGGAGGGCATCGGCGCGGCCCTGATCATGCCGGCGATCGTGGCCCTGGTCGCGGCGAACTTCGACCGCGCCCAGCGTCCCCGGGCGTACGGGCTCGTGGCCGCGTCCGGCGCGATCGCCGTCGCCGCCGGCCCGCTCATCGGCGGGCTGCTCACCACGTACGCGTCGTGGCGCTGGGTCTTCGCCGGTGAGGTCGTGATCGTCGCGGTCATCCTGCTGCTCACCCGGCGCCTGGCCGACTCCCCACCGGAGCCGGGTCACCACGTGGACCTGGTCGGCACCGGGCTGTCGGCGCTCGGGCTGGCGCTGATCGTCTTCGGGATCCTTCGCGCCGGCGCGTGGGGCTTCGTGAACCCGAAGCCGGGCGCCCCGTCGTGGTTGGGCCTGTCTCCCGTGCTGTGGCTCGTCCTCGCGGGTGGCTGCGTGCTGCTGGCGTTCCTCGTCTGGGAACGGTATCGGCACCGGCACGGCGGCGCCGTGCTCGTCGAGCCCGGGCTGCTGCGCAACCGACTTCTCCGCGGCGGGCTCACCTCCTTCTTCTTCCAGTACCTGTTGCAGGCCGGGCTGTTCTTCACGGTGCCGCTGTTCCTCTCCGTCGCCCTCGGCCTGTCCGCCGTCGCGACCGGGGTACGGATCCTCCCGTTGTCGGTCGCCCTGCTGGCCACTGCCGTCGGGATCCCGAGGTTCCTGCCGAACGCGTCGCCGCGGCGTGTCGTACGGTTCGGTTTCCTCGCGTTGTTCGTCGGTATCGTCGCGCTGGCCGCGGCGCTCGACGCCGGGGTCGGCCCCGAGGTCGTCACGTGGCCGCTCGTCCTCGCCGGTGCGGGGGTCGGCGCGCTCGCCTCGCAGCTCGGCAGCGTCACCGTGTCGTCCGTCGGTGACGAGAAGAGCGCCGAGGTCGGCGGGTTGCAGAACACCGTCACGAACCTCGGCGCCTCCATCGGGACGGCGCTCGCCGGCGCGGTGCTGATCTCGGCGCTCACCTCGTCGTTCTTCACCGGCATCGAGGACAACGCGAAGGTCCCGCCGGAGCTGTCGTCGTCCGCCCAGGTGGAGCTGGCCGGCGGCGTACCGTTCCTGTCCGACCGGGACCTGGAGGCCGCGCTGGACGAGGCCGGGGTGGACGAGCCCGCGAGGTCGGCGATCATCGACGAGAACGAGACGGCGCGGCTCGACGGCCTGCGCTCCGCCCTCGCCGTGCTGGCCGGCGGTGCGCTCGTCGCGCTGTTCGTGACCCGCGGCATTCCGCGCCGCCAGCCGGGCTCCGAGCCCGAGGATCCGCACTCCACCGACGCCGGGTCCTGACTCCGTCCGGTATGCCGGCGTGCCGGCGCGGCACCGATGTGCCCGGCACGGCACCGCACGCTCTCGTCCGGAGTACCCCGTGCCGGTGCGTGAGCCCGGCGCGTCCGCGGCGGTCGAGTCGGACGCGTCGGACTCGGGCGGCTCTTGACGAATCGTGCCGGGTGGTGCAGTCTCTGCGTCCATCTGGGAACTTCCCAGACGGATCGGAGCGGCATGAGGGACGGCAGCCCCCGCGTACTGCGGGCCATGAACGAGCGCGCCGCGCTGTACGCGCTGCTCCAGTCCGGGCCGCTGTCCCGGATCGGGCTGGAACGCGCGATCGGGCTGTCGAAGCCGGCCGCCGCCGACGTCCTCGCCCGGCTCGAACGCGACGGTCTGGTCGAGCGCGCCGGCCGCAGCACCGGCGGCGGGCCGGGGCCGCAGGCGCAGCTCTGGCAGGTCAACGTGCACACCGGGTACGCGGTCGGCGTCGACGTCACCGCGACCGCGATGGACGCCGCCGTCGCGGATCTCGGCGGCACCGTGGTCGGCACGTACCGGACCGAGTGGCCGGGCGGCGCGGACGACGACCCGACCGTACCGTTGCGCGCGGCGGTCGGCGCCGCGCTGAAGGCGGGCGGGGTGCCCTGGCGCGACGTGCGACACCTCGTCGTCGGGGTGCCGGGCTCCGTGGACCCGACCACCGGCCAACTGGAGTACGCGCCGCACCTGCCCGGGTTCACCGGGTACGGGGTGCGGGCGCGGGTGCGCGCCCGGCTGCGCGTACCGGTGACCGTGGAGAACGACGTCAACCTGGTCGCCGTGGACGAGCTGACGCGGGGGCGCGCGACCGGCCGGCGCAGCGTCCTGTTGCTGTGGATGGACCGCGGCGTGGCGTCGGCGCTGATCCTCGACGGTCACCTGGTCCGCGGGTCGCGCGGCGGCGCCGGCGAGATCGACCGGGTGCCGGTGCCGGGCGGCGGTCTGGTACGCGACCTGGTGTCGGCCGCCGCCGTCGCCACCCTCGGCGCCGCGCACGCCCTGCCCGGCCCGGACGCCGCTTCCGTGGTACGCCAGGCGTTCCACGCCCAGTCGGGTGGCGAGGCGTTCCGCGCGGAGCTGGCGGACCGGGTCACCGGGGTGCTGGCGATGACCGTGGCCGCGGTCGACCCGGAGCTGGTGGTACTGGCCGGCGGCGTCGGGTACGCCGGGGGCGAGGCGCTGGCGGGCCTGGTGTCCGACCGCCTGGGCGCGGTGCTGAAGCAGCGGCCGGCGGTCGCCGCGGGTACGGGCGGGGTCGAGGCGGTGCGGCACGGCGCGTTGCAGGCCGCGCTGCGGCAGGCGCGGGAGTCGGTCCTGGGCCGGGGCGCCCCGGCCACGCCTTCCACTGTGGACAGTCCAGAGGGGACGGTGGCGGAATGACCGGGGTGGTCGTGGTCGGCGGCGGGATCGTCGGCCTGTCCGTGGCGTGGCACCTCGCGCGGCGCGGCACCGACGTCACGGTGCTGGAGGCCGGCGAGCCGCTGCGCTTCACGTCCCGGGCGGCGGCGGCGATGATCGCGCCCGTCGGGTACCTGGAGCCGGTCGGCGACGCGTTCCTCGCGCTGCGGATGGACGCGCAGGCCGAGTGGTCGGCGTTCGCAGCGGAACTGACCGAGGCGACGGGGGTGTCCCCCGCGTACCGGCCGACAGGGTCGCTGGTGGCGGCGAGCGACGAGACCGGGCTGGCCCGGGCGGAGACGCTGCGCGCGTTGCACGCCGAGCTGGGCATCGACTCGGCGGTGGTCGACGCGGCGACGGCGGCGCGGCTGGAGCCGGAGCTGCGCGGCGCCCTCGGTGGCCTGTACGTGCCGGGTGACGGCTGCGTCGACCCGGACGCGGCGGGCCGCGCGCTCGTCGCCGGGATCACCGCCGCGCGCGGCACCGTCCGCGCCGGTACGCCGGTGCGGGCGCTGCGCCGCACCGGTGAGCGCGTCGTCGGCGTGGAGCTGGCGGACGGCGGCACCGTCGACGCGGACGTGGTGGTGCTGGCGGCCGGCGCGGCGAGCGCCCGGCTCGCTCCCGAGCCCGCCGCGTTTCCGCTTCGCGCGGTGAAGGGACAGTCGGTGCTGCTGCGCGACGACCCCGACCACCCGACGGTACGCACCGTGCTGCGCGCCGGGATCAACCTGGTGCCGCGCGGGGACGGCCGCCTGATGGTGGCCGGCACGGTGGAGGACGACGACGCGGGGCGGTCCGACGCGAACACGGTCGCCGGGGCGTACGAGGTGTTGGGGCGGGCGATCGCGGCGGTGCCGGCGGTCGCGCGGCTGGCCGTCGACGCCTGGTGCGTCGGGCAGCGGCCGGTGGCGCCGGACGACGCGCCGGTGCTCGGACCCAGCGGCGTCGGCGGGCTGTGGTGGGCGACCGGCCACTCGTACTACGGGATCCTGCTGTCCGGCCTGACCGGTCGGCTGGTCGCCGAGTCACTGCACGGCGATCCCGTTGCCACGCAGCGGATCGGGCTGTTCGGTGCGGACCGCTTCCGCACCGGTACGCCGCGGTACACGTCACTGACCCACGACCGGCACGCCTGAGTGGGAGGCACCATGCGCCGCAGGATCCTCGCCGGTACGCTCGCCGTGCTGCTCGCCGCCACCGGCTGCGCGAGCCGGCCGGGCAACGAGAGGCCGGCACCGTTCGATCCGCACCGCAGCACCGACCTGACGGTGTGGAACGGCTGGAACGGCCGGGAGGCCGCGGCGTTCCACTCGGTCGTCGCCGACTTCACCAGGCTGCACCCGAACGTGCACGTGTCCATTGTGGATGGTGTGGACGACTCGACCATCATGACGTCGATCCGCGGCGGCTACCCGCCGGACGTCGCCGCGATCGGCAGCACCACGACGATGGGCACGTACTGCTCGACGGGCGCGTTCCGCGACCTGACCGGCTACCTGCGCCGCGATCACGTCACGACCCGGTACGCGCCGGTCATCCGCACGCTCCTCGACTTCCACGGTACGCAGTGCGTGATGCCCGGCGGGGTCGACACGTTCGGCCTGTACTACAACACCGACCTGTTCGCGAAGGCCGGCGTGCGCCGCCCGCCGCGTACCTGGTCGGAGTTCGTCGCGGACGCGAAGAAGCTCACGACCTACAACAAGGACGGGTCGATCCGTACGCTCGGCTTCGACCCGCTGTTCTCGTTCCAGCAGAACACCGCCATCCACTGGAGCCCGAGCTTCGGCGCGTCCCTGTACGACGATCGCGGCAACTCCGCGCTCGCCTCAGATCCCGGCTGGCGGGACATGTTCACCGCGCAGCGGGAGCTGGTACGGGCGATCGGATACCAGAAGCTGCAACGCTTCCAGTCGGGTCTCGGCGCGGAGATGTCGTCGTCGAACGCGTTCCAGGCGGGCCGGGTCGCGATGCAGTTCGACGGCGAGTGGCGCACCGCGTTCATCGCCGACCAGGCGGCGCACCTGGCGTACGACACGGCCACACTGCCGGTGGCCGACGACGACGCGGGCACGTACGGCGCCGGGTTCGTGGACACCGGCGTGTTCGGGATACCGCAGGGCGCCAAGGAGCCGGGCGCCGGCTGGGAACTCGTGAAGTACCTGACGCAGACCCGTGCCGCACAGGTGAAGTTCTACGGCGCGCTCGGCAACGTGCCGTCGTTGCCCAGCGCGGCAACCGATCCCGCGTTCACGAAGCGGCCGCACTTCGGCACGTTCGTCGACATCATGAACAACCCGGACAGCGGCAGCGGTACCCCGACGACGTTGGGCCGGGCCGACAAGGACGCGCTGGACCAGTTCGCCGAGCGCTGGCAGGCGGGCCGGGTCCCGGACCTGACGGCCGGCCTGCGCGGGCTCGCCCGCCAGATCGACGACCTCACCCGCAACGCCAACCCGCCGTGACCCGCCGACCGTCCACAGCGGACGGTCCACATGCGACGGTCGGAGACAGGTACCGAGGAAGGGAGTGCGCTGTGCAGGACACCGCCGTGGCACCGTACCGGGCGCGGGCCGGGGCCGGATCGCGCGCGACGGCGCGGGGCGCCGCCAGCCGGCGCCGGCGCCGGCTGCTCGCGCTGCTGCTGGCGCCGTGGACGATCGGCGTGGTCGTCTTCTTCGGCTACCCGCTCGTCTCGATCATCTACCTGTCCTTCACGCACTACGACCTGCTGTCCGCGCCGCGCTGGATCGGCGCCGCGAACTACGCGTACATGTTCCGCGGCGACCAGCAGCTCGGGCAGGCCGTACGGAACACGCTGTGGGTGCTGTGCATCCTGGTGCCCTGCCAGGTGCTGTTCTCGTTCGGGATCGGGCTGCTGCTGAGCCGCGCCCGGCGCGGCGTCGGCCTGCTGCGCACGGTCTTCTACCTGCCGAGCCTCACCCCGCTCGTCGCCGCCGCCATGGGTTTCCTCTACGTCTTCAACCCCGGCACCGGCCCGCTCAACCGGATCCTCGGCGCCGTCGGCGTCGACGGCCCGCCCTGGTACACCTCGCCCGGCTGGGCGAAGCCGTCGCTGACCGTGCTCGCGGTGTGGGGTTCGGGCAACCTGATCGTCATCTTCCTCGCCGCCCTGCTCCAGGTGCCCCGCGACCTGTACGAGGCGGCCGACCTCGACGGCGCCGGCCCGCTGGCCAGGCTGCGGCACGTGACGCTGCCGGTCATCAGCCCCGTCGTACTGTTCGCGATCGTCACCACCGTCATCGACGGGTTGCAGTACTTCGACCAGGCGTACGTGGTGTCGAGCCTCGGCAACGGCGGGGCGAAACTCGACGACGGCGTGCTCGGCTACCCGGAGGGATCCACGCTGTTCTACCCGCTGTGGCTTTACCAGCAAGGGTTCCGCTACTTCAACATGGGGTACGCGTCGGCGCTCGCCGTCGTGATGCTGCTCGTCGCGCTCGGCATCTCGTCCGCGATCCTGCTGCGCTCCCGCAGCTTCGTCCACCAGACCGGAGGTACGGGCCGGTGACCGCCGTGACAGTGACCGCACCGCGCCGGCGTTCCCGCCGGCTGCTCGCCGTCGTCGCCGAGCACGCCGTGCTCATCGCGCTCGGCGCCATGTTCCTGGTACCGCTGGTGTTCGTGGTGGCAACCGCGCTGATGTCCGACCAGCAGGCGCTGACCGGCGCCCTGATCCCGCATCCCGTACGTTGGCGCAACTTCGCCGACGTCTTCGCCCAGGCTCCGATCCTGCGCTACCTGCTCAACACCGTCCTGTACGCCGGCCTCGCCACCGTCGGGATGCTGCTGTCGAGCTACCCCGCGGCGTACGCGATGGCGCGGATCCGGTGGCGTGGCAGCGTTCCGGCGCTGATCGTGGTGCTGGCGATGATGATGGTGCCGCAGCAGGTGCTGGCCGTCCCGCTGTACGTCATGTGGGCGAAGCTGCACCTGGTCGCGACGCTCGTGCCGCTCGTCGCGCCGTTCTTCTTCGGCAACGCGTTCTCCGTCTTCCTGCTGCGGCAGTTCCTGCTGACGATCCCGGACGACTACGCCGACGCGGCGCGGGTCGACGGCTGCGGTGAGTTCCGCGTGATGGTGTCGATCGTCGGCCGGATGGCGAAGCCGGCGATCGCCGCCGCCTGCCTGTTCAACTTCCTGAGTTGTTGGAACAGCCTCTTCAACCCGTTGCTGTACGTCGGCGGAAACCCGACCTGGTGGACGATCTCGATCGGGCTGACCCAGTTCAAGTCGCTGCACGCGGTGAACTGGAACCTCACGATGGCCGCGACCGTCGTCTTCACGCTGCCGATCATCGTGCTGTTCTTCTTCGCCCAGCGGGCCTTCGTGGAGGGCGCGAACCTCACCGGTATCAAGGGCTGACCGCGAATTCCGCCGTTGCGCCGCGTACCCCGGTCCGCGCGGGATACGGTCACATGTCGGAAGATTCGCGGCGAACGGATCGTACGTCCCGGCCGCGGTGGTCGCCGCGCGCCCGCGATGCGGCCGTACCGCGGCTCCCCCGACGTCGATCCCGCCGGCGGTACGGGCGGGAAGTGGGGGCATGCCAAGCAAAGCGGTGGTCGTGGCGCTCGTCGGCGCGGTCGTCACGGCCGTGACGGCGGCCGTGGTGGGACCGATGATCGGCTGGGCCGACCCGGCACCGACCGCGAAGGCAAGGACCGCCGGTACGCCCCTCAACGTCCGCACCGCGCCGTCCGTCACCGCTGCCCGGCTCCGTACCCTTCCGGACGGTTCCGCGCTGGCGCTGGCCTGCCGGGTCAGCGGGCAGCGCATCACCGGCGTCGTGCGGACGACGACCGACTGGGACCGCCTCGACGGCGGCGGCTACGTGTCCGACGCCTACGTGGTACGCCCACGCCGACCCGGCACCTGCCCGGGCCGGACCGGCGTACCGGAGCGGGACAGGTTCCTTGCCCAGGCCGCCCCGCTCGCCCAGCAGGGCATGCGGACGTACGCGGTGCCCGCGTCGGTGACGCTGGCGCAGGCGATCCTGGAGTCCGGCTGGGGCGCGAGCGCGCTGTCCCGCGACCACGACAACTTCTTCGGCATCAAGTGCTTCCACGGCGTGCACGGGCCGATCGCCGCGGCGTGCCACACGTACCGCACGCACGAGTGCGACAGGAAGGGCAGGTGCCACGCGACGCGGGCGTCGTTCCGCGGGTACTGGTCGATGCGGGACTCGTTCCGCGACCACGGCCGCTTCCTGACCGTCAACTCCCGGTACCGCGGCGCGTTCCGGCACTCGCACGCGCCGGACCGGTTCGCCCGCGCCGTCGCCGCCGCCGGGTACGCCACCAGCCCGGCGTACGGCCGGGATCTCGTCGAGCTGATGCGCCGGTACGACCTGTACCGCTACGACCGCTGACCGGTCACGGCGTCACCGGCCAGCACCGTACGCAGGATCTCGGCGAACGCGGCCGGATCGCCGGTCCCGCCGTACGGCCCGCCGGCCACGAACCCGCCATGGTCGCCGGGGAACACGACCGGTGTCGTGCCCAGCCGCTCCGCGACGACCCGCGCGGTACGCGCCGGCAGCGTCTCCCCCGACTCGGCGCCGACCCCGAGAACGATGCGGGTCGAGGCCGCCCGCAGCGCGTCGAAGTCCTGCCGGTACTCGTTGCACGTGACGATGTTCTGCCCGACGAGCGGATCGTCGCGGTTGCCGTCGTCCTCGGTCGGCAGGCCGAACGCGGCGGGATCCGGCGCCGGCCGGTCCAGCTGGTCCGCCGGCAGCGGGCCCTGCGCGCTGATCAGCGCGATGAACTTCGCCATCGCCGGCCCCACCCCGGACGTCAGGTACGTCGCGCGGATGTCCCGGCACACCGCGAGCACCACCTCGCTGTCGGGCAGCTCGGACGACACCGGCGGCTCGTGCGCGACGAGCGTGCGTACCTGCTCGCCGTGCCGGGCGACCAGCGCCAGCGCGTTGACCCCGCCGCCGCTGCTGGCGAAGACGTCGACCGGCCCGCCGCCGAGCGCGTCGATCAGCCGGTGCAGGTCGTCGGCGTGCTCGTCCGGCGTCGTCTGCTCCGCCCCGTCGGTACGCCGGCTGCGCTCCGACCCGCGCGGGTCGTACGTGACGACCGTGCGGTCGGTGACCTGGTCGGCCAGGCCCGCGAAACTCGACGCGACCATCGGTGAGCCGATCATCAGCAGCGCCGGCCCGGTGCCGCCCTCGACGGGACGTACGTCGTAGTGCAGGACGGCGCCGGGCACGTCGAGCGTGTAGGTCATGGTCATGGTGGTCCCCCCTCGTTCCCATGGTGACCGTCCGACCCGCCGAAACTCATCGCTTCGCCGGCGGACGCCCGGAAACCGGCACACCGTCGGAGGCGGCGCGGCTAGCGTCGGTGCCGAGGTCCCGAGCCGACACCGAGGAGAACCGTGCACATCGACCTGTCCGGACGTACCGCCCTGGTGAGCGGGTCCACGCAGGGCATCGGCCTGGCGATCGCTGGGCGGCTCGCCGGCTGCGGCGCGCACGTGGTGGTCAACGGCCGCGACCCGGACCGTACCGAGGAGGCCGCGCGGCAGCTCCGCGACCGGGCACCGGACGCCACGGTCACCGGGGTCGCCGCGGACCTCGCCACCGCCGAGGGCGCCGCCGCCCTGGCCGACCGGTTCGGCGAGCTGCACGTCGTCGTCAACAACCTCGGCGTGTTCGGCCCGCGGCCCGCGCTGGAGATCGACGACGCCGAGTGGCGCCGGTACTTCGAGGTCAACGTGCTGTCCGCGGTGCGGCTGATCCGGACGTACCTGCCCGGCATGATGGATCGCCGCTGGGGGCGGGTGGTCACGATCGCCAGCGACTCGGCCGTCGCGATCCCGGCCGAGATGATCCACTACGGCATGACGAAGACGGCGCTGCTCGCGGTCACCCGCGGCTTCGCGAAGGCGGCCCGCGGCAGCGGCGTTACCGTCAACAGCGTCATCGCCGGCCCGACCCACACCGCCGGGGTCGAGACGTTCGTCGCCGAGATGGTCGGCGACGACCTGCCGTGGGACGAGGCGCAGCGCGAGTTCATGCGGACGTACCGGCCGATGTCGCTGATCGAGCGGCTCATCGAGCCGGACGAGATCGCCAACCTCGTCGCGTACCTCGCCTCCGACGTGGCCTCCGCCACCACCGGCGGCGCGCTGCGCGTCGACGGCGGGTACGTCGACTCGATCCTGCCCTGACCACCGGCGAGGCTTGGATCCGGTCGGGCCTGGGTACCAGGGAGGACGTGGACGGGCATTCGCCCGCCCGGGACCAGGCTGGAGGCGCGATGTACAAGACGATCGCCGTCGCGGTGGGCGGTTCGGACGACTCGGCCCGTACGGTGGCGCACGCCGCGGAGCTGGCGGCCGGACGCGGCTCCCGCGTCGTCGTGCTGCACGTGCGGGCGATCGACGCGGACATGCCGGCGCCGGGCGTCATGCCCACCGGCGCCACCGTGGTCGAGGAGGACCGCGGCACGGCCGACGCCGTCGTCGGCGACGCGCTGGCCGTGCTGTCCGCGGCGGGTGTCGCCGCCGAGTCGGACGTGGCCGCGGCGATGCGGTCGGACGTGGCGCGGACGATCCTGGACCTCGCCGAGAAACACCACGCCGACATGATCATGACGGGGATGCACCAGCGCGGTCTGCTCGGCTCGCTGCTCGGCGTCGGCGACCGCGTCGCCCGCTACGCCGACCGCCCCGTCCTGCTCGTCCCCTGACGGGAGGCGCGCTGGTACGCCAGCGTCGTCGGCACCAGGACGACGGCGCCGACGAAGAAGTACGTGTTGATGGTCAGCGACCACACCAGGTCGGCCGTGCCGAGCGGGCCGCCACCGGCGAACCCGCCCGGCGCGACGCCGGTCACCATCGCCACGTTCTCCACCATCCCCGGTACGCCCCGGACGGTGAGCAGCACGCCGCCGAACCACAGCGGCACCAGCAGCCGCACGCGGGGGATCCGGCGGCCCCACGGGCGTACGGTGGCGGCGACGACCGCGAGGCCGGCGGTCGCGATCGCGACGAGGACCAGGTCGTAGACCAGGAAGGCCCGGTAGCCCCAGTGCCCGGCGTCCGCCGTCGGGTCCGTCGTCACCGCCGCGACCACGTGCGTCACCACGAACACCAGCAACCAGACGAGGGCCGCGTACGCCGGCCGGTGTGTTCTCATGCCGCCATGCTCCGGCGCGACCGGTCGGGTTCTCCTCCCCCGCCGGAGCGAGCACACCACCCCGTAAGCGGGATCGTCAGGTGCCCCAGCGGTCGAGCGCCGCGTACGCCGGCAGCCAGTCGGCCGCGTAGGCGGCGCGGGTCTGGTCGGGCAGCGTCGCCAGCAACGCCGCGGCCTCGTCGTGGTCCGCGCCGTCGAGCAGCCAGGGCAACATGCGCCCGGTGTCGGGGCCCATCAGCCGGCGGCAGAACAGCGCCCACTGCGGCTCGGTGACGAGCTCGCGGACCAGCGGCAGCGCCTCGTCCTCCTCGCGCCGCAGGTGCGCGGACAGCGCCTCGGCCAGCCGGTCGACGAGGACGCCCGCGCTCCGGATCCCGTACTCCCGGTCGAACAGCGCGTCCTCGACCGCCGCGACGCGCTGGCTGACAAGGCCGTGCTCGGCCTCCATCGCGGCCAGCAGCGCCAGGTCGTCGGGGCGGCCGGCGGCGGACACCCGCAGCGCCGGCCACAGCACCTCGTCCCCGGCGCGCCAGTGCAGCTCCGCCGCGGTCGTGAACTGCTCCCAACCCACCGCGGTACGCAGGATCCGCCACGCGTCGTCGTCGCCGGTGGCCGCGATCGCGGTGACCAGCTCCGCGTCGCGGCGCAGCGCACGGTGGGCGGCAAGGTAGACGGTCAGGTCGAGTCGCGGCACCGGAGGTCCTTTCAGCTACGGCGCTGCACGCTACCGCGGGCGAAGTAGTCGCCGGGCGTACGCCCGGTCTGGCGGCGGAAGGCGGCGACGAACGCGCTGGGCGTGGCGTACCCGACGCGGCGGGCGACCTGCGCCACGGACCGGCCCGCCGCCATGTGCTCCAGCGCCGCCGACAACCGCACCCGGGTACGCCAGTCCGTGAAGCTGAGGCCGGTCCGGGCGCGGAGCAGCCCGTTGACGGCGACGACGGTGGGGGTGGGCCGGTCGACCGGGCAGCGGCCGGCGTCGAGGTAGCTGCCCTGGAGCACGGACCGAGTTCCTCGGCCTCCGGGCGCACGGTGAGCCGGCGCGGCACCAGGTGCGGCTCGGACTCGCCGGTCGGCGAACCGTCGCGGTACAGCAGGATCCGCCAGAACACGCCGGCCAGCCCCGGTACCGGCGGGTGGTCCCAGAACCGTTCCGGGAGCCGGTCGCCGAGCTGGGCATCGGCGCTGAATCCCTCGTTGTGCCCGGGGCACTGGAAGACGAGCAGGTGGTCCCGGCCGAACACGGGGACGTCCGCCGGGATGTCGAGCTGGAAGAACAGCACCATCCGGGTGCCGCAGTGGCAGTGTGGCCAGGACTCTCCCGCCGGGAGGACCGGGCTGCCACCGACCGTGTCCCTGCCGACCGGCCCGTCCTCGATCTCGACCAGGTACCTCGGGGTGCCGGATCCGCTGGGGTGAATGGACATCCGACGAGCGTAGAGCCCGCATCGGGGTGGGGACGGTTACGCGGACCGTGACGCGTCAGTCGAGGGCGTCGAGGAGGGTGAGCGCGTCGTCGACGGAGCCGGCCGGGTCGGTGATCGGATAGAGCACGCCGCGGATCGTACGGCCGGCGTCGACGACCAGCGTCAGGCGCTTGAGCCGGTCCACCCCGGCGGCTCGGAACGTCGGCAGCCGCAGCCCCGCGGCCAGCCCCAGCTCGGCGTCGGACAGCAGCGGGAACCGGATCCCCTCGTACTCGGCGAACGCGTCGAGCTGGTCCGGCCGCTGCGTGCTCACCCCCCGTACGCTGACGCCCCGCCGCGCGAACTCCCCCGCCCGGTCCCGGTAGGTGCGGGACTCCAGCGTGCAGCCGGGCGCGCCGGGGATCGCCGACCAGCCGGGCGGGTACCCCTGCACGTCCGGCGGGTACGCGCCGGGGAAGCAGTAGAGGACGGTCCACGGGGTGTCGGCGACCGGGTCCACGGACCGCCTGCCGTGGCCGAGGCGTACGTCGGGCAGGTGGGTGCCGACCAGGGCGTGCGCCTGGCGTACCTCGGCGGACTCGGTGGTGGCGGTCGCGGTGAGGCTGCCGTCGCCCGACACGTACCGCGAACCCCAGGTCGACAGGGCGATCAGCACGGGCAGCAGGCCGCGGCCGGCGTCGGTCAGGTGGTATTCGTGGCGGGGCGGGTGGTCCGAGTAGGGCCGGGTCGCCAGCACGCCGTGGTCGACGAGCGCGGCGAGCCGCTGGGTGAGCACCTTGCGACTGACGCCGAGGCCGGCGGCCAGCGCGTCGAAGCGGTGCGTGCCGCCCGCGACGTCCCGCACGACGAGCAGCGTCCACCAGTCGCCGACGACGGCCAGTGCCTGCGCGATCGTGCAGTCGTCGTCCGCCAGCCCGGAATACCGCATCGCCTCACCCCCGAGGCCACCATTATAGTGAGTTCCCATTGGGAACTCACTTGACCCGTGGGGGCGGCCGTGGCGATCGTCGAGCGACAACAGCGCGGCACCGCGGTCTTCTGGCGGTACTGGACCGCCTCGACGATCAGCAACGTCGGCGACGCGGTCACCACCGTCGCGCTCCCGCTCGTCGCGGTGCAGGCGCTCCGCGCCACGACGTTCGAGGTCAGCCTCATCACCGCCGCCGGGTACGTCGCCTGGCTGCTCATCGGGTTGCCCGCCGGCGTCCTCGTGGCCCGGCTGCCACTGCGCGGTACCCAGGTCGCGATGGACCTGGTCCGCGGTGCCGCGCTCGCCTCCGTACCGGTGGCCGGGCTGTTCGGCGTGCTGCGGCTGCCGCAGCTCGTCGCCGTCGCCCTGGTCGTGGGCCTGGCCAGCGTCGTGTTCTTCGTCGGGAACTCCACCCTGCTGCCGGCGATCGTCCCGGCCGACCAGCTGACCGCCCGCAACAGCCTGACCTCCGGCACGCAGGCCGTCACCCAGCTCAGCGGCCCGTCGCTCGGCGGCGTCCTCGTCCAGGCCGTCGGTGGGGTCGGCAGCCTGCTCGTCGACGTGGCCAGCTACGTCGTGTCGGCGGTCCTGCTCGCCGGCATGCCCCGCCCCCGGGACGGTCGCGCCATCCCCCGCCGCGACCCACCGCTCGCCATGATCGCCGCCGGCCTGCGGTACGTCGCCCGCCACCGCGTGATGCGCTCCTGCGTCGCCGCCGCCACGCTGACCAACTTCGTGTGCGGCGCGCTCCTCGCCCTCACCCCGGTGTACCTGGTCCGTACCCTCGGCGCGCCGCCCGGGCTCGTCGGCCTGCTGATGGCCACCGAGGGCGTCGGCAGCCTCGTCGGCGCCGCCCTCACCCCGCGGTTGGCCCGCCGGATCGGCTCCGCCCGCGCGCTCGTCGCCGCCGGCCTGATCGGCGCGGCGCTCGCGCTGCTCATGCCGCTGGCCGGGGACGGCTGGGGGCTGCTCGTGTTCGCCGCCGGCAACGCCGGGTTCGCCGGCGGCGTCGTCGTACTCAGCGTCCTCACCCGTACGCACCGGCAGACCACCACGCCGCCCGACCTGCTGTCGCGCGTGATGGCCACCGTACGGTTCGTGTCGTGGGGCGCGATCCCGCTCGGCGCGCTTGCCGCCGGCGCCGCGGCCACCCTGCTGGGCAACCGCGGCGCCCTGGCCCTGACCTGCGTACTCGCGTTCGCCGTGCCCGCCGTCCTGCTCACCGGCCCGGTACGCCGACTCCGCGACCTCGCCTGACGCCGGCCCGCCGCGACGCCGCCTCTAGACCGGTACCCAGTGCCCGCTCTGCACACCGGTGGCCGCGGTGGCCTACGGGACGATGTGACCGCCGGCGCGGAACAGGCGGTACCACTCCTCGCGGGTGAGCGGCAGGTCGGAGCCGGCGGCGGACTCGACGACCCGCGCCGGGTTCGTGGTGCCGAGGACCACCTGCATGTTCGCCGGGTGGCGGGTGATCCAGCCGACGGCCACGCCGCTCGGCGTCACCCCGTACTTCCCTGCCAGCTCGTCGACGACGTCGTTCAGCTCCGCGTAGTGCTCCCGGTCGCCGAGGAACACCCCGTCGAAGAACCCCTTCTGGAACGGCGACCACGCCTGCAACGTCATCCGCGACAGGCGCGAGTAGTCGAGCAGCCCGTTGTCGCGGTCGACCGACTGGTCCTCGCCGGCCATGTTCGCCGCGACACCGGAGGCGATCAGCGGGCAGTGGGTGATGCTGAGCTGCACCTGGTTGGCCACGAGCGGCTGCCGTACCGCGGTCTTCAGCAGCTCGATCTGGCCGGGCGTGTGGTTGGAGACGCCGAAGGCGCGGACCTTGCCCGCCGACTCCAGCTCGTCGAACGCCGCCGCGACCTCCTCCGGCTCCACCAGCGTGTCGGGCCGGTGCAGCAGCAGCACGTCGAGGTAGTCGGTACGCAGGGCGGCGAGCGACTCGTCGACCGTACGCAGGATGTGCTCCTTGGAGAAGTCGAAGAAGCCGGGCCGGATGCCGACCTTGCTCTGCAGCACGACCGACTCGCGTTCCGCGCCGGCCAGCGGTACGGCCGCGCCGAAGCGCGCCTCGCACTCGTGCCGGCTCGGGCCGTAGATGTCGGCGTGGTCGAACACGTTGATCCCGGCGTCGCGGGCGGTGCGGTACAGGGTGCGGATGGCCTCGTCGTCCAGGCGCGCGATCCGCATGAGGCCGAGCACGATGTTCGATGCGCGGCGGTCGGGGTTCGGGAAGGACACCGTCTTCATGCTGGTCATCCTGCCCGACCGCGCGCCGCTCCCGCCGGCGCGACCCGGGTTCAGGTGGCCGGGTCGGTGAAGTAGGCGGCGGTCTCCGCGTCGGCCGGGTAGTACGACTCGATCGCGACCTCGTCGAGCGTGATGTCCACCGGCGTACCGAACGTCGTCGTGGTCGAGAACAGCCTCAGCTCCCGGTCACCGAACCGGAACACCATCGGGATCACGATCTCCGACTCGTACGGGTGGCGCGGGTCGGCGGGGACGGCCGCCAGCAGATCCTCGTACAGGGCGCCGAGGTCGGGGTCGGGCGCGGCGGCGAGCTGCCGGGCGACCCGCGCCCGGAGTACGCCGAGCACCTCGGCCAGGTTGACGATCCGCGGTGCCATCCCGCGCGGGTCCAGGCCCAGCCGCAGCATGTTGACCGGCGGCCGCAGCAGCTCGGGCGCGACCTCGGCGAGGAACGGGTCGAGGGCCCGGTTGGTCATGACGATGTTCCAGCGGCGGTCGAGCACGAGCGCCGGGTACGGCTCGTGCGCGCGCAGCACCCGCGCGAGCGCCGTCCACGCCGCCGACATGGCGGCCTCGTCGAGCGGGCGTTCCGGGTACCGGGGGGCGAAGCCGGCGGCGAGCAGCAGCCGGTTCCGCTCCCGCAGGGGTACGTCGAGGTGGTCGGCGAGCCGCAGCACCATCTGGGCGCTCGGCTTGGACTTGCCGGTCTCGACCAGGCTGACGTGCCGGGCGGAGACGTCGGCGGCGAGCGCGAGGTCGAGCTGGCTGAGTCGCCGGCGGTGCCGCCACTCCCGCAGGAGCTCCCCGACGGTGTGCATGTCCGCTGATGCTACGCAGAACCGCGCCGTCCGCCATGACATGCGATTTCATCGACAACCGGCAGCGGCCGGGGCAACACTGCCGCCATGACGAACACCACGAACACGATCCTCGTCCAGCAGGCCCTCGCCGGCCTGGTCTCGACCGGCGACGTCGACGCGCTGGCGGCGCTGCTGCACGACGACTTCCGCCACCACCGGCCCGACGCGACGACCTCGACGAAGGCGGAGTGGCTCGGGTCCGTACGCACCGCGCTCGGCCCGCTCGCGGGCATGCAGGTCGAGATCACGCACGTACTGGCCGACGCCGACCACGTCGTGCTGCACTCGCGGCGCTGGCTACCCGACGGCGGGCCGGCGATCGTGGTCGTGGACATCTGGCGGTTCGACGCCGGGCTGATCACCGAGGCGTGGGAGATCATCGAGCCGGTGGCCGAGGCGACCGCGCACCTCACGTGGTGGCAGCCGGCTCCCGCTGCCTGAGGACGGCGTCGGGCGACCGGCCGTACCGGTGGTCCGCGGGTCGGGTCACCTCGGTCGCCGGCGCGTCAGGGCGCCACGGGTCGTTCGAAGAACGTCTCCAGAACCACCGTGGCGCGGGTCCCGCTCACCCCGTCGATGGCGTGGATCCGGCGTAGCACGTCCTGCAACTGCCCGGTCGTCGCGGTCCTGACCTTCACCAGTACGGCCGCGCTGCCGGCGATGACGTGCGCCTCGACGGCCTCCGGGATCGCCGCGAACCGCTCGGCCGAGTCGCCCATCCAGGCCGTCGCGTCGACCATCACGTACGACAGGAAGGGGCTGCCGAGGGCGGCCGGGTCGACGTCCGCGACGGTACGCCGGATGACGCCGCGCTCGCGCAGCTTGCGTACCCGGTCGTGAGCGGCGCCCGCGGACAGCCCGGCGGCCCGGCCGAGCGCCGCGTACGACTGGGTGGCGTCCTGTTGGAGCTCGGCCACCAGGACCCGGTCGACGTGATCCACGACTCTCCGTTCGGAAAACACTTGTGCGGACCATACCTCATCTTGAAGCCTACGAGCATTGCCGAACTGTCTTCGGCACGTGTGCGCGGAAGGATAGGGTCCGTCCGGTGAGCTTCTGGTCGATCCACCAACACGGCTTCGCGCGGGTGGCCGCCTGCACCGGCCGCACCGCCCTCGGCGACCCGGCCGCGAACGCCGAGTCGGTCCTGAGGCAGGCGCGCCGGTGCGCCGACGACGGCGTCGCCGTCGCCGTCTATCCCGAGATGTGCCTGACCGGCTACTCGATCGAGGACCTGGTGCTCCAGGACTCGCTGCTGGACGCCGCCGAGGCGGCGCTGACCACCGTGGTCGCCGGGTCGGCGGAGCTGCCGACGGTCCTCGTCGTCGGCGTACCGCTGCGGCACCGGCACCGGGTCTACAACTGTGCGGTGACCGTGCACCGCGGGCGGATCCTCGGCGTGGCGCCCAAGTCGCACGTCCCGAACTACCGGGAGTTCTACGAGCAGCGGCAGATCGCCAGCGGCGCCGACGAGCGCGGCGGGACGATCCGCACCTGCGGCGCGACCGTACCGTTCGGCACCGACCTGCTCTTCGTGGCCGAGGACGTCCCCGGCCTGGTGCTGCACACCGAGGTCTGCGAGGACATGTGGGTGCCGGTACCACCGAGCGCGGAGGCGGCGCTGGCCGGCGCGACGATACTCGCGAACCTGTCCGGCAGCCCGATCACGGTCGGGCGGGCCGAGGACCGGCGGCTGCTGTGCCGGTCGGCGTCGGCGCGGTGCCTCGCCGCGTACGTGTTCGCGGCGGCCGGGCTCGGCGAGTCGACGACCGACCTGGCCTGGGACGGCCAGACGATGATCTACGAGAACGGCGCGCTGCTGGCCGAGACCGAGCGGTTCCCGCTCGACGAGCAGGCCGCCGTCGCCGACGTCGACCTCGACCTGCTCGTGGCGGAACGCCGGCGGATGGGTACGTTCGACGACAACCGGCGCGTGCACGCGGCCCGGACCGGTGGCTTCCGGCAGGTGCCGTTCCGGCTCGACCCGCCGGACGCCGACCTCGGCCTGCGCCGCCGCGTCGAGCGGTTCCCTTTCGTACCAGCGGATCCGGCACGGCTCGCGCAGGACTGCTACGAGGCGTACAGCATCCAGGTCGAGGGGTTGCAGCAGCGGTTGACGTCGATCGGCGCGCCGAAGATCGTCGTCGGGGTGTCCGGCGGGCTGGACTCCGCGCACGCGCTGATCGTCGCGGCCCGCGCGATGGACCGCGCCGGCCGGCCGCGCAGCGACATCCTCGCGTACACCATGCCCGGGTTCGCGACCGGCGAGCACACGAAGGGCAACGCGTACCGGCTGGCGAACGCGCTCGGGGTCAGCCTGACCGAACTGGACATCACGCCGACCGCGCGGCTGATGCTGTCGGAGATCGGCCATCCGTCGGCCACCGGCGCACCGGTGTACGACGTGACGTACGAGAACGTGCAGGCCGGGCTGCGCACCGACTACCTGTTCCGGCTGGCGAACCAGCACGGCGGGATCGTGCTCGGCACCGGCGACATGTCCGAGCTGGCGCTCGGCTGGTGCACGTACGGCGTCGGCGACCAGATGAGCCACTACGGCGTCAACGCCGGGGTGCCGAAGACGCTGATCCAGCACCTGGTCCGCTGGGTCGTGGCGAGCGGGCAGTTCGACGCCGAGACCGGCGAGACGCTGACCGCGATCCTCGACACGGCGGTCAGCCCCGAGCTGGTGCCGGGTGAGGAGTTGCAGTCCACCGAGTCGCAGATCGGCCCGTACGCGCTGCACGACTTCACGCTGTTCCACCTGCTGCGGTACGGTTTCCGGCCGGCGAAGATCGCGTTCCTGGCCTGGCACGCCTGGCACGACCGGGACGCCGGCGCGTGGCCGCCGGACTTCCCCGAGCCGAAGCGGTCCGCGTACGAGCTGGGTGAGATCCGGCGCTGGCTGGACGTGTTCTGTCGGCGCTTCTTCGGCTTCGCGCAGTTCAAGCGCTCCGCCCTGCCGAACGGGCCGAAGGTGCTGGCCGGCGGGTCGCTCTCACCGCGCGGCGACTGGCGCGCGCCGTCCGACGGTACGGCCCGGGCCTGGCTCGACGACCTCGCCCGCGTCCCCGACAGCGCGGGGTGACGGTGCGGATCGACGGGTGCGTGGCGCTGGTGACCGGGGCGAACCGCGGCCTGGGCGCAGCGTTCGCCCGGGCGTTGGTGGCGCGCGGCGCCCGGCGGGTGTACGCCGGCGCCCGTGACCCGGCGACCGTGACCGCCCCCGACCTGCACCCGGTACGGCTGGACGTCACCGCACCCGACCAGGTCGCCGCCGCCGCCGAACGGTGCGCGGACGTTACGCTGCTGGTCAACAACGCCGGCGTCCTGACCGACAGCCCGCTGCTCGCCGCGCCGTCGACGGCCGGCGCGCGCGGCGAGATGGAGGTCAACTACTTCGGCACGCTCGCGATGTGCCGCGCCTTCGCCCCGGTACTCGGCCGCAACGGCGGCGGCGCGATCGTCGACGTGCTGTCGGTCGCGAGCTTCGTCACCAACCCGGCGATGGGCTCGTACGCCGCGTCCAAGGCAGCCGCCTGGGCCCTCACCAACGGGGTACGCGTCGAGCTGCGCGGCCAGGGCACGCAGGTCGTGGCCGTGCACGCCGGGTACCTCGACACGGACATGGCCGCCCACGTGACGGCCGCCAAGGCCAACCCCGCGGCCGTCGCCGCCGCGACCCTGGACGCCGTCGAGAGCGGCGCCGACGAGGTGCTCGCCGACGACCGCACCCGGCGGACCAAGGCGGCGCTGCCCACCGACCTGGACACGCTCTACCCCGACATCCAGCGCGCCTGGGACCGTCGTGCCCGATAAGGTGTTGCCCGCAGCCGGGGTCGGCACTTGGATGGCCCCGTGATCACACTTCCGGAACCGCCGCGGCTGATGTCGCCGACCGTCGCCCTGCGCACCTCGTACCTGCTCGGCGAGCAGGCCGACGCCGTCACCGCCGGTGCGGAGACCGACTGGCTCGGCGCGGCCAGCGAGGACTTCGACACGTTCGTGGCCGAGCGCCGCGGCGTGGTGACCCGCTGGGGCGTGCCGTCGACGCTGCTCTGGTACGCCGCCGGCGACTACTACCTGGGCACGCTCGTCATCCGGCACGAGCTCACCGACGACCTGGCCGAGGCCGGCGGCCACATCGGGTACCACGTGGTGGCGCCGTGGCGGCGGCAGGGACACGCGACGCGGATGCTCGCCGCCGGGCTGGCCGAGTGCCGCGCGCTCGGCCTCGACCGCGTGCTGCTGACCTGCCAACCCGACAACGAGCCGTCGAAGCGGGTGATCCTCGCCAACGGCGGGCGGCCCGACGGCCGGCGGCGCGGCGAGGACCGCTTCTGGATCACCCTGACCTGACCGCCTACTTCGGTACCTTGGGGTAGACGGCCTGCGCGAAGTCGGCGGCCGACCGGCACATGATCCCCGTGTACGCGCTGATGCTGGCGACGACGATCGCGTACCCGAAGGATGTCGGCCAGGACACCTGGCACGACGGGGCGTCGGCGCCGGTGTAGCCCGGGTCGTCGCCCTTCCCGTACGCGACCGCCGACGGGATCCCGGACAGGTCCACGGACTGCTTCGTGGCACCGGAGACCAGCCGCACGTCGGCGCTCGCGTACGCGAGCTTGTAGGTGAAGTCGCTGTCGCCGAACCCGCCCGACGCCCACGTGCACGTCGTCACCGTGACCGAACCCTCCTCGTACCCGCCGCCCGTGCCGGTGTCCACGAGCTGCTGCGAGGAGATGATGCTGTTGTCGATCACGTCGCACGGGTCGGTGCTCGCGGCGGGGGTGGCGGAGTGCGTGCCCGTACCGGCGCTGTGCTGGCCGCCCTGGCCGGAGCCGTTGCCGCTGCCGGGCAGCGTGACGACCAGGGTGACGACGACGGCCGCGACGACGGCGCAGGCCGCGGCGGCGAACCCGCCGAGCCCACCGGGCATCCGGCGCCGGACCCGCGCCACCAGTCCGTCCCGACCCGCCGCTCCCGGCGCGGCGAAGCCCTGCGCGGCCGGGCCGGGCGCGGCGGGCCGGGGCGAGCCCCAGCCGGGGGCCGCAGGGCCGGGAACGGTGGGGGCGCCGGGCGACGCCGGCGCCCCGGACATGGGCTGCCCCGGCATGACGCGCGTCGCGGTGCGGCGTTCGGTGACCATCGCGCCGATCCCCGCCGGCAGCCACTGCGTCGTCGCGGCCGGCACCGCCAGCCCACCGAGTACGTCGGCGACGGCGGGCCGCTCCCCCGGGTTGCGGGACAGGCACGCGCGTACCAGCGGGTCGAGCTGGGGCGGCAGCCCGGCCAGGTCCGGCTGCTCGTGGATGACGCGGTAGAGGATGGCCTCCGGCCGGCCCTCCCCGTACGGGCCGCGGCCGGTCAGCGCGAACGCGAGCACGCAGCCGAACGAGAACACGTCCGCGGCCGGCCCGACCTCCAGGCCGCGCGCCTGCTCCGGCGACATGAAGCCGGGCGTACCGATGACGGCAACGGACTGCTGCACGGCGTCCAGCGCCCGCGCGATACCGAAGTCGATGACGCGCGGGCCGTCGTCGGCGAGGATCACGTTGCCCGGCTTCAGATCCCGGTGGACCAGGCCGCACGCGTGGATCGCCGACAGACCCTCGGCGAGGCCGGAGCCGAGCACGCGGACCGCCTCGGCCGGCAGCCGCCCATACGCCTCGACCGCCTCCTGCAGCGACGGACCTGGGATGTACGCCGTCACCAGCCACGGCGGATCGGCGTCCACGTTCGCGTCGACGACCTGCGCGGTGTAGAAGCCGCCGACCTGCCGGGCCGCGGCCACCTCCAGGCCGAACCGGCGGCGGAACTCGACGTCGCCGGACAGCTCCGCCGCCACCACCTTCACCGCGACGAGCCGCCCGCCCACCGAACGCCCCAGAAACACCCGGCCCATGCCGCCCCGGCCGAGCCGGCCGACCAGCTCGTACGGGCCGACGCGGCGCGGATCGCCGGGTCCGAGCTGTTCGATCACGCCACGGTCCAGAGCTGGACGACCGGGCGGAACTTCGCCGAGTCGGCGACGCCGGCGAGCAGCTTTCCGTTGGGGCTGAAGGCAAGTGAGCTGACGCCGCTGCGACCGGCGCCGATGCTGGCGACCTTCCGGTGCGTACGGGCGTCCCAGATCACGACCCCGCCACCGGCGGACCGCGCGCTGGACGTCGCCGCCACGAGCTTCCCGTCCGGGCTGTACGCCACGGACTGGAAGTCCGGCCCGGCGTCCGTCGACGACAGCATCGCGACGAGCTTACGCGCGCGGACGTCCCACAGCGCGACCCCGCCGAACGCCCCGGCGACCAGCGAGCTGTCCGGGCTGAACGCCAGCGACGAGACGCCGAACGCGTCGGTACTGTCCAGCGCCAGCGTCCCCGCCTCGGCGTGGCTCGACGCGTCCCACAACGCGATCCCGCCGTCCAGGTCGGATCCGTACCCGGCGGCGAGCGTACGGCCGTCGGGGCTGAACGCGACCGATCGTACGGCGCTGATCTTGCTGCCCTTCCCCGCGCCCACCGTCAGCGTCGCGATCCGCTGACGGCCCGCGACACTCCACAGTGGAACCTTGCCGATGCAGTCGTGTCCGTCGCGGGCACCGGCCACCGTGGCGCCGTCCGGGCTGAACGCCACGTCGACCATCGACTCCAGCCCGTTGGAGTCCTCGGACGCCGTGGTCAGCTTGGCCAGGTCGTGGCTCGTGGAGACCTCCCACAACCGCACGACGCCGGTGTCGAAGACGATCTCGCTCGCGGCGAAGTCCGGCTTCCCGCCGTATCCCGCGGCGAGCAACCCGGTCCGGCTGAACGCGACCGCCCGGATCCCGAGGCCGTCGGTGATCGGCAACGTGACCAGCTGCTTCCGGCTCGCCATGTTCCACACCTGCACGCCGTCCTTGACGGTGACGCCGAGGTACCGGCCGTCCGGGCTGAACGCGATCGCGACGATCGAGTCGGCGCTGGCGCCGAGGTCGAGCTGCCCGGCGTCCGGGAACTTCCGCCGACTCGCCGCCGGCCGGCCGCCGCCCTTCTTCGGCGACCCGTCGCCGTCCCGTGACCCGAGCGCGATCCCCACCGGTACGCCGATCGCAGCCAGCACCCCGATCCCCGCCGCCACCAGCACCGTCCGCCGTCCCGGCAGCCACTGCGCCTGGCTGTCCCCGGTCGCGCCGTGGCCGGTCGCGCCGGAGCCGGCCGGCGTACCGGTGTCGGGCGAGCTGGGGCCGGCAGGTGTGCCGGAGCCAGCTGCTGCGCCGGGGCCGGGAGGCGTACCGGGAACGGTGGGTGCGGAGGCGGTGTCCGGCCCGCCGTGACCGACCGATGGCGGATCGATCGGCGGTGAGGTGACCTCGGACGGCAGCCAGTCGAGGGTCGGCTGGCGCGGCCCGGCCAGGTGGGCCACGACGTCGGCGGGTGTCGGGCGCGCGGCGGGATCCTTCGCCAGGCACGCGGCGATCAGACCGGCCAACGGCTCGGGTACGCCGCCGAGGTCGGGCTCGCCGTGGACGATCCGGTACACGACCTCGGCCGCGTGGCCGGCGCCGAACGGCGGCCGGCCGGTCACCGCGTACGCGAGGACGCAGCCGTACGAGAAGACGTCGGCGGCGGGGCCGACCGCGTGACCGCGCGCCTGCTCCGGTGCGAGGAAGCCGGGCGCGACGATCGTCGTCGTGGACCGCTGCGAGCCCTCCAACGCGCGGGCCAGGCCGAAGTCGAGGACGCGCGGCCCGTCGTCGGCGAGGATCACGTTGTCCGGCTTGAGGTTTCCGTGCACCAGCCCGCACTCGTGGATGGCGGACAGCCCCTCGGCGAGGCCGGAACCCAGCACCCGTACCGCCTCGGCGGGCATCGGCCCGTCCCGCTCGACCGCCTCCCGCAGCGTCGGACCGGGCACGTACGCCGTGACGACCCACGCCGGCGTCGTGTCCGGGGACGCGTCCACGACCTGCGCGGTGTAGAAGCCGCCGACCCGGCGCGCGGCTGCGACCTGCGCGGCGAACCGGCGCCGGAACTCGATGTCGCCGGCCAGCTCCGCGTCCACCACCTTCACTACGACCAGCCGGCCGCCCGGGGAACGGCCCAGGAACACGTCGCCCATCCCGCCGCGCCCGAGGCGCCCCACCACCTGATAGGGGCCGATCCGAGCCGGATCGTCAGCCCTCGAAGGCTCCACCATCACCTGATTCCGTTCCCGACGCTGAAGCGGACGATTGTTGTGTCGATCGACGGTACCGGCCGATTTCACGTGACCGGTACCGCCGGGTCACGGCCGGTTGAGGATGATCGCGGTCTCCAGCTGCCCGGCCGCGGTCTCGAAGCTCAGCTCGACGGCGGACGGGATCAGCGGGTTCGCGAGGTCGCCGTAGATGGGCGTGACCGTGTAGTAGACGCGCTGCGTCTTCGCCAGCTTGGCGACCTCACCCTCGATCTTCTTCATCACGATCTGGTTCGTGTCCGGGTAGAGCGGCACCATGTTGTCGGCGCCGCTGATCCCGCCGAACTGCCGGCCGATCAGGTGCCCGCGGTCCATGCCAGGCCGGCGGCCCGGCGGATCGGACGGGTCCGCGGTCACCGCCTTGCCCGCCGTGGAGCCGAAGCAGCCGGCGGCGCCGCTGGCCCGGTCGCCGCGCAGCGCGTTCGGGTTGCGGTACAGGGCCCACGAGTCGGCGTTGAGCGGCTGGCCGAGGCAGTCGGCGCGGCTGATCGGATCCCCGGACGGCGCCGGGTACGTCGCCGCCGGACAGGTGCCGGTCACCTTGAGGCCGGCGTCCCCGCCGGTTTTGCCGGTCAGCGGCGACAACCCGACCCGGCAGTCCGGATCCCGGTCCAGGTACTCGCGCGCCCGCTCGATCCCGCGCCGCTTGTCCGCGAGCGCGGACGGGTCCGACGATCCCTGCGCCAGCGCCCGCGCCAGTACGTCCCAGCCGGTGACGCGATCGCCCGCGCCGGCGAGCGCGCCGACGTCCGGCAGCAGCCCGCCCTCGTCGGCGGCCCGCACCGCGTTCTGCGCGTCGGTGGCGTCGACGCCGGACTGGAGCATCCCGTACAGCGCGTCGACGACGCCGTTCTTGAGCGCCGGGTCGATCCCGCTCAGCGTCTGGTCCTTGTCCGGGTCGATGCCCTTGCGGCGCAGGTAGTCGTACCGGCCGCGGTCGTCGCCGTCGAGCTGCGGGCTGTACACGTCGGCCTCGGCGCTGACCGTGGTGCTGGTGGTCTGTCCCGGCTCGGGTGTCGGCGCCTGGTTGGGGTAGCGCATCGTCGGCGTCGTACGGCTGCCGCCGGCCGGGATCTCCCCCAGGTCCACCGATCTCGGCGCCATGCCCGGGGTGACGCTCGCGGTGACGACCGCGTCGCCGGGCGCGTCCCCGTTGTTCTCGACCGTCACCGACAGGGGGCAGCTGGGCGTCGAGCAGTCTCCCGCGTTGATCCGCGGCCGGAAGTCGGGCCGCGCGGCCGGCAGGTCCGACTGTGCCGGCGGCTGCCCGCCCGGCGCGGCCGACGGTGCGGCGCTCGGCGTACCCGGGACCCCGCTCGGTGCCGCACCCTGGCCGCGCATCGTACGGTCCGCGCTCGACCGGGTGGCGTCCGCGTCGCGGGAGTTGCCGTCGGACGGATCGACCGTGAAGTACCCGCCGTCGCCGGTGTCCCCGACCGGCACAGTGCGGCCACCGTCCGGCACGGCGCCGGCCGGCACGGCCCGCGTATCGGCCGGCCCGGTGCGGATGCCGGCCGGCACGACCCGGGTACCGTCGCCGGACCACGCGGCGGGACGGATCCCCGACGCGTCGACCGGGACACCGAGCGACACCAGCCGCCGCGGCTCGTCGGCGGTCACCGCCATCGTCCAGCCGCCGTACGCGACGGTCACGACGCGCCTGCCGCGCAGCGACGCGACCCGCTCCGACACCCGGCCGTGCGTACCGATGGTGCGCACCACGCTCGCCAGCCGCGCCGGGGTCAGCGTGTCGGCGTCGACCGGGAACGCCACACCGCTCGCCGGGCGTACCCAGCGGTCGGCCACCCGGCTCACCTGCTCCGGCGCGCGCCGGCCCCACCAGTCGCGGTCCCCGTACACCGCCGTGCCGGTCGGCGTCGCCCGCAACGCCGCCGTACCGGAGCCGGCGTCGGTGACCGTGCCGGACGCGTACCGCTGCGCCGTCACGACCAGGGTGCCGTCGATCGCGCGCCCGTCGCCGGTGACGTACGTGTAGCGCATGCGTACCGCCGGCAGCGCCGCCAGCGCGTCGGCCGCGGCCCCGCCGATCACCGGCGCGCTCGCCTGCGCCGTCCGCCACGACTGCCACGCGACCGCACCGACCGACCCCATGCCGACCAGCAGGACCGCGGCGACCAGCAGCACGTGCCAGCGCCGGATCCGGAACGCCGGCTTCGCCGGCCGCGGCGGTCCCGTCTGCTGCCACGGCGGCACTGCCGGCCGGAACGCCCCCGTCATCGGGTATCCCGCCGGCGGCCCGACCGGCACCGGCCCCATCGCCTGCGGTGGCAGCGATCCCGGCTGCGGACCCATCGGGTACGAGCCCGTCGGCAGCGGCGCGGTCGCCTGCGGCGCCACCGGGTTCGGCTGCGGCAGGTTCGGCTGCGGTGGTACCGGGTTCGGTTGTGGCGGGATCGGTTGTGGGGCGGCGGATCTGGCCCAGGCCGGCAGGGGCGGGACGGCCCGGTGCACGGGCAGCGGCGCCGTACCCGGCGGGTCGGGTGGCGCGCCGGCGTCCGACGGCGGTACGGCTGGCGGCTGCTCGCCCATGGGGGGCCTCCCGAGCTGGTCTCGACCCGGGCACCCGCGACGGCGGAGCGTACGACCCGGCGGTGGCGAACCGGTCGGCGGACCGGTGACGGCCCGGACGCTACGGCGCGGATTCCGGGACTAGTCCCCGTCCGCGCGCCGTACGGTCGCCGGAAGGCACCTGGCCGGTCTGGCCTACGCTGCCGTCATCCGTGCACCGAGGAGTACGTCGTGGACAGCAGGGGATTCGCGCCGAGGGTGTTGCCGGCGTCGACGCCGAGCCTGGCGGTCGGGGCGCCGCTGACCGCCCCGCCGGGCACGATCTTCGTCCTGGGCACGGGCGGCGGATACGTGGTGCCGCCGCGCACGTTCACGCTGCACTTCGGTCGCGCCGACGGGGACGTGCACGTCGCGATCGGCGCCAACGACCCGTACGTGAGCCGTCAGCACGGCGTGCTGCTGTGCGACGGCCGCGACTGGTGGGTGCAGAACAACGGCCGGCTGCCGATCCAGCTGTCCGACGGGACGCTGCTGCTGTCCGGCCACGACACGGCCATCGCGCCGGGGTACGCGCCGATGACGATCGCCTCGCCGCGCAACCGTACGCACGTGCTGGAGGTCCGGATCAACGGGCACGAGGACGGGCCCGGGACGTCGCTGCCGACCGCGCGTACCAAGCCGGTCGGGCTCTACCAGCTCAGCCGCACCGAGCACCTGGCGGTGATCGCGTTGGCGCAGAACTACCTGCGGCAGGAGCGCTACCCGCAACCGTTGAGCTGGAAGCAGACCGCGGCCACGCTGAGCCGGATCCCCGGGCAGAAGCTGTGGACGCCGAAGGCGGTCGAGCACGTGGTCGCCGGGCTGCGGCAGCGGCTGGCCCGCGCCGACGTACCGGTCCGCGGCATCCTGCGCGACGACGAGGTGTCCGAGCCGGTCGGCAGCACGCTCAACCACAACCTGATCGTGGCCCTGCTGAAGAGCACCACCCTCATGCCGGAGGACCTGGCCCTGATCGGCGACCCGGGCTGACCGACCCCGGCGATCACGTACGCTGGCCGGCGTGGCCGCACGTCGTCTGCACCGGGTCGCCGTACTCGTCCTCGAAGGCGCGAAACCGCTGGATGTCGGGATCCCCGCGCAGGTCTTCACGACACGCGCGAGCATGCCGTACGAGGTGCGGGTGTGCGGCGCGGCGCCCGGTCTCGTGACCGGTGGCGACGGCCTGTCGTACCACGTGGCGGACGGGCTGGACGCGCTGGAGTGGGCGGACATCGTGTTCATTCCCGGCTACCGGTTCCCGGCCCGGGAGGATCCGCCGCCGCGCGTCGTGGCCGCGCTCGTCGCCGCGCACGAGCGGGGCGCGCGGCTCGCCGCGATCTCCACGGGCGCCTTCGCGCTGGCCGCGACCGGCCTGCTCGACGGCAGGCGAGCCACCACGCACTGGCACTACACGCGGGACCTCGCCGCCAAGCACCCGCTCGTACGCGTGGACGAGAACGTGCTGTTCGTCGACGAGGGCAGCGTGCTCACGTCGGCGGGCGCCGCGTCCGGGATCGACCTGTGCCTGCACATCCTGCGCGGTGAGCTGGGGGTGGCGGCGTCGAACCACGCGGCCCGCCGGCTGGTGGCGGCGCCGTACCGCAGCGGCGGCCAGGCGCAGTACGTGCCGCGCAGCGTCCCCGAGCCGCTCGGCAGCCGGTTCGCGGCGACCCGCGAGTGGGCGCTGACCCGGCTCGGCGAGCCGCTCAGCCTGGAGGTGCTGGCCCGGCACGCGGCCGTGTCACCGCGTACGTTCTCCCGGCGGTTCGTCGAGGACACCGGCTACACGCCGATGCAGTGGGTGATGCGCGCCCGCATCGACGCCGCCCGGGAACTGCTGGAGCGTTCGGTCCGCGGCGTCGAGCAGATCGCCGCGGACGTCGGGCTCGGCACCGGGACGAACCTGCGCGCGCACTTCCAACGGATCCTCGGTACGACGCCGAGCGAGTACCGCCGGACGTTCTCGCGCGGTACCTGACCGCGGGCTGGCGGGATCCTTGCGAACCATGGCGCTCCCGCCGTGGTCGCGGCGGCGGTCCGGGGCGGCAGGCTGGTTCTCGGACGAAGGGACATCTCTCATGACTCGCATCGCCGTCAACGGATTCGGCCGGATCGGACGCAACGTACTGCGCGCCATGCTGGAACGCGACAGCAAGCTGGAGGTCGTCGCCGTCAACGACCTCGCCGAACCCGCCGCCCTGGCCCGACTGCTCGCCTACGACACGACCGCCGGCCGGCTCGGCCGCCCGGTCACGGTCGACGGGGACGCCGTCCTCGTCGACGGCCGGCGCATCAAGGTCCTCGCCGAACGCGATCCCGCCCGCCTGCCCTGGACCGAGCTGGGCGTGGACGTCGCGCTGGAGTCGACCGGCCGCTTCACCGCCGCCGAGGCCGCCCGCGCGCACCTCGACGCGGGCGCGCGCAAGGTACTCGTCAGCGCGCCATCGGCCGGCGCCGACGTGACCGTCGCGTACGGCGTCAACACCGACGCGTACGACCCGGCCACGCACACCGTCGTCTCCACCGCCTCCTGCACGACCAACGCGCTCGCGCCGCTGGCCTCGGTGCTGGACGGCCTCGCCGGCATCGAACACGGCTTCATGACGACCGTGCACGCGTACACGCAGGAGCAGAACCTCCAGGACGCGCCGCACCGGGACGCCCGCCGCGCCCGCGCCGCCGCCGTCAACATCGTGCCGACCACGACCGGCGCGGCGAAGGCGATCGGCCGCGTCCTGCCGAAGCTCGACGGCAGGCTGTCCGGCGACTCGATCCGCGTACCGGTCCCGGTCGGTTCCATCGTGGAACTCAACACGACGGTCGCCCGGGACGTCTCCCGCGACGACGTCCTGGCCGCGTACCGCGCGGCGGCCGACGGTCCGCTCGCCGGAATCCTGGAGTACTCCGAGGATCCGCTCGTCTCCTCCGACATCGTCGGCAACCCGGCGTCCTCGATCTTCGACTCCGCCCTGACCCGCGTCGACGGCCGCCACGTGAAGGTCGCCGCCTGGTACGACAACGAGTGGGGCTTCTCCCACCGCGTGGTCGACATGCTGGAGCTGCTCGCAAGCCGCTGACCGGCTCGCATCACACCCGATCGCGCCATACCCGATCGCGCCAGACCCGGTCGCGCCATACCCGATCGCGTCACGCCGGGTCGCGTCAGGCCGGGTCGGGGAAGCCGGTGAGCAGCGCCGCCAACGCGAACTCGAACCGGGCCGTGGGGCCGCGCCGGGCACTGGCCCGCGCGGCCTCCGCGAGCAACGGGTACGCCTCGGCGGGTACCGCGGCCAGTCGGCTGGTCTGCCCCGGCTCGCCGTGCGGCGCCGGCGCGTCGCCGACGCCGGCGCCGAGCGCGGCGTGCACGACGATGAGCCCGTTCAGGGCGTACACCATGTCGAGGGCCCGCCGCGGCGGGAATCCCGCCGTTCCGAGCGAGTCGAGCAGGTCCTCCATCATCCGCAGGGTGCCCTCGGTCGTCGCCGGCCGGGACAGTACGAGCGGCACCAGGTTCGGGTGTGCGGCAAGGATGTCCAGCCGCGTGCGGGTGTAGTCGCGCAGCCCGTCGCGCCAGTCGGTACGGCCGAAGCGGGGCACCGGCGACGCGGTGGCCAGCGCCTCCACCATCGCGTCGAGCAGCGCGTCCTTGTTCGGGAAGTGGTGGTAGAGAGCCATCGCCTCGACGCCCAGCTCGGTCCCGAGCCGGCGCATCGACAGCGCGGCCAGGCCCTCCCGGTCGGCCAGCGCGACGGCGGTGTCGAGGATCGCGGGGCCGGTGAGGCCGGCGTGCTGCCCGCGGCGTCGGCTGGCGGCCATCGTGTTCTCCCGCTCTCGGTTGACGTGTTGTACGACGTAAAGGTACCGTGGGATGCGTAGTTTTACAACGTACAACTCGGCCTTCCGGCAACTCGCGCAGCACGCACCGGACCGGCCGAAGATGGGGGAAACGACCACATGCGCACGATCCGATACCCACGATCCGCGATGGCCGCGCTGGTCGCCGGCCTCGCCCTCACCCTCGTCGCCCTGCTCGCCCCGTACGCCAGCGGCACCGTGCTCGCCGACCACATCCGCGCCGGCTACCCGTCGTACGACGCCGCCCGCATCGACACCGCCGCCACCACGTACCTGGTCTACCTGTCCGTCGTCGGGGCGCTCGGCGTCCTCGGCTGGCTCGGTACGCTCTGGGCCGCGGGCCGGCGGAAGCCGTGGGCCCGCTGGGTCGCCACCGGGCTGTTCGCCGTCGGCACCAGCGTCGCGCTCTTCGACCTGCTCGTACGCGACACGTCCGGCGACACCGGCCTGCCGCCGCTGCTCGGCTGGCTCGGCCTCCTGCCCTGCCTCGCCGGCATCGCCGCCCTCGCACTCCTCTGGCGCCGACGGCCGCAGCGGGTGGGCGCCTGAGCCCCGGTCAGCGGTGGGACGCGTCGACGTAGTACAGGAATCCGCGGACGCGCGCGAGGCCGCTGGCCGGCGGGCCGCGCCGCGGGACGACCGCCGACCGGCTCGTCAGTGCCCGGTCTGGTGCCGGTTCCAGCGGCGCTTCACGCCGACCTGGCGCATCACCCGCCACGGCGCGCGTACGCCGTCGCCGTGGCCGCGGTGCTTGTGCGGCTTGCACAGCCGGCAGCCCTTCCAGCGGCGGTGTGGTGAGTGCGCCACGAGAGCTTCCCTCCGTCGCGGTGCCGCGCCAGGCGGCTTCCCGGCAACGGTAGCCAGCGCGGTACGCCGCAGCCGTGCCGTCGGCGGCCCCGGTGCGGCGCCGCCGACGGCGTCAACGGCCGTCGATCCGGTGGCCGCTGATGGCGCGGGCGATGACGAGGCGCTGGATCTCGGCGGTGCCCTCGAAGATCTGGTAGATCTTGGCGTCGCGGTGCATCCGCTCGACCGGTTGGTCGCGGCTGTAGCCGGCGCCGCCGAGGATCTGGATGGCGCGTTCGGTGGCCCAGACGGCGACGTCGCCGGCCTTGAGCTTCGACATCGAGCCCTGCGCGGCGTCGAACGTCTGGCCGGTACGCCCCATCCACGCGGCCCGCCACACGAGCAGCCGCGCGGCGTCGATCTCGGTACGCATGTCGGCCAGCGTGAACGCGATCGACTGGTTGTCCACGATGGACCGTCCGAACTGGACCCTGGTCTTCGCGTAGTCCAACGCGTACTCGTAGGCGGCGCGGGCGATGCCGAGGGCCTGGGCGCCGACGGTCGGCCGGGTCAGCTCGAACGTACCGAACGCGGCGTGCCGGCCGCTGCCGTGGGACTCGCGGGCACGGGCGAGGCGTTCGGCCAGCTTCTCCTTGCCGCCCAGCACGCAACGCCCGGGTACGCGGACGTCGTCGAAGAACACGTCGGCGGTGTGCGAGGCGTGCAGGCCGTGCTTGCGGATCTTCCGGGTGGACTCGACACCCTTCGTGCCGGGCGGTACGACGAAGGCAACCTGGCCGCGGGTGCCGAGCGACGGGTCGACCGACGCGACGACGACGTGCACGTTGGCGATGCCGCCGTTGGTGATCCACGCCTTCTGTCCATTGAGGACCCACTCGTCGGTCGCCTCGTCGTACCGCGCGCGGGTGCGCATCGCAGCGACGTCGGAGCCGGCTTCGGGCTCGGACACGCAGTAGGCGGCGACCTTCGGGTCGTCGGTGTCGCCGAAGCAGTCGGGAACCCACTCGGCGAGCTGGTCGGGCGTGCCGGCGGAGAAGATGCCGGCGACCGCGAGCGTGGTGCCGAAGATGGCCATGCCGATACCGCCGTCGCCCCAGAACAGCTCCTCGTTGGCGATCGGGAGCGACAGGCCGGCCGGGTCGGCCCACAGCTCGGCAAGGGTCTCGAACCCGTACAGCCCGATCTTCGCCGCCTCGGCGATCACCGGCCAGGGCGTCTCCTCGCGCTCGTCCCATTCCGCGGCGGCGGGCCGTACGACGTCGGCGGCGAAGCCGTGCACCCAGTCGCGGAGGTCGCGCTGTTCGTCGGACAGTTCCAGCGAGAACACGGCAGCATCACGCCTTCGGGATGTCGAAGTATCCGGTCAGCCCGGCGCCCAGGCCGAGGTCGCCGTCGAGCCGCAGCTTGCGCGTCATGAACAGGGCGGGCCCGGATGCGTTGCCGGACACCAGTTTCAGGAAGCTCACCGCGTCGGTGGTGATGGTGAGGCGCGGCTCGGCGTCGGTCGGCGGGCCGACGGTGCAGGCGCCGTCGGCGATCACCTGCTCGTACTCGTCGGCGCCGGTGTCGCCGGTGATGGTCCAGTGGACGACGGCGCGCAGCGTGGCGGCCTTGTCGGGGCGCAGCCGGCTCGACATCCGGGCGAACACCTCGTCGAGCACGGCGCGGCGGTGCGGCCCGGCCATCGCCTCGGTCAGCTCGCCCTTGGACGCGTGCTTGACGATGCGGGCGAACTCGGCCGGCTCCAGCGCGCCGAAGTCCAGTTCGGACAGATCGAGGGCCATGGACGCCACTCCTTACTCCGAAGTAACCCTACTTGCGAGTAAGATTAGCGGCCGGGCCGATAGGGTGGCAAGGGTGAGCGAAGCATCGGCCGCGAAACCGAAACGCCTGCCGCGCGCGGTGCGCGAGCAGCAGATGATGGACGCCGCCGTTGCCGAGTTCGCCCGGCGCGGCTACCACGCCGCGTCGATGGACGAGGTCGCCGACCGCGCCGGCATCTCCAAACCCATGCTCTACCTCTACCTCGGCAGCAAGGAGGACCTGTTTCTCGCCTGCATCAAGCGCGAGGCCGCCCGGGTGCTGGCCGCCGTCACGTCGGTGTACGACGAGACGCTGGCGCCGGATCGCCAGCTGTGGAGCGGGTTGCGGGCGTTCTGCACGGTCGTCGCCGAGCACCGGGACGCGTGGCGCGTGCTGCACCAGCAGGCGCCCGCGCACGGGGACCCGTTCGCCGCCGAGGTCGCGGCCCTGCGTACGTCCATTGTGGACTTCGTCGCGGCGCTGATCCGGCGCAGCGTGGCGGAACGGGCCGCACCCCGGCGCCGGCGTACGCCGAACGAGGACCTGGTCGCGCTCGCGCACGCGCTGGTGGGCTCGTGCGAGGCGCTCGCCGACTGGACGGTGTCCGGCGCCGGCCCGGCCGAGGATCCGGACGTGACCGCCGCCCGGCTGATGAACTTCGCCTGGCTCGGCCTGGACAACCTGCTCCGCGGCGAACGCTGGGCTACGCCCAGGACCCCGCGACAAGCAGCTTCCCGCCGTCCTTCGCGCTGAGGGCGAATGCCCCGTCGCCGGTCCGCGCCCCGAAGCCGACCCGTCCCGGGATCCGCACCGGCCGGACGAAGCGGACATCCACCGCGTACGCGTCGGGCAGCCGCCCGGACAGCGCGGCGAGACAGCGGGCCGCGCTCCACATGCCGTGCGCGATCGCGGTACGGAAGCCGAACGGGCGGGCCGTCAACGCCGACAGGTGGATCGGGTTGCGGTCACCGGAGACCGCGGCGTACCGGCGGCCCAGACCGCCCGGCAGGTCGAGGAGGGTCGTGGGCGGCACCGGCTCCGGTGCGTCCTCGTCCGCCGGCTCCCCCGGCACCGCCGCGCCGCGCCGCAGGTACGTCGAGCGGCCCGACCAGACCGCCTCGTCCCCGGCGAACAGGTCGGTGACGACGTCGACGGTGGCGCCGCGCCGGTGCGGGGCAAGGTTTTCCGCGTGCACGCGGACACCGAGCGCCTCGGTCACCGCGATCGGCCGGCGTACCGTGATGTGCTGGCGGACGTGCACCAGGCCGGGCAGCCGGAACGGGAACGCCCGGTCGGCCATCAACGCCAGCCCGGACGCGAACCCCAGCACATGCGGGTAGGTCGGCGGCACCGGGCCGGTGAGGGTGTAGCCGCAGACCCGCGCGTACCGGGCGAGGTGGTCCAGGTCGATCCGCGTCTCGGTGCCGCGCACCGTGTCCGGAAGCTCCACAGTGGAGGGTCTGGGGAGCAGGCCGCGCAGGTAGTCGACGAACACGGCTCACGCACCAAGCATGTTCTGGCCGCAGACCCGCACGGTCTGGCCGGTGATGCCGGCGGAGTCGGGTTGGGCGAGCCACGCGACGGTCTCGGCCACGTCGATCGGCAGGCCGCCCTGGGCGAGGCTGTTCGCGCGACGACCGATCTCGCGGACCGCGAACGGCATCGAGGCGGTCATCCGCGTCTCGATGAAGCCGGGCGCGACCGCGTTGATCGTCCCGCCGCGCGAGGCCAACACCGGCGCGTACGCCTCGACGAGGCCGATGACGCCGGCCTTGCTGGTGGCGTAGTTGGTCTGCCCGGCGGCGCCGGCGATGCCGTTCAGCGAGGACAGGCAGACGACCCGGGATCCCTTGCCCAGCAGGCCATCCGCCAGCAGGCCGTCGGTGATCGCTTGCTGCGCCACCAGGTTCACCGTGAGCACGGTGTCCCACTCGGCCTCGGTCATCTTCGCGAGCGTCCGGTCCCGCAGCACGCCGGCGTTGTGCACGAGGATGTCGACCCCGCCGTACCGCTCGGTCAGGTACGCGGCGAGCGTGGCCGGGGCGCCGTCGGCGGTGATGTCGAGGTGCAGCGCGGTACCCGCGATCCGGTTGGCGACCGCGGCGAGCGCCTCGCCCTGCGCCGGTACGTCCAGGCAGACGACGCGAGCGCCGTCGCGCGCGAGCGTCTCGGCGATGGCCGCGCCGATCCCCTGCGCCGCACCGGTCACGACCGCGGTACGCCCGGCAAGCGGCTCGGCCGGGTCCGATGTGGACACTGCTGCCGGACCGACGTCGATCACCTGGCCCGACACGTACGCGGAGCGGGGCGAGAGCAGGAAGCGCACCGTACCGCCGATCCCGGCCTCGGCGCCGGTCGCGACCCGTACGAGCGAGACGGTGATGCCGCGGCCGACCTCCTTGCCGAGCGAGCGGACGAACCCGCTCAGCGCGCGCCGCGCGACGTCGCCCGCGTGACTCGTCCCGTCCGGCGGGCGGCCGAGCACGAGCACCCGGCCACCGGAGCGGACCGACCGTACGCGCGGGCCGAAGAACTCCCGCAGCGCCCGCAGCTCCGCCGGCCCGGTGATCCCGCCGGCGTCGAACACCAGTGCCGCGGGCCGCTCCGCACCGGCCACGATCTCCACGCCGGTACCGTCGAGCGCCGTGCGCACGGCCGTGGCCAGCGCGCCGTCCGGTCCGACCAGCACCGGGCCGGGCACGGGCGGATCGCCGGACCGGTACCGCGGGAGGACGGCGGGGCGGGGCAGTCCGAGGCGGCGGGCGATCGCCCGCCCCGGGCCAGAGGACGTGACGCGCTGGTACCGGTCGGCCATGGACACATCCTTACTTGCGGGTAAGGTCGCCCGCAAGTATGGTCTGCCCCGTGAAGGTCGGCGTGCTCGGCGGCAACCGGATCCCGTTCGCCCGGGCGAACGGGCGCTACGCCACGGCCTCCAACCAGGACATGCTGACCGCCGCGCTGGACGGCCTGGTCGCCCGCTTCGGCCTGGCCGGCGAGCGGTTGGGCGAGGTCGTGGGCGGTGCGGTCCTCAAGCACAGCCGCGACTTCAACCTCACCCGTGAGTCCGTGCTCGGCACCCGGCTCGACCCGCGCACCCCGGCGTACGACATGCAGCGGGCGTGCACGACGAGCCTGGAGGCGGCGGTCGCGATCGCCAACAAGATCGAGCTGGGTCAGCTCGACGCGGGCGTCGCGTGCGGCGTGGACACCGCGAGCGACGTACCGATCGGGCTCAACGACGACCTGCGTGCCGTGCTGCTGTCGGCGAACCGGGCCCGCGGCGTCTGGCCCCGGGTACGCGCGCTGGGCGGGCTGCGGCCCGGCCAGGTCGTGCCCGAGATCCCGCGCAACGTCGAGCCGCGCACCGGCCTGTCCATGGGCGAGCACGCCGCGCGCACCGCGGAGCGGTGGGACATCGGGCGTACCGAGCAGGACGAGCTGGCCGCGGCGAGCCACCGCAACCTCGCCGCCGCGTACGACGCGGGGCTGCTGGACCACGAGATCACGCCGTACCTGGGGCTGACCCGCGACCAGATCCTGCGGCCGGACTCCACTGTGGAGGGTCTGGCCCGGCTGCGTACCGTGTTCGGCAGCGCGACGATGACCGCCGGCAACTCGACGCCGCTGTCCGACGGCGCCGCATCGGTGCTGCTGGGCTCCGACGAGTGGGCGAAGCGGCACCGCCTCCCGATCCTCGCGTACCTGACGGACGCGCAGTCCGCCGCCGTCGACTACGTGCACGGCGACGACGGCCTGCTGACCGCCCCGGTGTACGCGGTGCCGACCCTGTTGGCGCGCAACGGACTGACGTTCGCCGACATCGACCTGTTCGAGGTGCACGAGGCGTTCGCCGCGCAGGTGTTGGCGACGCTCGCCGCGTGGCGCGACCCGGAGTTCTGCGCCGAGCGGCTGGGCCTGTCCGAGCCGCTGGGCGAGATCGACCGCGACCGGCTCAACGTGGCCGGATCCTCGCTGGCGACCGGCCATCCGTTCGCCGCGACCGGTGCCCGGATCGTGGCGACGATGGCCCGGCTGCTGCACGAGCGCGGCGCCCGGCGCGGGCTCGTCTCGATCTGCGCCGCCGGCGGGCAGGGCGTCGTCGCCCTGCTGGAACGTACGCCGCCGGCCCGGAAGCGGCGCCCGGCGAAGCGAACCGCCGCGAGCTGACCGGGGAGGGCTGCGACGTGTCCAAGGCCAGCAGCCACACGCCGGCGCGCCCGCCACACCTGCCGCTGTTTCCGTTGCGGTGCAAGGACCTCAGCATCACATCTCCTCGGCGACGCGTCGCCGGGACCGAACCGTACGACAGACCCGACGTCCGCTGACAGGGGTGGTCCGGCATGGACCCGTACCGGCAGGGCAAGGACCTGGTCGCCGAGACCAGAGTGACGGTGTGGCCGGCGCGCCAGCCGTGGGGTACGGCCGGGCGCGCCATGCTCGGCCTCGGGTTCATCGTCCTGGTCGCCGCGTTACTCGCGGCGTCGGTGGGTGCGTACGAGAAGGTGTTCACGCCGTCGGTGTCGGTCACCGTCACCGCCGACCACACCGGCCTGCAACTGGACAAGGGCGCCGACGTGAAACTCCGCGGCGTGGTCGTCGGCCAGGTCCGCGGCATCACCGCCGACGGCACCACCGCCCGACTCGCGATCGCCCTCGACCCCGACTCCGTCCGCCGCATCCCCGCCAACGTCACCGCCGTCATGCTCCCCAAAACCCTGTTCGGCGAAAAATACGTCGACCTCGCCGTCCCCGACCAACCCGCCCCGCACCCCATCCGCGCCGGCGCCACCATCCACCAGGACACCTCCGCCGGCACCGTCGAACTCGAACGCGTCCTCGACGACGTCCTACCCCTGCTGCGGGCCCTGCCCCCACAGAAACTGTCGATCACACTCTCCGCCCTCGCCAACGCCCTACGCGGCCGCGGCGAACAACTCGGCGACACCCTGGTCACCCTCGACAAATACCTCACCACCGTCAACGCGCAGATGCCGACCATCCGCACCGACATCCGCAAACTCGCCGACGTCCTGTCCACCTACACCGGCGCCCTACCCGACCTCATGACCATCCTCGCCAACGTCACCGTCACCTCCTCGACCATCACCGAACAACGCGCGAACCTCGCCGCGTTCACCGCCGACACCACCGGCCTCGCCGACACCGCCACACCCTTCCTGCAACGCCACGAAGGCCGCCTCATCCAACTCGGCCAGGTCTCCCGACCCCTGCTGTCCGTCCTCGCCGAATACTCACCCGAATACCCCTGCCTCACCGCCGGAATGCTCGCCCTGCAAAAGAACATCGAAGGCGCCTTCGACACCGGCCGCCTCCACATCACCCTCGAAATCACCCGCGACTCCGGCAAGTACCTGCCCGGGGACGAACCGGTGAACGGCGCGGACATCGGGCCGCGCTGCTGGGGCCTGCCGAACGCCGCGCCGGTACCGGCGCCCGAGGCGCCCGTGCCCGACGGGTACGACCGGAGCAAGGACCACGGCGGCCTGACGACGGGCCTGCCGCAGGTGCCGATCCTCCAGGATCCCGACGTACCGGCGGGTCCGACCGGCCAGGGCGGCGGCACCGGCACCGTCGACATGGGGTACGCCGGGACGTCGGAGGAGCGCGCCCTGGTCAACCCGCTCGTCGCGGCGGCGACCGGGAGCCAGGTCACCCGGCTCGGCGACATCACGGATCTGTTGTGGGGCCCCATTCTCCGCGGCGCCCGGGTCGACGCGCACTGACCGGACCGGGGTCGCGGTTGGTGTGCAGAGCCCGGCTCTGCACACCAGGAGGCATCACAGGTGCAGAGCCCGGCTCTGCGCACCTCTCAGGGCGCGTCGAGTACCGCGCGGTAGAAGGCCGTCTCCACGAACGAGACGAGACGGTCCCGGTCGACGGCGCCGTCCGGCGACCACGAGATGATCGCCTCCTCGGCGAACGCCAACCAGGCCCGTACGGCGACGGGCAGCAGCGGATCGCCCGGCGTACCACCGAGTTCGGCGATGCCGTCCATGATCCGGTCGACGAGCGCGGTGCGGGTCCGGTCGAAGATCTCGCGCATGGCGGCGTCACCGCTGGCGGCCCCGCGTACCAGGGAGAGGTAGAGGTCGCGGCGGGCCGACACGTAGCCGACGGAGTCCTCTATGGACTGTCGCAGTTGGACGGACGGTGGGTGGGACCGGTCCGGCTCGGTGTGAGTGAGCAGGCCCGCGGCGGCCGCCTCGACCACGGCGAGCTGGAACCGCCGCTTGGAGCCGAAGTAGTGGAACAGCAGCGATCGGGAGATGCCGGCCTCGCCGGCCAGCTCGTCGAGGCTCAGGTCGTAGAGGCTGCCCCGGGAGAGGGCGCGGACGCCCAGCTCGACGAGCTGCGCCCGGCGGGCGTCCGGGTCGAGCCGGGTACGGCGCGGAGTTGTCACGGTTTCCCCCTTGACGCGGCACTCTACCCAGCCTAGCTTATTGACTATCGGTCAATAGCGGAAAGCGTGGCCACCATGGACGAACACCACGACGTGTTGATCATCGGCGCGGGATTCGCCGGGCTCGGCGCCGCGATCCGACTCCGGCTCGCCGGCCGCACCGACTTCGCCGTCCTCGAACGCGCCGACAAGATCGGCGGCACCTGGCGCGACAACGCGTACCCCGGCGCGGCCTGCGACGTCCCCTCCCACCTGTACTCGCTGTCCTTCGCGCCGAACCCACACTGGTCCCGCTCCTTCTCCGCGCAGCCGGAGATCCAGCGGTACCTGCTGGACTGCGTGCGGCGGTTCGACCTCGCGCCACACCTCCGGCTCGGGCACGAGCTGCTGGCCGCCGACTGGGACGACGCGGCGGCGCTCTGGCGGGTGCGGACCGCGCGTGGCACGTTCACCGGTCGGGTCCTCGTGGTCGGCACCGGTCCGCTCAGCGAACCGTCGCTGCCGGCCATCGACGGGCTGGATTCCTTTGCCGGCACCATGTTCCACTCGTCCCGGTGGCGGCACGACCACGACCTCGCCGGCACGCGGGTCGCGGTGATCGGCACCGGCGCCTCGGCGATCCAGTTCGTACCACGGATCGTCGACGAGGTTGACCGGCTCACCGTGTTCCAGCGGACGCCACCGTGGATCGTGCCGCGCACCGACCGCGACATCACCGGCGTCGAGCGGTGGCTCTACCGCACCGTACCGGGAACGCGGGCGCTGGCCCGGGCCGGCATCTACACCGCGAGGGAGACGCTCGCCGTGGGTTTCACGATGCGACCGAAGCTGCTCGGTGTGGCCGCCCGGATGGCACGTACCCATCTGCGCCGGCAGGTGCCGGATCCCGCACTGCGTCAGGCACTCCTACCCGACTACACCATCGGCTGCAAGCGCATCCTCATCTCCAACGACTACTACCCGGCACTCGGCCGGGACAACGCGCGCCTGGAGACCATGCCGATCGCGGCCGTCGAGCCCGACGCCGTGCGTACCGTCGACGGGCGCCGGCACGAGGTCGACACGATCATCTTCGGCACCGGGTTCGCCGCAACCAGGCCGCCGATCGCCGACCGGCTGACCGGCCGCGACGGGCTGCGGCTCGCGGACGCCTGGCGCGGCGGCATGTCCGCGTACCGCGGGACCACGGTCGCCGGGTTCCCTAACCTGTTCCTGCTCATCGGGCCGAACACCGGGCTCGGCCACACGTCCATGGTGTACATCATCGAGTCCCAGCTGAACTACGTGCTCGACGCACTGTCCAAGATGGACACGTACGGGCTGGCCGCGGTCGAGGTCGAGCCCGGTGCGCAGGACGCGTACAACGAGGCGCTGCAACGGCGGCTCGGCCCGACGGTGTGGAACACCGGCGGCTGCCGCAGCTGGTACCTGGACGAGACCGGCCGCAACACGACGCTCTGGCCGTCGTTCGCCTGGCGGTTCCGCCAGATCACCCGCAGCTTCGACCCGCGCGGCTACCACCTGCGTACCCGAGCGGAGGAGGCGGCATGAGCACCGCCGACGCACTACGTTCCGAGGAGGCGGCATGAGCACCGCCGACGCACTCCGTTCCGAGGAGGCGGCATGAGCACCGCCGACGCACTCCGTTCCGGGGAGGCGGCATGAGCACCGTGACGGCCGACGACGGTACGCCGCTGGCCGTGCGGGTCGCCGGCCCCGCCGACGCCGACCGTACGCTGGTGCTCGCGCACGGCTGGGCGCTGTCGTCGGCCACCTGGGATCCGGTGGTACGACGGGTGGTCCGGGACGATCCGGGGCTGCGCGTGGTGTCGTACGACCAGCGGCACCACGGGCGGTCCGGCCGCGGCACGAGCGCGTTGTCGATCGACCTGCTCGGCGCCGACCTGGCTCGGATCATCGAGGCGACCGCGCCGGACGGCCGGATCGTGCTGGGCGGGCACTCCATGGGCGGGATGACCGTCATGGCGTTCGCCACCGCGTACCCGGATCTGTTGGCGTCCAGAGTGGACGGTGTGGCGCTGGTGTCGACCACGGCCGGCGACCCGGACGCCGCCCCGCCGGCCCTGCTACGTTCGCTGCACGGACCGGTCGGTGTCGCCGCGCGGCGCTGTCCGAGGCTGGTCGACGCCGTCCGGCGGCTCGCGCCGCCCGCGCTGCCGCAGCACCGGGAGATCATGGCGCGCATGCTGTTCGGCCCGACCGCCGCGCCGGAGGTGGTCCGCGCCGGCGCCGACGTGATCCACGCCTGCCCGATCCGGACGGTCGCGGAGTTCGTACCGGTGCTGGAGGCGCACGACAAGCGGGCCGGGCTGGGCGCGCTGTCCGCGCTGCCGGTGCGGATCCTGGTCGGCGACCGGGACCGGCTCACCCCGCCCCGGAACGCGCGGTTCCTGGCCGACACGATCGACTCGGCGCGGCTCGCCGTGCTGCCCGGCCGCGGCCACATGCTCACCCTGGAAACCCCGGAAACCGTTGCCAGTACGCTGATCGCGCTCGCCGCGCGGGAAGGTGGCAAGGATGCGTCGCTCTCTGCGTGACAGCGTGGTGTTCGTGACCGGGCCGGCCCGGGGCATCGGCGAACGGACGGCCCGGCTGGCCGCGGCGCGCGGCGCCCGGCTCGCCCTCGCCGGGCTGGAACCGGACCGGTTGCGGGCGCTCGCCGCCGACCTCGGCGACGGACACGTGTGGTTCGAGTGCGACGTCACCGACCAGGCGTCCGTCGACGCCGCCGTCGCCGGTACGGTGCGGGCGCTCGGCGGCATCGACACCGTCGTCGCGAACGCGGGCATCGCGAACAACGGCACGGTCGCGGTCAACCCGGCCGACGCGCTCGCGCGTACGGTCGAAGTGAACCTCGTCGGGGTGCTGCGCACGGTGTCGGCGACGCTCCCGGAAGTGTTGTCCCGCAAGGGATACCTGCTGTTGGTGTCGTCCGCGGCGGCGTTCACGATGCTGCCGGGCATGGCGGCCTACTGCGCGTCCAAGGCCGGCGTCGAGCAGTTCGGCAACGTGCTGCGGCTGGAGGTCGCGCACCACGGCGTCCGCGTCGGGACCGCGCACCCGATCTGGGTGGACACCGACATGGTCCGCGACCAGCGGCACGACCTGCGCACGTTCCGCGAGTCGATGCGCAGGCTGCCGTGGCCGCTGTCGGCCACGATGACCACGGAGCAGTGCGCGCGGTCCATTGTGGACGGCATCGAGCATCGGCGCCGCCGGGTGTACGTGCCGCGCGCGCTCGCCGCCGTCCAGGCCCTGCGTACCGTGTTCACCGGCCCGCTCGCCGGCGCCGTCCTCACCCGCAAGGCCAGAACCCTTGTCCCCCAACTGGAGGACGAGGTACGCGCGCTCGGCCGGGCCTTCGGCGAGACCAGCGCCGCCGAGCCCGTCCCGCCGGACCCGCGCTGACCGCCGGGGCTCACCGCCTGGCGCCGGGCATTACCGTACCCAGCGGGTACCGCGTCGTGGTCCCGGCGACGGACGTGCCGGCGACCGGATCGATCGACAGGTACACCACCGGACCGCCGTCGTATCCGACGACGGTGACGCGGTCCGCCTCGTACCGGGTCACCCGCCAGAGCGAGACGACCACGGTGCGGTCGTCGACGGGTACCGGATGGGCGAGGCCGATGGTGTGCACGACGTGGCCGGTGCCCAGGTCGACGATCCGGATCAGCGGGCCGGCGTCCACCGCGCCGGTCAGCGCGGCGCTGCGGCCGTCCGGCGAGACCGCGAGGAGGGACACGGAGTCCCCGGCGTCGCCCCACACGAGCTTGCCGCCCTGACGCTGGGCTCCCCAGGTGACCGCGTCGTCGACCCGCATCGTACGGATGACCCTGCGCGCACGCGGATCGATCATCCGGTACACCCCGGGCCCCTGCCGCCATCGTTGGTGACCCGGTGTACCGGACGGCGCCGGGCCGGGCGCGCCGAACACGACCTCGCCGCTCGGCAGCACCCCGCTCGGGTCCCGGCTGCCACGGAACGCGCAGCCCAGCACGCGCGCGGTCTCGGCCTCACTCAGGTCGTCGTAGAACCGGAGCGCGATGACCGCGCGTTGCCGCGGCGGCAGCGTCCGCAGTGCCCGCACGAACGCGTCCCGGCGTACCACGTCGTTGGCGGTGTCCTCGCCGGACGCGCGGTCCGGCGGATGCTCCGTGCTGTGTTCCCGGATCCGCCGGCGGCGCCACCACGAGGTGCACTCGTTGACCATGACGCGCTGGGCGTACGCGTTGGGATCGGTGATCTTCCGCCAGCGCTGCGCGGTGTGCATCAACGCCGTCTGGAGCAGGTCCTCGGCATGCGGATGGTCGCCGGTCAGCAGGTACCCGAGGCGCATCAGCGTCCCCGACCTCGCCGCCACGAACTCGCCGAAGCCGTTCAACTCCGCCACCCGTCACCTCCCAGTCATCCCCTAGGAGTGCGACGGCCCCGCAAAAGGTTCGTTCAGCGGGTGCGGCGGCGCCCGGTCAGGCGGTCGCCCGGGGACGGGATCGGCACCTTGCGCTCGGCCAGCGCCTCGATGACGAACCGGTACTCCCGGGCGTTGGGGTGCCAGATCTCCTCGGCCGGGCTCACCACGGCGTCGCCGATGCCGCGCTGGCGCACCCGGGCCGCCAGGGCCACGAGCAGCACCAGCACTCCCGCGAGCACCCCGAAAACGACCAGACCGGCCAGTACCTCACGCATGACGGTCATGCTACCCGCCGCCGGCACGGCTCAGAGCTCGTCGAGTGCGCGCTCGACCCGCCGGTCGGAGATCGGGTACGGCGTGCCGAGACCCTGCGCGAAGTAGCTGACGCGCAGCTCCTCCAGCATCCAGCGGATCGCGACGAGCCGCTCGGACCGCGGGTGGCCGGCGGCCGCGTCCGCGTACTCGCGGGTGAGCTCCTGGACGCGCTGCATCTGCTCGCGGTCCCGGCCTGGGTTGGCGGGCAGCCGGTCGAGCCGCCTGTCGATCGCGGTCAGGTAGCGCGGCAGGTCGGCGAGCCGCTGCCAGCCGGTCTCGGTGACGAAGCCGGCGTGGACGAGCGCGGCGAGCTGCGCCCTGATGTCGGAGTACGCCGGCAGCAGCAGCACGTTGCCGGTGTTGCCGACGCGGCCGAGGATCCGCCGGTGGGTGGCGAGGATCTTCTCGACGGCGGTCAGCGCGCCGAGGACGGTCGGGTTGAGCCCGGCGCGTACGGCGGCCCGCAGGCGCGCGAACCCCTCCGCGTCGTACACGGCGCCGCCGGCCTCGGCCATCAGCTTGTCGGCGGCGCAGTCGGTGCAGTCGGCGAGCAGCGCGGTGACGCTGCCGTGCGGGTTCGCCGACAGCGCCAGCTTCGTCGTGTTGGACAGGTTGGCCAGGACGTACTTCGCGGGCGAGGGAACGGTCAGCAGGATCAGCCGGCGCAACCCGCGCCAGTGCTGCTCCGCCTGCGCCGCAACGGAGTCCGTCAACCGCACCGACACCGAGTCGCCGTCGTCGGAGAGCGCCGGGTACGCGCGGACGTGCTGGCCGGCGATCGTCCGTTCGTACACGGTGGGCAGGGTGTCGATCGTCCAGTCCCGCAGGCCGGTCCGTTCGATGTCGGGCGCCGACTCCGACAGCGCGGTACGCGCCTGGTCGGCCAGCTTCTCCTTGAGCGAGGCCAGGTCCTTGCCCTCGGCCAGGACGTGCCCCGCGGTGTCCTCGACCCGGTAGTTCGGACGGAGGTGGTCCGGCAGCGCGTCGAGCTGCCAGGCGTCCCGCGGTACGGAGACGCCGAGCATCGCGCGCAACCCACGCTCCACTGTGGACAGCAGCGGCCCGTCGTCCGGCGAGATCCGGTGCAACAACGCGCGGGCGGTGTCCGGCACCGGCACCAGGTTGCGGCGGATCTGCTTCGGCAGCGACTTCAGCAGCGCGGTGAGCAGCTCCTCGCGCAGCCCCGGCACCTGCCACTCCAGGTCCTCCGCGCGCACCTGCCCCAGCACCGCCAGCGGCACCCGTACGGTGACGCCGTCGTCCGCGGCGCCCGGCTCGAACTCGTACGCCAGATCGAGGCGCAGGCCGTTGTGCGACCAGACATCCGGGTACTCGGCGGCGCTGACGTCGCCGGCGCCGTCGTTCACGAGCATCGCCGCGGTGAACGTCAGCAGGCCCGGCTGCTCGCGCCGGATCTTCTTCCACCAGGCGTCGAAGTGCCGGCCGGACACCACGTCGGCGGGGACCCGGCCGTCGTAGAACTCGTACAGCGTCTCGTCGTCGACGAGGATGTCGCGCCGCCGAGCCCGGCTCTCCAGGTCCTCCACCTCGGCGAGCAGCGCCCGGTTCGCCGCGAAGAAGTCGTGGTGCGTCTCCCAGTCGCCCTCGACGAGCGCGTGCCGGATGAACAGGCCCCGGGACACCTCCGGGTCGATCCGGCCGTAGTTCACCTTGCGGCGCGGCACGATCGGCACCCCGTAGAGCGTGACCTTCTCGTACGCGACGACCGCGGCCTGCTTCTTCTCCCAGTGCGGCTCGGAGTACGTGCGCTTGACCAGATGCGTGGCCAGGCGCTCCACAGTGGACGGATCGATGCCGGCGACGACCCGCGCCCACAGCCGGGACGTCTCGACCAGCTCGGCGGCCATCACCCACTGCGGCGGCTTCTTCGCCAGCGCCGAGCCGGGGAAGATGGCGAACTTCGCGCCCCGCGCGCCCAGATACTCGACCGGGCCGCGGGTCTGGTTGCGCTTGCGTTCGGTGTCCTTGAGTCCGATGTGCGACAGCAGGCCGGCGAGCAGCGCCTGATGGATCCGGTCCGGCGGCGCGTCCTGACTGTTGCGGGCGATGCCCATCTGCTGCACCACCTGCTTGAGCTGGCTGTGCAGGTCCTGCCACTCCCGGACGCGCAGGTAGTTGAGATACTCCGCCCGGCACAGCTTGCGGAACTGGTTGCCGGACAGCTCCTTCTGCTTCTCCCGCACGTACGACCAGAGCTTCAGGTACGCCAGGAAGTCCGACTCCTTGTCGGCGAACCGGGCGTGCGCCTGCGACGCCTGCTGCTGCGCGTCGCTCGGCCGCTCCCGCGGGTCCTGAATGGACAGTGCCGCGGCGATCACGAGCACCTCGCCGACCGCGTCGGTACTCTCCGCCTCCAGCACCATCCGCGCCAGCCGCGGGTCGACCGGCAGCTGGGAAAGCTTGCGCCCCAAGGGAGTCAGCCGCCCGTCCCGCTCGGTGATCGCGCCCAGCTCCTCCAGCAACTGCACGCCGGCCCGGACCTGCCGATGGTCCGGCGGGTCGAGGAACGGGAAGTCGTCGATGTCGCCCAACTGCGCCGCGGCCATCGCCAGGATCACCGACGCGAGGTTCGTACGCAGGATCTCCGGATCGGTGAACTCGGGGCGGCCGAGGAAGTCCTCCTCGTCGTACAGCCGGATGCAGATGCCGTCCGCGGTACGCCCGCAGCGGCCCTTCCGCTGGTTGGCCGACGCCTGCGAGATCGCCTCGATCGGCAGCCGCTGCACCTTCAACCGGTGGCTGTAGCGGGAGATGCGCGCCGTACCCGGGTCGATGACGTAGCGGATGCCCGGCACCGTCAGCGACGTCTCGGCGACGTTCGTCGCGAGTACCACGCGCCGGGCCGAGTGCCGCTGGAACACCCGGTGCTGCTCCGCGGCGGAAAGCCTGGCGTACAAGGGAAGGATCTCGGTGTGCCGCAGCTCCCGCTTGCGCAGCGCGTCGGCCGTGTCGCGGATCTCCCGCTCCCCCGACAGGAACACGAGGATGTCGCCGGGCCCCTCCGCCATCAGCTCGTCGACCGCGTCGCTGATCGCCTGCACCTGGTCGCGCTCGCGGTCGGTGTCCCCGCTCTCCACCGCCCCGGCACTCGCCTCCTCGACGAGCGGCCGGTACCGCACCTCCACCGGGTACGTCCGCCCCGACACCTCCACCACCGGCGCGTCGCCGAAATGCTCCGAGAAGCGCCCGGTCTCGATGGTGGCCGAGGTGATGACGACCTTGAGGTCGGGGCGGCTGGGCAGCAGCCGTTTCAGGTACCCGAGCAGGAAGTCGATGTTGAGGCTGCGCTCGTGCGCCTCGTCGATGATGATCGTGTCGTAGCGCCGGAGCATCCGGTCGCGCTGGATCTCGGCGAGCAGGATGCCGTCGGTCATCAGCTTCACCAGCGTGCGCGGCCCGACCTGGTCGGTGAACCGCACCTGATAGCCGACCGCCGAGCCCAGCGTGACGTCCAGTTCCTCGGCGATGCGCTCGGCGACGGTACGGGCGGCGATCCGGCGCGGCTGGGTGTGCCCGATCTGGCCGTGGATGCCGCGGCCCAGTTCGAGGCAGATCTTCGGGATCTGGGTGGTCTTGCCCGATCCGGTCTCGCCGGCGACGATCACGACCTGGTGGTCGCGGATCGCCGCCGCGATCTCGTCCCGGTGCGCGCTGACCGGCAGCTGCTCCGGGTACGTGATGGCGGGCACCGCGGCGCGCCGGTCCGCGACGCGGCGTTCTGCCGCCGCAACCTCGCCGGCGAGCCGGGCCAGCCCGGCCTCGCCGCGCGCCGAGTCCAGCCGACGGCCCACCCGACGGCGGTCGGTGAGCATCAGATCACCCAGACGGGACTTCAGGTCGGAAAGGGTCGGCGGGGAGGCGGGCGGCGTGTCCATGTCGCCCGCAAGCATAGGCATCCGCCGACACGCACCGCCCCGGGATTTCCGCCACCCCGGCACACGAGCGCCCACCCGGCGGCGTCAGGCGCGCTTCTGGTCGCGGTAGTAGCGCTGCGCACCGGGGTGCAGCGGCACCGGATAGGTGTTGATCGCCGAGCGCGGGTCGAGCTGCCGGCCCTCCGGGTGCGCGCGGGCCAGCCGCGGCTTCGCCACGAACAGCAGCCGGGTCAGCTGGTACGCGGCCTCCTCGCCGGTGCCGGCCGGCAGGGCGAGGATGTTCGGGATCGAGACGGTCGTCACCGACGACAGCCCGTACGCGTTGGTCGGGATCCAGCCGGACGCGTACACCTCGCCGTACTGGCTGCGCATGGTGTCGAGGTACTGGCCGAGGTCGAGCAGCCGTACCGGGGTGTCGCCGTCGGTGACGAACTTGGCGACGGCCGGCGCGGGCAGCCCACCGGAGAAGAAGAACGCGTCGACCACCCCCGCGCGAAGCGCCGCGATCGAGCTGTGCAGGTCGAGGCGGTGCTGCTCGAACCCGCGCAGGGTGATGCCGGCCGCGGCGAGCATCCGGGTCGCCACGATCTCGGTACCCGAGCCGGGCGCGCCGGTCGACACCGGCCGGCCGGCGAGCCCGTCCAGGTCGCGCATCTGGCTCTGCGCGCGGACGACCAGGTGCACGTAGTCGGAGTAGAGCCCGGCCAGCGCGCGCAGCGGGTACTTCGCGCCGAACGGTGCGCGGCCGGTCTGCGACTGGTCGGCGACGTCGACGGTGCTGAACGCGAGCCGGGCGCGGCCGTCGCGCAGCCGCTGCTCGTTGTCGGCGGAGCCGCTGGTGATCAGCGTGCCGGAGCGCCACCGGGTGCGCAGGGTGACGGCGAGCGCCTGGCCGAGCGGCCAGTACACGCCGCCGTCCTCGCCGGCGGCGAGCGGCAGCAGCGGGCGCTCCGGCTCGCTGTCGGTACAGCCCGGCAGCAGCGCGGCGGCACCCGCCGCGGCCAGCCCGCCGAACAGTCGGCGCCGCTTCACCCCACCACCTCCGCGTACTCGTCCGGATGGCCCGCGGGCTCCGGCGGACCTGCCGCCAGCCGTACCCGGGCGTCGATGCCGGTGGGGTGGGCGTGGCCGAGCGTGAGCGTGCCGCCCGACGCGGTGACGAGCGCGTCGGCGATGGCCAGGCCGAGCCCGGCACCGGCCTGGTTCCGGTCGGACGGCCGGCGCCAGAACGGCCGTACCGACTGGGCGAGCTGGTCGTCGGTCATGCCCGGCCCGTCGTCGGTGACGTGCACGTCGACCCACTCCGGCCCGGTACGCACGGCGATGTCCACCGTGCACCCGCGCCCGCCGTTCTTGATCGCGTTGTGGACGAGGGCGTCGACGACCTGGTCGAGGGTCTCGCTCGCGGCGCGTACCGGGGCGGTGTCGGCGCCGGACCGGGTCAGCGTCACGCCCTCCGCCTCGGCGACCGGCTGCCAGGAGGCGACCCGGGCGTCGGCGACCGCGCCGGCGTCCACGTCGACCAGCTCGGCCTTCTCCGCCCCGGTCCGGACGAACATCAGCAGCGACTCGAAGATCGCGGCGAGCCGGTCGACCTCCTCCAGCACCAGGCGATGGTCCTCGGCCGCCTCGATCGGTACGGCGTCGCCCAGGTTCTCCACCCGCAGCCGTACGGTCGCGAGCGGCGTGCGGAGCTGGTGGCTGGCGTACGAGATGAAGCCGCGTTGGCGTTCGATCAGGGTGGCGAGCCGGTCGGCCATGGTGTTGAAGGACGTGGCGAAGCGCCGCAACTCGGGCGGCCCGGTGTCGTCGTGTACCCGTTCGGTGAGCTCGCCGCGACTGATCGCGTGCGTCACCTCGTCCAGCTCGTTGAGCGGGCGGGCCAGCCAGCGGGTGATCGGCACCGCAAGCGCCGCGCCGATCGCGAGGATGACGAGGCCGATGGCGGCGAGTACGGCCAGTTGCTGGGCGATCGTGGCGCGCAGGCTGCCGGTCGGCGAGACGGTCACCACGACGCCGCTGATCATGCCGGAGTTGCCGATCGGCTCGGCCACCACCATCGGATCGTCCTGCCACGGCCACACCACGCCGCTGGACTGCGCGCGGGTGCCGGACAGCGCGGCCTGGAACTGCCCGCGTACCGCGTCGGAGAAGGGGTCGATGCCGCTGCGGGACGAGAGCCGGATCGTGCCGTCCGGCAGGACGACGGCGACGCCGATCCCGTACAGCCGGTCGTACGAGGACATCTCGTCCTGGAGGACGGAGGTGTAGCGCGACGGCAACGCCTGCTCGGCGATCGCGGCGAAGCGGGTCGTGTCGTTGACCCGGTCGATGAACACGCTCTGCGTCTCGCGCTGCGCGATCGCCACCGACAGCGGCGCCAGGAACGCGACGAGCGCGACGCCGAGCAGCGACAGGTACGTGATGAGGAGTCGGCGCCGCATCAGGTGCCCGCGCCCTCGGGGTCGAACCGGTAGCCGACGCCGTGCACCGCCTCGATCCGGCCGGCGGCCGAGATCTTCGACCGCAGCGACCCGATGTGCACCTCCAACGTGCGGGCGGCACCGGGCCAGGTCGCCCGCCACACCTCCATGATCAGGCGGTGCCGCGGCACGACGGTGCCGGCCTCCCGGGCAAGCACCACGAGCAACTCGTACTCCTTGGGACGCAGCGCGACGGGGCTGTCGGCGACGGACACCTGACGGGCGTCGAGGTCGATGCGCAGCGTACCGACGGCGACGGGGCCGGCGGGGCGGGGCCGGTGCCGGCGCAGCACCGCCTCGATGCGCGCGGTCAGCTCCGCCATGCTGAACGGCTTGACCAGGTAGTCGTCCGCGCCGGTACGCAGGCCGAGCACGCGGTCGCGTTCCTCGCCGCGCGCGGTCAGCACGATCACCGCGACGTCCGACCGCTCCTGCATCTGCTTGCACACGGTCAGCCCGTCCATGTCGGGCAGGCCGAGGTCGAGCAGCACGAGGTCGCACGGTGGCGCGGCGAGCGCCTCCGTACCGGTGCCGACGTGTGTCACCCCGTAGCCACGTCGTCGCAGCGCGACGCAGAGCGCGTCGGCAAGGCGGACGTCGTCTTCGACCACGAGGATCTCCACATCACGCTCCGTATCCGCAAACGGGTCCTGCGTGCAGCTGCTCAATGTTTGCTCAACGATCGTCCCCGAGTACGGCTCAGCAGTCCAGATACACCTATGGTCACGATCAACCGGAGTGCGCGGACCCGGCGGTCCCGGGCCAGGCGGCTCCCAGAGCCCACCGAGGAGGACACCATGCTTCCAGACCTGGTGGCGTTGCGTCGACGGCTGTCGGCCGGTCCGATCGACAGCCGTACCGCGCTGGCCGAGGCGGCCGTCCTGTACCGCGCAGTGTCGCGGCCCGCGACGCCCGGCCCCGCGCGACACGAACCGCGCGGCGCGGCGATCGGCGTACTGGCCGAGCCCGAGACGCTCACCTCGTTCGACACGCCCGACGCGGCGAGCCGGTTCGCCGGCGCGGTACGCCAGGGCACCGGCGTGACACCGCGCGTGGACAGCCGCGTGCTCGGCATCCGGCACCGGCACGAGATGCACTTCGTCCTCGCCCCGCCGGAGAGCCACGCCGCGGTCCTCACCGCGCTGGCCGGCGGCTGGCGCGCCGCGTCCGCAGCGGTCAGTGTCACCCCCGTCGCCCTCGGTACGCCTGCCGCCCGGCGCGCGCCGATCACCGCCGCCGCGATCTGGCGCGCACTGCTGCTCACCACCACCCCGGTGCGCAACGCGGCCGGCCTCCGGCTGCGGATGCGCGACACCGACCTGCTGGCCCTCGCCGTACGCTCCGCGCAGGTGCTCGGTGTCGCCACCCGCGCTCGCGCCAGCTCCGGTCTCGGCGTGCTCTGCGTCGACGAGCAGGAGTCGGTCAACCGCCTGCTGGAGCGGCTGCTGCCGCGCATCCCGGGCCAGCGGCGCCCGCTCACCGCCGCCCGTACCACCGGGCTTCCCGTGCGCCGCCTCACCGCCGTCGGCTGATCCGGCCGCACGGCATGACCGTACGGCTCGGTGCTGCCGCCGACCACGACGCGGCGGTGCGGGTGTGGCTGCGGGCGAACGAGGCGCGCGGGCGGGTGCCGTCCGCCGCGCGGGTCGCGCGGATCCGGGCGAAGCTCGGCGATCCGGTTGCGACCCTTCTGGTCGCGACCGACGACGACGTCGTCGGTATGGCGCTCACCGAACCCGGCCGCGCCGACGACGGAGCGGGTGAACCGCTGCCGGAGCTGTGCCATCTGGCGATGGTGTTCGTCGATCCGGGCCGCCAGGGAGTTGGCGTCGGCGGGCTGCTCGTCGCCGCCGTACGCGCGTTCGCTGTCCACTGTGGACATTCACGGATCGACGTCTGGACGGGCGCGGAGAACGAGCGCGCGCAACGGTTGTACCGGGGCGCGGGGTTCGTGCCGACCGGGCGTACCGGGACGCTGGCGAACGGCCTGCGCACGGTGCAGTTGCTGCTCCGGCTGACCTGACGGGTCCGCCGTCCCGGCGATCCCTTGGGATACCGGGAACTCCGGCGGTCTGCCCGGCCAGGCACGGCCGGACTCCCGGCGGTTGCCGCCGCTCTCGCCGTGACGACGGTCGGTTTCGGCGATCCCGGTACACCCGGAATTCCGGATCAATCAGCTCTTGACCGTTGCGTGCGATGTGTCTAGATTCTTCCCCCAAGGTTGCGGAAACGTTTCCGCACACGTCGCGATCGTGGGGGTTGTGAGTGGGTGTGACCATCCGGGAGGTGGCGCAGGCCGCCGGGGTCTCGATCGCCACCGTGTCGCGCGCGCTGAACGGCGAATCCCGCGTCTCCGCGGCGACCCGGGCCCGCGTGACCGCCGCCGCCGAGCGCCTCGGATACCTGCCGAACGAGCTGGCCCGCAGCCTGCACGCGGGCAGCACCCGCACGATCGGGCTGGTCGTCCCTGACCTGACCAACCCGTTCTTCCCCGAGCTGGTGCAGGCCGCCGTCGCGCTCGCCGACGAACGCGGGCACCTCGTGCTGCTCTGCCCGACCGCCGACGACCGCGACACGGCGTACCGGACCGCGGTTGCCCTGCGGCGCAAGCAGGTCGACGGGGTCATCCTGATCGGCGACCGGATCGGCGGCGCCCGGCTGGCCGAGGTGCTGCGCGGCCTGCCGGTCGTCACGGTCGACCGGGAGGCGCACGTACCCGGGGCCGACGTGATCCTCAGCGCGCACCGCGAGGGCGGCCGGCTCGCCGTGCGGCACCTCGTCGAGTGCGGGCACCGCCACATCGCGCACCTGGCCGGGCCGGACACGCTGCGGGTGTCCCGGGACCGGCTCGCCGGATACTCCGACGCGCTCGCCGAAGCGGGACTGCCCGAGGTGGTCCTCGCCGGCGACGGGCTCGACGAGGCCGACGGGTACCGGCTCACCGGCGAGCTGCTGGCCCGGCATCCCGAGTGCACGGCGGTGTTCGCCGCCAACGACATGATGGCCGTCGGGGCGCTGTCCGCGCTGCGCGCCAAGGGATTCGACGTACCCGGTGACATCAGCGTCGTCGGCTTCGACGACATCCACCTCGCCGGGTACCTGCGCCCGACGCTCACCACGGTCCGGCAGGACACCGCCCTGCTCGGCCGGCGCGCGGCCGCCGCACTGCTCGACCGGATCGGCACCGACGCCCCGCCGATACGCGAGGTCGTGCCGGTCGAGCTGTTCGTACGCGAGTCCACCGCACCCCCGAAGAACACTGGAGGACCCGATGCCCCATGACGCGACGGCACTGACCGACCTGCTCGTCGCCGAGCTGGACCAGGCCGGCGAGACCGGGCACGACGTCGGCGCCATCCGCCAGCGGTACGCCGAACTCGGCCCGGCACCGGCCGCCCGCGACGTGGCGGCCCTGCTCGACGAGCTCGCCGCGCTGGACCATCTCGACTCCTCCGTGTCCAACCGCTACACCGAACCGTCCACACTGGACGAGATCGTCGCCACCTGGCCCGCCGACGACGAGGCGGCGCCGTCCACACTGGACGCCCGGTACGACGACGCGGTGCGCGGCGCGTGGCTGGGCCGGATCGCCGGCAACAACCTGGGCAAGCCGATCGAGCGCGGCGACCACTGGACCCGGGAGCGGATCCGGTCGTTCCTGGAGCTGTCCGACGCGTACCCGATCACCGACTACATCCCCGTACCCGAGCTGATGCCCGCCGGGTACGAGCTGCGCGACAACTGGGTGCAGACCACGCGCGGCCGGGTCGACGGCAGTTCGCGCGACGACGACGTGGACTACACGATCCTCGGCCTGCACCTGCTGGAGCGGCACGGCGCCGAACTGCGGCCCGAACACGTGGCTGCCGCCTGGCTGGAACGCCTGCCGTACCACCAGGTCTACACGGCGGAACGCGTCGCGTACCGGAACCTGGTCGACGGGCTGAGCGCGCCGCGGACGGCGACCGTGCGCAACCCGTACCGGGAGTGGATCGGCGCGCTCATCCGCGCCGACATCTTCGGCTACGTGTACCCGGGCGAACCCGCGGCCGCGGCGCGGCTGGCGTACCAGGACGCGGCGCTGTCGCACGTGGCGAACGGGATCTACGGCGAGATGTGGGCCGCTGCCCTGGTGTCGCTGGCGTTCGTCGAACGCGACCCGGTCGCGCTCGTCACGCGCTCCATCCGGTACGTGCCACCGAGGTCCCGGCTCGCCGAGACCCTCCGGGCGGTACTGGAGAGCTTCGGTCGCGGCGCCGACTGGGAGACCGCGATGACCGAGCTGGACGGCAGCGCCGGGCACTACTCGTGGGTGCACACCATCAACAACGCCGGCGTGCTCGCCGCCGGGCTCCTCTGGGGCGGCGGCGACTTCACCCGGACCGTCGCGCTGACCGTCCAGGGTGGACTCGACACCGACTCCAACGGCGCGACGGCCGGGTCGGTCGCCGGCATCCTCGCCGGCGCGGACCGCATCCCTCCACAGTGGACGGAACCGCTGCACGACCGGGTACGCAGCGCGCTGTTCGGCTTCGACGGCGTCCGGATCAGCGAGCTGGCCGCGCGTACCGGAACACTCGCCCGCGGGTTGCGGTCATGACCGGCGGCCTCTCCCGCCGACGCCTGCTGGCGCTGGGCGGTGGCGCGGCCGGGGCCGCCGCGCTCGGCGGTTGCGTACAGGGTTCGGCCACGCGTACCACCGGCCGCGGCGTCACCATGTGGTACGCGTTCGGCTCCGACGCGCACCGGAACTACTTCCAGAAGCACTTCGTCGACGCGTACAACCGGGGTCGGACGGTGCCGGTGCAGCTCACCGTCAAGGACAGCTCGACGCTGGAACGCCTGCAACAGACCGCCATCGCGTCCGGCGTCGGCCCGGAGATCGTGTTCACCAGCGGCCCGTCCGTCGCCGTGCAGTACGTCCGGGCCGGCAAGGTGCGCCCCCTCGACGACTACGCCCGACGGTACGGCTGGGCCGACAAGCTCCAGCAGTGGGCGTACGACGCGGGCCGCAACGCCGGGAAGCTCTACTCGCTGCCCACCTCGTACGAGTCGATCGTGACGTACTACAACCGCGCCACGTTCGACCGGTACGGCTGGACGCCGCCGACCGACCGGCACGAGTTCGAGGCGCTGTGCGCGGATGCCAAGGGCCGCAACATGATCCCGGTCGGCGCCGGCAGCGCCGGGTGGCCCGCCACCACCGAGTGGTACGTCAGCCTGTTCCTCAACTACCTGGCCGGGCCGGAGGCCGTCTACCGGGCGCTGCGGGGTGAGGTGCGCTGGACCGACCCGGTGTTCGTGGACACGATCGCGACGCTCGCCGGCTACTTCGCGCGGGGCTGGTTCGGCGGCCAGGTATCGGACTACTTCACCAACCGGGGCGACGCGATGCACACCGCGCTGGCCGACGGTACCGCCGCGATCGAGATGGTCGGCACGTGGGCCTTCTCCGACCTGCCGATCTACTTCGCCGGTCACGATGCCGACTGGGACTGGGCGCCGGCGCCGCGGTTCGCCCCGCACGTGCCGGCCGACGCGTACCCGCTCGGCGCCGGCGGCACGTTCTCCATCAACGCCGACGCGCGGCACCCGGACGCCGCCGCCGACTACCTCAACTGGCTGCTGTCCGACCGCGGCCGGCAGGGCCGGGCCGTCGCCGAGGACCACTTCGAACCGCTTCCGTTGCTGCTCACCGAGTCCGACTTCCCGGCGTCGACCGACCCCCGGGTACGCCGGTTCTACGTGGACGTCGCCCTCGCGCGACACATGGGGTACCTGAGTTGGACGTTCTGGCCGCCGCGGACGGAGACGTGGCTGTTCGAGAAGTTCGACAAGGTGATCACCGACCAGATCAGCCCGCGGGAGTACTGCGCCGGCATGGACCGGATCTTCCGCGAGGAGCTGGCCGCCGGCAACGTGCCGCCGGTCCCGTCGCCGGGAGGTGACATCCGTTGAGTACCAACCAGACCGTGCTGGACCGACCGGCCGCCGGGCGCGCGGCGACCCGCTCGCCGGCCGTACGCAACCGGCGCCGCCGGGGTCTCAAGGCGTGGCTGTTCATGGTGCCGCTGATCGCGGTGAACCTGCTCGTGGTGGCCGGCCCGGGCGTCGCGAGCCTCTGGTACTCGTTCACCGACTGGTCCGGCGTTGGTCCGGCACGATGGGTCGGGCTGGCCAACTACGTCCGGCTGTTCCACGACCCGGACTTCCGGGACGCGTTGGCACACAACGCTTCCTGGACAGTTTTCTTCCTCGTCGTACCGATGGCGCTGGCGCTGTTCGGCTCGTTCCTGCTGTCCCGGGTACGGCGGTTCGCGATGCTGCTGCGCGTCGCGTACTTCGTGCCGTACACGGTCGCGACGGTGGTGAGCGCGTCGATCTGGCAGAACCTGCTCGCCCCGCACGTCGGCATCGCCGGCCAGCTCGCCAAGCTCGGGCCGGGTTTCCTGTCGAACGTCAACTTCCTGGGTGATCCGCGCAGCGCGCTCGCCTCGGTCGCCGCGGTCAACACCTGGCAGTGGTGGGGATACCTGCTCGTCGTGTTCCTCGCGGCGATGCAGGGCGTCAACCCCAGCCTGTACGAGGCGGCCCGGCTCGACGGCGCGAACGCCTGGCAGCAGTTCCGGCACGTCACTTTGCCGGCGATCCGGCCGACGCTGATGTTCCTCGCGCTGATGACCGTCATCTGGTCGTTCCTCGTCTTCGACTACGTCTACATCCTGACCCAGGGCGGCCCGGCCGGCTCGACCGACGTGCTGGGCACGCTGCTCTACCGCACCGCGTTCGGCAACAACGAGGCCGGGTACGCCGCCGCGATCGGCGTGGTGCTCTCGGCGATCAGCCTGGTCGTCGTCCTCGTGTACCTGTGGCTCAAGCGTCGCCGGGGGTGGGAGTCGTGACCGCACTGTCCACAATGGAGCCCTCGCGCTCCCGGGTACGCGTCGGCGGCGTGCTGCGCTACACCGTGCTCGTGGTGCTGGCCGTGCTGTCGCTCGCACCGCTGGTCGTGTTCGGTTTCAACGCGTTGAAGACGTCGGCCGAGCTCGGCGCGAACCCGTTGGGGCCGCCGACAACCTGGCACTGGCACAACTTCGTCGAGGCGTGGCAGACGGCGAACATGGGCGTCGGGTTCCGCAACAGCGCGGTCATCGTCGTCGGCACCGTACTCGGCGTGTGCGTCATCGCCGGCTGCGCCGCGTACGCGATGGCCAGGCTGGACCTGCCCGGCGGCGGCGCGGTCACCGCGTACCTGTTGGTGGGCAGCTCGCTGCCGATCCAACTCTTCCTGATCCCGCTGTTCTACCTGTGGACCCGGCTGCACCTGTACGACACGCTCGTCGGCCTGATCGTCATCTACTGGGCGATCTTCTCACCGTTCGCGACGCTGTTGTTGCGCTCGTTCATGGTGTCGATCCCGCGCGACGTGGAGGAGGCGGCCCGGCTGGACGGCGCGAACGAGGCGACGGTGCTGCGGCGCGTGGTGCTGCCGCTCGCCGCGCCGGGGTTCCTGACGGTCGCGCTGACCGTGGCCTTGCAGGCGTACAACGAGTTCCTGTTGGCGGTGACGTTCCTACAGAGCGAGGAGTATCTGCCGGTGTCGACCGGTTTCTTCTCGTTCCAGCAGGGGTTCAGCCAGAACTACCCGTTGGTGAGCGCCGCGGGCCTGACGATGCTGGCGCCGATGTTGTTCGTGTTCCTGTTGCTACAGCGCCGGTTCGTGGACGGCATCACGTCCTCGGGCCTCGGTGGTGCGTGAGTACCGTTGTGTCCCACCGGATCCGGTGTTCCGGATGTGCCCGGCCGAACCTGTCGGAGGTTCACGAAACGACGTCCGTGGATGGCTTACATCGAGTAGCGTCGTGATCACTGACGGCGACGGGCCGTCGGACACACCTCTCAAGGAGCGATCATGCCGTTCATCGCTGTCTTCTCCCACGGGTTCGCGTTCTTCCTGCGGTCCTGGTGGCTGTAAGCCGCCACGGCTGACACAGACGTCGAGGGGCGCCCGGCATCCAGCCGGGCGCCCTCGCCGCGTTCCCTGGTGGACTGTCCGATTTGGACTGTCCGGTGTCAGCGGCCCCGTTCCGCGCGGTACCGGGCGATCAGGGCCAGGGTGGACGGATCCGCCTCACCCGGCTCCCCCGCGAGCAGCGGCGTGAGCTGCTTCGCCATCTCCTTGCCCAGCTCGACACCCCACTGGTCGAACGAGTCGATGCCCCACACCGTGCCCTCGGTGAACGTGACGTGCTCGTACAGCGCGACCAGCTGGCCGAGCGTGCCCGGCGTCAGCTTGGGTACCAGGATCGACGTCGTCGGGTGGTTGCCCGGCATCACCTTGTGCGGCACCACGTCCGCGGCGATGCCCTGCGCCGCGATCTCCTCCGCGGTACGCCCGAACGCCAGCACCGCGGTCTGCGCGAAGAAGTTCGACATGAACGCGTCGTGCATCGCGTCGATCTCGTAGTTCGGCTCGCTGAAACCGATGAAGTCGGCCGGGATCAGCTTCGTGCCCTGGTGGATCAGCTGGTAGAACGCGTGCTGGCCGTTCGTACCCGGCTCACCGAAGAAGATCTCTCCGGTCTGGTACGCCACCGGCGTGCCGTCCCGCGTCACCGACTTGCCGTTCGACTCCATCGTCAACTGCTGCAGGTACGCCGGGAACCGGTGCAGCAGCTGGGAGTACGGCAGGACCGCGTGCGTCTGCGCGCCGAGGAAGTTGTTGTACCAGACGTTCAGCAGGCCGAGCAGCGCCGGCACGTTGCTCTCCAGCCGGGTGCTGCGGAAGTGCTCGTCGACCGCGTGGAACCCGGCGAGCATCTCGCCGAACCCGTCCGGCCCGATCGCCAGCATCAGCGACAGCCCGACCGCCGAGTCGAACGAGTAGCGACCGCCCACCCAGTCCCAGAAGCCGAACATGTTCGCCGGGTCGATGCCGAACTCGCGCACCCGCTTCTCGTTGGTGCTGACCGCGACGAAGTGCTTCGCCACCGCCGCGTCGTCGCCACCCAGCCCGGCCAGGAGCCAGTTGCGCGCCTCGGTCGCGTTGGTCAGCGTCTCCAGCGTGGAGAACGTCTTCGACACCACGACGAACAGCGTCGTCGCCGGGTCCAGGTCCGCCACCGTCAGCGACAGGTCCGTCGGGTCGATGTTCGAGACGTACCGGCACTCGATGCCCGCGTCCCGGTACGGCGCCAACGCCTCGTACGCCATGACCGGGCCGAGATCCGAGCCGCCGATGCCGATGTTCACGACCGTACGGATCGGCTGCCCGGTGTGGCCGCGCCACTCGCCGGACCGTACCCGCTCGGCGAACGCGGCCGTCCGGTCCAGCACCTCGTGCACGTCGCGTACCACGTCCTGGCCGTCGACGACGAGCGACGCGTCGCGGGGCATGCGGAGCGCCGTATGCAGCACCGCACGGTCCTCGGAGGTGTTGATGTGCTCGCCGCGGAACATCGCCTGGATCCGGTCCGGCAGCGCCACCCGGCCGGCGAGCGCGACGAGCAGCCGGATCGTCTCGTCGGTGACGAGGTTCTTGCTGTAGTCCACGTACATGTCGGCGGCCTGCGCGGACAGCCGGGTCGCCCGCTCCGGATCCTTGGCGAACTGGTCACGCAGGCTGATCGCCCGGATCTGCTCGGCGTGCGCGGCCAGCGCCCGCCACTCGTCGGTCGTGGTGATGTCAGCACTCACAGTTCGCTCCAACGCTCGGCGCCGTGTCGTCCTCGGTGATGTCGCCGCGCGTCCGCGCCCACGGTCACGCTGCGGGCAGCCTCCCCGTACGCACCGCTCAGCGACGTCTCAATGATCCGATCATGCCTCACGTCCCGATGGCGAGGTCCGGCACCGCTCAACCCCCGGACATGAGCACCCCTCGGGTATGCCGGGACGGCCGCGGGCCGCTGTGATCCGAACGGGATCGCGGGGCAGAATGGGGTACACACCACACGAACACCGACCGCGTACCCCTCGGCGCGTGGTCCGCCAGCCCCGGGAGCGGCCATGACCCCCACCCCCCGCGCCCAGTACCCACGGCCCCGGCACCTGCCCGGTCCGCGACCGTCGGACCCACGGGCATGAGCGAGCGTGAGCGAGCGAATCATGGGTTCTGCGCGTGTGTGCCTCATGGCGGCTCGGAGCGAAGCGAGGAGCCGGCATGAGCGAGCGTGAGCGAGCGAATCATCGGTTCTGCGCGTGTGTGCCTCATGGCGGCTCGGAGCGAAGCGAGGAGCCGGCATGAGCGTGCTCGCTGACGGGCGAGATGTGCCGCCGGGCGTCCTCGGATACTCCGACCTCCGCCTGATCAGCCGCGGCTCCACCGCCCGGGTGTACCGGGCGACGCAGGCCGGGCCGGGCCGGCGCGTCGCGCTCAAGGTGCTGCGGCTCGACGACGAGGTGACCACGATCACCCACGTGCAGCGGGAGCTCGCCACCATGGTCGAGCTGTCCGCGCAGCCGCACATCGTCAGCATCATCGACACCGGCAGCACCGTCGAGGGCGAGCCGTACCTCGCGATGGAGTACTGCGAGGACGGGTCGTATGCGGGGATCCTGCACCGGCACGGGCCGATCGCCGTCGACGAGGTCGTCGACCTCGGCATCAAGGTGGCCGAGGCGCTGACCGCCGCGCACACCGCCGGCATCGTGCACCGCGACGTGAAGCCGGAAAACGTGCTGCGGTCCCGTTTCGGGCCGGCGCTCACCGACTTCGGCATCTCCCGCGGCGTACGCGAGAAGTCCAGCAGCCTCACCCTCGTCAAGATGAGCCCGTACCACGCCTCGCCCGAGGCGTTGCGACGCCAACCGCAGTGCCCGCGCTCCGACATCTTCGGCCTCGGCTCCACCATGTGGATGCTGCTCGCCGGCTGGCCGCCGTTCGCCCCCGCCGGGCAGTTGCGGCCCGACGTCTTCGAATACCGTAACGCCGTGCTCGGCCGGCCCGCTCCGGCCGTACCGCGCGGCGACGTGCCGCACTGGCTGCAACAGGTCATTTCCCGCGCGCGGCGCGATCGTCCTCGCCGTACTCGTTGCCCTGGTGCTGGTCGCCGCCCTGCGCCGGGGCCGCAACCGCCGCTGGCGCCCGGCCCGCACCGAGCCCGCGCCGCCGCCCCGCGAGGACGACGGCGAGCTGGACTCCGTGCTCTTCGCCGTACCGGGCCGCACCGACCGCTGACCGTCCACATCGGACCACACGCACAGTCCACAGGGGACTGTCCACACACGACGGTGGCCCCGGCGCGTTCGCCAGGGCCACCGTGTCGTCGGGCTCGGTCAGTGCGGCACGGCCGCCCGAGCCGCGGCCTCGGCGGCGGTGTAGTGCTCGTCGCCGGACGTCATCGCGCCGGAGAACTGCTGGTACAGCGACTCCAGCTCGGCAGCCGCCGAATTCCACTGGTTGACCGCGTTCTTGAAGTCTGCACCGGCCTGGCTGTCCCACTCCAACGCGTGGATCTTCTTGATCTCCCCGTTGATCGTCACGATCTGACCGTGCATCTTGCCGAGGGCACCGGCGGCGAGCGTCAGGTCACCGCCGACGACATTGAGCAGATCCGGATCGTTCATCGTCCGTCCTCCTGAATCCAAGAATCATCAGCCAGCGGGGTGAGGGAGCCTCCCAGCCTCTGACCGCCAACACGTCGTCGCTGGGTCGCGACCCGACGTGGGGGGTGCCGGGGGGCTATGCCCCTCCGGCGCGGGGTCTGGGGGCCGCGCCCCCAGGGTGATCGGCGAGCGGTGCGCCGGTTCGCGCATTCGGCGAACACGCTCCACCCACCGCCGTCGCACCCGTCACGACCAGTTGAGCTTCGGCCCCGACGCCGCCTGCGCGGCGACCTTGCGGTGCTCCTGCGCGACGTTGACGTCGTGGGTGCTGTAGCTGTTGTGCGCCTTGGCAACGGCCGTCTGCAACAGGTTCAGCGCGTTCATCAGGCGGTTGCACGTGTCCTGGACGTCCATGTGGGTGCTGGTGGCGGCGATGGCGCCCTCACCGGACCAGACGTTCAGCACCGGCTCGACGGTGCCGACCACCTGCTGGGCCGCCGAGGCGAGGGCCTGATGGTGGTTCTCGAACGTCTTGATGGCATGGGCCAGCTGACTCTTATTGACCCTCATCTTCGTCGCATCCCCCATGGGGGACACCTCCTCTCGGGCCTACCCCCCGACAAGCTTCGGTCAACAGACGATATCGCCCAACCAACCCGGACGCCAGGTACCAGGCAGACCTGTTTTCCCTGGTACATAAGGGATTCTGAAGGTTCGCGGACGCTGTGCCGACGGGTCGGCAGCGGTCAGTCGTCCCCGTCCGGGTCCTGGTCCTCGTGCGCCATCGCCTGCCGGGCAACGGAAGCGTCCAACGCCGGACCCTCCGGAATCCGTACGACGAGGCTCGCCGGCAGCTTCGACGGCGTGACCGAGCCGTATCCCAGGGCGTGCAGGACGTCGTCGTCGGGTACGGCGAAGCGCTTGCCGGTGTCGGTCACGAGGTACAGCGGGGGATGCGTGACGGTCGGCGAGGACATCGAGGCGACGAGGGCGGCGCGGCCCGGTGGCACCCAGACGCGGTTGGCCAGGGGTACCGGGCCGGTGGCGAGCCCGTCGGTGGGTGTGCCGCCGCCGCTCGGCACGGTGCTGTGCACCAACACCCTCGGCGCGAACGAGTCGTTGCCGTACACGAGGCAGACGGTCATGTCGGAGCTGTCGGGGCGGAAGAAGTACGGCCGGGACGCAGGCGGCTGCTCGGGCTGCCGGGCGGGCGGTGCCGCCATGCGCGCCGTGGCGCCGTCGGCGGGGCTCAGCTCGCGCGCGGCCCGGGCGCGGGGCCGGGCCAGCTCGATCTGCGCCTGGAGCTCGCTGATCGGCCGCAGCTCGGTGGTCTCGACGAGGTAGTGGAGTCCGGCGATCGAGATCGCCGACGACGCCGACCCGACCATCCGGGACCGCGCCGAGGAGGGCGAGTTCGTCGGCGGTACCGGCACCGGGATCGCCGCCGGCGACAACGAGGCGGTCGAGAAGCTGCTCGCCGAGCTGGACGAGATGGTCGGCCTGGCGGGTGTCAAGGACGAGGTACGCGCGCTCATCGACGAGTTGCAGGTCAACGAGTGGCGGCGCAGCGCCGGCCTGTCCGTCGGCGCCAGCTCGCACCACCTGATCTTCACTGGCGCCCCCGGCACCGGTAAGACGGCCGTCGCGCGCGTCTACGGCCGGCTGCTCGCCGCCCTCGGCATCCTGCCGAACGGCGGCTTCTCCGAGGTCGCCCGGCGCGACCTCGTCGGGCAGTACCTGGGCCACACCGCGGAGAAGACCGCGTCGGTGTTCGACCAGGCGGTCGGCGGCGTGCTGTTCATCGACGAGGCGTACACGTTGTCGCGCAACGTCGGGACCGGTGACTTCGGGCAGGAGTCCATCGACACGCTGGTGAAGCTGATGGAGGACCACCGCGACGAGATCGCGGTCATCGTCGCCGGGTACACCCGGGAGATGCGCGAGTTCCTCGACGCCAACCCGGGTCTGGCGTCCCGGTTCTCCAAGTCCATCGAGTTCGAGAACTACCGGACCGACGAGCTGGTCGTGATCATGGGTCGGATGACGGGCGCCGACGACTACCGGCTCACCGACGACACGGACACGCCGCTGCGCGCGCACTTCGAGCTGCTGTGCACCGAAACCAACTTCGGCAACACGCGCGAGGCCCGCAAGCTGTTCGAGGGGATGCGCAAGGCGCAGGCGCAGCGGCTCCGCCGGCTCGACCGCCGCCCCACCCTCGACGACCTGCGTACCCTCACCGGCGACGACGTGATCGCCGCCGCGGGCCCGTCGCGCTGAGCACGACCCGCCGGTCTAGTCGGCCGGCGCGGACAGCAGCAGGCGTACCTGGGTGTTGCGGTACCTGCCGCGGTCGAACGCCTTCTGCATCGGCACGTTGACCAGGTCCGTGGTCGCGGTGATCCGGCGCGCGCCGGCCGCCGCGTGGAAGCGGGTGATCTCGGTGAGGATCTCGTCGATGTACCCGTTGCCGCGCAGCTCCGGCACCACACCCAGGTACCCGACGTTCAGCCCGTACGGGTTCCGCCAGGGGATGCCGAAGCCGGCCAGCTCGCCGTCCGCGGTGCGGGCCATCCGCCACCACTCCCGCGTGTCCGGCGCGCCCAGGTAGAACTCCAGGTCCTCGCGCGCCGCCGCGACCGGCCCGTACGCCGCGACGTGCCGCCGGGTCGTGGTGTCGAGCGAGCCGACGGCCACCCGCCGGAACACGTCCACGAACGCCTCGTCCGACGGCTCCGGCTCGAACACCAGCCGACCGCGCGACTCGGGCACGCCCGCGTCCGCCGTCCAGACGTACTGCAGGCGCTCCAGCTCCTCGGTCAGGCCGGCGCGCCCCGCCACCGCGCTCCGCCACTCCAGCTCGGTCACGACCCCCGGCCGGTGCCGCCACCCGTTCGGCAGCCGCAGGTGGTACTCCGGCAGCGTGGTCGCGCCGGCCTCCGCGTACGCCGCGTGCGCCGCAGTGAGCAGGTCCGCACCGGCGCCGACGCGGTCGGCGACCCGGTCCGAAACGTACAGGTGGTCGAGGGCGCGCGGGGTGGCGTGGCTCGGCATCGACCACCACACCGCGAGCGCGACGAACTGGCCGCGGTCCTCCGCCACCCAGGTCCATTCCGGACGGTACTGCCGGTCGGCGAGGTCCGCCCGGTACTGCGCCGCGTCGACCCAGTTGACCGGGTCCGCGGTGAACATCGCCAGCACGCGGTCGAGCTCGGCGCCGACCGTGGGACGAAACTGCATGGTGCCTCCGTACACGAAAGGGTGGACGGCGCCGAGCTCAGCGGTCCCTGCGGACCCGGCCCGGAAGCGCCGAACGATCGCTGCGCATCGCGCGCCTCCCTTCGCGTACGGCCGCCCTGGTGGCGGCCCCGGCCGGAGACGCTAAGTCAGGTCCGCGGACACCGTCAAGCCGTTTCACCCCTCCCCCGTTGAACGGTTCGGACACCACGACCGTGGTGCCGGTAAGACACTGACCGACATGCGGGAGTCAGCCATGGAACAGGCCAGCCGACGACAGGTACTCGCGGCCGGGGCGGGGGTGGCCGGCGTCGCCGGCGTTGCCGTACTGAGCGGGTGCGGCAGCGGTGGGGACGGCGGCAGCGACGGCGGGTCGACACAGCAGCCGGCGGGCGGGAAGTCGTCCGGCGAGAACAGCGTCAGGGCCGGTGCCAGCCTGGTCGCCCTGGACAAGATCCAGGTCGGCGAGGCCGTCTCCGCCAAGAGCGCCGACGGCAAGCCGCTGATCGTGGCCCGTCCCACCGAGCAGGCCGCGGCCTGCTTCAGCGCCATCTGCACCCACATGGGCTGCACGGTCGCGCCCGCCGGCAAGGAGCTGCACTGCCCCTGCCACGGTTCCGTCTACCAGGCCACCACCGGCAAGAACGTCTCCGGCCCGGCGCCCCGCCCGCTCGACAAGGTCGAGGTACACGTCGCCAACGGCCAGGTCGTCAGCGGCCCGGCGTAGCCGTCGTACCCCGGTGCGAGGATGCGGCGCATGGACGACCCGACGGGCTTCATGCGCCGGTACGAGCAGGCCACCAACACGCACGACGTCGCGCGGGTGGCCGCGCTCATCGCCGACGACGCCAGCTACTGGTTCACCGACGGCTCACACCACGGGATCGACGAGATCACCGCGGCGATCGGGCGCACCTTCGCCACCATCACCGACGAGGTGTACCGGCTGCACGACCTGACGTGGGTGGCGGCCGGCCGCGACGTCGCGGCCTGTCGTTACCGCTTCACGTGGACCGGCGCCGTCGCCGGCCGGCGTACGGCGGGGTCGGGGCGCGGCACGTCGATCCTGATCCGGGCGGACGACGGCGACTGGCGGGTCCAGCACGAGCACCTGAGCGCCTGACCGCACCTCGGCTCGCCGCCGCGCCGGGCAAACCGCGCCGTGGCCGGGCGGCGCCGAGCGCTCCGCGTGCCAGCGGGCCGAGACGGCGCGCGGCACGTGACCACGGCGGGGCTCAGGCGGTGGCGACGTCGACGTCGGCGCGCAGCAGGTGCCGGCGCAGGAACGACAGCTCCGCCTCGACCGCCCGCTCGTGCCCGTCGAGGAACGGCGCGTAGTGCCCGCCGGGCATCCGCACCAGCTCACCGCGCGGCGCCCGGCGTACGGCCCGGGCGGACGGCTCGGCGAGCGCGACCTGGTCCTGGTCGCAGACCAGCACGAGCAGCGGGCACCGGATCCGCGGGACCACGCGCCCCGGCCGGTACGTGCCGATGCTCAGCACCGCGCGGGCGGCGACCTCCTGCCGCCACTCGGGGTACCGGTCGGCGCGCAGGGCGCGCGTGCCGTCGAGCGCGTCCGGCGCGTTGAGCAGCGCGACCGTCCCGGGCGGGGCAGCCAGCGGGATGAGCCGCGGCGCCCGCCCGAGGCGGCCACCGACCGCGTCGAGGACGGCGCGCCCGGTGAGGCGCAGCATCGCCCCCGGCCGCTGGTAGCGCGCGGCGTTCCGGCTGAGGGCGACACCGTCGACGTTCGGGGTCTGCGCGATCACCGCGGCGAGCCGGTCGTCGGCGGCGGCGACGCGCAGCACGTGGCCGCCGGACGCGGAGAACGCCCACAGCGCGATCCGCGCGGGGTCGATGCCGGGCAGGCTTCGCGCGTACCCGATGGCGGCGTGCCAGTCGTCGATCTGGTCGGCGATGCGGGCGACCTGCCGCGGATCGCCGGTGCTCTCGCCGAAGTTGCGGTAGTCGAAGGCGAGGACGCCGATGCCGGCCTCGGCGAACCGGGGCGCGAACAGGTCGGTGCCGGGCCCCTTCGGTACGCCGAGGCCGCCGGCCATGATCACGCAAGCACCGGTGGTGCCGGGGTAGTACCACGCGGCGTAGTCGATGTCGCCGCGGACGAATCGCACCGCTTCGCGGGTGACGGACATCCGTGCACCGCCTTTCGGGGTATCCAGGTTCGCCAAGTGAACCACACGGTTCACATTGACGTCCAGCTACCCCGCCACCTCCTCCCGATCCAGCGCCCGGCTCAACGCCGCGAACCCGGCATCGATCCCGGCGGCGTCCCCGCCCGTCGCCCGGTGGATCAGGAACCCACGCAGCGTCGCCAGGATCATCTGCGCCACCTCGTGCTTCCGACCGTCCGGCCAGCCCGGCGGACACAGACCCAGCAGCGTCGGCAGGTACTGCTGCGACGCGCCGCGCCCCAGCTCCGCGTACCGCTCCGGGTCGTACATGGTCAGGCCGATCGCCTGGTCCAGCACCCGGGACTCCTCGCCGACGAGCACCGGCCACACCGCGCGTACCCGGGCCGACAGCGAACCCTCGGCGGCGACCGCAGCCAGCGCGTTGTCGATCCGTCTCCCGCGCAGCGCGAGGATCGCCTGCGTCAACAGGTCGTCGACGCCCTCGAAGTGGTACAGCAGGACCTTGTGCGTGGTGCCCGCGGCGCGCGCCGCCCGACGCAACGAGAAGTCCACCAGGCCGTTGACCGCCAGGTCGTCGGTCACCCGCGCCAGCAGCTCACGACGACGCGCCTCGCCGCGCCGCGACCCCACCGACCGCCGGTACCCGGCGCGCCCGTCCTCGTCCATCGCCCACCCGTCCTCACCGTCGACAAAGGGGAGCCGGTCGAGACGACCGACTCCCCTTTCCTACCAACGAATCCGCGGGCCGTACCCCCGGAACCGTGGCGTCAGCTGCAACCCGACGTGGAGCCGCAACCCTCGCAGACGTAGCAACTGCCGGCCGGACGCATCTTCGTACCGCAGGTGAAGCACAGCGGCGCGTCGGCGGCCTTGCCCTGCACCGCCTCCAGCAGCTCGGTCGACGAACCGGCGCGTACGGCCGGCGTGGCGACCGGCGCCGGCTCCTCGACCCGGCGCTCCGCGGTCGGCGCCGACGCGGCCAGCCCGGCCAGGTCCACCCCGTCCTCGTCGGCGTGCACCGACGCCGGGTCCTCCCCGCGTACCTCCGCGGCCCGCTCGGCCGACGTCAGGATGCCCAGCTCGGCCCGCTGGTCGAACGGCAGGAAGTCCAGCGCCAGCCGGCGGAACACGTAGTCCATCACCGAGTTCGCGATGCGGATGTCCGGGTCGTCGGTCATGCCCGCCGGCTCGAACCGCATGTTGACGAACTTCTCCACGTACGTCTCCAGCGGCACCCCATACTGCAGGGCCACCGAGATCGCCACCGAGAACGCGTCCATCACGCCGGCCAGCGTCGAACCCTGCTTGCCCAGCTTCAGGAACACCTCGCCGATACCGTCGTCCGGGTACGACGAGGCGGTGAGGTAACCCTCCGCGCCCGCCACCGAGAACGACGTGGTCCGCGACGGCCGCGACTTCGGCAGCCGCTTGCGCACCGGCCGGTACTCCACGACCTCCCTCGGCGCCTCCGCCTTCGCCACGTCCTTCTTCTTCGCCGACAGCGGCTGGCCGACCTTGCAGTTGTCCCGGTAGATCGCCAGCGCCTTCAGGCCCAGCTTCCAGCCCTGCAGGTAGACGTCCTCGATGTCGGCGACCGTCGCGGACTCCGGCAGGTTCACCGTCTTGGAGATCGCGCCGGACAGGAACGGCTGCAGCGCCGCCATCATCCGCACGTGCCCCATCGGCCGGATCGACCGCTCACCCATCGCGCAGTCGAACACCTCGTAGTGCTCCTGGCGCAGGCCCGGCGCGTCCACCACGTGCCCGTGCTCGGCGATGTACTCGACGATCGCTTCGACCTGCTCCTCCTGGTACCCCAGGGAACGCAGCGCCCGCGGCACCGTCTGGTTGACGATCTGCATCGAGCCGCCGCCGACCAGCTTTTTGAACTTCACCAGCGCCAGGTCCGGCTCGACACCCGTCGTGTCGCAGTCCATCGCCAGGCCGATCGTGCCCGTCGGCGCCAGCAGCGACGCCTGCGCGTTGCGCCAGCCGTTGCGCTCACCGATCGCGAGACCGCGCTGCCACTCCTCGCCCGCCGCGGCCAGGATCCGCCGGTCCTCGTCGCCGACCGGGCGTACCTCGTCGTTGGCGGCGGCGTGCTTGCGCATCACGCGGGTGTGCGCGGTCGCGTTGCGCGCGTAGCCGTCGTACGCGCCGACGACACCCGCCAGCTCCGCCGACCGCCGGTACGACACGCCGGTCATCAGCGACGTGATCGCCGCCGACACCGCCCGGCCACCGTCCGAGTCGTACGCGTGCGCGGTCGCCATCAGCAGCGCGCCCAGGTTCGCGTACCCGATGCCGAGCTGCCGGTACGCCCGCGTCGTCTCGCCGATCGCCTCCGTCGGGAAGTCCGCGAAGCAGATCGAGATGTCCATCGCCGTGAACACCAGCTCGACCGACCGGACGAACCTGTCCACGTCGAACGTGTTGTCGTCACGCAGGAACTTCATCAGGTTCATCGACGCCAGGTTGCACGACGAGTTGTCCAGCGACAGGTACTCCGAGCACGGGTTCGACGCCGTGATCCGGCCGGTCTCCGGGTTCGTGTGCCAGTCGTTGATCGTGTCGTCGTACTGCAGGCCCGGGTCGGCGCACTCCCACGCGGCCTGCCCGATCTTGCCGAACAGCTCCCTGGCCCGGATCGTCTCGATGATCTCGCCGGTGGTCCGGGACCGCAGCCCGAACTCGGCGTCGTCCTCGACCGCCTGCATGAACTCGTCGGTGACCCGCACCGAGTTGTTCGCGTTCTGGTACTGGACGCTGGTGATGTCCTTGCCGCCGAGGTCCATGTCGAAGCCGGCGTCCCGCAGCGCGCGGATCTTGTTCTCCTCGCGCGCCTTCGTCTGCACGAACTCCTCGACGTCCGGATGGTCCACGTCGAGCACGACCATCTTCGCCGCGCGCCGCGTCGCGCCGCCCGACTTGATCGTCCCGGCGCTCGCGTCCGCCCCGCGCATGAAGCTCACCGGCCCGGACGCGGTCCCGCCGGACGACAGCAGCTCCTTCGACGACCGGATCCGCGACAGGTTCAGCCCGGCGCCGGAGCCGCCCTTGAAGATCAGCCCCTCCTCCCGGTACCAGTTCAGGATGGAGTCCATCGAGTCGTCGACCGACAGGATGAAGCAGGCGCTGACCTGCTGCGCCGACGACGTACCGACGTTGAACCAGACCGGCGAGTTGAAGCTGAAGTACTGGTGGACCAGCATCCACGTCAGCTCGTGCTCGAAGATCTCGGCGTCCGCCGGGCTGGCGAAGTAGCCGAACTCCTCGCCCGCCTTCCGGTACGTCTTGACGACCCGGTCGACGAGCTGCTTCAGGCTCCACTCGCGCTGCGGCGAACCGACCGCGCCGCGGAAGTACTTCGACGTGACGATGTTCGTGGCGTTGACGCTCCAGAAGTCGGGGAACTCCACGCCGCGCTGCTCGAAGTTGACCGACCCGTCCCGCCAGTTCGTCATCACGACGTCCCGGCGCTCCCAGGTGATCTCGTCGTACGGGTGGACACCGTCGGTCGTCCACACCCGCTCGATGGTCAGGCCCTTACCCTGCCGTTTCTTCGCCCCCCGTTGGCTCTTACTGCCTGTCGCATCGGGCGAGGTGCCCACCGCCTCGGTCATCGTCTTCCCCCTCTTCGCCGCGCGTGCTCCGCGCATCGCTCCGTGTCCCGTTCCGCCGCCGGTCCACCCCGGCGGCTTCGCCTCGGCCGCTGTGCGTTGTGCGTTCGTGTTGCCGCGGTACCACGTCGTCGCCGACGCGCCGCCTGACGCACGACCACGCCCGGTCGCCGCGGCGGCGCCACGGTCCGTTCGGTTCGGTCGTGTTGCTGTTGTCGCTGATCTGTCTGGGCCAACCGATGGGGGCCGTCCGATCCGACCCACGCCACCGCGCGAGCCTCGGACGGCGGCCCGGTTCCGGTGCCGGTTTCCCGTGGCGCCGGTTTCCGGTGGCCCCGGTTTCCGGTGGCCCCGGTTTCCAGTGACTCAGCCGCCGGAGACCCGGGCCGGTCTGCCGCCGGTACCGTCGCTCGCGGTCGAGCGGGCCGCCGGCACGCGCTGCCGTCCGGGCTCGGGCTCGGGGCCCGCCCGCTCGCCCGAGCCACCACCGCCAGGATCACCGCCGCCGGGGCGTCCGGCCTCACGGCCACCGGCGCTACCGCCGCCGCCGTCTCCGGCGGGCGAGGCATCTCCGGTGGGCGGGGCGTCTCCGGCGCGCGAGGCGCGCAGCGTGGCGATCTCGTGTTCGAAGTCGGCCAGCGTGTCGAACGATCGGTACACGCTGGCGAACCGCAGGTAAGCCACCTCGTCGAGCTCACGCAGCGGACCGAGGATCGCCAGGCCCACGTCGTGGCTGGGCACCTCGGCGGCACCACGGGCGCGCACGCCCTCCTCCACCCGCTGCGACAGCACGGCGAGGTCGTCGTCGTTCACCGGCCGGCCCTGGCACGCCTTGCGTACCCCGGACATCACCTTTGCCCGGCTGAACGGCTCGGTCACTCCGCTGCGCTTCACCACCGCGAGGACCGCCTCCTCGACCGTGGTGAACCGCTTGCCGCAGTCCTGGCAGGCCCGCCGGCGACGGATGAGCTGACCGTCCTCGGCCTCCCGGGAGTCGACCACCCGGGACTCGGGATGCCGACAGTACGGACACCGCACGTCGAACACCTCCTCGTCGTCGCGCGCCTGCCCGACCGACCCGGGCGGCCCAAAATCCGGGCAGCCTACTGAGGCCCACACGGGGCTTCCGGCTGGTCGGTTCGGAACTGGACGTCGGGGCCGCTAACCCCAACTTATGGATATCTTACAGGGATGTAACTACTACATGTTGGGTCTGACGCTATTCCGTCGGCCCAGATATCGCAAGCTGACAGGCAGTTCGGCGTGTCACTTCCACCCACCCTGGTGACAGCACCGGGCAAGCCGGACAGAAGGCGTCGGCCGGCCCGTGCGACTGCTCAACCGGCGGCCGGGATGGCCAGTTCCTGTCCCGGATAGATCGTGTACCCGGAGAGGTGGTTGAGGCGGCGAATCCGCTCGATCGTGGCGATCGGATCGCGGGAGGGAGCGTACCGGTCGGCGAGAGTCCAGAGCGTGTCGCCCTGGTGTACCTCGACGCGCCGGGGCGTCGGCTCGGCCCCGCCCGGGCTGCCGACCAGCAGGCCGAGCCCGAGGGCCAGCAGCGCGACCGCCAGACCCACCACGAACCTGCCCCGCCGGGTCAGCCGCACCGGCCGCCCGGACCGTGCCCGCGACCTCCCGGCGGGCGCCCGACCGACCCTTCGCCGCTCGATGCCCTGTCGCTTGACGCCCCGCCGCTCGACGCCCTGCCGCTCGACGCCCTGCCGCTCGACGCCAAGCCGCTCGTTGCCAAGCCGCTCGATGCCCTGCCGCTCGACGCGTCGCCGCTCGACGTACGACCGCTCGGCGCGTGACTGCTCGGTGCGTGCCCGGTCGGCGGTCGGCGAGTTGGCTGCCGACCGGGCCGAGCCCGGCTGCACCGATGCGGGTCCCGACGAACCCCGGGCCGGTCGGCGCTCAGCCCGCGCGTCGCGGCCGCCCGACCCGACGGGGCGACGCCTCTCACTCGGCCCGACGGCACCGCCGCCGCCATCACGACCGGCATCCCGGTCCACACAGCCCTGGATCAGCCGAAGGCGCGGCCGGGCGGCGCGATCGGATCCTCGGTCACCGGCCCGGATCGGGCGACGCCGAGCCTGCCGGCGCCTACCACCACCCTCGGCCGCATCCGCATGACGGCGGTCCGCACTTCCCCCCGAGGCCGCCCCGTACCCTGCCGCCATCGTTACTCCCCCAAAGGAACGACTTCCGCAAGATCGAACGCACGTTCGATCGAACGCACGTACGATTCATACCAGCGGCGGGGCCCGAAATCGAGAGCTTGTCGGCGTGTCTCTCGAACACATGTTTGGCATGTGGCGGATGTGCCGATACGGTCAACGGTGACGAGGATGCGCGGCGTCCGACGTACCGGTCGGTTGGTCGGTTCGGTTGATTGGTGTCGTCGCCGCGCGGGTCGGGACCGGGGCCTGTCCGCGGTGCCGGCGGGAGCCCACGGGCTCACCAGACCGATGAAGGGATTCCGACGTGGACGCCGAGCAGGGCCGGGACAGCCGTTCCGGCGACAGCCACCCCCCCAGGAAGACACGCGGCGGGCGCCCGGCGCGCGTCACCCCGCTGTCCGGGCGTACGGGTGGGCGCCGGCGCGGCACCACCGGCCCGGAGCGTGCCGACGGCGCGGAGGTGGCGGCGTTCCCCGACGTACCGGCCGAGGAGCTGACCGTCCGGCAGCGTCGGATCCTGGAGGTGATCCGCGACTCGATCGACCGCCGCGGCTATCCGCCGAGTGTGCGCGAGATCGGCGAGGCGGTCGGCCTCACCTCACCGTCGAGCGTGGCGTACCAGATGGGGATCCTGCAGCGCCGGGGCTACCTGCGCCGTGACCCGAACCGGCCGCGGGCCGTCGACATCCGGCCGGTGCGCGGCCACGACGACGCCGGCAACACGCGGGAGGCGGCGACCACCGACGGCGCACCGCTGAACCCGGTGCCCGAGCCGGCGTACGTGCCGATGGTCGGGCGGATCGCCGCTGGTGGCCCGATCCTCGCCGAGCAGGCGATCGAGGACGTGTTCCCGCTGCCGCGCGAGCTGGTCGGCGAGGGCACCCTGTTCCTGCTGCGGGTCAGCGGCGACTCGATGGTCGACGCGGCCATCTGCGACGGCGACTGGGTCGTCGTCCGGCAGCAGCCCGTCGCGGAGTCCGGCGACGTGGTGGCCGCCATGATCGACGGCGAGGCCACCGTGAAGACGTACCGGTTGCGCGACGGCCACGTCACCCTCGTCCCGCACAACCCCGCGTACGAGCCGATCCCCGGCGACGAGGCCACCATCCTCGGCCGGGTGGTCACCGTGCTCCGCCGCATCTGAGCAGTTGGGGGCGCGCGATTGGACACACTATGCCGTTTGGACACACTATGCCGTTTGGGCACACATGCCCGCGGACAGCGCGGGCCTGGATCGCGCGCCTGGCCCCGCTGAGGGCGCGGTCCCCGGGCCGGGGGCGTAGCCCCGGGCATCCCCACCTCGTGTCGCGACCCAGCCGGGTGCTGTTGCACCACGGCGACCCGTCGCGGGGAGTTGGTTAGCGGAGGTCGTCGAGCCAGTCGATTTCGCGGCGGTGGTCGAGGTCTTCGGTGCGGCGGCGGGCGGGCTGGTCGGGTTGCCTGGGGTGGGCCGGCGGGCGCGCCGGGGACTGGGCTCGGCGGGGTGGCGGCGTGTTGTCGGTGATGCGGCCGAAGACCTCGGTGTCGGCGGCGTCGCCGTCGGTGGGCGTCGTGGAGTGTCGACGGCCGCGGGACGGGGGTTCGCCGTGCCGGGACGAGCCGCCGAGCGTCGAGGGCTCGTCGGGTGCGAACGCGCCGCGGGCCGGGCCACCCTGGCGGGACGAGCCGCCCAGTGTCGAGGGCTCGTCGTGCGGGTACCCGCCGCGGGCCGGGGCGCCACGCCGGGACGCGCCGCCGAGCGTCGGGGGCTCGTCGTGCGGGGATGCGCCGTACGAGGGCGGCTCGCCGTGGCGGGACGAGCCGCGGGGGACGGGCTCGCCGCGGACGGCCGAGGCGCCGCGCGACGGAGGTTCGCCGTGGCGGGACGCGCCGCCGAGGGTGGGCGGTTCGTCGTGCGGGGAGGCCGGACCGCCGTGGCGGGGCGTACCGCCGAGGGTGGAGGGCTCGCCGTGGGTGGACGACGCGCCGCGCCGGGAGGAGCCCCGGGACGGGGACTCGCCGCGGAGGGCGGTGGTGCCGCGGCCGGAGTCGGAGACGCGTGGGATGTACGCGGTCTCGACCTCGTCGGGGCTGTCCGCCGAACGGCGGGAACGGGGGCCGCGCGGCGACGGGTCCGGCCCGCCGTCACGGCCGTCGTCGTCGCCCGACGGGCCGCGGCGCCGGGACCGGCGGATGCCGACGACACCGACGACGACGAGCAGCAGGCCCACCACGCCGACCGCGATGACCACGCCGGTGATGTCGGAGAGGCTGAGGTTGCCGGACAGCAGCCCGCCGCCGGACGAGTCCTTCGTGTTGGCGGCCTTCGGCGTCGACGCGGGCGGGGCCGCGGCCGACGGGGCGTACTTGACGATCGAGGACGGGCTCTCCACGTTCTCCGTGTCGCCGACGGTGAGGAACGACGCCCCGTCCTTGCTGTACGAGATGGCTTCGCCGGAGCCCGTCTCGTTCGGCAGCGGGGTACGCCGGGGCTTTCCGGAGACGATGCTCTTCGCCACGTCGCCGCCGGTGACGTCCCACTCGTACGCGTCGGTGTAGGTGCGGAGGACGGCACGCTTGCCGTCCGGGGAGACGGCGCCGCCGGTGAAGACCCGCTGGCCGACGGGGCCGATCGGGCTGCCGGGCGTACCGGTGGCGGCGACGGGGATGGATCCGGCGGCCTTGAGCGGGGTGGGCGAGTCGGCGGACAGCTTGCCGGACGGCACGTACACCTTGCCGGCGCCGGCCTGGTAGGTCACCACGACCGGGGTGCCGTTGGGCTGCATGAGCACGGACCGGGCGTCGACGGGGCCGACGCCGGACGGGTACTGCATGCGGTAGAGCGTCGCCGGGCTGTTGCCGGACGGGAACTTCCACAGCGCGATGGTGTCGCGCGACTTGTCCTTGTCCCCGACGTCGGCGACCCACAGCGTCCCGTCGGACGTGGCGGCGAGGTCCTGCGGTTCGCGCGGCGTGTTCGGGTCGGTGACGACGTTGGTGACCTGGCAGGAGCCGTCGAGCTGGTACACCGACATGCTGTCGCCGGTGTTGTTGATGACGTCGTACCCCTGCGCGGTGGCGGCGAGGCCGGAGATCGCGGTGATGCGCTGGTCGTTGATCGTGCAGACCTTGTGACCAGCTGACGCGGTGGGAGCGGCTGCCGCCGGCACCGCCGTACCGACGGTGACCGCGCCGGCCAGGACCACGCCGGCCACCGCCAGCGCGCGCCGGATCATCGAGGGACCGCCGGGCCGGCGGTTCAACGGCTGTTCACGCTCCATCACGGCGCAAGTGTGGCAGAGACTTCGGGGTCTCGGACAGGTGGCCCGGCCGGGCAACCGAGCGATAATCGTCGGGTAACCGGGCGTTATTCCCGTTTTGCTCTGATTACTCTCCGCAGCACAACCCCGACGCACCGGGTACGAGACCGGTCGTCACGGTGCGGCCGGGGACTCGGCCACCACGAACGGCGCCAACTCGGCCGCGAGCACCGCATCCACCCGTACGGAAAGGACCGTGCCGTCCGGGGTGTGCTCCGTCGACAGCACCTCGCCGTATCTCCGCGCCCGGTTGACCAGGTCACCCCGCTCGTACGGCACGCGGACCAGCAGCGACACCGCCGGGCGCGGCAGCCGCGCCTCGATCGCCGCCCGCAGCTCCGCGACACCCGCGCCGGTACGGGCCGAGCAGAACACCGCGTCCGGCCACACCCGGCGCAGCCGCAGCAACGTCTCCGGGTCGGCCGCGTCGACCTTGTTGATCGCCAACATCTCCGGCCGGTCCGCCGCGTCGATCTCCGCCAGTACCTCCCGGACCGCGGCCACCTGCGACTCCGGATCCGGGTGCGACCCGTCGACCACGTGCAGGACCAGGTCCGCGTCGGCGACCTCCTCCAGCGTCGAGCGGAACGCCTCGACCAGCTGGTGCGGCAGGTGCCGGACGAAACCGACCGTGTCCGACAGCGTGTAGATCCGGCCGTCCGCCGCCCGGGCGCGCCGGGTCGTCGGGTCCAGGGTCGCGAACAGCGCGTCCTCCACCAGTACGCCCGCGCCGGTGATGCGGTTGAGCAGGCTCGACTTCCCGGCGTTCGTGTAGCCGGCGATCGCGACGGCCGGGATCTCGTGCCGCCGGCGATCCGCGCGCTTCGTGTCGCGGGCCGCCCGCATGCCCTTGATCTCCCGGCGCAGCTTCGCCACGCGGTGCCGGATCCGCCGCCGGTCGGTCTCCAGCTTCGTCTCACCGGGACCACGCGTACCGACGCCGCCACTGGCGCCGCCGGCCCGGCCGCCGGCCTGCCGGGACAGGCTCTCGCCCCAGCCGCGCAGCCGCGGGATCAGGTATTCCAGCTGTGCCAGCTCGACCTGCGCCTTGCCCTCCCGACTCTTCGCGTGCTGGGCGAAGATGTCCAGGATCAGCGCCGTACGGTCGATGACCTTGACCTTGACCCGGGTCTCCAGGTTGCGCAGCTGGCTGGGCGACAGCTCGCCGTCGCAGACCACCGTGTCGGCACCGGTCTCGACGACCACGTCACGCAGCTCGTCGACCTTGCCCCGCCCCACATACGTCGCCGGGTCGGGTCGGCCGCGCCGCTGGATCAGGCCCTCCAGGATCTGCGACCCGGCGGTCTCGGCGAGCGCGGCCAGCTCGGCCAGCGAGTGCTCGGCCTCGACGAGGGTGCCCTCGGTCCAGACGCCGACCAGGACGACGCGCTCCAGCCGGAGCTGCCGGTATTCCACCTCGGTGACGTCGGCGAGCTCGGTGGACAGCCCGACGACCCGACGCAGCGCGTGCCGGTCGGCAAGCTCCAGCTCGCCGACCGTCGCGTCGTCGAGATCCTGGTCCACCGCGACGTCCGGAGTCGGCTCGTCGTCGGTGCGGGGTACGAATGCGGAATCAGCCATCGCGTTCGATCGTGTCACGCCGGGCGCCCCGACCGCACCTCTATTGCACCGGCCCCTCCATGGAGCGGGAGCCACGACCCGCACGGACCGCATCGGGCCGCTGAGGCGATACTGTCCGACCAGGGGTCCTGGCGACCCGTGTCAACGACGACATGAAGCGGACATCAGGCGGCAGACCGCCCGTTCCGCGGACCCGGAGGGATACGACCGTGACCACCCGCAGCCTGCCCAGCGCCGGCTTCTCGATCACCGTGCGGGTGTCGGTGCCCGCCGACGCCACCTCGATCGGCCGGCTCACCACGGCGGTCGGCACCGCAGACGCGATCGTCACCGCGCTCGACGTGGTCGACTCCGACCACCAGGCGGTCATCGTCGACCTCACGTGCGACACGGCGGACGCCGCGCACGCCGAGACCGTGGTACGGCACCTTGAGGCGCTCGAGGGCGCCACGGTACGGAAGGTCTCGGACCGGACGTTCCTGCTCCACCTGGGCGGCAAGATCGAGGTCTCGTCGAAGGTCAGCCTGCGCAACCGCGACGAACTGTCGCGGGCGTACACGCCGGGTGTGGCGCGGGTGTGCATGGCGATCGCAGAGAACCCGGACGACGCGCGGCGCCTGACGATCAAGCGCAACACGATCGCGGTGGTCTCCGACGGCTCGGCCGTACTCGGGCTCGGCAACATCGGGCCCGCCGCGGCGATGCCGGTGATGGAGGGCAAGGCGGCGCTGTTCAAGCGGTTCGGCGGCGTCGACGCGTGGCCGGTCGTCCTGGACACCCAGGACACGGACGAGATCGTGTCGATCGTGCGGGCCCTCGCCCCGGCGTACGGCGGGATCAACCTGGAGGACATCGCGGCGCCGCGCTGCTTCGAGATCGAGGCGAAGCTGCGCGACATGCTGGACATCCCGGTGTTCCACGACGACCAGCACGGCACCGCGATCTGCGTACTCGCGGCGTTGACGAACGCGCTGCGCGTCGTCGGCAAGCGGATGAGCGACGTGAAGGTGGTCGTGTCCGGCGCCGGCGCGGCCGGCACCGCGATCATGAAACTGCTGCTCAAGCAGGGTGTCGGCGACATCATCGCGTGCGACCGGCCGGGCGCGCTGCACCGCGGCATGCCGGACCTCAACGAGAGCTGGCAGTGGCTCGTCGAGCACACCAACGCCGACGACTACTCGGGCAGCCTGGCCGGCGCGCTGGCCGGCGCCGACGTGTTCATCGGCGTGTCCGCGCCGAACCTGCTCACCGGCGACGACATCAAGACGATGGCGTCCGAGGCGATCGTGTTCGCGCTGGCGAACCCCGACCCCGAGGTCGACCCGCGGGAGGCCCGGCAGTACGCGCCGGTCGTCGCGACCGGCCGCTCCGACCAGCCGAACCAGATCAACAACCTGCTGGCGTTCCCCGGTGTGTTCCGCGGGCTGCTCGACGCGCAGGCACCGAAGTGGACCGACGACATGGCGCTCGCCGCCGCGCACGCGATCGCCGACGCGGTCGGCGAGGAGAAGCTCAACGCCAGCGTCATCGTGCCGAGCGTGTTCGACGTCAAGGTCGCCCCGGCCGTCGCCGCCGCGGTACGCGCCGTCGCCAAGGGCAGCGCCACCGACGATCCCGATCCCGCCGACCCGCTGGCCGTCCGCTGACCCCGAGGTCGCTACGCCGGCCCGACTCGTCCGCTCCCGGCCCCGCCAAGCGTGTCCCCGTGCCCGCTTGGCGGCGGCCGAAGCGGGCCCGGCTCGCTGCTGCCCCGAGCGCTCGCTCCTGTCCCGAGCGCTCGCTGCTGTCCCGAGCGCTCGCTGCTGTCCCGAGCGGCGGTGCCGCAGCCGACAAGCCGGCGCGGCCCGCACCCCGGGCGGCTACGCGAGGGTGCCGGTGGCGACGATGACGGCGGGGCCGGCGAGGGTGAGCGAGTCGGGCGTGATGGTGGCGGTGAGGCGGCCGCCGGGTACGTCCACGGCGACGGCACCGGCGTCCCGGCCCGACTCGCGCAGCGTCACGGCGGCCACGGCGACGGCACCGGAGCCGCAGGACTCGGTCTCGCCGGCGCCCCGCTCGTACACGCGCATCCGGACGTGCAGGTCGGTACCGGGCACCGGGTCGGCCAGCGGCGTCGCGAACTCGACGTTCGCCCCGTTGGGGAACACCGACGGGTCGAGCCCGGGTGCGCGGGTCAGGTCGAGCGCGGCCAGCTCACCCGCCGGTACCGGGCAGACCAGGTGCGGGTTCCCGGCGTCCACGGCCACACCCGGGTAGCCGGAGCCGTCGACGGTGGCGCCGGTGGTGCCGAGCAGCGTCGGCACGCCCATCGCGACCGCGATCGTGTCCCCGATCGTGCCGGTACGCAGGCCGGACCGGGTGGCGATGGTGATCGTTCCGCCGCCGGCGAGGCCGTTCTCGACCAGGTAGCGCAGGAAGACGCGGATACCGTTGCCGCACATCTCGGCGATCGAACCGTCGGCGTTCCAGTAGTCCATGAACCATTCGGCGTCGTCGGCGTACCGGGTGGCGTCGGGGTGCTTGGCGCAGCGGACGACCCGCAGCAGCCCGTCGGCGCCGATGCCGCCGCGCCTGTCGCACAGCGCGGCGACCAGCTCGGCGGTCAGCGGCAGCGCGCCGTCCGGATCGGGCAGGATCACGAAGTCGTTGCGGGTGCCGTGTCCCTTGGCGAACGCCACCCCGGCCAGCTCGGTGTTCATCACCCTCAACTCTGACACGCGCCCCCGGCGCCCGCCCCGGCACCCGGCCCACCGGCCGCCGGCCGGACACTCCTACCCACACACCCTGGCCAGGCACACCGAACCGGGCACTCCGGCGAGGCACACCGGGCCGGGCACACCGGGCCGGGCGTTCCGGGGCAAGCGCCCTCGGTCAGGTACCCCGGGGCGAGCGTTCCGGAGTCCGGCGCCCGGTCAGGTGCGGTCGGCGAAGGCGGCGGCGACGGCGGCCCGGTCGGCGCCGGCGGCCAGCAGCAGGCGCAGCAGTACCCGCGCCTTGTACGGGTGGAGCAGCCCGCCGTCGATCAGCCCGCGGCGCAGCAGGTCGGTCTCGGACCCGACCGCGCCGTACGTCTGCCGCAGCGCGGACCCGCCGCCGGTACGCGAGGTCAGCACGACGGGGATGCGGGCGGCGAGATCGCCGAGTACCGGGGCGAGGTCGGACGGGACGTGGCCGACGCCGAAGCCGGCGACGACGAGGCCCCGGTGGGTGTCGGCCAGGCCGGCGAGCAGCGCGCCGTCGTCGTCGAGCGTCGCGGTGTACACGGCGACGCGGGCGTCGTCGAGGTCGGCGGGCGCGGCGGGCAGCGGCGGCCGGCGGTCGGGCCGGGCGAGGATCCGTACCCGGTCCTCGACGACGTGCCCGATCGGCCCGAGGTCCGGCGAGCCGAACGTGGCCGGGCTGGTGCTGTGCGTCTTGCGTACCCAGCGGGCGGCGTGGATCTCGTCGTGGAAGGCGACGAGTACGCCGAGCTCGCGGGCCGCCGGTGCGGCGGCGACGCGTACCGCGGCGAGCAGGTTGGCGGGGCCGTCGGCGCCGGCGAGGGTCGGGTTGCGCATCGCGCCGGTGAAGACGATCGGCTGGGGCCGCCGCCAGACGAGATCCGCCAGGTAGGCGGTCTCCTCCAGGCTGTCGGTGCCCTGCGTGACGACCACCCCGGCGGCTCCGGCGTCGACGGCGGCCTCGGCCTCCGCCACCAGGTCCAGCACCTGCCGGTACGTGAGGCTCGCGCTCGGCACCGCGACGGCGTCCCGTACGTCGAGCGTGACGCCCAGCTCGTCGAGCCCCGGTACGGATGCGGTGAGGTCGGCGCCGGTGAGGCGGGCGACGACCGCGCCGCGGGTACCGGCCATCGCGATCGTGCCGCCCAGCGTGAACAGCGCGACTCCCGCGCCGGGTACCGCGCGGTCGGATGCCTGTGCGTCTGCGCTCATGGGCCACAACGTAGCCGGCCCCGGGACGGTGCCCGGGGCCGGCCACACAGCAGCCTCAGCCGAGGCCGATGGTGAAGATGTGCATGGTCGCGGACGGCCCCGGGAGGGTGACCGAGGCGACCGTCTTGCCGGCCGTGAGCGCGCCGTTCGTGGCGAACACGTACGTGGTCACGGTCTCCGACGAGCCGTCGGTGGCGTTCCGGTACGGCATGGTGGCGACGGTCGTGTCGCCGGGCAGCGGGTCGTAGCCGCCGGCGCCGAGGGTCCAGTCGCTGAGCCCGAGCGTGAGCGTCTGCGTCGTGCCGTCGGTGTAGTGGACGACCAGGTCACCGACGGCGCCGCTGGCGTTGGCGTTGGTGGCGGAGCCGATGATGCCGAGCTTCGTCGCACCGGCCGGCGCGACGAGCGGCACGGTCTGCCCGGCGGCCTCGATGTTGTCGAGCTGCCCGCTGGGCGCGTCCGGCCACGTGTACGGCACGCCGTCGATCGTCACCGTGCCGCCGGGGGTGAGCCCGCCCGCCGCGAGCGCCTGCGCGGAGTACGCGTAGCCGCTGGTGTCGAGGCTGGCCGCGCTCGGCTTGCCGTCGTCGGAGATGCCGGAGTTGGTGTAGTAGGGCCACAGCTCCCCCGGCTTCGCCACGGAGAGGTGCGCCGAGGCGGGCGTGAGCGCCGTGCCGTCCGCGGTCTTCAGCGCGAACGTCACCGTGTACCGGCCCTCGGTCTGTCCGGCGGTCACGGTGACCGGCGCGCTGCCGGTGGACCGCGCCGGTACGTCGAACGTGCCGGACGCCGGGGACACCTCGACCCCGTCGCCGGAGCCGGTCCAGCTCACCGACATCGGCTCGGCGGACACGTTGGTGACCGAGACGGTGACGGTGTCGTGCCCGCCGGGCGCGACGACCAGCCCGTCGGACGGGCTCGCCGCGGTGAACGTGGCCTGCTGCCCGGTACCGTCGGACGGCGGCGCGTCGGCCGGGTCCGCGCCCCAGGTCTTGTTCGGGATCGCGGTGAGGTCGTAGTCGAGCCGGCCGCCGGACGCCAGGTCCGCGTACCGCAGCCACGGCTTGCCCCACGCCTTGCCGCCGACGGTCAGGCCGTCGACGTACATGTTCTCGGTGGAGGCGTTCGGCGCGGTGATCGTGAGCTTCCTACCGTTGGCGAGCGTGACGACCGCCTTCGGGAAGACCGGGCTGCCCAGCGTCAGCACGTCCGTGCCGGGCGTCTCCGGGTACATGCCGAGCTCGCTGAAGACGTACCAGGAGCTCATCGCGCCGAGGTCGTCGTTGCCGAACTGGCCGACCGGCGCGTCGAAGTACAGCTTCTGCTGCGCCGCACGGACGACCTGCTGGGTCTTCCACGGCGCGCCGACGTAGTCGTACTCCCAGGGGATCTCGATGCTGGGCTCGTTGGACAGGTCGGCGTTCGTCGGGCCGGGGTTGTCGATCGAGGTGAACAGGCTGTCCAGGTACTTCTCGTACGCCGCGTCGCCGCCCTTGGCGAGGATCAGCGCGCGCAGGTTGTGCGGCACCATCGGCGTGTACTGCGCGGCCGTACCCTCGACCATGCCGGTGCCGGTGCCCGGCGAGAAGCCGGTGACGAACTGGCCGTTGGACTGCTTCGCCTGCACGTACCCGGATCCGGCGTTGAACGTGTTCTGCCAGTTCTGCGACCGGGTCGCGAAGCGCGTGTAGTTGTCCCTGTCCCCCAACGACTTCGCGTACGCGGCGATCGCGTAGTCGGCGCTGTCGTACTCCAGCTGCGTGGAGACCGGGCCGTAGAAGTTGCAGCAGCCGTACTCCTTGTTGTAGGGCAGGTAGCCGTAGGAGTCGAGTTCGGCCTGGCCCGGGCGGACGTTGTTGGGGTTGGTGGCCTCGTCGACCATCGCGGCGAGCGCGTGCTTCTGGTCGAAGTCGCGCGCACCGAAGGCGTACGCCCCGGCGATGATCGGGTCGGCCGGATCACCGACCATCACGTAGCTCTCACCGTTGCCCAACGCCCACTTCGGCAGCATGCCGGACTGGTCGTAGTCGTTCAGCATCGACCGGATCGAGTCGCTGGTCTGTGTCGGCGCCACGATCGACGCGAGCTGCACCTGCGATCGGTAGATGTCCCAGCCGGAGTAGTTGGCGTACTGCGCGTGCCCGGCAGCCGCCGTGTGCACCTTCCCGTCCATGCCCGCGTACTGGCCGTTGACGTCGCTGAACACGTTGGGGTGCAACAGGACGTGGTACAGGGCGGTGTAGAACTGCTGCTGCTGCGCGGCGGAGCCGCCGCTGATCGCGATGCGCCTCAGCAGCGCGTTCCAGTCGTCGTGGGTCTGCCGGCGTACCGTGTCGAGGTTCCAGCCGGGGATCTCGGCGGCCAGGTTCGCCTTCGCGTTGGCGTCGCTGGTGAACGAGATGCCCACCTTCGCCGTGACCGTCTGGTCGCTCGACGCGTCGAACGTCAGGTACACGCCGCCGGGCCCGGTCGCCGCGGTCGGCGCCGCCTTGTCGTGCACCCGCGGCGCGTCCCGGGTCGGCGCCCGGAAGTCCGGTGTCGCCGTGCCGTGGAAGGGCTTCGTCGCCGCGCCGTGCGGGCGGCTGTCGGCCGGCGTCGTCGCCGTCGGCGTGGCCTTCGCGGCGTGCTGCGCCAGCGTCTTGTCACCGGCCGCGACGGCGCCGTCCTGCCACGTGCCGTAGTTCGCGAACGACCGGTCGAACGTGATGTCGAAGTGCAGCGTGTAGTCGCGTTCCTCGTCGGCGGACTGCCCGCAGAAGTGCCCGGCGGTCACCGACCCGGTCACCTCACGGTCGGAGACCACCTGCGCGCTCGTACCGTCCACCGTGTTCGCGCTGCCGGCGACCTTGAGCAGCAGGTTCGCCTTGCTGGTACGCGGGAACGCGAAGCTGCCGATGCCGGCGCGGGTGGTCGCGGTCAGCGACGTCGTCACCCCGGATCCCTGCGTGACCGTGTAGTACCCGGCGCTCGCCCGCTCGTTGATGTGGCTGTACGTGTCCGTGGCGCTGCCCGGTTTGGCGCCGATGTCGCCGACGGTCGGCAGGATCGGCACGTCGCCGAGCGCGGAGCAGCCGGGGCCGGAGATGTGCGTCAGGCTGTACCCGAGCAGCGTGTTGTCGTCGTACTCGTAGCCGCCACCGGCGGTGCGGTGCGGCGTGGTGTCCGGGCTCCACTGCACCATGCCGAACGGCGCGTCGGCGCCGGGGAACGTGTCGACCGCGCCCGACGTACCGATGAGCGGGTTGACCAGGGACGCCGGGTCGGTGACCGTTGCCGGCGCGGCGGCCGCCGTACCCGCGAACGGGAGTACGGCGGCGAGTGTGCCGAGCGCGAGGAGTGCCGCGCGCCGGCGGGGTCGGAGTCGCATGTGCCCGTCCTTTCGGCGGTACGCCCCGGACTGCGGGCGGACCGCGAGGGGTCGAAGGAGCAGGCCTCGGGTCGTCGTCCGAGGTCGGCGGGCACCGGGGCCGGACCGCGCGGGCGACCGTGCTCACGAGGGCACGGTGACATCGTTGTCAGCCAGGCGCCTGGTTTCCCACCGATCCCGGATGCTAGGCCCGGTCTGTACCAGGTATCAAGATCTGTCGGTTATGTGGGCGAGAGCGGCATCCACCAGATCCGGCCGCGTCGCGTCCAGCCAGCGGATCGAACGGTCCCGGCGGAACCACGACCGCTGCCGCCGCACGAACCGGCGCGTCGCCCGCACCGTCTCGTCCCGCGCCTCCCGCTCCGTCAGCTCCCCGTCCAGGAACCGCAGCACCTGCTGGTATCCCAGCGCCCGGCTCGCCGTACGCCCCTCGCGCAGGCCCTGCCCCGCCAGCGCGCGTACCTCGTCGACCAGGCCGGCCGCCCACATCCGGTCCACCCGCCGCTCGACCCGCTCGTCCAGCAGCTCCGGCGCGCAGTCCAGGCCGATCCGGACCGATTCGTACACCGGGGCGGGCTCGGCGGGCAGCGCCGCCGTGAACGGGCCGCCGGTCAGCGCCAGCACCTCCAGCGCCCGGACGATCCGCCGCCCGTTGCTCGGCAGGATGTTCGCCGCCGCGGCCGGGTCGCGCGCGCTCAGCCGCTCGTACAGCGGCGCCGGGCCGACACGAGCCAGCTCCGCCTCCAGCTCCGCGCGCAGCACCGGATCCGTACCGGGAAACTCGAACGCGTCCAGCACCGCACGCACGTACAGCCCGGACCCGCCCACCAGCACCGGCGTACGCCCGGCGGCCAGCAACCGGTCCAGCACCGCCCGCGCCAACCCCTGGTACGCGGCGACGCTCGCCGGCTCGGTCACCGGCCAGATGCCCAGCAGGTGGTGCGGCACGCCGCCGGCCTCGTCCGCCGTCACCTTCGCCGTACCGATGTCCATGCCGCGGTAGAGCTGCATCGAGTCGGCGTTCACCACCTCGCCGGACAGCGCGCCCGCGAGCGCGACGCCCAGCGCCGACTTGCCCACCGCCGTCGGCCCCACCACCGCGACCGACCGCCTCATGCCGGCTCCTCGCTTCGCTCCGAGCCGCCATGAGGCACACACGCGCAGAACCGATGACTCGCTCGCTCACGCTCGCTCATGCCGGCTCCTCGCTTCGCTCCGAGCCGCCACGAGGCACACACGCGCAGAACCGATGACTCGCTCGCTCACGCTCACTCATGCCGGCAGCCACGTCGCCACGAGGTACGTGACCTCGGCCGGGGTCGCCGCGTAGCGCACATCGGCGACGTACCGCCGGTCGCCGAGCGCGCCGGCCAGCACCTGCCAGGCGGCGCGCCCCGCGGCGTCCACCCGGGCCGCGAGGTCGGCGTCCAGCGCGAGCAGCGACGCCGGGTCACCCGACTCCAGCGCCGAGCGGGCGGCCGCGTCGTACGCGTCGGACTCCGGGTCCGGCGCGCCCGGCGTGCGTACCGCCCGGCGGGCCGCCGCGTCGCCCAACGCCAGCAGGCCCACCCGCCTCGCACCGGACCGCCCGGCCAGCTCCCGACCGACCGCGGCACACCGGTCCGCGGGCAGGTCGGCGGGCACGGTCAGGGCGCGCCGGCGTACCGGGCGGCGGTCGGGGCGTGCGGGGGCGCGGCCCAGCAGCCAGGCACCCACCAGGATCGACAGGTCGGTGAAAATCCGACCCGTGCCGGATCCGCCGAGGTCGACCGGGATGTCCAGGCCGTACCCGGCGAACGTGCCGTGGTCGTCCGGACCCCACACGGACTGCTCCGTCCCGGTGCCGAGCAGCCACACCTCCTCGACGCCCGGTGCGAGCATCGCCCGGACCGCGGCGGCGGTCGCCGACCGTACCTCGGCGAGGTCGCCCGCGCCGCCGGTGGCGAGATCCGGGACGAGCAGGGGCGGGTGCGGGCACACCGCGGCCGAGACGATCACCCGCTCACGGTATCGGCCCGGCCGGCGACGCCCACGCGAAGGCGACGATGCAGTCGCCTCACGCGGCGATCAGGTCACGGTTCGGCTTCGACCGGTTCCCGGAGGGCTGGACAGACCTGTGACAATGCTCCGAGACGCACGAGACTCATGGGCCGGTCGAGCCGGCCGGCGGCCCGGTGCACGCGGCACCGGGACCGGGAGGAACCTGAAGGTGGATTCGATGAGCGGTGACGGGCGCGACTGGACGACATTCGGTCGGGTCGACGCGAACGGCACGGTCTACGTCAAGACGGCGGCCGGCGAACGGCCGGTCGGCTCCTGGCAGGCCGGTACGCCCGAAGAGGGGCTCGCGCTGTTTGCCCGTCGGTTCGCCGACCTGGTGACCGAGGTCGACCTCCTGGAGAGCCGGCTCGCCTCCGGCAAGGCCGACGCCGGCCACTCGGCGGCCACCATCCGCCGCCTGCGCAACGAGCTGTCCACCGCGCACGTGGTCGGCGACATCGACATGCTGTCCGGCAAGCTCGACGAGCTGTCGGTGGTGGCGCAGAAGAAGGCCGAGGAGGCGAAGGCCGCGCGCGAGGCGGCCAAGGTCGAGGCCGTCGAACGCAAGCAGGCGCTCGCCGTCGAGGCCGAGCACATCGCCACCGACTCCACCCAGTGGAAGGCGGCCGGCGACCGGCTCAAGGAGATCCTCGACGAGTGGAAGACCATCCACGGCGTCGACCGCAAGACCGACGGCGAGCTCTGGAAGCGGTACTCGGCGGCCCGTGACGCCTTCGCCCGCCGCCGCGGTACGCACTTCGCCAGCCTCGACGCCTCCCGTAAGGAGGTCCAGTCGACCAAGGAGCAGCTCGTCGCCGAGGCCGAGTCGCTGGCCACGTCGGAGGACTGGGCGCAGACCGCGGCGCGGCTGAAGCAGCTGATGGCCGACTGGAAGGCGGCCGGCCGCGCGTCCAAGGAGGCCGAGCAGCGGCTGTGGGACCGGTTCCGCGGCGCGCAGGACGCGTTCTTCTCCCGCCGCAGCGAGGTGTTCAACGCCCGCGACGCGGAATACCAGGGCAACCTGACGGCGAAGCGCGAGCTGCTGACCGAGGCCGAAGCGCTCGACGTGGACGCCGACCCGAAGGCCGCGCAGCACAAGCTGCGGGAGATCCAGGGTCGGTGGCACGAGGTCGGCCGGGTACCGCGGGAGGCCGTGTCCGGGCTGGAGCGCCGGCTGCGCGCCGTCGACGAGAAGGTCCGGTCGGCGATGGACACCGCGTGGCGGCGTACCCCGATCGACCAGAACCCGCTGCTCGCGCAGATGCGTGAGCAGGTCGCCGAGGCCGAGCAGCGGCTGGAGCGGGCCAAGGCGGCAGGCGACGCCCGGCGGATCAAGGAGGCTGAGGAGTCGCTGGCCGGCAAGCGCCGCTTCCTCGAACTCGCCGAGCACACCAGCTGACCGACGTTCCCGGCACATCGGCCTGTCCCAGCCACCCGGTACGGTGGCGCCATGGATCAGGGTCGATGTGTGCCGTTCTCGGCGGTGTTCAACTTCCGTGACCTGGGTGGATACGAGGCGGCCGGTGGGAGCCGGGTGCGGTCGGGTGTGGTCTACCGGTCGGACGGGCTGTTCCGGCTGACCGAGGCGGACCTGGGCCGGTTCACCGGGCTCCGGGTGCGCAGCGTCATCGACCTGCGTCGTGTCGACGAGATCGGCAAGGACGGCCGGGTCCCGGCCGTCGAGGGCCTCGCGTACCACAACGTGTGTCTTCAGACGACGGCCTGGACCGCGGTCGACGTGCAGCCGGCGGCGATGGGCGAGTTCCTCGCCGCGCGGTACGGGGAGATCGCCGACGAGGCGGTCACCGGCTCGATGGCCGCGGTGCTGCGGCTCATCGCCGACGACGCCGCCGGCGGCGGCACCGTCTTCCACTGCACGGCTGGCAAGGACCGTACCGGCGTGGTCGCGGCGGTGGTCCTGGCGCTGCTGGGCGTGCCCGACGAGACGATCGCCGAGGACTACGCGGCGAGCCAGGCGTCCGAGGAACAGTACTTCGCGTGGCGCGCGCGGCAGCGTCCGGACGAGCCGCCGGTGATCGGCAACGGCAACGCCGCGCCGGCCGAGGCGATCCTGACGTTCCTGGCCGCGCTCCGCATGCGGTACGGCTCGGTCGCCGGCTACGTCGAGCGCGCCGGCCTCGACCGCGCCGGCCGGGCCGCTCTCCGCGCCCGCCTCCTCGTCAACGCCTGACACCCCACCGGTGCCGCCGCGTCGTGGCGGGCGGTGTCGGCGGCCGTGGGAGCATGGGTCCGTGGCACAGGCGAGCCGGACCGAGCGCTACGTCGGGCTGGCCGGCGCGATCCTCGTCGCCGCCGCCGGATACGGCGTGGGCGCCCTGCCCGGGCACACCCCGTTCGGGCAGTTGCCGACTCCGACCCGGCTGGCCGACCCGGCGTACGCGGTGGGCATGGCGGCGTGGCTGGTCGGCGTGGTGCTGCTGGTCGTGGCCTGGCTGCGGCTTCGCCGCCCCGCGTACGAGGGGGTGCTGTCGGACCGGTGGATGCTCGTCACCGTCGGCCTGTGGGCGCTGCCGATGCTGCTGTCCGCCCCGCTCGGCAGCCGCGACGGCTACGCGTACGCCGCCCAGGGCGACCTCTACGCGCACGGCCTTGACCCGTACCAGGTGGGGCCGTCGGCGCTGCCGTCGCGGTGGCTGGGCGAGATGTCGCCGTCGTGGCGGGACAGCCCCGTGCCGTACGGGCCGCTGGCGCTGCTGGTGACCCGCGTCGCGGCGGCGCCGGGAAACCTCACCGTCGCCCTCGTGGTGTTGCGGCTGGCCGCGCTGGCCGGTGTGCTGCTGCTGGCGTGGCACCTGCCGCGGCTGGCGCGGGCCTGCGGCGTACCGGCCGGGGCGGCGTGCTGGCTCGGCCTCGGCAGCCCGGTCCTGCTCGTACACCTGGTGTCCGGGGCGCACAACGACGCGCTGATGCTGGGCCTGCTCGTCGCCGGCCTGGCGTACGCGGCGCGGCGGCGCGGGGTACCGGCCGGGCTGGCGCTCGGCCTCGCCGCCGCCGTCAAGATCACCGCCCTGGTGGCGCTGCCGTTCGCCGTCGTCCTGCTCCTGCCGGCGACGCGCCTCCTGGCTGCGGCCGGAACCTCGCCCGGCGCCGGCCCGGCGACCCGCGTGGACGCCGACCCGGAGACGGGCCGCGGCCCCGGACCGGACGCGCGACGAGGCTCGGCGGCGGGTGTCGGGCGGTTGGTGCGTGCGGCGGTGGCGCCGTTCCTCGCCGGTGCGGTCGGGTTCGCGGCGGTGACACTGGTGTCCGGGCTGGGATTCGGCTGGGTGTCGGCGCTGTCCGGTACGGAGGCGTCGGTGCAGTGGACGTCGCTGCCGACCGGCGTCGGCATGGTCCTCGGCTTCCCGCTGGCGGTCGCCGGTCTGCCGGGCGCCGGCGGGGTGCTCGCCGTCTGCCGCGCCGTCGCGTTCTACGCGGTGCTGCCGGTCGTACTCGTCGCGCTGTGGTGGCCGCTGCGGCACGGCGCCGCCACCCGTACCGTCGTCGCCCGGGCCGGCTGGGCGCTGGCAGCGCTGCTGCTGTGCTCGCCCACCGTCCACCCGTGGTACGTGCTGTGGCCGGTGGCGGTGCTCGCCGCCGCCGTCACCGACCAGCGGGTCGTACGCACGCTCGCGGTGCTGCTGGTCGTGCTGACGGCGCTGGTGCTGCCGGACGGGTACAACCTGGCGCGGGTGACCGCGCCGGTCGGCGCGCTCGCGGACGTGGCGGTGGTGGTGGCGCTGGCGGTGTCAGCCGTACGCCGGTGGCGGGGTGACGCCCGGATGAGGATCGTCACCCCGGCGGTCACCGTCAGAAACCGAGCGCCTGGGCCCGACGCTTGACCTCGGTGGCGCGGTTGTCACCGAGCGCTTCCGCGGGTACACCCGGGAGTGAATCGTCGGGTGTGTAGAGCCACCGGAAGGCCTCCTCGTCGTTGTACCCCGCGTCGTGCAGCAGGGTGAGAATGCCGGGGAGGTGCTTCAGCGTCGTGGCTGATCCGATCAGTTCGACGGGCGTCCGCAGGACACCGTCCTTGCGCAGCGCCAGGAGCCGTCCTTCGCGGATCAACTGCCGCACCCGGTTCACGGGCATGTCGAGTCGTTCGGCGACGTCGGGGAGGGCCAGCCAGGCGGCGGGCTCGTTCGGCGTTTCGGTCACCCGCACAGAGTGCCACGTCCACGCGGGATTCCCAGTACGGCCTGCCGACCGCTATCGTCACTCCGGACGAATCAGGCGTCCGTCGTTCCGGCACATTTCCGGCACGGTCTCCGGCGGTGCACGCCGCCAGGCGTCCGTCGACCCACGACCTGCCGGGCAACCCCGGATCCTGACCACCGACCGCGTCCGCCCCCGGCGGGCACGGCACACGTTCGGCGACGACCCCGTACCACCCCTGTCCGGGTCGCCACCGAAGAAAGGAACCAGGTGAGTTTCTGGCAGGCAGCACGCCGTGAGGCGTCCGGCACGCTGCGATCCTTCCGGTACGACTTCGTCCAGGTCCTGCTCGGCCAGCGCGGCTCGCGCCGGGTCCTGGCCGTGACCGGGCTGACGGCGCTGGTGGCCGCCGGCGGCGTGGGGACGGCGTTCGCGGTCGCGGGCGGCGGCACGCCGGCACCGCAGGCCGGCGACCGGCCGGCCGTCGTGACCAGCGCACCCAGCGGCGGCAACGTCGCCGACACCACCGACCCGGGGCCGGCGTCCGGCGGGCTGAGCACGTCGCCCAGCGCGTCCGCCACGCCCAGCGGTTCGGCGGAGCCGACCATGCCGGCCGGCTCGGGGGCCAGCACGAGGCCGCGCCCGACCAGCGGCGACCCGACCCCGGAGCCCGGGCCGACCAGGACGAAGCCGAAGCCGCCACCGTCGCACAGCGCGTCCCCGACGCCGACGCCGAGCTCGCCGAGCCCGACGCCGAGCGACCCGGGCAGCGGCTCCCCATCCGCCGAGTGACGTCTCCGGCGCCGACCGCGAACCCCGGTCGGCGCCGGACTCGTCCGGGTGCCCGTTCGCGGCGCCGGCGCCACATCCGACCGCGCCCCGGGCTAGGGTCGGGCGCCATGAGCGAGCGCCAGCGAGCGAATCGGAAGCACTGCGCGAAGGGGCCTCACGGGCGATCCGACCGGAGGGAGGAACGGCCGTGAGTGAACTGACCGAGCGGGACATCCTCGTCCGCGAGTCGTACCCGGACGGTCGTCACCTGGACACCCGCCGCTCCATCTACCGGTACCGGGTGCCGGCGCTGGACCTGGTCGGCGCCGTCCTGGCGGAGCTGCCCACGACGACCGGGCTCGTCGTCGACGTCGGCTGCGGCAACGGGGCGTACGTCTCGCGGCTGCGCGCCGAGCGTCCGGCGCTCCGGGTACTCGGGCTGGACCTGTCGCCGGGGATGGCCACGGCGACAGGCGCGCCGGCCGCCGTCGCGGACGCGACCCGGCTGCCGCTGCCGGACGGGGTCGCCGACGGCGTGCTCTGCCTGCACATGCTCTACCACGTACCCGAGCCGGCGGCGGCCGTCGCCGAACTGGCCCGGGTACGCGCCGCCGGTGGCACGGCGCTGGTCGCCGGCAACGCGACCGACGACAAGACGGAGATCACCGCGCTGTGGCGGGCCGCCGCGTACGCCGCGACCGGGACCGACCACCGCGTCCCCGACGTCACCGAGCACTGCTCGCTGGAGTACGCGGAGGAGCTGGCGCGGGCGCGGTTCGCCGAGGTACGGCGGATCGACCTGCGCGGCGAGGTGGTCGTGCCGGAGCCGGGTCCGGTGCTGGCGTTCCTGGACTCGCAGCGCGCGATCACCGGCCGGGGCCTGCCGGTGGACGAGGTGCTGGCGGCGGCGGAGCGGCTGCTGACCGACAGCATCGGCCGGGTCGGCGCGTTCCGGTTCACCAGTCACGTCGGCATCCTGGTCTGCCGGTAGCCGGCATCCCGGACACGCCGGGCGGCGCGGAAACGGGTGGTTGGCGACGATTCGGCCACGTACCCGGCCGGCTTGGTCGGCGTACGCCGGGCCGGTCTCTACACTCGCGAACAATGGACCAGACCACGGCCGACTCGCTCGTCGGCGAAGTGCTCGGCGACCGGTACCGGATCACCGGACTGATCGCCCGGGGCGGCATGGCCACCGTGTACACCGCGGTGGACCCCCGTCTCGAACGGACCGTGGCCATCAAGATCATCCACCCGTCGTACGCGGGGAACGCCACGTTCCTGTCCCGGTTCGACCGGGAGGCGAAGACGGTCGCCGGCCTGACCCACCCCAGCGTCGTCGCCGTGTACGACTCCGGCCAGCACGACGGCCTGCCGTACCTGGTGATGGAGTACGTGCCGGGGCGGACGCTGCGCGACGTGCTCGCCGCGCGCGGGCGGTTCTCCCCCGCCGAGGCACTGGCGGTCGCCGAGCCGATGCTGGCGGCGCTGGCCGCGGCGCACCGGGCGGGTCTCGTGCACCGCGACGTCAAGCCGGAGAACATCCTCATCGGCGGCCCGGACGGGCCGCTGACCGAGCCGGTCGTGAAGGTGGCCGACTTCGGGTTGGCGCGCGCGGTCGAGCAGAGCGCGGAGGACGCGACCGGCGGCCAGCTCATGGCCACCGTGGCGTACGTGCCGCCGGAGCTGGTCCGGCACGGCCGCGCCGACGCCCGTTCCGACGTGTACTCGGCCGGCATCGTGCTCTACGAGCTGCTCACCGGCAGCGTGCCGTACCGCGGGAAGGACGCCACCGACGTGGCGTACCAGCACGTCGAGCACGACGTACCGGCGCCGTCGGTGACGGTGACCGGGGTGCCGCCGGCACTCGACCGGCTGGTCGTACGGGCGACGCGGCGTGACCCGGCCGCCCGGCCCGCGGACGCCGGCGCGATGCTCGCGGAGCTGCGGTCGGCGCGCGCCGAGCCCGAACCGACCGGCCGTACCGTCGCGCACCACACCGTCGCGATGCCGCAGACCCGCCGCCCGGCCACCGAGCCGATCGAGGCCACACACCGCCCGCGCCGCCGCCGTCCGGTACGCCGGGGCACGATCGTCGCGCTCGCCGCCGTGGTGGTGCTCGGCCTGCTCGCCGGGATCGGCGGCTGGTGGCTCGGCTCCGGGCGGTACACGCAGGCGCCGTCGCTGCTGCAGGCGAGCAAGGCCGAGGCGGTCGATCGGGCCCAGCACAAGGGTTTCCGGGTGAAGTGGGGTCCGGCGCGGTTCTCCGAGACGGCGCCGAGGAACACGGTCCTGTCGCAGGACCCGGAGCCCGGTGACCGGATCCTGGCCGGCGGCACCATCACGGTCGTGCTGTCCAAGGGCCCCGAGCGCTACACGATCCCGAAGCTCGTCGGCCGCGACGCGAACGACGCGGCGGAGAAGCTGCGCGGCTGGCACCTCGACGTGTCGACGACCGAGCGGTACAGCTCGGCCGTGGCCGAGGGGCAGGTCGTGTCCGTCTCCCCGCGCGCCGGCACCGTCGTACGCCCCGGGGCGCACGTGACCCTCGCCGTCAGCAAGGGCGTGCCGCCCGCCACCGTGCCCGACGTACGCGGGCTGGCCGAGGACGCCGCCGCCGACGAGCTGTCCGACGCGCACCTGAAGGCCGACACGACCGAGAAGACCAGCGAGACCGTACCGGCGGGCGAGGTCATCAGCCAGAGCCCGGCCCCCGGCGCGGGCGTCGAGCTGGACAGCACGGTCAAGCTCGTGATCAGCACCGGCCCGCCCAAGGTGCACGTACCCGATGTGACCGGGGAGAAGTACTCCGACGCGAAGAAGCGGCTGGAGCGGGCCGGCTTCGAGGTACGCGGGGTGGGCATCGTGCGCGGCGGCGGCACCGTACGGTCGCAGACGCCGGGCGGTGACTCGGACGCGCCGAAGGGCAGCACGGTGACCCTGGTGGTGATCTGATGCGCTTCGGCGCACACGTCTCGACCGGCGGTGCGCTCGCCACCGCACCCGGCCGTGCCCGCGCGATCAGCGCCGACTGCGTGCAGGTGTTCGTCGGCAACCCGCGCGCCTGGCGTACCACGCCGATCACCGCCAAGGCCGCCGAGGAGTTCCGGAAGGCGTGCGCGGAGACCGGCGTCGAACCGTTCGTGCACTGCATGTACCTCGTCAACTACGGCACCGCCGACGACGCGCTGCGGGCGCGGTCGGTCGCCGCGCTGGAGCACACCATGCGCGTCGCCGACGAGCTCGGCGTGACCGGCGTCGTCACGCATCTGGGCTCCCACAAGGGAACGGGCTTCAACACCGGGCTGGACCGGCTGGTCGACGCGCTCGCCGCCGGGCTCGCCGCGAGCGAACACACCCTGTTGCTGCCGGAGAACTCGGCCGGCTCCGGCGACACCGTCGGCTCGTCGGTGGCGGAGCTGGCCGCGATCTCCGACCGGCTCGGCGCACCCGACCGGCTCGGCGTGTGCCTAGACACCGCGCACCTGTTCGCCGCCGGGTACGAGATCCGCACGCGGGCCGGGCTCGACGCGCTGTTCGGCGAGTTCGACGCGGCGATCGGGCTGGACCGGCTGCGGCTGGTGCACCTCAACGACTCGAAGACCGACCTGGGCTCCCGCGTCGACCGGCACCAGAACATCGGCGACGGCCACATCGGTACGGCCGGCTTCACCGAGTTCGTCAACCATCCGGCCGTCGCCGGCGTACCCGGGGTGCTGGAGGTGCCGGGGCTGGCCGGCAAGGGCCCCGACGCGGCGAACCTCGACCGCCTCCGCGCCATGCTGCGCTGATCCCGCGCCCGGTTGGGCAAAAGTACCGGTACTGGTCGTACGCCGGAACTGGGAGGATTCCGTGCGCCTGATATCCCTGTCCAAGGAGAAGGCGCATGGCTCCCCTACACAGACGCCTGCTCGCCGCGCTGGGCGCGGCGGTCCTCGGCACCCTCGCCGCCGGCGTACCCGCCGGAGCCGCGGCCGCGGACGGCGGCCGGCCCACCGCGATCGTGTCGATGGGCGACAGCTTCATCTCCGGCGAGGGCGCCGGCGACTACGAGCCGGGTACCGACCAGCCCGGCAACTTCTGCCACCGGTCCGCGAACGCCGAGGTGCACGAGACGACGATCGCGGTCGACGCGCAGATCAACCTCGCGTGCTCCGGCGCCGTCACCGACAACATCGGCATCGGCGGCACCCCGCAGAACGGCGAACAGCCGCAGGCCGACCACCTGCGACAGGTCGCGAAGGACTACGACGTCAAGCTGGTCACGCTCACCGTCGGCGCCAACGACGTCGGCTTCACCCCGCTGATCCTCGACTGCATCAAGGCGTACTTCCTGATCGCGCCGCGGTGCGAGGACACCTGGGCGCAGAAGGTGCCGGACGGGCTCGCCGCGGCCGCGACGAAGGTCGAGCGCAACCTCGCCGACATCCGTGCGGTGATGCGCGCGGACGGCTACGCCGACACCGACTACCAGCTCGTGTTGCAGAGCTACTCGTCGCCGGTCACCGAGGACAACCGGTACTCGCTGACGAAGCTGTTCCACGGCTGCCCGATCCGCGACGACGACGCCGACTGGGCGCGCAACGTCGTGGTACCGGCGTACAGCGCGACGTACGCGCGGATCGCGCGCGACACCGGCGTACGGCTGCTGGACCTCGGGCCGTTCCTGCGCGGGCACGAGGCCTGCGCCCGCGGCATCACCGCCGACCAGCAGTGGGCGAACGGCATCGTGATCGACCTGGCCCAGATCCGGAACGGGCTCGGCGAGAACATCGTCCGGCAGTCGCTGCACCCCAACGCGGCCGGCCACGCGCAGATGGGCCGCTGCCTCGGCGGGTTCTACGCGATGTCCGCGCCGGACGCCGCCTGCGTCCTCGGCGCCGATGGCAACGCCACCGCGGTACCCCGCTCGGTCGCGGCGGCCGCCGCCCCGGTCACCGTCACCGCGCTGCCCCGCCAGCCCGAACCCGACCCGTACGCCGACCCGCGCAACGCCGCCGCCGCCCGCGGCGACCGCCACAGCCGGCACTGACGCGCCGACCACGGCCACGGCGCGGACGGCTCGGGCCGTCCGCGCCGGGCGGGTCAGCGGGCGAGCAGGCCGGTCAGGACGTCGACGGCGCGGTCGAGGCCGGCGTCGTCGACGTCCAGGTGGGTGACCAGCCGAGCCGCGGTCGGCGACATCGCACCCAGCAGTACGCCCGCGTCCGCGGCGCGCCCGGCCAGCTCCGGCCCGGTCAGCGGCGCCTTGGTGAGGTCGAGCGCGACGATGTTGGTCCGAACCGACCCCGCCACGTACTCGCCGAGCGCGGCGGCGAGCCGGCCCGCGCGGGCGTGGTCGTCGGCGAGCCGGTCGACGTGGTGGGCCAGCGCGTACCGCCCGGCGGCGGCGAGGATGCCGACCTGCCGCATCCCGCCGCCGAGCCGCTTGCGGACGAACCGCGCCTCCGCGACCCGGTCGGCGCTCGCCAGCAGCACCGAGCCGGCCGGCGCGCCCAGCCCCTTCGACAGGCAGACCGACATCGTGTCGAACAGCGCCCCGTACTCGGCGAACGGCACACCGTCCGCGACGTGCGCGTGCCAGATCCGGGCGCCGTCGCAGTGCAGCGCCAGGCCGTGCCGGTCGGCCACGTCGCGCAGCGCCCGCAGGTCGGTGAGCGGCAGCACCGTACCGCCGCGCATGTTGTGCGTGTTCTCCACGGCCAGCGCCGCCGTCGGTACCGAGTAGTACCCGCGGGGCGAGATCTGCGCCTCGATCGCCGGCGCGGACAGCTCCGCCCAGGTACGCGTGGTGATCCCGCCGTACGCCGCCGCCGCGCCCATCTCGAACCGCGCCACGTGCGCCTGGATGTCGCACAGCAGCTCCTCGCCCGGCCGGACGAGCAGTTGCAGGGCGATCTGGTTGGCCATCGAGCCGGTCGGCGTCCACAGCGCCGCCTCGTACCCGAACAGGTCGGCCACCTCGCGCTCCAGCGCGTTGACGGTGGGATCCTCCCCGTACACGTCGTCGCCGACCTCGGCGGCGGCCATCGCCGCCCGCATCCCGTCCGTCGGTTTCGTCACGGTGTCGCTGCGCAGATCGATCACGCCGTCGATCCTGTCACGCCCCGGTGCGGTCGCGTTTCTGGCCGGGCACTGCTACAACCGGATCGTGAGCGACGACGCGACCGTACGGCCCGCCGGCGCCCGGTCACCGACCTGGCAGCGGGTGCTGATGCCGCCCGCCGTCGCGCTCGCCGTGGTCTCTTTCGCCGCGCTGGCCTGGATGGTCGGCGCCGCCGTGGCGGGCGAGGCGCATCCGGCGGTGCGGCTGCTGGCGGCGCTGCCGCTCGTACCGCCGGTGCTCGGCGCGGTGTTCGGCGCCCGCGCCGGCCGCCGCCGCGGCGGCCTCACCCCCACCCTGTGGTACGCGGCGCTCGGTGCCCTGCTCGCCCTGGCCGTCGTCGCCCTGGTCCTGTACGGCGTCCTCGCCGTCGTCGCGTACCTGTTCGCGCACAGCGGCTGGCAGTTCTGACCGCACGGGTGGTGTCGCACGGGCCACCGGGGGTCGTCCGTTCCGGCCGGATCGGCCCGGTTCGGCTGCGGGTCCGCGCGCGGCGGCGCAGCCTCGACCTGGGGTGGCCGGGCAGCCGGCGACCGGCCGGCGTCTCAGGTACCGCCCCGACGGGGAGGGGACATGACACCGGACGAACGCAAGCAGGCGATGCGACACCTCACGGACGAACTGTGGAACAAGGGCAACCTCGACATCTGCGACGAGATGTACGCGGCGAACTGTTCGTTCCACCAGCCGTCGTTCGAGATCGACGGGGTACCCGGGCTCAAGGCGTTGGTCTCCGACCTGCGCCGGGCGCAACCCGACCTGCACATGGACGTTCAGGACGTCCTGTGCGACGGCGACATGTGCTGCGCGCGCTGGACCTCCGGCGGTACCCCCACCGGTGAGTTCCGCGGCATGCCGGCCACCGGCCGGTCGTACGTGATGACCGGGATGACGATGGCCAAGTTCGACGGCGACCGGATCGCCGAGGAATGGACCAACTACGACATGCTCGGCGCGCTCCAGCAGGCGGGGGTCATCCCAGAGTCGGCGATGCAGCCGCACACGACCTGACGCCATACGCGGCCCGGTCCGTCGGCCACACCGGCGGACCGGCGCCGGCCAAGCTGCGGAGCCGGTCAGCCGCCCACCGGACCCGCTCGCGGAGCCGGTCAGCCGCGCAGCATCTCCGCGACGAGGAACGCCAGTTCGAGCGACTGCTGGGTGTTGAGGCGCGGGTCGCAGGCCGTCTCGTACCGGGTCGGGAGGTGCAGCTCCTCCAGCGCCTGCGCGCCGCCGAGGCACTCGGTGACGTCCTCGCCGGTCAGCTCGACGTGGATGCCGCCCGGGTGGGTGCCGAGCCCGCGGTGCACCTCGAAGTATCCGAGGACCTCATCGACGATCCGGTCGAACTGGCGCGTCTTGTACCCGTTCGACGACTCGAACGTGTTGCCGTGCATCGGGTCGCACTGCCAGACGACCTTGGCGCCGGACGCGGTGACCTTCTCCACGATCGGCGCGAGCGCGTCGCGTACCTTGCCGTTGCCCATCCGGCTGATCAGCGTCAACCGGCCGGGCACGTTGTCCGGGTTGAGCCGCTCGCACAGCTCGATCGCGGTGTCCGGCGCCGTACCCGGGCCGATCTTGACGCCGATCGGGTTCGCGATGCGGGACACGAAGTCGATGTGCGCCCCGTCCATCCGACGGGTCCGCTCGCCGACCCAGATCATGTGCCCGGACAGCGCGTACGCCCGGTCGCCGGCGACGCGGGTCAGCGCCCGCTCGTACTCCAGCATCAGGGCCTCGTGGCTGCCGTACAGCGTGACCTGGCGCAGCTCGTCGTCGTCGGCGACGCCGCACGCGTTCATGAAGCGCAGCGCGCGGTCGATCTCCCGGCCGATCGCCTCGTACCGCTCGCCGGCGGCCGAGGACCGGACGAAGTCCTTGTTCCACGTGTGCACGGCGTGCAGGTCCGCCAACCCGCCCGACAGGTACGCCCGGAGCATGTTCATCGCCGCCGCCGCGTTCGCGTACGCCCGGATCATGCGCTGCGGGTCGGCCCGCCGCGCGTCGGCGTCCGCCGCCAGCGAGTTGACCATGTCCCCGCGGTACGCCGGCAGGCCCAGCGCGTCGGTCTGCGACGACCGGGGCTTCGCGTACTGCCCGGCGACGCGGCCGACCTTCACGACCGGCATGCTCGCCCCGTATGTGAGGACGATCGCCATCTGCAGCAGGGTGCGCGCGTTCGCCAGCAGGTGCTGCTCGGTGTTGTCCACGAACGTCTCGGCGCAGTCGCCGCCCTGCAGCAGGAACGCCCGCCCCTCGCACACCTCGGCGAGCCGCGCCCGCAGCAAATCCACCTCGTACGGGGCGACGACCGGCGGGACGCTGGACAGCACCTGGCAGACCTGGTCCGCCTCGGCCTGGTCGGGCCAGGCGACTGCCTGGTCCCGCGGCAGCTCACGCCAGGCGTCGAGGCCGAGCGCCGCCACCTCGTGCGCCTCGGCGTCGCGCGTGGTCAGCACGCTCGTGGTGTCGAGCCCGGGATGCCGAAGTTCATGCCATTCTCGCCGCACGGCCACAGCCTACGGCGCACACCGGCGCGGGACGCGGAGACCCCGCCCCGTCGCGCGATGTGGTCACGGCGTCAGCCGCTCCGCCTCGATGACCACCGGGAACGGCACCTCGACCCGCGCGGACTCGCCGGGACCGACGGTGACCACGTCCCGATACGCCCCGCCTGACGGGTTCAGGTGGGCGTAGACGGTCGGCGCGTCGCCCCCGACGGCCGCCTGGACCCGCCAGTACGCGGGCACGCCCTGGCGCGCGTACACGTGCAGCTTCTCGTCGTCGTCCAGCCACGTGGTGCTCGGCGACGCGATCTCGACGAGCAGGCCGAACTGGTCGAACGTGTGCCAGAGCCCGCCCTTCTCGTTCGGCCGCAGCACGCAGATGTCCGGGCGCCAGTAGTCGTCGTCGGCGAGATCGATCTTCACGTTCAGGTCGGGCACGGCACGCCACCCGGGCGGCGCCACCGCCTCGATCAGCATGCCCAGCCGTAGCGCGATGCGCTGGTGGTCAAAGACAGGTGCTGGGGTCCACCACCAGTCGCCCTTCGATGATCTCGTCCCGGTAGCCGGCCGGCAGCGGCGGTACGTCGTCCGCGGTGAGCCGGGCGGTGCCGGCCCGCGGCGTCACGACCAATGCGCCGTCCACGGTCTCGTAGATGTATCCGCCGACGCGGTCGAAGGGACCGCCGCCGCGGGGCAGCGGCAGCGGCACCGGCTCGTAGTGCCCGATCGACTCCGCGCTCACGGGCCCATCGTACCGGCGGAAACCGGCCGATCCGCCGCGTCCGCATTGACAGTTGGAACCAATTGGCATCTACTTGCTTTTGAGAGTTGCTGTCATTTTTTCTGGGAGGCGGGCGATGACCCGGTACGGATGGGCACGTCAGGTCACGGTGCTCGTGGCGCTGTGGCTGGCGGTCCTGGTGGTCGGACTGGACACGATGGTGCTGAGCGTGGCGCTGCCGACGCTCAGCACCGACCTGGGCGCGAGCAACGCGCAGCTCCAGTGGGTCACCGACGCGTACACGCTGGCGCTGGCGGCGCTGCTGCTGCCGGTCGGCCTGCTGAGCGACCGGTACGGCCGGCGCACCGTGCTGCTCGTCGGGCTCGCCGTGTTCGGGCTGGCGTCGGCGGCCTGCGCGGAGGTCACCACCCCGGGGCAGCTGGTCGCCGCGCGCGCGGTGCTGGGGATCGGCGCGGCCGTCCTGCTGTCGGTACCGCTGTCGATCGTGCCGACCGTCTTCCGCGCGGAGCCCGGCGCCGGGAAGGGGCTGAACACGTCCGGCGCGCTGAGCATCCTGGTGTCCGGGATGATGCTGGGTCTGCCGCTCGGCCCGCTGCTCGGCGGCTGGCTGCTGGGGCACTTCTGGTGGGGTTCGGTGTTCCTGATCAACGTGCCGGTCGTGGCGATCGCGATGATCGTCGTCGCGCTGGTCATCCCGCAGTCGAGGGCCGCCGCGCGCCGCCCCGACCTGCCCGGCGTCACGCTCTCCGCCCTCGGCCTCGTCGCCCTCGTGTACGGCGTCATCGAGGGCCCCGAGCGCGGCTGGACCAGCCTGCCGGTGCTGCTGACGCTGGGTGCGGCGGTGCCGCTGCTGGCCGGGTTCGTGGCGCGCCAGGCACGGGCACGGCAGCCGCTGGTACGGCTGGGGCTGTTCGCCGACCGGCGGTTCTCGGTGGGGGTGCTGGCGATGACGCTGGCCGGGTTCGCGCTGTTCGGCGTGGTGTTCGTCCTCCCGCAGTACCTCCAGGTGGTGCTCGGCACCGACGCGTTCGGCGCGGGGCTGCGGCTGCTGCCGCTGATCGGCGGGATCCTCGTCGGCGCGCCGCTCGCCGACCGGCTCGCCCGGTGGACCGGCCGGCGGCTGCCGGTGGCGGGCGGGCTGCTGGTCGTCGCGGCCGGGCTCGTGCTGCACTCCCGCGTCACCGCGCACAGCGGGTACGGGCTGACGGCGGCGGCGATGCTGATCGAGGGGTTCGGCATCGCGCTGGCGTTGTCCCCGGCGATGGCCGCGGCGCTCGCCACGTTCGACACCGACGAGGCGGCGACCGGGTCGTCGCTGGTGCAGTCGATCCGGCAGGTCGGCGCGGCACTGAGCGTGGCGGTGCTGGGCAGCGTGCTGAACTCGGCGTACCGGGACCGGCTGGACCCGGCGCTGACCGGGCTGCCGCCGGCCGCGGCGCACGCGGCCCGGGGTTCGGTGGCCGGCGCGGCCGCGGTGGCCGACCGGATGGGCGCGGCCGGTGCGCCGCTGCGTACGGCGGCGGACGCCGCGTTCACGCACGGTATGTCGGTGATGCTGCTGGTGTGCGCCGGTACCGCCGCGCTCAGCGCACTGTCGACCGCGCTGCTGCTGCCGAACCGGGACCGGCCGGCACCCGTACCGACGGCCGACGACGAGGCGCACCCCGTCCCGGCGGGAAGCCAGCACAATGGGCGGTATGAAGGCTGACTCGCCGGCCGCGCCGGGTCTGCGCGAACGCAAGAAGATCAAGACCCGGCGCAGCATCCAGCACCACGCGCTGCGCCTGTTCGCCGAGCAGGGGTACGAGCAGACGACGGTGGAGCAGATCTCGGCCGCCGCCGAGGTCTCCCCCAGCACGTTCTTCCGGTACTACCCGACGAAGGAGGACGTGGTCCTCGCCGACGAGTACGACCCGGTGTTCTACCAGGCCGTACTCGACCGGCCGGCGGACGAGAAGCCGCTGGCCGCGCTGCACGCGGCGATGATGGGTCTGATGCCGCAGATGGTCGCGGAGGCCGGGCAGGACACCCGGGAACGGCTGCGGCTGGTGCTGTCGGTACCGGCGCTGCGCGGCCGGACCATCCAGGGCACAGCGGAGACCACCCGCATGATCGCGGCGGCGCTGGCCGAGCGGTCGGGGCGGACGACCGCGGCGTACGAGGACGAGGCGGTGGCCGCGGCGTACGTCGGGGTGGCCGCGGTGGCGATCATGCGCTGGGCCGAGTCGGAGGACGCCCTCGACCCGGGCGAGCTGTTGGAGCGGGGCGTCGCCGCGCTCCACGCCGGCATCTGAGCGACCGCCGAAGACGCCACAGTGGACAGTCCGCACCGGACTGTCCACTGTGGATCATCAGGTCGGCCGGTTGTCGACAACCGGACCGCCGAGAAAACGTGGATCAGGACGTCATCTTGGTGACGAAGTCCGGGTTCTGCTTGATCCACTCGGTGACGCCTGCGGTCGGGTCGTCCTTGTGCTTGTTCAGCGCCAGGTCCTCCAGCGTGCCGAGCTGCTGGTCGGTCATGGTGAAGTTCTTCATCCACTTCGCCACGTCCGCGTGGTTGCCGCTGAAGCCCTTCGACGCGTACGAGTGGATCTTCTCGGCCGCGCCCATCAGACCCTTCGGGTCTGCCAGGTCCTTCACCGGGTACTTCGCGTACGCCCAGTGCGGGCGCCACAGCGTCACGACGATCGGCTTCTTCTGATCGGTCGCCGCCTTCAGCGAGGTCAGCATGCCCGCCGTCGACGAGGTCTGCAGCGTGTAGTCGCTCAGGCCGTACCCGGAGATGGCCTCCTTGGCCGCCTTCGTCAGGCCGGCGCCCGGCTCGATGCCGACGATCTTGCCGCCGACCTGGCCACCCTTGCCCTTCAGGTCCGCGATCGAGTTGACCTTCATGTAGGTCGGGACCGCGATCGTGAGCTTCGCGTTCGAGTACCAGATGCCCAGGTCCTCGAACTTGCCCTGGTACTTCTCGACGTACTGCTGGTGCGTCTTCGGCAGCCAGGTGTCGAGGAACAGGTCGATGTCGCCGCCGGCGAGGCCGGTGAACATCGGGCCGGCGTCGCTGACCGGCTTCAGGTTGACCGTGTAGCCCTTCTTCTCCAGCACCTGCTTCCACAGTTCGCTGGCGACCTGGTCCTCGGCCCAGCCCTGGAGTACGCCGATCGTGACGGTCTTGCCGCCCTCCTTCGACGCCGTGCTGGCCCGCTTGCCGCACGCCGTCGCCGTCACCGACAAGGTGAGGGCGATCGCGACGACCGCGATCAACTTCGGCAGGTTCTTCCCACGCCGCACGTTGGTTCCTTCCTCTGGGACGTTGGTCTCCCACCGGCGTCGCCGGTGGGAGACCGGGGGGAGGTCAGGCGTCCGCGCCCACGCGCGCCTCGCCCGCCTTCGCGGTACCGGAGCCCGATGTCCTGGCCGCACGCCGCTTCGCGGCACGCAGTCGGCGCTCCAACTTCTTCGCCGGGGCGGCGCGCTCGCCGAGCGCGGCGGTGACGCGGTCCAGGAAGATCGCGAGGATCACGACCGCGAGGCCCGCCTGGAACCCGGCACCCACCTCGACCTGGGACAACGCCGAGACGACGCTCTGCCCGAGGCCCGGCGCCGACAGCATGCCGGCGATCACCACCATGGACAGCGCCAGCATGATCACCTGGTTGACGCCGGCCATGATCGTGCCCAGCGCCAGCGGCAGCTTGATCCGGCTCAGCACCTTCCACGGCGAGGCGCCGAACGCCTCACCCGCCTCGACGACCTCCCGGTCGACCTGCCGCACGCCCAGCTCCGTCAGGCGTACGCCGGGCGGCATCGCGAAGATGACCGTCGCGACCACACCCGGTACGACGCCGAGCCGGAACAGGATCACCGCCGGGATCAGATACACGAAGGCCGGCATGGTCTGCATCAGGTCGAGCACCGGCTTCGCGATCCGGCTGACCAGGGCGCTCTGCCCGGCCGCGATGCCGATGGGTATCGCCAGGATCAGCGCGATCGCGCCGGCCACGATGATCAGGGCCAGCGTGTTCATGGCCTGGTCCCACAGCCGCATCGAGACGATGAGCAGCGGGCCGATGGCCGCGAAGATCGCGAACTTCCACGTACGCAGCCACCAGCCGATGCCCACGAACACCAGGATCATGACCGGCCACGGTACGAACTGCAACGCGCTCGACAGCCCGTCGACGCACGTGGTGATCGCCGAGCCGATGCCGTCGAGCAGCGGGCCGAGGTTGTTGTTGACCCAGTCGACGACGCTCTCGATCCAGCTCCCGATCGGGATCTGGGGCAGCGTCGGGCCGGACTGTGCAAGCTCATGCACCGACATGCGCGTCTCCCTCCGGGTCGGGCTCGGCGGCACCCACCGCGGCCGTCGCCGGCTCCGGCTCGGGCTCCACCGGCTGCTCGTCGTGGCCGTTCGCCACGCTGCCGAGCGCGGCGAGCAGCGTCACCCGCGGGATGACGCCCAGCAGGTGCCGGGACTCGTCGACGACCGCGATCGGTACGGAGCTCTCCGCGGCGGGCGCGAACAGCTCGGCGACCGGGGTGTCCGGACCGACCGCGGTGATCTCCGCGTCGACCAGGGCGGACAGGCTCTGCTCGCCGGCGCGTACCGCCTCGGAGGTCTGCTGTTCGCGGACCACGCCGACGAGCGTCCGGTCCCGGTTGAGGACGAACAGCGCGGGGATCTGGTGCTCGCGCATCGTCTTCACCGCGGCCCGGGGGCCACCGCCGGCGCCGATCGTCGCGACCGGCGGCTCCATGATCGAACTCGCGGTCAGCACCCGGGTACGGTCGACGTCCGCGACGAACTGCGCCACGTAGTCGTTCGCCGGGTCGGTGAGGATCTCCTCGGCCGTACCGATCTGCACGATCCGGCCGTCCCGCATCACCGCGATGTGGTCGCCGACCCGCATCGCCTCGTTGAGGTCGTGCGTGATGAACACGATCGTCTTGCCCAGCCGGCTCTGCAGCTCCAGCAGCTGGGTCTGCATGTCGCGCCGGATCAGCGGGTCGAGCGCGCTGAACGCCTCGTCCATCAACAGCACGTCGGTACCCGCGGCGAACGCCCGTGCCAGTCCGACCCGCTGCTGCATGCCGCCGGACAGCTGGGACGGCAGGCTGTCCTCCCAGCCGTCCAGGCCGACCAGGGCCAGCGACTCCAGCGCCTTCTCCCGGCGCTCGGCCGTCGGCACACCCTTGACCTCCAGCGGGTACGCCGCGTTGTCCAGCACCGTCCGGTGCGGCAGCAGCGCGAAGTGCTGGAAGACCATGCTGACCTTGTCCTGGCGCAGCCTGCGCAGCTCCGCCGGGCGCATCCGGCTGATGTCGGTGCCGTCGATCTCGACGGTGCCCGACGTCGGCCGCCACAGCCCGTTCAGCATCCGGATCAGCGTCGACTTGCCGGAGCCGGACAGGCCCATCACGACGAAGATCTCGCCCGGCGCCACCTCGAACGACGCATCGATGACCGCGGCGGTGGCGCCCTGGGCGCGGACATCGTCCCGGCTGGCACCTGACGCCAATGCCCGGGCGGCCTGTTCGGGTCTCCGGCCGAACACCTTGTACAGCGCGTCTGCTCGTACTGCTGGCACGGTCTCCTCTTCGCTCGTGGCCGCGGCGCCGCCGCCACCCGTACCGAGCGGTGGTGACACCCCGTGACCGGTGGTGGCATGACCCGGCCATGGCCGTGCGCCAAACCGGGTCAATGCCGGCGCACCCACGGGGCGCGAGGGGCCCGGAAAATCGGGCCTTTCGCCTCGCGAACGGCCGTGGGCACAGCCGTCCAACGGGGCCAACCCTATCGAAGGCCCGCCGGCTCGCATCCCGAGGAGGTAACGCACCGGTAAATGCGCCCACCGAAGCGCGGCGAATGGCGGCGAATTATCCAGGTAAACGGGCGCAGACTTCCGCGATCATCCGTTACTCGCATGTGATCATCTCCACCGGAACAGGCCCCCGCTGAACAACCGCCGACAGGTACGTGAAAGGCCCGCGAGCAACCCCGCGGGCCATCACTGAGTGCTACCGCCGTCAGGCGTAGTCCGCGGCGATCTCGCGCGCCCTGTCCCGCGCCGCCTCCAGCGCGGCGATCAGCGCCGCCCGTACCTTGTGGTCCTCCAGCTCCCGGATCGCGTTGATCGTGGTACCCGCCGGCGAGGTGACCGCCTCGCGCAGCTTGACCGGATGCTCCCCGGAGTCGCGCAACATCACCGCCGAGCCGATGACCGTCTGCACGATCAGGTCGTACGCCACCTGCCGGGGCAGGCCGAGCAGGATGCCGGCGTCGGTCATCGCCTCGACCAGGTAGTAGAAGTACGCCGGGCCCGAGCCGGACAGCGCGGTCACCGCGTCCTGCTGCGACTCCGGTACCCGGATCGTGCGGCCCAGCGGCCGGAACATCTCCTCGGCCAGCTCAAGTTGCTCGGCGGTGGCGTGGCTGCCGCCGGAGATCGCGGTCATCGCCTCGTCCACCAGCGCCGGGGTGTTCGACATGACCCGGACGACCGGCGTACCGGCGGGCAGGTGCTTGGAGAAGAACGACGTGGGCAGGCCGGCGCAGATCGACACGACCAGCACCCCCGCCGGCACCTTCGGCCCCAGCTCGGCCAGCAGGCCCGGCGCGTCCTGCGGCTTCACCGCGATCGTCACCACGTCGGCCGTCGCCACCGCGGTCTCGTTGTCCACGACCCGGATCCCGTACCGGTCGGTCAGCTCGCCGGCGCGGTCCTCCCGGCGGGTGGTGGCCAGCAGGCGTGCCGCGGGCCAACCGGCCCGCAGCAGCCCGGACAGCAGGGTCTCGCCCATCTTGCCGGCGCCGATCACGGCGACCGTGTGCTCACGTGCCATGGCGCAACCCTAGAGCCCCGGCGGCGAGCCGGCCGGCGCGGCTCAGCCGAAGAACACCTCGGCCTCGGCGTACCGCTCCGGCGGGACCGTCTTGATCTCCTTCGTGGCCTCCGCCAGCGGCACCCGGATGATGTCGGTACCGCGCAGCGCGACCATCTTGCCCCAGTCCTTGTCGTGCGCCGCGTCGATCGCGTGCAGGCCGAACCGCGTCGCCAGCACCCGGTCGTACGCGGTGGGGGTGCCGCCGCGCTGGATGTGGCCGAGCACCACGGCCCGGGCCTCCTTGCCGGTGCGCTGCTCGATCGAGTCGGCGAGCCACTGCCCGATGCCACCCAGCCGTACGTGCCCGAACGAGTCGAGCTTGTCGGTCTGCGTGTGCTCCCCGGCCTCCACCGGTACGGCGCCCTCGGCGACGACCACGATCGGCGAGTACTGGGAACGGAACCGCTCCTCGATGTACTCGCAGACCTGGTCCAGGTCGAACTTCCGCTCCGGGGTGAGGATGACGTTCGCGCCGCCGGCCAGGCCGGAGTGCAGCGCGATCCAGCCGGCGTGCCGGCCCATCACCTCGACCACGACCGTACGGTGGTGGCTCTCCGCCGTGGTGTGCAGCCGGTCGATGGCCTCGGTCGCGATGTTGACCGCGGTGTCGAAGCCGAACGTGTAGTCGGTGGCGCCGAGATCGTTGTCGATCGTCTTCGGTACGCCGATCACCGGCACGCCCTCGTCGTGCAGCTTCGCCGCGGCGCCCAGGGTGTCCTCGCCGCCGATCGCGATCAACGCGTCCACCCCGAGGGTGGTCAGGTTGTCCCGGATCCGCTTCGCGCCGCCGTCCGCCGCGTACGGGTTGGTGCGGGACGAGCCGAGGATCGTGCCACCGCGCGGCAGGATCCCGCGCACCTGGTCGACGCCGAGCGGCATCGTCGCGCTCTCCAGCGGGCCCCGCCAGCCGTCACGGAACCCGACGAAATCGTTCCCGTACACCTTGGTGCCCTTGCGGACGACCGCCCGGATCACCGCGTTGAGGCCAGGACAGTCCCCACCGCCGGTCAGTACGCCGATGCGCATGTTCGCTCAGTCCTCCTGTCTCCGACGTGCCTCAAGCGCACGGGGTACCGGCGTCATTGCCGCCCCATACCGACCAGCCTATTGCCGGCCGTGACCGACCAGGGCACAAATGGGGCAACGATTCCCCGGACGATCGGGCTACGCGTGGACTGCCTAGATCCTGACGGATTCGTCCCCGTCGCGACAGACCCGACGACCAGCGCCGTCGGGCGGGCATCAGCCGGCGGCCTCGGCCGCGTCCATCGCACGCCAGCGGGCCAGGCCCAGCCGGGCGTCGGCGAGCGCGTCGTGCCGGTCGGTGCCGTGCTTCGGCAACTCCGGCTGACCCAGGCCCTCCCAGCGCTGCCGCAGCTCGTGCGTGAACCGCGGGATCTCCCGGGGCAGCGCCGGCATCGCGCCCCACAGCTGCGCCAGCGCCACGTGGTCGTACGCGGCGAGCCAGGCCCACAGCTCGATCCGGTCCACCGTGCCGTCCCGCAGCGGCGCGGTCAGGTACGAGTACAGGTCGTCGCGGATCCGCTCGCGGGACCGCCAGGCCGGGTCGGCCGGCGAGGGCAGCTTGTTCAGCACGTGCCGGCGTACCCAGTCGATGGCGCGGGCCGGATCGAACTCGGTCGACACCGCGTAGAACTCGCGGTCGTGCTCGTCCACCACGCCGATCGAGACCAGCTCGATCGTCCGACCGTCCTCGATGAACTCGCAGTCCATGAAGTACCGGCGAACCCGCTCCCTCCCCATGCCCGGCCACCCTACGCGCACGCCACCAGCTGGCCCGGCCGCCACTCCGCCGTCGGCGCACCCGGGGCGGCGCGGCAGGCGCTAGGGTCGCCAGCCATGACGTTCTCGATAGTGGCGCGCGGGGCGGGCGCGTCCGGCCGCACCGCGTACGGAGTGGCGGTGGCGAGCCGGTTCCTCGCGGTCGGCGCCGCGGTGCCCGCGGTGGACCCGGTCGCGGGCGCGCTCGCCACCCAGGCCATGGCGAACCTGGCGTACCGGCCGCAGGGGCTGGCGCTGCTGCGTACCGGGACGGGCGCGGCGGACGTGGTCGCCGGGCTGACCGCCGCTGACCCGCAGCGGGCCGACCGGCAGCTCGGCGTGGTCGCCGCGACCGGCGACGGCGCCACGTACACCGGGCCGAACTGCCTGGACTGGGCGGGCGGCACCACCGGCGACGGGTTCGCCGTCCAGGGCAACATCCTGGCCGGTCCGGGCGTCGTGGACGCGATGCGCACCGCGTACCTGGCGGCGGAGGGGCCGCTGGCCCGGCGCCTGCTGGCGGCGCTGCGCGCCGGTGACGAGGCGGGTGGCGACCGGCGCGGCCGGCAGTCCGCGGCGCTGCTCGTCGCCGAGCCCGGCGCGGGATACGGCGGCCTGTCGGACATCGCCGTCGACCTGCGCGTCGACGACCACACCGACCCGGTGACCGAGTTGGCCCGCCTGCTCGACGCGCACCACCTCTACTTCGACCGGCCCGACGAGGCCACGCTGCTCGACCTGTCCGGCGAGCTGGCGGCCGAGGTCGCCGGCCGGCTCGCCCGGCTCGGCCACACCGGCGACGACGCGCTCGCCGAATGGGCCGGCATCGAGAACTACGAGGAACGCCTCGTCTCCGGCAAGATCGACCCCCTGGTACTGGAACAGCTGCGCGCCGCGACGGAGGAGACATGACGGTACTGGCCATCGACGCCGGCACGACCGGGGTCACGGCGCTGGTGGTGGCGACCGACGGCGGCGTGGCGGCCCGCGGGTACCAGGAGTTCCCGCAACACTTCCCGCGGCCGGGCTGGGTGGAGCACGAGCCGGAGGAGATCTGGCTGGCGGCGCTCGCCGCGTGCCGCTCGGCGCTGACCGCCGCGGCCGCCGCCGGCGTACCGCCGGTGACCGCGGTCGGCATCACCAACCAGCGCGAGACCGTCGTCCTGTGGGACCGGCGTACGCTGCGCGCCCCGCGCCGCGCGATCGTCTGGCAGGACCGGCGCAGCGCGGACATCTGCGCCGAGTTCGAGGCGGCGGGGCACGGCGCGCGCGTCACCGAGTTGACCGGTCTGCGCCTCGACCCGTACTTCTCGGCCACGAAGCTGACCTGGCTGGCCCGGCACGACCCGGACACCTGGCGCGGCGTCACGGAGGGCCGGCTCGCCGTCGGCACCGTCGACGCGTACCTGGTGTCCCGGCTGACCGGCGGCCAGGTCCTCGCCACCGAGGTCTCCAACGCCAGCCGCACCCTCCTGTACGACACGTTCTCCGGCGGGTGGAGCGACGAGCTGTGCGACCTGTTCGGTGTGCCGGTCGCGGCACTGCCGGAGGTGGCGCGCTCGTCCGGGGTGCTCGGCGACACCGACCCGGACGAGTTCCTCGGCCTGTCCGTACCGGTGGCGGGCATCGCCGGGGACCAGCAGGCCGCGCTGTTCGGCCAGGCCTGCTACGAGCCCGGCGCCACGAAGTGCACGTACGGCACGGGCTCGTTCGTCCTGACCAACACCGGCACCACCCCCGTACGCTCCGAGCACGGCCTGCTCACCACCATCGCCTGGGACCTCGGCGACGGCCCGGTGTACGCGTTGGAGGGCTCGATCTTCGTCACCGGTGCCGCGGTGCAGTGGCTGCGCGACGGCCTCGGCATCATCGGCGCCGCGCCCGAGATCGAGGGCCTGGCCGCGACCGTCCCCGACACCGGTGGCGTCGTCTTCGTTCCCGCCCTCACCGGCCTCGGCGCCCCGTACTGGGATCCGTCCGCGCGCGGCGCGATCCTCGGCCTGACCCGCGGTACCACCCGGGCACACATCGCCCGCGCGACCCTGTCCGCCATCGCGTACGAGGTGCGCGACGTGCTGACCGTGATGGCCGACGAGACCGGCGGCAAGCCGCTCGCCGAGGTCATCCCGGAGCTGTCGGTCGACGGGGGCGCCAGCGCCAACGGCCTGCTCTGCCAGTTGCAGGCCGACCAGCTGTCCATCCCGGTACGCCGGCCGCGCGTCACCGAGACCACCGGCGTCGGCGCCGCGTTCCTGGCCGGGCTCGCCACCGGCGTGTGGGGTTCGACCGACGAACTGGCCCGGACCTGGCAGCTCGACGCCCGCTTCACCCCGTCGGGTACCCCGGACGAGGACGACTACCGCCTCTGGCGTACCGCGGTGGACCGGTCACGCGACTGGCCGGTATGACCGGCCCGGCGGGGCTCGGCGTGGCGCCGCGCCCGCGCCGGCAACTGTGATCAACGCCGCAGGACCCGGCGCCGGCCCACTGTCCACTAAGGACAGAGAGCCGGGCCGGGCGACCACGCCGCAGCGCCGGTCCTGACGCGGGTGACGCGGCGACATCGGTGGCCTGCCAGCCAGGATGCTCCCCCAAGGTCCCGGCCGGACCGCCACTCGCCGCACGACATCTCACCGCGCCAGCCCCCGTGACCAGCGTCGAAACCCAACGCGGTCGGGCTCAGCCTGCCAGCCGGCACCCGGCACATCTGTCGGGTTACCGATACGACGGGTGTAGACAGCACGACAGTTGCCCTTGATGCTGGTAACGAGTGTCAATCGGGCCACGGGCCGTGACGACCCGGTCGCGGGTCAGGGGAGGCAGCGCGGGTGGACAGCCAGCTCACCGACTTCGAGGACGCGATCGCCGGCGTGGAGATGTTCGCCGGCCTCGATCCCGAGGTACGGCGGCGCATCGCCGCCGCGGCCGTGCCCCGCATGTACCGCAAGGGTCAGCTCCTGTTCGTCGAGGACGACGCCGGTGAGTCACTGATCGTGGTCCGCCGCGGCGCCGTCGCCGTCTTCCGTACCTCCACCTCCGGCGAGCGCGCGTTGCTGCACGTCGTCCGCCCCCCGGGCGTGCTCGGGGAGGTGGCGTTGCTGGACGGCGCGCCGCGCTCCGCGTCCGTCGAGGCGATCGAGAACTGCTCGGCCCTGGCGCTCTCGCGCGCCGCGTTCCTGGAGCTGGTACACGCCAACCCGCGCATCCTCGACAGCGTGCTGCACGCGCTGGGCGGGCTGATCCGGCGGCTCACCGAGCAGAACACCGACCACGTGTTCCTCGACCTGGCCGGCCGCGTCGCCAAGACCCTGGTACGCCTGGCCGGCGACAGCCCCGCCGCGATGGTCACCGTCGAGCTCAACCAGAGCCAGCTCGCCGAGATGGCCGGCGGTTCCCGGCAGAGCGTCAACCAGGCGATCGGCACGTTCGCCGGGCGTGGCTGGCTGCGTACCGAGGGACGGCGGATCGTCATCACCGACCTGCCCGCCCTGCGCCGCCGCGCCGGCATCACCACCTGACCGGACGGGCCCGGCGATCCCACCGATTCGCCGGGCCGTACCACGTCAGCCGACCGGCGGCCAGCTCGTCTGCTTCGGGTCGGCGACGCCGTCGCCCTTGTCCTTGCCGGCGGCCTTCGACTCGTCGGTCCCTGCCGTCGACTCGTCGGTGTCGGCCGTCGACTCGTCGGTGTCGGCCGGCTCCGGCTCGGCCGGCTTCGGCTGCTCTTCCTCGGTGGCCACGAATCCTCCTGCTTCCAGTTCAGCGAGCGTCACGTTGTCGATCTCGACCACGTCACCGGCGTGGTGCCGGGTCCGGTCGGGCCCGGTCCAGTCAGCCGCCAGCCGTACGTACACGTCCACCTCCGTTGGCCGGCGCGTCGCTGCCAGCTCCGCCGACGCGCACCGAAGATACTCACGCTGCGAAGCGGAAACGAGGCCATGTCGGCTTTCCGACCGGGTACATCGTCCGATCACCCGAGGAGTCCGCACGCTGCGTGACCCGCGCGATCGCTGTCGGGCAGCGGACTGGACCGGTTGTCCGCGCATGGCAACATGGCTTCCTGCGCCGGGACACCGGCGCCGGGGTGATCGCGTCGGGAGGCCAGCATCGTTGTCTCGTGCCCCAGCTGCGGACGGGTCGCCGGCAGCGACGACCGGTTCTGCGGCGGATGCGGCTCGGCACTGACCCGTGCCTGCACGAACTGCGGTCGCAAGCTCGCCCCCGACGTCTCCTTCTGCACCGGCTGCGGGCAGCCGGTTGCCGCGACCGCGACCGCATCGGCCGCGACCACACCCAACGGCCACGAGGACCGCCGCCGGGTGAGCGTGCTGTTCATCGACGTCGTCAGCTTCACCCGGTTCGTCGAGCGCTCCGACCCCGAGCAGGTACGCCGGATGCAGAGCGCGTTCTTCAGCACCGTGCGCCAGGTCATCGGGCGGTACAACGGGCTGGTCGAGAAGTACATCGGGGACGCGGTGATGGCGCTGTTCGGTGCGCCCGTCGCGACCGAGACGGCGGTGCTCGGCTGCGTGTCCGCCGCCCTCGAACTGCAACGCACGCTGCGCCGCCAGGCCGACGGCGACGAGCTGTCGTTCGGGTTCCGGATCGGCGTGGCCACCGGCGAGGCGCTGGTCGACACCGTCGCCGCGCGCGACGGCGGACAGGCGATCGCCGCCGGCGACGTCATCAACACCGCGTCCCGGTTGCAGTCCGCGGCGCCACCCGGCGGGGTGCTCGTCGACGGGCCGACCCACGCCGCCACCGCCGACGAGTTCCGGTACGAGCGGCGCGAGCCGGTCACCCTGCGCGGGCACACCACGCCGACCGAGCTGTGGGTACCGGTCACCCAGATACGGCGCCGGATCACGGCGCGCGACCAGAGCAGCACCCCGCTGGTGAACCGGGTGCACGAGCTGAGCCTGCTGACCGGCGCGCTGAACCGCATGATCACCGACCGGCTGCCGCAGCTCGTCACGCTGTTCGGCCGGGCCGGCATCGGCAAGAGTCGCCTCGTCACCGAGCTCTTCCGGTACGGCGAGGGCCAGTCCCCCGGCATCCGCTGGTCGACCGGCCACTGCCCGCCGTTCGGCGAAAACGTCACGTACGCCGCGTTCGCCGACATCGTCAAGACCGAGGCCGGCATCCTCGACTCGGACGACGCCGCGACCGCCCGGGTACGGCTGCGCGAGGCGGTGTCCCGGCTCGTACCGGCGGCCGAGGCGGACCGGCTGACGAACGCGCTCGGCCCGCTCGTCGGCCTGCCCGGCCAGCAGCTGCTCGCCGAGGACACCGAGTCGGCGTGGCGCCGGTTCGTCGTGGCGTTGGCCACGGACCGCCCGACCGTGCTGGTGATCGAGGACCTGCACTGGGCGGACCAGACGATGGTGAGCTTCGTGGAGCGGCTCGGCGCGGTGGTGCGCGACGTACCGCTGCTGGTGTTGTGCACGTCCCGACCGGAGCTGCTGGAACGCGAGCCGGCGTGGGCCGCCGCGATCGCCGGCTCGCAGACGATCAGCCTGTCGCCGATGAACGACGCGCACATCGCCGACATGTACGCGGCACTGTTCGGCAAGGCGACGTTCCCGTCGGACATGCTGGACAAGCTCGTCGAGCTGGCCGGCGGCAACCCGCTCTACGCGCACGAGTACTTCCGGATGCTGCTGGAGCAGGGCGGGTTGACCGGCGCGGCGCACGGCCCGGCCGCCGCGCACCCGATCCCGGACAACGTGCACGCGGTCATCGCCAACCGGCTCGATCTGCTCGATCCGGACGACCGTCTCGTCCTCCAGGCCGCGTCGGTGCTGGGCGTCGTGTTCTGGCCGGACGCGGTGGGGAGCACGCTGGGCCTGTCGACGGGCGCGGTGGAGCGCGCGCTGCGCCGGATGGAGCAGCGCGATCTGGTACGCGAGCAGGAGAGCACGCGCGAGGGCCAGACCGAGTACCGGTTCTCGCACGTGCTGGTCCGCGACGTGTGCTACCAGCGGCTGCCCCGTACCGAGCGGGTGGCGCAGCACGCCCGGATCGCCGACTGGCTGGAAGCGATGGCCGACACCACCGGCAACCGGGCCGAGGACCTGGCGGAGGTCGTCGCCAACCACCGGTACTCGGCGCACGAGGTGGCGCGCATCCTGCACCTCGACACCCTCCCGTACGCGCCGCCGGCCCGGCGCGCGCTGCACCGGGCGGCCCGCCGGGCGTTCCGGCTGCACGCGCTGGACGTGGCGGCCACGCACGTGACGCGGGCGCTGCGGCTGTTCGGTTCGGATCCGGGCGACGACGCGGCCGACGAGGACGAGCGGCACGAGCTGGAGCTGCTCGACGCGGAGCTGGCGTTCCTGCGCGACAGCGACGGCTTCCTGTCCGGCGGGGGGCTGGAGCGGCTGGACCGGCTCACCGCCGTGCTGGACCGCGGCGGCAACCTGGAGTCAGCGGCGCGGGCGTGGATGCTGCGCGGCCACGTGGCGTGGATGACCGCCGACCGGCGCGTCGCGATGGACAACCTGGGCCGCGCGATCGACCGGTTCGCCGCGCTGCCCGACTCGGAGGCGAAGGCGGATGCGCACGCCGAGCTGGCCCGGCTCCGGCTCACCAGCGACGAACACCTCAGCGCGATCGAGGCGGCCGGTGTCGCGGCCGAGATCGCCGGCCGCCTCGGCCTGATCGAGGTACGCGCGACCGCGATGATCACCATCGGCATGGGCCGGTACCTGCTCGGCGAGGTCGAGGGGATCTCGATCCTGGAGGAGGCGCTCGACACCTGCCGCCGGCTCAAGCTGCCCAGCACCCGCCGGGTCACCCGCAACCTCGCGGTGTGTCTCCAGGAGGAGGGCGAGCTGGACCGGGCGATCGCGCTGCTCGCGGAGAGCGAGCTGACCAGCGTCGGCGACGGGCACAGTGTTATACCGAACTACTCCGCCGCGGCGCACCAGGCGTACCTGGCGGGCGACTGGAACGGCACGCTCGTGGCCAACGACGCGCTGCGGGGCAGCCCGTCCGGCGCCTGGGACCTGGGGTCCCGGCTGCAGAGCGTCTGGCTGCGGGCACTGCGCGGCGAGACCACCGACGCCGACCGCGCCGAGGTGGACGAGGTGCTGCACGCCGGCCGGGAGAGCGGTTTCCCCCGGCTCACCTGGACGACGCTCGGGCAGGCCGCGCTGTGCCGGGCGCTGCTCGGCGCGCCGGACGACTGCCTCGCGCTGCTGACCGACCTCGCCGCGAGCTGGCTGCCGCTCGGCTCGCTGCCGAGCGGCGAATGGACCGCCGCGGCCGGGCATGCCGCGGCGCTGCTCGGCGGTACGGCCGCGCGGACGCTGTCCGACATGCTCGACCGGTCGCCCCGGGACACCCCCTGGGTACGGGCGGCGCGGGCCGCGGCGACCGGCGCGCTCGCCGCGGACGACGGTGACCACGCGACGGCGGCGGAGCGGCACGCCGAGGCCGCCGAGCTGTACCGCCGGATCGGCACGCGCAGCGACGAGGTGCTGTCGCTGGCCGTCGCGGTGCGGGAGTACCAGCTCGCGGACCGCACGGCCGAGCCGCAGGTGCGCGAGGTGCGGGCGTTCGCGGCGGCGAACGGCGCCGACCGGATCCTGTCGCTCTAGGCGGCGGTCGTCGCGGTCGGGGTGGGCGGTGGCGCGTTCTTGACCTTGGTGGCGTAGACGTCCACGTACTCCTGACCGGACAGGTTCATCAGGTTGTACATGATCTCGTCGGTCACCGAGCGCTCGACGAACCGGTCACCGGCCATCCCGGCGTACCGGGAGAAGTCGAGGGGTTCGCCGATGCGCATGTGGACGCGCTTGATCCGGGGGAGTTTGTGGCCGGGCGGCTGGACCTCGTGGAAGTTGACCATCGCGCACGGGATGACCGGTACGCCGGACTCCAGGGCGAGCCGGGCGACCCCGGTCTTGCCGCGGTAGAGCTGGCCGTCGGGTGAGCGGGTGCCCTCCGGGTACATGCCCCAGAGGCGGCCCTCGTCGAGGACCTTCTTGCCGGCGTCGAGCGCGGCGCGGGCGGCCCGACCGCCCTTCCGGTCCACCGGTACGCAGCCGATCGTGGTGAAGAAGACCCGGCTCAACCAACCTTTCAGACCCTTACCGGTGAAGTACTCGCTCTTGGCCATGAACCGGATCGGCCGGTGCACCATGAGCGGCAGGAAGACCGAGTCGATGAACGCCACGTGGTTGCTGGCGAGGATGGCAGGGCCGGTCGGGGGGATGTTGTCCAGGCCCTCGACCTTCGGCCGCCAGAGTATGCGCAGCCACGGACCGATGATGATCCATTTCAGCACCCAGTACAGCACCGCGGCTTCTCCTGTCTTTTACCCTGCTCGCTAGCAGCCTACGAAGGTGGTGGGCCGGCCGGCAACGCGGTGGGAGAACTTCTCCGCCCTGTCCATGTCGCGATTCGGCCGGGTACCGTCGGTCTGTCGGGGCTGTGTGGTCCGGCCACTCGCCGGGTACGGCTCCGCGCGGCATGTCCACCACACGGGCCTTCAGAAGGTGGTAGCTGTGCGACCTCGACAGACGGGAGACCCTCGATGACGGCCGGAGCCCACCGGCACGGCCGGCGGGACAACGGCCTCCACGCCACGGCGTACGCGGTGGCGGGTGACGTCGACCCGCGGGTCGGCGAGCACCTGCTCGACGTGCTCGGCCTGGCCGGCATCGCCGCGTACCTGCAGCCCACGGCGGACCTGCACCCGGTCACCCGGACCACGACGCTGCCCAGCCGCCCCATCGACCGGCTGTACGTGGACCGCGACCACCTCGACGAGGCCCGCGGATACCTGGACAAGCTGGGCCCGGCCGCGATGCCGGCCACCGCCGGGGACGACCCGACCGCCGCCGCGCCGGCCGCGAACGACCCGACCGCGCCGGACCCGGTGCACCAGACCGAGCCGGCGGCCGACACCCCGCGGGACGCCGGTGCGCGGGACGCCGAGCCGGACGTCGACGCGGCGTGGGCGGCGATCATCGCCGGGTACGACACGCCCGCCGAGTCGCCGATCCCGCCGTGGCCGGTCGCCGAGGACCTGGCCGAGCCGACCCGTCCGGCCGAGTCGGCGGAGGAAACGTCGACCGAGGTGGAGCCGCGCCGCCCCGCGACCGACTGGCGTGCCGAGCGGACCGGCCCGGACCTGCTGGACCAGCTCGACGCCGAGGAGGACGAGGGGTACGAGCCGCCTCCGCCGCCGCCGCTCCCCCGCCCGTCGTGGTACGCGGCGCTGGCCGTGGTGGCGATCGCGCTGGGCCTTGTCCTGTGCATCCGCCCGGACCTGGTGGGCTACCTGGGGCTCGGCGAGGCGTTCGGGCTCGCGCTCGGCTTCGGCTGCCTGCTCGCGGGCTTCGTGACGCTGGTGATCCGGCTGCGGCCGGGCGACGACGAGGACGACGACACCGACGACGGCGCGGTCGTCTGAGGTTCACCGGGTGGCCGGCTCGGCCATCTCGTCGTGCCGGGCTCCGGTCCGGTGCAGCACCGCGACCAGGGCGGCGACGACGGCGACCAGCCCGACGCCGATCAGCGTGGTCACCCGCATGGCGCCGCCGGTGCCGTGGCCGGCGCGTACCGCGAAGAAGACGGTGCCGAGGAGGGTGACGCCGGCCGCGCCCGCGAACTGCTGGGTCGAGGACAGGACCGCGGCGGCGGTGCCGGCCACCCCGGGCCGTACGTCGCGCAGCGCCGCGCTGATGAGCTGCGGCAGGACCAGCCCGTTGCCGGCGCCGACGAGGATGATCGCGCCGATCGTGCCGGGCAGCCGGTCGTACCCGGCGAGGACGAGCAGGCCGGCGGCGATCACCGCGCAGCCGATGCCGACGACGCGCAGCCCCCACCGGGCGGTCCATCGGGCGCCGAGCAGCGCGGTCACCGCGAACAGCACGCCCATCGGCGCGAACGCGCATCCGGCCTGGAACGCGCTGAGACCGTACCGGTCCTGGAGCAGCAGCGCGAGCGTGAACATGAACGCCGCGAAGTACGCCATGAACGCGAGTACCGCCGCGATCCCGACCGGGTACGAGGTGGAGCGGAGCAGCGTCGGGTCGAGGACGGGGTCGCCGCCGCGGGCGGCGAGACGGCGTTGCCAGGCGAGGGTGGCGAGGGCCGCGACCGGGCACAGGCACAGGCAGACGACCGTCCAGGCGGGCCAGCCGAGCGTACGGCCGAGGGTGAGGGGGACGAGCGCGAGCGCGAGGGTGCCGGCGATGCCGGCGGCGCCGAGCGGGTCGAGGCCGCGGGCGCTCGTGTCGCGGGACACCGGGAGCCGGCGGGCGAGGACGACGGCGAGCACGCCGACCGGCACGTTGATCAGGAACACTACCCGCCAGCCGAGCCCGAGTACGTCGGCGGTGAGCAGGAACCCGCCGAGGACCTGCCCGGCAATCGAGCCGAGCCCGCCGGTGACGCCGTACCAGCCGACGGCCCGGCCGCGCGCCGCCGGTGGGTACGTGGCGGTGATCGTGCCGAGGACCTGCGGAACCATCACGGCGCCGGCGAGGCCCTGGGCGAGCCGGGCGGCGACGAGCTGGCCGGGACCGGCGGCGAGCCCGCAGGCCAGCGACGCGACGGTGAACGCGACGACGCCGATCACGAACAGCCGGCGGTGGCCGTACCGGTCGCCGAGGCGGCCACCGGTGACCATGCCCGCGGCGTACGTGAAGGCGTAGCCGCCGACGATGAGTTCGAGCGCGACCGGGCCGGCGCCGAGGTCCCGGACGAACGTGGGCGCGGCCACGTTGACGACGAAGAAGTCGAACTGGGCCATGAACCACGCGGCGAGCAGGACCGGAAGGGTCGATCGCGGATACTGAATATCCATGATGTTGTCGTTATAGTACCCGCATGAAGATCTCGCAAGGGGTCGAATGGGGACTGCACTGCGCCACCCTGCTGGCCCTCGCGCCTCCCGGCCAGGCGGTACGCCGGGACCGGCTCGCGGGGCACTACGGGCTGCCCGAGGCGTACCTGGCGAAGCACCTTCAGGCGATGGCGCGCGCCGGCGTGCTGCACGCCGTACCGGGGCCACGCGGCGGGTACCGGCTGGCGCGGGACGCGGCGACGATCACGGTGCTGGACGTCGTCGAGGCGGTCGAGGGCGGCGGATCACCCTTCGTCTGCCAGGAGATCCGGCAGCGCGGCACCGGCGCGCTGCCGCCCGAGCAGTGCCGGCGTACCTGCGCGATCCACGCCACGATGACCGCCGCGGACACCGCGTGGCGCGCCTCGCTGCGCGCGGTCACGATCGCCGAGCTCGTCGACCAGCTCCCGACCGCCGTACGCGAGCGCAACGTACGGCTGATGGCCGAAAGGTAGGGCTGCCCCCACCACCGTCCCGGCGGGCCGCCGGATGGGGGTGGGGTGGGCCGCACCTCTAGCGTTGGGGACACCGCCACCACCCGAAAGGCAGGCCCCCATGCAGCCCGAGGAGCACCCGAGACGGCGCCTGCGCCTCGCCATCCCCGCCGCGGCGTTCGTCGTACTCCTGCTCGTGGTGGGTGTGGCGGTCCTGCTGTCGCTGCGGCAGTCGCTGTCCCCTGCCCACCGGGAGACGCTGCCGAAGAAGACGTACACGGGGCTGTCGAAGCTGGCCGTCGACGTGAACTCCGCGGACGTCACGCTCCAGCCGGGCACCGGCCGGTCCATCGTCGTCGAACGCAGCCTGACCTGGAACAACGACCGCCCCTCGGTCCGGGTCGAGAAGTCCGGCGACACCCTGGACGTGGGATCGGAGGGTTGCCGCAGCGGGATCGACTTCGGCTTCACAACCTGCCGGGTGAAGATCACCGTCACCCTGCCGGCGACCATGCCGGTGTCGCTGCGGATCGACTCGGGTGACGCGCGGGTGTCCGGCCTGAGCGGCGCGCTGAAGGCGCACATGTCCAGCGGCAACCTGCGGCTCAGCCGGATGTCCGGCGCCATCGACGCCGACGTCGACTCCGGCGACCTGATCGGCGACGAGATCAGCTCGGCGACGGTGCACGCCGAGAGCAGCTCCGGCGACCTGCGGTTCGAGTTCGGCGCCGCGCCGGACCGGGTCGTCGCCCGCAGCTCGTCCGGCGACGTGAACCTGCGGCTGCCGAGGATCTCCGCCGGGTACGCGATCAGCACCGACGTGTCCAGTGGTGACCGCCGCGTACCGGCCTCGCACAACGGCTCGCCGCACCGGCTGGACCTCGCCGCCGACTCGGGCGACGTGACCGTCGACTACGCCGACTGAGCCACCGGACGCCGTACGGCCCGGCCGCGGGTCACGCCGGCTGACGCGCCGGTACGACCTCGTCCAGCCAGGCCAGCACCGGGCCGAGGTCCGGCAGTGCGCCGGGCGTGCCGACGGGCAGCCGCTCGCCGCGCGCGCCGTACCGGACGGCGTGGGCGGCCAGCGACTTCGCCGGGTACGAGCCGCCAGCGGCGACCAGCAGCGGCGGCGCCTCGGACGGCCGGGCCGGGTCGCGGCCGAGCAGCAGCGACGTACCGATGCGGGGGCGGCGGAGCAGCGGCCCGAGGCCGGGAAACCTGTGCCCCGGCAGGCCGACCGGCTCGATCAGGACCGCGGCGGCGGCCGGGTAGCGGTGCAGGGCGTGCGCGACGAGCCAGGCGCCGGTGCCGTGCCCGACGAGGACGGCCCGGCGCGGCAGCGCGACCGCCTCCTGCACCACGTCGTGCACCCACTCGCGGCGGGTCACCGCGAACCGCCGGCCGGGCCGGCGGGTGGCGCCCATGCCGCGCGGGCTCAGCGCGTGCCCGCCGCGGCCGTGGTCGGTCGCGGCGGCGAGCCACGGGTCGAGGGCTGCCGCCGCACCCGGATCGTGCAGGTCCGGTACGAACAGCAGCGGCGCGGCGGTGGTCTCCTCGCTCGGCACCGCGCGGCGTACCTCCCGCTGCGCGGGCCGGACCGGCTTCGCCCAGTCCCAACGGCGCCACACGCGGGTCGGCGCGACCCGTACCGTGGCGCGGCTGCCCACCTCGCTCGTCACTTCGTACCCTCCAGTCCGGCCAGTGCCTGCGCCAACGCGCCCAGGTAGCGGTGGTGCCCCACGTCGTACCGGTGCCGGCCGCTGGCAAGCATCCGGGTCTGCGGGTACCGCCGGTCCATGTCGCGCTCCGCCCGGCGGAACAGCGCGATGGCCCGGCTCGGTGACTCGGCGCGCGCCCGCAGCATCCGGGCGATCAGCACGGTCTGCCAGTGCACCAGGCCGAACTGGCCGGAGTCCGGGTCGATCAGCCCCGCCAGCGCGAGCGTCGGGTACGCGGGGTTGAGCATGTGCAGGTAGAGCCGCGGCCGCTCGCCGTCGCCGCCGAGGTAGTCGTCGGCCAGGAAGTCGAAGCGCGGACGGTACCCCGTCGCCATGATCACGAGCTGCGGGTCGACGCTGGTGCCGTCGGTGAACACCACCCGGCCGGGCCGGAACTCGGCGATGTCCGGCTTGGGTGTCAGATCACCGTGCCCGAGGTGGTAGAGCAGCTGGCTGGTGACGACGGGATGCGCGGTGAACGGCTTGTGCGTCGGCCGGCGCAGCCCGAACCGGGCCGGCCGCCCGACCGTCAGCCGCAGCAGCGTCCGGTACGCGAGCCGGCGCGCCCACACCGGCAGCCGCAACGCCCGGGTCAGGTCGTCGAGCTGGTCCGCCGGCCGGCCCAGCAGGTATTTCGGGGTGAGCCAGTCGCCGTGCCGGGTCGAGTGCCAGGTCGTGTCGGCGGTCTGCGCCGCGGCGACCGCGATGTCGCAGCCGGAGTTGCCGCCGCCGACCACCAGCACGCGCTTTCCCCGCAGCTGGGCCGGATCCTTGTACGCCGACGAGTGGATGATCTGCCCGCCGAAGTCCTCCTGCCCCGGGTACTCCGGCCGGTGCGGGTTCCACAGGTGACCGTTCGCGACGACGACCGCCGCGTACCGCAGGGTGCGGGTAGGGCCGCCGCCGGTGCCGCGGACCGTCACCTCCCAGCGCTCGCCGCCGGTCGCCGCGACGCTCTGCACCTCGGTACCGAACCAGACGTGCTCGCGCAGCTCGAAGTGGTCGGTGTACCGCTCGAAGTAGGCGAGGACCTGCCGGTGGTCCGGGTAGTCCGGGTACGAGTCGGGCATCGGGAAGTCGGGAAACTGCGTGAACGGGCGGCTGGAGATCATGTGCAGCCCGGTGTAGACCGGGCTGCGGTCGGCCGCCGCGTTCCACGCGCCGCCGACGCCGGTCTCCCGCTCGTAGCAGTCCACCTCGAAGCCGTGCTCGCGGAGGTTCTTGACGGCCGTCAGGCCGGACGAGCCGGCGCCGATCACGCAGACCGCGCCACCCCGGTCGTACACGCCTGTCGCCGGGCCGGGCTCCTCGCCGGTGACTGGACCGTCGGTCACGCTGTCGTCCTCCTCGAAGATCGCTGTCGGTGAATCCTTCCGAGCATCGGGCCGGTTGTCCACCCCGGCAACCGGACGCCCCGGCGGCCTGGCTACCTTGCACGTGGGGGTACTACCGGCAACGGCGCTGGTCGGGAGGCTGACATGGGTGACACCGAGACGGTCGAGGTACGCGGCCACATTCTCGACTCCGGGATCCTCGCCCGGATCCTCGACGACGTCCTGGAGTACGGCGGGGACTACCGGATCGAACGCCTCGACGTCGGGCGGGAACACGCCGACGAGTCGCGGGCCCTGCTGTCGATCGGCGCCGACGACGCCGAGCAGCTCTCCCGGATCCTGATGCGGCTCCAGACGCACGGCGCCAACGCGGTCTCCCCCGGCGAGGCGCTGCTGCGCCCGGCACCCGCCGACGGCGTCTTCCCGGACGACTTCTACTCCACCACCAACCTCTCCACCCAGGTACGCACCGGCGGCAGCTGGGTGGCCGTCGCCAACCCGGAGATGGACTGCGGCATCGTCGTCGCGGCCGACGGGCGGTCCGGCCGTACCGTGCCGGTCTCCGACGTCCGCGCCGGCGACCTCGTCGTGTGCGGCGCCGACGGCGTACGCGTGGTGCAGCCGCCGGCCGCGGTCGAGCGCGACGCCGACTCGTTCGGCTTCATGTCCAGCTCGGTGTCCAGCGAGAAGCCCCAGGCCCTGCTCGTACGCCAGATCGCCGAGCAGCTGCGCGCGGTCAAGGCGCGCGGCGAGAAGGTGCTGTGGGTCGGCGGCCCGGCGATCGTGCACACCGGCGCCGCGCCCGCCATGGTCCGCCTCGTCGAGGCCGGGTACGTCGACGTGCTGTTCGCCGGGAACGCGCTCGCCGCGCACGACATCGAGTCCGCCCTGTTCGGCACGTCGCTCGGGGTGGACCTGTCCCGCGGGCACGGCGTACCGCACGGGCACGAGCACCACATCCGCGCCATCAACAAGATCCGCGCCGCGGGGTCGATCGCGAAGGCCGTGTCGTCCGGCGTACTGACGGGCGGGATCATGCACGCGCTCGTCGAGCACGACAGGCGTTTCGTCCTCGTCGGCTCGGTACGCGACGACGGGCCGCTGCCCGACGTGTACACGGACGTGATCGCCGGTCAGCGGGCGATGCGCGCCGAGCTGCCCGGCGTCGGCTTCGTGATCATGGTGGCGACGATGCTGCACTCCATCGCGACGGGAAACATCCTGCCGGCGGCGATCCCGCTGGTGTGCGTGGACATCAACCCGGCGACGGTCACCAAGCTGGCCGACCGCGGATCGGCCCAGGCGACCGGGATCGTCACCGACATCGGCCTGTTCACCGAGCAGCTCGCCGACGAGCTCAGCGACTGACCGCGCTCGACGTGGCGTACGGCACGGTGGCGACGCGCCGGGAAAGCGTTCGGTCCGGGTTGGTTCGCGGGTAACCTCACCGTCGGTGACCCGTGGGCCGACGGGTACATCGTGGTCGACGGAGGTGGTCGCGATGCCGGTGGCACCGGCTTCGTCGGGACGCGCGCCGGGAGCCCGGGTTGACCGGGGCTACGAGCTGTTCCTGCTCTGGTGCGAGGTGACCGGACAGACCCCGCGCGCCGTACCGGTCGATGAGGTCGCGGCGTTCCTGGGCCGGCCCGAGGTGCGCACCCTCGCCCGAGTACCGGACGAGGTGCTGCGCGACGCCGCCGGGGCGGCCAGGCGAGGCGCCGCGCTGCCGCTGGAGCGCTGGCTCGCCGCGGTCCGCATCGTCCGCCCGCACGCCTGATCCCGCGGCACTCCTGATCCCGCGGCACTCCTAGTCCCACTGCACTCCTGGTCTCGCCACGCCGCACCGTCCTTCCGCGGCTGCCGGGTCGCCGTGCGTCGTCCGACCGCCGGGCGTGGTCCGCGCCCTCGCGGCTACATCAGGGTGAAGCCGTGGAACGTGCCGGTGCCGGTGACGCCGGCGAAGCGGCCGGTGCCGGCGGCCAGCTCGAACTCCCCGTGTACGACGGAACGGGCGGGCTCGGCCATGTCCCGGCTGCTGGCCGGCGCCGGCGCGGCGGCGGGGAGTGCCGCGGCGCTGGCCGGCAGCGCCGCGCGACCCGCGACGCGCGCGGGCGTGGTGGTACCGGTGAAGCGGTACTGGATCGTGCCGGTGCGGAACCGCAGCTCCCAGGTGCCCTGGAACGTCGCGGCGCCGGGGTCGGTGGTGAAGTCGACGATGTGGGCGGTGCCGAAGCCGTCGACGGGGCCGCGCGCGGTGGCGCGGATGCTCTCGGCGGCACGCCCGGGCGTACGCACGAACGTGATGCTCTGGTTGGGGCGTTTGGCCCGGTTGGTCTGCGAGGTGGTCGCCCCGCCCGACTGCGGGGTCTTGCCCGAGTGCTGCGAACCGCCCGAGTGGGCGGATCCGGCCGCGGCCGGGGTACTGACGGCGAAGGTCAGGCCGGCGGCTGCCATGAGCACCGGCCCCCAGCGGCGGATCATGCGTTCCTCCAGACCGGGGGGTGTGGCTTCGTCACGTGATCGACTCTGGCACGGGCACCTGCGTACCGCCCGGGGGTTGGCCTGTGAGGTGTCTGTGAGACTTCTCGCCGCCCGGCGATCGCGAGACCGCCGTGGGCCGGCGCACAGCAGTGGTACGGCGATTGAAGCGCGGCCGGCCGCCGACTAGCCTCGCAGGAGACAAGTACATCGACAGGGGAGCGCACGACGCTGAGAGTGTGCGTCCGGGGATTCCGGCGCACAGACCCTCGAACCTGATCTGGGTAATGCCAGCGCAGGGAGTTCGGTTGGATCTCACGCAGTTCGGCGTGCCGGCGGATCATCCGCCGGTGCGCTGCCGTGTCCGGCATGCCCGGGCGCGGGTGGCTCCTCCTGGTTCACGGACTGGGAGGCGGAGCGGATGGGTACGTCCAGCGCCAGATGGCGCACGATCGACATCGTCGTGGCATCGGTGATCGGTGTCGCGTTCGGCGTGGTGTTCTGGATCTGGGACCTCGTGTGGGGCGGGTTCGGCACCGCGTTCGACTTCTTCAAGCCGGCCGGTGGGCTGATCATCGGCGTGTGGATGCTCGCGGCCGTGGTCGGCGGGCTGGTGATCCGCAAGCCGGGCGCCGCGGTGTACACGGAGTTCGTGGCGGCACTGGTGTCGACGCTGATCGGCAACCAGTGGGGCATGGTCACCGTGCTGGAGGGCGTGGTCGAGGCGCTCGGCGGCGAGCTCGCGTTCGCGATCTTCGCGTACCGGAACTTCCGCCTGCCGGTGGCGCTGCTGTCGGGCGCGCTGGCCGCGGTGTTCGCGACCGTGTGGGAGTGGTTCTTCTACTACCCGACCTGGGCGTGGGGCTGGAAGTTCGCGTACACCGGGTTCGGTGCGGTGGGCGGCGGCGTGGTCGCCGGGTTCGGTGGCTGGGCGCTGGTACGGGCGATGGCGCGCACCGGGGTGCTGGACCGCTTCGGCGCGGGCCGGGAGCGAGCCACGGTGTGACGAGCCTGGCGGTACGCGGGTTCTCGTGGCGGCACGCCGGCCGCTCGGCCTGGGCGGTACGCGACGTGGACCTGTCGGTCGAGTCCGGCGAGCGG
>DASXWQ010000043.1:0-36312 GCA_036503555.1 Actinocatenispora sp.
TCCCGGCCGGTGGTGATCACCCGGTGCGCGAGGTCGGCGATCTGCAGCACGTCCTCGTCGGTCTCGGTGGGCAGGCCGCACATGAAGTAGAGCTTGACCTGGCGCCAGCCGCCCGAGTACGCGGTGACCACGGTGCGGATCAGGTCGTCCTCGGTGACCATCTTGTTGATCACCTTGCGGATCCGCTCCGAGCCGCCCTCCGGCGCGAACGTCAGGCCGGTGCGCCGGCCGTTGCGGGCCAGCTCCTCGGCCAGCTCGACGTTGAACGCGTCGACCCGGGTGGACGGCAGCGACAGCGACACGTTCGAGCCCTGGTACCGGTCGGCCAGGCCGTGCGCGACCGCGCCGATCTCGGAGTGGTCGGCGCTGGACAGTGACAGCAGCCCGACCTCGTTGAAGCCGGACTCCTTCAGCCCGTTCTCCACCATGTCGCCGATGGTGGTGATGGAACGCTCCCGCACCGGGCGGGTGATCATGCCCGCCTGGCAGAACCGGCAGCCGCGGGTGCAGCCGCGGAAGATCTCCACCGCGTACCGCTCGTGCACCGTCTCGGCGAGCGGGACCAGCGGCTTCTTCGGGTACGGCCAGGCGTCGAGGTCCATCGTCGTGCGCTTGTGCACCCGGAACGGTACGTCCGGGCGGTTCGGCACGATGCGCTGGATCCGGCCGTCGGGCAGATAGTCGACGTCGTAGAAGCGCGGCACGTACACCGACTCGGTGCGGGCGAGGCGCAGCAGCAGCTCGTCCCGGCCGCCCGGGCAGCCCTCGGCCTTCCAGCCCCGGACGATGTCGGTGATCTCCAGGACGGCTTCCTCGCCGTCGCCGAGCACCGCCGCGTCGAGGAAGTCGGCGATCGGCTCCGGGTTGAACGCGGCGTGCCCGCCGGCCAGCACGATCGGGTGACTGTCGTCCCGGTCGGCCGACTCGATCGGGATGCCGGCGAGGTCGAGCGCGGTGAGCAGGTTCGTGTACCCCAGCTCGGTGGCGAACGAGACGCCGAGCAGGTCGAAGTCGCCGACCGGCCGGTGCGCGTCCACCGTGAACTGCGGTACGCCGTGCTCGCGCATCAGCGCCTCGAGGTCCGGCCACACCGAGTACGTCCGCTCGGCGAGCACGTCGGGCTGCTCGTTGAGCACCTCGTACAGGATCTGGACGCCCTGGTTGGGCTGGCCCACCTCGTACGCGTCGGGGTACATGAGCGCCCAGTGGACTGCCGCGTCGTCCCAGTCCTTGGTGACGGCGCCGAGCTCACCCCCGACGTACTGGATGGGCTTCTGGATCCGGGGCAGCAGGGGCTCCAGCCGGTCGAAGATGCTCACACCGGTGGTGGACCGGGCGGTGTCGGGCATGGTGTAGGGACTCCCGTAGATCGCTTTTCCGGCGTGTGCTCGCAGGTCGTGGCCGGTGACCGGGCCGCACCCGGTCGGTCAACCCCCCAGCCTACGCGGCCTGCCGGGACCGGGCTGGCAGTGGCCGCCAGGTACGTGACCGGCACGGCACGTAGCGGCCCGGCGACGGGCTTGCGTTCGTGCCCCCTGGCCTGGAACGGCGTTGTGAGCGACCTCTAGGCTGGGCGCACCCCCCGCGCGAGGCCGCCGGCCCGGTGCCCGACGGGGACGCACGATCCTTCCCACGCCCATCGAGGAGGCCCCCGGTGTCCGGACCACAGCAGCCGTACGGCGGACAGTGGCCTGGCGGCGAATGGCAACCGCCCTCGGAGCAGACGCACTACGACGTCGGCCCCGCGTACGGCCAGGGTGCCACCGGGTACGGTCAGCAGCCCGGTTACGGCCAGCCCGACCCGAACCAGCAGTACACGCAGCCGGGCTACGGCGCGCCCGACCCGAACCAGCAGTACTACCAGCAGCAGCCGGGCTACGACCCGAACCAGTACCAGCAGCAGCCCGGCTACGGCCCGCAGTACGGGCCGCAGCAGCCGGGCTTCGGCGGCCCCCCGCCGCCGAAGAAGACCAACTGGATGCCGTGGGTGCTCGGCGGCGGTGGCGCCGTCGTGCTGGTCGTGGTCATCCTCGTGATCGTCGCGGTCGCGGTGTTCGGCGGCGGCGACGACAAGGCCACCAGCTCCGGCAAGTACAAGGCGATCGACAACCTCTGCACGGCGGTCGACACGAAGCCGGCCGAGAAGATCGCCACGAACAAGAGCCGCGAGGCGCACGACGAGCACAGCTACTCGTCCCTGGAGAAGTCGCTGACCTGCGACATCAGCCTGGACAACAACGGCGAGGGCGACTACGAGTCGGTCACCCTGTCGACCTCGGCCGACGTGTACAACAAGGTCGGCCCGGCGCAGACGGCGTACGACTCGACGCATAAGACGGAGAAGAACACCACCCAGCGGGGCCGGACCTTCTCCGAGGTGACCGGCGTCGGCGAGAAGGCGTACGCGACGGTCGACGACGACAACGACTCGGGCGACGACTTCGCGGTTTTCAGTACGACGCTGAACGTGCTGGACAGCAACGTGGTGCTGCGCATCTCGATGACCATCGGTACGCACAAGGGTCTCAGCGCCGACGACGCGAAGACCATGGCGTCGGACATCGCGAAGAACATGCTCACCAAGCTCGCCAAGAACTAGCCCGCCGCGGCGTGGGGCGGCCTCGGTGGTCGCCCCACGCTCAGTCGGCCTCGGCGGGCAGCGTGCGGTCCAGGTGGTGGGCGTACGCCATGCGCAGCTCGGCCGCCGAGGTACGCCGGGCGGACAGCTCGGGCAGCGCGTCCAGCGCGAAGAAGTCGACGCCGGTGGTCTCGCCGTCGAGGCCGGCGGTCGGCGCCGCGTCGTCCAGCCGGTCCACCACGAAGAACATCTTGTAGATGTGCCACATGCCGTGCGTCAGGTGCCCGTTGTGCCGGGTGCCGTCGTAGACGGCGGCGAGGTGCGCGGCGCGTACCCGCAGGCCGGCCTCCTCGGCGAACTCCCGCTCGGTGGCGTGCGTCGGGGTGTCCAGCGCGTCGATCCAGCCGCCCGGCAGGGTCCACCGGCCGTCGACCTTCTCCCGGACGAGCAGGACCCGGCCGGCGTCGTCGAACAGCGCGCCCCGGCAGTCCAGCTTCGGCGTGGCGTGCCCGACCTCGGCGTCCAGCGCGCGGTGGAAGTCGGCCGGGTCGGCCTCGGCGATCAGACCGTACAACTCGGCGGTGAGTTCACGGATCCGCCGGTACCGGTCCAGCTCGTACTTGTCGGTCGAGTAGTTGAGCCCGTTCTGCGCCATCGCGCCGAGCTCGATCGCCATCTCGTGCAGCCTGCCGGCCGGGTCGTCCGCCATGCTGGCATCCTCTCACCCGCCCGGCCGGGACCGTCTACTGTGGACGTTCGCGTTTCGCCCCGTACTGCCGGGCGCGGCGGTACGGGGCGAAACGGCCGTCAGGCGCGGGTGACGCGGACCCGGACGGTGTCGCCGTCGCCGACCGTCCCGGCGTACGCGTCGCCGGGCAGCTCGGCGGCCTCGATCGCGACCGCCAGCGTCTCCGCCGCCACCATCTCCCGGTACGCGGCCAGCGCCGCCGCGACCGCCGGCGGCGCGTCGACGGCCAGCGTGATCCGGTCGGCGACGGCCAGCCCGGCGTCCCGGCGGGCGGTCTGCACCACCCGGACGACGTCCCGGGCCAGCCCCTCGGCGCGCAGCTCGGGCGTCACCGCCACGTCGAGCAGCACCGCGCCGGCCCCGCCGGACAGCGGCGCGGCGTGCGCGGCGTCGGTCGTGGCGAACGTCAGCTCGTACTCGCCGTCGTGCAGCTCGACGCCGCCGGCCGTGACGGTGCCGGCGTCGACGGTCCAGTCGCCGGCGCGTACCGCGCGGATGACGCGCTGCACGTCGGGGCCGAGGCGCGGCCCGAGCCGGCGCGGCACCAGCGTCAGCGTGCGCCGCAGGTACGCGTCGAGGTCGGCGGTGAGCACCACCCGCTTCACGTTCACCTCGTCGGCGATCAGCCCGGCGTACACCTCCAGCCGGTCGGCGTCGGGCGCGGCGACGGTCAGCTCGGGCAGCGGCTGGCGTACGCGGATGCCGACGGCCTTGCGTACCGAGAGCGCGGCGGAGCAGGCGGCGCGTACCTCGTCCATGGTGGACACCAGGTCGGGGTCGGCGGGCAGGTCCGCCGGGTCCGGCCAGTCGGTGAGGTGCACGCTGCGCTCGCCGGTCAGCCCGCGGTAGACGGCCTCGGTGACCATCGGCGCGAGCGGCGCCATCACCCGGCACAGCACCGACAGCACGGTGTACAGCGTGTCGAAGGCGTCGGCGTCGCCGCGCCAGAACCGGTCCCGGGAACGTCGCACGTACCAGTTGGTCAGTGCGTCCGCATAGGACCGTACGGCGGCGCAGGCGGCCGAGATCTCGTACGCGTCGAGCGCTCCGGTCACCGAGGTGACCAGCTCGCGCAGCTTCGCCAGGGCGTACCGGTCGAGCACGTGGGTGGAGTCGGTGCGTGGCCGGGCGACGTGGTCGGATGCGTTGGCGTACAAGGCGAAGAAGTACCAGACGTTCCACAGTGGATTGAGCGCCTGGCGTACCGCGTCGCGGATCACCGTCTCGGACACCGCCATGTCGCCGCCGCGCAGCACCGGCGAGGACATGAACGCCCACCGCACCGCGTCCGCGCCGTACGCGTCGAACATCTCGTACACGTCCGGATAGTTGCGCAGGCTCTTCGACATCTTGCGGCCGTCCGCGCCCTGGAGGATCCCGTGTACCACCACGGATCGGAACGCCGGCCGGTCGAACAGTGCCGTCGCCAACACGTGCAGGGTGTAGAACCAGCCGCGTGTCTGCCCGATGTACTCGACGATGAAGTCGCCGGGGAAGTGCTTCTCGAACCACTCCCGGTTCTCGAACGGGTAGTGCACCTGGGCGAACGGCATCGAACCGGACTCGAACCAGCAGTCCAGCACCTCCGGTACCCGGCGCATCGTCGACCGGCCGGTCGGGTCGTCCGGGTTCGGCCGCGTCAGCCGGTCGACGTACGGCCGGTGCAGATCGTCCGGCCGCACGCCGAAATCTGTCTCCAACTCGTCGAGCGAGCCGTAGACGTCGACGCGGGGGTACGCGGGGTCGTCGGAGGTCCAGACCGGGATCGGGCTGCCCCAGAAGCGGTTCCGGGAGATCGACCAGTCGCGCGCGTTCTCCAGCCACTTGCCGAACGCACCGTCGCGTACGTGTGCCGGCGTCCAGTCGATGTCGCGGTTCAGCTCGACCATCCGGTCCCGGAACCGGCTCACCGCGACGAACCAGGACGACACCGCCTTGTAGACCAGCGGCGTGTCGCAGCGCCAGCAGTGTGGGTACGAGTGGACGTACGAGTCGTGCCGGACGAGCTGGCCGCGCTCGCGCAGGTCGCGCACGATCGGCTGGTTCGCCTCGAACACCTGCATCCCCTGGTAGTCACCGACCAGCGCGGTGAACCGGGTGTGGTCGTCGACGGTGACGACGGTCGGGATGCCGGCCGCCGCGCACGTGTTCTGGTCGTCCTCGCCGTACGCCGGCGCCATGTGCACGATCCCGGTGCCGTCCTCGGTGGTCACGAAGTCCGCGCCCAGCACCGTGTACGCCGGCGTACCCTCCACTGTGGACACGAGGAAGTCGAACATCGGCGTGTACCGCCGGCCGACGAGCTCGGCGCCGGTCACCGTGCCGACCCGGGTGAAGCCGGCGAGCTGCTTCTCGTACCCGGAAAGCCTTGCCTCGGCGAGGATCCAGCGTTCGCCGTCGCGCTCCATGACGGCGTAGTCGATGTCCGGGCCGACCGCGATCGCCAGGTTCGACGGGAGCGTCCACGGCGTCGTCGTCCACACCAGCAGCTTCTCGCCGCCGTCCAGCGTGAACGTCACCGTCACCGCCGGGTCCTGCCGGTCCCGGTACGCGTCGTCCATCCGGGTCTCGGTGTTCGACAGCGGCGTCTCACACCGCCAGCAGTAGGCCAGGACGCGGAAGCCCTCGTACACGAGTCCCTTGTCGTACAGGGACTTGAAGGCCCACATGACGCTTTCCATGTAGGTCGCATCGAGCGTGCGGTACTCGTTGTCGAAGTCGACCCAGCGGGCCTGCCGCCGCACGTACCGCCGCCACTCGGCGGTGTAGCGCAGCACCGAGTCGCGGGTGACCTCGTTGAACTTCTCGACGCCGAGCGCCAGCACCTCCGCCTTGCTGGTGATGCCGAGCTGCTTCTCCGCCTCCACCTCCGCGGGCAGCCCGTGGCAGTCCCAGCCGAACCGCCGCTCCACCCGGTTCCCGCGCATCGTGCGGTACCGCGGCACGAGGTCCTTCACGTACCCGGTGAGCAGGTGACCGTAGTGCGGCAGGCCGTTCGCGAACGGCGGGCCGTCGTAGAACACGAACTCGGGATCGTCGGCGCGCCGGTCGATCGACGCGCGGAACGTGTCGTCGTCCGCCCAGAACCGCTCGATCTCGTCCTCGACGGCGGGGAACGACGGGGTCGCCGGCACCGGCCGGCTCGGATCGTCCATCGGGTACCGCACCACGCACTCCCGTCCACCTCACGCGGAGTGCGAGGACGACGCGCCGACCACCTGGCCGGGCACCGCGGTACCACCTCGCTTGGCGACCGGTGGGTCGCCCGCTCGTTCGCCGGCTGTGACGGGCCGGACCCGTCCGGGTCTACTGAGGCGCCGGGGCGCCCGTTCTTCCGGAGGCTCGCCGGTGATGGCCGGGTCGTCGCCGTGTCCTGCCAGGCTAACCCGATCCGGGAGCGGCCGGAAACGGGTTTGCGCAGGTATTTGCGGTGCGCGACGGGTGGGCCGGCACGATACTCGGGCGATGGTGGACACGCTGGAACACGGCGCCGGCGGCAACCGGCTGGACTGGGACGCGCTGCCGACCGCGCTGCGCGCGGAGATCGAGGCGCGGCTCGGCGACCGGGTCGTCCGCGCCGACACGCAGGCCGGCGGCTTCTCCCCCGCCGTCGCCGCGCGACTGACCCTCGCCGGCGGCGACCGCGTCTTCGTCAAGGCCGGCAGCGGCGCGCACAACGCCGACACCGCCCGCATGTACCGGCAGGAGGCCCGGGTCGTCGCCGCCCTGCCGGCCTCGGTACCGGCGCCCCGGTTCCGGTGGACGTTCGAGTCCGGCGACTGGGTGGTGCTGGCGTTCGACGACGCCGGCGCCCGACCCGCCGACGTACCGCCGGACCTGCCGTGGTCCGCCCGCCCGCCGGCCCTGCCCTGGGTACCCGCGGAACGCGACAGGGTGCTCGCCGCGCTCGCCGACCTCGCCCGGTCGCTGACGCCGGCGCCGCCCGGCGTACCGGTGCCGGCGATCGGCGACGACACGGCCAGCGGCCTGACCGGGTTCCGCGACCTCGCGCGCGACGGCGACGGGCGGCTCGCCACGGCGTACCCGTGGGTGGCGGGGCGGCTGGCGGAGCTGGCGGAGTGGGAGGCCCGGTGGCCGGCGGCGGCGCGCGGCGACACCCTGCTGCACGGCGACCTGCGTGCCGACAACATGCTCGTCACGCCGGAGCGCGTGCTGTTCGTCGACTGGCCGGCCGCGGTACGCGGGGCCGCCTGGTTCGACCTGCTCGCATTCCTGCCAAGCCTCGCGATGCAGGGCGGCGGGGACCCGGAGGCGGTCGTACGCGACCACCCGCTCACCCGCGACGCCGACCCGGACGGCCTGACGGCGTGCGTCACCGCCATCGCCGGGTACTTCGTGGCCATGTCGCTGCGGCCGGCCCCGCCGGCGCTGCCCCGGATCCGGGAGTTCCAGCGGGCCCAGGCGCTGCCGGCGCTGGACTGGCTGCGCCGCCGGCTGGACCGCTGAGCCCCGACGTCGTATACGGTCGGCGGATGGCGGACCACCAGCGGCGGCGGCGTCGGGTGCGGCGGACCGGCGACGAGCCGGCCAGGCCGCACGGCACCCCGGAGACCGAGGCGGTCGAGCCGCGGCCGGCGGCGGGGGCCGGGAAGGCCCGGAGCGGCGAGCCGCGCCGGGAGCGCCGCGGGGCGACGGCGCCGGTGCCCGAGCCGCCCCGGCCGCGCGCGGTGCCCACGCCCCCGGCGTACCCGAAGCGGCGGAACGAGGCGGAGCGGCGGCACCCGGCCGACGACGGCGACGGCGAGCGCGGGCTGCGCGGCCTGGTCGGCGCGGGCAGCTCGCAGGTCGACGTGGCCGCCGCGATGCGCGCCCGGGACGCCGCCCGACCCACCGCCGACGACCTCGCCGACGCGGAGCGCGACCTGACGATCGTCCGGCGGCACTGGGTACCGCGCGATCCGGCCTGACGGCCGTTACGAGACGTCGGGGATCTTGCCGGTGCGCTCGTAGTCGGCGATCTGGTCGATGCGCCGCTGGTGCCGCTCGCCCTGCGAGAACGCGGTCTGCAGGAACGTCTCCACGATGCTGACCGCCTCCGCGAGCTCGTGCATGCGGGCGCCGACGCCGACCACGTTGGCGTTGTTGTGCTCGCGGGCCAGCCGGGCGGTCTCGGTGTTCCAGGCGAGAGCCGCCCGTACGCCGGGGACCTTGTTGGCGGCGATCTGCTCGCCGTTGCCGGAGCCGCCGATCACGACGCCGAGGCTGCCGGGGTCGGCGACGACGCGGGCACCGGTCGCGAGGCAGTACGCCGGATAGTCGTCGCCGGCGACCAGCGTGGCCGCGCCGACGTCGACGACCTCGTGACCGGCCTTGGCCAGGACGTCCAGCAGGTGGGCCTTCAACTCGAAGCCCGCGTGATCCGAACCGAGGTAGACGCGCATTCAGTCAGTCTGTCAGGCGGGCCCGTACGCCGCGCCGGGACCACGTCTACACCACGTGTATAAACCGTGTGTATAGTCGCCGGCATGTCCATCGGTCTCACCATCCTCGGCCTGCTGGAGTCCGGCCCGCGCCACGGCTACGACCTCAAACGCGCGTACGACGAGCGCTTCGGCCACGACCATCCCCTCCACTACGGGCAGGTGTACGCGACGCTGTCCCGCCTGTTGAAGGGCGGCCTCGTCGCGCTGGAGGGCGTCGAACCGGGCGCCGGCCCCGAGCGCAAGCGGTACGCGATCACCGAGGCCGGCGTCACCGACCTCACCGAGTGGCTGGCCCGCCCCGAGAAACCCGAGCCGTACCTCCAGAACACGCTGTACACGAAGGTCGTGCTGGCGCTGGTGACCGGGCGCAGCGCCACCGAGATCCTCGACACGCAGCGCACCGCACACCTCGCCCTGATGCGCACGCTGACCCGCCGCAAGGCCGGCGGGGACCTCGCCGACCAGCTCATCTGCGACCACGCCCTGTTCCACCTGGAAGCGGACCTGCGCTGGCTGGAGCTCACCGCCGCCCGCCTGTCCGCGCTCGCCGAGGAGGTGCGCCATGACCAGTGAGACGCCCCGCGCCGACCCGCTGCTCGTCGGGACCGACCTGCGACGCGCGTTCGGCGCCACGCCGGCGCTCGACGGCGCCAACCTGTCCGTACGGGCCGGTGAAATGGTCGCCGTGATGGGCCCGTCCGGCTCCGGCAAGTCGACGCTGCTGCACTGCCTCGCCGGCATCCTCACCCCGGACTCCGGCAGCGTCGTCTACCGCGGGGCCGAGCTGTCCGCGATGTCCGACACCCGGCGCAGCGCGCTGCGCCGGAGCGAGTTCGGCTTCGTGTTCCAGTTCGGCCAGCTCGTACCGGAGCTGACCTGCCAGGAGAACGTCGCGCTTCCGTTGCGGCTCAACGGGATCCGCCGGCGCGAGGCGGAGCGCCGGGCGTACGGCTGGCTGGACCGGCTCGGCACCGGCGAGGTCGCCGGCAAGCGGCCCGGTGACGTCTCCGGCGGGCAGGGGCAGCGCGTCGCCGTGGCCCGCGCCCTGGCCACCGGACCGCGGGTGCTGTTCGCCGACGAGCCGACCGGCGCCCTCGACTCGTACCACGGCGAGCAGGTGATGCGGCTGCTCACCGAGGCGGCGCGGGAGACCGGTGCGGCGGTCGTGCTCGTCACGCACGAGCCGCGCGTCGCGGCGTACGCGGACCGCGAGATCGTCGTCCGCGACGGCCGCAGCACCACGCCGGAGCTGGCCCGATGAGGCGGTGGGTACGGGAGTTCGGGCTCGGCATCCGTCTGGTGGTGACCGGCGGGCGGCCGTCCTGGACGCGGCTCGGGCTGACCGCGGTCGGCGTCGGGCTCGGCGTGGCGCTGCTGCTGCTCGCCGCGTCCGTGCCGGGCGTACTGGCCCACCGGCACCAGCGCGTCGACGGCCGCGACGTGACCAGCAGCAACCGCCCCACCGACACCTCCGTGCGGTACGTGCTGCTCGACGGCAGCTTCCGCGACCACTCGCTGTACGGCGTGGTCGTGCAGCCGGTGGGCCGGCACCCCTCGGTACCACCGGGACTGTCCCGGCTGCCCGGGGCCGGCGAGATGGTGGTGTCACCGGCGATGCGCGCCGCACTGTCCACACCGGACGGTGCGCAGCTGCGCGCCCGGTACCCGTACCGGATCGTCGGCACCATCGGCGACGACGGCCTCGCCGGCCCGCGGGAGTATGCGTTCTACCTGGGCAGCGACGAGCTCGACGGGCGCTGGCAGCAGAGCACGCAGACCCTCGACAGGTGGGGCGCGCCACGCAACGCCAACCGGCTCGACCCGACGCTCGTGCTGGTGCTGCTGCTGGGGGTCGTGGCGCTGCTGATGCCGGTCGCCGTGTTCGTCGCGACCGCCGTACGGTTCGGCTCCGAGGCGCGCGACCGGCAACAGGCCGCGCTGCGCCTGATCGGCGCCGACCGGTGGGCCACCCGGCGGATCGCGGCGGCCGAGGCACTGCTCGGCGCGCTGCTCGGGCTGGTCGTCGGCGTCGGGTTCTTCCTCGCCGGCCGGCAGCTCGTCGGGCTGGTGTCCGTGATGGGGATCAGCGCGTTCCCCGGCGACGTCGTGCCCGACCCCGTCCTGGCCGCGCTGATCGCGCTCGGCCTGCCCGTCGCCGCCGTGCTGGTCACGCTGGTCGCGCTGCGCCGCGTCACGGTCGAGCCGCTCGGCGTGGTACGCCGGTCGACCGCGCGGCGACGCCGGCTGTGGTGGCGGCTGGCGCCGCCGGTGATCGGCCTCGCACTGCTCGTACCGCTGATCGGCAAGGGCCCCTCGACGAGCGGCCAGAGCGACACCACCCGCGCCGGTCTCGGCATCGCGCTGGTACTCGCCGGCGCGGCGACCCTGCTGCCGTGGCTGGTCGAGCGCGCCGTGTCCCGGCTGCGCGGCGGCGGCGTCGCCCGGCTCCTCGCCGTACGGCGGCTCCAGACCGACACCGGCGGCACCGCGCGCGTGGTCAGCGGCATCACGATCGCGGTGGCCGGCGCGATCGCGTTGCAGACGCTGTTCGCCGGCGTCGACCACCGGTACGAGAAGGTCTCGGTCCACGAGTCGCCGGTGCACGCGATCGTCACCGTCGACGCGCCGTTCTCGACGGCGGACCGCGCGGACCTGGCGTCCCGGCTGGGCGCGGTCCGCGGCGTGGCCCAGGCGTACGCGTTCGGCACCGGCTTCGCCGAGACCGCCACGGGCGACGCCGTCCCGCTGGTCGTCGGCGACTGCGCCACCCTCCGCGGGTACGCCGGTGTGGCGCGCTGCGCCGACGGCGACGTGTTCAGCGCCGCGACGGCGGGGACGCCCCCGCTGCCCGCGGGTACCCGGGTCACGCTCGGCGTCGACCGGGAGCAGGCGAACCGCTGGCACCTGCCCGCGTCGACGGTCGGAGTCCCGTGGCAGGGAGACCCGGGCGGGGCGAGCCGGGCCGTGCTGCTGACACCGCGGGCGGCCGCGGCCGCCGGGCTGCCGAACAGCCTGCCGACCACCGCGTACGTCCGGGCCGACCACGCCGACGACGTCGTCGACGACCGCATCCGTACCGCCGCGGCACGGATCAGCCCGCTCATCGGCGTCCAGCCGATGGTCAGCTCCAGCATCGACGCGCGGTTCGGCGCGATCCGCACGGGGCTGCTCCTCGGCTCGATCGCGGTGCTGATCGTGATCGGGGCGAGCCTGCTCGTCACCGTGCTGGAGCAGGTACGCGCGCGCCGCCGGCCGCTCGCCGTGCTCGCCGCGTTCGGTACGCGCCGGGGCACGATCGGCCGTTCCGTCCTGTGGCAGACCGCGATCCCCGTCGTGCTCGGGCTGGGTGTCGCGTTGCTGGTGGGCGCCGTACTCGGCGGCGTGCTGCTGCGCATGTCCGGCCAGCCGATGAGCTTCGACTGGACCGGGGCGCTCGGCATCGCCGGCGCCGGCGCCGCCGTCGTCCTGCTGGTGACGGCGCTGAGCCTGCCGGCCGTCGGCCGGATGATGCGCCCGGAGGCCATGCGTACCGAGTGAGGTGCGCCGGTCGGGCCGCGCGTACGGGGGCGGCCCGACCGGCCGGGGTCAGGAGGGGCGGATCTCGGCGCAGACCAGGCCGCCCCGGGCCTTCGGGGTGAACCAGGTGGACTTGCGCGGCATCTTGCGTCGGGCCAGGTTGACCGCGACGAAGTCCTCGACGCTGACCGGAGCGATCAGTACGGCGAGATCGGCGCGGCCGGCGTCGACCTCGCCGCGCAGCCACGCCGGCGGATAATCGCCCCCGACGTACGTGACGCGCTTGTCGCCGGGGTCGAGGTCGAGCACCCCGCGCAGCAGGACGGACTCGACGACGCTGTAGTCCAGCCGGTCCACCACGTCGGCCGCGTCGGGCGCCGGCAGCCGCACCGCGTACGACCCGGCCGGCGTGACGAGGTGCACCGTGCCGGCCGGCGGTACCTCGGCCGGACCGGTCAGCTCCGTCACGGCCGCGCCGGCCTCGCGAAGCCGCGCCGGCAGGCTCGCCACGTCCGCCACCTCGGTCACGAGCCGGTGGTACGGCTGGATCGCCACCGACTCGGGCGTCGTGACCACGGCCAGGAACCTCGACAGCCCACCGACCTGGGCGGCGAGGCTGCGGTGGTTGCCGTCGGCGACGATCAGCTCGCCGCCACCCGCGGCGGCGAGCACCCGGTCCTGGTCGGCGCCGGGACCCAGCACCCACACCGCGTGGGTACGGCCCTGCGGGTCGGTGTCGGTGACGGTGGGCTCGCCGAGCCGGTCCGCCAGCTCGACGAGCACCGCGTGCAGCGCGGCCTCGGCGCTGGTCTGCATCAGCAGGACGGGGCTGAGCAGCGCGCCGACCGCGTCGGCCAACGCCACCCGCTCCCGTACCTTCGCGACGAACACGTCCTCGTTGCGGATCACCAGGCCCGGCTCGTCGGCGCTGGCGGAGATCTGGTCGGTGTCCACCATGCAGAACACGCCGTACGCCGGGGCGTCGCCGGCGCCGCCGATCCGGTACAGCCCGACGACCCGCTCGGCCGCCCGGTAGTGCCCGTCGCCGCGCGCCGACGCGAACCGCTCGGCCGCGGCCGGCAGCGACTCGGCGAACGACCGCCCGGCGGCGACCGCCTCCGGCGTACGGTGCGGCATCTCGACGGCCAGCGCGCTGGCCGGGTTGGCCGCCACGATCGCGGTGATCTCCGCATCGTCGGCGAACTCGTCGTAGTTCTGCGCGCCGGTACCACCGGCGGAGATCCAGGCACGGCCGATCGGGTGCGCCGGCGACTGCATCGGGTAGCTCCTCGGTTCGTGGGCGTCACCGCTGACGCTACCGGTCTGTTCCGGTACCGCATCGGGCCGGCCCGGCCCGTTGACAGCCGGCCCGCCACCGGCCAACGTGCTCACCGCGCCCACCGGCGCAGGGACAAGGTCGGTACGCCGGCCGGAGAGGACGAGAATGCGGAAACCCACCAGACCCCGGATGCTGGCCGCGGCGGTCGCGCTCGGTGCCGCACTGGTGGTCGGTGTCGCCGGCGCGAGTGCGGGCAGCGCCGACGAGCACGGCGCCGGCGCCAGTACGCCGCGCCACGACAGCCAGGTCGACAACCTCGGCCAGGTCAAGAACCAGATCAAGGCGTACTACGGCGACAACGGCGACCACAACGCGTCGGCCGACTCGAACTACGCGCGCGACGCCCACCGGGTCGAGGCGCAGTTGACCGCGTGGCTGCGTACCCGCAAGGGCGGCGCCAAGCCGGCGGTCGTGTTCGACGTCGACGACACGGTGCTGCTGAACTACACGTACGAGGCGTCGCACGACTTCGGGTACGACCCGACGACCAACGCCGAGTGCGTGGCGGCGGAGTGCTTCCCCGCCGTGTTCGGCATGGTGGACGTGGTGACGTGGGCCAGCGACCACGGCTTCGCGGTGTTCTACGTGACCGGCCGCCCGTCGACCCAGCAGGACGACACCCTGGCCAACCTGACCAAGGTGGGCCTGCCGAAGCCGGCCGGGATCTTCACCAAGGTCAAGACGGCCCCGTACCCGTCGTACCTGCCGTGCTCGCCGAACTGCTCGACCATCGAGTACAAGTCGGGTACCCGGGCACACATCGAGGACGAGGGCTACCGGATCGTCGCGAACGTCGGCGACCAGTACTCGGACCTGAAGGGCGGCCACGCGGCCCGCACCTTCAAGATGCCCAACCCGATGTACTACCTGCCGTAGCGGTCGTCGTGGGCCGGCGGACACCCGCCGGCCCACGAACGGTCGGCTAGTCGAAGACCGGGCCGCGGGTGCGGGTGCGCTTCAGCTCGAAGAAGCCGTCGGTGGACGCGACCGCGAGTACCCCGTCCCACAGCTTCCCGGCCGCCTCACCCTTCGGCGCGGGGCTGATCACCGGGCCGAAGAACGCAACCAGCGAGCCGTCCGCGCCCGGTACGTGGATCACCGGGGTGCCGACCTCGTACCCGACCGGGTCCATGCCCTCGTGGTGGCTCTCCCGCAGCCGCTCATCGTACTCGTCGGAGTCGGCGGCGTCGGCCAGCTCGGCGGGCAGCCGGGCCTCGGTCAGCGCCGCGGCGTACAGATCGCGGTTCTTGTCCTCCTTGAGCAGGTGGATCCGGGTGCCGAGCGCCGTGTACAGGTCGCGCAGCGCCTCCGGACCGTGCTTCTGCTCGGCCGCGATGCACACCCGTACGGCGCCCCACGTGTTGGCCAGCATGCTGCGGTACTCGTCCGGGATGTCCTTGTCCTCGTTCAGGACCGCGAGCGACATCACGTGGAACGTGATGTCGATCGGCCGGACACCCTCCACCGCCAGCAGCCACCGCGAGGTCAACCAGGCCCAGGGGCAGGCCGGGTCGAACCACATGTGCACCTTTGTCCGATCGTTGTCGGTCACGCTGCCCTCTTCTCTCCATGACGCCGAGGCGTTCCCTAACAATTGCTACCGCAACCAACCGCCCGCCGGTAGGTATCCGCACGCCCGGCCACGTCGCGTGGAACACTCGCCAGAGCACGCGCGACCGGCGGCCCACGAAGCCGCCCGAGTACCAAAAGGCTCAAGGAGGAGACTTGCCTGGCATCCACAATCTCGCCCGGACCGAGGCCGTCGAGCGCGCCCGGCTGCTGTCGGACGTGACGTACCGGGTCGAGCTCGACCTGACCGACGGTTCCGGCGGGCCGGGTGAGCGGACGTACTCCTCCCGTAGCGAGATCCGGTTCCGCTGCGCCGAGCCGGGCGCGGCCACGTTCGTCGAGATCTGCGCCGAGACGCTGCGGTCGGCCACGCTCAACGGCACCCCGCTCGACCTCTCGTCCTACGACCCGGAGAAGGGTCTCGCGGTGCCCGGCCTGGCCGCCGAGAACGTACTCGTCGTCGAGGCGGACTGCATCTACTCGACCTCCGGCCAGGGCCTGCACCGGGCGGTCGACCCGGTCGACGGCGAGGTCTACCTGTACAGCCAGTTCGAGACGAACGACGCGCAGCGCACGTTCGCATGCTTCGACCAGCCGGACCTGAAGGCGAAGCACACGTTCGTCGTCACGGTGCCGAAGCACTGGACCGTCGTGTCGAACTCACCGGTCGCCGAGACCGCCGAGCGCGCGCACGACAAGGTCGTCACGTTCACCGAGGGCGCCGTGATGAGCACGTACGTCACGGCCGTGTGCGCCGGCCCCTACCACGAGGTACGCGACTCGCACGACGGCATCGACCTCGGCGTCTACTGCCGGAAGAGCCTCGCCGAGCACCTCGACGCCGACGACATCCTGACGATCACCAAGCAGGGCTTCGACTTCTACCACGAGCAGTTCGGCATGCGGTACCCGCTGGGAAAGTACGACCAGCTGCTCGTGCCGGAGTACAACGCCGGCGCGATGGAGAACTTCGGCTGCATCACGATCTCCGAGGAGCACTACCTGTTCCGCTCGCAGGTCACCGACTTCGAGTACGAGCAGCGCGCCAACACGATCCTGCACGAGCTGGCGCACATGTGGTTCGGCGACCTGGTGACGATGCGCTGGTGGGACGACCTCTGGCTGAACGAGTCGTTCGCCGAGTGGGCGAGCCACTGGGCGAACGCCGAGGCCACCCGCTTCTCCGACGCGTGGACCACGTTCCTCGCGTTGCGCAAGCGCTGGGGCTACGGCCAGGACCAGCTCCCGACGACGCACCCGGTCTACACCGACGTGCCGGACGTGGAGACCGTCGAGGTCAACTTCGACGGCATCACGTACGCCAAGGGCGCCAGCATCCTCAAGCAGATCGTCGCGTACGTCGGGCGGGACGCGTTCGTGCGCGGCCTGCGGGCGTACTTCCCGAAGCACGCGTGGGGCAACGCCACGTTCGACGACCTGCTCGGCGCGCTGGAGGAGGCGTCCGGCCGCGAGCTTCGCGCGTACGCGTCGCAGTGGCTGAGCACCGCGCAGGTCAACACGCTGCGCCCGGAGGTCGCCGTGGACGGCGACACGTACGCCTCGGTCGCCGTGCGCCAGGAGGCGCCGACCGACTACCCGACGCTGCGCACCCACCGCCTCGCCATCGGCCTGTACGACCTCGATGGCGGCAAGCTGGTGCGGCGCAAGCGGGTCGAGCTGGACGTGTCCGGCCCGCGTACCGAGGTGCCGGAGCTGGTCGGGGAGCGCGTCGCGGACGTGCTGCTGGTCAACGACGACGACCTGACGTACGCGAAGATCCGGCTCGACGACCGGTCCATGGCGACGATCGTCGAGCACATCTCCGACTTCGCCACGTCCCTGCCGCGCGGCCTGGTGTGGGCGGCGGCGCAGGACATGCTGCGCGACGCGGAAATGCCGGCACGGCAGTTCGTGCAGCTCGTCGCCAGCGGCATCGCCGCAGAGACCGACGTCAGCCTCGTCACGATCCTGGTACGCACCGCCCGCCAGGCCATCAACCTGTACGCCGACCCGGCGTGGCAACCGACCGGCCGCGCGATCCTCACCGCCGCGCTCGCCGACGTACTGACCACGGCGGCGCCGGGCGGCGGGCTGCAGCTCACCTTCGCCCAGGAGTACGCGTCGCTCGCCCGCACACCCGAGGACCTCGCAGTGCTGCGCGGCTGGCTCGCCGGCGAGGGCGTGCCGACGGGCCTGACGGTCGACACCGACCTGCGCTGGCACCTGACCCAGACGCTCGTCGCGCTCGGCGAGTACGGGCCGGACGAGATCGACGCCGAGCTCGCCCGGGACAACACGGCGAGCGGCCAGCGGCAGGCGTCGCTGGCGCGCGCGCTGCGGCCCGACCCGGACAGCAAGGCCGACGTGTGGCACCAGATCACCACCGACACGAAGCTGCCGAACTGGCTGCAGCGCGCCATGCTGCAGGGCTTCTGGCACTCCGCGCAGCTGGACCTGCTCGCCCCGTACCGCGACCTCTACTTCGCCGACGTGGCCGGCGTGTGGGGCCGCTTCGACGGCGAGGTCGCGCAGGTCTTCGCGATCCTCGGGTACCCGAGCCTGCTCGTCGACAACGAGACGGTGGCGGCGACCGACGCGTGGCTGGCCGGCGACCACCCGGCCCCGCTGCGGCGGCTCGTCGCCGAGGGCAAGGACGGCGTACGCCGTGCGCTCGCGGCCCGCGCCTGCGACATCGCCGCCGGTCGCGCCTGACAGCGCACCGGCCGGGCCACCTCGGCCCCGCATCCGAACGCCGCGTGCCCAGGCACGCGGCGTTCGTCGTACGGCGCGACGCACGGTGACCGGACCCGCGGGAATCCGACAGTACGAGTCCACCGATCCGTACCAGAATCGCTACTGGACTACTCCGGCCAGCACAGTAAGGTGAGCGCCATGTCGGCACCAAGCAGCGTGTGCAGCACGTGTCTCGGGTCCGGCGAGGTGTTGCAGCTCCAGTCGACGGTCGTCGATGGCAGCTACCGCACCTCGCAGGGCTTCGTGTCGTGCCCCCGCTGCGGCAACCCCGACGAACCCGCGCAACCCCGCCCCGCCCAAGGCCAAGAGTCCACCGGCACCGAGTAGACAGCGGGTAGCCGGTGCGGTTGCCGTAGCGGTGATGCGGGGGCCGAAAGCGAGGCGAGCCCCCGTTCGTTCGCTCGCAAGCCGAGACACAGCGCCGTGTGCGTCAGCACACACGTTGTGGATCGGCGCCGCGAGCGGGCGAAGGGGCCGCCGCCGCCACTCTGACGAACTAAGGGATGCGGGCCTGATCGGAGAGCATCCGGAGGCCGGTGACCAGGCCGCCGGCCAGGTCGCCGCCGGAGAAGGCCGACGTCATGGACAGCGCGGCGAGCGCGCAGACCCGGTCGGGCAGCTTCTTGGCGGCGAGGGCGCCGGTGACGATCTCGACGACGCGCTGGTTCGGCGAGACGGCCAGCAGGACGCTGGACTCCGGGTCGTCGAGGCGGTCGTGCAGGTCGTCGGCGGCGGCACGGTGGTCGTCACCGTCGAGGTCACCGACGAACACGCTGAAGGTCAGTCCGGACTGCTCGTCGGCGGCGCGCAGCGCGTCGTCGAGCCGGACGAGCTGGTTGCCGCTGAAGGGGCCGTCGGCGACCCCGTCGTACAGCGAGCCGCGGGTCGGCGGGTGCGCCAAGGGCTCACCGTGGTCCGTGACGCGCGGCTGACCGGCCGCGTGCCGGCCGGCCTGCCCGCCATCGGTCATCTCACCAACTGCCACTTGCGCCTCCCTTGACCCCGTGCACCGAACCGGACCGGCCGGCCGGCTCCAGGCCACGGGACTGCCCGGCCGGAGCGAGCTCCGAACCGGCCTCGATGGCCGCGTGATCGGCCTCGGGCATCTCGGCGGGGCCGACGATGCGCTCCGGCGCAGCGAGGAACCAGACCGGCGCGAACTCGAACGGCCGACCCGGCCGGTACCGCTTGGAGCGGCGCGAGCCCGCGCCGTACACGGCGGCCGCCAGCAGCAGGAACACCCCGAGGGGGATCCCGACGAAGACGAGCAGTACTTCCCAGGTTGTCACAGCTTCAACGCCCCTCGCGTCAAAGGGAACGTGGTTCGCGCTTCACCGTAGCGGAGGGTAGCTTGGTCCAGATGGCCGGGTGCCGGTGTTTCCACCCGGCCGGGTCCTCCATCGCCCCGGCCACGGCGAGCAGCGTGGCGTCGGCGCCGAGCGGGGCCGCGAGCATCGCGCCGACCGGCAGCCCGTCCGCCGTCTCACCGACCGGCAGCGTCACCGCCGGCTGCCCCGACAGGTTGTAGACCGAGCAGTACGGCGAGAACGCCGTCTGCTCGTCGAAGTCCTCTTCCGGCCCCAGCGCGGCGAACCACCCGATCGGTACGTTCGGCCGCGCCAGCGTCGGCGTCAGCACCAGGTCGTACCCGGCGAGCGCGTGCGCGGCCCGGCGTACCGCGGCGGTCAGGCGGGCCTGTGCGGCGATCAGTTGGGCCGCGGTGTGCCGGCGGGCCTGGTCGGCGAGCCAGCGCGCCATCTTGGTGGTCCCGCCGTTGCTCCCGAGCCCGCACTGGAGCACCCGGAAGTCGACCAGCATGTCCGGCTCGTACGGCCCGGGTACGTCGACGATCTCGTGGCCGAGCCCGGCGAGCAGCGCGCCGGCCCGCTCGTACGCGGCGAGACAGTCCGGGTGCACGGGCGTGTCGTACAGCGGCGGGGTGGTGTAACGGGCGATCCGCAGACGGCCGGTCGGGCGGTGCAGGGCCGCAAGGTACGAGCCCTCGGGAGGTGTGCTGGGCGGCGCGTACGGCTCGCCGGGCGCCGGCACGGCCATCGCGTCGAGCAGCGCCGCGGCGTCGGCGACGGTACGGGCGATCGGGCCGTGGCTGGCCAACCCGAAGCCGCCCGAGCCGGGCACCAGCCCGCGGCTCGGCTTGTAGCCGACGAGCCCGCACAGCGCGGCGGGTACACGGATCGAGCCGCCGCCGTCGCTGCCGTGCGCGACCGGGACCAGCCCGGCGGCGACCGCGACGGCCGCGCCGCCCGACGACCCGCCCGGGCTCAGGTCGGTACGCCACGGGTTGCGCGCGGGCGGCCACGCCTCGGTCTCGGTGTAGAGCGTCGTGCCGTACTCGCTGGTGGCGGTCTTGCCGAGGCTGATCGTGCCGGCCGCCCGCAGGGCGGTGACCAGCCCGGCGTCGGCGGTCGGCACGTGGTCGGCGCGGGCCGCCGAACCATACGTGGTGCGTACGCCGGCGGTCGGGGTCAGGTCCTTCACCGCCACCGGTACCCCCGCCAGCGGCGGCAGCGGCTCCGCCATCGTCACCGCGACCTCGACCGCCTTCGCCGCGGACCGCGCCGCCTCGTCGGTGACGGTGACGAACGCACCGAGCCCGGCGTACGCCTCGATCCGGGCCAGGTGGTGTTCGACCAGGTCGACCGGGGACACCTCGCCCCGGCGTACCGCCGCCGCCATGGCCACGGCGGTCGACTCGTGCAGCTCCCCCACCCGGCAACCGTAACCGCCGCCACCTGCGTGACAGCACCGGCCGCGGCCGGGCAGGATGGCCGGCATGAGCGAGCGTGAGCGAGCGAATCATCAGCTCAGTGCGCAGGTGCCTCATGGCGGCTCGGAGCGGAGCGAGGAGCCGACATGAGCGAGCGTGAGCGAGCGAATCATCAGCGCTGTGCGTTCGTGCCTCATGGCGGCTCGGAGCGGAGCGAGGAGCCGACATGAGCGAGTTGACCAGGGCTGATGCCGCGGAGCGGGACGCGGTGGATCCGCTGCGGGCGTACCGGGACCGGTTCGTGATCGACGACGAGCAGCTGATCTACCTGGACGGGAACTCGCTCGGCCGACTGCCGGCCGACGCGATCGACGAGATCGGCCGCGCGGTACGCGAGGAGTGGGGCGGCGAGCTGATCCGCGGCTGGCGGCACTGGATCGACCTGGGCCGGCAGGTCGGCGACCTGCTCGCCGGGCCGGTGCTCGACGCGGCGCCCGGCGAGGTCGTGCTCAGCGACTCGACCAGCGTCAACCTGTACAAGCTGGCCGGTGCGGCGCTGTCGGCCCGGCCGGACCGCCGGGTCGTCGTGGTCGACGAGGACAACTTCCCCACCGACCAGTACCTGCTCCAGGCGCTCGCCACCGAACGCGGTCTGACCCTGCGCCCCGTCGCCGCGGACCTCGACGCCGGCCTGTCCACCGACGCCGTGTACGCCGCGCTCGACGACGACGTGGCGCTCGTCGTGCTGTCCCACGTCGCGTACCGGTCGGGGGCGATCGCGGACCTGCCGGCGATCACCCGCCGCGCGCACGAGGTCGGTGCGCTGGTGCTGTGGGACCTGTGCCACTCCGCCGGCGCGGTGCCGGTGCCGCTACGCGCCGCGTCCGTCGATCTCGCCGTCGGCTGCACGTACAAGTACCTGAACGGCGGGCCCGGCGCGCCCGCCTTCCTCTACGTACGCTCCGACCTGCAACCCGTGCTGCGGCAGCCGATCGCCGGCTGGTTCTCGCAGAGCGACCAGTTCGCCATGGCGAACGAGTACGACCCGGTGAAGACGATCGACCGCTTCCTGGTGGGCACGCCACCCGTGCTCGGCCAGTACGGCGCGCTGGCGGGCGCCCGGATCGCCGCCGAGGCCGGCATCGAACCGGTGCGTACCAAGGGGATGGCGCTCACGTCGTACGCGGTGGACCTGCACGACGCGTGGCTCGCCGACCTCGGCTTCACCCTCGCCAGCCCGCGCGACGCCACCCGCCGCGGCGCGCACGTCACGCTGCACCACCCGGCCGCCTGGCAGATCTGCCAGGCATGGCAGGACGCCGGCGTACTGCCCGACTTCCGTACCCCGGACCGGCTCCGCATCGGTCTCGCCCCGCTCTACACCCGCTTCACCGACGTGTACGAGGCGTTCGACCGGCTCCGCCGCATCGTCACCGACGCCGCGTACCGCTCCTACCCCACCGACCGCACCCGCGTCACCTGACCCCCGACTGCCGACGCCGAATACCCGATGCGGCTACGGGCATGGTCGCTTGCCAGACAGCCGAATCTCGTGCCGCACCACTCGGCTCCCTGAGCCGAGCTGGTTGTGGGGCAGCGGACGGAGCTGGCGTGCAGTCGACCCTCGAAGCCGACTCGGCCACACCGCGGATGACATCAATGGCGGCCGGAGGCAACGATTGGCGCATGCAGGCCACGCCTCCAACGAGGGCTGTCGTGGTCAGCTGAGGGTGATGAGGACGACGGAGCCGACGGCGGCGGCGAGGCCGAGGGCCTGGCCGCGGTGGACGTGCTCGCGGAGCACCAGCATCGCGGCGAGCACGGTGAGCGCCGGGTACAGCGAGGTCAGGACGGCGGCGACGGACAGCAGGGAGCGCTGCACGGCGAACAGGTAGAGGATGGTCGCCGCGCCGCCGAGTACGCCGACGATCAGGGCCGGGCCGGCGGCGGTCCGCGGGGGCAGCAGCCGCGAGCCCGCGATCAGCCCGCTGACCAGGATCGTCGCTGTCGCGACGGCCTGGCCCAGGGAGAGTGGCCACAGCCCGGACCCGGCCGGCACCCGGCCCAGCGCGATGAACAGCACGGCGAAGCCGGCCCCGGCGAGCAACCCGTCCAGGACGCCGGACCGGCTCGGGGTGTCGCCGCCGATGCCGGACTCGCCGCGGGAGATCAGCCAGACCGCCGGCAGCGCGAGGACGATCCCGGCGATCGCGAGGGGCGAGGGGCGTTCGCCGAGCGCGACGCCGACCAGGACCGGCAGGCCGGCGGCACCCACCGCGGACAGCGGGGCCACCACGCTCATCCGGGCCGAACCGAGCCCCCGGTAGAGGAACGCGGTGCCCAGCCCGTTGCCGATCCCTGACAGCGCGCCCCAGGCCAGCGCCGCCCCGGTCGGTACGACGCCCAGCATGACCGCGCCGGCAGCCACCACGACCAGGGCGGAGATCTGCGCGAGCACGGCCACCGCGTACGAGCTGGCGCGGCGGGACGTCAGCCCGGCGACGAAGTCGGACGCCCCGTAACACACCGCCGCAGCCAGTGCCAGCACCACACCCATCCGCCAGAACCTACCGACCGGCCCGGACGGCGCCACCGTTTTCCCACCGCTCGGGTGGTGTGTTCAGGCGGTGGCCTCGCCGAGGCTGAGCGGGTCGGTGTGTTCGGCGGCGGTACCGAGCCACGACGACCACCGCGGGTCGGGAGTGCGGTGGCCGAGTACGCGCCAGGCGGCGCCGGTCGGCGCCACCGGTGTGGTCCGTAACCGCCAGCCCATCTCGGCCGGCGTACGGTCGCCCTTGCGGTGGTTGCACCGGGCGCACGCGGCGACGACGTTCTCCCAGATGTGCGGGCCGCCGCGGCTGCGCGGCAGGACGTGGTCGATCGTCTCGGCCGGCCCCGGGCAGTACGCGCAGGACCAGTGGTCGCGCGCGAAGATCGCCCGACGGGTCATTCCGATCGTCGCCCGGTACGGAACCCGGACGTACCGGGTCAGCCGGACCACGCACGGCGTCGGCAGCACCCGTCTCGCACTGTGCAGGAAGCCGTCGCCGTCGCTGACCGCGATCGCCTTCGCGGCGAGCACCAGCACGGCGGCCCGGCGCACCGACACGACGCACAACGGTTCGTACGTCGCGTTGAGCACCAACGCCCCGTAGCTGGTGGACGGCCGTAACCCGGTCATCGCCCCACCTCCGTCCGCGCCCATCCTCCCCGACCGGCGGCCCGGATGCACGCACTAATACGGAGCGCACACCTTCCGTCCCGATACGCCCGCCACGGACGCGGCCGGCGGTGCCGTGACGTGCCGCACCGGTCGACGCATCGCGACGGGCGGCACGGTACGGTCCGACGGGTGTCCGGCCGTCCCTGGGCGGTTCCGGACCCGATGCGGTCACTGTCGACCGCCGGAACGTGCACGTGCTGTCCGACGGAGCGATGACGATGCTGCCTCCGGTACTCGCCGGGCCGATGTTCGACGTGGACCTGACCGGGACGCCGGCGTGCGCCAGCGACCCCGACTCGTTCTGCCAGACGGTCTGGAACTGGACCGGCCACAACCAGAGCCTGGGCTGGCTCGCGTCCAGCAGCGAGTGGCTGCTGATCAAGCCGTTCCGGATCATCCTGATCCTGGTCCTCGCCCTGGTGGTGCGGTGGGTGCTGCACCGGATGATCCGGCGGATGACCCGGGCCCGCGAGAACGACGCCACGCCGACCCTGCTGCGGCCGCTGAAGGAGCGCGTCAACAACTCGCTCCGGGAGAACGGCGTCCTGTCCGAACGCCGCCGGCAGCGCGCCGCGACGATCGGCTCCGTGCTGCGCAACGTCACCTCGATCATCATCTTCTCGATCGCGGTGATGATGATCCTCAGCGAGCTGGGCGTCGACCTGGCGCCGCTGCTGGCCAGCGCCGGGATCGCCGGCGTCGCGCTCGGCTTCGGCGCGCAGTCGCTCGTCAAGGACATCATCTCGGGCATGTTCATGCTGCTGGAGGACCAGTACGGGGTCGGCGACATCGTCGACGTCGGCGAGGCCAGCGGCACCGTCGAGGCGGTCGGCCTGCGCATCACCACGGTCCGCGACGCCAACGGCGTGCTGTGGTACATCCGCAACGGCGAGGTGGTGCGGGTCGGCAACCACAGCCAGAGCTGGGCGATGGTGATCATCGACGTGCCGATCGGGTTCGGCGCGTCCGTCGAGGACGCGACCGCCGCGCTGGACGCGGCCGTCGAGGGCATGGACACCGACGACGAGTGGGCCGGCGAGTTCATCGAGGCGCCGTCGGTGCTGGGGGTCCAGCAGCTCACCGTGGACGGCGCGATCCTGCGGGTACAGGCGAAGACCAGTTCCGAGGCCCAGTGGAAGGTGGGCCGCGAGCTGCGCCGCCGGATCACCGCCGAGCTGGAGCGGGCCGGCGTCGCGAGCCGCCTCGACCCGCGGCGCTTCTACCCGCCGACCCAGGCCGACCCGACCTCCTGAGCGTCCGCCACCCCGATGTCACCGGTATGGCGGTGGTTCGTTGCCGTGTCGAGTCCAGATCGGAACCTTTGCCGCCCCGCCTGACCAACTCCGGAGCGTACGCGGACCGCCGGGGAACCGGCAGATATCGGTCCCGAACATTGCGTACGGTGAAATGACCGGTGACGACTTGTTAACCACACCTCGTCCGATCGGGCTACCGATACGCCCATCAATCGGGCAGACTCGACCCGAGAACCCGCTCGGCGGGTGAGCGGGGAGTTCACGCGGGTCGGTCGAGGAGCGGTCATCGACCATCCTGTGGCGTTCTCGTGAACGAACGGGGGGCCAGTGTCGGAGGAGCCAGGTCGTTCCGACCGTGCGTCGACAGGGCCGTCGACCGCGGAGGACAGGCCGGCCACGTACCGCGAGGTCTTCGCGGTCGGGGAGTTCCGCGCCGTGTTCGCCGGCGGCGCGTTGTCGTCGATCGGCGACTACCTCGGCAAGGTCGCTCTCGCCGCCCTGATGTACCAGGCCACCGGCTCGGTGCTCGCGTCAGCCGCGAGCCTCGCCGTGACGTACCTGCCGTGGCTGACCGGCGCGCCCTTCCTCGTCGCGCTCGCCGAGCGGTACCCGTACCGGCGGGTGATGGTCGGCTGTGACGTGGCGCGGCTGGCCCTGGTGGGGCTGGCGGCGCTGCCCGGCGTGCCGATCGTCCTGCTGCCGGTGCTGATGTTCCTGGCGGCGATGCTCAGCCCGCCGTTCGAGTCGAGCCGTTCGGCGCTGCTGCCGACCATCCTCTCCGGCGACCGGTACGTGCTGGGTCTCGCGATCAACGGGATCGGCGCGCAGGCCACCCAGGTCGGCGGGTTCGTGTTCGGCGGCGCGATCGCGGCGGTGGACCCGCGGCTCGCGCTCGTCGTCGACGCCGTCACGTTCGGCCTGTCGGCGCTGCTGATCGGGCTGCTGGTCGCGCCACGCCCCGCGGTCGCCCGTACCGGTCCGCGCGGCCGGCTGCTGAAGGAGACCGCGGAGGGCTTCGCCGTCGTCTTCGGGTCGAAGGTGCTGCGGTCGATCGCCGTGGTCATCCTGTCCGCGGTCAGCTTCGCGATCCTGCCCGAGGGGCTGGCGGCGGGCTGGGCCGACGAGCTGCACGGCGGCACCGTCACCCAGGGCCTGATCATGGCGGCCGAGCCGGTCGGGGTGGTGGTCGGCGGCGTGGTGATCGGCCGGATGGTGCCACCGGGCGTGCGCCGCAGGCTGATCCGGCCGCTCGCCATGCTCGTACCGCTGTCGCTGGTCGGCGTGCTGGCGGAGCCGCCGCTGCCGGTCGTGTTGCTGCTCGCCGCGCTGACCGGCTTCGCGATGTCGGTGATCCTGCCGGCGAACGGGCTGTTCGTGCAGGCCCTGCCGGACGGGTACCGGGCGCGCGCGTTCGGCGTCATGCAGGGCGGGCTGCAACTCGTCCAGGGTGCCGTGATCATCGTCGGCGGCGCCGTCGCCGGCGTCCTCGGCGTCTCCCGAACGGTCGGGCTGTGGTCGCTGATCGGCCTCGCGGTCATGGTCGCGGTGACGATGCTCTGGCCGCGGTCGTCGGAGTTCGACGAGGCGATCACCCAGGCGAAGGAGCGCAACGCGGCCGCGATGGCGCGGGACGACTCGCCGGAGGCGTCGCACGATCCGGCGCCGCCGGAGTCGCGCGCACGGGACGCCGCGCCGCCGCGGACCCGCCGGTTCCATCGCAGGGCCGACGTGCCGCGTACCGCGGGGGCCGACCGGCGCTAGCGCGTACCGGAGGCTGTCAGGAGGTCGCGGCGGCCCGGTCGGAGTCGCTGCGTAGCACGCAGAACTCGTTGCCTTCGGGGTCGGCGAGGATCGCCCAGCCGGTGCCGTCGGGGTTCCGGTGGTCGGCGACGAACGTGGCGCCGAGGGCCAGCAGCCGGTCCACCTCCTGATCGCGTGAGGTCTCGGGACGCAGGCACAGGTGGACCCGGTTCTTGCTCGTCTTGCCCTCGGGCACCTGGTTGAAGTGCAGCATCGGGCCCTCCGGCAGCATCACCTGGGTCTCCGGGTCGCCCGGGCGGTCGTCCGGGTTCAGCGGGCGGCCGGTCACGGCGCTCCAGAACCGGGCCAGCTCGTAGGCATCCGCGCAGTCGATCGCCACGTTCTGCAGTACCGAGACCATGTGTGCGAGCCTTCCTGATCTTTCCGCGAAGCGCCACCGTTTCGGCTCACGCGCACGGCTCGGGTCGCGGGCGCCGCTTGCGGCGAGGTCGGGGGTGTGAGGCGCGTCGCAGGGTCGGGCGTTTCGAGGGCTGGCGGAGTGCCGGGGGGCCGCTGGCACCATGGAGGCGTGTCCGAGCAACCGATGGCGATCACGCCCGCCTCCGCCGGCGAGCCCGGCCTGCCCACCGTGACGTTCTACGACGCGGTCGGCGGGGCCGAGACGTTCCGGCGACTGGTCGACGAGTTCTACGCGGGCGTCGCCGTCGACCCGATCCTCCGACCGCTCTACCCGGAGGAGGACCTGGGGCCGGCGGCGGACCGCCTGCGGATGTTCCTGGAGCAGTACTGGGGAGGTCCGAAGACCTACTCGGAGCTGCGCGGGCATCCTCGGCTGCGGATGCGGCACGCACCGTTCCGGGTGGGCCCGCGCGAGCGTGACGCGTGGCTCGACCGGATGCGGCACGCGGTGGACAGCCTGGAGCTGCCCGAGGCGTACGAGGCCGAGTTGTGGACCTATCTGGAGCGCGCCGCACAGTTCATGGTCAACTCACCGGACTGACTCCCCGTCTCCGTCGGCATAGATCGCGGCCGAATCTCGTTGCCATATTTGAACGTTAAAACCCCCCAAAGGAGGCACTGTGGGAACGCAGGAACCCACGGCCCGGTCCGTACCGGACGGCGACACCAACTGGTGGCGCGACGCCGTCTTCTACCAGATCTACCCCCGCAGCTTCGCCGACGCGAACGGTGACGGTGTCGGCGACCTCGACGGCATCCGCGGCAAGCTCGACCACCTGGCCGGGCTCGGTGTCGACGCGCTGTGGCTGAGCCCGTTCTTCACCTCCCCGATGGCCGACCACGGGTACGACGTGGCCGACCCGCGCGACGTGGACCCGGTGTTCGGCGACCTCGCCGCGTTCGACCGGCTCGTCGCGGAGGCGCACGAGCGCGGCATCCGGGTCACCATCGACCTGGTGCCGAACCACTCCTCGGACGAGCACGACTGGTTCGTCGAGGCACTAGCCGCCGCGCCGGGCAGCCCGGCCCGCGAGCGGTACATCTTCCGCGACGGCCGCGGCCCGAACGGCGACGAGCCGCCGAACAACTGGCCGGCGGTCTTCGGCGGCCCCGCGTGGCAGCGCGTCACCGAGCCGGACGGTACGCCCGGCCAGTGGTACCTGCACCTGTTCGACCCGAAGCAGCCGGACCTCAACTGGGAGAACCCGGACGTCTGGGCGGACCTGGAAAAGACGCTGCGGTTCTGGCTGGACCGCGGGGTCGACGGGTTCCGGATCGACGTGGCGCACGGGATGGCGAAGCCGGCCGGCCTGCCCGACATGGACCCGGAGACGCTGCGCGCGCTCGAACGCGAGGCCGACGGGTTCGTCGACGGCGACTCGGAGCACTTCCGCCCCAACCGGGACCCGCGCTGGGACAACGACGGTGTCCACGACATCCACCGCTTCGTCCGCAAGGTCCTCGACCAGTACCCGGGGACGATGGCGGTCGGCGAGATCTGGGTGAAGGACACCGAGCGGCTCCGGCGGTACGTGCGGCCGGACGAGCTGCACCTGGCGTTCGAGTTCCGGATGGTGGAGGCGCGGTTCCGGGCGGACGAGTACCGCGCGGTCATCGAGGCGGCACTGTCCACTGTGGACGGCACCGGCTCACCGACCACGTGGGTGCTGTCGAACCACGACATCGTGCGGCACGTGACCCGGTACGGCGGCGGCCTCGTCGGCGCCCGCCGCGGTCGCGCGGCGGCGCTGCTGCAGCTCGCGCTGCCCGGCGTGGCCTACCTGTACCAGGGCGACGAGCTGTCGCTGCCGAGCGTCGAGCCGCCGGACGAGGCGCTGACCGACCCGACGTGGGAGCGCAGCGGGCACACCCGGCGCGGTCGGGACAACTGCCGGATCCCGCTGCCGTGGACCGCGGGCGAGCCGCCGTACGGGTTCTCGCCGGACGGCACCGACACCTGGCTGCCGATGCCGGCGGGCTGGTCGCCGATCGCCGCGGACCAGCAGACCGGCGTACCCGGCTCGACGGTCGAGCTGTACCGCTCGGCGCTCGCGCTGCGGCACACCCACGAGGGCTTCGCCGGAGGGTTGGAGTTCCTGGACGCGCCCGACGGGTGCCTGGCGTTCCGTCGCGACGGCGGGCTGGTCTGCTTCGTCAACACCACCAACGTTCCGGTGGCGCTGCCGGCCGGCACGGTGCTGCTGACGAGCGTGCCGCTCACCGCCGACGGCCGCCTTCCCGGCGACGCCGCCGCCTGGCTCGCCTGATCCACCGCCCGGGTGGCGCCACCGCGCCGCCCGGACCCGTCAACCGCCGGTACGCCCCGGGCGTACCGGCGGTTGACGGGGCGGCGGGTCGGCCGTAACGTACGCGGGCTGTCTCGCCGATGGAGGTCCGATGGCCCGGACGGTACGACGCGGCCTGCCCCGTGCGGCCCTCGCCCTGCTCGTGTTCGCCGTGGTCGCCGTGCCACTGCTGCGCTCGGCGCAGGCGGAGGCCGCGTCGCCGCCGACCGCGGCGCAGCTGCTGGCGAAGCTGTCGCACTGCGACCAGGTCTCGGACGGGATGTTCGCCACCGACGACGACGGGCCGGCCTCGGTGCCCGTGTGCGGCAAGACGAACGCGGTGTTCTGGCAGGCCGACATGGACATCGACTGCGACGGCCAGACCACCGCGCAGTGCAACCACGACACCGACCCCGCCTACCAGGACGACACCGCGTTCCACCAGTCGGACGACCAGCCGCTGGACGCCGCCGCCCTGCCGTACGTGGTGATCCCGCAGAACAACGCGATCTTCCGATACGGCGACCACGACATCGCGGGCGCTGCCGTGGTCGCCGTCATCTACCAGGGCCAGGTCGAGTACGCGGTGTTCGGCGACACCGGGCCGACGACCATCATCGGCGAGGCGTCGTACGCGACGGCCGACGCGCTCGGCATCGACCCGGACCCGGCGACGGGCGGCGCCGACTCCGGCGTGTCGTACATCGTGTTCGAGGGGACGCACGTGACGCCGATCGAGAACCACGACCAAGCGGTCGCCGACGGCGTGGCCGCGGCCCAGCGCTTCCTCGACGAGAACTAGATCGTCACGCTCTCCAGGTGGTCCACCTGGACGAACTTGCTGGTCGGGCTGGCCGCGGTGACCGCGTCGCGCAGGGCGGACAGGCCGCCCCAGTCGCGGGCCGGCTCGTCGAGCGGGTAGTCGAAGTCGTCCCAGTGCGTCGGCAGCACGTACGCCGGGCGGCCGAGCGCGTCGAGCAGCCGCGGCACGAACTGGTGGATCGTCCCGCCGCCGGCCGGCACCAGCGCCGCGGTCGGGCGTACCCCGGCGAGGTCGGCGGTGCTGAAGTTGGACCCGCCGAAGTCGACGACGCTCACGTCCCCGACCGTCACCAGGTACGCCAGCGTCTCGCCCTCGACCAGGTCGGAGATGACCCGGGGCCGCCGCGGCGGCGCGCCCGGCCGGGTACCCGGGAACGGCACCTGCGCGCGCGGGCCGGTCATCGAGTGCAGCGACCGCAGCACGCGGATCGTGTAGCCGTCGCACTCCAGGTACTCGCCGCCGCGTACGACGCTGAGCTGGCCGGCGGGTGCGTCGAGGGCGCGCATCATGTTGACGTGGCTCTCGGTGCCGAGCACGGTGGCGCCGGTCTTCCTTGCCAGGTAAGGAACATCGGTCACGTGATCGTAGTGCCCGTGGGTGACGAGGATGTGGTCGGCGCTGAGGGCGTACCGGTCGATGGTGGCGGTGTCGACGGTGATCGGCGTGTTCGGATCCGCACCCTGCGGGCTGTACGTGCCGGTGTGGAACCGGGTCAGCCACGGGTCGATCAGCACGGTCTTCGTCCCGTTCGGCGTGGCGAAGCGGATCTCCCAGCCGTTGTTGCCCAACCACCGCAGGCGTACGCCCGCCGGGGTGGTGTCGGAGACCGCGCGCGGTGCGGAACCCCGCAGCGCCGTCGCCCCGGCCAGGCCGGCCGCGCCCACCACCGACCCGGCGAGCAGCCCGCGCCGGCTCACCGTCCGTTTCGTACCCATGGTTCGTGTCCTTTCGCTTGCCCGGCAACGGATCCGCCGGATCAGAACACGTCGCGCCGTCCGCTGTCCAAGACCACCCGATGACCCGGGCGGTATCGGAATCGATATCGTCGCAGCGTGGACCTGTTGCGGCACCTGACGTACTTCCGGGTGGTGGCGGACGAACGTCACTTCGGCCGGGCCGCCGAACGCCTCGGCATGGCGCAGCCGCCGCTCAGCCAGCGCATCCGCCGGCTGGAGGCCGAGCTGGGCGCGCGGCTGTTCGACCGCGACAGCCGGGGCGTACGCCTGACCGAGGCCGGCGCGGTCCTGCTCGCCGAGTCCCATGACCTGCTGGCCAGGGTCGACCGGGCACGGTCGCTGGTGGCGCGCGCGGCCCGCGGGGAGCTGGGCGAGCTGCGCGTCGGCGTACCGCCGGAGGTGCCCGGCGCGATGCTCGCCACCATCGTGCGGCGCTTCGCCACCGACAGCCCCGGGGTACGCCTCGACCTGCGCGAGCTGACCACCACCGAGCAGGTACGGCTGCTCGCCGACCGGGAGCTGGACGTCGGCCTGTTGCACCAGCCCGCCGACCTGACCGGGCTGACCGAGGGGCCGGGGGTCGACACGCCCGTCGGGGCGGTCGTACCGCGGGACTCGGCGCTCGCCGGGCAGGATCGCCTGGCGCTGCCCGATCTCGCCGGCCACGACCTCGTGCTGTTCCCGCGCGCGAGCGCGCCCGGCCGGTACGACGAGACGCTGGAAGCTTGTCAGGGCAACGGTTTCCGCCCGAACCGGGTCGCGCACGCGGCGAGCCCGGAGTTCGCCTGTGGGCTGGTGCTCGCCGGGCGGGGCGTGGCGCTCACGCCGGCGCGTACGGCGCGGGCCGAGCCGCGGGTGGTGTGGCGCCCGCTCGCCGACAACCCGCTCGTCTGGCGTACGTCCTTCGCCTGGCCCGATCCGCCGCACCCCGCCGCCGAGCGGCTCAGCCACCTCGCCGTCCGCGTCCTGCGCGACGACGGCACCAGCCGCGCCGTCGTACCGTCCGGCGACGCACCCGCCCCGTGGGACGTCGTCTACCGCCGCGTGCCCTGACCCACGGTCAGTGGGCGCAGGTGGCGCGAAGCGCGTCGACGGCACGGCGGGCCGTACGGCCGATCGCGACGTCCGCGGCGAGCTGCCGGCCGTCCAGCGTGTCGAGCACCGCGCCGACCGCCACCGCGTACCGGTGGCCGTCGGGGTAGGTGACGACGCCGACCTCGTTGCGGATGCCGGGCAGCGTGCCGGTCTTCGCCGCCACGTCGACGTCGTCGTCGAACCCGCCGGCCAGCCGGTGCCAGGCCACCTGCCGCGTCATCCAGCCGCGCAGCATCCCGCACGCCTCCGCCGGTACCGCCTCGTCCCGCCACACCAGGCGCAGCAGGCGGGTCAGCTCCTCCGGCGTGCTGGCGCTGCCCCGCTCCGGGTCCAGCGCGCCGAGCCGCCGGATCTCGTCCGCCGCCAGCCCCGGGTACGCCGCCGCGAACGCCTCCGCGTCCGCCGCCGCCACGTCGGCCACCATCGACTCGACGACGTCCCGCGGCCCGCCCAGGATCCGGGTACGGGACAGGCCCAGCTCCGCGACGAGCGAGCGCACGTTGTCCAGCCCGACCCGGCGGAACACCGCGTCCGCGGCCGTGTTGTCGCTGATCGACAGCGCGAGCCGGGCCAGGTCCCGCAGACTCATCTCCACGTCGTCCAGGCACCCCGCGGTACCCGAGCCGCCGAGCCGGTCCGCCGCGCGCAGGCGTACCCGCTCGGTCGGGTCGATCTGGCCGGCCACCACCTGCCGCGCGAACTCCAGCACCAGCGGCACCTTCACCACCGACGCCAGGACGACCGGCTCGCCGGCGCGCTCACCGGTCGCGCCGGCGCAGTCAACGCACCGTACGTGCCACCACGCGCGGAGATCCATGGCCGCGACGCTACAAGAGGTCCTGGACGTCGGTACGGCCCGGCGGACCCAGCCGCGCGACCAGGTCGGCGAGCAGGTCGTCCAGCTCACCCGCGAGGTGCCGCCGGCGCTCGGGGGACAGCCCCGACAGCAGCTCGACCTCGCGGGTGAGCACCCGGTCGACGGTGCGCTCGATCTCGGCGTGCCCGGCGGCGGTCAGCGTGACCGTGACGGCGCGTCGGCCCGCGCCACCGGGCGCCCTGCGTACCAGACCGGCGGCCTCGGCGCGGGCCACCCGCTGCGAGATCGCGCCGGCCGTGACCAGGGTGCGCGCGGCCAGCTCGCGGGTGGTCAGCTCGTACGGCTCGCCGGCCCGGCGCAGCACGCTGAGCAGGTCCATCGTGCCGCGGTCGATGCCCAGCTCGGCCAGCACCCGGGCCCGGTCGTCGGCGAGCAGCTTGCCGATCTGCCAGAGGCGCGTGACGACGCCGATCGACTCGGTCGGCGTACCGGGGCGCTCGCGGCGCCAGGCGGCGGCGATCCCGTCCGCGTCGTCCGGCCGTACCATCGCTGACTCCCTCGGTTCGGTGGACACGACGGCGGTGCCCCGCTAGGTTTAGACCTAAACGTAGAAGGAGTCAAGCATGCCCCGCACCATCGTCGTCACCGGCGGCGGCACCGGCATCGGCCGCGCCAGCGCCGCCCGGTTCGCCGCCGCCGGCCACCACGTGACGATCCTCGGCCGCCGCCCCGACGTACTCGCCGCCACCGCGAACGAGATCGGCGCGCACGCCGTCGTCTGCGACGCGTCCGACCCGGCCGCCGTCACCGCCGCGCTCCCCCACCTCCCCGACCGCGTCGACGTACTCGTCAACTGCGCCGGCGGCAACACCGACATCGGCGCCGAAGACCCCACCACCCTCGCCGGAATAGCCGCCGCCTGGCGCGCCAACCTCGACGCCAACCTGACCAGCGCCGTCCTCGTCACCACCGCACTCACCGACCGGCTCGCCGGCGGCGGCGCCGTCGTCCAGATCGGCTCCATCGCCGCAGACCGCGGCCGCGCCTCCTCGTACGGCGCGGCCAAGGCGGCCCTCGCCCGCTGGAACATCCAGCTCGCCGCCGAGCTCGGCCCCCGCGACATCACCGCCAACGTGATCAGCTGCGGATACATCGAGGACACCGAGTTCTTCGGGCCGGGCCCCAACCCGCGCCACGACCTGCTCATCGACGAGACCCTCGTCAAACGCGCCGGCACCCCCGACGACGTCGCCGCCACCGTCGACTTCCTCGCCGGCCCCGGCGCCCGCCAGATCACCGCCCAGGTCCTCAACCTCAACGGCGGCGCCTACCCCACCCGCTGATCCGGCCCCGCCTGTGCCGGTACCCCGGAGCCCGGGAGACTGGGGCGATGGGTGTGCGGGGTGCGCGTACGGGGGATGTGGCGGGCTTCCTTCGGCTGGCGGGGGAGGTCGAACGGTGGTTCGGGCCGATGGTGGACGATCCCGGGTTCGTCGCCGCGGTCGAGCGGCACATCGGCCGGTCGGCCGCCCTGGTCGCGGACGGACCGGAGCCCACGCCGCTGGGCGGGCTGCTGTTCGGTGGGCGGCCACCGACGTACCGGATCCACTGGCTGGTGGTGGCGGGCGCGGCGCGCGGACAAGGCGTGGGGCGGGCGCTCGTCGCCGAGGCGTTCCGGCGATACGTCGCGGCGCCCGGCACCGTCGAGGTCGTGACGTTCGGGCCGGACCATCCCGGCGCGGTCGACAGCGGCGCCCGGGTCTTCTACGAGCGCCTCGGGTTCACGCCCGCCGAGCACACCGATCCGGGACCGGAGGGCGGTTCGCGCCAGGTCTTCCGCCGCGCCGTCCCGGCCACGCGTACCCAGCCGACGCGTTAACGAGGCTTCGGAACCCACGGCATCGCCGCGCGCCATCCCTGGCGATCGTGCGCCCAGCCGAGCATCACGTCGGCGATCGGCCCCGGGCCGAACATCTCGAACGGCCGCGGGGCGTAGTGAGCCTGGAAGTGCTTGTCTGCGCCGCCGTCGCGGTACTCGACCTGGTAGGTCACGTCGTCGTTCAGGTACGCCTGCATGTAGTGCTGGTCCACCGGCACCAGGTCGAGTCGTTCAAGGATCACGAACCTGTTGCGCAGGGTCAGGTCGGCCAGCAGGTCGTGCAGGGCATCCCTCGTCGGGTCGTCCACGGCGTGCCCGCCGTCGTCGATCGCCCGCAGCAGTGGTTTCGCCATGCCCGCGACCGTACTGGCCTGCCGGGAATCAGCGGCGCACGCCGGCGCGCCATCAGGCCCTAGGGGCGGATGTGGCCGGCGCCGGTGACGACGTACTTGGTGCTGGTCAGCTCGGGCAGGCCCATCGGGCCGCGGGCGTGCAGTTTCTGCGTGGAGATGCCGATCTCGGCGCCGAAGCCGAACTCGCTCCCGTCGGTGAACCGGGTCGACGCGTTGACGAGTACGGCTGCGGCGTCGACGCGGGCGGTGAACGCGCGCGCGGCGGTGAGCGAACCGGTGACGATCGCCTCGGAGTGCCCCGACGAGTACCGCCGGATGTGGTCGATCGCCGCGTCCAGGTCCGGCACGTCGGCGACCGCGAGGTCGAGCGACAGGTACTCCTCCGACCAGTCCTTCTCCGTCGCCGGCAGCACCGGCACACCCAGGCACTTTCCTTGCGCCGCAACGGATTCGTCCCCGTGTACGGTGACGCCGGCGGCGGCCAGCGCGGGCAGCAGCACGGCGTGGAACCGGTCGGCGACGGCCTCGTGTACGAGGACGGTCTCCGCCGCGTTGCACACCGACGGGCGCTGGGTCTTGGCGTTCAGCACGATCGCGAGCGCGTCGTCGAGGTCGGCGTCGGCATCGACGTACACATGGCAGTTGCCGACGCCGGTCTCGATCACCGGCACCGTCGACTCCTCCACCACAGTACGGATCAGGCTGGCGCCGCCACGCGGGATCAGCACG
>DASXWQ010000044.1:0-28312 GCA_036503555.1 Actinocatenispora sp.
GACGACCAGGGCAACGTGACGTACGCGGCGGCGGACACCGACGGCGACGGCTCGCTGGACACCGCGGTCGCGGAGGGTTCCGACGGGCAGTACCACGAGGTCAACTACTCCGACGACAGCAACCCGTACCTCAACGCCTGAGTACGGACCTCCGGCAAGGGGCCGACCCATCACGGGTCGGCCCCTTGCCGTGTCCGGACACCGTCGCGTCGGGTGACCGTCGCGGTCGCAGTACGCTCGGCGCATGTGGCTGCGCGACGGCGTTCCCGCCGATTCCACGGAGTTGTACGAGATCCAGCGTGCCGCGTCGCTCACGGCACACCGGGAGATCTTCCCGCCGGAGGAGTTCCCGTTCCCGGAGCAGCAGGTGGCCGCGCAGTGCTGGCGGGCGCTCACCGACCGGGCGTACCAGGTGCTGGTCGCGGTGGGGGACGACGGGCCGGTCGGCTTCGCCGTGGTGCACGGCGACCGGGTCGACGCCCTCTACGTGCATCCCTCGCACTGGCGCCGGGGGTACGGCGGCCGGCTGCTCGACGCGGCGGTCGACCTGGTGCGGCAGCACGCGCGGCCGGTCGCGCGGCTCTGGGTGATGGAGGCGAACGCCGCGGCCCGCGCGCTGTACGAGCGGCACGGCTGGCTGCCCGACGGTACGACCGGACGGGCGCACCACCCGCCGTACCCGACGGAGCTGGGCTACGCGCTGGACCTCACAGCCGATCCCGCAGCAGGGTCACCGACTTCCGGAAGTACCGGTGCTCCGGTGGCCGCGACAGAAACTGGATCAGCGCGAACAGATCCACCGCTCGGCTGATCCGCCGCCAGTCGGGCGGCAGCGTGCCACCGGCCCGCTCGTACCCGGCGGTGAACGCCGGCTCGAAGCCGGCGGGCCGCTCGGCGGCGAAGCGCAGCGCGTTGCCGACGTCGAACAGCGGCGTCGCGGCGAGCGCGAACTCCCAGTCGAGGACGGCGCTGATGCGCCAGCCGCCGCCGGCCGGCTCGGCGAGCACGTTCTTCGGGTTGTAGTCGCCGTGCACGAGATGCGCCTGGCCGGCGACCGTCTCGACCAGGTGCGCCTCGCGGGCGACCAGGGCGTGCAGCGCGGCCAGTTCCGCGTCGTCGAACGTCGCGCCGGCGTTCCCGCCGGCCAGCTCACGCTCGGCGTACGCGACGAGGCCGGTGGCGACGGGCCCGCCGGTCGGTACCAGGTCGGCGCCGAGGAACCCGGGCTCGGCGAACCGTACGGCGCCGACGGCGGCGAGCGTCTCCCCCATCGCCCGGGCCAGGCCGAGCGCGTCGGCGGCGTCGCCGGTGGCGAGCACCCGGTCGCCGGGCGTACCCGGGGCGAAGCGGCTGACCAGCAGCGGGTCGCCGAGCAGCGCGCCGCCGGGATCGGCGAGCACGACCTCGGGTACCGGGACGGCGGTGTCGCGCAGGCGGACGGCGACGGCAGCCTCGACCGCGCACGCCGCGGGGTCGGCGCAGCGCCGCAGCACGTACCGGTCGGGGCCGGCGGTGGCGAGCACGTTGACGTTGCGGTACCCGCCGGTCAGCAGGCGGGTACCGACGATGTCGCGGCCGAGCCGGGCCGACACCGCGGCCAGCTCGGCCGCGGTGAACGACCCGTCGGGCACCGTCAGACCGACGACAGGTACGTCAGCAGGTCCTGGCGGGTCAGCACGCCCTTGGGCTTGCCGTCGACAAGGACCAGCGCGGCGTCGTCCGCCTCCAGCAGCGAGATCGCCGCGCCGACCGGTTGGCCGGCGCCGATCAGCGGCAGCGGCGCGGACATGTGGCCCTCGACCGGGTCGTGCAGGTGCGCCGTGCCGGTGAACACCGCGTCGAGCAGGTCGCGTTCCTTGACGGAACCGACCACCTCGGCGGTGACGACCGGCGGCTCCGCCTTGACGACGGGCATCTGGCTCACGCCGTACTCCCGCATGACGTCGATCGCGTCGCGCATCGTCTCCGTCGGGTGCACGTGCACCAGCTCCGGCAGCCCGCCGCTCTTGCGGGCGAGCGCGTCGCCGACGGTCGCGGACGTACCGCCGGTGGAGAGGAAGCCGTAGTGCGCCATCCAGCCGTCGTTGAAGATCTTCGACAGGTATCCCCGGCCGCCGTCCGGCAGCAGCACGACGACCACGTCGTCGGGGCCGGCCTGCTCGGCCACCTTCAGCGCGGCGACGGCGGCCATCCCGCAGGAGCCGCCGACCAGCAGCCCCTCCTCCCGGGCCAGCCGCCGGGTCACGTCGAACGAGTCGGAGTCGGACACGGCGATGATCTCGTCGCACACACCCCGGTCGTACGCGTCGGGCCAGAAGTCCTCGCCGACACCCTCCACCAGGTACGGCCGGCCGGTGCCGCCGGAGTAGACGGAGCCCTCGGGGTCGGCGCCGATGACCTTCACCGCGCCGTTCGAGATCTCCTTGAGGTAGCGGCCCGTACCGGAGATGGTGCCGCCGGTGCCGATGCCCGCGACGAAGTGGGTGATCCGGCCGTCGGTCTGGGCCCACAGCTCGGGGCCGGTCGTCTCGTAGTGCGAGCGCGGGTTGTTCGGGTTGGAGTACTGGTCGGGCTTCCACGCGTTCGGGATCTCGCGGACCAGGCGGTCGGAGACGTTGTAGTAGGACCGCGGGTCCTCGGGCGCGACGGCGGTCGGGCAGACCTCGACGCGCGCGCCGTACGCCCGCAGGACGTTGATCTTGTCCTCGCTGACCTTGTCCGGGCAGACGAACACGCAGTCGTACCCGCGCTGCTGCGCGACGATGGCCAGCCCGACGCCGGTGTTTCCGCTGGTCGGCTCGACGATCGTGCCGCCGGGCTTCAGCTCGCCGGACGCCTCGGCCGCCTCGATCATGCGTACCGCGATCCGGTCCTTGACGCTGCCGCCGGGGTTGAAGTACTCGACCTTGGCCAGCACCGTCGCCTGGGTGCGCGCGCTGATCACGTTGCGCAGCCGGATCAGCGGGGTGTCGCCGATCAGGTCGACGACAGACTCGTAGTACTGCACGCCGTTGTGCTCCTTCATCGTGCCGGTGATCCGGCGATCCGCCGGTGACAGCTCTGAGCTTAGATGGCCTGGCAGGACGGCATCGGAGGGCCGCCGGGGCGCCGGGAACGGAAGGGTGTTCCCGTCTTCTACGTTTCGTAGTAGCTTCTACGTGTGATAGAAGATCGGCACCGACGTCGCCCGGACCTCGCCACCGCGGCCGACTGGGCGGACCACCGGCTCGCCGGCGCCAGCCCGCTGCGGAAGGTCTTCACCAAGGTCTTCCCGGACCACTGGTCGTTCATGCTCGGCGAGATCGCCCTCTACTCGTTCCTCGTCCTGCTGCTCACCGGCACGTTCCTCGCGCTGTTCTTCACGCCGTCGTCGACCGAGGTCGTCTACCACGGCTCGTACGTGCCGCTCCAGGGCATCCGCATGTCCCAGGCGTACGCGTCGTCGCTCAACCTGTCCTTCGACGTACGCGGCGGGCTGATCCTGCGACAGGTCCACCACTGGTCCGCGCTGCTGTTCATGGCCGCGATCGTGGTGCACATGCTGCGGGTGTTCGTCACCGGCGCGTTCCGGCGGCCCCGCGAACTCAACTGGATGGTCGGGTTCCTGCTGTTCTGGATCGGGTTCGCGGAGGGCCTGCTCGGCTACTCCCTGCCGGACGACGCGCTGTCCGGCACCGGGCTGCGGATCATCAACGCGATCATCATGTCGATCCCGGTCGTCGGTACGTGGGTGTCGTTCGCGATCTTCGGCGGCGAGTTCCCCGGCGACGTCGTGCTGGAACGGTTCTACATCCTGCACGTCTTCCTGGTACCCGGCATCATCCTCGGCCTCGTCGCGCTGCACCTGGCGCTGCTGGTCAAGCAGAAGCACACACAGTGGCCAGGCCCCGGCCGGACCGAGCACAACGTGGTCGGACACCGCATGTTCCCCGGCTTCGCGGCCAAGGGCGGCGGCTTCTTCATGATCGTGTTCGGGGTGCTGGCGCTGTTCGGTGGGCTGGTCCAGATCAACCCGATCTGGCTGTTCGGCCCGTACAAGGCGGCCGTGGTGTCGTCCGCCTCGCAGCCCGACTGGTACGTCATGTTCCTCGACGGCCTGGTACGCCTGTTCCCCGCGTGGGAGCTGCGGTTCTCGCTGCTCGGCCACGGGTACACGGTGCCGGCGGTGTTCTTCGCCGCGGTACCGGTCCCGACCGTGATGGTGCTCGGCGGCCTGCTGTACCCGTTCCTCGAACAGCGGTTCGGCCGCGACCGCGCCCCGCACAACCTGCTCCAGCGACCGCGCGACGTACCGACGCGGACCGGGCTCGGCGCGATGGCGGTGTCGTTCTGGCTGGTGCTGACGCTGTCCGGCGGCAACGACGTGATCGCGCAGAAGTTCGACATCAGCCTCAACGCGATGACGTGGGCCGGCCGGATCGGCATCCTGATCGTGCCGCCGCTGGCGTACTTCGTCGCCTACCGGCTGTGTCTCGGGCTCCAACAGCACGACCGCGAGGTCCTTGCGCACGGCGTGGAGACCGGCATCATCAAGCGGCTGCCGAACGGCAGCTTCGTCGAGGTGCACCAGCCGCTGGCGGAGCCGGACGAGGCGCTGCCGTACCGCGGGTGGGCGGTGCCGAAGCGGATGAACCGGATCGGCGCGGTCGGGCCCGCCGTCAAGGGCTTCTTCGTACCGGTGGAGAAGCCGCGGGAGGACGAGCCCGAGCGCGCCGAACTCACGGGGTCTCGGCGCTGAACCCCGGCGTCCGGCTGAACTCCGGGTCGGGCGACGCGTCGGCGTCGGGCCGCGGCGCCTGGCCCGGCGCGAAACCGGGGCCGTGCTGCGGGCCATGACCCTGCGCGTACTGCGGGCCGGGGCCGTGCTGCGGGCCGTGGCCGGGCTGCGGGCCGAAGCCGGGGCCACGGCCGAACGAGCGCGCGTTGGAGTCCTCCCAGGACAGGAACCGCTCCGCCTCGTCCAGCAGCGCGCCGGCCAGCCAGGCGAGCGCCACCCCGTCGTCCGCCAGCCCGAAGACCAGCAGGAACGCCTCGGGTACGAGATCGATCGGGGACACCACGTAGACCGCGGCGACGATGAGCGCGGCGAACCGGCCCCAGCTCATCCCCTGGTACCGCCCGCGGAAGCGGGCACCGAACATGCGCGGCAGCGCGCCGAGCCGGCGGCCCAGGCCGGGACCGCCGCGCGCGAAGAGTGCCCTACCCAGCGCGACGAATCCGTTGCGTTTCGGTTGCGCCCCTGCCGTCATCGGCCACCTCCCGTGTCGGGACTACCCATGGTGCCCGGTTGGTGCACCCTTCTGCACCCCACGACCGGTGAACCCTCGCGAAACCGGTCCGCGGCGAGGCAGGGTGGACGCATGGATCTCGATGAGGCACGCGCCGTGATGCGTGAACAGCACCACGCCGTCCTGGCCACGATCAAGCCGGACGGTACGCCGCAACTGAGCCCCGTCACGGTCGGGGTCGACGATGCCGGACACGCGGTCGTCAGCACCCGGGAGACCGCGTACAAGACGCGGAACCTGCGCCGCGACCCCCGGGTCTACCTGTGCGTACTGCCGGACCGGTTCTTCGGCGGGCAGTGGCTCCAGGTCGCGGGTACCGCGGAGGTCGTGTCGCTGCCGGACGCGATGGAACCGCTCGTCGACTACTACCGCGGGATCTCCGGCGAGCACCCGGACTGGGACGAGTACCGGCAGGCGATGCGCGACCAGCGGCGGGTGCTCGTCCGGGTCACGCTCGAATCGGCCGGCCCGGACCGGCACGGCTGATCGGCCGGCAACACCGGATCCACCCGTTTGAGACACAACCGACAGGACGTTGTCGCACCCTCCGGCTAGCTTTAGAGAGAGATCGACTAGGCGTGCCGAAGCGAGGTGGTGGGTGTGAGTCGAGCGTCCCGGGCCCGCAGGATCGCCGTCGCCGCAGCCTATGGCGGCGGCGGTCTGGGTCTGGTCGGTGCCGTCGCGACCGGCCTGCTGGTGGGCGAGGCGAAGCTGGCGCGATGGGCCATCCGGATCCCGGAGGACCCCGTCCCCGGGTGCGACGGCGACTACGGCGTCCACTACGAGGGGCCGCCGCTGACGATGGCCGTGCTCGGCGATTCGAGCGCCGCCGGCATGGGCGCCGAGCTGCCCCGGCAGACGCCCGGCGCGCTGCTCGCCAACGGGCTGGCCGAGATCCTGCGCCGGCCCGTCCGGCTGCACTGCTTCGCCGTCGTGGGTGCGCTCAGCTCCGACCTGCACCCGCAGCTCGACCAGGCCCTCGACGTACGGCCGGACATCGCCGTCGTGCTCATCGGCGGCAACGACGTCACGCACATGACCCGCCCACCCGCCGCCGTCCGGCACCTGTTCCGGGTCGTGGAGCGACTGCGGGAGAGCGGCTCCCAGGTCGTCGTCGGCACCTGCCCCGACCTCGGCACGATCCGACCGATCCGGCAGCCGCTGCGGTGGATCTGCCGGCGGTGGAGCCGCGAGCTGGCCGCGGCGCAGACCATCGCCACGGTCCAGGCCGGCGGGCGCACGGTGTCGCTCGGCGACCTGCTCGGGCCGGACTTCCTGGCCGCGCCGGACGAGCTGTTCAGCTCCGACCACTTCCACCCCTCCCCCGCCGGGTACGCGAAGGCGGTGGCGGCGATCCTGCCCACGGTGGCGTCGGTGCTCGGCGGGCTCGGCGAGCTGGCCGACGTACGCGAGCCGACGCGGACGATGCGCTCGCTGCCCGAGGCGGCGGTCGCGGCGGCCGACCGCGCCGGTACGGAGGTCAGCGCGACGAGCGAGGCGCCGGCCGGCGGCCGGTGGGCGCAGCTGCGCCGCCGGGTCAGGTTGCTCGCCGCCCGGCCCACCGATCCGCGGAAACCGGCGACAATGGTCAGCGAGCCGGCGGCGGAACAGCCCTGACGGGTCCGGGCGCCCGCCGCCCGCGGCGACAGACGGGAGTGCGGGATGAACGCGGTACGGGTGGCGAGGTTCGTCGGTCGCGGTGTCCTGTTCTCGACGGCGGCGTCCGTTCTCGTCGGCGCCGGGATCCTGGCGGTCGAGACGGCACTGGCCCTCGGCCGCCGATACGCGCAGCCGGCGGTCGGTCCGGGGATGCGGGCGACGTTCGGGCCGGCGCACGCACCGGTGCTGAGACTGGCCATGTTGGGTGATTCCACCGCCGCCGGCGTCGGCGTACACCGGGTCGAGGAGACGGTGGGCGGCCACCTGGCGGAGCGTCTCGCAGCGACCGGCGTACGGGTGGAGCTGACGAGTGCGGCGGTCTCCGGGTCCGGCAGCGGCGACCTCGACCCGCAGGTGTCCCGCACGCTGCTGGTGGACCCGCCGGACCTGGCGGTCATCCTGGTCGGCGGCGCGGACGTGGTACGCGCGACCGCGCCGAGCCGCGCGGCGGACGAGCTGGCCGCGGCGATCACCCGCCTCCGCGACTCGGGTACCGCGGTGGTCGTGGGCACCTGCCCGGAGTTGGCGGCGTGCCGGGCGATCGCCCAGCCGTTGCGCGAGGTCGTGGGGTACGTGGGGCGGCGGTTGGCCCGGGCGCAGGCGTCGGCGACGCGCGCCGCGGACGGCGTACCGGTGGATCTGGGTGCGGCGACGGGGACGGTGTTCCGGGCGGATCCGGGGCTGCTCTGCGCGGACGGCTTCCACCCGTCGGCCGACGGCTACCGCATCTGGTCGCACGCGCTGTACCCGGCGGTCGCGGCGCTGCACGGCTCCACCCGGTGACCTGGACCGCTACCCGGTAGTAACCTGCCAGGTATGGCAGAAGCAGTCATCGTGGCGACGGCGCGGTCGCCCATCGGACGGGCCGTCAAGGGCTCCCTGCGCGACGTACGGCCGGACGACCTGGCCGCGGGCATCATCCGGGCCGCCCTCGACAAGGTCCCGCAGCTCGACCCCGAGACCATCGACGACCTCTACCTGGGCTGCGGGCTACCCGGCGGCGAGCAGGGCTTCAACATGGCCCGCGTGGTCGCCGTGCTCCTCGGGTACGACCGGCTGCCCGGCGCGACGATCACCCGGTACTGCGCGTCCAGCCTGCAGACGACCCGGATGGCGTTCCACGCGATCAAGGCCGGCGAGGGCGACGTGTTCGTCTCGGCCGGCGTCGAGTGCGTCTCCCGGTACGCCCGGGGCAACTCCGACGCGCTGCCGGACGAGGCGCAGGCGCTCGTCGGCGGCGGCTGGCAGAACCCGCGGTTCGCCGGGGCGCGCGAGCGTTCCGGGACGCGCGCCGGCGGCGGGCAGCCGAGCTGGACCGACCCGCGGGACGAGGGCGAGGTGCCCGACGTCTACCTGGCCATGGGGCAGACCGCGGAGAACCTGGCCGAGGCGTACGGGGTGAGCCGCGCCGAGATGGACGAGTTCGGCGTACGCAGCCAGAACCTCGCCGAGGAGGCCATCAAGAACGGCTTCTGGGCGCGCGAGATCACCCCGGTCACGCTCCCCGACGGTACGGTCGCCGACGCCGACGACGGCCCGCGCGCCGGCACCACGCTCGACGCGGTCGCCGGGTTGAAGCCGGTGTTCCGCCCCGACGGCCGGATCACCGCCGGCAACTGCTGCCCGCTCAACGACGGTGCCGCCGCCGTGGTCGTCATGAGCGACACGAAGGCAGCGGAGCTGGGTCTCACGCCGCTGGCGCGGATCGTGTCGACCGGGGTGTCCGCGCTGTCGCCGGAGATCATGGGCCTCGGCCCGGTCGAGGCGTCGCGGCAGGCGCTGGCCCGCGCCGGCATGACCATCGACGACATCGACCTGGTCGAGATGAACGAGGCGTTCGCCGCCCAGGTCATCCCGTCGTACCGGGAGCTCGGCATCCCGCTCGACAAGCTGAACGTGTCCGGTGGCGCGATCGCCGTCGGCCACCCGTTCGGCATGACCGGGGCGCGCATCACCGGCACCCTGCTCAACAACCTGGACTGGCACGACAAGCGGTACGGGCTGGAGACCATGTGCGTCGGCGGCGGCCAGGGCATGGCCATGGTCCTCGAACGCCTCTGACCCGACACCTGCCGGTCCGCGGATCCACCGGGTCCGCGGACCGCTTGGTACGTCAGGGAAGCAGCGTGCCGCGCGCCTCCCGTACGGCGGCGGAGGCCGCGGCGCGCACCGGCTCCGGCGGGTCGGTGGCGAGCAGGTCGGCGGCGACGACGCGGAGCTGGTCGGGCAGAGCGAGGTCGTTGTCGAGCCGGGGTACGGGCCGGTGCGGCTCGGACTCCGCCTCGGCGTCGAGGTCGGCGATGCGCTGGACGAGGGCGTACAGCACGTCCGCGCGACGCGCCCCGTCCGGTGCCGCCGCCCACGCCGTGGGCGTCCAGTGCGCGACGCCGTCCGCCAGGCGGCGGACGGCGGTCGCAAGGTCGGGCCCGGTCACCGGCGCAGGTAACCCAGCATCCGCAGGATCTGCCAGTACAGGTAGATCAGGCCGACGAGCAGGCCGAACGCGCAGTACCACGCGTACTTCTGCGGGGCGCCCATCCGGACACCCTCCTCGACCGCGGCGAAGTCCAGCACGAACGTCAGCGCGCCGACCACGATGCAGGCCAACGTGAACACGATCGGCAGCCAGCCCACCTTGCCGGTCATCGTGTACGACACGAGGCCCGGGTTGTGGCCGAACATCGTCATGATCCAGTTGAACAGGCCGAGCACCACGACGCCGATCAGCGAGCCGACCACGAACTTCGTGAACTTCGGCGTCGCGCGCAGCACGCGGAACTTGTACAGCACGGTCATGCCGGCGAAGATCCCGAACGTACCGACCACCGCCTGCAACACGATGCCCGAGTAGAACTCCTCGAACACCCGGCTCACCGTGCCGAGCAGCAGGCCCTGGGCCACCGCGTACACCGCGATGACGGCCGGGTTGGTGATCGGGCGGAACCAGGAGAACAACGCGATCCCGACCGTGGCGAGCACCGCCAGCCCCAGCAGCGGTACGGCGAGCGCACCCACCCGGGGTAGCGCCACCCAGCTCACCGCGGCGACCGCGCCGGTCAGGACGAGCAGCCCGACCGTACGGATGACGACGTCGTCCAGCGTCATCGGCCGCACCTCGGGCGCGACCATGCCGGGCGTCGTCGGGTACGGCGTCTGCGGCTGGCCGTAGCCGTACTGCGGCGCACCGTAGCCAGGCTGCTGGCCGTAGCCGGACTGGCCGTAGCCGGGCTGGCCGTAGCCGGACTGGCCGTACTGTGGGGCGCCGGCCGGGACCCGGTCACGTACGGCGGTGCGCAACATGCGGTTGAGCATCGGGTTCGAGCTTCTCAACGCCGCCTCCTCGTCGGTGTGGCCGGCACCACCAGGGGTACCGGCCTCCGCTGCTGCAAGGGTACCGGGCCGGTCGCGGCGCTCCGGCCCTGCTCAACCCGACCAGCCGACCGTCGCCGTCGTGCACGGCGAACCCACAACCTGGTACGCCGTACCGGCGTGTGGACTCCTCGACAAGGAGGTGCGGACCAGTCGCTACGACGGGTTCCGCGGGTTCATGGGGGCGTACGGCGGGCAGCTCTCCCGCTTCGCGTATGTCCTGACCGGGAACCACCACGCGGCCGAGGCCACCACGCGCTCGCCAAACTCCGCGCGAGCGCACCGGAGCTTGGCGACCTGCTCCGAAACGGCTCGGAGGTACAGGCCCCGGTCGCGGCCGTCGTCGCGATCGCCCTCGTGGGGCTCGGCCTGTGGCTGCCGAACCGGGACACCGACCGCGCCACCCCACCCGCCGGCAGGCCGCCGGTCGGTGTCCGGGCCGGCACCGAGGTCACGCTCGCGGACGCTGCACACCACCCACGGCACCCGGATACCGCTGCCCGCCGACGTGGGTACGTGCACGCCACGCGGGACGGCGGCTGGGCGGTCCTCGACCTGGCCGGGGACCTCTGGCGACGGCCACACGCCGCCCTACCGTCCACAGTGGACGGTACGGCGCAGGCGCCGACGGGCGAAGCACACCACAAGACAGCAACACCGCGACCGGTGCCGACGGGCGAAGCACACCACAAGGACGATGCCACCGCCACCGGGGGTGCCGGGGGGCGAAGCCCCGCCGGCGCGGGGTCTGGGGGCCGCGCCCCCAGGAAGTGCGAGGAGCGATCAAGGCCCGCGCACTCGGCGGGCAGGGTCCACCCCATCGCGAGTGCCCGGAGCGGGGCTCGAACCCGCACGCCTTTCGGCAGCCGCTTTTAAGGCGGCTGTGTCTGCCTGTTCCACCATCCGGGCGTCGGAATCACCGTATCCGTGGCGGGACCAGGACAGGCCGTACCGACTCTGTGATGTTGCCGTCAGCCGAGATCGGCGAGGGCGGTGGGGATCGCGCGGTGGAACGTGGGGTACGCGGCGATCATCGAGCCGAGCCGGTCGAGCGGGATCTCGGCGTGTACGGCGAGGGTGAGGGCGGCGAGGACCTCGCCGCCGCAGGGCCCGACGGAGGTGGCGCCGACGAGTACGCCGCGGTCGTGGTCGGCGACGAGCTTGATCAGCCCGGCATTGTCGACCTTCTGGATCCAGCCGCGGGCGGAGGCGGTGAGGTCGGCGGTGCCGACGCGTACGTCGATGCCGGCGGCGTGCGCCTGCGCCTCGGTGAGCCCGACGCCGCCGACCTCCGGGTCGGTGAACGTGACGCGCGGTACGGCCCGGTAGTCGGCGGAGAAGCCGCCCTGGTCGAGGATGTCGCGTACCGCGATGTCCGCCTGGTACATGGCCATGTGGGTGTATCCACCGTGTTCGGTGACGTCGCCGACGGCGTACAGGCCGTCGGCGACGCGCATCCGGTCGTCGGCGGTGAGCAGCCGGGTGGCGGGGTCGAGGCCGGCGGCGCCGACGCCGACCGCGTCGAGCGAGGTACGCCGGCCGGTGGCGACGAGCAGTCGTCCGCCGGTGATTTCGGTGCTGCCGACGCGGGTGGTGAAGCCGCGCCAGTCGTACGTGACGTGCTCGGCCTTGGCGCCGGTGCGGACGTCGACGCCGTCGTCGGACAGGGCCTGGGTGACGAGCGCGGACGATTCGGGTTCCTCGCCGGGCAGCAGCCGGTCGTCGGCCTCGACCAGGGTGACGGGTACGCCGAAGCGGGCGAAGATCTGGGCGAACTCGCACCCGATGGGCCCGCCGCCGAGGATCAGCAGGGACGCGGGCAGCTCGGTGACCTCGACGGCCTCCCGGTTCGTCCAGTACGGCGTGTCGGCGAGGCCGGGGATCGGTGGGGCGCCGGGGTCGGTGCCGGCGCCGAGGACGACGGCCCGGTCGGCGTCGAAGACGAGTTCGGCGGAGCCGTCGGCCGGGGCGACGGCGACCCGCCGGGCGCCGACGAGCCGGCCTTCGCCGCGGACGAACCGGGTCCCCTTGCCGACGAGCCGGTCGACGGCGACCTGGTCGTTCCAGTCGTCGGTGGCCTCGTCGCGGATCCGCCGGGCGACGGGCGACCAGTCGGCCCGCACGTCGGCGTGTCCGGCCATGCCGTCGACCCGGCGCGCGTCGGCGAGCAGTCCGGCCGCCCGCACCATCATCTTCGTCGGTACGCAGGCGTAGTAGGGGCACTCGCCGCCGACCAGCCGCCGTTCGACGCCGACGACGGACAGTCCCGCCTCGGCGAGCCGGCCGGCGACCTCCTCGCCGCCGACTCCGAGCCCCAGTACGACCACGTCCACGCGTTCGGCATCCGTCATGCACTCAGGGTGGCATCCCGGCCGAAAGCGCGCGGGCCGAATCCGGTCGCCCCGACCGGGTTACGAGGCGTGGCCGGTTCGGTCATACGGCCACGTATCCCCAGGTGGGAGGGCAGAGTGGCGGGGTATGGCGGGGGGTTTCGCGCGCCGTCCGGCGTTGGACGGCGTGCGCGCGTTCGCGGTGGCGGCGGTACTCGTGTTCCACGGCGGGCTGCCCGTGCTGCCCGGCGGGTTCCTGGGCGTGGACGCGTTCTTCGTGCTGTCCGGGTTCCTGATCACGTCGCTGCTGTTGGCGGAGGTGGCGGACAGCGGCCGGATCCGGTTGGCCGCGTTCTGGGGCCGCCGGGCGCGGCGGCTGCTGCCGGCCCTGCTGCTGATGATCGCCGTCGTGGTACCGCTGGCGCGCTGGCTGCTGCCGCCGGGCGACCTGCCGCCGGTCCGCGGCGACGCGCTCGCCGCCCTGCTGTACGTGGCGAACTGGCGGATGATCTTCCGGGGCAGCGACTACTTCGCGCAGACCGCGACCCCGTCGCCCCTGCAACACACCTGGTCGCTCGGCATCGAGGAGCAGTTCTACCTGCTGTGGCCGCTGGTCGTGCTGGTGGTTCTGCTCGCCGGTCGGCACGCCGATCCGTCGCGCCGCCGCCGGCTGCTGCTCGCGGTCTGCGTGACCGGCGCGGTTGCCTCGACGGTGCTGACCGCGCTGCTCTACCGGCCGGCCGACGCGGGTCGCGCGTACTACGGGACCGACACCCGGGCGGTGGCGCTGCTCGTCGGCTGTGGCCTCGCCACGCTGCTGTACCCGAGGCTCACCGCCGGGCGTACCGGGCCGCACCGGGTGCTGGGCGCGGCGACCGTCGTCGCGGTCGGCGCGCTCGGCTGGGCCGCCACGCACGCCACGGGCGCCTCGGACTGGCCGTACCGGGCGGGGTTCGCGGCGGTGGCCGTCGCGGTCGCGGTGGTGATCGCGCACGCCGTGCTGTCGCCGCGGTCGCCGACGGCGTGGGTGCTGTCCCGGTGGCCGATGGTCGCGCTCGGCCGCGTCTCCTACGGCGTGTACCTGTGGCACTGGCCGGTGTTCGTCCTGCTCACCGCGGACCGCGCCGGGTTCGCCGGGCTCGGGCTGTTCGCGCTGCGCTGCGCGGTGACGTTGGCCGCGGCGACCGCGTCGTACGTCCTGGTCGAGGTGCCGATCCGACGTGGCCGGCTGTTCCGGCGCGGCGGCCGGCTCGCGCCAGCGGGCGTCGTCGCCGGCATGGCCGCGGTCGCCGCCGTCACGCTCGTCGCCACCGCGAACACCTCACTGCCGACGGCTCCGGCGCAGGCCGCGCCCGGCCACCACGGCCGCCCCGTCGTCGTACGCAGCGCGTCGCCGGCGCCGGTCGCCCCGGTGCACCGCGCCGGCCGGCAGCCGGGTACGCAGCCGCGGATCGACTTCTTCGGCGACTCGGTGTCCTGGACGCTCGGCACCTACCTCCCGCCGCACCCGGGGCTCACCGTGCACGTGCACTCGCTCGAAGGCTGCGGCATCGCCACCCTGCCGGACATCGAGGAACTCGGCGGCCCGCACACCAACTACCCCGGCTGCACGAACTGGTCACGCCGCTGGCGGTCCGGCGTCGCCGACGACCCCGACGTGTCGGTGATCCTGCTCGACCGCTGGGAGCTGATGGACCGCCGCCTCGACGGCAGGTACCAGCACGTCGGCCAGCCCGCGTACGACGCGTACCTGCGGGGGCAGCTCGACCGGGCGATCGGGGTGGCCGGCTCGCGCGGCGCGGCGGTCGTGCTGCTGACGGCGCCGTACACGCATCGGGCGGACCGGCCCGACGGCGGTCTGTACGGCGAGGACCAGCCCGCCCGGGTCGACGCCTGGAACGGCCTGCTCCGGCAGGCCGGCGCGGCCCACCACGCGACGGTGCTCGACCTCAACCGGCTCGTCTGCCCGCGCGGCAGGTTCACCTGGAGCATCGACGGCTTGCGGGTACGCAGCGACGGCCTGCACTTCACCCCGGAGGCGGTCCAACGCCTCGTCGCGCCGTGGCTGCTGCCGCGCCTCGCCGCCGTCGCCACCGGGCGCTGAACCGCAGCAGCCCAGCGGCCCAGCCGCTCAGCGGCTCAGCGGGCGGCGCGCTCGAACCGGACCCGCGGCTCGTGCAGCTCGCCGAGCGCCAGGGTCTCCCGACGCAGCACCAGGTTCAGGCTCCAGTCGGCGACCACGCGGACCTTGCGGTTCAGCGTCGGGATTTTGCTCATGTGGTACGTCCGGTGCATGAACCAGGCCGGCCAGCCGCGCACCTTGATGCCGTACACCTGGGCGACGCCCTTGTGCAGCCCGAGGCTCGCCACACTACCCAGGTACGCGTGGCGGTACTCGCCGGGCTGCTCGCCGCGCAGCACCGCGAGCACGTTCGCGGCGAGCTTGCGGCCCTGCCGTACCGCGTGCTGGGCGGTCGGGCCGCAGAGCGCGCCGGGCTCCGGGCTGGTCACGTCGGGCACCGCGGCGCTGTCGCCCGCCGCCCAGACGTCCGGTACGACGGTGCCGTCGGCGTCCACGACCTGCATCGTGGCGCGGCACGTGACGCGGCCCTTGTCGTCGAGCGGCAGGTCCGTGTCGCGCAGCATCGGGCTCGGCCGCAGGCCGGCCGTCCACGCGATCGTGTCCGCGTCGAACTCGGTCCCGTCGGACAGCACCACATGACCGTCCACACAGGACTTGAGCTGCGTGGACAACCGGACGTCGAGCCCACGCGCGCGCAGCTCGCGCACCGTGTACTCGGCCAGGTCCAGGTCGACCTCCGGCAGGATCCGGTCCGCCGCCTCGACGAGCACCCAGCGCATCTGCGCGACGGACAGCTCCGGGTAGTAGCGGACCGCGTCGCGGGCCATGTCCTCCAGCTCGGCCAGCGCCTCGACCCCCGCGTACCCGCCGCCGACGAAGACGAAGGTGAGGGCGCGCTCCCGTACGGCCGGGTCGGTGGTCGCGGCGGCCACGTCCAGCCGCTCCATGACCCGGTTGCGCAGCCAGATCGCCTCGCCCATGCTCTGGAACCCGACGGCCTGCTCGGCCAGCCCCGGCACCGGCACGGTCCGGGTGACCCCGCCCGGCGCCACCACGAGCTGGTCATACGTCAGCTCGCGGTCCGGGCCGATCAGCGGCTGCACGGTGACGCGCCGCTGGGCGTGGTCGATCCGGGTGACGGTGCCGCCGATGATCCGGCACCGACGCAGCACCCGCCGCAGCGGGATCACCGCGTGTCGCGGCTCGATGCTGCCCGCCGCGGCCTCCGGCAGGAAGGACTGGTACGTCATGTGGGAGTGCGGGTCGACCACGGTGATCTGGGCCTCGCCGGGCCGCATCCGCCGCGACAGTCGGAGCGCGAACTCCAGCCCCAACTGCCCGCCACCGACCACCAGAATCCGCCGCGACATCGCACGCGCCTCCCGTACCGCCAGGTCCGGTCTCGTGATCGACGCTAGTCCAGGTTGGGCCCGCCTGCCCGTCGATTCCCCGAGGTCTCCGTCACCCCGGTCAGCGGCGGCGATGCAGCAGGTACGCGACGGCGACACCGGCGGCGACCGCGGCGAACATGCCGAGCGCCGGGAACAGGGCCCCGCCGTGCCCGGTACCGGCCGGCGGCAGCACGAGCACGACGACGACGGTGAGCGCGGCGGTGCCGAGCAGCACCACGCCGGTACGGGTGAGCCAGCCGATGAGGACGCCGGGGCCGAGCCGGCCGTCGTTCGGCAGGGCGGCGGCGAGCGCGCAGGCCGAGTGGTGCAGGTAGAGCAGGGCGCCGAGGACGAGGGCGCCGGCGATGCCGCGGCCCTCGCGGTAGACGAGGTCGCCGAACACCCAGAGCCCGGCGGTACCCAGCTCCACGACGGTCACCCAGGGGCCGCCGGGGCGTACCGCCGGGATCAGCGCGACGGCCAGCACCACCACGTACGTCCACGGGTTGCCGCGCATCGGCCCGGCCAGCGCGAGCACCAGCGCGGCGGTCCCGGCGAGCAGCGCGGTCAGCCGGAACAGCATCGGCCCCGGCGCCGTCCGCCGCAGCACGCCGGCACCGCGGCGCAACATCTCCTCGGTACGCGGCGAGATCATCGCAGCACCGCCCGGGGTGCGGCGGCCATCCGGGTCACGTCCCGCAGCACCTCGTCGAGGCTGCCGGTACCGCGCCACGGCACGACGGGCACGCCCACCTCGCGCAGCCGGCCCATCAGATTCTCCCGCTCCATCAACCACAGCCGGTACGCCAGGTCGGTCCACTCGCTCGTCCGGTCCGGCCGTACGCCGGGTGGCAGGCACTCCACCGCCAGCACGAACCGGCCGGTGCGGGCCATCGTCGCGAGCATCGTCGAGGACGTCTCGTCCAGCAACGGGGTCAGGAACAGCACGAGCGCGTTGGGCGGGAGTACCCGGTGGGACAGCAGCCGGGAGGTCGGCGCCGCACCCGACGCGACGACCCGGACGTCCAGCAGCCACTCCAGCAGCGTCAGGTACTGCCGGTGGCCGGTGGCCGAGCGCAGGTGGCGCATCGACGGGCCGAACTCCAGGGCCGACACCCGGTCGCCGCGGTGCAGGTAGTGCTCGGCGACGGCGGCGCTGGCCCGGACCACGGTGTCGAGCACGCTCGGCCGGCCCGGCCAGGAACGCCCCGCCTCGTGCAGCACGTCGAGGACGAGGACGACCTCGGCGTCGCGTTCGGAGAGCGTGGCGTTGACGTACAGCTCGCGGTTGCGCAGCGACACCCGCCAGTCGACCCGGCGCAGCCGGTCGCCGGGCTGGAACGGCCGTACCCCGGACAGCTCGCCGCCCTCACCCGGCCGGCGGGACCGGTGCGTACCGGCGATGCCGGCGGCCTTCGGCATCGCGTCCGACGCGTCGAACGGCTGCGTCGTCGGGTAGATCCGCACCGGGTGGCTCGGTACCCGGATCGACCGGCTGCGCATCAGCCCGTCCGCCGCGTACGCCCGGACGTCGACCGGGCCGATCCGGTGCCTGCCCCAGCGAAGCGCCCGCCCGTGCAGCAGCACGTCCGTGCCGCCACCGCCGTACACGGTCGTCACGTACGTGCCGGTGCCGCGCTCGAACCGCAGCCACTCGCTCCGGTGGCTGCGTACGGTCACCGACGTGAGCGGCGCCCGGTCCGGGTTGTCGATCGCGATCCGGCCGGTGATCAGGCCGCCCTCGCCCGCCACGTCCCCGCTGATGTCAAGCGCCGCGGTCGGCAGCAGCCGGGGCCGCCGGGACAGCCCCCACACGGCGCCGATCGCGAACGGCGCCGCCACCACGACCAGGTCGATCCGCCCCAGCACCGCCCCGGCGATCAGCAGCACCAGCAGCATCGCGACGGCACGCCGCAACGCCCGGGTCGGTACCCAGTCGTACACCGCGGACTCCTCGTCGGGCGCGCGGACCTGCGGCGCCTCACCGGGTCCCGGCGGGCGCGGGTTGTCCTGGGCACGCGCCCAGAGTCCGACGTCGCTCAGCGCTGCCCCCCGGACGTGAAGCGGTGCAGCGCATCCGCGTTGTCCACAGTGGACGCGTCGTACGTCGGGCGGGCACCGCTCGCCGGCGCCGTCGTCGCCGCGACCACCTGCTCGATCACGCTCGACGGCTCGATCCGGCGCAGCCACACCTCCGGCTTCAGCGAGATCCGGTGCGTCAGCGCCGGCACCGCGAACGCCTTCACGTCCTCCGGCACCACGTAGTCCCGGTCGTGCAGCACCGCGCGCGCCCGCGCGCACAGCATCAACGCCAGCGAACCGCGCGGCGAGGCACCCATCAAGACCTGCGGGTGGTCGCGGGTGCCGGTGACCAGATCGACGATGTAGCGCCCGATCGAGTCCTCCACGGCGACCGTCTCCAGCGTCGCCTGCATCGCGCGCAGCGTCGGCGCGTCGACCACCGGCTCGACCTCCGCCTCCTCGCGCCCCCGCGCCATCCGGTTGCGCAGCACGCCCCACTCGTCGTCCGGGCTCGGATAGCCGAACGACACCCGCAGCAGGAACCGGTCCAGCTGCGCCTCCGGCAGCGGGTACGTCCCCTCGTACTCGATCGGGTTCGCCGTCGCCAGCACGTGGAACGGCGGATCCAGCGGGTACGTCGTGCCCTCGACGCTGACCTGCTTCTCCTGCATGGCCTCCAGCAGCGCGGCCTGCGTCTTCGGCGGCGTCCGGTTGATCTCGTCGGCGAGCAGCAGGTTCGTGAAGACCGGACCGGGGCGGAACTCGAAGTCACCGGTCGACTGGTCGTACAGGAAGGAGCCGGTGACGTCGGCGGGCAGCAGGTCCGGCGTGAACTGCAACCGGCGGAAGCTCAGCCCGAGCGCCTGCGCGAACGACCGCGCCGCCAGCGTCTTGCCCAGCCCCGGGAAGTCCTCCAGCAGCACGTGCCCGCCGGCCAGGATGCCCGCCAGCACCAGCTCCAGCGGGTCGCGCTTGCCGACCACGACCGTGCCGACCGCGTCGAGTACCCGCCGGGCCAGCGCGCCGGTCTCCGCGACCGGCAACGGCTCGGCCGGTTCCGGCGCGTCTTCGGAGTTCACCAGGTACCTCCCGTTGTCGGATCCGCTCATCCCGTCTGCCCGCGCACGCTCGCTCATGCAAAGAGCCGTTCCATGTCGTCGACCGCGGCGGCGACCTCGGCGACGCGGGGCGCCCGGGTCGTCTCGGTCCGCAGCAGCGTCCACAGTGGATCACCGAGCAGCTCGCGTACCCGTTGTTCGCCGCCGGCTCCGGTGCCCGCGAGGTCGACGCCGTACAGGTAGCGCAGCCGTTCGTCCACAATGGACGCGAGCCGCGGGCGTACGGTCCGGTCGAAGCTGACCGGGTCGTCGTGCGTCCACGCCAGCCGGTCCTCCCAGCGCCGCGCCCCGGCGAACGGCCGGTCGGCGAACTCGCCCGTCGGCGGCATCAGGTTGGGGGGCAACGGTTCCGGCGGCCCGTGCACCGCACCCGCCACCCGGTACGCGAGACACCCGGCGAGGATCACCGCGTCGGTCAACCCGTACGGCACGGCAAGCCCGGCGTACGCGGCGACCCGCCACACCACGTCGCCGCCGACCACCGCGACCAGTGCCACGCCGAGGAGCCACTGCCACGTCACCCGCAACGGCCGGTACGGCTTCAGCACCGGGTCCCGCTTCCCCGGCGACATCATGTTTCCGTACGAGAAGCTCACGGCCGCCCCCGATTCGCTCGCGCACGCTCGCTCATGAGGGCGCTCCGTCCCGCACCGACAGCTCGGCGATCAGCCGGTGCAACGCGGTACGCGCGGTGTCCCGGTCGTCCTCGCCGACCGCGTGCGGCGCGTACCGGGCGCGGCGGTAGACGGCGGCCAGCCCGCGCAGCGCCCGCTCCCCCGGGCCGGTCAGCCGCCGGCCGTCGGCGATCCCGCGCAGCATCCGCGTCACCAGGTCACCCGGTACGTCCGACGCCTGCCGCGACACTCCGGTGCGGTCCGCGACCGCCTCCAGTCGCAGCCAGCACGCGATCACCGCGGCGCGCGCGTCGTCGCCGTCGATGAGGTCGACGAGACCGCGCTCCATCGCCTCGCGTACCTCGTCGGCGGTCGGCGCGTCGATGTCGTGCGGCAGTTCCTCCGGCTGCTTCGGATCGCGCCGGCGGAACACGAACCCGTCCCGCAGCGCGAGCATCAGGTAGAGCATGACCGCGGCGTACGCGATGGCGATGAGGGCCAGGATCACCAGCAGCGGGACGTTGACACCGCCGCTCGTCTCGTGCTGCGGGGCCGGCGCCACGCTCAGCTGTGACGCCCTCGGCCGCGCCTGCCCGGTGGGGTAGACGGCGTGCCGCGGCGCGTTGCCCAGCCGGGGACCGTTGGCGTTCGCGGCGAGGGCCGCCACGGCGAGCAGCAGCACCACCGCCACGATCGGGACGTACCGGAGCAGCCGCCGATCCATGTCACCCCCGTGTCCGCCTCGGCGGTCGCGACCGGCACGCATCGTGCGGACCGACCTCGCCACCGCCGCCGCCCGACGTCAGGGAGAACCGAGATCCCTCGCGCGGGCAAGCACCTCATCCAGCATCGTCGGCGTCAGCGTGCCTGTGAAGGTGTTCTGCTGGCTGACGTGGTAACAACCCAACAACGTGATGGTCTCGCCCACGTACTCAGCGCCGTGGCCGAACGCCGGCCGGGGCCGCGGCACGGGCTCACCGAGACCCGCCTCGGCAAGCCGCCAGTACGCGTCCCAGGCGAACTTCCCCAGCGCCACGACCACCCGCAGGGTCGGCTTGAGCAGCGCGAACTCCCGCGCCGACCACGGCAGGCAGGTGTCCCGTTCGGCCGGCGTGGGCTTGTTCGCGGGCGGCGCGCAGCGTACGGCGGAGAAGATGCGCGTCCGATGCAGCGTCAGGCCGTCGTCGGCGGTCGTCGCGGTCGGCCCGTTCGCCAGGCCCGCCCGGTGCAGCGCCGCGTAGAGCACGTCGCCGGAACGGTCACCGGTGAACATCCGGCCCGTCCGGTTCGCCCCGTGCGCCGCCGGCGCCAGCCCCAGGATCCCGATCCGCGCGTCCCCCGGCCCGAACCCCGGCACCGGCCGCCCCCAGTACGTCTGGTCGGCGAACGCCGCGCGCTTCTCCGCCGCGACCCGCTCCCGCCACGTCACCAGCCGCGGGCAGGCGCCGCACACCGACACCCGCGCGTCCAGCTCCCGGACGTCCGCGGCGGTACCCGCCAGGGCGGCCACGTCGGCCGCGTCCCGTGCCGCGGGCGTACCGGCGTCGGCGGGGTCGCCGGGGAACCCGCCACCCGGGCGCGCCCGGCAGCCGTCCGCCGTACGTTCGATCTCCACCACCGTGTGTCCGTCCTTCGGGACAGCCCCCGTACGCGCCGGAAAAGCCCGGAACTATACGGAAAGCGCGATGCCGTCGAGGATGTCGTGCTCGCTCGCGACGACCGGGGACAGGCCGCTGCGCTCGGCGACGATGCGCAGGATCAGCGCACCCGCGCCGATGACGTCCGCGCGACCGGGGTGCATCACCGGGATCGCGAGGCGTTCCGCGTGCGTCTGCGTGAGCAGCCGGGCGGCGATCTCCGCGATCCGGTCCCGGTCGATCCGGGCGTGGTGGATCCGCTCCGACTGGTACGCCGGCAGGTCCAGCGCGATGCCCGCCACGGTCGTGACCGAACCGGCCAGGCCGACCAGGGTGTGCGCCCGGTCCGCGGACACGGCGGCCAGCGCGCGGTCGACCACGGCGGTGATGTCGGCCTCCGCGGCGGCGACCTCGGCCGCGGTCGGCGGATCGCCGTGCAGGTGCCGCTCCGTCATCCGTACGCAGCCGATGTCGACGCTGATCGCCGCCTCGGCCCGCGCCGAGCCCACCACGAACTCCGTCGACCCGCCGCCGATGTCCACCACCAGGTACGGCGCGGTCAGGTCCGCGGGCAGCCCGCCCACGGCACCGGCGAACGAGAGCTGCGCCTCCTCGTCGCCGCTGATCACCTCCGGCGGTACGCCGAGCACGTCGAGCACCATCGCCCGGAAGTCCGCGGCGTTGCTCGCGTCGCGGCTCGCGCTCGTCGCCACCATCCGTACCTTCGTCGCGGACAGCTCGCGGATCTGCCGCGCGTAGTCGGTGAGCGCCACCCGGGTACGCTCGATCGCTTGCGGCACAAGCATTCCGGTCCGATCGACGCCCTCGCCGAGCCGGACGATCTCCATCCGCCGCAGCACGTCGGTAAGCACACCGTCGTGCCGGTCGGCGACGAGCAGCCGGATCGAGTTCGTCCCGCAGTCGATCGCCGCAACGCGCCCGCTCACGCAGTACCTCCGTCGTGTGTGCGGCCGACGCCCGGGTCGCGGCGCGGCGTACCGGCCGGGGTCGGCGGGTCGGCCGGGTCGACGCACGGCCCGTCGGCCCACCAGTCCGGCAGCGCGGCCAGCGCCTCGTCGCCGAACGGGTTGACCCCGGGCCCGGCCGCCAGCGCGTGCCCGACGTGGACGTGCAGGCACTTCACCCGGGTCGGCATCCCGCCCGCCGACACCCCGACGATCTCCGGTACGTCCGCGATCGCCTCACGCCGCCGCAGGTAGTCCTCGTGCGCCGCGGTGTACCGCGCGGCCAGGTCCGGATCGTCGGCCAGCCGGTCCGTCATCTCGCGCATCAGCCCGGCCGACTCCAGCCGACTCACCGCGGCCGCCGCCTTCGGGCAGGTCAGGTAGTAGAGCGTGGGGAACGGTGTGCCGTTCGGCAGCCGGGGCTCGGTCTCCACCACGTCCGGGTTGCCGCACGGGCAGCGGTGCGCGACCGCCCGGGCGCCGCGCAGCGGCCGGCCGAGCTGCCCAGCCATCGCCGCCGCGTCCGTGTCGTCGACGCTCACCCGCGGCTCCCGTCGGCGCCCTGCACACTCGACCACACCTTCGCGTACCACGGGCCGTCCTTGCGCACGGTCGTACCGGAGTCGCGGCCGGACTTCTTCGGCGTCGTGTCGCCGTACACGGCGTACACCTTGTCGCCGGGGCGGACCATCCGCAGCCGGCCCTTCGCCTGGGCCTCGACGTACTGCGGGTCGTTCCACTTGTCGCGCTGCTCGCGCAGGCCGGCGATGCGGTCGCGCTGCTCGGCCTGGCTCGCGGTGAGCTGCGCGATCTGCGCGCGCTGGCTCAGGTAGGTCCGCACCGGATACGCGTACGCGAGGATCAGCGCGACGAACACCAGCGCCAGCACGACCGCCCGGCCGGTGAACCGGCCGCCCGGCCGCGGGGCCCGTGTCCGCCTCGCCCCGGTACGCCGGGACGCGCCGGGACGCGCCGCCGTGTCCCGGGTACGCCGGAACGGCGCGGCGCGGCCGGACGAGGGCCGCCGGCCCGGTCCACTGCCGGATCCGGCCCTGCCGCCGCGCTGCGCCATCGCCGTACTCCCGTCGCTCGGTACGCGCCGGTGGCCGGCGCGTACGGATGGGTCAGTGCGCGAAGCGCGGGAAGGCGTCCGCCCCCGCGTACCGCGCCGCGTCGTCCAGCTCCTCCTCGATGCGCATGAGCTGGTTGTACTTCGCGGTCCGGTCCGTACGCGCGGGCGCGCCGGACTTGATCTGCCCGCAGCCCATCGCCACGGCCAGGTCCGCGATCGTGGTGTCCTCGGTCTCGCCCGACCGGTGGCTCATCATCGTGCGGAAACCGTTGCGGTGCGACAGGTCCACCGCGTCGAACGTCTCCGTCAGCGAACCGATCTGGTTCACCTTGACGAGCACCGCGTTCGCGGCGGCCTCGTTGATGCCGCGCGCGATCCGCTCCGGGTTCGTCACGAACAGGTCGTCGCCGACGATCTGCACCCGCCCGCCGACCTCGCTCGTCAGGTGCTGCCAGCCGGCCCAGTCCTCCTCGGCCAGCGGGTCCTCCAGCGACACGATCGGGTACGCGTCGAGCAGCTCGGCGTAGTACTCCGACATCTCCTCGGCGTTCTTCGCCTTGCCCTCGAACTGGTACGCACCGTCGCGGTAGAACTCCGTCGCCGCCGCGTCCATCGCGAACGCGATGTCCCGGCCCGGCGTGAAGCCCGCCTTCTCGATCGCCTCGGTGATGAGGTCCAGCGCGTCCCGGTTCGACGGCAGGTCCGGCGCGAAGCCGCCCTCGTCGCCCAGCCCGGTCGACAGCTTCCGCGCCTTCAGCACGCTCTTCAGCGCCTGGTACGTCTCCGAACCCCAGCGCACCGCCTCGCGGAAGCTGGCCGCGCCGATCGGCGCGATCATGAACTCCTGGATGTCCACGTTCGAGTCGGCGTGCGCGCCGCCGTTCAGGATGTTCATCATCGGCACCGGCAGCAGGTACGCGTTCGGCCCGCCGAGGTAGCGGAAGAGCGGCAGCCCGACCGAGTCGGCGGCGGCGCGCGCGACGGCCAGCGACACGCCCAGGATCGCGTTCGCGCCCAGCTTGCTCTTGGTCGGCGTGCCGTCCAGGTCCAGCATCACCTGGTCGATCAGCCGCTGCTCGGACACCTCGTGCCCGACCAGCTCCCGCGCGATCACCTCGGTCACGTTCGCGACGGCGTGCTCGACGCCCTTGCCACCGAACCGTGCCTTGTCGCCGTCGCGCAGCTCCAGCGCCTCGAACTGCCCGGTCGACGCGCCCGACGGTACGTCCGCCCGCGCGACGACGCCGTCGTCCAGTCCGACCTCGACCTCGATCGTCGGGTTACCCCGCGAGTCGAGGATCTCGCGCGCGACGATGCCCTCAATGGTTGCCACGTGCCTCGCTCCTCATGTGCGTGCTTGTCCGGCCGTCGGCGGAAACGGCCGCCCCAGGCCGCTGCCTGGCCTGCCCGCCACACTGCGGTCGGTCGTACCCGCGAGCCTAGCCAGCGCCGACCGGGCGCCCCGAACCGGCTCGCCGGCCACGCCGACCCGCCGGGTGGTTTGCACGCATGTCTCCGGTGCGTCAATCTTGACGCCATGTCCGCTCCGGCCCGCCGTACCGCGCTGCTCACCGTCACCGCGCTCGCCGCCCTGCTGCTCTCCGGCTGCGGCAACGCCTACCACCTGCGCGGACGCGCCGAGCTGGTGAACCATCTGGCCGCCCGGCTCGACCAGCACGACGCCACCTCGTACACGGCGACGTACCGGCTCGGCGACGACACGACCGCCACGGTCACCGTCAACGGCGTGCCCAAGCGCATCGCGTACACCTTCACCACCGGGCGGTACGTCCGGACCGGCACCACCGTCGTCCGCTGCACCCCGACCGTCTGCACCCTCACCGACCGGCCGGTCACGCAGGCGAAGACCGTGCCCGACGTGGCCGCGATCGACGCCGCGTCCGCGCACCGGTTCGTACCGGCCGAGCAGGTCCTGTCGCTCGTCATGCGCGCCGCGGAGGACCGCACGACACGTATCGCGCACTCCTCCGGCGCCCTCGCCGGACAGGCCGTCACCTGCGTCGACGTACCCGGATCGCTGCGCGCGTGCCTCACCGACACCGGCGCCCTCGCCAGCTTCGCCGGCTCCGTCGACGGTCATCGGGTCGACGTGACGCTCGTCGACTACCAGCCGACGGCGCTCGGCCACCCGTTCGGGCCGAGCCGTGCGGCGCGCCTCGACGACCGGCGTACGAGCCCGTCGGTCGACTGATCTCGCGACCCTGCGTAGCCCGGCAGACGTCTGTCCAAGATCTGACTTAATCGGCCGAAACCACCCGACTCGGCGCACCCGGCCACGTTCCGGCGCGCCAGGCGCAGCGTGCCCCACACCACACCGCACCCTGCCAAGCGGCCGTACGCCGATGGCAGCGCCACGATCCGCCCCGCGCAGCCAGCCCGGTGCGGTACGCGCCGGAGCAGGGCGCCGATCCGCACGACGCGGCCAAACAATCTGCCATGTGGCACCCTGAAGTCTTCCCATCCGCCGCCGGACGGTCCATACTCGGACATGGAGGGATCCCTCAACAGGGCAGAAAAGTGGGCGGTCCCGGCTGCCACCGGAAACCGCCCAAAGGTCGCTCGGACCGTACCTCGCCAGGAACGGAGGAGCTAACCATGAATGGTACTCCCGCCACCATGGTCATTCGAAGCCCCGACCGGCCACTTCCTCGACCGCGCAGGTCCCGGAGGGAGGCCGCGATGACCACCCACTACAACCACGGCGGCATCCAGGTCACCAGCCACGAGCTGGTCGTCCACGGTCGGCGGTACGCGCTGGGCCACCTCTCCCAGCTCCGCACCGCACGCGGATCCGCACCACGGGCCGCGACCGCCGCCACCGCCGCCGCCAGCGGCCTCGGCGCCCTCGCCGCACTGTCCGTACTGCTCGGCAGCTACAGCGGCGCGAGCACCCGGAGCGTCCTGCTCAGCCTGGCGCTCGTCGCGATCTTCTTCCTCGCGATCGCGGCGGCCCTGGCGGTCCGGCGTCTCCGGCCGCGGCCGTACGAGCTGTGGGGCGAATACAAGGACAACACCGTCCTGCTGCTCTGGAGCCAGAACGAGCGCGTCTTCAACCAGATCGTCCGAGCCCTGATGCGCGCTCGGGAAGGCACCGCAGGCAAGCGCTGAACCCCACAAGGCCTGGGGCGACATTTTGGACGCCCCAGGCCACCAGCCGCCGAACGACCAGCTAGGCTTCTATCCAGCATGTGTCAATCGGCGGTTGGGCGGAACGCCACCTAGCCGCTTACTCATCGAGGAGTAGCGATGCCCGTCGGCCAGCGCCCACTCATACGCCGCCGCCTGCGTACCGAACTGCGGCAGGAGCGGGAGCGGGCCGGGAAGAGCCAGGCCGAGGTCGCCAAGAAGATGGACTGGTCCCTCTCCAAGATCATCCGTCTGGAGGCCGGCCAGGTCGGCGTCTCCACCAACGACCTCAAGGCCCTCCTCGACCTGTACGAGGTAGCGGACACGGAGCGCCGTGGCTTCCTCATCGAGCTGGCCCGCTCGGCCCGACAGCAGTCCTCATGGTGGAGCGCCTTCCGCGACGTCACATCCTCGCCCGACTATCTTGACTATCTCGGGTACGAAACGGACGCCGCGCGGATTCTCGGGTACTTTCCGGCAATGGTTCCCGCTCTGCTTCAAACCGAAGAGTACGCACGAGAAATCGTCACCAGCGGTGGTAGTCGGCAGCTGGACGAGAGCACCATCGACCGCCTTGTCGAGCTGCGAATGCAGCGCAAGCAACACGTCCTGGACCGCGACGACCCGCCGACCTTCGTGGCCGTGCTCGACGAAGCGGTGCTGCGCCACACGGTTGGCGGCGGCGAGGTCATGAACGACCAGCTTGCCAGCGTCGCGGAGGTCGCGGCCCTGCCGACGATCGAGATCCGCGTCGTTCCGTTCAGCGTCGGCGCGCATCCCGGGTTGAGTGGACCGTTCCAAATCTTCGAGTTCGCCGATTCCGCGGATCCGCCGATCCTTCAATCGGACACCGCGTTTCGAAGCGTGGTGCTCCGGGAGGAGCGCGACCTGATCCAGGAATACACGGACGGCTTCAATCGGCTCCTCGACTTCGCGCTCTCCGAAGAAGAGTCGGTGGCGGTCATCCAGGAAGTTGCCGAGCAAGCCCTGGAGGAAGACACGGATAGTAACTGAGCTATCCAGCTATTACGTACGCCGGTATCCTGTCCTTCCGAAGGCGGTCCGGCTGAGTGTTGTGTGCTCCGACCTGCCCTACAGGGCGTTTTCCGGCCGCCGAAGGTCAAGGGAGGCCGGAATGATCGTAGGGTCAGGTGGCGGGCGGTGGCGCAAGAGCACGCGCAGCCAGGGCCAGCAGAACTGCGTCGAGGTGATGGACCTCGACGACGGCGTGGTTGTACGTGACTCCAAGGACCCACGCGGGCCGGTGCTAACCGCGAGCAACGCTGCATGGCGTACGTTCCTCGCCGTCGTCACCGACGGCGAGCGTGTCGCACGGTAGATCGTCCTTCTGACCAACGGCGCTCAGAACCGCCACGACCCGCCAGCCCTCACGAGGGGCGGCGGGTCGTTTCATGGGCGGGTCAGCTCGTCGGCAGCAGGGTACGGAGGTGGCGGGGGGAGGGCGAGCCGTGGGCGAGCATGGCGTCGTGCCAGGCGCGGAGGTCGGTGTCGGCGGGCCGGGCGGCGGCGATCGCGGCGACCTCGGAGTACCCGACGAAGTACGTGGAGAGCTGGGTTGACGTGAGCTGGGCGCGCTGCCACTTGGCGACGGCCTCG
>DASXWQ010000045.1:0-131590 GCA_036503555.1 Actinocatenispora sp.
GGTCGGGGTGCCGACACGGTATGGCGGCACCCCGACCGGAGATGGTTCAGGCGCGCCGGCGGCGGGCCAGGAAGATCGCGCTGACGCCAGCGGCCAGGAGAACCAGGGCCGTCGTGACGATGATGGTGAGCTTGGCTCCCGTCACGGGCAGGGTCGGCGCGGCCGGTTTGGTCGCGGCAACCTGCACGGTGGACGGGCTCGTGCTCGGCGTGTTCGTCGACGGGGTGGGTACCGCGGTCTGCGGGCAGGCCGACGACGTGGCCTCGGGCTTGCGTACCGTCTTGGCCTCGGACGTGTCCGAGTGGTAGGTGCCGGGGCCGCTGCTCGGGCAGGCGGGCGGCGTGTTGGTGTCCGAGGCGCCGGCCTTGCAGTCGCCGCTTCCGCCGATTCCGGCGCCGGCGACGCCGACGCCGTTGCCGCAGACGTTCACGGGTGCCTGGACGGGTGCCTGGACCTGCGTGCCGTTCCCGATGCCGGCGTTGCCGGACGACGTGCCGTCCGCGTACGCGGCGGTGGGCAGGCCGAGCGCGAAGCCCGCGGCCAGGACACCGGTTGCGACGGCAAGTCTTCTGGTGACGCGCATGTGTTTCCCTTCGGATCCGTACCCGGCTGGGTGGACGGCGTACGTGCCGTGTCCGTGGCCGGGGCTCGTCGAGAGTCCTCTCGGCCTCCTAACGGACCAGCCGGGTGACGGAAACGGGGAGTGCTCATTCAACAGCGAAGGGTGATTGTCTTCACGCGACACATCGGGCAAGCCTGTTTCGTCGGGTGTTTCGCCTGGTCATTGCGAAGCAGGCGGATTAACGGACGAAGCGGCCCCGAGGGTGCCGAGACTCCCGAACGGACCGGCGCCGCCTAGCGGGTCGGGGGCTCGGTGGGGAGGCCGGCGGCCTTGAGCACCTTCTTGCGGGTGCGGCGCGGCAGCCGGTCGACGTACACGAGGCCGTCGAGGTGGTCGGTCTCGTGCTGGAAGCAGCGGGCGAGCATGCCGGTGCCGTCGTAGTTGACCGGAGCGCCGGTACGGTCGACGCCGGTGACGGTCGCGTACGCGGGGCGGGCCAGGTCGGCGTGCTCCCCCGGTACGGAGAGGCAGCCCTCGCTGTCGTCGTCGAGCTCGCGGGGCGGCTCGGGCAGCACGAGGGTCGGGTTGACGACGTGGCCGATCTGGTTGGTGTCGGTCTCGTCGGGGCAGTCGAAGACGAAGACGCGCAGGTCAACACCGATCTGGTTGGCGGCGAGGCCAACACCGTCCGCGGCGTACATGCTGGCGAACATGTCGTCGACGAGGGCGGCGAGCGCGTCGTCGAAGTCGGTGACGGGGCGGCATGGTTGGTGCAGGACCGGGGTGCCGTATCGGATGATCGGTCGTGCGGTTCCGGTCGTGCTCATCGACACCTCGCCTGCGTACGGTGGTCGGCCGGTGGACGGCGCGACCGGAGAACGACGGCAATCGTACCGGCGGCGGAAACGACGGGGCCGCCCCGGCGAACGCCGGGACGGCCCCTGGAGGAACGACGGTCAGCCGCGGGATGCGCGGCGGACGTACTGGGTGCCGTTGGGTGTGCCGACGCCCGTCACGTTGTCGTAGCCACGGGAGGCTGCGAGCGACGAGTCGTGGTCGAACGTCACGAGCGCCGACCCGGTCGGCGTGGCGACCGCGACGGGCGTCCGCTGCGGCAGGACGTCCCGGTACGCGCTGGACTTGTACAGCCCGTACAGCAGCGGGTTGGCGAAGCCGATCGGGTGCGACCGGTGGGTGCTGGCGACCGCCTGGACGCCGGCGAACAGCGGGCACGCGAGGCTGGTGCCACCCCACGTCTCCACCGTGTACTCGCCGTCGATGGTGCGGCCGACCGCCATGCCCGTGTACGGGTCGGCGAGTGCCGCCACGTCCGGCACCACGCGGGCCGGCGCGTCACCGTACGCCCGGGAGAGGCGGGATGGGACGACACCCCGCTGGTACGAGGGCTGGCCGAACAGGGTGCTGGTGCCGCCGCCGGCGCCGAAGACGTACTCGCCGGGCGGGGCGGTGGTGTAGGACGCCGGGTCCTGCGTGTAGTCGACGCGGGCCACGTCGCTGCCCCAGCCGGTCTCGAACTGGTAGGCGTTGTCGCTGCCCAGGGCGAGGCTGGTGCCGCCGACCGCGGTGACGTACGGGTCGGAGGCGGGGAAGTCGGGCTGGGCCGACGGGGTGTTGCCGGCGGTGACCTCGTCGCCGGAGTCGCCGGACGAGAAGTACATGCCGATGCCCTCGGCGGCGGCCTGCACGAAGATCGTGTGCTCGGCCTTCACCGCGCTGGCGGGGATGTCCTCGCCGGTGTTGCCCCACGAGTCGGACACGATGTCGGCCGAACGGTTCTGGATGATCCAGTTCAGCGCCTCGTCGAGGCCGGTGTCGCAGTTCTTGGCGCCGACGTAGGAGATGGTGGCGCCGGGGGCCATGGCGTGGGCGGCCTCGACGTCGATGGCCTCCTCGCCGTTCCAGCCGTCCTCGCCGCCGCACTCGTCCTGCATGTCGAACGGCCGGAAGACCTTCTCGGAGTACTGGCCGGGTGCGTACGCGCCCTGGCCGTTGTCCTGGGCGTACCGGTTGGCGTCGGCCTTCATCGTGGGCGAGGCGTACGCGTCGACGATGGCGACGGTGGTGCCGCTGCCGTCGGTGCCCTGCGCGACGGTGCCCTTCACGCCGTACCCGCTCTGGAGCTGGTCCGGGGTGTAGCCGCACACGTAGGTCGGGAAGTCGGTCCGGCCGTACGCGCTGGGCATGGTCTGGTGGTGCTCACCCCAGAAGTTCGAGCACTCGGCCGGTGCCGGCGCGGCGCTCGGTGCGGCGCTGCGCGTCTTCGCCGCGGCCGGGTCGGTGGCCCGGTGGTGGAACGGGGTACGCAGCGGTCCGGTCTCGGCCAGCCCGTTGACGGACAGCACCAGGTTGGCGACCGTCGCCGGCAGGGTGGCCTGCTTCGCCGGCGCGCGAAGGCTGTGTCCCTTGTACCGGTAGGTGGTCAGCGTGGTGCCGAACGCCTTGTCGAGGGCCGCGACGGTGCCGCTGGCCGTGACGTACCGGTTGCCGGCGGCGACGTCACCGACGGCCAGGCCCTGGCCGTTCAGGTACGCGGTGACCTGCTTGACGGTGTCGTCGCTGGGTGCGAAGCGCCGGTTGAACTGGGCCGGGGTCAGGTAGTGCCCGTACTGCCGGGTGCCCGGCGTGGACACCGCCGTCGCGAAGCGTTCCGCGGCGGAGGCGTTGCGCAGGTTCAGGAACACCTGGACGTCGACGTGCTCGGACGACGACGGGGTGCCGGACCGGTTGGCGGACGTGGCCCAGGCTGGGGTGCTTCCCGGCACGGCGTGCCGGCTCGGTGCGGCTGTCGCGGCGCCCGCGGCGAACGGCAGGATCAGCGCCGTGGCGCCGATCGCGACCGCGGCGCGTCGGATGAGGGTGTGCCGCATTGGTCTCCTTCCGTGTACTCGAAAGGGGCGAGCGGCGTGGGGTGCCCGCGAAATGCGTCGATGTCCCCCGTGCTACGTCTCCGCTCGAATCCCGGAAGTATCAGATCGGTGGCCTACGTACCTTGTCAAGGGAAGTTTTACCCATGTCAGGGCACGGTTTCGGGACAACTGTCGATTCCGATGTGGACAGTCGCGCCCCGGTGTACGGGGTGGGGCTGGGCCCACCCGGAGCGTGGGTGCCGCCGGATCCCGGTACCGGGCGGGCGACCGTACCGTGGTCATCGGTGGGTGGCGCGGACAGTGGCGGCACCCGGTTGGAGGAGGGACGATTCGTGACTGAACGGCGGTTGGAGATCGACGCCGTGTCGAAACGGTACGGCGACGTGGTGGCGTTGTCCGACATGACGTTCGACGTACGGGCGGGTGAGCTGTTCGGTTTCGTCGGCAGCAACGGGGCCGGCAAGACGACGACGATGCGGATCGCGCTCGGCGTCCTCGCGGCGGACTCCGGTGTGGTGCGGTGGGACGGGCATCCGGTCACCGTGGACACCCGGCGACAGATCGGGTACATGCCGGAGGAGCGCGGCCTCTACCCGCGGATGAAGGTGGGCGAGCAGCTCGGGTACCTGGCGGAGCTGCACGGGATGTCGCGGACCGAGGCGCGTGCGTCGGCGCAGCGGTGGGCGGAGCGGCTCGGGGTGGCGGGCCGGCTGACCGACGAGGTGCAGAAGCTGAGCCTGGGCAACCAGCAGCGGGTGCAGCTCGCCGCGGCGCTGGTGCACGACCCGCGGATCCTGATCCTCGACGAGCCGTTCTCCGGGCTGGACCCGGTGGCGGTGGACGTGATGAGCGACGTACTGCGGGAGAAGGCGGCCGAAGGCATTCCGGTCGTGTTCTCCAGCCACCAGCTCGATCTGGTCGAGCGGCTGTGCGACCGGGTGGGCATTGTCCGAAGTGGACACATGGTCGCCTGCGGGCCGGTCACCGAGCTGCGCGCGGGTGGCGCCGCCCGGCTGGTCGTCTCGGCACCGAAGGCCCCGATCGGTTGGGCCGCAGGCATTCCCGGCGTCAGCGTCGCCGACGACCGGGACGGTACGACGGTGCTGGAGCTGGCGCCCGGCGCCGACGACCAGGCCGTGCTCACCGCGGCGCTGGCCACCGGGCCGGTGCACGAGTTCGCGCGGCGGTTGCCGTCGCTCACCGAGCTGTTCCGCAACGTCGTCAGCGAGCACGTCGGTTCCGAGGAGGCACGGGCATGAGGATCGGTGCGGTGCGCGCGGTACGGCTGGTGGCGGGGCGGGAGCTCGCGACCCGCCTGCGCTCCAGGGCTTTCGTCGTCAGCACCCTCATCATGCTGGTGTTCATCGGCGGGTACATCCTGCTGATGAACTTCGTCGGCAGCAGCACGCACCACAGTACGGTCGGGTTCACGTCGGCGACGGCATCGCTTGCGGCGCCGGTGAAGGCGACCGGGAAGTCGAGCGGCGCGGACATCACGACGAAGACCGTGTCCGAGGCGGCCGGCCGCGAGCAGGTCCTGGACGGCAAGCTCGACGCGCTCGTGGTCGGCAGCCCGGCCGACTTCAGCGTGGTGGTGAAGAAGAACCTCAAGTCGGACCTTTCCATCACGTTCACGACCGTGGCGCGGCAGCAGGCGTTGAACGCCCAGATCCGTTCCATGGGGCGCGATCCGGCCGTCGTGAACAAGGCCGCGGCGTCGGCGTCGGTACACGTGGAGGCGTTGCGGTCGGCCGGTCAGTACCAGACGCAGCGGCTGATCCTGGGGATCGTGGCCGTGGTGCTGCTGTACATGTCGCTGATGATCAACGGGCAGGCGGTCGCGCAGGGCGTGGTCGAGGAGAAGTCGAGCCGGGTGGTGGAGCTGCTGCTGGCGACGGTACGGCCGTGGCAGCTGATGGCGGGCAAGGTGCTCGGCATCGCGGTCGTCGGTCTGGTGCAGATGGTGGTGTTCGCCGTCGTGGGGCTCGGTCTCGGCCTGTCCACCGGCGTACTCAGCATCCCGGCTGGGCTGTTGACGGGGACGGCGGTGTGGACGCTCGTCTGGTACGTCATCGGGTTCTTCATGTACGCGGTGATGCTGGCCGCGGCGGGTGCGCTGGTGTCGCGCCAGGAGGACGCGAACAGCGTGGTGACACCGGTGCTGATGCTGATCATCGTGCCGGCGGTGATCGGCTGGTCGGTGATCCCGGCAAACCCGGACAGCCAGCTCGGGCACGTGCTGTCGCTGGTGCCGCTGTTCTCGCCGATGCTGATGCCGATGCGGATCGCGCTCGGGGTGGCGCCGGCGTGGGAGATCGCACTGTCCGTGGGGTTGTCGGTACTGCTAGTGGTCGCGCTGGTGGCGCTCGCCGGTCGGGTGTACCGCAACGCGGTGCTGCGTACCGGCGCCCGGGTGAAGCTCTCCGAGGCGCTGCGCGCGGCGTGAGCGACGGGCGGAACGGCAGTCGACCTGCCGTTCCGTCCCGGCGTACGGATAGGGTTGGGGACCATGCGCTATCGATCTCTGGGTACGTCCGGGCTTGAGGTCTCCGTGATCGGCCTCGGCTGCAACAACTTCGGCCGCAAGCTCGACCTGGCCGGGACGCGGGCGGTCGTCGACGCCGCGATCGACGCCGGCGTCACGCTGCTCGACACCGCCGACATCTACGGCGGCGGCGGTGCGTCCGAGCGGCTGATGGGCGAGGTGCTTCAGCACCGGCGGGACAAGGTGGTGCTCGCCACCAAGTTCGGCCACCAGGGCGCGGACATGGGATACGGCCCGGCGGCCGGCCGCAAGGGCGGTCGGGCGTACGTCCGGCGGGCGGTGGAGGCGTCGCTGCGCCGGCTGCGTACCGACCACATCGACCTGTACCAGATCCACACGCCGGACCCGGGTACGCCGATCGAGGAGACGCTGGCGGCGCTGTCCGAGCTGGTCGCCGAGGGCAAGGTCCGATACCTGGGCAACTCGAACTTCACCGGCTGGCAGATCGCCGAGGCGGCGCACGTGGCGCGCGAGCACGGGTACGTCCCGTTCGTGTCGGCGCAGAACCACTGGTCGCTGCTGGAACGGGACGCCGAGCGCGAGGTCGTCCCGGCCGCCGTGCACTACGGCCTCGGCGTCCTGCCGTACTTCCCGCTCGCCAACGGCCTGCTCACCGGCAAGGTACGCAAGGGCCGGGAGCTGCCCGCCGGCAGCCGCATCGCCGAGCGTTCGCACCTGGTCACCGAGCAGCGGCTGGACGTGGTCGAGGCGCTGGCGGCGTGGGGCGAGAAGCACGACCGGTCCGTACTCGACATCGCGATCGGCGGGCTCGCCGCGATGCCCGGCTGCGGCTCGGTGATCGCCGGCGCCACCACCCCCGAGCAGGTGTACGCGAACGCCGCCGCGGGCGACTGGGAGCCGAGCGCCGAGGAGCTCGACGAGATCCGCGACCTGCTTCGCTGACCGTACGCGGCGCCGTCACGTCGTGTGGCGTGGCGGCGGTCGGCGTACCGGGCGGCGCCACGCGGTGTGCGGCGCTGAGGAATGATGGTGGTCCGAACGAGCGGGAGGAGGAGCCGGTGCGCTTCGAGGTGTCACGGGCACTGGACTCGATCGAACGGCGACTGACGACGGACCCGGGCATGGCCCGGGCGATCGTCGACCTGGCGCCGATCGTACGGATGCGGGAGCTCGACGGCGGCCGGCCGGCGTTCCTGCTCCGGCTCGGCATGGTCATCGACGCCCTCGGCCAGTCGCTCGGCGACGCCGGCATCCGGGTGTACGTGGTGGCCGACCGCGCGCTCACCTCCGACCTGGAGCTGACCTCCAACGAGAAGATGGTGCTGCGCCGCTGGGCGGACGACGGTGTGGTGGAGGCGCTCGGCGACGTGGACGACCGGGTGCTGGAGCTGGCGGCGTACACGGGGCTGCCGGTGATCAGCCGGGACGACTTCGCCCGTTTCGCGCAGCGCCACCCGTGGGCGCAGGCGGCACCGTTCCTGATCCCGGTGGCCGGGGTCGGCGGGGCCGCGCTCATGACCCGGCCCAACGCCCAGCCGCAGGCCCGCCCCTCGCTCGACCCGACCACGCAGGGCATCCTCGGCCGCTACTGGCGGTGCGGCGAGCCCGGCTGCGTCCTCTTCGGTACGCCCGGGCCGGCGCAGCCGCCGCCGCGGATCCGGCAGGCTCGTGCGATGTGCCCGCGGCACGACGTACCGATGCAGGACGGTGGGCCGCGCCTCGCGTCCGTTCAGGTGACCATCTGGGTCGGCGGCGAGGACCGCGGCCACTTCGCCGTGAGCGCCGGTACGCCGGTCGTCGTCGGCAGGTCGCCCGACGGGCCCGACGGGATCCGGCTCGGCGAGCTGCTCGACGACGAGGCGGTGCAGTGGGTCAGCCGTAACCACGTCCGCCTCGACCTGTCCGGTACGACCCTCGCCGTCACCGACACCAGCACCAACGGCACGGTCATCCGCACCCGCAGCGGCCCCGACGTCGCGCCCGGCGAGGTCACCCTCGAACGCGGCCAGCAGTACGTCCTGGACGAGTGGGACATCGTCGAGCTGCACGACGGTGTCGTCCTCTGCCGCACGGACCGCCAGCCCCAGCGTTCCGCCCCGACCGACGCTCCCGTCATGGCCGAGGCCCCCACGATGGCCATCCGCCTGCCCGGCCCCACCGCCTGACCCGCCGGATCCGTTGCCCGGGGTGGCGTGTGTCGCGTCGCTGACGGGTGGGTGCGCCGCGAGGCGGCTTGGTTCGTGCGGCGCGGCCCTGGACGCGCGCCGGTTGCGGGTTGCCGCCGCGGTGGCATGCCGGGGTGGCGACGGTGTTTCCGTCAGCCTTTGGTCTGCACCCATACGCATCACCCGAGTGATGCACGTAGGTGTGCAGAGCGAAGGCGACCAGGAACCCCCAAACCAGCTTGCGTACACACGCGTGCCGGGAGTCCCGAGCAGCAGGGAGGGGGTGTCGGTCCGACCTGGCGCGAGGCGGATTCGAGCCGGCGTGAGATCAGCCAGGTCTGGCCGCGCGAGAACAGAAGTACGCGGCCGGATCGCAACGAGACGTGGGGGTGCCGGGGGCTACGCCCCCGGCGCGGGGTCTGGGGCCGCGCCCCCAGAGGGGTCGCGGGCGGCCCGAGGTCCGCGCTTTCCGCAGGCAGACTGATCCCAGGCGGCCCGCCCCAGGATCGGTTACCGCACCTGGTCGACCGCGACGCCGGAGGTACGGACGGAGACGGTGCGGCGGACCACGCGCTGGCCGCGCGGGCCGAGCTCCCAGCCGGTGAGAAGCAGCCAGGCGGCGCGCTCGGCCGGCCGACCCTGTGCGGCGTCCACTGTGGACGGAAGCGGGGGCTCGGTGATCAGGAGGCGGAGGGGTTGGTCACGGAACTGCGGCGACGCGTCACCGGAGAGGTGGACGGTCTGGCCGGGTTGGGGAACGATTCCGATCATCACGGAAACCATGGTGCCCCTTACGGTCGAGTCTGCCTAGACCGCGTGGCTCCTTCACCGGGAACACTCAGTCCCGGGTGACGCTTCGCTGGAGCCAACGTACGCAGGGTGATCCCGATGAGCAGGGCGAGCGCGATCAGGGCTCCGGTGTAGGCGATGGTGCCGGGCCACCCGCCGTGCCCGTACGCGAGGCCGCCGACGGAGCCACCGACGCTGCTGCCGAGGTAGTAACAGAGCAGGTAAACCGCGGCGCCCTGGGCATTGCGGGCGCGGCCGCGCGCGCCGGCCCAGCCGCTCGCGACGGCGTGGCCGGCGAAGAAGCCGCCGGTGACGACGACGAGTCCGAGCACCACGACGGGCAGGCTCGTCGACAGCGTGAGTCCCAGGCCCAGCAATGTGATGACGGCCGTGATCCAGAACACCCTGGGTCGACCGTGCCGGTCGGCGAGGCGGCCGGCGCCGGCCGAGGAGGCCGATCCCGCCAGGTACGTGACGAAGATGAGCCCGACGACGGTGCCGGACAGCCGGAACGGGGCTGCCAGCAACCGGAAGCCGAGGAAGTTGTACACCGTGACGAAGCAACCCATCAGCAGGAAACCCACGGCGTACAAACGGATCAGGCCGTTGTCGGTGAACGCGCGGCCGACGGCGGTGGCGAGATGCCTGGCGCGCAACGGTTCCGCGGTGAAGCGGCGGGACGCCGGGATGGCGAGGCGGAAGACCAGCGTGCAGCAGAGCCCGAGTACGCCGATGACGGCGAGCGCCCAGCGCCAGCCGGCGAGGTCGGCGACGAGACTGGCGACGAGTCGGCCGGCCATGCCGCCGATGCCGTTGCCGGCCACGTACAGGCCGGTGGCGGCGCCGAGGGACTCGTGGTGCACCTCCTCGGCGAGGTACGTCATGGCGACGGCCTGCAACCCGCCGAGCGCGATCCCTTGCAGCGCACGGAGAACCAGCAGTACGCCGAAGTTCGGCGCGAACGCGGCGGCGAGCCCGAGCGCGCCGGCGACGAGCAGCGAGACGGTCATCATGGGGATCCGGCCGACCGCGTTGGACAGCGCGGACAGCGGAATGATCGAGACGGCCAGGCCCGCGGTGGCGACCGAGACGGCGAGGCTGGCCCGCGCCGGATCGAGCCGGTACGTCGCGGAGATCGCCGGCAGCAGCGCCTGCGCGCAGTACAGCAGGGTGAAGGTGGCGAGCCCGGCGGCGAACAGGGCGAGGGTGATGCGGAGAAACTCCTTGCTGCCACGGCGATGCGCCGCGATCTCGGGGGCGGCGAGGGCGAGGTCGGCACTCACCCAGCCGACGCTACTGTCGGCGCATTCATCCGTCCAATACAGTGAGTGGGGTCCTATGCATTCACTGATGGATGGGTGGTGGGTGGCGGTGGCGGACACTGACCTGGCGGCCGTACTCGCGCCCCGGCTCGCGCTGCTGCGGGCGCTCGCCGCGGACGAGCACGTGACGCGCGCCGCGGAGACGGTCGGCGTACCGCAGCCGACGGTGAGCCGGTGGCTGGCCGAGCTGGCCGACGCCCTGGGCGGGCCGATGCTGAGCCGGCACGGCCGCGGCGTACGGCTGACCCGGGCCGGCCGGGAGCTGGCCGACGCGGCGACCGCCGCACTGTCCACTGTGGAGTCCGGGGTACGCCGCGCCGTCGCCGAGAACGACCCCGACGCCGGTACGGTCGTCTTCGCGTTCCTGCACACCATGGGCGGCGCGCGCGTACCCGGGCTGCTGCGGGCGTTCCGGGCACACCATCCACGGGTGCGGTTCTCGTTGGTACAGGGGGCGCACGAGGAGATGGTGCAGCGGGTGCTGTCCGGCGAGGTCGACCTCGCGCTCACCGCGCCGCTGCCGGCCGACGACCCGCGGCTCGCCTGCGCCGAGCTGACGGACCAGCCGCTCGTGCTGGCCGTACCCGCGACACACCGGCTGGTGTCCCGGCGCCGGGTACGGATCGCCGAACTGGCCGACGAGGAGTTCATCGGCATGAAACCCGGGTACGGGCTGCGCCGCATCACCGACGAGCTGTGCGCGGCGGCCGGCTTCACGCCGCGGCTCGCGTTCATGGGCGAGGAGGTCGACACGATCCGCGGGCTCGTCGCCGCCGGGCTCGGCGTCGCCCTGCTGCCGCCGGCCGAGGAGCGTCCGCCGCGCGGGCTGGTGGAACTGCCGGTCACACCGCGGGCGTACCGGACGATCGGGCTGGTGTGGCCGGCGGACCGGCCGCTGTCGCCGGCCGCCGCGGGTTTCCGCGACTTCGTCCGCGCGGCGCCGGTGGGCCGGGCCTGATCTGCGTGCGAAGGATGGCGGTCGACATCAGCCCCCACCCACCCTGGGGGGCGACCCCGGCACCATCCTACGGCCCCGGCCGGGCCTGCGCTGCGGCCTGTGGACAGCGCGGACGACGGCTGTGGACAACACCGCGGGCCGACGAATCCCGTGCTATGGGGAGCGGCACGCCGGGGGGACGACGTGCCGCTCCGCTGGGTGTGCGGCGGGGGTCACCGCACGGTGAGGGTCAACCGATCTGCATGCCGTACGTGCTGAGCGGCTCGGTCACGGGCTGGAAGAAGGTCTCGCCGCCGGACGAGCAGTCGCCGCTGCCGCCTGAGGTCAGGCCCAGCGCGGTGCTGCCGTCGAACAGCGGGCCGCCACTGTCGCCGCCCTCGGCGCAGACGTTCGTCTGGATGAGGCCGTTGACGGTGCCTTCCTGGTAGTTGACCGTCGCGTCGAGCGCCTCGACCGACCCGCCCTGTACCTGGGTGGTCGAGCCGGAACGCTGCACCTGCTCACCGACCTGCGCCTCGGCGGCGCTGCTGATCGGCTGGGTGCTGCCGTAGAGGTCGACCTCGCTCGGGTGGTCGACGCCGTCGGCGTACTTGACGAGCGCGAAGTCGTTGTCGGGGAACTGGCTGTCCTGCGTGGTCCCGACCTCCTGGCTGCTGCCGGAGTCGGAGTACCAGGTGTCGGCCACGTTGCCGCAGTGGCCGGCGGTCAGGAAGTACGCGGAGCTGCCGTCGGTGACGTTGAAGCCGAGCGAGCAGCGGTACCCGCCGCCGTAGATCGCGTCACCGCCGGCGATCTTCGTGCTGAAGGTGCCCTTGGTGGTCCGGACGGTCACGGCGTCGCCGTACTGGTTGGTGACGGAGCGGACCTTCGTCATCTTCGTACCGGTGACGGTGCGGTCGGTGGTGACGAGGACGCGGTCGTTCCGCGGGTCGATCGCCCACGCCGTACCGGGGATCCGGGCGGAGCGGTTGAGGTCGGCGGTGATGCCGGTGAGGTGCGCCGCCGAGTACTTGACCTGTCGGGGGGTGAGGCCGGCCTGGCGTACCTTCGCCGCGGAGGCGGCGTCGGTGACGGTGACGATCTGGGTGCCGTGGTCGAGGTAGCTGCCGGCGGTGTGGGTGCCGAGGGTGTGCACCAGCGACTGCGCCGCTGCCCGGGACGGGTGCGCGGGTGCCGCCTGCGCGGCGGTGGCGGCGACGGCCGCCCCCATCGTCAGGGCCGCGGCGGTCACCGCGGCGACGCGGAACGAGGTCCTTGTGGGCCTCATGGTGAGCCTCCCAGGGGTTGTGGGTACGGCTCCGGATCGGCCGCACCCGGATGTCTCGCACCAAATTGATCATGTTCAATGCGAGACGCCCGCAAGTATCCCTTTTGCTGGTTAGATCGGCAATGTATAGATGCGCCGGTATGGCGGGCGGCTATCGCCGACGACCACGCTCGGGCAGCGCGCCGCCCGGCGGAGCGGACATACTCGTCGGGTGGACGAACAGCCGCTCTTCGAGCTCGGTACCGACGGGCCGACGGTGATCGTGGTCGGCATCGACGGCTCGCCGACGTCCCTGCGCGCCGCCGCGTACGCCACCGGCCTCGCCCGACGGCAGGGCTCCCGGCTGCTCTTCGCGTACGTGGCGCCGCTGCCGGCGCTGCCCGGCTTCGCCGCCGGATACGTGGGGCCGCTGGAGGAGGGGTACCAACAGATCGCGGACGAGCTGCGCCGCGAGGTGTCCGACGCGGTCGTGGCGCGCGGTGTCGACGCGCGGTTCGTGGTGCGGCGCGGCGACGCGTACCTGGAGCTGACCCGGGCCGCGGAGGAGGAGCAGGCCGACGCGCTCGTCGTCGGCGCGTCCATGCAGGCCGGGCACAAGCTCGTCGGGTCCCTCGCCGGCCGGCTGGTACGCGCCGGCCGCTGGCCGGTCACCGTCGTCCCCTGACCCGGGTCGCCCGCCTCACCTCGCCGTACGGTGCCGTCACGGCGTCTCGTCGCCGCCGGTACGGTCGGATGGCGCCGCCGACGGGTACGCCGGTGGCGGGCGTGGCACGGGAGGGTGAATGACGGGGAACGGACGACGCCTGCTCGCCGCGGGCATCGCGTTGACGGCGGTGGCCGGGCTCGCCGCGTGCGGCAACGACCGTGAGGACGCGGCGCGCCGGGCGCTCACCGGTTTTCTCACGAACTGGCACGCCGGCACGCTCGCGAAGACGACGTACGCGAAGGCGAGCGGCGCGGAGGTCGCCGGGGCGTACAAGAAGGTGGCGGGGGATCTCGCGGCCGTGCACCCGACGCTGAAGCCGGGAAAGGTGACGGTCAAGGGGGACGCGGCGACCGCGCCGGTGACGGTGTCGTGGCCGGTCGGCGGGCGTACGTGGAGCTACTCGACGACGGTGCGGATGGTGGCGTCGGGCGACGACTGGCGGGTGGCGTGGACCGCGCGCACGGTCAACCCGAAGCTGGCCGGCGACGGTTCGATCACCGTGACCCGGGACGCCGCGACCCGCGGGTCCATTGTGGACGGTGACGGGAAGCCGTTGGTGACCGCGCAACCGGTGGTGTACATCGGGGTCGAGCCGGACAAGGTGAAGGACCCGGCGGGGCTCGCGAAGCAGTTGGGCGCCGCGCTGAAGACCGACCTGTCCGACCTGCCGGGCCGGATCAAGACCGCGCCGCCGACGTCGTTCGTCGACGTGATCACGTTGCGGCGCAAGGACTACGAGGCGGTACGGGACAAGGTCCACGAGCTGCCCGGCACGGTCTTCCGCGAGGGTACGCTGCCGCTCGCGCCGACGCGGACGTTCGCCCGGGCGCTGCTGGGCGGCGTCGGCGACGTGACCAAGGAGCAGATGGACAAGCACCCCGGCCGGTACGAGATCGGCGACCAGGTCGGCCAGTCCGGTCTCCAGGCGCAGTACGACACGCGGCTCGGCGGGAAACCCGGCGTGACGGTGAAGGTCGGCGGCTCGGACCCGGCGGTCCTGTGGCGGCAGCGGCCGGCGGCCGGGCAGCCGCTCGGCACGACGCTCGACCCGACCGTGCAGAACGCCGCGGACGCGGCGCTCGCCACGGAGAAGAAGCACCGCACCGCGCTCGTCGCGGTCCGCATCTCCGACGGCACGGTCCTCGCGGTGTCCAACGGCCCGGACGGCGGCACGGACGACCTCGCGCTCACCGCGTCGGTACCGCCGGGCTCGACGTTCAAGGTGGTGTCGACGCTGGCGTACCTGAAGGCGGGGGTGACGCCGCAGACGACGGTGAACTGCCCGAAGACGGTGAACGTCGGTGGCCGGTCGTTCCACAACGAGAACTCGTTCGTGCTGGGCAAGGTGCCGTTCCACACGGACTTCGCGCAGTCCTGCAACACGGCGTTCGTGGGGCTGTCGTCGAAGCTGGGCGCCGACACGCTGACGAAGCAGGCCGCGGCGCTCGGCGTCGGCGCCGACTGGAAGCTGGGTGTCGACGTCAACACCGGCTCGGTACCCGAGGCGAAGACGCCGGTGGACCGGGCCGCGGCGGCGTTCGGCCAGGGGCGTACGACGGTGAGCCCGATCGTGATGGCCGGCATCAGCGCCGCCGTCGCGCGTGGGCACTGGAAGCAGCCGGTGCTGATCGACGACCCGAAGCTCACCCCGGCGGCCGACGGGCCGGCGCTGCCCGCGGCGGATGTCAAGGATCTCAAGGGAATGATGCGCGAGGTCGTCGCGTCGGGTACGGCCACGGTGCTGTCGTCGGTGCCGGGCGGTCCGGTCTACGGCAAGACCGGCACCGCCGAGTACGGCTCGGGTGCGGAGCCGCCGAGCCATTCGTGGTTCACCGGGTGGCAGGGTGACATCGCGTTCGCCGCGTTCGTCGAGGACGGCGGTACCAACGAGAACGCGGTCGCCGCCCCGCTCGTCGCGAGTTTCCTCCGCAACCTCGACGGCTGACCCGGCCGGCCTGACGAAACGGCCTCCCGTCCACTGGGCGGGAGGCCGTTTGCCGTCCCCGACCCCGAGACGATAGGTTCCGATTATTGAGAAATGCGTACCAATATATGGGAGCTGATCATGGGGAGACGGCGCTGGTTGATTCTGGCGGTCGGGGTGTTCGCGCAGGCTTCGGCGTGCGCCTTCCTTTACGGTCTCCCGTTTCTCATCCCCGCGATGCGTAGCGCCGAGGGGCTGAGTCTCGCCGCCGCCGGCACCGTCGTCGCCGGACCCACCGTCGGCCTGCTCGCCACCCTGATCGCCTGGGGCGCCGCCGCCGACCGGTACGGCGAGCGCGTCGTGATGGCGACCGGCCTGGCACTGACCGGCGTCCTCGTCGCCGTCGCCGCGCTGACCCTGCACGCGCTCGTACCGTTCGTTGCCGTACTCGCCGTCGGCGGCGCCGCCGCGGCCTCGGTCAACGCGGCCAGCGGCCGCATGGTCATGGGCTGGTTCGCGAAGAACGAACGCGGCGTGGCGATGGGCATCCGGCAGACCGCCCAGCCGCTCGGCGTCGGCATCGCCGCGATCTCGCTGCCGGTGCTCGCCGAGCACGTCGACTTCCGCACCGCCCTGCTCGTACCGGCGGGCCTGTGCCTGGTCTCGGCCGTCCTGGTGGTGCTGCTCGCCGCCGACCCGGCGCGTACCGGGGCCGCGGGCGACGGCACCGGCGGCTCGCCGTACCGGACGCCGACGCTGTGGCGGCTGCACGGTGCCAGCGCGCTGCTGGTGTTGCCGCAGTTCGCGATCGCGGCGTTCGCGCTGGAGTACCTGGTGCACCAACGGCACTGGGCGGCGGCGACGGCCGGCGCGTTCCTCGCCGTGGTGCAGGTGTGCGGCGCGGCCGGCCGGATCGCCACCGGGTACTGGTCGGACCGGGTCGGCAGCCGGCTGCGGCCGATGCGGCAGCTAGCGGTGGCGAGCGCGCTGGTGATGCTGGCGTTCGCGCTGGGGGACGCGGTGGCGCCGTGGCTCGCGGTCGCGGCGATCGCGGTCGGCGCGGTGGTGACGGTGGCGGACAACGGGTTGGCGTTCACGTCGACCGCGGAGATCGCCGGCCCGTCGTGGGCGGGCCGCGCGCTCGGCGTGCAGAACACCGGGCAGAACGTGGTGGCCTCGCTGTCGCCGCCGCTGCTGGGCCTCGTGATCGGCGGGTCGAGCTACGCGGTCGGGTTCGTGGTCGCGGCGCTGTTCCCGCTGCTCGCCGTCGCCGCCACGCCCGTCGCCGCGGAACGTCTCGCCGAAGCCTGATCACTCGGCGCCGGCGACGATGGCGCGCAACGCCGCCACGTGCGCCCGGTACGCCGCGCGGCCCGACCTGGTCAGCGACAGCCACACGCGCTGCCGGGTGTCGCGGGTCGCGCGGCGCTGCTCGACGTACCCGGCGTCCATGAGCACGGCGACGTGCTTGCTCAGGACGGAGGCGGACACGTCGAGCCGGCTCTGCACGCCGCCGAACTCGGCCGCCTCGACGGCGTCGAGCAGCGCGCAGATCCGCAGCCGGTTCGGCGCGTGGATGACCGCGTCGAACCGCTCCTCGTCGGCGGTCATGCCCGTGCGACGCGGCGCAGCAGGCCGCCGACGACCAGCAGTTCGACGCCGACCAGGCCGGACGCCGCGAACGACGGCCACAGCGCGCCGGACACGATGTGCACCGTCACGCCGGCCGCCATGATCACGGCGGCGATCACCGCCGGCGGCAGCACGTACCGCCGGTCGAGGTGGGTCAGGCGGGGGAGCAGGCCGATCCGGCGGATGAACGCGCCGAGCACGAGGCCGAACAGCCCGGCCCACACGACGATGCCGCCGAGCAGGACGACGACGCCGAGCGGGGGGTCGGGGGCCAGCTCGACCACGGGGGTGACGGCGATCAGGACGGCGAGCGAGACGAAGTACCACCACGGGGGTACGGCGCGGGCGAGCGCGGACGCGGCGTCTGCCTGGCGGAGTGCGCTGGCGGCCTCGTCGGGTCCGATGGGGGCGTCATCAGTTTCCATGCCGGAAAGTCTGCGCCTGAGTTTCCATCATGTCAACACACGATTTTCCGTACCGGAAACTGTCGTACCGGGGGACTACCGACGACCTGCTACCTCGGGGGCACGCCGCCGGCAGACCTGTGGCCTACTGTCGGTGCCGGTGAACGCATCGATGACCGACCGGGCACGCGGGGTCACCCGCGCGGCTCGGCGTGGGCTGACCGACCTGCTGACGGCCCGGGACACCCCGATCCCGTGGCCGGCCGACCGGCGGCGCGCGCTGAAGTGGCTCACCCGGATCGCCGTGACGCTCGCGACCGTGGTGCTCTACCCGGTCACCATCGTCTCCACCGGCAGCGCGCACCCCGGCATGCCGTACTGGATGATCACGGTGCTCGTCGTGGGGCAGCTGCTGCCACTCCCGCTGCTCCTGCGGTACCCGACCCTGGCCTGGCGGATCGGCTACGTCGCCGCGCTGCTCGAACCCATCGCCAACACCGCGCACCACTGGGGCAGCTGGCCGTGGGACCCCGTGCAGATCCCCGTGTTCGGCGCCGCGTTCGTGGTCGTCGCGCTCCGCCGGGAACGCGCGGTGCTGTGGTGGATGTGGGCGCTGATGCTGGTCCCGACCGCCTGGCACATCGACGCGGGGGACTGGCCCGGCGCGGTCGTGTTCCTGACCGTCGCGGCGGTACTGCTCGACCTGGTGGGCGGGCGGTTCCGGGCGCAGCGCGCGCTGGTCGCCGAGACCGAGCGCACCGAGCTGGAGAAGGCCCGCCGGGCCGTACTGGAGGAGAAGGCGCGGATCGCCCGCGAGCTGCACGACGTCGTCGCGCACCACATGTCGCTGATCGCCGTGCAGGCCGAGACCGCCGTGTACCGGCGCGACGACGTGACGCCCGGCGCGGCCGAGGAGTTCTCGTCGATCAGCGCACAGGCGCGTACCGCGCTGACCGAGATGCGCCGGCTGCTCGGCGTGTTGCGGGGCGGTGACGAGGCGCTGCGGGCGCCGCAACCGACGCTGTCCGACCTGGACGACCTCGTCTCCGGGCTACGCCGGGCCGGCGTACGGGTGGAGCTGACCACCGCGGGATTCGACCGGGAGCTACCGTCCCCGCTCCAGGTCTGCGTGTACCGCGTCGTCCAGGAGGCGCTGTCGAACGCCACCCGGCACGCCCCCGGGGCACCCGTCGCCGCGTCCGTCACCGTCACCGACGAGCACGTCGTCCTCCGGGTACGCAACGAGCCGGGCGCGACGCGCGCCGGTGGCGGCGCCGGGCACGGCCTGATCGGGATGCGGGAACGCGTCGCGCTGCTCGGCGGCGACCTCGCCGCCGCCCCCGACGCCGACGGCGGTTTCACCGTCGCCGCCACCCTCCCGGTGTAGCGCCCGATCCGCCCGCCGGGCTACGTCCCCGGGCGTGGGCCGCCGCACCGATTGTGGTCGCCGGCCCGACGCCGGGACCGGGTGTGTCCCGGGACCGTGGGGGCATGACGCGACGCCCCTCACCCGCCGGTATGACAACCGATCCGGCTCTCCGGAGTGACGCCCCGACCCCGACCCCGTCCGTAGCTTTCGGCCCGTCGGACGGCGGGAGGAGCGCGTGATGCGGCGTTGGTGGACACGGACGGTCGTGGGGTTCGCCTCCGTGGTGGTGATGGCGGCCCCGGCCGCGGGCACGCTGCTCGCGCCGACGTCCCCAACGCACGTCCCGCCGCCCGTGGGTACGGTGGCGTGGGACGCCCGGCACCTGCCCGACCCGGTACGCACGGATCCCGGTGCGGTGCACCGGTTCCTGGCCGGCCGGTCGGACGGCGCCGATCTTGCCGCCCGGTACCCGGGGGTGGTGGGCGACCTGGACGGTGCGCCCGTTTCCCTGCGGTACCAGGCGAACCGGGACGCGATGCGTGCGGCCGGCGGCCGGTACGCCCGCTGGCCCGGAAACTTCCTGCTGTTCGACCCGCGCGGCAACGGCCGGGTCGCGCAGGTGTTCGGCGACCTCACCACCGCGGACCGGATCGCGGTCCTCGTACCGGGGGTGGACAGCCGGGCGGAGAACTTCGTCCGCGGGCTCGGCGACAAGACGTACCGGGCGCCGGCGACGCAGGCGGCGAACCTGTACCGCGCGGCGCACCACGACCGGCTCGCGGTCATCGCCTGGCTCGGGTACGACACGCCGCGCGGGGTCGGCCGGGACGCCGCCCGCGAGGACCTGGCCGCGGCCGGATCGGTTGCGCTGCACCGGTTCCTGGCCGGGCTGACGGTGGTCCGTCCCGATGCGACGATCGCGTTGTTCGGGCACAGCTACGGTTCGACGGTCATCGGGCTCGCGGCGCACGCGCTGCCCCGGCAGGTCACCGACATCGCGGTGTTCGGCAGCCCCGGCATGGGCGTGAACCGCGCGGCGGACCTGCACACCGCGGCGACCGTCTGGGCCGGACAGTCCACATCGGACTGGATCCGGTGGGTGCCGGGGGTACGGCTGTTCGGGCTGGGACACGGGACGAAGCCGACGGATCCCTCGTTCGGTGCGCACGTCTTCCCGACCGCGAAGGTTCCCGACCACGACCACTACCTCGCCCCGGGTACCGACTCGCTGGCGTTCCTGGCGCGCGTCGCCGCCGGGACGCAGGTGCGGTCGTGACCGGCTGGGCGCGGCGGATCGCCGCCGCCACCCCGGCGTACCGGGACCGGACGGTGGACGCGTTGCGCGCGCTGGCGATCGTCGGCGTGGTGCTCGGCCACTGGCTCGTCTCGGGTACGGTCAGCGACCCCGACCAGCCGGCCCGCCTCTTCGGCGCGAGCCCGCTGTCGCACCTGCCGGCGATGGCGCCGGTCACCTGGCTGCTCCAGACGCTGGCCCCGTTCTTCTTCGCCGGCGGGTACGCGGCTGCCCGCAGCCTGCGCCACCGCGGCCCGAACACGGTGTCCTGGCTGACGTCCCGCGGCGTACGGCTGCTGCGGCCGGTCGTGGTGCTCGCCGCGATCTGGGGACCCGGCCTGCTGCTGCTGACCGCGGTGGGCGCACCGGGTGACACCCGGCACCTGGTGTGGTCGCTCGTCTCGCACCCGATGTGGTTCCTGCTCGTCTACCTGGTGCTGACGGCGCTCACCCCGGCCCTGCTCGCCGCGTGGCGCCGGGTCGGATGGTGGTCGCTGCTGCCGCCGATCCTGCTCATCGCCGGGCTGGATGCGGTGCGTGGCAACGGAATTCCGACCTGGCTCGGGCTGCTCGCGGTACCCGTCGGCTGGGCCGTCCCGTACCTCGCCGGCATCGCGTTCGCCGAGGGGCGGCTGGTCCGGTGGCACGGCGCGGTCCTGCTGGCGCTGGGCGTCGGCGGCGGCGCCGGGCTGATCGCCCTCGGGTACCCGGCCAGCGCGGTCGGCGTACCGGGTGACCACTGGTCCAACCTCGACCCGCCGTCGCTGGTCGCCCTGGCGCTCGGCGCCACCCAGGTCGGCCTGTTCCTCCTCGTACGCCCGTGGCTGGCGCGGCTGCTGCGGCGGCCGCTCGCGTGGGCGCCCGTCGCCGCGCTGAACCTGGTCGCGATGACGGTCTTCTGCTGGCACCAGACGGCACTGCTGGTGGTGAGCTTCGGCGGGCTCGTCGCCGGCCGGGTACCGGGGCTGCTCGACGAGCCGGGCGCCGCCTGGGTCGGCCACCGGCTGGCCTGGCTGCCGGTCTTCGCGGTGGTGTTGGTCCTGCTCGTCGCGCTGTTCCACCGCTTCGAGCACCCGCGTACCACCCGGCCCGTGCCGGCACCCGTCACGCCGCCGGTCCCGGCCGTCGCGGTCGGGCATAGCGGGCAGGCGGCGGCAACCGACGACGAACGGGTGTGATCCGGCCCCGCCGTACGGCGCCCGCCGGGGCCGGGGACGACGCTGGCGCTACGCTCGTGGCCGTGCCCCAGCAACTCGTCGCCGGCGTCGCCCAGCGTGTCACGGGCGTCCTCGCCGATTTCCTGGCGGCCGAGGTCGACACCCTCCGCGCGCTCGACCCGGCGGTCGCCGACGCCGCCGCGCCGCTGACCGACCTGGTCCTGCGTGGCGGAAAGCGGCTCCGCCCGGCCTTCGCCTACTGGGGCTGGCGCGGCGTCACGCCCGCTTCCCCCGCGGACGTCGCCGCGGGCGTGACCGCCGACGCGGACGCCCCGCGCGGCGAGGCGGAGCGGCCGGACGACGAGCCGGTGTTGCGCGCGGTGAGCGCGTTGGAGCTGCTGCACGCGTTCGCGCTGGCGCACGACGACGTGATGGACGCCGCCGCGGTACGCCGGGGCCGGCCCACGCTGCACCGCGAGTTCGCCGACCGGCACCGGGCGGCGGGCTGGCGCGGCGACCCCGAGCGGTTCGGCACGTCCGTCGCGGTACTCCTCGGTGATCTCTGCGCGGTCTGGGCGGACCGGCTCATCGGTACGAGCGGGCTGCCGGCGCCGGTGCTGCTCGCCGCCCGCCGGGTGTACGACGCGATGCGGATCGAGGCGGTCGCCGGGCAGTACCTGGACGTGCTGCACGGCGCCGGGTCGGCCGGCGGGGAGAGCGTGGCCGCCGCGGTGAAGGTGGCCCGGTTCAAGTCGGCGTCGTACACGGTGCAGCGGCCGCTGCGGTTCGGCGCGGCGCTGGCCGGGCCGGTGCCGCCGGACGTGGTCGCGGCGTACGACAGGTTCGGGGTGGCGGTCGGTGAGGCGTTCCAGCTGCGTGACGACATCCTCGGGGTGTACGGCCAGACGGCGGTGACGGGCAAGCCGGTCGGCGACGACCTGCGGCAGGGCAAGCCGACGGTGCTGGCCGAGCTGGCGCGTTCGCGGGCGACGCCGGGGCAGCGGGTGCTGCTCGACCGGGTGCTGGGCGACGCGGACGCCTCCGACGCGGCGCTCGCCGAGGTGGCCGACGTGATCACCGCGTGCGGGGCGCGCGCCGAGGTGGAGGGCATGATCGCGGCCCGGGTGTCGGCCGGGCTGGCCGCGCTGGCCGCCGCGCCGATCGGCGCGGTCGCGCGCCGGGAGCTGTCCGCCCTCGCCCTCGCCGCCGTCCAGCGCGCCACGTAGGCCGCCGATGCGTACCGTGGTCGGGCCGACGGACCGGGTCGTGGTGGTGGGCGCCGGGCTCGGCGGCCTGTCGGCCGCGATCCGGCTGGCCGCGGCGGGCCGGCAGGTGACCGTGCTGGAGCGGGAGTCGGTGCCGGGCGGCCGGGCCGGGCTGCTGGAGCGCGCCGGATACCGCTTCGACACCGGGCCGACGGTGCTGACCATGCCGCACCTGATCGCGGACACGCTGGCGACCGTCGGCGAGGAGCTGACCGACTGGCTCGACCTGGTACGGCTGGATCCGGCGTACCGGGCGCACTTCGCGGACGGGTCGACGCTCTCCGTACGGACCGACACGGCGGCGATGGCCGGTGAGATCGCGCGGCTGTGCGGCCCGCGCGAGGCCGACGGATACCTGCGCTTCGTGGACTACGCAAGGGATCTGTACCGGATCGAGTGGCGCGACTTCATCGACCGGAACCTCGACAGCCCGCTCGACCTGCTCACACCGAACCTGGTCCGGCTGGTCGCGCGCGGCGGCCTGCGGTCGCTGTCCGCGAAGGTCGGCCAGTTCCTGCGCGATCCGCGTACCCGGCGCGTCTTCTCCTTCCAGGCCATGTACGCCGGACTCGCCCCGCAGCGCGCGCTCGCCCTCTACACGGTCATCTCGTACCTCGACACCGTCGCCGGGGTGTACTTCCCGCGCGGCGGCATGCACGCCGTGCCCAGCGCCCTCGCAGCGGTCGCGACCAAGCACGGCGTCGACGTCCGGTACGACACCGAGGTGTCCGGGGTGGAGGTGTCCGGCGGTCGGGCGCGTGCGGTGACAACCGTTGCAGGGCAACGCATCCCGGCCGACGTGGTGATCCTCAACCCGGACCTGCCGGTGGCCCGCCGGGACCTGTTGGGCACGCCGGTACGCCGCCCGCTGACGTACTCGCCGTCCTGCGTGGTGCTGCACGTCGGCGCCACCGCGGCGTACGCGAAGGCGGCGCACCACAACATCCACTTCGGCCGGGCCTGGCGCGACACGTTCGACGAGGTGATCCGGCGCGGCCGGCTGATGAGCGACCCGTCGCTGCTCGTCACGAACCCGACCCGCACCGACCCGACGCTCGCCCCGCCCGGCCGGCAGGCCTATTACGTTCTCGCGCCGGCGCCGAACCTCGTCCGGGGTCGCCGGATCGACTGGAGCACAACGGGCTCCCGGTACGCCGACGAGCTTCTGTCCACTGTGGAGGACCGTGGGTACCGGGGGCTGACCGGCTCGGTCGAGGTGCGCGCGGTGGTGACGCCGGCGGACTGGGCGGCGATGGGGATGGCCGCGGGTACGCCGTTCGCGGCGGCGCACACGTTCGCCCAGACCGGACCGCTGCGCCCGGGGAACCTGGCGCCGGGAGTGGAGAACGTCGTCCTCGTCGGCTCCGGTACGCAGCCCGGCGTCGGGGTGCCGATGGTGCTCGTGTCGGGCCGGCTCGCGGCGGAGCGGGTCACGGGGTGACCGAGGTCGACCTGGTCCTGGTCGGCGGCGGGGGCGCGGCCCACTGCCTGCTGCACGCGCTCGGCGTGGCCGGCCCACGTGCTCTCCTCCGCGGAGGTCGCCGAGGCGCCGGGCTCGACGGGCTCCGCGTCGCCGTCGTGGATCCCGTACGCCACACCGGAAACGACCGTACCTGGTGCTTCTGGGACCGGGGCCGCAGCCCGGTCGAGGACGCCGTCACCCGCCGCTGGCCGGCGCTGCGCGTCGTCGGCCCCGACGGCACCCCGCACACCCTCGACCTGCACGGCCGCTCGTACGCCCTGGTCCGCTCCGCCGACCTGTACGCCCTGGCCCGCGACCGCGCCGCCCGGCTCGACGTGACCTGGCACGACGACACCGTGCTCGACGTACGCGACGGTCCAGACCGGGCCACCGTCACCACCCCGTCCGGCGAGCTGCGCGCCCGCTGGGTGTTCGACTCCCGGCCGGGACCGCCCCGCCGGGCGGCGACAACCGCGCTGCTGCAACACTTCCGCGGCTGGTGGCTGTCCGGTGTGGACGTCGAGGAGTCTGCCGCGACCCTGATGGACTTCGCCGTACCGCAGCCGGACGACGGCCTCGCCTTCGGCTACGTCCTGCCCGTGTCGGCGCGGCGCGCGCTGGTCGAGTACACCGTTTTCTCCCGGCACCGGCTGCCACCCGAGGCGTACGACGTGGTGCGGCAACGGTTTCCCGGCGCGCGCGTCGACTCGGTCGAGGACGGCGCGATCCCGATGACCGACGCCCGGTATCCCCGGCGCACCGGCCGGCGCGTCTTCCGGCTCGGCACCGGTGGCGGCGCCACCCGCCCCGCCACCGGGTACACCTTCCGCGCCATGCTCCGGCAGGCCGCATCGATCGCGGAAAGCCTTGCCGCACAACGGGTCCCGCTGCCGCCACGACCGTACCCGCGGCGCCACCTCGGCTACGACGCGGTGCTGCTGCACGCGCTCGACCGCGGGTTGGTCGACGGCCGGCGCCTGCTGACCGACCTGCTCGTCACCACCCCGTACGCCCTCGGCTTCCTCGACGGCACGACGACGCTCCGCCAGGAGCTGTCCGTCCTCACCGCCACACCACGGCTCGCCATGGCCCGCGCCACCGCCGGTGTGCTCCGCGCCCGACTGGCCGCCGCGTACCGGTGAGTTTCGGGCCCGTCGCCGGTCAGTCCGGGTGACGATGGGACAAGGAGGCGACGACATGACTGCTGACAGGTTCGCCGGCATGCGTACCGCGGCCGAACCGCACATCGGGCCGACGGCCGTACCGGGGCTGGTGGCGCTGGCCGGGCGCGGCGACGACGTGAGCGTGACGGCGCTCGGCCGGCTCGCCGTGGACGGCGCACCGGTAGGCCGCGACTCGATCTTCCGCATCTCCTCGACCAGCAAGCCGCTGACCGCCGCGGCGACGCTCGCCCTCGCCGCCGAGGGCCTGTTCGCGCTGGACGAGCCGGTCGACCGGTTGCTGCCGGAGCTGGCCGACCGCCGGGTCCTCCGGCACCTCGACAGCCCGCTGGACGACACCGTCCCCGCCGTACGCCCGATCCTGGTCAGAGATCTACTGACGTTCACGAACGGGTTCGGCATGGTCGGCGAGATGTTCGCCGCGACCGACACCTGGCCCGTCGTACGCGCCGCCGACGAGCTGCGCCTCGCCACCCTTGGGCCGCCGCACCCGGAGACCAAGCCCGACCCCGACACCTGGATCGCGAACCTCGGCACCCTGCCGCTGATGGCGCAGCCCGGCGAACGATGGATGTACAACACCGGCGCCGCCATCCTGTCCGTCCTGCTCGCCCGTGCCGCCGGCACCACGTACGGGGAGGTCCTGCGGAGCCGGCTGTTCGAGCCGCTCGGCATGCGCGACACCGACTTCTGGACCCCGCACACCGACCGGCTCGCCACCGCGTACCGGCCGGGGCCCGACGGGCTGGCCGTCCTCGACGCGCCCGACGGGATGTGGAGCCGGCAGCCGGCGTTCGAGGACGGGGCCGACGGGCTCGTGTCCACCGTCGACGACCTGCACGCGTTCGCCCGGATGCTGCTGCGCGGCGGCGCGCCGGTCCTCACCGCCGACGCCGTACGCGCCATGACCACCGACCAGCTCACCCCCGAGCAGAAGGCCCGCGGCGGGCTCGGCGCCGACTTCTTCGCCGAACAGTCCTGGGGGTACGGCGGCGGCGTCCTCGACACCGGCGCGTACGGCTGGGCCGGCGGCCTCGGCACCACCTGGATGATCGACCCGGCGCACGACCTCGCCGTCGTCGTCCTCACCCAGCGCGAGTTCGAGTCGCCGAGCCTGCCCGGCGTACACCACGACGTCCAGGCCGCCGTCTACGCCGCCCTCTGACGCCGCGCCGGCCTCAGGCGGGACCGACCCGCCAGCCGGCGCAGGTCGCGACCTCGAACCCCCGGCTGGGGAAGACGGCGTCCATGAAGAAGTCGTGGATCGCCGCGTCGCCGTCGCCGCACCCGTCGCGCAGCACCGTCACCTGGTAGCCCCGGTCCGCCGCGTCGTAGCACGTCGCGGCGACCATCGCGCTGGTGGCCACGCCGGCGACGGCGAGGCTGTCGACGCCCCGGGCGCGGAGCACCAGGTCGAGATCCGTACCGGCGAACGCGCTGGCGCGGCGCTTCAACACGACGACGTCCTCGGTGGCGACGGGAAGATCGATCTCGGTCCCGGCGGACCCTTCGTGGAAGGCGTCCCCGGCGTCGAAGAACGTCCGGAACAGCGCGTTGTCCGGCGGCAGGTCGGCCCCGTTGCCCCGGAAGCCGAAGTGCACGAACACCACGAGGACACCGGCCGCGCGGGCACGCGGAAGCAGGTCGGTGAGGGGCGGCACGACCTCCGCGGCGAACGGGTAGCCGCCCGTGATGCCACGCTGGACGTCGCCGATGATCAGTGCGGTGGTCACGACACACTCCCGTCCGACAGTTCCGTTCGCCGCCCCGAGTGGGCGGCCGGCCCGGCGGTCACGCCGGGTGCGACGGCCGGCGGCGGCAGAGCCGCATCGCGGACCGCTGCCAGGATCATAAGCAGTGCGTCGGTCCGGCGGCCGCCGGTGCCACAGCACGCGTGTCGGGCGCTTCACGACCTGCCGGCGTCGGCCGCGCCACGCCCTGACGTACCGTCGTCGTCCGGAGGCTCGGGCGGCGGGGGAGGGCGGCACGTGACCGGTATGACCTGGCAGGACGTCACCGCGCGGCGGATGGCCCGGCACGCGCTCACGGCGCCGTCCACCGACCTCGGGCCGGCCGCCGTCGCCGGCGTACTGTGCGGCGCACACGCCCAGATCCTCGGCGCCGCCGAGCTGTCCGTCGCGCGCCGAGTCGCCGGGGCGACCCGCGCCGACGTACGCACCGCGCTGTGGACCGACCGCACCCTGGTCAAGACGTTCGGACCGCGCGGCACGGTCCACCTGCTGCCCACCGCCGACCTGCCGATGTGGACCGGCGCGCTGTCCGCGCTGCCGTCGGTGGCGCCGATCCACCCCGAACCGGTCCGCTTCACCGCCGACCAGGCCGAGCAGGTGATCGCCGCCATCGGCGACGCGCTCGCCGACGCCGAACTGACCGTCGACGAGCTGACCGACGCGCTCGCCGACCGGCTCGGCCCGTGGGCCGTCGAACGGACGATGTCGGCGTTCCAGGACCTGTGGCCACGCTGGCGCCAACTCACCAGCGCCGCGGCGCACCGCGGCGTGCTCTGCTTCGGCGCCGACCGCGGCCGCCGCGTCACGTACACCAACCCGCACCGCTGGCTGCCCGGCTTCCGGCCCGCCGACGGCGACACCGCCCTGCGTACCCTCGTCACCCGCTACCTGCACGCGTACGGTCCCGCCACGCCGCAGCACTTCGCCCGCTGGCTCGGCACGCCGCCCGCGCGCGCCACCGCCCTCTTCGACGCCCTCGACCTCACGTACGTCGATCTGTGCGGCACGCCCGCCGCCGTCCTCCCCGGCGACACCGACCCGCCCCCGCCGCACCGCGGGATCCGCCTCCTGCCCTACTTCGACGCGTACGTCGTCGCTGGACAGCCGCGCGACCAGCTCTTCCCCGGCCCGGCCGCGACCCGTGCCCTCACCCCGTCCGGCCAGGCCGGCAACTATCCCGTACTGCTCGTCGACGGCGTGGTCGGCGGTGTCTGGCACCAGCGTCGTACCGGCCGGCGGCTCGCCGTCACCGTCGAACCGCTGCGCGAGCTCACCGCCGCCCGACGCCGCCAGCTCGACGACGAGGTCGCCCTGGTCGGCCACATCCTCGACGCCACACCCACCCTCACCGTCGGCCCCGTCACCGTCGGCCCCCACGCCTGACCCGGCCACGCGGGGACGCACCGTCTCACCACCGGACGAACGGTTTGCGCGGATTCCGCCGGCTCGCAGCTGTTGCGGGGTCCGACCGCGGCCTGCGGCGGGTGTCCTCGGCGGAAAGAAGAATCCCTTGCAGCGCAAGGGATTGGTTGGTTGTGCCCCCGGCGCGATTCGAACGCGCGACACCCGCTTTAGGAGAGCGGTGCTCTATCCCCTGAGCTACGAGGGCAACGACCGGCGTGCGCCGGTCGGTATGGAGTCTAGGGCACCGAGACGCCCGATGCCGGTACCGGGGCGGGGGCCCTGGTACCGGCATCGGGTGGTGCCGAGGAGCTAGCGCACCCGGCCGTAGCCGTTGGCGGGCATGCTGTCGACGCCGGCCTTCTGCACGGGCTCGCCGTACGTCGGGGCGTGGATCACGGTGCCGCCGCCGATGTAGATGGCGACGTGCTCGTTGTTGTAGTAGAAGACGAGGTCGCCGGGTTGCAGGTCGTCGCGGCTGATCCGGGCCGTCTCGTTCCACTGCGAGTACGTGCTGTGGGACAGCGAGTGCCCGGCGTTGGCCCAGGACGCCATGGTCAGCCCGGAGCAGTCGTACGCGCCGGGGCCGGCGGCGTTCATCTGGTACGGCTTGCCGAGCTGGTTCCAGGCGAAGTCGACGGCCTGGCCGGCGGTGCCGGGGATGTTCGGCGGCGGGCCGTAGTCGACGTTCTGCCCGTAGTTGTCGGGTGAGCCGTACGCCTGGGTGCGGAGGTCACGCAGCTTCTGGACGTCGCCGTCGAGCTTCTTCTTCTTGGCGGCGAGGTCCTTCTTCTGCTTGTTCTCCTTGTCGACCGTGGCGGTCAGCGCGTTCTTCTGCTTGTCCAGGTCGGCCTTGGCCTTGACGAGGCTGGCGATCTGCTGGTTCTGGTTGTGCGCGATCTGGTCGAGCATGGCCAGCGAGTCGAGCAGGTTGCTGGCGGAGCCGTTGCTCAGGATCGAGTTGACGGCGTTGGCCGTGCCGCCGCGGTACGCCGCGGACGCGATCGACCCGACCTGCTTCTGCGCCCGGTCGACCTTGACCTCCAGCGGCTTCAGCTTCTTCTGCAGGTCGGCGATCTTCTTGTTGTTCTTCTTCAGGTCGACCATGACCCGGTTGTACTGCTCGACGGCCTTGTTGAACTGGTTGGACTTGTCCTGGATCTGCTTGTCCAGCTCGGCCTGGGAGGGGGTGGCGTGCGCGGGTGTGCCGAACGACACGAGGGCCACCGTCGAGACGGCGGCGAGCAGCGCGAGTGCGAAGACCCGGAACGGTCTCGCGGTGCGGGTGGTGGACACCGGTGGCCGGCTCCTTCTTCCTCAACCGCCTGTTGGGTTAGCTGACGGGTTCGGGCGGGAAGAAGTTTCGCCCTACCGCGGCCCGGGGGTCGGGCAGCGGATTCACCCCGTGAATGTGGGTCCCCAGCTCGCCGCGGTACGCGCGACGATTCGGCGGTGTCGTCCGGTGCCACCCACGGGCGGATAGCAGACATCCGGGCAGACGGTGAGTCACCTTAGAGATGACGGTCAGTCGGTGGCAAGTCGGTCCCCTCCGATCGGTACCGAATCGTCGAGGACCATATCGCTTCGCTCACGTCGGATTGCGGTTGGTGAAAAGATACCCTGGGGGGGTAGGGTACCTAGAGGGATGTCGAGGAGGCGGTGACGATGGCCGAATACTGGTACAGCGAGGACAAAAAGGCCCTGTTGGCGCGTCTGCGCCGGATCGAGGGACAGGTGCGCGGCGTCGCGCGGATGGTCGACGAGGACGAGTACTGCATCGACATCCTGACCCAGATCTCCGCCGCGACCCGCGCGTTGCAGGGCGTGGCGCTCGGCCTGCTCGACGGGCACCTGTCGCATTGTGTAGCCGAAGCGACTGCGAAGGGTGGCGAGGAGGCCGACGCCAAGGTCAAGGAGGCCTCGGCCGCCATCGCCCGCCTCGTCCGTTCCTGACGCGACTCCGACCAGCGACTCCGACCAGAGGAAGGCACCTGACATGGCAACCCAGACGTACACCGTGACCGGCATGACCTGCGGACACTGCGCCAGCTCGGTACGGACGGAGATCGGCGCCCTCGACGGCGTCCGGGACGTACGCGTCGACGTCGGGTCGGGGCGCGTCGAGGTCGACGCCGACCAGCCGCTCACCACCGAGGTGGTACGCGCGGCGGTCGACGAGGCCGGTTACCAGCTCGCGTGATGTCCGGAGGACCGGAGGTGTCCACAGTGGAGAGTGTCGAGCTGCGGATCGGCGGGATGACCTGCGCGTCCTGCGCGGCCCGGGTCGAACGGAAACTCAACAAGCTGCCCGGCGTCAGCGCGAGCGTGAACTTCGCCACCGAGACCGCGCGCGTCGCGTACCCGGCGGAGCTGTCGGTCGGCGACCTGGTCGGCACCGTCGAGGCCACCGGATACTCGGCGCGGCCGCCGGAGCCGCCCGCGCGGGAGGAGGCGGCGCCGGACGACGAGGACCGGCCGCTGCGTACCCGGCTGATCGCGTCGGCGGTGCTCACTGCGCCGGTGCTGGTGCTGGCGATGGTGCCGCCGCTGCAGTTCAACCACTGGCAGTGGCTGGCGCTGACGCTCGCGTCGCCGGTCGTCACGTGGGGCGCGTGGCCGTTCCACCGCGCCGCGCTGACGAACCTGCGGCACGGCGCGGCGACGATGGACACCCTGGTCTCGCTCGGCGCCGTCGTGTCGTACCTGTGGAGCCTGTGGGCGTTGTTCTTCACCGACGCGGGCGGCGAGCGGATGCGGATGGACTTCGCGCTGCTGGCCGGCGGTGAGCGCGGGCCGCAGCTCTACCTGGAGGTCGGCGCGGCGCTGACCACGTTCCTGCTCGCCGGCCGGTACGTGGAGGCCCGGGCGAAGCGGCGCGCCGGCTCGGCGCTGCGCGCGCTGCTGTCGATGGGCGCCAAGGACGTCACCGTGGTCGAGGACGGCCGCGAGCGCACCGTGCCGATCGACCGGCTCGGCGTCGGCGACACCTTCGTCGTACGGCCGGGGGAGAAGGTCGCGACCGACGGCACGGTGCTGTCCGGGACCAGCGCGGTCGACGCGTCGATGCTGACGGGGGAGTCGGTACCGGTCGAGGTCGGGCCGGGCGACGACGTGGTCGGCGCGACGGTGAACGCCGGCGGCCGGCTCGTCGTACGGGCCACCCGGGTCGGCGCCGACACGCAACTCGCGCAGCTCGCCCGGCTCGTCACCGAGGCGCAGAACGGCAAGGCCCGCGTACAGCGGCTCGCGGACCGGATCGCCGCGGTGTTCGTGCCGGCGGTGCTGGTCGTGGCGCTCGGCACGTTCGTGGCCTGGCTGCTGCTCGGATACGGCGCGGCCGCGGCGGTCACCGCCGGCGTGGCGGTCCTGATCGTCGCGTGCCCGTGCGCGCTGGGCCTGGCCACGCCGACCGCGCTGCTGGTCGGTACGGGGCGCGGCGCGCAGCTCGGCATCGTCATCAAGGGCCCCGAGGTGCTGGAGTCGACCCGCCGGATCGACACCGTCGTCCTGGACAAGACCGGCACCGTCACGACCGGCCGGATGACCCACGTCGGTACGGTCGCCGGCGCGGGGGAGTCCACCGACGACGTCCTCCGGTACGCGGGGGCGGTCGAGCACGCCAGCGAACACCCCATCGCCCGGGCGCTCGCCTCCGCCGCGAGCGACGTCGCGGAGCTGCCGCCGGTCGACGAGTTCGCCGCGGTCGCCGGGTTCGGCGCGACGGGCACGGTGCACGGCCGGCGCGTCGTGGTCGGCCGCGAGGCACTGCTGGAGCGGTACGACATGGCCGTGCCGGAGGACCTCGCCGGCGCCGTCAAGCAGGCCGGTACGACCGGCGCCACCGCGGTGCTCGTCGGCTGGGACGGCGCGGCACGCGGCGTACTCGTGGTGTCGGACCGGGTCGCGGACGGCGCGGCCGAGGCGGTGGCGGCGCTGCGCGGGCTGGGCCTGCGGCCGGTGCTGCTGACCGGCGACCACGCCGCCGCGGCCGAGACCGTCGCGGCCCGGGTCGGCATCAGCGAGGTGCACGCCGACGTGACCCCGGCCGGCAAGGTCGACGTGGTCGCCGAGCTGCAACGGCAGGGCCGGGTCGTCGCGATGGTCGGCGACGGCGTGAACGACGCCGCCGCGCTGGCCCGGGCCGATCTCGGCATCGCCATGGGTACCGGCACCGACGTGGCGATCGAGGCCAGCGACCTGACCCTGGTACGCGGGGACCTGCGTGCCGCGGTCGACGCGATCCGGCTGTCCCGCCGTACGCTGCGCACGATCCGGGGCAACCTGTTCTGGGCGTTCGCGTACAACGTGGCGGCGATCCCGCTGGCCGCGCTGGGGCTGGTCACGCCGGTGCTTGCGGCCGCGGCGATGGCGTTCTCCAGCGTCTTCGTGGTGTCGAACAGCCTGCGCCTGTTCGGTTTCCGCGCGCAGGAGCCGGCGCCGCGGCGATGACGTCGGGCCCGCCGCCGCGGCGCCATCCCACCGGGTACGGCGCGTGGCGGCGGGTCAGTCGTGTGGCAGGCGGTCGGTGAGCAGGCGGGCCAGGGCCGGGTCGACTGGCCAGGTGTCCACCAGGGCGCGGTAGTCGGCGAGGGCGGCGGACCGCTCGGCCGCCCCGGCACCGCGCCGGGCGCGCAGCAGCAGGTTGCGCGGGGTGTGCTTCGAGTCGACGAACTCGACCACGTCGACCGACCAGCCGAGCGACCGCAGCAGCTCCGCCCGCACCGTGTCGGTCAGCACGTCGGCGAACCGCTCCCGCAGGATCCCGTTGCGTACCAAGGGGTTTCGGCTGCCGCGGAGCTGGGCGGCCAGCTCGTGGTGGCAGCACGGGGCGGCCAGCACGTAGGGCGCGTCCCACCGCACGGCGCGGGCGAGGGCGTCGTCGGTGGCGGTGTCGCAGGCGTGCAGCGCGAGCACCACGTCGGCCGCCTCGACCGGCGCGTCGGTGATCGTGCCGGCGACGAACGACACCCGGTCGTCCCAGCCGAGCCGCGCGGCCAGCGCCGTGTTCCGGTCCCGCTGGTCGGCCCGTACGTCGACGCCGACGAGCCGCACGTCGGCGCCGCGCCGCGCGGTCAGCCACCGGTACGCGGCGAACGTCAGGTACGCGTTGCCGCAGCCCAGGTCGACGACCCGGAGCGGCCGGGGCAGCTCGGCGGGCAGCGTCGCGTCGAGGGCGCGCAGGAACGCGTCGACCTGCCGGCGTTTCGCCGCGGTGCCGCCGATCGTCGCGTACAGCTCGTCGTCGGGTGGCAGCAGGTACGCCTTGGCCCGGTCGTGCCCGGTGTCGGCCGCCTCGCCCGTACCGGCGGAGCGGTGCACCTGTGCCTCGCCGCGCTTCGTCACCCGTACCTGCACGGTCTGCTCGGTGCCGGTGACGTGCCAGTTCCCGTACGGCTCGGCGAGCAGCGCGTCGACCGTGGCCAGCGCCTCGGCGCCCCACGCCACGTTGCGCGTCGTCGGCCGCCCGCCGCCGCGGGGCTTCGCCTCGTGCTCGGTGATCTGGAGCCGGGGGCCGGCGGAGATCTCCACCGGGCGCAGCTCGACCCGCGGCACGGCCGGCGTCTCCCCGCGTCGGCGCCCCCCGGCCACCGCCCGTACGAGACGGTCGGGGTCGGTCAGCAGGGTGCGCAGGTCGGCGAGCGCGGCGGCGAGTGGTTCGGGCACCTCACCAGCGTACGAGCCGGTCAGGGCCGGGCACACGCTGGTGCAACACGGGCAAACCGTGCAAGCATCGCCGTTCTGTGGGGAGGAGCGGTGCATGATCGATCCGTACGAGCTGGCGGTCGTCATTCCGAACGGCGTCGTCCAGCTCGGCGTCGCCGAGGACCTCGGACGCCGGGCCGTGGGCCTGGTGGCGGCCCTGCCCAGGTGCGCGGGACCCGCGCCGCCGCCCGCGACATCGCCACCGCCGAACAGCTCTGCGCGCGGCTGCTCGCGGAGCGAGCCGCCGGCGCGCCGGTATCCCGTTTCCGTCCCGCGCCGTGGCCCTGACAGGATGGCGCCATGGTCGTGCGGCTCGTACCCCCGTCGGAGATCCTGGTCGCGAACGGTGTCACGCTGCGCCGCTTCCGCGCCGGTGACGCCCGCGCCCTGCACGGCGCCATTCGGGCCTCGTTGAGCCATTTGCGGCCGTGGATGCCGTGGGCCACCGACGAGTACGACCGCGACGGCGTACGCGGCTGGCTCACCGAGTGCGCGGCCAAGTGGGACGCCGGCCACGACTTCCAGTACGCGATCGTGCTCGACGGCCAGGTCGTCGGCAGCATCGGGCTGATGTCGCGGATCGGGCCGGGTGCCCTGGAGATCGGGTACTGGGTGGACGTGCGGCACACCCGCAAGGGCGTGGCGTCCCGCGCCGCCGCGGCGATCTCCGCCGCCGGCCTGGCCGTGCCGGGGATCGGGTATGTCGAGATCCGGCACGACCCGGCCAACGCGGCGAGCGCGGCGGTCCCGCGCACCCTCGGGTACACGAGGGTCGAGGACACGGTCGACGGCGACGGCCACCCCGTGTGGGCGTGGCGTCTCGCCGGGGGCGATCTCGCGGCGAGCCGCGTACCGGAGGTCCTGGGGCAGCGCCGCTACCGGTAGGTCACGTCGCGGTGCGCCGGCGGTAGCTGCGGGTCTTGTTGCGGTTGCCGCACACGCGCATCGAGCACCAGCGGCGGGACGAGTTGCGGGACGCGTCGTAGTAGACCCAGCGGCAGTCGTCGGCCGGGCAGATCTTGAGGCGGCGCCAGGTGCCGTCGTGGCTGGCGAGGGTGACGGCGGCGAGGATCTCGCCGAGCGTGCCGGAGACCCCGGCGCCGGCGGCCACCGGGCGGGCGCCGTCCGGCCCGAAGCTGGTGGCGAGCGGGACGCCGGCCGCGATCCCGTCGAGCGTCGTACGGTCCCGGTCGGTGTCGACGCCGTGGTGGGTGGCGGCCTCGGCCCGCAGCTCGGTACGCAGGCGCCGGGCGAGGTCGAGGTCGGCCTCGTCGGCGGGCGCGGGATGGTCGTGGTCGGCGAGCCAGCGCCGGAACGTCGGCACGTCGACGAGGTCGTCGGCGCCGGTCTCGACGTCGACCGAGTTGAGGAACGATTCGACCAGTCGCAGTGCCGCCGGCACGGAATCGGCCACGGTCACCACCTCCCCGACACCACTGTACTGATTTGACCGGTCACCGGCGACCGGCCACCACCTGCCCCGGCGCACGCCGTAGCATCGGCGCGTGGCCACTCCTCCGCTGCTGGAACTCGTCGGCGTCAGCCGCACGTACGGGGAACGGCAAGCCCTCGAACCGATCGACCTGAGCCTGCGCGCCCGCAAGTGCGTCGTCCTGCTCGGCGCGAACGGCTCCGGCAAGTCGACCCTGCTGCGCATCGCGTGCGGCCGGGACACTCCCACCGACGGCACCGTCCGGCTCGGCGGCGTACCGCTGACCGAGGAGGATGTGCGCACCCGTACCCAGATCGGCGTGGTCGCCGACAGCGTCGGCTACTACCCGGACCTGACGGTCTCGGAGCACCTGCACCTGGTGGCCGTCGCGCACGGGGCCGGCGAGGAGGCCGACGAGATCGTCGCGTCGGCGCTCGTCGACTGCCGGCTCGACCAGCACGCCGACGCGCTGCCCGGCTCGCTGTCCAGCGGCCAGACGCAGGCGCTGCTGCTCGCCGCCGTCCTCGTACGGCCGCGCAAGCTGCTCGTGCTGGACGAGCCGGAGCAGCGGCTCGACCCGTCCGCCCGGGACTGGCTGGCCGGTGTGCTCGCCGCGGAGAAGAAGGCGGGCACCGCGCTGCTCGTCGCCACCCACCACACCGACCTCGCCGCCGCGGTCGCCGACCGGGTGGTCGTGCTGCGCGAGGGACAGGTCGTCGCCGACGGTTCGCCGGACAAGGTGCTCGCCGGTGACATCGCCTGAGCCGGTCCTGACCACGCCGCGGCCGGAGCCGGTCGACACGCTGGACGCCGCGACCGTCGCCGCGCGTACCCGGCAGACGCTGGCACTGCTGCGCCGGCTGCGGCGGGCGCACCTGCGCGACCAGGCCGGCAGTGCGGCGTTCGCGGCGTACGCGACGGTCATCGGTCTGCTCGTCTACGGCGGCGCCCTGCTGCCCTGGCTGCGCCGGCTGTCCGCCGGGCAGCAGCAGACCACCGACGCCGGCCGGCTCGCCGACGCCGCGCCACCCGCGCTGATCGCGCTGGTACTCCTGCTCCTGGTCGCCGTGCTGCGGGACGCGCTGTGGCGCGGTCCCGTGACGCTGCCCGTACCGGCGGCGAGCTGGCTGCTGCCGATGCCCGTCGACCGCGGCCGGATCCTGCGTCCGCGGCTGCGCAACCAGCTCGTGCTCGGCGCCTTCGGCGGCGCCGTACTCGGGGCGGCCGTCGCGATCGCGTTGACCACCGGCGGCCTCGCGTCCGGCCGGTTCGGCCCGCTGCTCGGCGCGGCGGCCGGTTCGTTCGCCGCCGCCGGTGTGCTGTCGTTCGGCATCGGCGCGCTCGTCGAGCGGTACCCGGTGGCAGCCCGGCTGGTCAGCCGGCTCGCCCCCGTCGCCGTCGTCGTCGCGATCGCGCTGGGCGTGCAGGCCGGATTCGCCTGGTACGGGCACGATCTGGCGCAGCTGACCCGGATCGAGACGTGGACCGGCCCGTGGGGCTGGACCGTGCAGCCGGTCCTCGCCGTCACCGGCCCGGTCGTACCCGGGTGGCCGGTGGGCCTGGCCGCGCTGGTCGTGGCCGCGCTCGCGGCGGTCGTGGTGGCGATGCTCGTCACGCCCGGCATACCGGGGCGCACGCTCCGGATCCGGGCGCGGTCGGTCGCCGGCTTCACCGCCGGCCTCACCACGCTCAACCCGCGCGCCGCCGCGCTGGAGATCCGGGCCGCCCGCAGCCGGCCGGCGCGTACGCTCCGGCTGCCGCGCCCGCACCACCCGCGGCTGATCATCGCGTGGCGGGACGCGACGGCTCTGGTCCGCTCGCCGTCCCGGCCCGCCTGGGCCGTGCTGCTCACCGTCGTCGGCATCCTCGTGATCCGGCTGTCCGTCGGCGCCGGCAACCTGTACCTGTCGCTCGGCCTGCTCGCCGCCGGCCTCGTCGCCGGCTACCTCGCCGCCGCCCAGCTCACCGAGCCGGCCCGGCTCGACGCCGACGACCCGCGCCGCGCCGGCGGCCTGCCGTACGCGTTCGACCGGCTCGCCCTGCGGCACGCCGTCGTACCGCTGGTGCTCGCCGGCGTACTCGCCGAGATCGGCGCGGCCGTCGCGGCGGCGCTGAGCGGTTCGCTCACGCCGCTGCTCGTGCCCGTCATCTGCGTACCGGCGCTGGTGTTCGCCGCGCTGGTCAGCGCGTACCGGGGGCCGGTGCCGGCCGCCGCGATGAACGGCCCCGACACCCCGGCCGGCAACCTCGGCATGGTCACCGTCGCCGCCTGGTACGTGGCGGGTCCGCTCGTCGCGATCGTCCTGCTGCTGCCGCCGATGCACCTGACGCTCGGCGCGCACGCCCCCGGCTCGGTCCTCAACTACGTGCTGTGGGGTCTCGCCGTCGCCGCCGTCCTCGCCTTCTGGTCGGTACGCCGGGCGCACGCCCGCGCCGCCGACATCCACCCGTGAGGACCTCTCACACCGGGGAGGCGTGCAGCGCGGCGGTGACGATCTCGTCGTACACGGTGGGGTCGTAGGACAGCACGATCGGGAAGCCGGCGCCGCGGTCCCCGCCGGTCCAGCGCACCTCGACGCCGGGGTTGTGCCACTCGCTGCCGTCCGGCAGGAACACGTGCGGGCTGCCGTGCACCGCCCGGTCCTTCGCGGTACGCCACTGCATGATCACCTCGGCCCGGCCGGACCCCAGGTACAGCGCCTTCGTCAGCGCCTTGGTGTTGACCTTCGGGCAGTCCTCGGCGACGGCCAGGATCTCGGTGAGCAGGGCGATGCAGCGGCTGTCCGCGAACATCGCCCGGCGCAGCGCCGCGTCCAGCTCGTCGCTCGCGGCGAGGCCGCCGACGTCGGGCCGTTTCGCCGCCTGCACCGCCTCCTGCGCCAGCAGCGTCGACGCAGGCCAGCGGTCGTCCGGCCCCTGCCACATGCGCCAGCCGAGCGTCTCGTCCAGCCCGCCGATCACCGGGATCTCGGCGTCCAGTACCCGTTTCGGCGTCGGGCCGCCGTCGAGCAGTTCCTGGGGGAACGCGCGCAGGTCGATGCGTACCCGGGTGAGGCCGAGGCGGTGCCGGGCCCGGCGCAGGCCGTGCAGCGCCAGGCTGGCCCACGGGCAGGCGATCTCGGAGTACACGGTCAACACGCCGGGTTCGGGACTGAACTCGGGTTCCTTACGCGGCACGGGACCTCCCGGGTCGTGAACGCTCGTCCCCGTCAGGATCGCGCACCCACCGCCGTCCGCGCGGCCCTGCCGGTACGTCCTTCAGGGTGTTTCCGAAGGCCCCGATGGGGGGACAATCCTTCTCGGGAACCCCTTCGCCGGCCGGCGGGAGGCGCGTCATGGAGCGGACCGTGCCGTTCGTGGTGGTGGGCATCGACGGTCAGGAGGCGTCGAACGCGGCGCTGCGCTGGGCGATCGGCGAGGCGTGGGCACACCGGGCCACCGTCGTGGCGGTGTACGCGTTCAGCGAGCCGGTGGTCGGGGACGTGACGATGGTCCCGCCGGACGCGCTAATACACGCCGAGGACGCGCACCGGGCCGCGGTGCAGTGGCGGGACGACGCCCTCGCCGCGCTCCCGGAGTACCCGGAGGCCCAGGTCGAGGTCCAGGTACGCCTGGGGCCGGCCGGTCCGGCCCTGACCGAGGCGGCGTGCGGCGCGCTGCTGCTCGTCGTCGGCAGTCACGGCCACCATCCGCTGCACCGCCTCGTGTACGGGTCGGTCAGTCACTACTGCGTGGGGCACGCGCCGTGTCCGGTGGTGGCGGTGCCGTTCCAGCCGCGTTCGCCGGTCGACGTGACCCGCTGAGCGGTGTGGCGCGGCTCGTATTGCATCGGTCGGTGCAAAACAGCTAGCGTACGGGCATGGCTCGACCGAGGACCTTCGACGAGGACCGTGCGCTGGACACCGCGATGCGGACGTTCTGGGCGAACGGCTACGAGGCCACGTCGACCCGCGACCTCTGCGACGCGCTCGGCCTCGACCGCAGCAGCGTGTACAACGCCTTCCGCAGCAAGCACGAGCTGTTCGCCCGGGCGCTCGCGCGCTACATCGAGACGATGAACGCGACGCAGCTCGACATCCTCGCCGACACCGACTGCTCCGCCGTCGAGCGGATCCGGACGCTGTTCGAGCGGATCATCGACACCGAGTTCGAGCAGCGGCGCAACGGGCGCGGCCTCGGCTGCCTCACCGTGAACAGCACGGTCGAGCTGTCCGGGCGCGACGAGCGGATCACGCACATGCTCGACCGCGACCTCGACGTCCGCCTCGCCGCCCTGCGTACGGTCATCGAGGCGGGCCGCGCCGCCGGTGAGATCACCTCGGGGCGCGACGCCGACTCGCTGGCCCGATTCGTCAACACGGTGATCGCCGGGATGCGGGTGGCCGCGCAGGGTGGCGCCGATCGCACGGCGCTGTCCGAGATCGCGGCGACCGCCCTGGACGCCCTGACCGTCTGATCCGCGCCCCTTGCTGGGCTGATTTTGCACCGATCGATGTAAAACACAGGAGAGCACCGTGCCCAGATCCGTGTACGTCCTCGCCGCCGGCATCTTCGCCATGGTCACCAGCGAGTTCGCCGTCGCCGGGCTGATGCCCCAACTCGCCGAGGGCCTACGCGTCACGGTGCCCCAGGTCGGCTACCTCATCACCGCGTACGCCGTCGCGATGGCGCTCGGCGGCCCGTTCGTGTCCGCCGCGCTGCTCCGGCTCCGCGCCAGGACCGCCCTCGCAGTACTCCTCGCGGTCTTCCTCGCCGGCAACGTCCTCGCCGCCACCGCCCCGTCGTACCCGGTGATGGTCGTGGCGCGGGTCGTCACCGGCGCGACCGCCCAGGCGTTCTTCGGCGTCGCGGTCTCGCTCGCGGTGCGGCTCGCCCGGCCCGACGTACGCGGGCGCGCCATCGCCGTCGTCATGAACGGGCTCATGCTCGGCACCCTGCTCGGCCTGCCACTGTCCACGATGGTCGGTGAACGCCTCGGCTGGCGCGCCGCCTTCTGGGCCGTCGGCGCGCTGACGCTCGCCGCCGCGGCGATCACCGCACTCGCCGTACCCAACGTCCGGTACGGCGACACCGGCGGCCTGCCGCTCCGCGACCGGCTCGCCGTCTTCGCCCGGCCGCGGCTCTGGCGCACGCTGTCGACCAGCACGTTCGTCATCGGCGCGACGTTCGCCGCGTTCAGCTACCTCAACCCGGTCCTCACCCGGCTCAGCGGCTTCCGGTCGTCCACCGTGCCGCTGCTGCTCGTCGCGTACGGCGCGGCCACGGTCCTCGGCAACACCGTCGTCGGCCGCCTCGCCGACCGGCACGCGGTACGCGTCGTCGTCGCCGGCCTCGCACTGAACACGCTCTTCCTCGCCGGGTTCGCGGTGTTCGCCCGGCACGACGCGCTCGCCGTCACGTGCATGCTCGGCATCGGCCTCGTCGGCGTCACGATGAACCCGGCGATGGTCACCCGCGTGCAGCGGGCCGGCGACACCGGGCCGCTCGTCAACACCGTGCACTCGTCGTTCATCACCGGCGGCGTGGTCGTCGGCTCGTCGCTCGGCGGCGTCGCGATCGGCATGTTCGGGCTGGTCGGCACCCTCTGGCTCGGCGCCGTCCTGGCCGCCGTCGGCCTCGCCACCGTCCTCCCCGACGTACGCCGGCGTGCCGCCGCACACCCCGCCGCCGCGGTACGCGAACCAGCCGTACGGTGACCGCCGGCCCGGCAACCGCCGGCCCGGCAACCGCCGACCCGGTGACCGTCGGCGCGGCGGCGGTCGTCAGGTCGGGTCGATGATGCGGGACTCGCCGATCGCGAGGTCCCACAGGTGCTCGCGCGGGCGGTCGGTCCCGGCCCAGGCGGCACGTACCCGGCTGAGCGGCTCGGTCACCGGCTCGGTCGTCATCGCGAACGTGCCCCAGTGCATCGACGCCAGCTGCGTCGCACCCAGCTCGACGCAGGCGCGCACCGCCTCCTCCGGATTCATGTGCACCGGCCGCATGAACCACCGCGGGTGGTACGCCCCGATCGGCAGCATCGCCACGTCGATCCCCGGGTACCGCCGGCCGATCTCCGGGAACCAGTGGCCGTAGCCGGTGTCGCCCGCGAAGTACGTCCGGTGGCCGGACGGGGCGGTCAGCACCCAGCCGCCCCACAGGCTGCGGCAGGTGTCGGTCAGGCCGCGCTTGCTCCAGTGGTGCGACGGTACGAAGTCGAACCGCACCCCGCCCAACTCCGCCGACTCCCACCAGTCCAGCTCGGTCACCGCGCGGAAGCCGCGCCGCCGGAACCACTCGCCGAGCGCCGCCGGCGCGAAGATCGCCGTGTCCCGCGACAGCCGCCGGATCGTCGGCGCGTCGAGATGGTCGTAGTGGTTGTGGCTGATGACGACCGCGTCGACGTGTCGCAGGTCGGCGAACGCCACCCCCGGCGGTACGAACCGGGGACGGATGCCCGGAATGCGCCGGGACCACACGGGGTCGGTCAGCACCCGCAGCCCGCCCGTCTGCACGACGAACGTGGCGTGCCCGACCCAGGTCACCGCCGTGCTCGTGGCGGGCACCGTCGGCAGGCCGTCGCGCCGGACCGGGATCCGATCCGCGTCGCCGATCGCGGCCAGCGGCCCACCGACGCGGGCCAGCCGGATCACGTCCCGTACGCCGGGCAGCGGCTCGGTCAGCCGGTGCGAGAAGTTCTTCGGCCAGACCCGGCGGCCGGTCTGGCCGCTCTCGGTCGTGGCCGGGCCGTGCTGCTCGTTGGTCGGGCGGAGCGGGGACGCGGTCCTGTCCATCGTGTGTCCTTCCGCGCGCTGGGGCACCCTCGGCGGGGCCGTCCGGGTCGTGCGGTGCCGTCTGGCCGGAAGAGCACGACCCTTCCCGACCCTGTTGTACCGACATCCGGTGAATGCCGGCCGGCGCCCTGGCCAACGGCGCCGGTCGGTCTCCTCACCGGACCAGTGTGCTGCCCTGCCTGGCCCTTCGTACCGGATACGCTCGGCGGGGAGGCCGGTCCGCGGACCGGCCCGGCGGGCCGGTCGGCCCGCCGGGGCATGGCGCCAGGTACGACGGGAGCGACACGGTGGGCCGGTACGACGACGACCGCGAGGTCGACCTCGACGACGAGCAGGCCATCCTGCCGGACCAGACCACGGACGACACGGACGTCGGCTGGGGCGAGCGACGCGAGACCAACGACGACCGCCTCCTCGCCGACCGCCCCCCGCACTGGGACTGACCGCCCGCTCGGCTCGGCCCATGCCGGGCCTGGCCTGGCCGGCCGATCCTCAGGACGCCGCTGAGGTCGGGGTGACATCCGCGGTGCAGAACGAGCAGCGGCTCGCCGCCGTGGGGATGCTCGACAGGCACTCCGGGCAGTCCCGCTTCGGCGCGTCCAGCTTCGCCGGCAGGAACCGCTGCATCACGCGGTCCACCGGCACCACGACCAGGAAGTACAGCACGGCGGCGACGATCAGGAACGAGATGAGCGCGTTGATGAACGTCCCGTACGTGAAGCGGCTGCCGTTCACCGTGAAGTAGAGCTTGCTGAAGTCCTGCTGGCCGCCGATGGCGGCGATCAGTGGTGTGATGAAGCTGCTGACCAGCGCATTCACCACGGCGGTGAACGCCGCGCCGATCACGATGCCGATCGCCAGATCGACGACGTTGCCGCGCAGGATGAAGTCTCGGAAACCCTTGAGCACTGCTTTCGCTCTCCTCGATGGTGCGTGCTCGGCGTGCCGCGTCGGTCAGCCCGGCCTCAGTGCGATCCCGATCCGGGCCGACGGCTCGGTGCCCGCGACGCGGCGCGCCTCGTCTTCGGACATCGCCAAATAGACCACGGATTCGCCCGCGTTGTCCGCAGAATGGCCGGGTGTCCCCCGAAGAACCAGTGCGCCGCGTACGAGGATCGCCGCTCGGTCACCGTCCGATCGCGCGACGGTGAGGTCGACGCGGTCACCCGGGCGTACCAGTCCGGCGGCGCCCGGCTGGCTCACGGTCACGGCCAGCCCCACCGCACCCGCGGGTACGGTGCCGGCCGACGTGGCCGCGGACGGTGGTCGGGAGCCCGCCGGCGCGGTCGAGGGTGACCGCGCCACGCACCGGTCGGCCGAGGCCGTGCCGGCGCCGGTGAGCAGCACCCCGGCCGCCAGCGCCAGCAGCACCGCCACCAGCCCGCCCCGCACCAGTCGGCCGCGCCGGCGCGGCGACCACCGCACCGGGTCGAGTCGGTCCGCCCGCCGCCTGCGGCGCGCACTGTGATCCTTCGGTTCGTCCACGACAGCTCCCTCCGCCGCGGCGAACCGTAGGCCGCCCGGTCCGGCCGGCACCACCGCCGCCGAATGCCTGTGGACAACGCCTGTGGACAACCTCGATGACGCCGCCGGGGCGTGCTATGGAGCCACCGCACGAGCGGGGCCGCGACCCATGACCGGGGAGAGGCGGATGCGCGCGGCACCCTGATCGGTCCGTACGCCGGACCGATCAGGTCGAGCGACGCACCCCGCGACGGGATGCGTCGCGGGCGGCGGGACGAGACGCGCCGGAGCGTACGTCAGGCGCTGGCGGCGACCTTGCCGGAGCCGCTGCCGCCGGACTTGCCGCTGCCGCCGGACGAGGCGGCGGGCTTGCCGCTGTCGGACTTGGTGTCCGAGGACTTGGTGCCCGACGACGTGCTGCCGGAGTCCGAGGAGGAACCGGCGTCGCTGGTCGACTTCGGCTTGTCGGCGCCGACCGTCGACGACGAGGAACCGCTGCGCGAGTCCGTACGGTAGAAGCCGGAGCCCTTGAAGACGACACCGACCGCAGAGAAGACCTTGCGCAGCTTGCCGCCGCAGTTGGGGCACTCGGTGAGCGGTCCGTCGCTGAACGACTGGACGGCCTCGAGCTGGTGGCCGCACTCGGTGCAGACGTACTGATAGGTGGGCACCCTATGCCTCCGCTGGCACTCTCAGTTTCTGAGTGCTAATCATCCGCCATCCGCGTGTCCTTCGTCCACCCGGGGTGGCGCGGTAGACAGCGTGCTCAGCCGATCCGGCGGAACCCGGTCGCCGGCGTGATGACCGCGTTGACCCGCCGGTCGTGCGCCTCGTGCGGCAGGGCGTCGTCGGCCAGCTCGCCGTCGTACAGCAGGGCGACGACGAGGGTACGGCCGGGCACGCGGGACAGCGCCCGGTCGTACGAGCCGCCGCCGCGGCCGAGGCGGGTGCCGGTGCGGTCGACGGCCAGCGCCGGTACGACGACGATCGACGCGATGCTGACGGCGCCGCGGCCGAGGCGCGGGCCGCCCGGCTCGCACAGCCGCCAGCGCGCAGGTTGCAGGCAGTCCGGTCCGGTGTACTCGGCCCAGTCGAGGTCGAGGTCGCTGCGGAGGACCGGCAACAGCACCCGGTCGCCCCAGGCACGCAGGACGTCGGCGAGGGCGGCGCCGCCGGGCTCCCCGTCGGACGGGACGTAGCCGGCGACGGTACGCCGGGCGGCGCCGACCGCCGGTCTCCCCACGGACCGGCCGGTGCGCAGCAGGTCTCGTACCGCGGCGCGGATGGCGGCGTCGGCGGCGGAACGGGATTCCGCGGCATGGTCGCGCCGGTTGGCGGACAATCGGTCGCGGAGGGTCGACTTTTCGGAAACTGCGTGCATTTCGCTGGATCCAACCTCGCCGGGGTGGGCGGTGCCTCCGGATGCTGTGACAGCATCGCACTGCGGGCTGTCGGTCGGCGTCCGCACCGCCGACGCCGACACCCCCATCCTGCATCGCCCGGACGACCCTGGGAGGACGCGTGACGCTGCGCGCGCGGCTCACCGCCGCCTTCCTGGCCGTCGTACTGGGGCCGGTGTTGATCGGGGCGGTGTTCGTCGGGATCACCGTGTCGGAGGTCAGCACGCGCCGGGCCACCGAACGGTTGCAGATGGCACAGACGACCGTGCGGACGACGGTCGACGCCGCCTGCCACGAGCTGCGGTCCGCGGCGCAGATCTCCGCCCGGCTGTACGGCGGGGGCAGCCCGCACGACCGCGCCACCGCCGCCCGGGACGGCGTGCAGACCGGTCTGGCGAGCGCGGTACAGGTGAGTGACGGGGCCGGCGTGACCCGCTCGTCGGCCGGCTCGCTGCCCGGCCCGTGGGCCGACTGCTCCGGTACGCCGACGGCGAGCACCGACCGACCCGCGTCCCTGGTCGCGAAGGTACGGATGACCGACCAGGCGGGGAACACCATCGGCCAGGTCGTCGCGGGTACCCGGGTCGACCAGGCGTTCGTGACGCGGCTCGGCTCGTCCGCCGGGGTGGACGTGACGCTGCTCGACCACGGCGCGCCGCTGTCGACGGAGACCCGGGCACGCGCCGACGACGTCGCCGCGACCGCGCTGCAAATGAGCGGTACGGACCTGCGCGCCACCCGCGACGGGCTGTACGTGCGGCTGGTCCCGACCGCCGCCGGCCAGCCGCTGCACCTCGCGCTGTCCGCCGGCCGCGGCGGCTCCGAGGCGCTGTACGCGGTGCTCATCGGCGTGGTCGTACTCGCCGGGCTGGTCGCCGTCGGCGCCGCCTGGTGGCTGGCGAACTCGACGACCCGGCCGCTGTTCGAGCTGGCCGGCGCCGCCGACCGGGTGGCAGGCGGTGACCTGGACGCCCGGGTACCGGTGCGCAGCCGGGACGAGGTCGGCAAGCTCGGCAGCGCGTTCAACCGGATGACCCGGGAGATGCAGGCGTACGTGCACGCGCTGACGGCGAGCCGGGACCAGCTGCGCGGCAACCTCGGCCTGCTCGGCGACACGCTGTCCAGCACGCACGACCTGGACGGGATCCTGTCGGTGATCCTGGAGACGGCGATGGCCACGACGGGCGCGCAGGCCGGCGTCGTGCTGCTGGTCGACAAGCCTGACGGCGCGTACCCGAACCAGTTGGTGGCGCGCTGTTCCGACGGGCTGGACGACCGGGCCCGGTCGCTGTCGGACATCCGGGTGTCGCCGGGGGAGGGCCTGCTCGGCGCGGTCGCGCAGGCGGGCGAGCCGCGCCGGGGCCGCGCCGACGGCATCGCGCTCTCGCCGAACGAGCCGCGCTGCCGGACGTACATCGCGGTGCCGTTCTCCGGGGCGAGCCGCGCCGAGGCCCGCGACGGGGAGGAGGGTGGGCCGCAGCCCGGCCGGCTGCGCGGCGTGCTCGCCCTGTACGACCGGCTCGGCCAGGACGACTTCGACGACGCCGACCTGGGCACGCTGCGCACGTTCGCCGGGCAGGCCGCGGTCGCCGTCGACAACGTACTGCTGCACCAGGAGACCGAGCGGCTGTCGCTGACCGACCCGCTGACCGAGCTGTGGAACTACCGCTACCTGCGGGTATCGCTGCACCGCGAGATCGAGCGCGCGACCCGCTTCGACCGGCACCTGTCCGTGCTGGCGATGGACCTGGACAGGTTCAAGGAGGTCAACGACACGTACGGGCACTCGGCGGGTGACGCGGTGCTCGTCGCGTTCGCGAACCGGATCCAGCACGAGATCCGCGAGGTGGACCTGGCATGCCGGCAGGGCGGCGAGGAGTTCGTCGTGCTGCTGCCGGAGACCGACGAGCACGGCGCGGGCCGGCTCGCCGAGCGGATCGCGGGCGCGGTCCGCGACATGCGGGTACGGCTGCCCGACGCCGGCCCGGACGGGCCCATCGACATCGGCGTGACCGTGTCGATCGGCGTCGCGGTCTACCCGGAGCACGGCGCCACCGGCCAGGAGGTCCTCGACGCCGCCGACGACGCGCTGTACGAGGCGAAGGCCGGTGGCCGGGACACCTGGCGCGTGGCCGCCGGGCCGCGCCGCCGCAACCGGTCCCGCCGGGAGCCCGACGAGGCCGCCGACCTGCCCGCCGCCGACTTCCCGCCGGCCGGCGGTACCTGGCCGGACGGTGACTCGGGCGGCGCGTCGCGACGGTCACGCCCGCCCAGGCAGACCCGGGGCGGATAGTCTCGGCCCATGCCCGAGCACGTCACCACCCCCGACACTTCCCCGGCGGCTGTCGGCCGGGTCCGCGCGACCAAGGCGGTCATCCCGGCGGCGGGCCTCGCCACCCGGTTCCTGCCGGCCAGCAAGGCCGTGCCGAAGGAACTCTTCCCGGTGGTGGACAAACCGGCCCTGCAGTACATCGTGGAGGAGGCGTCCGTCGCCGGCATCAACGACGTACTGCTGATCACCGGGCGCGGCAAGAGCTCGATGGTCGACCACTTCGACCGGCGCCTCGACCTGGAGGCGGCGCTGGAGGCGAAGGGCGACACGGAGCGCCTGGAGGCGGTACGCCGCCCCGGCGAGCTGGCCGCGCTGCACTCGTCCCGGCAACCCGAGCCGCTCGGCCTCGGCCACGCCGTGTCGTGCGCCGAGGACCACGTCGGCAACGTCCCGTTCACCGTGCTGCTGGGCGACGACCTGATCGACGAGCGCGACCCGCTGCTGCCCACCATGCTCGACCTGCAGGCGGAGACCGGCGGCATCGTCCTCGCGCTGCTGGAGGTCCCGTGGGAGGAGGTCCACAAGTACGGCGTGGCCTCCGTAACCGAGACCGGCACCATCGACATCGTCGAGATCACCGGGCTCGTCGAGAAACCGGCCCGGGAGGACGCCCCCAGCAACCTCACCGTCGTCGGACGGTACGTGCTGCCGGCGTCCATCTTCGACGCGATCCGGCGTACCCGGCCCGACAAGCGCGGTGAGATCCAGCTGACCGACGCGATGGCGCTGCTGCTCGCCGAGGGCACACCGGTGCACGGCGTCGTCTTCCGCGGCCGGCGGTACGACACGGGCAACCCGACCGGCTACCTGAAGGCCGTCGTCCAGCTCGCCACCGCGCGCGAGGACATCGGGCCGGACTTCCGTTCCTGGCTCGCCCAGTTCGTCGCCGACGGCTTCGACACCGTCGACAGCAAGCCCGCCGGCTCCGAGTAGACGAAAGGCGCCGATGGCCACCGCCACGCTGACTCCGCTGGCCGACTTCCTGCAGCAGGTGCTCGCGAAGATCCGGCCGCTGCCCCCGCTCGATCTGGAGCTGACCCAGGCGTACGGCAACGTCTTCGCCGAGGACGTGGTGGCTCCCGGGCCGCTGCCGGCGTTCGACCACGCCGCGATCGACGGGTACGCGGTGCGGCTCGACGACGTGACGGGTGCCCGCGAGGACCGGCCGGTACGGCTGAACGTGGTCGGTGACGTCGGCGCCGCGTCCTGGCGCCCGGTCCGGGTCAGCTCGGGCAGCTGCCTGTCCGTGGCGGCGGGCGCGCCGATGCCCGCCGCCGCCGACGCGGTCGTACCGATGGGGTGGACGGACGAGGGCATGGCGTCGGTGGAGATCTACGCGACGCCGAAACGTGGCCACGGCGTACGCCGGGCCGGCGACGAGCTGGCCGCCGGCACCACCGTCGTGTCCGCGGGTACCGCGGTGACCGCGCCGGTCGTGGCGCTGCTCGCCGCCGCCGGCGTCGCTCACGTCGTCGTACGGCCGTGCCCGCGCGTCGTGGTCGTCGCGACCGGCGACGAGCTGGTCGAGACCGGGCGGATGTCCGCGCCGGGACAGGTCGTCGACGTCAACTCGCACGCGCTGACCGCGGCGGCCGTCGAGGCCGGCGCTCTGGCGTACCGGATCGGGATCTGCGACGACGACCCGGAGGGCCTGCGCGCGGTGCTGGAGGACCAGACGCTGCGCAGCGACCTCATCGTCATGACCGGCGGTACCGGCCTCGGGCCCGGCGACATGGTCCGGCGGATCCTGGGCCGCGACGGCACGGTGCCGTTCACCGACCTGTCCGTCTACCCGTGCTCGTCGCTCGGGTTCGGCACGGTCGGGGTCGAGGAGGTGCCGATCGTGTGCCTGCCCGGCGACCCGGGCGCCGCCCTGATCGGCTTCGAGATCCTGGTACGTCCGCTGATCCAGCGGCTGTCCGGCGCCGAGCCGGTGTTCCGGCCCAGCATCAAGGCGCACCTGTTGGAGACGCTGTCGTCGCCGGCGGGGTTGCGCGAGTTCCGCCCGGCGCAGGTGTCCGAGCGCCGCGGCGGCGGCTACACCGTGCAGCCGCTCGCCGGTGGGCCGTACACTCTGTCCGGTCTCGCCGAGGCGAACGGCCTCCTGGTCCTGGGGGAGCGGGTGTCGACCGCGGCGGCGGGGTCCACAGTGGACGTACTGCTGATCGATCGGCGGAGATGAACGCGCATCCTGGCTGGCCGGCCGTCCTCACCGACGGCGACGTGACACTCCGGCCGTACACCCGGTCCGACGCCGCCGCATGGGTCGAGGTACGTCTCGCGAACGAGGCGTGGCTGTCGCCCTGGGAGCCCGACCCGCCGGGCCGCTGGCAGGACGTGCACACCCTCCGCGCCTTCCGCTACGTCTACCGCGACCTGAGGCGGTCCGCCGCCGACGGCACCACCATGCCGTGGGCGGTCTGCTGGCAGGGCACCTTCGTCGGTCAGCTCACCATCGGCAACATCGTGCGCCGCGCCTTCTGCTCCGGGTACGCCGGCTACTGGATCGACCACCGGTACGCCGGCAAGAGCATCACGCCGACGGCGCTGGCGCTCGCCGTCGACCACGCGTTCAACCGCGGCGGGCTGCACCGCGTCGAGGTCAACATCCGCCCGGAGAACAAGCCCAGCCGCCGCGTCGTCGAGAAGCTCGGCTTCCGCGAGGAGGCCTACCACCACCGGTACCTCTACATCGCCGGCGGCTGGCGCGACCACCTCGGGTACGCGCTCACCACCGAGGACGTCGCCCCGGACGGCGGCCTGCTGGCCCGCCTGCACCGCACCCGCACCGCCAGCTGATCCCCCGACCGCGTTACCGCCAGGTAGTCACGACCGGTGTGGCGCCGCCGAAAACAAGCATGTCGGCCGTAGCCTCGGGTGACAGCTTGTGACTACTGGAAACGGGGAGGGGTCCGGGGGTGCCGACATCGGTGCTCCTCGCCGTGTTGGCGGCGGCGGGCCTGCTCGCTCTCGCACCGGCCCTCGTGCGCCGGTACGACGCCACGGAGCGGCAGGTCGCGGAGCGCGAGTGGTCCACGGCGCGGGTCCTCACCCGCCAGCGCCGCCAGCGCACCGTGCCAGGCCGCCGTCCGGTCAACCCACCGCACCGCGACCCGGTCGTACCGTCGCCGTCGGCCGCGACGCCGTCCGCGCCGGAGGTCGCCGGCTCGCCCGGTTCGCACGCGCCGCCCGCCGCACCGGGCCGCGGTACCCGTCTCGCCGGCTCCCGCCGCGCCGCCCGCCGCCGTACGTTCCGTCGACTGCGCCGCAGCCCGCTGGCCCGCCTGCTGCGCGCCCGCCCGATCCTCAGCCGGCCGTCCGCGGAACTCACCGACGAGCAGCGTCGCCGCTGGTGGCGGTACCACCGGCGGCGCGTGCTGGTCCTCCTGCTCGCCGTACTCGCGGCGCAGTTCGGGCTCGGCGCCGTCGTGGCCCCCGCGTTCTTCGTCGGCGCCGGCGGATCCGTCCTGCTCACCTGCGCGTACCTGGTGCACCTGCGCAACAGCGCGTTGGCCGACGTACGCCGGCGCCGCGAGGCCGCCCGCCGGTACGCCGAGGCGGAGGCCCGCGCCGCCCGGGCCCGCGCCCTGCGCCGCCGCCGCGCCGCGGCCCTCGCCGCCGCGCGCCGCGCCACCCTGGAACGCGAGTTCGCCGAGGCGCGGGCCCGTGCCCTCGCCGCCGAACAGGAACTCGCCGACGGCACGTACGGTGCGCCGTTCCTCCGCGGCCGCCCCTACCAGGCCCGCGCCGCCAACCTCTGACCGGCGGCTACGCGGCGTCGAGCCGCCCCACCGTGTCGGTGTCGAGGACGATGTCCAGCGCGTCCAACGCCTCGTCGAGCTGGCCCAGCGACGACGCGCCGACAGCGGCACGATCACCGGGTCGTGGTGCAGCAGCCACGCCAGTACGGGTCGATGCGGTCGACGCCCAGCCGGGACAGGCTCCCGCGTACGGCGGCCGCGACGGTGTCGGCCCCGAGCCCCTCCCAGTTCTCCACCGGGCTTCCCGGCCGGGTCATCGCGCCCCGCACTTCGTCGACACGACCAGCTGTTCGCGGTTGCCGCGCTCGCGCATCCACCGCCCCAGCAACGTCTCGCTCTCCCCGCCCGCCCCCACGAACTGGTTGTAGGTGAGCACCGAGGCCGACCAGTGCCGTTACAAGCGAAGGCGAAGCCGAGCAGGGCCACAACGCACGTGAGCACCAAGCCGACCAGTGCCGTTGCAAGCGAAGGCGAAGCCGAGCAAAGCCGAAGCCACGTGAACACCGGACCCGCCGCGCCCGTGCCATGGGGGTGCGGGTGGCGAAGCCCCCGCCCGCGAGGCGAAGCCGAGCAGAAACAAACCAGGCGACGCGGTCCGCGTTTTCCGCGGACATGCGTCGCCCATCGACTGGTGGAGCTGAGGGGACTCGAACCCCTGACCCCCTCGTTGCGAACGAGGTGCGCTACCAGACTGCGCCACAGCCCCTTGCGGAGAGAAGGTTAGCAGGCGGTGTCGGGAGGGCGCGAACCGATACCCCGGCGGCACGGCGGGGTGTTTCGCGTCCGGTCGGGACAGGACAGCGCGTAGCCGAACGGGTGTGGCCGTCGCCGCACCGGGCCGGTGCGGCAGGTGCCTGTACCGCGACGCGGAGTGCTGATCCAGGGGAACGCCACAGTCTGAAAAGTTGGGCGATTGGGCCTGAACAGGGCAGGTACGGGCGGTGACGTCGCACCCCTTGTGCGATCTGGGAGGGTCCGGTTAGGTGAGGATCGGTCCAGTCGTCGGGGGTCGCGACGTGAGTGGAGCTGGCTGGACTGTTATGGTCTCGGATGTGCGCGTTTGCCCTTCGCGCGGCGATCGTTTCGGGGCTCGGGTCGCCTGCCGTGGCTGCTCGCTTCGTGTCCCTGTTCGTTCCCTGTTCGGTACGTTCCGTGATGAGGCCCGCCGTCTATGAGCGTTCGCACGTGGTCGATCCGATCCCGACTCGTGGCCCTGGTGACCGTCCCGATCGTTTGTCTGGTCGTGTTCTGGGGATTCGCCAACTACCTGACCCTCGGTGACGGCCTCCGGCTGTACAACCAGGGCACCCTGATCGACAAGCTGACCGTCCCGGTGGATGACACCGTCAAGGCCGTGCAGGCCGAGCGGCGCGCCTCGATGGTGTACCTGGCCGCTCCGTCGGCCGCCAACCACGACGCGGTGGTCGCGGCGCGGCGGGTGGTGGACCGCGACATCGCGGCGTACCGGTCGGATCTGAACGACAGCTCGGTGCAGAGTGTCGCGACGGACCGGATGATGGCCCTGGCCCGCGACGAGCTGACGAAGCTGGACGGGCTGAAGAAGCTGCGCGGCCAGGTCGACGGCCGGAGCATCTCCCCGTCCGGGCTGATGTCGTCGGTGGCCGATCTGCTCGACGGCGTCAACCTGCTGTACTCGCAGGTCACGAACTTCCCCGACGAGGCGACCGGCGCCGAGGCGCGGTCGCTGACGATGCTGTCGCACGCCCGGGAGCTGCGTTCGCGGGAGGACGCGATCCTGGCCGGTGCGCTGGCCCGCGGGAAGTTCACCGACGAGACGTACCGGTTGTTCGTGCAGGCCGTCGGCGTGCAGCAGTTCCAGTACCACGAGGCGTACAACGCGCTGACCGACCAGGACCGGAAGTCGTACGACGCGTTCGTGGCGAAGGCGCCGTTCCCGGAGCTGGCCGCGATGGAGCGCGCCGCGATCGACCGCGGCAGGGCCGGCCAGGCCGTACCGGTGAACGAGGCGCAGTGGACGCAGGCGAACGCCACGGCCCTGAGCAAGCAGTACGACTTCGAGCACCACCTGAACACGGTGCTGGCCGAGCACGCGAAGACCCCTTCGTACCTGATCTTCCTGCGGTTGGGGCTGGCCGGACTGCTCGGCCTGATCGCGATCGTCATCTCGGTGCTGGTGGCCCGGCGGGTGTCCAGCTCGCTGATCAAGCAGTTGCGGGCGCTGCGCGACTCCGCCCGTGACCTCGCCTGGGTACGCCTGCCGGCGGTGGTGCAGCGCCTGAGCGCCGGCCAGTCGGTCGACGTGGACGGCGAGGTGCCGTCGCTGCCCGCGGGCAAGGACGAGATCGGGCAGGTGTCCGAGGCGTTCAACGAGGTCGGCCGCACCGCCGTACGCGCGGCGAACGAGCAGGCCGAGCTGCGTGCCGGCGTCGCCAACGTGTTCCTGAACATCGCGCGCCGCAGCCAGACCCTGCTGCACCGGCAGATCGGCCACCTCGATGTGATGGAGCGCAAGGCGGCCGAGCCGGAGGCGCTGGACGACCTGTTCCGGATCGACCACCTCGCGACCCGGATGCGCCGCAACGCGGAGAACCTCGTCATCCTCGGTGGCGGCCAGCCGGGCCGCGTCTGGCACGAGCCGATGCCGCTGCTCGACGTGCTGCGCAGCGCGGCGTCCGAGGTCGAGCAGTACGAGCGGGTCCGCGTGTTGCCGTTCCCGTCGATGATGCTGGCCGGTTCGGTCATCTCCGACGTGGTGCACCTGGCCGCCGAGCTGATCGACAACGCGACGGCGTTCTCCCCGCCGCACACCAAGGTGAACGTGACGGGCCAGGCCGTACCCAAGGGCTTCGCGATCGAGATCGAGGACCGCGGCCTGGGCATGAAGTCGGAGGACGTGGCCGCGGCGAACCGTTGGCTCGCCACGCCGCCCGAGTTCGACGTGCTGGCGTTGTCGGACAACGCGCGGCTGGGCATGTTCGTGGTGGCGCGGATCGCCGCCCGGCACGGCATCCGGGTGCACCTGCGCCCCTCTCCGTACGGCGGGACGACGGCGATCATCCTGCTGCCGAGCGAGCTGGTGGCCGACGCCGGTGCGGTGGACGAGCTGTCCGCCCGGGACGCGGATCGGACCGCGGCGGATGCGCACCACCGACTGGTCGACGAGTCCCTGCTGCCGGCGGACCTGGAGCCGGTGCGCGGTCCGGCGCTGGTCAAGTCCGCTGCGCGCAGCGCCGCCGACACGGGCGAGCTGACGAAGCCGACACCGCTGCCGGTGCGGCCCGGCGGCGGGGGCATGCACCGGGCGCCGACCGACGACGAGTCCGGCGTACCCGTCGAGCCGCTGGAGTCGGAGGAGTCGGCGGTCGCGCCGGCGCCGGCCGAGCCCGTCGAGCTGCCGGCGGCCCGCGAGCCGGGGCAACCGGCGGCCCGTGAGCCGGAGCTGTCGCCCGCTCGTACGGGCGAGTCGGCCGCGGCCGGCGAGGAGCCCAGCGCCGAGGAGCTGTCGGGCTGGCCGACCCTGTCGTACCCGTCGGCCGGTGACGCGGCGGGTCGCCTGGCCCGGCGGGTACCGCCGCCGCGGGTCGAGGCGGCCGTCGACTCGCCGACGGTGGAGACCCGGATCATCGAGGCGCGCCCGGTGGGGGCACCGCGGTCGACCGAGGCACCGCGGCCGGAGCCGCCGCGCCCCGACCGGACGCGGCCCGAGCCGCCGCCGGCGGCACCGGAGCCTGTCGTACCCGAGCCGGCCCGGGCGGAGGCGCGGGCCGAGTCGTCCGCGCCGACGCCGTCGAAGGTCGACGGGGGAACCCACCTCGGCCTGCCGAAGCGGGTACGCCAGGCGAACCTGGCGCCCGGCCTGCGCAACGGTCCGCCGCGCCCCGGCCCGAACGGGCCCGAGACGCCGAGCGCGCCGCAGCGCACGCCGGACGAGATTCGGAAGATGATGAGTTCGTACCAGCGTGGTACGACGCGCGGCCGGGAGCCGGGCGCGCAGCCACGGCCGGACGGGGGCGAGGCGCCTACTCTCGGCACCCCGCCGGAGAAGCAGAGCCTGACCACGGTCGAGAGCGGTAGGGAGGACGGCTGATGACGCAGCACACCACATCATCCAGAGATGCGGACTGGCTGCTGGAGGATCTGGTACATCGGGTAGCCGAGATCAAGCACGCGGTACTGCTGTCCGCCGACGGGCTGTTGATCGGTTCGTCGGAGGCGCTGAGCCGCGCCGACGCCGAGCACCTGGCGGCGGTGGCGTCCGGTTTCCAGAGCCTCGCACGGGGCGCCGGCCGCCACTTCCAGGCCGGCGAGATCCGGCAGACGGTGATCGAGATGGACGACGCGTTCCTGTTCGTGACGGCTGCCGGGCACGGTGCCTGCCTGGCGGTGTTCGCGGATGCGGACTCCGACGTCGGGCTGGTCGCATTCGAGATGAACCTGCTGGTGCAGCGGGTCGGGCAGAACCTGGCGACGACGGTGCGTTCGCCGTTGATGACCGCGCCGCCGTCCGCCGATTCGTTGTTCCAGCAATAAGGTCGGGGGGCCGCGGTGAACCGGACAGGTCATCACGCAGTACCGGACGGCGCGGGGCCGCTCGTCCGTCCGTACACGATGACGCACGGGCGGACCAGGCCGTCGTCCGACAGCTTCGACCTGATCGCGCTGGTCGTCGCCGCGGACGTACCCATGCCGACGGTGGGCCTGGAGCCGGAGCACTACGTGGTCCTGAAGCTGGCCCGGCAGCCGATCTCGGTGGCGGAGATCGCGGCACACTCCGACCTTCCGGTCGGCGTCGTGCGGATCCTGCTGGACGACCTGCGCGCGGCGGGATGCGTGCAGGTCAAGGCGCCGATGTCGGTGGCGAAGATGCCCAATACGCGGGTGCTGCGGGCCGTGATCAACGGCCTGCGCGCGCTGTAGCGCAAAGGACGACGACGGAGTGTCTACTGTGGACGAGATTCCCTACGCGATCAAGATCCTGATCGCGGGTGGTTTCGGCGCGGGCAAGACCACCATGGTCGGCTCGGTCTCGGAGATCGAGCCACTGCGTACCGAGGAGGTCATCACCGCCGAGTCCGTCGGCATCGACGACCTCGCCGGCGTCGAGGAGAAGACCACCACCACGGTGGCCATGGACTTCGGCCGGATCACCCTCAACGACGGGCTGGTGCTCTACCTCTTCGGTACGCCGGGGCAGGACCGGTTCTGGTTCATGTGGGACGAGCTGTCCCTCGGCGCGGTCGGGGCGGTGGTACTCGCGGACACGCGGCGGCTCGCCGACTGCTTCCCGTCCATCGACTACTTCGAGCAGCGTGGCACGCCGTTCATCGTGGCGGTCAACTGCTTCGACGGGGCCAAGGAGTACAAGCCCGAGGACGTACGCATCGCACTCGACCTGGACGACCACGTCCCGGTGTTGCTGTGCGACGCGCGGCGCCGCGAGTCGAGCAAGGACGTGCTCATCAACCTGGTGGAGTACGTGCTGCAGCGGTTCTCCGGCGAGCTGGAGAACACCTCCGAGGCCATGGCCTGACGACGGCCGAAGCGACGCGCCCTGCGGCGCGTCGCTTCGTGTGAACGTCGGGACCGTCGCCCGTCTCAGCCGACCTTCATGGCGGCGAGCCGGGCACGGGCGTCGGCGACGGGCGCGCTGCCCTGGCCGATCAGGTTGACCGCGAGCTGCGCCGGCGACCCGTCCGCGGTGGTGGCCGACAGCGCGGGGACCCCGCTGCCGGACAGGTCCACGGTCAGTGTCGCGCCGGTGCCGGCGGGTGCCTCGCCCGGGATCCGGACCGCGCCGGCGCCGATGACGCGCCACCCGTCCGGTGCGTACCGCGAGCTGGCGGGGCCGTCGGACTCCTCAAGCAGGCTGAAGTCCAGCTGCCCCAGGCCGTCGGCGGTGCTGCTCAGCTCGTGGCTGGCGGACGCCGGCAGGGCGCCGTGCGCGGCCACGACCACCGCGTACTCGGCGTCGTCGGCGAGCCGGGACCCGGGCCGCGGCGCCAGCGCGTACGCGCGGGCGGAGACGCGGGCGATGCTGCGGTTGGCCATCCGCTTCTCGGCGTCCGCGGACAGGCCGGACTGGCTCGCCATGCGGGCCGCGGCGGTGGTCTCCCCGGCGGCGGCGAGCCGGCGGTAGGTCTCCTCGAACGCGTACCACGCGGCGCCGCGCGCGACGGCGAGGTCCGGGTCGTGCAGCCGCGGCTCGGTGCCGAACTCGGCGGCGACCCGCGCCGCGACCGCCGGCATCCGCGACGAGCCGCCGACCAGCAGCACCTCGTCGACCTGCGGGATGCCCCGCTCCGCCGCCGCGGCCAGTACGCCGCGGGTCACCGTGATGGTGCGGTCCAGCAGGTCAGCGGTCAGCTCCTCGAACCGCTCCCGGGTGATGGGTACGGCGGTGACCCGGCCCTCGTGCATGACCCGTACGGTCCGCTCCGTCTCCACGGACAGCCGGCGCTTCGCCTCCTCGACGCGGGCCCGGATGTCCTGCACGGTGGCCGAGTTGTCGAACGGGTGGGACACGTCCGGATGCTCCGTGCAGAACGCGTCCACGACGTACTCGGCGAGGCGCTCGTCGAAGTCGACGCCGCCCAGCTCCACGTCACCGCCGGTGGCGACCTCGTTGAGCCCGTCGGCGGACACCGTCACGACCGTCGTGTCGAACGTGCCGCCACCCAGGTCGTACACGAGGATGGCGCGGTCCCTGCCGGTCTCGCCGACCCGGTAGCTGTGCGCGGCGGCCAGCGGCTCGGACAGCACGTCGATCACGGTGAGGCCGGCCAGCTCGCCGGCCCGGCGGGTCGCGGCGCGCTCGGCGAGCCCGAAGTACGCCGGGACGGTGATCACGGCCTCGTCGACCTGCTCGCCGGTGGCGTCGGCCGCGTCGGCGACGAGCCGGCGCAGGATCAGCGCGGAGACCTCCTCGGCGGTGAACACCTGCCCGTGCATGGTGAGCGTCGTGTGCCGGCCGAGCTCCCGCTTGATCAGCTCGACCACCAGGTCCGGCTCCAGGACGGCGGTGTCCTTCGCCTTCGTACCGACGACCACGTTGTCCGCGGTCGAGAAGTACACCGCGGATGGGGTGGAGTCTCCGCCCTCGCGGCTGGGGACCACGGTGGGGCGGCCCGTCGCGTCGAGGTACGCGACGCTGGAGTACGTCGTGCCCAGGTCAATCCCGAATACGGCCACGTTGTTCGCTTTCTCTCCGGTTCGCTCGGCGCCTGATCCCCGCGTCAGCGCCCGGTCAGTTGTGCCACCACCACATCGGCCCGCCGGGCGATCTGCTCACCTCGGACGAAACCAGAAGATACCGTCTCGACGACGAGCCCGTCCCACGCCGGATCGTCCACCGCCACGGTGTCGACCGGCCGGTGCAGGGCCATGTCGTACCGCTCGCCCTTGGCGACGTCGAACGGCTCGACCCCGGTGCGCCCGAGCACCTCGACGGTCTCCTCGGCGAACGCGGCGAACAGGGCACCGACCTGGCCGGAGAACATCGCGTACAGGGAGGCGTCGGACTGCGGGTTGTTGGGGTCCGGTTTGTTCTCCCGGCCGGCCATCGACCAGCGGTCGGACTCGCGGCGGGCATAGTCGTAGAGCCGGTAGAGACCGGCGCGGACCGGCTCCAGCGTCGCTTCCAGCTCGCTGCGTCGGAGCTGCTGGTTCTCCGAGTGCAGCCGGTCGATGATCTCCTCGCGGAACGCGGCGCGCTCCTGCTCGCGGGCGACCGACGAGTGCAGCTCGGCCAGCCGCTCGGGCAGATGGCTGAGCGCCGCGAGCTGCGCGCGGACGACGACGAGCTCGGCACGCAGCGGTCCGAGCGCGTCGGCCCGTAGCGGACCGATCGCGCCGGGAACTTCGTCGGGCTCGGGCACCGCACACCCCTTTCGGCGGATTCAGCCAGTGGTCCGGTGGGCCGAGTCCACCCGGCACCGGCCGAGATGCCGCTGTCGCACTTGTCGACCCTTGCTGCGGGCCGGTTACGCCCGCGGCTCCTCGGGTCGAGAACGGTCTGGAGTCAATCTAGTCACGCCGTTGTGGGGCGTGCCGCATCGCTTGTCCGTCAAATCCATTTGTTACCGAGCCACATCCGCGCGAACCAGTCCGAGTAGGGAATGGTCTCACCGACGTAGAGCGGATAGAAGTACAGGAAGCAGAGCGCGACGATCGCCACGTACCCGCCGGCCACGAGGGTACCGACGAGTCGGCGTTCCGGGGTGGCCGTGGGCGTGCCGATGACCATGCCGAGCGTCATGGTGACCGCGAGTATCAGGAACGGTTCGGCGGGCAACGCGTAGAAGTAGAACATGGTGCGGTGGTCGGAGAACTGGTAGTACAGCCACGGCAGGATGCCCATGGCCGAGCCGGCCAGGACGAACCAGCCGCGCCAGTCGCGCTTCGCGATCGCCCACCACGCGGTCGCGCCGAGCGCCGGGACGAACGCCCACCACAGCGCCGGCGTACCGAGCAGGAGGACCTCGGCGGCGCACTGGTTGGACCCGCAGGGCCCGTCGCCCGAGTAGTAGTAGGAGACGGGGCGGCCGAGGGTCAGCCACTGCAACGGCCACGACTGGTACAGGTGCTTGGTGGTCAGGCCGGTGTGGAACGCCAGGATGTCCCGGTGGTACTGGAAGAGGTTGACCAGCGGACCGATGACCGGCGGCTCCGGCAGCTGGTGGTCGCGCAGCCAGTGCCGGTCCCAGCTGTGGTCGTTGGCGAACCAGCCGGCCCAGCTCGCCACGTACACCACGAGGATCACGCCGAGCGAGACGAGCAGCCAGCCGAACTCGTCGAGGATCGCGTCCCGCCACGGATGACGTACGCCCGCGGCGCGGCGGGTGTGCGCGTCCCACAGGTAGAGCACGACGAAGAAGAGCAGCACATACCACACGGCGCTCCACTTGACCGCCATGCCGGCGCCGAGCAGGGCCGCCGCGCCGAGCCGCCACCACGGTACGGCGTGCGGTCGTTCGGTGCCGGGGTCGCCGCCGCGCTCGAGCAGCGCCAGCCAGCGCGCCCGGGCCGCCTCCCGGTCCATGACCAGGCACGCGAACGCGGCGAGCACGAACATCATGAGGAAGATGTCGAGCAGCGCGACGCGGCTCGACACGAACGCCATCCCGTCCAGCGTCATCAGCAGCCCGGCCGTGCAGCCGAGCAGCGTGGACCGGAACATCCGGCGTGCCAGCCGGACCAGGATCACGATCGACACCACGCCGGCGACGACCGACATGATCCGCCAGCCGGTCTCGTTGTACCCGAACGTCGCCTCGCCGATGCCGATGATCCACTTGCCGAGCGGCGGGTGTGCGATGAACGAGCCGGTGTTGGTCTTGTCGTCCCACTCCACGCCGTGCTGCAGCAGGTGCTGCGCGTCCGTGGCGTAGTAGATCTCGTCGAAGATCTTGCCCTTGGGGTGTGCCAGCCCGATCAGCCGCAGCAGCGCCGCCACGGCCGCGACGCCGGCGGTGAACAGCCACGACGTCGCGCCGTCGGACGGCATCGACGGCAGCAGCCGGCGCCGCACGTCCGCACCGACGGCCGACTCGCGATCGGACGGGTGCTTGGCGGGCTCGACTGTCAACTCCGTGACTGGCACCCGACGATCGTAGGCTGACGGCACCATCGGCGGTACGGCCCCTGCCGCACCGCCGACATACCCGGCCGGAAGGGCACACGGTACGCATGGCGGACGATCACCGCGGACAACTCGTACTGGCGGGGGCGCCGCTCGGCAACGTCGCCGACGCCAGCGAACGCCTGCGTACGGCGCTGGCCGGCGCGGACCTCGTCGCCGCCGAGGACACCCGGCGGCTGCACCGCCTCGCCGGCGAGCTGTCCGTCACGCTGCCGGCGCGGATCGTCTCGTACTTCGAGGGCAACGAGGAGCGCCGGACGCCCGAGCTGCTCGCCGAGCTGACGGCCGGCGCCCACATCACGCTGATCACCGACGGCGGGATGCCTAGCGTCTCCGACCCCGGGTACCGGCTGGTGCGCGCGGCGATCGACGCGGGTGTACCGGTGACGGTGGTGCCCGGGCCGAGCGCGGTGACCACGGCGCTCGCGGTGTCGGGGCTGCCGTGCGACAGGTTCTGCTTCGAGGGGTTCCCGCCGCGCAAGCCGGCGGAGCGCCGATCCCGGTTCGTCGAGCTGGCCGGGGAGCCGCGCACGCTGGTGTTCTTCGAGTCGCCGCACCGGATCGCCGGGTCGCTCACCGACCTGGCCGCCGCGTTCGGCGCCGACCGGCCGGCCGCGCTGTGCCGGGAGCTGACCAAGACGTACGAGCAGGTGCGGCGCGGACCGCTCGGCGAGCTGGCCGACGGCGTCGCCGAGGACCCGCCGCGCGGCGAGATCACCCTGGTCGTGGCCGGTGCGCCGGCGACGCCGCGGGTCGCGCTGGGCGCCGACGACCTGGCCGCCGCCGTCGCCGAACGCCAGGCGACGGGGCTGTCCCGGCGCGACGCGATCGCGGTCGTCGCCGCCGAGACGGGCACCCCGCGCCGCGAGGTGTACGCGGCGGCGGTCGCCCGCAGGGACTGACTCGGGAGAAAACTTGACCTGGAGCGCGGTCCAGGTGGCAGCGTCGTCATGCGGACAGCCAGGACAAGCGGGAGGACGGCATGCGTACTCGCAGGTTGGGCAGGTTGGACCAGGACAGCTCGGTGATCATCTACGGCGCGGCGATGCTCGGCGGCGTGGACCAGGACACCGCCGACGCGTCCATCCAGTACGCCCTGGACTCCGGGATCAACCACTTCGACGTGGCCGCGTCGTACGGCGACGCCGAGCTGCGCCTCGGTCCGTGGATGCCGCGGATCCGGGAGCGGATCTTCCTCGCCAGCAAGACGGGGGAGAAGGACGCCGACTCGGCGTACCGGCAGATCAACACGTCGCTGGAGCGGTTGCAGACCGACCACCTGGACCTGATCCAGCTGCACGCCGTGTGCGACCAGGAGGACCTGGACCGGCGTACCGGTCCGGGTGGCGCGCTGGCCGGCGCGGTCCGGGCGCTCGACGAGGGCCTGGTCGGCGCGATCGGCATCACCGGGCACGGGCACGAGGCGCCCGCCACCCACCTCGAAGCGATCCGCCGGTACGACTTCGCCACCGTGATCACCCCGATCAACTACGCGCTCACCCGCCAGCCCGGCTACTACGACGACTTCCGGGAGCTGGCCGCCGCGACCCAGGAACGCGGGGTCGGGCTGATGACGATCAAGAGCGGCGCCCGCCGCAACTGGCCGGGCGGCGGCACCTCCGGCCCGTACACCACCTGGTACGAGCCGCTCGACGAGCAGCGGTACATCACCGCGTCGGTGTCGTGGGTGCTGTCGCATCGGGAGATCACCGGCATCCCCACCGCCTCCGACGTACGCCTGCTGCCGCTGTACGTCGAGGCCGAGCGCGCCCGGATGCCCACGGAGGCGGCGGAGGCCGTGCTCGCCGAGGTCGACGACTACAGCTCGCCGTTCCTCCGCCAGGTCATCTGACCCGCCGCCGGCGGGATCACCAGGCGGCGGCGAGCAGGCCGGCGGCGACGACCAGCGGGCCGGCCAGGCTGAGCGTGACGGCGGCGGCGCGGTGCCGGCCGCGCAGCCGCCCCGCGCCGGTCACGAGCGCGATGAGCAGGCCGAGCAGGAGCACCAGCGCGAGCGGTACCGCCCAGCGCAGGAGCAGGCCGAGCGAGTCCCCGACGTACGCCTGGCGGGCGGACGACGACACCATGCGGGCGGCGAGCCGGGCGCCGGGCCGGGCGTCGCCGCCGGACACCGGTACGGTGCGCACCCGGTACCGGCCGTCCGCGGCGGTGAAGTCGCCGACGCAGCGTTTCGCCACGCCGCCGCCGGTGCAGCGGGTGACCGCGACGGTGCCGCGGTCCGCGTGCCCGACGGCGAGCCAGAACGGCTCGGCGCCGACCCACGCGAAGAATGCCGCGAACAGCGCGAACACCACCAGCAGCGGCAGGCCGACGCCCGGCCGGCGTGGATCGCGTACCGGACCGGTGGGTGCCTGGGGCCGGGGTGGCGTGAGCGTCGCCGCCCGGGACCGGCCGTCCGGCCAGAGCGGGAACTCGTGCTCCTCGGTGAGCGGCCCGGTCGTCTCGCCCGGCCGGTACACGTCGGGCAGGCCGGTCTCCGGGTCGCGGGTCTCGTCGTCGGGTCCTGTGGTGTCCGGGCCGGTGCCGGCGTCGGCCGGCGCGCGGTCGACCCGCGGGTCCGTCCCCGGATTGTCGGCGTCCTGAACGGTCACGTCACCCATTCCACACCTGTCCGGCACCGCGGTCCGGATGCCACACCGGCGCCCGCGCCGGGAAATCGGCTCGCCGGCCTCGATAGTCTTGCGGGCATGAGCAACGTCTTGACAGCTGTCGCCTGGCCGTACGCGAACGGCCCGCGACACATCGGCCACGTGTCCGGTTTCGGGGTGCCCTCCGATGTCTTCAGCCGGTACATGCGGATGGCCGGTCACGACGTGCTGATGGTCTCGGGTACCGACGAGCACGGCACCCCGATCCTGGTGCAGGCCGAGCAGGAGGGTGTGTCGCCGCGGGAGCTCGCCGACCGGTACAACCGCGTCATCGTCGAGGACCTCGCCGCGCTGGGCCTGTCGTACGACCTGTTCACGCGGACCACGACGCGCAACCACGCGGCGGTCGCCCAGGAGCTGTTCCGCACCGTGCACAAGAACGGCTACCTGATCGAGAAGAAGACGTCGGGGGCGATTTCGCCGTCGACCGGCCGTACCCTGCCGGACCGGTACATCGAGGGCACCTGCCCGATCTGCGGGTACGACGGGGCGCGCGGCGACCAGTGCGACAACTGCGGCAACCAGCTGGACCCGACGGACCTGATCAACCCGCGGTCCCGGATCAACGGCGAGACGCCGAAGTTCATCGAGACCGAGCACTTCTTCCTGGACCTGCCGGCGCTCGCCGACGCGCTCGGCGACTGGCTGCGCAGCCGTCAGGGCTGGCGGCCGAACGTGCTGAAGTTCTCCCTGAACCTGCTCGACGACCTGCGCCCGCGGGCGATGACCCGCGACCTCGACTGGGGCATCCCGGTGCCGCTGGCCGGCTGGGAGGACAACCCCAACAAGCGGCTGTACGTGTGGTTCGACGCGGTCATCGGCTACCTGTCGGCGGCGATCGAGTGGGCCCGGCGCGGCAACGACCCGGAGGCCTGGCGCCACTGGTGGACCAACCCGGACGCGCTCCAGTACTACTTCATGGGCAAGGACAACATCACGTTCCACTCCCAGATCTGGCCGGCCGAGCTGCTGGCGTACGACGGGAGGGGCGCGAAGGGCGGCAGCCCCGGCAAGTACGGCGAGCTGAACCTGCCGACCGAGGTCGTGTCGAGTGAATACCTGACGATCGGCGGACAGCAGTTCTCCACGTCCCGCAACGTGGTGATCTACGTACGGGACATGCTGGCCCGCTACCAGCCCGACGCGCTGCGCTACTACATCGCGGTGGCGGGGCCGGAGACGCACGACGCGGCGTTCACCTGGCCGGAGTTCCTCCGGCGTACCAACGACGAGCTCGTCGCCGGCTGGGGCAACCTCGTCAACCGGTCGGTCTCGATGGCCGCGAAGAACTTCGGCCGCGTCCCGACGCCCGGCGAGCTGACCGACACCGACCGTACGTTGCTGGACCGGTCGCGCGCCGCGTTCGGCGCGGTCGGCGAGCAGCTGGGCCGGCACCGGCAGAAGGCGGCGATCACCGAGGCGATGCGCGTGGTGGCCGACGCGAACAAGTACATCTCGGAGTCGGCGCCGTGGAAGCTCGGCGACGACCCGGACCGGCAGGGCACCATCCTGCACACCGCGCTGCAGGTGGTCAGCGACTGCAACACGATGCTGTCGCCGTTCCTGCCGCACTCGGCGCAGCGGGTGCACGAGCTGCTCGGCGGTACGGGGACGTTCGCGCCGCAGCCGACGGTGCAGGAGGTCGACGACCTGGACGGCGGCCCCGGATACCCGGTGCTGACCGGCGACTACGACTTCCCGGCCTGGGAGTCGGCGCCGCTGCCGGCGGGCCGCGAGCTGGCGAAGCCGAAGCCGGTGTTCACCAAGCTCGACCCCGGCATCGTCGACGAGGAACTGGCCCGGATGTCAGGCGAGCAGCCCGACGCATGAGCGAGCGAATCGTTGGCTCTGTGCGTGTGTGCCTCGTGACGGCTCTGAGCGAAGCGAAGAGGCGGCATGAGCGGTAGTTCGCACGGGCGGCGGGGGGACCCGCCGCCCGCCCCGGAGCCGTTGCCGACCCCGGTCGCCGACGCGCACACGCACCTGTACATCGCCGCGCAGGACGACCCGGCCGGCGCGATCGCCGCGGCCCGCGCCGTGGGCGTCGACCGGGTCGTCGAGGTCGGCTGCGACGTCCCGTCGTCGCGGGGTGCGGCGGCGCTGGCCGCGGCGTACCCGGAGGTGCTGGCGGCGGTCGCGGTGCACCCGAACGACGCGCCCGGCCTCGCCGACCTGCCGGCCGCGCTCGCCGAGATCGACGCGCTCGCCGCGCACCCTCGGGTACGCGCGGTCGGCGAGACGGGGCTCGACCGGTTCCGTACGTCAGACGACGGGCGGGCGGCGCAGGAGGAGTCGTTCCGGGCGCACATCGCGATCGCGAAGCGGCACGGCAAGCCGCTGATGATCCACGACCGCGACGCGCACGGCGACATCCTGCGGGTGTTGGAGTCCGAGGGCGCCCCCGAGACGGTGGTCTTCCACTGTTTCTCCGGCGACGTCGAGCTGGCCCGGCACTGCGCCGAGCGCGGCTGGTACGCGAGCTTCGCCGGGAACGTCACGTTCAAGAACGCGCACGACCTGCGCGCGGCGGCCGCGGTGCTGCCCGCCGGGCTGGTCCTCGTCGAGACCGACGCGCCGTACCTGACGCCGATGCCGTACCGGGGTCGACCCAATTCGCCCTACCTCGTCCCGCTGACCGTGCGGGCGCTGGCCGGGGTACGCGACGAGCCGGTGGACGAGCTGTGCGCCGCGCTGTCCGCGAACGCGGACCGGGTGTTCGGTGGCTGGTGACCGCGCCGCCGGTGCCCCGGGGCAGCGGTACCCGGGTGGAGTTCGTACAGTGTCGATCTCGTGGGCACCCCAACGCGCGCGCATCGTGAGCACCGCTCCGCCTGGAAGTCGTTCGCCGCGATCGGCGTGCAGCTCGTCGCGCTGGTCGCGGTCCTGGGTACGGCCGGGTTCTTCCTTGCCCGGACGCACACCGTGACGGTCGTCGACGACGGCGCGACCCGGCAGGTACGCTCCCGCGCCTGGACGGTCGGCGGCGTGCTGAAGCAGGCCGGCGTCACGCTCGGCCCGCACGACACGGTGTCGCCGAAGGCGACCGAGTCGGTCGGCGGGCGGATCGTCGTCGGGCGCGGCCGGCCGGTGACGCTGACCCTGGACGGCCGGCGCAGCCGCCGCTGGGTCACCGCCCGTACGGTCGACTCGCTGGTGGCGACGCTGGGCCTGGCGCACCGGCCGATCCGGGTGTCCGGGCCGGACGGCGGGACGATCGGCCGGGGCGGCGCCACCGTGGAGATCCGTACCCGGAAGCGGTTGACGCTGGTGTCGGACGGGCACCGCGCCACGTACACGACGTACGCGGCGACGGTGCGCGACCTGCTCGCCGAGCGGCACGTACGGCTCGCCGCCGACGACGAGACCGAGCCGACCTCCGGCCACACCCTCGCCGGCGTGCGTACCGTGTCGGTGTTCCGGGTGACCCGGCGTACCGCGACGGAGACGGTGACGGTGAAGGCGCCGCTGAAGACCGAGAAGCGTGACGACTGGATGCTCGACCAGGAGGGCGTCGTCGACGACGGCCGCGACGGCAAGCGTCGGGAGAAGGTGGAGTACATCTACCGGGACGGGAAGAAGTACCAGCGCAAGGTGCTGTCCGCGACGACCGTCACCACGCCGAAGCCGCGGGTCGTGGCCAAGGGCACCACGCCGTACCCGGCGGACGACACCGGGCTGAACTGGTCCGGCCTCGCCCAGTGCGAGTCCGGCGGGAACCCGCAGCGGGTCTCCGCGGACGGCCAGTTCATGGGCCTGTACCAGTTCAGCGCGGACACCTGGCAGCGGATGGGCGGCATCGGCCTGCCGTCGGAGGCCACCCCGCGGGAGCAGACGTACCGGGCGATCCAGCTGTACAAGCGGTCCGGCAAGGGCCAGTGGCCGGTGTGCGGAGCGAAGCTGTGACCGGCCAGGGGCGTACGCCGTGACGGAGCAGGCGCGCCCGCTGGGCCCGGCCGAGGTACGTGCGCTCGCGGCCGGGCTGGGCGTGTCCCCGACGAAGACGCTCGGGCAGAACTTCGTGCACGACCCGAACACGGTGCGGCGGATCGCGACCGCGGCCGGTGTCGACGACGACGTCGTCGTCGAGGTCGGCCCCGGCCTCGGCTCGCTCACCCTCGCCCTGCTGCCCGCCGTCCGCCACCTGTACGCGGTGGAGATCGACCCGCGGCTCGCCGCCGCACTGCCCGCGACGGTCGCCGACCGTGCGCCGGGCCTCGCCGACCGGCTGACCGTACTGACCGCCGACGCGCTCCGGATGAGCGCCGCCGACCTGGCGCCGTACGCGCCGACGGCGCTGGTCGCGAACCTGCCGTACAACGTGGCGGTGCCGGTGCTGCTGCACCTGCTGGCGACGCTGCCGACGCTGCGGCACGGGCTGGTCATGGTGCAGCAGGAGGTCGCCGACCGGCTGGTCGCCGGGCCAGGCTCACGCACGTACGGGGTGCCCAGCGCCAAGCTCGCCTGGTACGCGGAGGCCCGCGCCGCCGGGTCCGTGCCGCGCGCCGTGTTCTGGCCGGTGCCGAACGTCGACTCGGGACTCGTCGCGTTCACGCGCCGGGAGCCGCCGTCGCCGGGCGTCGGGCGTACCGAGGTGTTCGCGGCGGTGGACCAGGCGTTCGCGCAGCGGCGGAAGACGCTGCGGGCGGCGCTCGGCCGGTTGGCCGGCAGCCCCGTCGAGGCCGAGCCGATCCAGCGGCAGGCGGGGGTCGATCCCGGCGCCCGCGGCGAGTCGCTCACCATAGAGGAGTTCGGTCGGATCGCGGCGGCCCGGCACGCGGGCTGACCGCGCCGGGAGCGAGGAGGCGGCGGGTTGTCCGAGGCAGTGGAGCCGGCGGCCGGATACGACGGGCCACGGCTGGCGGCGTCCGGATCGGTCCGCGTGCGGGTACCGGCCAAGATCAACCTGCATCTGGGGGTCGGCCCGCGCCGCGCCGACGGCTTCCACGAGCTGACCACCGTCTACCAGGCCATCTCGCTGTACGACGAGGTCACCGCGGACCGTGCCGACCGGCTCGACCTGGTCGTCGAGGGCGAGGGCGCCGACATCCTGCCCACCGACGACACCAACCTCGCGGTACGCGCGGCCACCCTGCTCGCCGACCGGCTCGGCGTACCGCCGCTCGTGCGGCTGCACCTGCGTAAGCAGATCCCGCTGGCAGGTGGGCTCGCCGGCGGCAGCGCCGACGCCGCCGCGACCCTCGTCGCGTGCGACGCGCTGTGGGGCGGCGGCCTCGACCGGGACGAGCTGGCCACGCTCGCCGCCGACCTCGGCAGTGACGTGCCGTTCCTGGTACCCGGCGGCACCGCGCTCGGCACCGGCCGCGGCGAGATCGTCAACCCGGTCCTCGCCGTCGGTACCTGGCACTGGGTCGTCGCCGTCGCCACCGGCGGCCTGTCCACCCCCGCCGTGTACGCCCAGCTCGACGCGCTGCGCGACGCCGGCACCGTACCGGCGGAGGGGCTCGGCGCGCCGGACGAGCTGCTGGCCGCGCTGCGCCAGCACGACCCGCGGGTACTTGCCGCCGCGCTGGCCAACGACATGCAGCCGGCCGCGCTCGCGCTGCGCCCGGCGCTGCGCCGTACCCTCGACGCCGGTGCCGAGGAGGGCGCGCTCGCCGCCCTGGTGTCCGGGTCCGGGCCGACCTGTCTGTTCCTCGCCGCCGACGCCGACCACGCCGCCGGCCTCGCCGCGCGGCTCGCCGCGCACGACGTCTGCCGTACGGTGCGGACCGCGCACGGGCCGGTGCCCGGCGCCCGCGCCACGGCCTGACGTACCGTCGCGGTCGTACGGAGAACCGACAGCAGGGGAGCACCGTGGCCAACATCGTCAACCTGGACCGCGTCTCGAAGGGGTACGCCTCGGCGCAGCTGCTGGACGAGGTGTCCCTCGGGCTCGACGACGGTGACCGGGTCGGTGTGGTCGGGCTCAACGGTGCCGGCAAGTCCACCCTGCTGCGCCTGCTCACCGGCACCGAGGAGCCGGACGACGGGCGGGTCACGCAGCGCCGCGGCCTCACCGTCGGTGCCCTCCCGCAGTCCATCGACCTGCCACCGACCGCGACCGTACGGGACGTCGTGATCGGCGACGTGTGGCTGCCGGCGTTCGGCGCCGAGCACGAGTGGGCGGGTGACGCCGGCATCCGCGCGGTGCTCGGCGGGCTGGGCATGCCCGGGCTCGGGCTCGACACCCAGATCGGGCCGCTGTCCGGCGGTGAGCGCCGCCGCGTTGCCCTCGCCGCCCTGCTGGTACGCCCCGCCGACCTGCTGATCCTCGACGAGCCGACGAACCATCTCGACGTGGCCGGCGTGTCCTGGCTGGCCGCCTGGCTCACCCGGGAACACCGCGGCGGGCTCGTGGTCGTCACCCACGACCGCTGGTTCCTCGACGCGGTCTGCACCGCGACGTGGGAGGTCGCCGACGGCACCGTCCGGGCGTACGAGGGCGGTTACGCGGCCTGGACCCTGGCCCGCGCCGAACGCGCCCGCCGCGAGGCCGTCACCGAGGAACGCCGGCAGAACCTGCTGCGCAAGGAGCTGGCGTGGCTGCGCCGCGGCGCGCCCGCGCGTACCAGCAAGCCGAAGTTCCGGATCGACGCGGCCAACGCGCTCATCGCCGACGTACCCGAGCCGCGCGACACCGTCTCCCTGCACTCGCTCGCCACCGCCCGCCTCGGCAAGCAGGTGTACGACCTGGAGGACGTCACCGTCGCGTACGGCGAGCGGAAGGTCCTCGACGACGCCACGTTCCGGGTCGGGCCGGGGGACCGGATCGCGCTCGTCGGCGTCAACGGCGCCGGCAAGTCGACGCTGATCCGGCTGCTCACCGGAGACCGCACCGCCGACTCGGGCACCGTCCGCATCGGCCAGACCGTACGCGCCGGCCACCTCTCCCAGGACCTTTCCGAGCTGCCCCGCGACATCCGCGTCCTGGAGGCCGTCGAGCAGGTCGCCCGCCGGGTACGCCTCGGCGACCGGGAGCTGTCCGCCGCGCAGCTCGCCGAGCTGTTCGGCTTCGGCGAACGTCGACTGTGGACGGTCGTCGGCGACCTGTCCGGCGGCGAACGCCGCCGCCTGCAACTGCTCCGGCTGCTCGCCGGCGAACCCAACGTGCTGCTCCTCGACGAGCCCACCAACGACCTCGACACCGACACCCTCGCCGCGCTGGAGGACCTGCTCGACTCCTGGCCCGGCACGCTCATCGTCGCCAGCCACGACCGGTACCTCGTCGAACGCGTCTGCGACACCGTCGTCGCGCTCCTCGGCGACGGGAAGCCGACCGCCCTGCCCGGCGGCATCGAGCAGTTCCTCACCTTGCTGCCCGACCCGACGGAGCAGTCCACCGCGTCGCTCACCGCCGCCGCGCCGGCCACCACGCCCGCCGCGGGGCAGGGCCCCAGCGCCGCCGAGGTACGCGCCGGCAGGAAGGAACTCGCCCGCCTCGAACGGCTCGTCGCCCGGCTCGAAACCCGCGAGACCGAGCTGCACGGCCAGCTCGCCGCGCACGCCACCGACTACGCCAAGGTCACCGAGCTCGACGCGCACCTCGCCGAGGTACGCGCCGAACTCGCCGCGGCCGAGGAGGAGTGGCTCGCCCTCGCCGACCAGATCAGCTGACCCGCCGTCGAGCTAGTCCGTCTTCGACGAGCGGGCCCACAGGTTGATGTCGGACTCCACCGCGTACCGGTCGATCTCGGCCAGTTCGTCGGCGTCGAACGCCAGGTTGTCCAGCGCCGCCACGTTGTCCTCCAACTGGCGCACGCTGCTCGCCCCGATCAGCACGCTCGTCACCCGCGGGTCGCGCAGCGCCCACGCCAGCGCGAGCTGCGCCAGCGACTGGCCGCGCCGGGCGGCGACGTCGTTCAGCGCGCGTACCCGGGACATCGCCTCGTCCGTCAACAGGTCCGGCGACAGCGACGTGTCCGCCGACGCGCGCGACCCCGCCGGGATGCCGTCCAGGTACCGGTCGGTGAGCATGCCCTGCGCCAGCGGCGAGAACGCGATGCAGCCCGCGCCCACGTCCTCCAGCGCGTCCAGCAGGTCCCGCTCGATCCAGCGGTTCAGCATCGAGTACGACGGCTGGTGGATGAGCAGCGGCGTACCCAGCTCGCGCAGGATCTCCGCGGCCCGCACGGTGTCCTCCGCCGAGTACGACGAGATGCCGACGTAGAGCGCCTTGCCCTGCTGCACGGCCGAGTGGAGCGCGCCCATCGTCTCCTCCAGCGGCGTGTCCGGGTCGAACCGGTGCGAGTAGAAGACGTCGACGTAGTCGAGGCCCATCCGGGCCAGCGACGCGTCCAGGCTCGCCAGCAGGTACTTCCGGGAACCCCACTCGCCGTACGGCCCGGGCCACATGTCGTAGCCCGCCTTCGTCGAGATGATCAACTCGTCCCGGTACCGCCGGAAGTCCGCCGCCAGGTGCCGGCCGAAGTTCCGCTCCGCCGACCCGTACGGCGGGCCGTAGTTGTTCGCCAGGTCGAAGTGCGTGATCCCCAGGTCGAACGCCCGCCGCAGGATCGCCCGCTGCCTGTCGAACGGGCGGTCGTCGCCGAAGTTGTGCCACAAGCCGAGCGACACGGCGGGCAGCCGCAGCCCGCTACGGCCCGAACGGCGGTACGTCATCGACCGGTACCGGTCGTCGGCGGCGAGAAAGTCCATGGCCCGCATCCTCCCACCGACCATCCGGGCACGCCGGGCGATGTGGCGTACCGGCCACCCGGCAGGGGGTGTCGCCACGACCGCCCGCCCGCATGGTGAAGAATCCGTGCTGTATCAGGCGAACACCCGAGGGGATGCGCGACCATGGCCAGCCACCTGCCCGTCAACCACCACATGCGCGGCTTCTGGCGCGTGCTGTCCACCCTCGCCGGCCTGTACGTGCTGATCTTCGGCATCGTCGGCGCCGTACAGACCAACGGCATGGCCACCTTCGACACCCACGGCGAACGCGTCCTCGGCCTGACCACCAACCCCGCCTTCTCGATCATCTCGATCGTCGCCGGCGCGCTGATCGTGCTGTCCTCGCTCGTCGGCCGCAACGTCGACGTCGTCGTCAACCTGGTCCTCGCGGTGCTCTTCGTCCTGGCCGGCCTGTTCAGCCTGGCCTTCCTCCGCACCGACCTGAACTACCTGGCGTTCTCGGTCACCAACTGCGTCGTGTCGTACGTCCTCGCCGTCATCGTCGGCATGTCCTCGCTGTTCGGCCGCGTCCGCCGCGGCGCGCCCGAGCGCCCCGCGACACACGCCGCGGCCTGAGGCTCAGCGCTCCTCCGTCACGCGGTACGGGTCGTGCTGAAGCCCGGACAGGCCGTTCCACACCAGGTTCACCAGGTGCGCCGCGACCACCTCACGCGGCGGCTGCCGTACGTCCAGCCACCACCGCCCCGTGAACGCCACGAGCCCGGTCAACGCCTGCGCGTACATCTCGGCCAGGTCCCGGTCGTACCCGCGCGCCGCGAACCCGGCCGCCACGTGACCCTTCACCCGGTGCGCCACCTCGTTCAGCAGCCCGGCGAAGCTCCCGCCGCCCGACATCATCGGGGAATCCCGCATGAGGACACGGAACCCGTCCGTGTCGTCCTCGATGTACCCCAGCAGCGCCAGCGTCGCCTGCTCCAGCAGCCGCCGCGGATGCCCCGACGTCAACGCCGTCGTCAACCGGTCCAGCAGCGCCCGGACCTCCCGGTCCACCACCGCGTGGTACAGCTTCTCCTTGTCGCCGAAGTGCTCGTACACCACGGGCTTCGACACGCCGGCCCGGGCGGCGACCTCCTCCATGCTCGCCCCGTCGTACCCCCGCTCGGCGAACACCCGGCGCCCGACGCCCAGCACCTGCTCCCGCCGCTGCGCAGCCGACATCCGCACGCGCCGGTGCCCACTGCCCACCTCAGCCATCCCCCCATCCAACCATCCGGTACGCCCCGCCGACCCGCTCCGCCCGGCGCGCCCAGCCGCACCGAAACTTCTGTCGTACCCCGGTCGTAGCGTCGCCGCAGCACACCGGACAAGCGGACAGGAAGGTAGCGACGTGGCCGGAAACGACACGGGGGCGGTCGACGGCCGGGCGGAGCGGATCGCGGAAGCGCGCCGCCTGCGCACCGACGAGGGCCTGTCCAAACACCAGATCGCCGAACGCTTCGGCGTCTCCACCGGCACCCTGACCACCTGGCTAGCTGGCCTCGACCCTCCACAATGGACAAAGCGCCCCAACGCCAAGGACGACCTCCGCACCCGCGCCCGCGCGCTACGCCGCGAACACCGCTCCGTACCGGAGATCGCCGCCGAGGTCGGCGTGGCGAAGTCCACGGCGTACCAGTGGGTGCGTGACATCCCGCTCGACGCCGACGCCCGCAGGGCACTCTTCGCCCGCGAGCACTCCTCCACCGCGGACCACGCCCGCATGATGGCCGAGGCCCGCTGGACGGAGTACCGCGCCGAGCGCGACCGGCTGCGCGCGGAGACGATCACCAGCGCGGCCGGGTCCGTCGGCGTTCTGGCCCGGGACGAGCTTCTCCGGATGGGCGCGCTCATCTACTGGTGTGAAGGGACGAAGGCGAAGCCCTGGAACCCGAGCCGACGCATCGTCTTCGTCAACAGTGATCCCGGCCTGATCGCGGTGTTTCTCGCGTTCCTGGCGGCGGTCGGTGTCGAGCGTGATCGCATCCACTTTCGGGTCGCGATCCACGAGACCGCGGATGCCGATGCGGCCGTCGACTGGTGGGCGGCCGCGGTTGACGCGGATCCTGCGACGTTTCACCCGACGACGTTCAAGCGTCACAAGCCAAAGACGGTGCGACGTAACACCGGGGCCGAATACCGCGGCTGTCTGGTCGTGACCGTGAGCCGTGGTCGGGAGGTGTACGACATGATCGAGGGTTGGGTGAGCGGCGTGGTCGGCGCCGCTGCTCGGTTTGTCGCCGCTGAACACCCTGGGCGCGAATAAGACGGGGCAGCCGTGGGATGATGATGCCCGGGTCGACCGAAGGGCACTATGTCCATTTTGGTAGATCCGCCCTGGGGTGTGGTGTAATAGGCAACACCTTCGGTTTTGGTCCGAAAGTTCCGGGTTCGAATCCTGGCACCCCAGCTCGGCGCGATGCTCGCGGTTCGGATCCTGGCACTCGCGGTGGGCTTCCCCCGACCGGCCCGTCGGTGGCAGGCGGTTAGCATGGGCCGCGGTCCTCCAGGAATCGCCGAGAGGGAGCCCGCACGGTGAGCGAGCAGGCCAGCCACCCAGATCCGTACCGGCAGGACGGCGGGGCCCCGCGGCGCACCGTCGTGGTGCTGGCCGCCGGCCTGGGCAAACGGATGAAGTCGGCGACGCCGAAGGTGTTGCACCAGATCCTCGGACGCACGTTGGTCGGGCACGTGCTGGCAGCGGCCCAGCCGCTCACCGCCGTACGCACGCTCGTCGTGGTCGGCGCCGGTGCCGACCAGGTGCGCGCGCACCTCGCCGAGGTCGCGCCGGCCGCCGAGCCGGTGTACCAGGCGGAGCAGCGCGGCACCGGGCACGCGGCCCGGGTGGCGTTGGAGCGCGCGCCGGAGGCGGCGGGCACGGTCGTGGTGCTGACCGGTGACACCCCGCTGCTGCGCGCGGACACGCTGGCCGAGCTGGTCCGGGTGCACGAGGAGGCGGGCAACGCGGCGACGGTGCTGACGGCCGCTCCCGCCGACGTGTCCGGTCTGGGCCGGATCGTGCGGGACGTGCAGGGCCACGTCGTCGGGATCGTCGAGGAGCGTGACGCGACGCCGGAGCAGCGGGCGATCCGGGAGATCAACTCGGGCATCATCGCGTTCCGGGCGGACGCGCTGCGGGAGTCGCTGAGCCAGTTGTCGGCGGACAACGACCAGGGCGAGGAATACCTGACGGACACGATCGGCCTGTTGGTGAAGGCGGGCCGGCCGGTCGGCGGGTACGTGGCGGTCGACGCGACGGAGACCCTGGGCTGCAACGACCGGGCGCAGCTGGCGCAGTTGGCGGCGCTGCTGCGGGACCGGGTGAACGGCGCCTGGATGCGGTCCGGCGTGACGATGGTGGATCCGGCGACGACGTGGGTCGACGTGACGGTGACCCTGGGCGCGGACGCGGTGGTCGAGCCGCACGTGCAGCTGCGGGGCGCCACGACGGTGGGTCCGGGCGCGCTGGTCGGCCCGGACACGACGCTGGTGGACACCGAGGTCGGCGCGAACGCCTCCGTGGTACGTGCGCAGGCGCAGTCGGCGGTGGTGGGCCCGGAGTGTTCGGTCGGCCCGTTCGCGTACCTGCGGCCGGGCACGAGGCTGCACCGCAAGGCCAAGATCGGCACGTACGTGGAGACGAAGAACGCGGAGATCGGCGAGGGCAGCAAGGTCCCGCACCTGTCGTACGTGGGCGACGCCACGATCGGCGAGCAGACCAACATCGGCGCGGCGACCGTGTTCGTCAACTACGACGGCGTGCGCAAGCAGCACAGCACGATCGGCAGTTTCGCGCGTACCGGGGCGGACAATATGTTCGTGGCCCCGGTGCACGTGGGCGATGGTGCGTACACGGGTGCGGGCGCGGTGATCCGCCGGGACGTGCCGCCGGGCGCCCTGTCGTACTCGGGTGGGCCGCAGAAGGTCGTGCCGGGCTGGACGCTGTCGCGCCGGCCCGGTACACCGGCGGCGGAGGCGGCGGCCGCCGCCCTCGGTACGGCGGGCGGGGCGGCTCCGGTGGAGACGCAGGACACGCCGGGAGTTGCCGGCGCCGTGGCGGTGGGTACCGCGGGGCAGACTGCGGCGCGGCCCACGGGCGAGGCGCCGTCGGGTAGTGCTGAGGAGTCCGTGCCGGGCACCTGACCAGGTACGTCGGGGTAGGTCGAGAACCGTAGGGGGGCGGCGGCCGATGGGCAGCATCGTCGCGGAGAACCACAAGTCGTTGATGCTCTTCTCCGGCCGGGCGTACCCCGCCCTGGCGGAGGAGATCGGCGAGGCGCTGGGGGTGTCACCGACCCCGACCGACGCGTACGACTTCGCGAACGGCGAGATCTACGTGCGGTACAACGAGTCGGTGCGCGGCTCGGACGCCTTCGTGGTGCAGAGCATGACCGAGCCGATCAACCAGTGGGTGATGGAGACCCTGCTGATGATCGACGCGTTGAAGCGGGGTTCGGCGAAGCGGATCACGATCGTCGTGCCGTTCTACCCGTACGCGCGGCAGGACAAGAAGCACCGTGGCCGGGAGCCGATCTCGGCGCGGCTGATGGCGGACATGTTCAAGACGGCGGGTGCGGACCGGATCCTGACGGTCGACCTGCACACGGCGCAGATCCAGGGCTTCTTCGACGGCCCGGTGGACCACCTGTTCGCGCTGGACCTGTTGGCCGACTACGTGCGGAACAAGTACGACGGCCGGGACATGACGGTGGTGTCGCCGGACTCGGGCCGGGTGCGGCTGGCGGAGCGGTGGACGGAGCGGCTGGGCGGTTGCCCGTTGGCGTTCATCCACAAGACGCGGGACATCAGCCGGCCGAACGAGGTGGCCGTGAACCGGGTGGTCGGTGAGGTCGAGGGTCGCGTGTGCGTGGCGATCGACGACATCATCGATTCGGGCGGCACGATCTGCAAGGCGGCGGACGCGCTGTTCGAGGCGGGCGCGGCGGACGTGATCGTGGCGGCGACGCACGGCGTGCTGTCGGATCCGGCGACGGAGCGGTTGAAGAACTCGCGGGTCTCCGAGGTGATCCTCACCAACACGCTGCCGGTACCGCCGGAGAAGCGGCTGGACAAGATCACGCAGTTGTCGATCGCTCCGTTGATCGCGCGGGCGATCCGGGAGGTCTTCGCGGACGGCTCGGTGACGACCCTGTTCGGCGGGTTGTCCGGATAACGCCCTGTGGCGGTGGCCGCACCGGTACGGTGGTGCGGCCGGAACCGCAGGACCCGGCCACGTGTCGCGGCGGGCGGGGGATAGACTGGTCAGGTTGCCATGGCGAGGGTGCCCGCGGTCAAGATCAATTCCCGTTGGTTCCGTTATCGACACGGTGTTGAGCCAGCACGGTCGACCGGGTCGCGTCGCGCTTCCGCCCCGGCACCGCGGTGACCGGCATCCCGCCGGCACATGTCGCAATCAGGCCGCAGCATCATCGGAGGAGTACTCCCGTGTCCGAGGTCCGTATCAGCGCCGAGCCCCGCACAGAGTTCGGCAAGGGTGGTGCCCGACGCACTCGTCGGGCCGGGAAGATTCCCGCCGTGCTGTACGGCCACGGCGAGAAGCCGAAGCACATCGCCCTGCCCGCCCGCGACTTCGCGAACGCGTTGCGGCACGGTGGCGCCAACACGCTGTTCTCGATCGAGCTGGCCGACGGCACCAAGACGCTGGCGCTGCCGAAGGCGCTGCAGCGCGACCCGATCAAGGACAGCATCGACCACGTCGACCTGCTGATCGTCCGCCGCGGCGAGAAGGTGTCGGTCGAGGTCGCCCTGCACATCACCGGCGAGATGGCGAAGGAGTCCGACGGCCTGGTCGTGCAGGAGCTCAACACGCTGTCCGTGCTGGTCGAGGCGACGCACGTGCCGGAGCAGTTCGAGGTGTCGATCGAGGGCCTGACCCTCGGCGCGCACGTGACCGCCGGCGAGATCGCGCTCCCGGCCGGGGCCGAGCTGGTCACCGACCCGGAGAGCCTCGTGGTCGCCATCGTCGCCGCGCCGACCGCCGCGCAGGTCGACGCCGATCTGGGCGAGGGCGAGGCCACCGAGGCGCCGGCCGAGGCCGCGCCGGAGGCCGAGCGCGTCGAGGCCTGATCGTCGAGACCGCAGCACCGTGAGCAGGGACGTGCACAGCACGTCCCTGCTTTGTGTTGTCCGGGCCGGCACCGGCCCGTCGGAGTGAACCTGGGAGGCTGGCGTGGCCGGACCGTACCTGATCGTGGGGTTGGGCAACCCGGGCCCGGAGTACGCGGCGCACCGGCACAATGTCGGCTTCATGGTGGCGGACCTGCTCGCGGCGCGGGTGGGCGCGACGTTCAAGCGGCACGGGCGGGCGCGGGCGCAGGTCGGTGAGGGCTGGCTGGGTGGCCCGGGCGGGACGAAGCTGGTGCTCGCCAAGCCGCAGTCGTTCATGAACCTGGCCGGTGGCCCGGTGGCGGGTCTGGCCGGGTTCTACTCGGTCGACGTGGACCGGATCGTGGTGGTGCACGACGAGCTGGACCTGCCGTACGGGGCGTTGAAGCTGAAGCGGGGCGGCGGCGAGGGCGGGCACAACGGCCTGCGTTCGATCTCGCGCTCGTTGAGCAGCAAGGACTACACCCGGGTACGGTTCGGCATCGGTCGGCCGCCGGGTCGGCAGGATCCGGCGGACTTCGTGTTGAAGCCGTTCTCGGCGGTGGAGCGCAAGGAGTTGGACGTGCTGCTGGAGACGGCGGCGGACGCGACCGAAGCGGTCGTGGAGCGCGGCCTGGAGTGGGCGCAGAACGCCTTCCACGCGGCCTGACCGGCGCGATCCGACCAACAAGGTCGGCTGATAGCAACGGTACGATCACGAACCGTGACGCGATGGCCCTTGCCGGCGTTGTCACCTCAGACGGGGTGACAACGGGGGAGGGATGACCGTGCCGGTGGTCGAGCTGGCGACGGAGGGCCCGTCACCCCTGCGTACCCGGCCGAGTGCCGCGCCCCGCCCGCGCCGCCGCGGCTGGGAGAACCGGTACCTGCGGCTGGTGTTCGCCGCCGACGTACTCGTCGCGCTCGTGGTCGGCGCCGCCGCGTTCGGCCTGCGGTTCGGTGTGGTCACCGACTACAACCGCCGGTACCTGGCGCTGGCCGGGCTGCTGCCGGCGGTGTGGGCGCTGGCGCTGGGCTTCGCGCAGGCGTACGAGAAGCGGCACCTGTTCGTGGGGACCGCCGAGTACCAGCGGGTACTGCGGGCGGGGGTGACGCTCGCGGCGGGGTTCACGTTCGTGTCGTACGCGGCGGACATCCGGCTCGCCCGTGGGTACGTGCTGATCGTGCTGCCGTTGACGGTGCTCGCCACGGTGCTGCTGCGGTTCGCGCTGCGTAAGCGGCTGCATCGGGCCCGGTCGCGCGGCCGGCACCTGCGCCGGGTGGTCGTGGTCGGGCACCGGCGGGCGATCGCCGACGTGTGCCGCCAGCTGCGCCGCGAGCGGTACCACGGGATGGAGGTCGTGGGCGCCTGCGTACCGGAGCGGCGGCCGCGGCCGACCCTGGGGCCGGTGCCGGACCTGGGCGTGCCGGTGTACGGGACGTTCGCGGACGCGGCGGCGACGGTGGCGGCGGCCGGCGCGGACACGGTGATCGTGCTGTCCTGCCCGGAGCTGGACGGGGTGGCGCTGCGCCGCCTCGGCTGGGAGCTGGAACGCGACGACGTGGACCTGATCGTGGCGAGCGCGCTGATCGACGTGGCGGGCGGGCGTACGACGATCCGGCCGGTGGACGGGCTGCCGATGCTGCACGTGGAGCATGCCCGGCTGCGCGGTTCGCGCCGGGTCGCGAAGGAGTTCGTCGACCGGGTCGGTGCGGCGGTGTTGCTGGTGCTGCTGGCGCCGCTGCTGGCCGCGGTGGCGTTGATGATCAAGGTGGACTCGCCGGGCCCGGTGCTGTTCCGGCAGCCGCGGGTGGGGCGGGGCGGCGCGCTGTTCGACATCGTCAAGTTCCGCACGATGTACACCGACGCGGAGGCGCGGCTGGCGGAGCTGCGGGGGCGGAACGAGGCGGCCGGCGTGCTGTTCAAGATCCGCGACGACCCGCGGGTCACCCGGGTCGGCCGGTACCTGCGGCGGTTCTCGGCGGACGAGTTGCCGCAGCTGCTGAACGTGCTGGCGGGGCAGATGTCGCTGGTCGGGCCGCGTCCGCCACTGCCGGTCGAGGTGGCCGAGTACCCCGCGGACATGCTGCGCCGGCTGGTCGTGAAACCGGGCCTGACCGGGCTGTGGCAGGTGTCCGGCCGGTCCGACCTGCCGTGGGAGGAAGCCATCCGCCTCGACCTGCGCTACGTGGAGAACTGGTCCCTGTCGTTGGACCTCGTGATCCTGCTGCGTACCGTTACGGCCGTGGTACGAACATCAGGGGCGTACTGAGGGAGTGGCCGTGGTGAGGGAGCTGACCGCAGAGACCGGGTCGGGGCTGGTGGCGCCGGCCGGTGACGCGGCGTTCGCACGCTGGTTGGCGGCGCGCGCCGGAGCCGGGTTGTGCGAGCTGCGCGACGAGCTGGGCTTCGGCGACGCCGCGGCGCTGCGGGCGGCCGGCGACCGGCGCTCGCACGAGCTGCTGACGTCCGAGCTGGCCCGCTGGCGGCCGGGCGACGCGGTCCTGTCCGAGGAGGACGAGCAGCACGACCACGCCCGGTTGTCCGCGGAGCGCGTCTGGATCGTCGACCCGCTGGACGGTACGCGGGAGTTCGCCGAGGCGGGCCGCGCCGACTGGGCGGTACACGTCGCGCTGTGGCAGCGGCACTCGGCCCGCGGTGACCGGCCGGCGGGTGCGGGCCGGCTGGTGGCGGGTGCGGTGGCGCTGCCCGCGCAGGCCGGCGGCACGGTGCTCGGCACGGACACGCCCCCGGCGTACCCGCCGATGCACGGCGGGCCGATCCGGCTGGCCGCGAGCCGTACCCGACCGCCGGGGTTCCTGGCCGACCTGTGTGAGCGGGTCGATGGCGAGGTCGTACCGATGGGGTCGGCCGGGGCGAAGATGGCCGCGGTCGTGCAGGGCACCGTCGACGCGTACGTGCACGCGGGCGGGCAGTACGAGTGGGACTCGGCGGCGCCGGTGGCGGTGGCAGCCGCCGCGGGGCTGCACGCCTCGCGCGTGGACGGCTCGCCGCTGGCGTACAACCGGCCGGATCCGTGGCTGCCGGATGTGCTGGTGTGCCGCCGGGACCTGGCGCCGCGGCTGCTGGATGTTCTGCGTGAGCTGGGAGTCGGCCGGGAGAACGATTCGATGTGACCCACGCCGTGGACGTGCCCGGCCGCGTCCGGCAGCATGGCACGAAATCGCCGATGCCCAGTGATCCGATCCACATGATCGACAATGCCGTCCGATCGACCATCCACGTCCCGACGGGAGCGGACGTATGAGTTCCTGCGACTACCGGTTCAGCCAGCTCGACGCGCTGGAGGCCGAGAGCATCTTCATGTTCCGGGAGGTGGCCGCGGAGTTCGAGCGTCCCTGTCTGCTCTTCTCCGGCGGCAAGGACTCGATCGTGATGCTGCGGCTGGCGGAGAAGGCGTTCCATCCGGCACCGATCCCGTTCCCGGTCATGCACATCGACACCGGGCACAACTTCGGTGAGGTACTCGCGTTCCGCGACCGGCGGGTCGCGGAGCTGGGCGTACAGCTGGTGGTGGCGAGCGTGCCGGACGCCATCGAGTCCGGCCTGGTCGTCGAGCCGGCGAACGGCATGCGCAACCGGATCCAGACGCCGGTGCTGCTCGACGCGGTCGAGAAGTACCGGTTCGACGCGCTGTTCGGCGGGGCGCGCCGGGATGAGGAGAAGGCGCGGGCGAAGGAGCGGATCTTCAGCTTCCGCGACGAGTTCGGCCAGTGGGACCCGAAGAACCAGCGGCCCGAGCTGTGGTCGCTGTACAACGCGCGGGTGCACCCGGGCGAGTCGATCCGGGTCTTCCCCCTGTCGAACTGGACCGAGCTGGACATCTGGCACTACATCGCCCAGGAGGCCATCGGCCTGCCCGACGTGTACTACGCGCACGACCGTGAGGTCGTCGAGCGCGACGGCATGTTGTACGCGGTGGGCGAGTTCATCACCCCGGCCGAGGGCGAGACGGTCCGCACCGAGCGCGTCCGGTACCGCACGGTCGGGGACGCGACCTGCACGGCGGCGGTGCGCTCCGACGCGGACACGGTGGCGAAGGTGATCGACGAGGTGGCCGCCACGCGGATCACCGAGCGCGGCGCGACCCGGGGCGACGACCGGGTGAGCGAGGCCGCGATGGAGGACCGCAAGCGGGAGGGCTACTTCTGATGACGACCGAGACCGTGCCCGGCGAGGCGGCGGACACCACCGACCTGCTCCGGTTCGCCACGGCGGGCAGCGTCGACGACGGCAAGTCCACCCTGATCGGCCGCCTGCTGTACGACTCGAAGTCGATCTTCGAGGACCAGCTCGCCGCGGTGGAGAGCACGTCCGCGGCGCGCGGCGACGAGTACACCGACCTGGCGCTGCTGACCGACGGGCTGCGGGCCGAGCGGGAGCAGGGCATCACGATCGACGTGGCGTACCGCTACTTCGCGACGCCGCGGCGGAAGTTCATCATCGCCGACACCCCGGGCCACATCCAGTACACGCGGAACATGGTGACCGGCGCGTCCACCGCGGACCTGGCGCTGATCCTCGTCGACGCGCGGAAGGGCCTGGTCGAGCAGTCCCGCCGGCACGCGTTCCTGTGCTCGCTGCTGCGGGTGCCGCACCTGGTCCTGTGCGTCAACAAGATGGACCTGGTGGACTACTCGCAGGAGGTCTTCGAGCGGATCCACGCCGAGTTCACGGCGTTCGCGACGAAGCTGGAGATCGCCGACCTGACCGTCATCCCGATCTCCGCCCTGCGCGGCGACAACGTCGTCTCCCGGTCGTCGGCCATGCCCTGGTACGAGGGCCCGTCGCTGCTGCACCACCTGGAGAACGTGCACATCGCCTCGGACCGCAACCTGGTCGACGCGCGTTTCCCCGTGCAGTACGTGATCCGGCCGCACTCGAACAGCAACCACGACTACCGCGGGTACGCCGGGCAGATCGCGTCCGGCGTGTTCAAGCCCGGCGACGAGGTGATGGTGCTGCCGTCCGGCTTCACCACGAGGATCGCGAGCATCGACACGGCGGACGGGCCGGTGGCGGAGGCGTTCGCGCCGATGTCGGTGACGGTACGGCTGGCCGACGAGCTCGACGTGTCCCGCGGCGACCTGATCTGCCGGCCGCACAACGCTCCCGCCCAGTCGCAGGACATCGACGCGATGGTCTGCTGGATGGACGAGCAGCGCCCGCTGCACCCGCGCGGCAAGTACGCCATCAAGCACACCACGCACTCGGCCCGCGCCGTGGTCCGCGACCTGAAGTACCGGCTGGACGTGAACACGCTGCACCGGGACGAGGCGGCGGACTCGTTGTCGCTCAACGAGATCGGCCGCATCCGCCTGCGTACGACGCGGCCGTTGCTGGCCGACGAGTACCGCCGGAACCGCACGACGGGCGGCTTCATCCTCATCGACGAACAGACCAACCGTACGGTCGCGGCCGGCATGATCGTCTCGACCGACTGAGCGGTGGGCGCGCTGGTCAGGCCGCGCCGGTGAGGATCGCGAGGAGGCGGGCGCAGGCGTCCGCCTCCCTCTCGTACGTTTCGCGCACCTCGGCGCGGCCCCGCTCGTACGGCCCGATCTCCCAGCGGCCGGGCGCGCCGCGCAGGAACCAGTAGTCGAGCGCGGGCGGGTCGGGCTCGTGCACCCCGCCGACGACGAACGAGCCGGCGGGCAGGCCCGCCGCGAGCAGCGCCTCGGTCAGCGCGTACCGGTCCACGCGGTCGGATCCTCCTCCACCAGGTAGCCGTGCGCCAGCAGCCATGTGACGCTGAGCGCGGTGCCGGCGGCCGGCAGGTACCCGGGGTCGAGCTTGAACTGCCGTCCGCGGCCGGGTTGGCCGAACCACGGCGCGATCGGCCCGGCGTCGACGTCGAACGTCTTCGCCACGCAGTACTCGTGGTAGTTGCTCTGCGGGGTGTCGGCGGGCGTGTTGAGGTTCTGCGGCGGCAGGGCGCGCTGCGCGAACGGTGTCCCGGTCGGCGCCAGGTACGCGCCGCCGGCGTAGCCGAACCGGTCGATGCGCTCGCCGGGCACCATCTCCTCGCGGTGTTTCACGGGCCTGCCGTCGCGTACCAGGAAGCCGTCGGCGGGCGGGTAGACCCAGCGGTCGCCGTCCCGGTACCGCGCGGTGAACGTCGTCTCCGCCAGCCCGCCGAGCCGCCGGTACCCGTGCAGGAGCGGGCCGACCGGCCGGCGGTGCGGCAGCGGCTCGGGGCCGAGGTACTCGTGGTCGTCGAGGTACCGCTGGGTCGGCGGGGCGGACGCCGGGGTTCCGGGTCGGCATCCGGCGCCGTGGGTGGGGTGCGCGGTGGCGGGCGCGAGCGGTGCGGCGGCGAGGGCGGTGGCCACGGCGGCGGCGGCGAGCAGGCGGCGGGTCCGCACGGATGGTCTCCTCACAGGCGGCGGGTGTCCGCCTCATCGTCCTGAGATTCCGCGCGAATGTGGTCTATTCGGCCGAACTGGTCGGGTCGGCGCGTTCGGCGGTGAGGCTGGCTTCCATGCGGCGCATGAGTCGGAGCGCGTCGGTGCGCTGGCGGTCGGACAGGTCGCGGGTGGTGACCTCTTCCAGGTCCGACCACACCTGCTCGACGGCGGGGCGCAGGTCGCGGCCGGCCTTCGTGAGGGACACGACGCGGGCGCGCCGGTCGCTGGGCGAGGGCGTGCGGGCGAGCAGGCCCTGCTGTTCGAGGCTGCGGACGGTGCGGGCGACGGTGGACGGGTCGAGGCCGAGCCCCTTCGCCAGGTCGGCCTGGGACTGGTGGTCGGTCTCCCACAGGCGCATCAGCAGCAGCTCCTGCCCGGGGTAGAGCCCGACCCGCTGGAGCAGCTCGCCGGCGACGAGCCAGTGGGCCCGGGCGAGCCGGGGGACCATCGAACTCACCTCGGTCGAGCGCACGCGTGCCTCCATTGCTTGGTGTGCCACACGGTACTCCCTATTCCTCCCAGTGCTATGACGATGCGCTCAGTGCAAATAGTTGGCATGCCACGTAATGTCGTTGGCATACCAACGGTTTCGCGTGCGGGAGGTTCGAGATGTCGACGGAGCAGGGCACGATCGCGGTGTTCGGCGGTACCGGTCAGCAGGGCGGGGCGGTGGCGCGGGAGCTGCTGCGCCGCGGCCACCCGGTACGCGCGGTCGTCCGGGACGTGGCGAAGGCCGCGCCGCTGGCCGGGGCCGGCGCCGAGCTGGTGGTCGGCGACATGGACGACGCCGCGTCGCTGGACGCGGCGCTGGCCGGGGCGTACGGGGTGTTCAGCGTGCAGACGTTCATCGGCCCGGACGGCCTGGCGGGCGAAACCCGGCAGGGCGTCGCGGTCGCCGACGCCGCCGCCCGGGCCGGCGTCCGCCACCTCGTGTACTCGTCGGTCGGTGGCGCCGACCGCGACAGCGGCGTCGGGCACTTCGAGAGCAAGGCCGCGGTCGAGCGGCACATCACCGCGCTCGGCGTGCCGGCGACGATCCTGCGGCCGCCGTTCTTCATGGACAACTTCGCCGGCATGGGCCCCGTCGACGGCGTACTCACGCTGCCGCTGCGGGCCGACACCGTGCTCCAGATGATCGCCACCGCCGACATCGGCCTGTTCGTCGCGGACGCGTTCGACCGACCCGACGAGTACCTGGGGCGGCAGCTCGACATCGCCGGCGACGCGCTCACCGGGCCGGCCATGGCGCGGGTGTTCGCCGAGGCCACCGGCGTACCGACGACGTTCCGGTCGCAGCCGATCGCCGAGGTACGCGCGCACTCCGAGGAGATGGCGACGATGTTCGACTGGTTCGACCGGGTCGGGTTCCGGGCCGACCTGCCGGCGCTGCGCCGCGACCACCCCGACCTCACCACGCTCGCCGACTGGGCCGCCACCCACGCGACCGCCAGCAGCAACGCCTGAACGCCAGGCGGGCGTCAGATGCCGCGGCCGCGGCGGTGCAGGGTGCCGAGTACGGACTCGACGGACACGAGGTGGGCGGCGGCGGCGAGCGCGATCACCGCGCGCGGCTCGCGCGGGTTGCGGCGCAGCGACCGGCGCGCCCACCGTACGGCGATGCGCCGGTCCCCGGCGGCGGCGTGCCAGCACGCGAGCTGCCCGTACAGCCGGGCCGAGCCGGTGCGGCAGGCGGACAGCTCGGGATGCCGGTCCAGCATCCACGTCAGCGACTCGATCTTCGTCCGGTACTCGCGGGCGAAGAACGAGCCGCGCCCCCATCGCACGCGTACCAGTGGACGGTCGACGTGGGCGATGGGCCGGCGCCGGGCCGCGCGCAGCAGCAGGTCGTAGTCCTCGTTCTGGCTGCCCGGGGCGTCCTCGGCGACGAGGCCGAGCCGGTCGGCGCCGAGCGCGGCGCGGCGTACCAGGAAGGTCGACGCGTGCAGCATCGCCATCCGGGACCGTGCCAGGTCGTCGAGTACGACGACGTCGGTGCCGGCCAGCCGCGGCGTCGTGACGCCGTCGTAGTCGACCTCGATGGCGCAGGTGGCGAACTCGGCGCCGGGATGCGCGGCGAGCGCGGCAACCTGCGCGGTGAGCTTGCCGGGCAACCAGGTGTCGTCGTCGTCGCAGAACGCCACCAGGTCGACCGCACTGTCCTCTTCGGACAGTGCCAGGATGCCGGTGTTGCGGGCGCCCGCGAGCCCGGGCGTACGCGAGTTGACGAGCACTGTCACGTCGTCGCCGGCGAGGCTCGGGTCCGGCTCGGCCCGGTCGTACACGACGACGACCCGGATCGCGCCGTCGTGGTCCTGCCGGAGCACGGACGCGATCGCCGCGCGCAGCAACTCCGGCCGGTCGTGCGTCGGGATCACCACGCCGACGCTCGGTGCGTCCCGCCGCCCGCCCGGCCACGGCGCGTCGGACCCGGCGTCGGCGGGCGGCGCGGTGCCGGTCACGGGGTACCTCCCAGGGGGTACCCGTACGCGCCGAGCAGCGGGGCGGTGAGCGCGCCGACGAGCCGCCGTTGCGGGCCGGGCAGTTCCCGGCGCCAGGCGTCGTCGCAGCGCAGTTCGACCTCGCCGGTGGCGAACCGCATCGGGTTCCCGGCGGCGGAGTGGCAGCGCCCGAGCCGGGCGGTGCCGGCGCCGAGGAAGCCGAGGGCGGTGGGGTCCGGTGGCAGGTCGGCGAAGCGGCGGATGTCGTCCACGGCGCGCGCCGGATCGGCGACGAACTCCTCGTACCGCAGCCGGTGCACGGGCGTGCCGAGCCGGTCCAGTACGCCGAACGCGGCGTTCAGCGCGTTCCACAGCAGCGCGGAGCGGGCCGGCGGGTACCGGGTCATCTCGGCGCTGCCGTCGGACTCGGGGCGGACCCGCTGCTTCGTCCAGGAGTACGCGACGCCGCGCGAGTCGCGGACCACGTGCACGACGCGCAGGTCCACGTCGGGACACCAGCGCAGGCAGAACGCGAGCGAGGCGTGCTTGGACGAGTCGACGACGACGCGGGCGCCGGACACGGCGACGGCGGCCTGGTAGACCCGGGCGTACGCCTCGGTGTATTCGGCGACGAGCCGGGCCCGGCCGGCGCGGAGCCGGGGTGCGGCGAGTTCGGGCAGGTGCCGGGTGCGTTCGACGGCGGCGCGGAGGCCGACGACGCGCAGCGCCAACTCCTCGGTCCAGCCGCCGAACGCCTCGGCGCCGACGAGTTGCCAGAAGTCGCACCGGGAGAAGCGTTCGCCGCAGGCGCAGCGTTCGTCGTCGAGGACGTCGCGGCGCCACAGGTGCACGACCTCGCCGAGCGGGCACACCCCGGGCAGCTCGCCCAGGATCCGTTCCAGCAGCGTGGTTCCGCTGCGTCCGAGCCCGCCGAGGAACAGCACCCGTACCACCGGCACCTCCTTGATCGAACCGCTCCCGGGTACAACGACGCGACACGCCCCAGGCAACTCTGTGTATGTCTGTTGAGACTCTTCGTGTCGACTCGTTTAGGGTCTGCGTTCATGTCCGCACCTGTCGACGCGTCGGGGCCGGTCCCGACGGTGGAACTGTCCGGCGTCGGGTTCCACCCGCTCACCGAGGCCGAGGTCGTGTACCGGGTCGTCGCCGACCTGCGCACCGGCGCGGGCGGCACGATCGTCACGCCGAACGTCGACATCCTCCGGCTCGTACGCCGGGACGCCGAGGCGCGCGGCCACGTCGCCGCGGCCAGCTACGTCGTGGCGGACGGCGCGCCGCTGGTCTGGGCGAGCCGGCTCGCCGGTACGGCGCTGCCCGAGCGGGTCGCCGGGTCGAGCCTGATCTGGTCGCTGTCCGCGGCGGCGGGCGCCGACGGCCGCTCCGCGTACCTGCTGGGCGGTGCGCCGGGCGTCGCCGTACGGGCCGGCGAGGTGCTGACCGACCGGTGCCCGGGGCTGCGGCTCGCCGGCACCGCGTGCCCGGCGTACGGCTTCGAGGACGACCCGGCGACGCTCGCCGAGGTCTGCGCCGGGGTGGTCGACGCCGCGCCCGACCTGGTGTACGTCGGGCTCGGCTTTCCCAAGCAGGAACGGCTGATCGCCCGCCTCGCGCCGGCACTGCCGGGTACCTGGTTCGTCGGCTGCGGGGCCGCGATCGGCTTCGTTGCGGGCGTCCAGCGTCGTGCGCCGCGCTGGATGCAGCGGGCCGGCCTGGAGTGGGCGCACCGGCTGGGCTGCGAGCCGGGTCGGCTGTTCCGGCGGTACGTTGTGCACGACGCGCCGTTCGCGGTACGTCTGCTGGCGACGAGCGCCCTGCGTCGCCGCTGACGCGGGGACTGATCGCGGACGCGCTGCGCGACCTCCGCACCACCCGCGGTGACCGACAGCCGGATGAAAGCGCCGGGCAAGCGTCGACTGGTCTGCTGTCCTGGCGCCGGGTCACCCCGGCGTGGGAGTTCGACGGGGGTCCGCGCCAGTTTCGCACCGTCCACACGGCACTGTCCACTGTGGACCAGGCGCGGTACGTCTGCGGCGGTACCCGCCCCCGGGGCCGCCGATCGGGATCTCCCGGTGCCCTGCTGCCGTTGTGCGCCAGTGATCCCGTAGACCAGTCAAAACGGAGGGTTTCATGTCAGTCCACGCCGTGCGCCGCGTAGGCGCGGTCGCCGGTCTCACCATGCTCGCGTCCGCCGGGCTCGGGATGGTCGCGCTGGCCGGCCCGGCGGCCGCGGACCCGTCGGGCGACCACACGCTGCACGCCTCGGCGACGACGCCGGACGCGGTCGCGCCGGGTGGGTCCGGCACGTTCCACTACGCCATCCAGAACGTGAGCGGCAAGGCCACCGACGGCGTCCTCATGAACGTCTCGATCCCGCGGTACGTCTCGCTGCCGAACGTGACGCAGAACAAGCACTGCAAGCAGACCGGTACCACCGCCTCGGCGGTGCTGTGGAGCTGCGCGTTCACCGACGAGAACGGCAAGCTTCAGCCGGGCCAGACGGTCAGCTCCGACCCGTCGTTCACGCTGGCGAAGAACACGCCCGGCCCGACGCAGGACACCATCGCCGTGCTGGTCGTGCCGCTCGACGCGAACGGCAAGCCGACCGAGTCCTGGCAGGACCTGAGCGGACCCAACACCGTCAAGGTGCCGATCAGCAGCACCGCCAACCACTTCGACTACCAGGTCTCGGCCGGGTCCGCGCGCGGTGCGGTCGGCGACACCGTGACGGTCAAGGCCAGCGGTACCAACGCCGGCCCGTCCGACATGGTCGGCGGTGTCGTCGACATCGTCGCGCCGACCGGTACCACGCTCGCGGAGCTGCCGAAGGGCTGCGCATGGAAGTCGAAGGGCCACTCGGTGCACTGCGCGTCGTCCGACATCGTGCCGGCCGGCAGCAAGCAGTCGATGGACCTGAAGCTCACCATCACCGACGCGACCGTGGGCGACGACGGTCGGGTGTCGGTCACCACGAAGACGCCCGGTGAGACGAACAAGGACAACAACGCCGCCCCGATCACGGTCACCGCGACCGGCGGCCAGGGCGGTGGCGGCGGCACGCTGCCGGTCACCGGTTCCAGCACGGCCACCGTCGCCGGTACCGGCGCCGCGGTGCTGCTCGCCGGTGCCGCGCTGTTCGTGGTCGGCCGACGCCGCTACCGCGCCCGGCACCGCTGAGCCGTACCCACACGAAACGGCGCCGACCCTGCCCGGGTCGGCGCCGTTTCGCGTGCTCAGACCGCGGAGCTGAAGACCGGCAGGTACCCGCCGGACTGGCCGGCGGCCGTCGGGTGGTACGACTCGGTGATGTCGGCGAAGTTCAGCGAGTGCAGCCACTTGGTGCCGCCGCTGCACAGCTGGTGGCCGACCCAGATGCTCCGCACGTCGGCGTACGAGAAGTTGCCGTGGCGGCCGGCCGCGTCACGGGTGATGTCGTCGAGCAGGTTGATGCCCTCGTCGATCTTGGCGCGGGAGGTCTCGCTCAGCCCGATGCAGCCGGACGTGCCCAGCTCGTAGAAGACCGGGTAGCTGAGCACCACGACGTGCGCGTTCGGCGCGTGCGACCGGATGTTGTCGTACGTCGTGTCGAGCTTGCCGGGCATCGCGTTGCGCGCGGTGTCCTCGGCGGAGTTCACCGCGGCCACGCAGGCGTCGGTGCCCTGCAGGGCGCACGTGGTCATGATGTTGGCGAAGCCGACGTCGTTGCCGCCGATCGTGATGCTCACCAGCGACGTGCTGCTGCTCAGCGCGGAGAGCTGGCTTCCGTTCACGTCGTCGGTGGTCGCGCCGGAGCACGCCACCGTCGTGTACGAGGCGGGCGAGTTGGCGGACGCCCACAGCGCCGAGTACGCGTTCGAGCTCTGCAGGCAGTCGCCGCTTTCGCCGCCGGCGCCGACGCCCGAGGAGTACGAGTCGCCGAGGGCGACGTAGTTGACGCTGGCGGCCTGGGCCGGGGCGGCCATGGCGAGGGTCGCGCCGAGGGCGGCGGCCAGGCCGACGATGGGTGCGATGAGGCGAGATCTGCGCATCGTCATCCTCCGGGTAGGGATCCGAGCGGGTGGGGGTGGGGTCTCGGATCGCTCCCGTATCAGACCATTACCGACGGGTAGGAGGAAAGTGTCTGGCAACAACCCTTTCCCATAACTCGCCGAGTACGTGGGCATTCTTACCCCTGAGGAGTGAAGTACGGGTCGCGGGCCATGGCGGTGAAGGCGGCCAGGGCGCGCGGGTCGCCGCGCAGGGCGTACCGCTCGACGGGGCGGTCGCGGTCCGGGTCGGAGTCGTAGTAGCAGGCGGCGCGGATCTGCGGGTTCGCCCGGAACTCGGCGGCGGCGCCGCGCAGCCAGGCGGCCCGCGCGGGCGAGCCGTACGACTTCGGCGCGCCGTACTCGCCGATCACGATCGGCTTGCGGTGGCGCCGGGCCCACGTCAGGAACGGTGTGAGGACGTCGGTCAGCGGCCGTACCCGCCGGCCCGGATACGCGTCGACGCACAGCCAGTCGACGTACGCGTCGCCCGGGTAGAAGGCGGGCGCGTCGCCGCCGGGCGCGAAGCCGTTCGCGGTCGGGCACCACACCCAGGACGCGTTCGTGACGTGCTGGGCCGCGAACACCGTGCGCAGGTGCCGCCACGCCGCGACGTAGTCGGCGGGCGACCACATCTCGGCCCGCAGGTTCGGCCGGTCCATCTCCCAGCGCCACTCCAGCAGGATCGGCCGGCGCATCGCGCGGACCTGCCGGGCCCGTTCGGCGATCAGCGTGTCGTACCGGCCGGTGGTGATCTCGCGGGTGTCCGTGCCGGCCCACGAGTAGAGCAGCACGGACCCGTTGTCCTGGAAGGCACGGTCGGACTCGGTGTCGAACGGGTCCGTCCACTTCCGGTACGTGTGCACGATGTCCAGCCGCCGGCCGAGCTGGCCCTGGAGGTCGTCCACGGCCAGGATCCGGCCCGGCTGCGTGACCGGATCCGGCTTCGCGTACGCACCGAGGTACGCGCCGTGCGCGGGCGGGCGTACCGGACCGCCGGGCAGCGGGCCGCGGGCGGTGGCCACGGCGCGCGGCGTACCGGCGGGGTCGGTCGGCGCCGGACGGTCCGGCGGCGCGGCGCACGCCGTCAGGGCGGCGAGCACGACCAGCACCGCGACCGCGGCACGGCCGGCCGACATCAGGGCATCCGGCGGGCGACGTACAGGACGTCGGTGGCGAGGGAGGCCAGGCCTGGCGCCACGTACGTGTCGAGCAGGCCGGCGACCGCGCGCAGCACCGGGACGTCGTACCAGCCGCGGGTGGTGAGGGCGAAGGCGTGCACGGCGACCAGCTCGAAACCGTGCCGTGCCAGCAGATCCCGCGCCTCGCGGTCGGACAGCTCGGAGAACCACGGGTCGCGGCGGTGCCGCCAGCGGCCCAGATGGCGCAGCGACCGGCGGCGGCCGTGGTTCTCCAGGACGAGCAGGCCGGCGTCGCGGTGCGGCAGTGCCGCAGCGGCGAACGCGAGCGCGCGGTCGCGTACCTGCGGGGATGCGTTGAGCAGCAACCGGAACATCGTGACGAGCGCCGGGCCGCCGGCGTGCGCCGGCACCGGTACCGGGCCGTCCGGCGGCACCAGGTGCAGGTCGGCGGTGCAGCCGGCGTCCCGGGCGCCGCGCAGCATCGCCGGCGACACGTCGTACCCGTGGCCGGCGCGGACCTCGTCGGCGAGCATCAGCAGCGCCCGCCCGGTGCCGCAGGCGAAGTCGTGCTGCACCGGCGGCTCGGCGAACGACCGGCGCACCAGGTTACGCAGCAGGTCCCGCTGCCGCGCGCTGATCGCGGCCGAGTAGCCGCCGGGCCGGTAGACGACGTTCTCGTACTTGGTGACCGCGGCGGCGTCCCGGAACAGCTCGGGATAGTCAGTGCGCATGGCGGAGCCTCTCGGTGATTCGGCGGGGCAACAGATCGGTGAGCCCGAGCGGGTGGCGGGCGAGAACGCAGGCCGTCGCGTAGAGCGGTACGGCGACGGCGGCGGCGGTGACGAGGCCGGCGAGGCCGGGCCCGAGCAGGAGGCGGGCACCGAGGGCCGGTACGCCGACGCAGCCCACGGCGAGCAGCGCCGCCCAGGCCGTGGCCCGGCCGAACGGGTGCAGCCGCAGCGCGCCGGCGATCTGCGCCAGCGGCACCAGGTTCTTGACCAGAACCGCGGCCGCCCATCCGATCGCGGCGCCCATGATGCCCATCGGCGGGATCAGCGCCAGGTCCAGGCTCAGGTTGACGGCGAGCGCGAGCACCACGTTCGCCAGGTTCCAGGTGGTACGCCCGCCCATGGTGAGCACCATGTCGACCATGCCGCAGGCGCCGGCGGCGAGCATCGCCAGGCACAGCACGGCGACGACGACCGCGGAGCCCGGCGCGTCGTACCCGGCGCCGAACACCCCCAGGTACGCCGGCGCGAAGATCCCGACGAGCAGGTACATCGGCCAGGTGGTCAGGACCACCCAAGCGGTGGATCCCTGGTACAGCAGGCGTACCGCGGCGTAGTCGTGGCGGGCGAGCAGCTCCGCAAGCCGGGGCTGGACGGCGCTGCCGATGGCCTGGTTGCCGAGCTGGCCGACGACGATGAAACGGGTCGCGACCGTGTACAACGCGGCGGCCGGGAAGCCGAGCAGCGCGGCGACGAGCAGGACGTCCAGGCGCTGCAACGCGATCTGGGCGATGCTGGACAGCGCGCGCGGCATGGTGAACCGCCAGAACGCCGCGCCGAGCCGCGCCGGTACGGCGAAGTCCACAGTGGACGACACGGATGTCGGCCGGGACCGCGCCGTGCGGTCCACTGTGGACAGGTACCAGGCGGCGAGCACCGCGCTCACCGTGTACGGCGCGGCCCAGGCGAGCGTGTCCAGCGTGGTGCTCGCCGACAGCAGCACCACGAGCAGCACGGCGAGTTGCAGCGACGGCCGGATCACCTTGTCCACCAGGGCGGTCGGCCGCATCGTCCGGTACCCGCGGGTCGCCGAAAGCAGCGTGTCGGACAGCGCCGCCGCGGGCAGGAACAACGCGAGGACCCGGAGCTGGCGGGCGAAGTCGCCGGCCTGGGCGTGCCGTCCGGTGAGCACCGGCAGGCGCGCCAGGTACGGCGCGGCGACCATCAGGACCACCGCGGCGAGTACCGAGGCGACCAGCACGGGTAGCAGCGCCCGGTGCAGCAGGCGGTGCAGCAGGTCGAACCGGCGTACCGCGCGCAGCCGGGCCAGCCAGTAGACCAGGCCGGTGTCGGTGCCCAGCTTCGCCAGCATCTGCGCCAGCAGGAACGCCGACGTGGCGGCGAAGAATACGCCGGCCTGCGCGTGCCCGAGCCCGCGCGCGACGAGCGTGGTGACGGCCAGTCCGGCCAGCCCGGAGAAGCCCGCGGCGGCGAGGTTCAGCACGCCGCCGCGGCCCACCCCGCCGAGGGCGGCGCGGTCGGTGTCCGCGGCCGCACGACCGGCCACAGTGGACACTCCTCAGCGCTCCACGAACGACGGCCGGTATCCCAGCCACTCGACGAGCCGCCGGTTGTACGGCTCGAAGTGCCGGGTCAACAGATCCCTCGTACGCTCCGGCATCGGGCCGCGCCGCCGGGCGTTGTGCCGCTCGAACCGCGGGTACCCGAGGTCCGGCAGGCGCAGGAACGACAGGACCGAGTCGTACACCGGCTCCGGTTGGGTGAAGAACATCTCGGCGTCGACCACGTGGATGCGGTCCCGCCCGAACACCGTCTCCAGCCGTTGCAGGTGGTCGACGTACTGGCCGCGTTCCACGTACGCGTGGTGCTGGTGCGCATGGCTGTAGTACGTCGGATCGGCGCGCAGCCTGTCCACCTCGCCGAGCAGCCGGCCCGGCTCCCGGCCGATCGCCACGGTGAAGTCCCGTTCGGTCTCGAAGCCGCGCGCCACCTCGTGCGCGTGCTGCGAGTACGCCCGTTCGACCGGGTCGCGGATCAGCACGATCAGCCGTACGTCCGGCAGCGCGGCGGCGATCCGTTCGGCGGCGAGCGGGTGGTACATGTAGTACGGGCTCGACTCGAACGTCTGGGCGCGGGCGCCGGTGCGGGCGGCGACCTTGCGGGCGGTGCGCCGCAACGGAAAGTGCCCGCGGTACCAGTCGGGGCCCCGGTGGTAGTCCACGTCGAAGTAGTGGACTCCCTTGTGCAGCACGGCCTTCAGCACGGTGGGGTGGTCGGCCAGCGCGCGGTACATCGAGGTGGTGCCGCAGCGCTGGCCACCCGCGATGAGGAACGACGGCAACATGCGCGACCGTGCCGACAACCGGCCGATCGCCAGGGATCCGGTGTGCACCAGGCGTTTCATCGGCGCCGGGACGGAGGAACCAAGCGGCATCTCAACTCACCTCGCTACCGTGGGATCGGGTACGGCGCCGACGGCGGCGACGAGTTCGGGCAGCAGCCAGGTGCCGAGTACGCCGAGCCGCGCGCCGGCCTCCGCCTGCCGGTCACCCAGGTACCGCGCGGCGAGGTCGACCAGGTAGAGCAGTGCGGTCACCCGCGCCGACTCCGCGGGTACGCCGAGGGCTGCGACCAGGGGAGCGGCGTCGGCCAGGCACTCGGCGACCGCGGCGCGCGGCTCCCGGCGCTCCCGTACGATCGCGGCCTGCAACCGGTAGTGCAGCGGGTCGAAGCCCACCGGTACGCCGGCGTCGAAGCGTTCCCAGTCCCACACCAGCAGCCCGACCGACGTGGACGCCATGTTCCACGGCGACCAGTCCCCGTGCCACGCACCGAACTCCAGTCGGCTGTCCCCGGTACGCAGCACCAGGTCGCGGCCGGCCGCGGCGAGCGCGCGACCGTCCTCGGTCGCGGTCAGTCCGGCGAGCCGGGCCCGCAGCCGCGCCCAGTAGCGGCTGTCGGCGAGCCGCTGCCGGCGCAGCCCGGCGACCCCGGCGACCTCGCGCATCGCGGCGGTGAGCGTGTCCGCGCCCAGCGGTACGCGGGGCCGGTCGATCGGCAACGCCGACGAGGCAAGGATCTCGTGCCCGCGCCACTGCCCGGTCGACAGTACGGCCGGCGGGGTGAGGTGGCGGAACCCGGCGTTGGCGATGGTGAGCAGGCCGCGAGCCTCGGCCCGGACCAGGCCGCGGGTCAGCTCGTTGATGCCCAGCTTGACGAACGCGATGGTACGGCCGACGTCGTCCAGCAGTTGCAGCACGGGTTTCCGGTTCGCCCGGGCCGGTCCGATGTGGACGGACGGGACGAGGCTGACGCCCAGCAGCTCGCGCAGGCAGCTCTCGATGTTGTCCGCACCGTCCGGTGTGGACACTCGCACCCGGTCGCGCAGCAGCACCCGGGACGCCCCGGTACGCAGTGCCGCCACCACCGCGCCGCGCTTCATCCGTGACGCCAGCGACTGCGGCTCGGAGTACCGGCGGACGGCGCCGACGGTGACCCGGGTGCTGCCGGTCGGCGCGAGGAGCCGGGCCCGCCGCATGTCCGGCAGCACCACGTACTCCCGGCCTGCGCCGTCCACTGTGGACGAACCCGGCAGCGACACGGCGCAGGGCGGCGGGTACAGCAGCGGCAGCACCTCGGTCAGATACGCCGTGCGCCGTGCTGACTCCCCCTCGGTCAGCTCGGCCGGCGCGGTCATGACGCGATCACCTGGTTCTCCTCAGCGGTCGGTGCGGCTCCGGGTGCGGGCCGATCGGTGGCGTTGCGCCAGAGCAGCGCGTACGACAGGAACGTGAACGCCAGCGGGGTGACGAGGGCGTTGTAGTAGAACATCGAGGCGAGCGACACGACGATCGCGCCGGACGCGGCCAACCCGATCGGGCTGGTGTCGCGGCGGTAGCGCCAGAGGATCGTGAGGAAGAAGCCGACGTACAGCGCCGTGCCGAGCAGGCCGTGCAGGTAGAGGACCTGCCAGAGCTGGCCGTTGCCGCCGATCGTGTGGCCGCCGCAACGCTGGCAGGAGTCGCTGTCGCCGACCGCGATGGACCTGTCGCTGCCCTGCGTGTTGCGGGTCGTGCCGAGGCCGACGACCGGCGACTGCCAGACGCCGTCGAGGGCGCGTTCGGTGACGAACATCCTGACGTTGTTGGACTTCCCGTTCTCCAGGCGGCCGCGGACGACCTGCCCGAGCGGCGTCGCCAGTACCAGCGCGGCGACGACGAGGACCGCCGCCGTGGCGGCGCCGACCACCCACAGCCGTCCGCGCAACGCGAGCCGCAGGGCCAGGTATCCGGCGAGCAGGCCGAGGTCGATCCACAGGCCGCGGTTGAGCGAGTAGACGATCGGTACGAGCGCGAGCACCAACACGCCGGCCGCCACCCACCGTCCACATCGGACGATCGAGCGGGAAGCCCGGTACCGCAACACGAACGCGGCCACCACGAACCAACCGACCAGCAGCGCCAGGTTGTTGCCCCAGGTGTTCGTGTACCCCCAGGGCGCGGCCGGCCGCGGCGACGAGTAGCCCAGCACCTCCATCACCTGCGCGGCCGACGGATGCACCAGCGACGCCACGAAGTTGTTGGTACGGATGTGGTGCGGCAGCAGCATCTCCACCGGGGACGAGAAGCCGAACTGCCCGGCGAACGTGCCCAGCAGCCCGCCCCCGACCGTCACCGCGAACAGCCACCCGAGCAGCAGCACCAGCCGCCGCCTCGGCAACTCCGCCTCGGTACGCGTGCCGGCGTACAGCAGCAGCACCGTCAGCGATGCGTACTCGACGAGCCGGAACGCCACGCCCGGCAGCCGACCGACCAGGCTGCCCGGGATCGTGCCGGCCGGGTTGATGCCGAGCGCGGCCGTACCGGCGAGCGTGACGACGAGGAACAGCAGCCACAGCACCAGTTCCGGTGGCAGCCGCAGCGGCCGGCGCCGCGCCACCGCCGCCGCCATCGGCACCGCCATCAACGGAAAGATCAGCACGCCGAGGCCGAGCGCCCACCAGATCGGGTACGCCGCCAGCAGCCAGGTCAGCGGCCAGCACGCGCCCGGCCACCGTCGCGCGACGGGCTGGACCGTCCTTTGTGGAGCCTCCGCGACCGCCACCACGTTCAGGCCCCGCCCGCGCCCGCCGCCTCGACCTCTTTCCCGCCGTACGCCGGCACCTCGCCCGCCACGACCGCCGGTACCGCCTCGGACCGCGGGCCCGACTCGGCCGGTTCGGGCTCGTCGGCGGGCCGGCCGGGCTCCGCCGGCTCGTCCGCCCGCTGCACCGGCGCCCGCACCTCGTCCGTGGTGCGCGCCGCCGGGTCGGTCGGCTCGGGCGGGGTGACGTCGCTGCTGGGCGCGGGCGGCAGGAGCACGGCGCCGAGCAGCGGCGTACCGACGCCGCGGAGCTGGTCGGCGACGTCGAGGACGTCCTCGTACCGGGTGGTGCGCAGCTCTACCGCAAGGACGGCGGCGTCGGCGAGGCTGGCGAGGGTCTGCGCGTCCGGACCGTCGGCGGCGTTCGGCGCGGCGACGACGACCTGGTCGCAGCGGTCCCGGAGCCGGCGCAGGGTCGCGCGTACGGGCTCGGACGGCAGGCGGTCGGCGTTCGTGCCGGGCGTGAGTACCCACAGGTTCGGTTCGTCCGCGGCGCGGTGCAGCGCCTCGGCGAGATCGATGCCGTCGAGTACGTCGGCGAGCCCGGGCGTCGCGGGGACCGCGGCGACGGACGCCGCGTCGTACGGCGCGGTCGCGGGGGCGGTGTCCACGAGCACGGTGTCGGTGCCGGCCCGGCCGAACGCCGCGGCCAGGTTCGCCGCGACCAGCACGCCCGCGCCGTACCGGTCGGCGTGCGCGGGGCCGGTGCCGATCACGGCGATGACACCGTGCGCGTCGGTACCGGCGACGAGTTCGTTGCGGAGCCGGGAGAAGATGCGTTCGCCGGGTGCGGCGGTCAGCCCGGTCGGTGGCGCCGGCAGCTCGGCCAGTACCCGCACGCCGGTGCGGCGCCGCAGGTCGCCGGCGTTGCGTACGCGGTGATCGAGGCGGGAGAGGAGGAACGCCGCGGCCAGCCCGACGAACAGCCCGAGCACGAGGCCGGCGGCGAGGTTGACCGGTACGGACGGGCTGGCGGCGGAGGCGGGCAGCGTCGCGTCGCTGATGATCCGGCCGGGGCTGGCCGGCGCGGCGGTGGCGTCGCTGAGCCGGTTCGAGAGAGTGTCGAGCTGGTTGGACAGGTTGCGCCGCCGGGTGTCCAGGTACGCGCGACTCGGCGAGCCGGGGTCGGCGGCGGCGAGCTGCGCGGAGGTGTCCCGCAGCTGCTTGGTGACGGTGGAGATCTGGTCGCGCAGCGCCGTGGCGGTCGCGTCGTTCGCGGACGCGGCCCCGTCTGCCCGGTTCGCCAGGTACGCGATGGCGAAGGCGTGCGATCCGGCGCGCGCGTCGGCCGGCGTACCGGCGGTGAAGACGATCTGCATGACGGTGCTGTTCGGCGGGACGGAGACGGTCACCGCGTCGGCCGGGTCGCCGGCCGTGGACGTGCGGAGCAGGGCCCGGGCCCGCTCGGCCACCGCGGTCGACCGGACGAGCTGCGCCTCGGTGTCGAGGTTGATCGTCTCCTTGGTACGCCCGCCGGCAGCGTTGGCGTCCTGGCCGCCGGTCGGCAGGACCAGCACGGACGTCGTCGACTGGTACGTCCGAGGTTGGGCGGCGGTGACGGCGCCGGCCGTCACGAGGCCGAGGAGGAGGCCGGCGAGGACCAGCCACCAGCCGCGGCGTACCGCGGTGAGCTGGCCGGCGAGGTCGGTCGGTGCCGGGCGGGTGACGTCCATGGGGGTGCGCCTTTCGCCTACGGGGCGGCGTTCGTGCCGGGCTGACGGGTTCGGCCCGACGGCGGGTCATGCGGGCAGCACCGAGAGGCCAGGTTCCACACTTTAAGTGATTCGTTCGCCACCTTCCGTGTCGGCCCCCGGGTCTTGGTGGCGCGGTTCCCTGCCCGTGCGGGAGATCCCGGCCGGCCGGTACCCGGTGTCGTCTTCCGCGGCGACGTACACCCCACGTACGAAAGATCGGGAATCGTGGATCTGTCGGCGCCTGAGCTGCTACTCCTGAGTCATGAGGTGAACGAGGCGGAGGAGGCACAGATGCGGCGGGTACGTGCACGGAACGTGCTGGCCCTGACCGCGGTCGGCGGAGCGTTGGCCCTCGGAGTCACGATGACCAGCGCCCCGCCCGTCCCTGCCCGGGCGGGCGCGAGCCTGGCGCCGGAACCGTCCGGCAGCGGCCCACCGAGCAGCCCGCCCGCCACCCGGTGCGGCGTCGACGACAAGCTCGTACCCAGCTGCGGCGTGCTGTGGGGCGCCGCGACCGGCGGCCACACCTCGGCACCGACGACCCGGTCGCTGCGGGCGTTCGAGCAGCTCACCGGGCGTACCCAGACGATCTTCCACACGTACCACCGGGGGACGGGCGCGCTGTTCCCGACCGCCGACGAGATCGCGCTGGCGAGCGACAAGGACAACCCGCGGATCCTGTTCACGAACTGGAAGCCGGCGGTCGCGAGCTGGGCGGCCATCGCCCGCGGTGACTCGAAGGTCGACGGGTACCTCGACCGGGTCGCCGCGAACATCAAGCAGAGGTTCCCGGACAGGTTCTTCCTGACCATCCACCACGAGCCGGAGAACGACGTGGTCGAGCGGCCCGGCTCGGGGTACACGGCGGCCAACTACGCCGCGATGTACCGGCACGTGGTCCAGCGGCTGCGCGCCGACGGCGTGACGAACGCGGTCTTCGTCATGGACTACATGGCGTACCCGAAGTGGGCCATGGCACCGTGGCACGACGACCTGTACCCCGGTGACGACGTCGTCGACTGGATCGCGTGGGACACCTACGCGTACTCGTCGCCCGGGTACGGCTACGGCGACTTCGGCGAGATGGTCAACCGCGGCGGCACGCCCGAGGACCTCGTCCTGTCCGGGATGTACCCGCTGAGCACGTGGCCCGGCTTCTACACCTGGGCGAGCAAGACGTTCCCGGACAAGCCGCTGATGCTCGGGGAGTGGGGCGTGTGGGCCGGCTCCGACCGGGGCCACAAGTCGTGGTTCTTCGACGACGTCGGCACGTCGATCGGTGACTTCCCACGGCTCAAGGCGCTGGTGTACTTCGACACGCCGGGCGAGCGGGACTCCCGGGTGAACAGTCCGAAGCAGGCGCTCGGGTCGTACCAGGACCTCGGCAAGCTGCCGGTGTTCCAGGTCGGGGTGGACAACCCGCCGACCTCGCCGTCGCCGTCGCCGACCGGATCGCCGTCACCGAGTCCGTCCCCGTCGCCCAGCGACTCGGCGAGCCCGTCGCCGTCGACCTCGCCGTCGCCGTCCGGGTCGCCGGCGAGCTCGCCGACGCCGACTCCCACATTCCCGAGAATTCCGTAGGAGCCGACCAATTTAGTAGGTTTATTCGGTACGACGATTCGACGCGGTGGCCGCCGCGAGGCGCGCGTGCAGCCGGGGTCGCACCACCCGCCATCCCGGTACGCACACGACGAACCCGCCGGCCACCGCGGCGAGCAGCGCCACGTTGCCCACGCCGAGCATCTTCAACCCGCTCGCGAGCAGCACCAGGCCCAGCGCCCGGCGTACCACCGCGGACGGGGCACGCGACGACAGCCGGGCGCCCACGTACACCCCGGGCAGCGCGCCGACCAGCAGGAACGCGGTCAGCGTGAGCTGGAAGTCGCCGAACAGCAGGTGCGCCAGCGACGCCGCCGCAACCAGCGGTACGGCCTGCACCAGGTCGGTGCCGACCAGGTCGCGCGCCGACAGCATCGGGTAGAGGGCGAGCAGCGCCACGATGATCAGCGAACCGGACCCCACTGACGTGAGGCCGACGACCAGTCCGCCGAACGCGCCGACCGCGAGCGTCGGCACCGGCCGCACGCGTACCACCGGGGACGCGGAGCGCTCGACGGCGAGCGCGTCCTCCCGGACCGCGACGAACGCGCGGGCCGACAACCCGACCACCGCCAACAGGAGCGCCGCGCCCAGCGCCGTGGAGATCACCTGCTGCACCCGGTCGCCGTCGCCGAACGCCCGCGCCAGCAACACCCCCGCGAACGCGCACGGCACGCTGCCCGCGCACAACCACCCCACCAGCCGCCGGTCCACCGTGCCCCGGCGCAGATGCACCAGGCCGCCGACCGGCTTCATGACGAGGCTCGCCACCAGGTCGCTCGACACCGCGGCCAGCGGCGGTACGCCGAAGAACAGCACCAGCAGCGGCGTCATCAGCGCGCCGCCACCCATCCCGGTCAGGCCGACCACGACGCCGACCCCGAGTCCCGCGAGTACCAGCAGCAGGTGGTCCATCAGTCGAGCGGATCCAACCAGCCGCCCGCCACCAGGTGGTCGAGCACCGTGTCCACGGCCTCGTCGACGGTCAGCTTCGCGGTGTCGATGGTGAGGTCCGCGTCGGTCGGCACCTCGTACGGATCGGTCACGCCGGTGAACGCGGTGACCTGGCCGGCGCGGGCCTTCGCGTACAGGCCCTTGCGGTCGCGTTCCTCGCACACCTCCAGCGGCGTCGCCACGTGGACGAGGACGAAGTCGCCGCCGACCGCGCGGACCATCGCGCGCACCTCGGCGCGGGTTCGCGCGTACGGGGCGATCGGGGCGCACAGGGCGATCCCGCCGTGCCGCGCCACCTCCGCGGCCACGAAACCGATCCGGCGGATGTTGCGGTCCCGGTCCTCGGCCGAGAAGCCCAACCCGGCCGACAGCATCCGGCGTACGACGTCGCCGTCGAGCGTGGTGACCGTACGGTCGCCCGACTCGGCCAGCGCGTCGCCCACGCCGCGCGCGATCGTCGACTTGCCCGCCCCGGACAGCCCGGTGAACAGCAGCACCAGCCCCCGGCTGTGCCGCGGCGGGCGCGCCCGGCGCAGCTCCTGCGCCACCGCCGGCGGCGTGTGCCACTCCGGCAGCGGCGACCCGCGGTCCAGCAGGTCGTCGATCTCCCCCAACGACATCGCGGTACGCCGGCGCCGCGGCGGGATGTCGTCCATCGGCCGCCACTGCCCGTCCCGGTTGTCGTACGCCAGGTCGCGCGGCACGACGATGCGGATGCCGCCGCCGACCGCGACGCCGGTGGACAGCAGGTGCGTGGCGCCGTAGTTGGCGGCGACGCGGGCACGGAGCAGGCCGTCGCGTATCTCGTCGCCACGCGAGGCGAGCGGCACCGCGACGATCGTCGCCGCCGGCATCCTGTCCCGCGCCGCCAGCACCGTGCGTACCAGCACCTCGGGGGCGAGGCCCTCCGGCGTGGGGCCCGCGACCGGGACGAAGATCAGCAGGTGCGCGCCGATCGTACGGGCCGCGTTGCCGATCTGGGCGAGCTGCGGGCGGTGCAGCGGCCGGGTCGCGATGACGCCGAGGATCCTGCCCTCCGGCAACAACTCGCGGGTCTGCGCGGGGTCGAGCCGCAGCGTGCGGAAGGCGCCGTGCTCAGGCGCGCCCACCCGCCGCACCGGGCCGGCGACCCGGAACCAGCCGCCGCGCGCCTCGGTCAGCTCGGTCGCCTCGACCGCCGCGACCGGCGCGCCCTCCGGGTCGGTCAGGATCAGCAGCCGGCGCATCGCGTGCCCCGGATCCAGCCGCTCCGCGACCTCGGCCGGTACCGCGAGGGTCACCGGCACCGGCCACGGCGTACCGTCGGCGAGCGCGCCGCGGCGCTGCACGCTCGCCACGTCGTCCTCCGCGAGGAAGCCGGTCAGCGGCGCGTACGCGCCGAGGAGCAGCAGCTCCAGGTCGGCGAGTTCGGCGGGTCGCGGTGTGTACGACGGCGCGTCACGCAGCACCCCGTCGGGCAGGACCCATTCGGACATCGCACCCCCACATCGACGGCCTCCGCGCCGAAGACTACGTCGGCGACCCGGCCGACGGTCGCGGCGGCGCGGGCGTCTGCAAGTCTCGCAGTCCGGCCCGACGCCGGTCGAGGGCCCCTCGCGGGACCCCCGACCCGGCGGTGCGTCGTCAGCCGGTGTTGCGCAGCCCGGCGGCGATGCCGTTGACCGTGGACAACAGGGCGCGTTCCAGCAGCTCGTCCCTGTTCTCGGCGTCCGGCCCGCCGGCCGCCGTGTACTTCGACAGCAGCGCCACCTGCAGGTGGTGCAGCGGCTCCAGGTACGTGTCGCGGACCGCGAGCGTGCGCTGGAGTACCGGCTGCGCGTCGAGCAGCCGCGCCTCGCCGGTGATCGCCAGCACCTCGGCGACGGTACGGGCGTACTCGGTCTCGATCTGGTCGAAGAGGCCGCGCAGGTCGTCCGGCACCAGCGCCTCGACGTACCGCCTGGCGATGGACAGGTCGGTCTTCGCCAGCATCATCTCGACATTGGAGACGAACGTGCGGAAGAACTGCCACCGCTGGTACATGGCGCGCAGCGTGTCGGTCAGGCCGGCCGCGTTCGCGGCGGCGAGCCCGGTGCCCACGCCGTACCAGCCGGGGACGATCTGCCGGGTCTGCGTCCAGCCGAACACCCACGGGATCGCCCGCAGCCCGTCCAGCCCGGCCGACGTGTTCGGCCGCTTCGACGGGCGGGACCCGATGTTGAGCGCGCCGAGCAGCGGCGTCGGCGTGCACGCCCAGAAGTAGTCCGGCAGCCGCGGGTGCTCCACCAGCTCCCGGTACTTCTCCTCGGCCGCGTTCGCGACCGTCTCCATCGCCGAGTCCCACACCGCCAGCTCCTCGGCCGGCTGCCGCGGCTCGGTGTGCAGCAGCGTCGCCTGCAGCACCGCGGACACCGTCAGCTCCAGGTTCTCCCGGGCCAGCGCCGGCAGCGTGTACTTGTCGGAGATGACCTCGCCCTGCTCGGTGACCTTGATCGACCCGTCGAGCGTCCCGTACGGCTGGGCGAGGATCGCCTCGTGGGTGGGGCCGCCGCCGCGCCCGACCGTACCGCCGCGGCCGTGGAACAGGCGCAGCGTGACGCCGTGTCGGGCCGCCGTGTCGCGCATCGCGCGCTGCGCCCGGTGGATCGACCACTGGCTCGCGGTGATCCCGGCCTCCTTGTTGGAGTCCGAGTAGCCGAGCATGATCTCCTGCACGTCGCCGCGCGCCGCCACGATCCGCCGGTACTCCGGGATGCTGAGCAGCTCGTCCAGCAGCTCGCCGCCGGTCTTCAGCTCGTGCACCGTCTCCAGCAGCGGTACGAAACCGATCCGGGCGCGGTCCGCGTGCACGTCGACCAGGCCGTTCTCGCGGGCCAGGACGGCGGCGGCGAGCAGGTCGTCGACGCCGTGCGTCATCGAGATGATGTAGCTCTCGATCACCTCCGGGCCGAACGTCTCCTGCACCTCGCGGATCGTCGCGAACACGTCGTACGTCTTCCGCTCCGCCTCGCCCAGCGCACTGTCCGGTGTGGACAGCGGACGCCGGCCGGCCAGCTCGCGTACCAGCAGCTTGGTGCGGGCCGGGCGGTCCAGCGCGGCGTAGTCGACCTCGCCGACCGCCGCGTACAGCTGCGTCAGCACCGCGTGGTGCTTCTCCGAGTGCTCCCGTACGTCCATCGTCGCGAGCTGCAACCCGAACGCCTCCGCCGCGCGGATCGCGTCCGCCACCCGGCCGTCCGCCACCAGCGTCCCGCCGTTCGCGGCGAGCGACGTGCGGACCAGCTCCAGGTCCGCCACGTACTCGGCGGTGCCCAGGTAGTCGCGGCCCGGCTCGTGCGGGCGCCCCGCGGCCAGCCGCGCCCGGGTGTTCGCCAGCTTCTGCTTCACGCAGCGCGCCTTCAGCCGGTACGGTTCCTCGGCATTGACCCGACGGAACCGGGCCGGCAACTCCGGCAGCGCGGCCAGGTCCGCGGCCAGGCTGTCCGCCAGCCCCGCCGACACCACCGAGTACCGGTTGGACAGCGACAGGTCGCTGACCAGCCCGTCCATCGCCTTCTCCGCCGCCCGGATGCCGTACTCGTGCTGAAGCAGCAGCACGTTCGCCGTGACCTCGGGCGTCACGTACGGGTTGCCGTCCCGGTCACCGCCGATCCACGTGCCGAACGTGAACGGCTGTGCCGTCACCGGCACCTCCGCACCCAGGTCGGCCAGCGTGTCGTGCAGGTCGGCCAGCACCCGCGGCGCGGCGTCGCCGTACAGCTCGGTCAGGTAGTAGATCGCGTTGCGCGCCTCGTCGGTCGGCTCCGGGCGCGTCAGCCGCAGCTCGTCGGTCTGCCACAGCAGGTCGATCAGCTCCGCCAACCGCCTGTCGTACGCCGCGGTGTCCCCGCCGCCGCCCAGCGCCTTCTCCGCCGCCTCGGCGTCCAGCGCGTCCGCCAGCGCACGCTGCTTCACCAGGATCGACCGGCGCGCCGCCTCCGTCGGATGCGCGGTGAACACCGGCCGGATCGCCAGCCGGCCCGCCGCCGCCGCGATGTCCGCCGCCGGCGTACCCGCCTTGCGGATCAGCTCCGCCGTCTCCCGCAGCCAGCCACCCGTCACCGTCCGCGCCGCCCGCAGATCCCGCGCCCGGTGCACCTGCTCCGTCACGTTCGCCAGGTGGAAGTAGGTCGAGAACGCCCGACCCAGCTTGATGCCCGTCGCCACGTCCAGCTCGGCCAGCCGACCCGCCACCGTACTGGCCGAATCCGTCCGGACCAGCGCCCGGACCTCCTCGACCAGGTCCAGCAGCTCCTGGCCCTCCTGCCGTACCAGTGCCTCGCCGAGCAGCGTGCCCATCCGCCGGATGTCGGCCCGCAGCGCCGCGTCGGGGGCGCCCGTCTCCGGACTCTCGGTCATCTTCAGAAGCTCCCTTCCGTCGTACCGCAGAGCCTCCGACGACGTTGTCCGAGATCGACTGAGATCGTAACCACTGCCAATCCTGCCGGCATCCACCCCGTGAGAACGCCCACCCACCGGGAAGCAGGCGAGTCGAATACGGGAATAGGGCGCGCGAGTGCTGTGCCGTGACGCGACGAGCCGATATCGTACGGACGGCTGGAGTCGGGAGCCGCGAAACGGGGAGACACGATGAACGCGCAACCTGATCTCGTCCGGCTTACCGGGCAGGGTGCGGATGACTGCACTCAGGGCGACTGTCCCAATGTCTATCGCACGTCGACGGGGTCCCTCGTCATCCAGGGCCCCGTCTTCGACGGGCTCGCTCCGCCGTCCGGTGAGGGGCTCGTCGAGATTCCTGAGAACGTGTTGCGGGAGGCCGTCCGTGTTCTTGGCTGGTGATGAATGGCAGGCGACGCTTCACGGCTTCTCGCGGTCGGCGTGGCGCCTGGAGACGCTCGATGTCTACACCATGCCCGAGGAAGACGAGGCGCTGCGCGAATTCCGTGCCGGGAAGCGCTTGCCGCAGGACTTCAGGTCGGGCTGGACGGACCGGATCAGGGAACACAACGCGGCGGGCCGGACGATCGGCCGGGTGCATGTGCTGACAAGGCCGCTCTCCGAGTATCTGCGCTTCGAGTTCGACTACTACCGAGCACATGGCCGGGCCGGCGAGGACATCCGGATTCTCGACGTCACTGATCGGGAGAGCCCGTTGGCCGGCGTCGGCGACTTCTGGCTGTTCGACGACGCGATCGTGGTGCGGATGAACTACCGACCCGACGGGACCCAGATCAATCGCGAGTTGGTGACCGGGGACACTGGTCGATACCTCGACTATCGGCGGATCGCGCTCGCCGAGTCGGTCCCGTTCGAGGAGTACGTGACGCGGTTTGCGACTGGAGCCTGAACGGCTGGAGCAGGAGCGGGCCAGCCTCGCCAACCTGCTCCGCGATCTGCGCCGGCGGGCCGGACTGAGCGGCGACCGGCTCGCCCGGCGATGCTGCATGTACAGTCGAAGATCAGCAAGATAGAGACGGGTCGGACCACGCCGACACTCGCCGATGTGGAACGCATCCTCGCGGCGCTCGCCGCCCCGGCGGACCTCGTCGCCGAGGTGATGACGCTGGCCCGCGTGGCCACCACGGAATGGCAGGACTTCCGGTCGCTCCGCCGCTCCGGGCTGGCGAACAAGCAGCAGGAACTCGCGTCCTTCGAGGCCTCCTCGACTCACCTGCGGTATTTCCTGCCGGCCATGGTGACCGGACTGCTCGCGACACCGGACTACATCCGGGCCAGCTTGGCCGATGCGGTACCGGACTCCGACGCGATCGTGAAGCGGAAGCTCGCCCGGCAGCGTGTGCTTCGGGACAGCACCAAGAAGTTCACTTTCCTGCTCACCGAGCAGGCGGTTCGCTGGTCGCTGCTGCCACCCGCGGGAATGGCCGGGCAGGTCGATCGCCTGATCGAGTTGTCGGCGAGCATCCAGATCGGCGTGATTCCTCTCGGAACGCCGAATCCTGATGGCCCGCTGAACACCTTCACAATCTATGACGACCGGATCGTCACGGCCGAGACGACCACCGGTGTGGTCCTGCTGAGAAACCGTCAGGACATAGACCTTCATCGGGACCTGTTCGCGCGGTACGAATCGTGTGCGCGATACGGCGAGGACGCCCGGTCCGTGCTGGTCGAATGGCGGTCCGCGTTCCTCGGACAAATTTAGTCCCGGTCGGGAATTCGGCTGGGTAATCCGCATGCTCCGCGCGATGGTGAATGCATGGAAACAGGACGTGCACAAGGATCCCGAGCCGAGTCGACCCGGATGGTGCGTGGCGTGTTGCCGGTGGCCGGGGAGCGGGTCCTGCTCACCGAGGCGGCCGGGTACCAGTTCTTCCGGCGGGATCGGTGGCTGGTCGTGGTGCGTACCGAGGAGGCGTGGACGGAGGGGAACGCGATCCTCGTCGGCCGGTGGGCGGAGGGCGACGAAGAGGCGGGCCGCTGGACGCGGGAGTGGGTGCGGGTGGCGGGCCTGGTGGTGGCGCGGTGCTCGTCGTGATCGGGTGGGCGCTGTCGCTGGTCGTCGCGTGGACGGTGGGTGCGGTGTGGGCGACGGGCCGCCGTACGCCGCGACCCCTGCCCGAGCCGGGCGACGTGGTGCGGATTCGGGGCGGTTCGGTGGACCGGTTCCGGGTGATCCACGCGGATCACATCCCCGGGCGTACCGGCTGGGTGTGCCTGCGCGGATGGGACATCGACGTCGACCCCATCCGGTACACCGCTCTCGACGTGCGGGGGACCGATGTCGAGGTGACGACGTGACGGGCTCCGGCGTACGCGAGCTGGAGGTCGGCTACCACGTGTGGGCGGCCCTGCAGGGGCGAGGTCTCGCGACCGAGGCGGCGACGGCGTGGCGCGACTTCGCCCGGGACGTACTTGGCGCGGGCGGCTCGTCGCGATCATCCGGCCGGACAACACGGCGTCGCAGCGGGTCGCGGAGAAGATCGGCCTGCCGTACGAGCGCGACGCCGTCCACGGCGGCGTCCCGGTCCGCGTCCACGCCGCTGGCCTCGGTCGGGGCGACGGCGGCTGACCCGGTCTCGGGGGACGTCCAGGTGGTTGTCAGGGTGGCCCGTAGTCCGGAAGTCAGGGTGGGCGTACGCCCCTCGTCCGACGACAGGGGGCGGGGCGGCACGTAACGTCGGGGCGTGGCCATCATCACGACACAGGGGCTCACCAAGAGATACGCGGAGCGGGTGACCGCGCTCGCGGATCTGACGGTGGAGATCGAGCCGGGGATCACCGGCCTGGTCGGCGCGAACGGTGCCGGCAAGTCGACGCTGATCAAGACGATGTTGGGGCTGCTGGCGCCGACGGCGGGGCAGCTCAAGGTGCTGGGGATGGATCCGACGCGGCAGGGCGAGCAGGTCCGGTCCCGGGTGGGATACATGCCGGAGAACGACTGCCTGCCGCCGGACGTGAGCGCGGCGGAGTTCGTCACGCACATGGGCCGGATGTCGGGGTTGCCGAAGACAGCGGCGCGGGAGCGGGCGTCGGAGACGCTGCGCCACGTCGGCCTGTACGAGGAGCGCTACCGGCAGATCGGCGGATACTCGACCGGCATGAAGCAGCGGGTGAAGCTGGCGCAGGCGCTGGTGCACGACCCGGATCTGCTGCTGCTGGACGAGCCGACGAACGGGCTGGACCCGGCGGGCCGGGACGCGATGCTCGACCTGGTGTACCGGATCGGGTCGGAGTTCGGCATCTCGGTGGTGGTCTGTTCGCACCTGCTGGGTGAGGTGGAGCAGATCGCGGACGGGCTGGTGGCGATCGAGGCGGGTCGGCTGCTGCGGGCGGACCGGGTGTCGGCCATGACGACGCGTACGGCGGTGCTGACGGTCGAGGTCGACGAGGGTACGGACGCGTTGGCGGCGGCGTTGACGGAGCGCGGGCTGACGATCGGGCGGGACGGCGCGGCGCTGGTCACCCCGGTGGAGTCGGACGCGACGTACGACATGGTCCGTGACCTGATCGTGGATCTGGACCTGCCGCTGCACCGGCTGGAGGAGCGCCGCCACCGGGTGGCCGAGTTGTTCGGCACGCCGAGCGCGGGAGGCGCGACCAATGGCTGAGTTGGCGAAGACCGGCACGATCCACGACATCGGCTACCAGCGGTACACGGGGCCGCGGCTGGGTCGCGGGCACGCGGTGCGCAGCCTGTACGCGTACAGCTTCCGCACGGTGTTCGGGATGGGGCGCAGCGCGAAGGCGAAGCTGTTCCCGTTCGGGATCGCGGGCCTGCTGCTGGTGGTCGCGGTGGTCGCCGCGGCCGTGAAGGCGCAGTTCCACGTGGAGATCCCGACACTGTCCTATGTGGAGTTCCCGGGCACGCTGAGCTTCCTGCTGGTGCTGCTGCTGGCGGCGGTGGCGCCGGAGCTGGCCTCGCGCGACCTGCGCAACAAGGTCCTCCCGCTGTACTTCTCGCGCCCGATCGGCCGCGACGACTACGTGCTGGCGAAGCTCGCGGCGCTGGTGACGGCGGTGTCGCTGATCGTCGCCGTACCGCTGTTCGTGATGTTTCTCGGCGGCGCGTTCTCGGGCGACGGGCTGCACGGGGTGTGGAGCGAGTTCACCGACTTCCTGCCCGGCGTGCTGAACGCGGTGATCTACGCGATCGTGCTGTCCGCCGTCGCGCTGCTGGTCGCGTCGCTCACCTCGCGGCGCACCATCGCCGCCGGCGCCGTGGTCGCGGTCTTCCTGGTGACCACGCCGGTCAGCGGGGTCCTGTCCGCGGTCGGCACCGGCGCGATGCGCCAGCTCGCCGGGGTGTTCAGCATCACCGGCATCCTGAGCGGCCTGCGTACCTGGCTGTTCGGTGGTTCGACGCCCGACATCGGCTCCTTCGGCCCGGCGTACGCCGGCGTCGCCGTCGTCCTCGTCGCCCTCTGCACCGCACTGTTGGTCTACCGGTACCGGAAGGTGGCGTCCTGATGAGCATCGGCACCGAGCCGGCAACCGAGCACGCGGCGGCACCCGCTGCCGCGGCCGTCATGGAGCTGACCAACGTGTCCCGCTGGTACGGGAACGTGGTGGCGATCAACGACGTGACCATGAGCCTGGGCCCCGGCGTCACCGGCCTGCTCGGGCCGAACGGCGCGGGCAAGACCACCCTGCTGCACATGATGGCCGGGTTCCTCGCACCGTCCCGCGGCGCGGTGCGGCTCGCCGGCCAGTCCACCTGGCGCAACCCCGACGTGTACCGCGAGCTGGGCCTCGTCACCGAGCGGGAGAACGTGCACGGCTTCCTGACCGCGCGGGAGTTCATCCGCGCGTCGGCGAAGCTGCAGCGGCTGCCCGACGTGGACGCCGCGACGGAACGGGCGATCACCATGGTCGACCTCGCCGACGCCGCGGACCGCCGCATCGACACGTACTCCAAGGGCATGCGGCAGCGCGCCCGGGTGGCCGCCGCGCTGGTGCACGACCCGCAGGTGCTGCTGCTGGACGAGCCGTTCAACGGGATGGACCCTCGGCAGCGGATGCACATGATGGAGCTGCTGCACCAGATGGCCAGCTCCGGCCGTACCGTGCTGTTCTCCTCGCACATCCTGGAGGAGGTCGAGCAGCTCTCCGGCACCGTGCAGGTGATCGTCGCGGGCCGGCTCGCCGCGTCCGGCGACTACCGGCGGATCCGCCGGCTGATGACGAGCCGGCCGCACGAGTTCGTCATCTCGTCGACCGACGACCGCGCGCTGGGCGTGGCGTTGATGGCCGAGGACTCGGTCACCGGTGTCGAGATCGTCGCGAACGCCGGCCGCGGGCGCGGCACCACCGCCGGCGGCCTGAAGGTACGCGCCGCCGACTACGGCCGCTTCACCCGCGCGCTGCCACGCATCGCGCGTGAGCACGGGGTACGGCTGCTGACGGTGATCCCGGCCGACGAGTCCCTGGAAAGCGTCTTCTCCTACCTGGTGGGTGCCCGATGAGTACCGGTTCCACGGTGGCGCCCGCTCGCGGCGCGCGTCTCTTCAACCCGACGATCGCGTCGATCACGCTGCGCGGCCTGCTCGGCCGGAAGCGTTCGCTGCTGCTGATCCCGCTGCCGCTGATCCTGATCGGCCTGTCCGCCCTGGTCTCCGCCCAGCACGTACGCCCGGCCAACGCGGTCAGCGTGGTGCTCGTCGGCCTCGGCATCGCCGTCGTACTGCCGCTGACCGCGCTGATCATCGGCACCAGCGTGATCGGTTCCGAGGTGGACGACGGCACGATCGTGCACATCCTGACGAAGCCGTTGCCGCGCCGCGAGATCCTGCTGACCAAATACCTGGTGGCGGCGATCGTCAGCGCCGTGGTGGTGGCCGTACCGATGCTGGTGTCCGGGGCGATCATCGACTCGCTGTCGTTGGGGATCGGTCTCGCGGTCGGCTCGGCGATCGGCGCCTTCGTCTACTCGGCGCTGTTCGTGATGGCGAGCCTGCTGATCCGGCGGGCGGTGCTGGTCGGGCTGGCGTACATCCTGTTGTGGGAGGGGCTGCTCGGCAACCTGCTGGACGGCACGAAGGTGCTGAGCGTGCAGAAGTACGTGACCGAGTTCGCCGCGGCGATCTCCGGCAGCTCGCTGCTGCACGGCCCCATGTCGCTCGTGGTGGCGATCGTGATGTCCGCGGTCCTGACCGTCGGCACTCTGGTCGTCGCGACCGACCGGCTCCGTTCCTTCTCCGTCGCCGGCGAGACCAGCTGACCTCGACGACGCCCGGTCCGCGTCTCGCGGGCCGGGCGTCAGCGTGCCCGCAGGGCGTTCTTGTCGGGCTTGCCGAGGGGGGTCAGGGGGAGCGCGTCCAGATACTCGACGCTGGTCGGTGCGTTGACGGCACCGAGCCGGTCGGTGACGAGGGCGCGCAGGTCGGCGGGGTCGACCGGGGCGTCGGCGACGACGTACGCGGTGATCGCCTCACCGGTGGTTTCGTCGGGTACGCCGACGACGGCGGCGGCGCGGACGTGCGGGTGTTCGGTCAGCGCGGCCTCGATCGGGACGGCGTAGCAGTTCCAGCCGCCGACGATGATTATGTCGCGGGCGCGGCCGACGAGGTACAGGTAGCCGTCGGGGTCGAGGCGGCCGAGGTCGCCGGTGTGCAGCCAGCCGCCGCGCAGCACGGCGGCGGTCTCGTCGGGTCGGCGCCAGTAGCCGGGCATGACGGAGCCGGACCGTACGCAGACCTCGCCGACGGCGCCGGTCGGCACCGGCCGCCCCGCCTCGTCGCGTACGGACAGCTCGACCCCGGGCAGGGCCCGGCCGACGGACGACAGCAGCTCGGGGCGGGCGTGGTCGGCGACGGTGAGCGCGGTGATCGCCGGGGCCTCCGTCGACGCGTACCCCTGCTGGAGGACCGGCCCGAACCGGGCGATCGCGGCGCGCAGCCGGGCGGGTGCGATCGGGGCGCTGCCGTACACGACGAAGGCGAGCGCGCTGGTGTCGGTGTGCGGCAGGTCCGGGTGGTCGAGGAGTTGGCTCAACAGAGCCGGGTACAGGTAGGTGAGGACGGCGCCGCGCGCGGCGGCGAGTGAGAGCAGCATCCGCCCGGGCGCGAAGTCGTACGTCTCGACGGTGACGCCGAGGGTCAGCATGATCAGCGCGAGGTCGCCGGCGACGTGCGCGACCGGCGTGACGGCGAGGAACCGTGCGTGGCCGATCCGGTCGGCCAGCCCGTCGCGCGCCGCGGCGGCGCCGGCGAGGGCGGAGCGGGCCGCGGCGTGCAGCGCGCCGTACGTGGTGGGTACGCCCTTCGGTAGCCCGGTGGTGCCGCCGGTGTACGTGATGCGGGCGATGTCGTCGTCCTCGGCGGCGACGGTCAGCGGCTCGCCGGACTCGCCCGCCGCGAGCTTCGCCACCTCGTCCGCGGTCGACCACCGCGGCCCGTCGCCGGCCGCGTCGCGACCGCATGCGCCGGGCACACCCGCGGTGGGACCGGCCGGGTCGGTGATGACGAGGGCGGGGTCGGCGTCGGTGACGATGTGCCCGATCGACTGGGTGGTGGGGCCGAGGTGGACGTGCGTGAACCGCAGCCCGAGCAGGTACGCGGCGAGCCGGATGCGCAGGGCGTCCGGCGTGTTCGCGGCGAGCAGCACGAGCCCGTCGCCGCGCCCGGCGCCCAGCCTCCGCAGCGCCCGCGCCGTCCGGTACGTCCCGGTCAGCAGCTCGGCGAAGCTGGTTGTCGAGACGCCAGCGACGAGTGCGGTGCGCGGGCCGTGCGCGGCGAGGGCGTCGAGCAGGTCGGTGACGTAGCGGGCGGCCATGCGTACCTCCGAAAAACTAACACTGTTCACTTAATCCTGTCGAGCATAGCCCGGTAGCGTGCGCCGCATGGCGACGAGGCGGGGCCGACCGCGCAGGGAGGAGCCGGGGCTCACCGGCCCGGCCGTACTCGCCGCGGGCAGCCGGCTGATGGAGCGCGACGGGCTCGACGCCGTCACGATGCGCCGGGTCGCCGCCGAGCTGGGCGTCCGCGCCGCCTCCCTCTACCGCTACGTCCGGAACAAGGACGAACTGCTCGACGCGCTCGCCGACGAACTCTTCGCCGACATCGACCTGACCCGCCACGCCGGGGACGACTGGCGCGCCGCGCTCACCGCGATGGCCGGGGCGCTCCGCGGGCACCTGCTCGCGCGGCGCGACTCGGCGCGGCTCATCGCCGGCCGGTTCGCCACCGGGCCGCACGCGCTGCGCAACATCGAGGCCCTGCTCGCCGTGCTCCGCGGCGCCGGGCTGTCCGGCCACGACGCCGCGTTCACCGCGTACGCGTGGGTCACGTCGCTGTTCGGCTTCGTCGCAGCCGAGCAGAACCGGCTGTCCGCCGAGGTGGCCGCCGGCGTGCCGGCCCGGGAGTACCTGGACGGGCTCGCCGGGCGGCTGCGCGCGATGCCGCCGGCGGAGTACCCGAACGTGGTGGCGCTGGCCGGTGAGCTGACCGCCCCGGACCTTGCGGCCCGGTTCGACTTCGCGATGGCGCGCCTGCTCGCCGGCGTCGAGGAGTTGGTCGCCGCCGGAAAGCGGTGACGAGCCGCAAACCGGGCACCGCGGACCGCGGACCCGGCCGGATCGTCGGTGGCCGGGCGTACGCTGGGTGTCGATACCCCCGGGGTGACCAGGATCCGGGGGATTTTCGCGTGCCGTCCGCACTGGAGTGACCCGATGAAGCTCGCCGGCCTGCTGTCCGCCGCCCTCGCCGACCCGGCCCTGGCCCGCACCCGTGCGCTGGCCCAAGCCGGCGGCCCCGACGCGCAGGCGCTGGAGCTGACCGCGCCGCCGGCGTTGCGGCCGTTCGTGGTGGCCGCGCTGGCCGCAGACGGGCAGGGCGCCGGTCGCCCGGTCCTGGCGGTGACCGCGACCGGCCGGGAGGCCGACGACCTGGCCGAGGCGCTGCGGTCGCTGCTGCCGCCGGACGAGGTCGTGTCGTACCCGGCGTGGGAGACGCTGCCGCACGAGCGGCTGTCGCCGCGCAGCGACACCGTGGCGCGCCGCCTGTCGGTGCTGCGCCGCCTCGCGCACCCGGCGACCGACGACCCGACCCAGGGTCCGGTACGCGTGGTCTGCGCCGCGGTGCGCTCGGTGCTCCAGCCGCAGCTCCGCGGCCTCGGTGAGCTGGCGCCGGTGGAGCTGCGGCCGGGTGACTCGGCCGACCTGGAGGAGGTCGCGCGCCGGCTGTCCGACCTGGCGTACGCGCGGGTCGACATGGTCGGTTCGCGCGGCGAGTTCGCCGTACGCGGCGGCATCCTCGACGTGTTCCCGCCGACCGCGGAGCACCCGGTACGGGTGGAGTTCTGGGGCGACGAGGTCGACGAGGTCCGCTCGTTCGCGGTGGCGGACCAGCGGTCGTTCGAGAAGACCGACAACGCCCGGCTGATCGCCGAGCCGTGCCGGGAGCTGCTGCTCACCCCGGAGGTACGGGAGGCGGCGGCGCGGCTCGGTGCGGAGCACCCGGGTCTCGCGGAGATGTGCGAGAAGCTGTCGGAGGGCATCCCGGTCGAGGGCATGGAGTCGCTGACCCCGGCGCTGGTCGGCCCGGACAGCCTGGAGCTGTTGGTCAACGCGATGCCCGCCCGCACGATGGTGGTGGCCAGCGACCCGGAGCGGATCCGGGCCCGGGCGCACGACCTGGTGTCCACGTCGGCGGAGTTCCTGGCGGCGTCGTGGGCCGCGGCGGCGGCCGGCGGCGCGACGCCGATCGACCTGGGCGCGGCGGCGTTCCACAGCCTGGCGGACGTCCACTCGATCGCGACCGGGCTGGGCATGCCGTGGTGGACGGTCAGCCCGTTCGGTGTGGTGGAGCCGGATGCGGCGCCGTCGATCGAGGACGAGCTGGCCGAGATCGACCCGGAGCTGGCACCGTCCACAGTGGACATCCCGGCGGACGACGCGGTCGCGCTCGGCGCCCAGCCCACCCCGCTGTACCACGGGGACGGCGCCGCGGTGCTGCGCGACGTCCGGCACTGGACCGCCGACGGGTACGCGGTGGCGCTGGTGTTCGAGGGGCACGGCCCGGCGCAGCGGGCGGTGGAGCTGTTCCGCGAGGCGGACCAGGGTGCGGTGCTCGTCGAGACGATTCCCGAGCCACCGGCACCACTGTCCATTGTGGTCGGTACGGGCGGGCTGGAGCGCGGGTTCGTCGACGCCACGGCGAAGCTGGTCGTGCTGACCGGCAACGACATCACCGGCGGCAGGGGCGCGTCCACCAAGGACATGCGCAAGATGCCGAGCCGCCGGCGCAACATGATCGACCCGCTGGAGCTGAAGCCCGGCGACGCCGTCGTGCACGAGCAGCACGGCATCGGCAAGTACCTGGACATGGTGCGCCGCACGGTGAACGGCGCCGAGCGCGAGTACCTGGTCCTGGAGTACGCGCCGAGCAAGCGCGGCCAGCCCGGCGACCAGCTCTTCGTCCCGACCGACCAGCTCGACCAGCTCACCCGGTACGTCGGCGGTGAGCACCCGACGCTGTCGAAGATGGGCGGCTCCGACTGGCAGAAGACGAAGTCGCGTGCCCGCAAGGCGGTCAAGGAGATCGCCGCCGAGCTCATCCGGCTGTACGCGGCGCGGCAGAACTCGCCCGGTCACGCGTACGGCCCGGACACGCCGTGGCAGCGCGAGCTGGAGGACGCGTTCCCGTTCGCGGAGACGCCGGACCAGCTGTCGGCCATCGACGAGGTCAAGGCCGACATGCGCAAGTCGTACCCGATGGACCGGCTGATCTGCGGTGACGTCGGCTACGGGAAGACCGAGATCGCGGTGCGCGCGGCGTTCAAGGCGGTGCAGGACGGGAAGCAGGTCGCGGTGCTCGTGCCGACGACGCTGCTGGCGCAGCAGCACTACAACACGTTCTCGGAGCGGATGGCGCAGTTCCCGGTGTCGATCCGGACGCTGTCCCGCTTCAACACCGCGATGGACACCGAGCAGACGCTGGCCGGCATCGCCGACGGCTCCGCCGACATCGTCCTCGGTACGCACCGGCTGCTGTCGTCGAACACCCGCTTCAAGAACCTGGGCCTGGTCATCGTCGACGAGGAGCAGCGGTTCGGCGTCGAGCACAAGGAGTACCTGAAGCAGCTCCGTACGCACGTCGACGTGCTGACGATGTCCGCCACCCCGATCCCGCGTACGTTGGAGATGGCGATCACCGGCATCCGGGAGATGTCGACGATCGCGACGCCGCCGGAGGAGCGGCATCCGGTCCTCACGTTCGTCGGGGCGTACTCCGACAAGCAGGTCGCCGCCGCGGTCCGGCGCGAGCTGCTGCGCGACGGCCAGGTCTTCTACCTGCACAACCGGGTCGAGTCGATCGAGAAGGCGGCCCGCCGGATCCGGGAGATGGTGCCGGAGGCGCGGGTCGCGGTGGCGCACGGCCAGCTCGGCGAGGAGCGGCTGGAGAAGATCATGCTCGACTTCTGGAACCGCGAGTGCGACGTCCTCGTGTGTACGACGATCGTCGAGTCCGGCATCGACATCCCCAACGCCAACACCCTCATCGTCGAGCGCGCCGACATGCTCGGTCTCTCGCAGCTGCACCAGATCCGGGGCCGGGTCGGCCGCGGCCGCGAGCGGGCGTACGCGTACTTCCTCTATCCGGGGGAGAAGCCGCTGACCGAGCAGGCGCACGAGCGGCTGGCCACCATCGCACAGCACACCGAGCTCGGCGCCGGCATGTTCGTCGCGATGAAGGATCTGGAGATCCGCGGCGCCGGCAACCTGCTGGGCGGCCAGCAGTCCGGGCACATCGAGGGCGTCGGCTTCGACCTGTACGTACGGATGGTCGGCGAGGCGGTGCAGGCGTTCAAGGGCGAGCGGCCCGAGGAGGTCGCCGAGGTCAAGGTCGACCTGCCGATCGACGCGCACCTGCCGCACGACTACATCTCCGTCGAGCGGCTGCGGCTGGAGATGTACCGCAAGCTCGCCGAGGTACGCGACGACGCGGCGCTCGACGAGGTGCGCGCCGAGCTGGTCGACCGGTACGGGGAGATCCCGACGCCGGTGGAGAACCTGCTCCAGGTGGCCCGGTTCCGTTTGCTGGTACGGAGTTACGGGCTGACGGACGTGTCGTTGCAGGGCCGGCACGTCCGGTTCGCGCGGATGCCGCTGCCGGAGTCGAAGCAGCTGCGGCTCAAGCGGCTCTACCCGGACGCGACGTACAAGCCGAACCTGGACACGGTCAGCGTCAACCGGCCGTCGACCCGCCGGGTCGGTGGCGAGCCGATGCGCGACCTGCCGCTGCTCACCTGGTGCGCCGAGCTGATCACGTCGATCCTGGACGCCCCGACTCGGGCCCCCGCGACGAGCTGACCGCCGCCGGTCGCGGCGTCACGGGTGTCGACCCGGTGGCGTCGTGGCCGGGTGCGCTCGCGGAGAGCGCTTGGCCGGCCGGGGTGAGGCGGCGAGGATCAGCGCGGCCACGTCGTCCGGTGTCGCCCAGCCGAGCCCGGCCGGGTCGCCCGCGGTGGCGTCCCGGACCGCCCGGCGTACGTCGGCGACGGGGTGGTCCGCGCCGACCACGGTGACCAGCCCGAGCCGGGCGAAGTGATCGGCGTGCAGCCGGTCCACCGGGTTGCGCCCACCGGTCACCGCGACCGTCGGTACGCCCGCGGCGGCGAGCGCCGACATCGTGCCGAACGTCGCGTTCGCGATCACGACGTCGGCGGCCCGGTGGTACGGCGCGGGGTCACGCACCGAGGTCTCCCCGGACAGGACGACGAGCCGCCCGGGCCGGTCCGCGTGGATCGGCCAGGCGGCGCGCGCCAGTCCGACGACGGCGTCCACCTGCGCCCGGTTGTACGCCGTCACCGCCCCGGTCGTCACCACGGCGACGAACTCGTCGGGCGGGATGCCGAGCAGCCGCCGCGCCTCGACCCGGTCGTACGTGGGTGGCTCGACGACCGGGCCGGTGAACCGTACCCGTCCGGACAGCTCGGCCGGCACGGTGTGCGCCGCTGCGAAGTCCAGCAGTACCAACGGATCCGCGCCGGCGAGCAGCCGGTCGCGGTCCGGTGCGCCGATCTCGGCGAAGAACCAGTGCGTGAGCAGCGCGCAGGGCGGGCCGAGCGAGGCGCACAGCGACGGCGCGGCGAACACCTCGTGCGCGACGACCACGTCGGCGTCGCGCCGGGACCGCAGGTACGCCATGATCCGGACGGCGGCGGCCGGCCCCTGGTCGTGCAGGTCGTCGATGCCGAGGTCGGCGCAGGTCACGCCGCGCCGGACGCAGTAGTCCAGACCGCTGCCGTACGAGGCGAGCTCGACGGTCGCGCCGCGGGACCGCAGCGCCGCCACCACCCGTACGTCGGTGGCGACGTGCCCGTGCCCGTGGCCCCGCGACAGGTACACGACGTGTGTCATCGGCGCACCGGCTCTCCGATGTGGGGCGGCCCGGGCCGCCCCACACCTCGGCGGATCAGCACCACCAGCATGCGGTGGCGTCACCGCAGTCCGGTACCAGCTCGCCCTTGACGAGCGTCTCCGCGTTGCCCAGCAGCACGAGCTGCGGGGTCTCGTAGATCTCCTCCTGCTCCTCCATCGTCGTCACCTCCCCTCCGAACTCGTCGTACGGTTGCGCAACCACAGCTCCAGGACGATCAGCGCGGTGAGGTGGCCGATGTTCTGCCACTGACCCATCCGCGCCGCGCGCAGCTCCCGGAGTACCGGGTCACGGTCGACGAGGCCGCGCTCGGCGACCAGCAGGCGGCCGTCGCCGAGGATGCGCGACCACTCGCGCCGCAGGCCCTCGGCGGCCGACACACTCAGCGATGCCTTGGTACGCCGTGCCAGGATCCCGGCGGGCAGCACGTCCCGGGCGGCCTCCCGCAGCACCAGCTTGGTGACGCGTTCGCCGTCGGCGACCCGCAGCTTCCGTTCACCCGGCACGGAGAGCGCCAGTTCGACGACCCGCCGGTCGTAGAACGGCATCCGCATGTCGAGCCCGCGCGGGTGGAACACGCCGTCGTTGAGGACCGGGGCGACGGACGCGGCGCGGATCCAGGCCAACTCGTGCGCCCGGGACACCGGCCGCGTCCCGAGCGTGGTGGTCTCCCGCCAGATCGCCTCGACCGCGGCACGCCGACGCGGGTCGGCCGTGAGCCAGGGCGGCGCGGGAGGCCGGTACCAGTACCGGTCGAGGTCGTCCGCGCCGCCGTCCCACCGGATGCCGGCCCGGCCGACCAGCGGGCCGAGGGCGAGCTTGCGCAGCACCGACGCGTACGTGCGGTTCTTGATGCCGGCCAGTTCCCGCCCGCGTCGCCAGGTCGCGGCGAGCCGGCCGCGGCGTACGAGGTCGGCGAGGAAGTGTTCGCTGCCGGCCCACAGTTCGTCGCCGCCGTGCCCGAACAGCACCGTGGAGCAGCCGGCATCCGTTGCGGTGTCGGCGAACCCGCACGTCTCCGCGTACGCCGACCAGCTCACGAACGGCTCGTCCGGCACCGGCGCCGTCCCGCCCGGCGCGATGTGCCGGAAGTGCCAGCCCGCCGTACCGTCGACGTCCACCGCGGTCACGCCGAAGTGCCGTTCGGCCAGCCGGCGGTACTCGCGCTCGTCCGCCTCGGTGCCCTCGCCGAACGCCAGCGACATCGCCGCGTACCCGGGGGCCGGGAGCCGGCCGTCCGCGGCGAGCCGGGCGACCAGCCCGGTCACCGTCGAGGAGTCGAGCCCGCCGGACAGCGTGCACATCACCGGGCCGACCGAACGGCTCTGCGCCCGTACCGCGGTGGTCAGCGCGTCGCGCAGCAGCGCCCCGGTCTCGGCGACGCTCTCCCGGCGTTCCGGCAGTTCCTCGGGCAACCAGTACCGTCGGGTGCGTACCTGCCCGCCCGGCTCGGCGAGCAGCGTGTGGCCGCGCAGCAGCCGCTGCACCCCGGTGTACGCGGTGCGTTCGGACTGGAGCGGCGCGCCGGTCGGCAGGCACAGCGACGCGAGCAGGTAGTCCTCGTCGTCCTCGGTGCCCGGCGTACCGGCGAGGACCTGGCGGAGGGTCGACGCGACGACGAGCCTGCCGGCGCGCCGCGACCAGAAGAGGGTACGGGTGGCCAGGTGGTCGACCGCGCCGAGCAGGCGCTCGCCGTCCCACACCAGCAGCGCGAACGAGCCGACCAGCCGGGTCGGGCAGTCCACGCCCCACCGCCGGTACGCCGCGGCCACGAGACGCGCGTCGCTCGCCCCGCCCGGCGTGCCGAGCAGCGCGCGCAGGTCGTCGGTGTTGTCGAGCCGTCCCGCGAACGCGACCCGCAGTCCGTCGGTGGTCAGCGGCTGCGCGTCGGCCGTGTCCTCCGGCGTGGCCGGCAGGACCGCCGCGCCGAGCCCGCACGGGCCGTCGACGGCGACACCGGTGGGCAGGCTTCCCGGGTACCGGCCGGGTGCGGTGACCTGCTCGACGAGCACGGCGGTCGGCGCGGGGTCGCGGGACAGCACCGCGGCGATCGCGCTCAACGGCGCACCGTTTCCGCGTTCACAGCCGGCACAACACGCGGTAGAGGCGGTGGATCGGCTGCGACTCGTTGAGCACCTCGTCGTCCACCTCGACCCAGGCGTGGAAGCGCATCGGTGCCGACCGGCTGACCCCGACGGTCAGCACGGATCCGATCCCGTGCCGCCGTAGCACCGAACACGTGGCGTACGAGCGTTCCAGGCATGCGGTGTCGAGGGGGAGCCGCCGGGCGGCCCGTGCGCAGCCGGCGGCGAGCGCGTGCACGTCGACGCCGGCGGGCCGGTCCCCGGTGGGGCGCGGCGGTAGCGCCGTCACCAGGGCGCGCCAGCCACCCCGTTTCACCAGCCGCCGCCCCCGCACCAGTGCCGGGTACGCGCGAAGGACGCCCACGCTCACCGTGCCGGCACCGTGGGCTCGCGGGTCAGCAGGCCGGCGTCGACCAGCGCCTCGACGAACGTCGCCACGTCGGCGGCGGCGCGGTCGGCGGGCACGGCGTACCGGGCGGTGACGGCGGCAGCGGCGGCGGACGCCGAGCCGGTCTCGGCGATGGTCCGCCAGATGACACCGGCGCTGTTGTCCAGGCCGAAGATCCGCCCGGTGCGGGTGTCCATCACGACGGACTGCGCCGCCTCGTCGTCGACGTGCTGGACATGGGCGGGGACCGCCAGCGGCTCGCTCATCCCGGGAGTCTCGTAGAAAACGGTCACCGATGTCAAGATCACCCGTAGGATATCGCCAGGGTCAGGATCGGGCGGCGACCGTCTCCCGCACCGGCTCCGTCTCGGCAGGACCGTCCGATTCGGACAGTCCGATCCGGGAATGCAGCCACCGCAACGGTTTCGGCGCCCACCAGTTCGCCCGGCCGGCCAGCCGCATGAACGCCGGGACGAGCACGCCGCGGACCAGCGTCGCGTCCACCAGGACCGCCAGCGCGAGGCCGATGCCGAGCATCTTCAGCATCGCCACGTGTGACGCGCCGAACGCCACCAGCACCATCGCGATGAGCAGCGCCGCCGCCGTGATGAGCCGACCGGTACGTTGCAGCCCGGTGACCACCGCGGTCCGGTTGTCGCCGGTCGCCACGTACTCCTCGCGGATCCGGGACAGCAGGAACACCTCGTAGTCCATCGACAGCCCGAACGCGATGCAGAACATCAGCACCGGCACCGTCATGTCCAGGTACCCGGTGGTGATCGGATGCCCGACGAGCCCGGCGAGATGCCCGTCCTGGAACACGAACACCATCGCGCCGAAGGTCGCGGTCAGACTCAGCACGTTCAGCACGATCGCCTTGACGGGCATGACGATGCTGCCGGTGAACAGGAACAGCAGCACGATCGTGGACACCGCGATGATCGCGCCGGCCGCCGGCAGCCGCGAGGTCAACGCGTGCTTCGTGTCGTACAGGTATGCCGCCCTGCCGCCGACGAGCGTCTCGCCGCCGGGCGACGGTACGGCGCGGACGTCGGCCACCAGCCGCTGCCCGGCGTCGCTCTCCGGCCCGGGCGTACCCACGACGGTGAGCCAGGCGTCGCTGCCGTGCGCGAACCGCGCGCTGGCCGGGCCGGGCGGGGCGACGCGCACGCCGTGTGCGTACGAGCCGGTCGCGGTGTCGACCCGGGTCACGTTGTCCACAGTGGACAGCCTCGCCGCGTACCCGGGGAGCGCGGTCGTGGCGGTGTCCCGGGAGACCACCTGGAGCGACCTGTCGCCGGACGAGTCGAAGTCGTCGCGCAACTGCTGCGACGCCTGCTGCACCGGCGCGCTCGCCGGCAGCTGCCGGTCGTCCACCAGCCCGAACGAGATGTGCCAGAACGGGCTGCCCAACACCACCAGCAGCACCACCACGCCCAGCCCGAACGGCACCGGACGCCGCATCACCCGCGTCGCCAGCCCGTGCCAGAACCCGGTGTCCTCGTCGCGCTCCCGGCCGCGCCGCCAGCGCGCCAGGACGTCCAGCCGGTTGACCCGGGTACCGAGGATCGCGAGCAGCGCCGGCAGGACGAGCAGCGCGCCGGCCGCCGCGAGCAACACCACCGACACCCCGCCGTACGCGAAGGACTTCAGGAAGTCCAGCGGGAACACGGCCAGCGCCGCCATCCCCAGCGCCACCGTCACCGCCGAGAACAGCACCGTGCGGCCCGCCGTACGCATCGTCGCGACGATCGCCGCCGACACCGTCGCGCGGTCGCCCCGGCCGCCGCGTGCCGCCAGCTCCTCCCGGTACCGGGTCAGGATGAACAGGCTGTAGTCGATCGCGAGGCCCAGCCCCAGCGCCGTCGTCAGGTTCAGCGCGTACGTCGAGACCGACGTGACGTGCGTCAGCAGTTGCAGCACCAGCATCGTCGACACGATCGACAGGCCGCCGATCAGCAGCGGCAGCAGCGCCGCCACCACGCTGCCGAACACCAGCACCAGCAGTACCGCGGTCACCGGCGTCGCGATCGCCTCGGACACCGCGAGGTCGTGCTGGGTCTGCTTGTTCAGCTCCGCATAGACCTGCGCGCTCCCCGCGTACGCGAGGTGCAGCCCGCCCGCGTGCTCGTCGAGCTGCGGCGTCAGCCGCTGCGCGGCCGCCATGTACGTGTCCTCGTCGCCGGACAGCCGCAGCGTGACCAGCCCGCGCGTACCGTCCTTCGAGCGCATCGCGGCCGGATGTCCCGACGTCCAGTACGACCGCATGTCGGCGACGCCGTCGGCCTGCCCGGCCCACCGGGCGAGCCGCGTCGCCCGGGCCGCGGTCGACGGGTCGTCCGGGCCGGCAGCGCCGCGTACCACGATGATCAGGTTCGCGTCGCCGGCGTGGAAGTCGTCCGCGAGCGCGTCCGACACCTGCTGCGACTCGGAGTGCTTGTCGGTGAAACCGCCGCCGGACAGCTTGTCGGCGACACCGCCGCCGAACAGCCCGGCCAGCGCCGCCGCCACCACGGCGACGACCAGCACGGTGAACCGGTGCCGGGCGAGCAGTCCGCCCAGTCGTGAGAGGAACATGCCTCGACGGTCCGTCAGCCGGCCCCGCCCCGCCTTGTACGTATCCGCTACCGCCTCGTGCGCTGGCTCACAGCACGCGGTCAGACCCAGGTGAGGTTGCGGATCAACTCGGACGGGTTGATGCCGAACACGCTGCGGCACATCCGGTTCATGTGCGCGGAGTCGGTGAAGCCCGCCGCGTGCGCCGCCGAGGTCAGCGTCCCGCCGTCCCGCAGCACCTCCACGACCTTCTGCAGCCGCGCCCACCGCACGTACGCCCGGTACGGCAGGCCGAGCTGCACCGCGAACAGGTGCCCCAGCCGGCTCGCGGACAGCCCCACCTCGGCGGCCAGGTCGCGCAGCTCCACGCCGGCGGACAGTCGCGCCGGGATCAGCTCGGCCGCCTTGCGCAGCGCCGGGTGCAGCGCCGGCATCGGCGGCGTCGGCTCCGAGGCGAGCACCGCCAGCGCCGCGTCGACCACCCGTACGCCCGCCGGATCGTCCGCGTCCGGCTCGCGTACCGCCGGGTGGCAGGGCGCTGCGGCGGCGACCCAGCTCGCCGGGGCGGCGTGGTCGGGGCCGAGCCGCGCCGCGAACACCCGACCGTACGGGCTGTCCGGGTCGACGATCGCCATCACCATCCGCGCCGGCCGGTCGGAATCCGACGGCAGGACCGGCTTGGCGTGCGCCACGCCGGACGGCATGATCGCGGCGTTCGGCCCGGACCGGCACAGGCGTACCGGTGGGCCGGCCTCGCCGCGCAGCTCCACCTCGCCGTCGAACACGAGCAGGATGCCGATCGCGATCGATGAGTGCATCGGAATGTCGCCGAGCGTGCCGCAGTACACCATTCGCCCGGGATTCATGTGCACCGATCCGGCCCATGCCATGCCGTGATTCCACCATCCCGCCGCCAGACACACCCCGGTGGACCGGCCGCACGGTCGACGCGACAGACTTGACAACCGTGACCGAGCATTCTCGTACCCACCGGCGCGGCCGGCGCGTCCGCCGGGTCGCCGCCGTGCTCGCGCTGTCCGCCGCCGTTGCCGGGGGCGCGACCGCGTGCAACGTCCAGCCGGGCGCCGCCGCGTTCGTCTCCTCGGACCGGATCACGCAGGCCCAGGTCAACGACGTCTTCCAGTCCGTCGTGGACGGCTACCACAACCAGGTGCCGACCAGCGACTACGGCAACATCAGGAAGAGCGTCGCCGCCACGATGGTCATGCACGACCTGGTCAGGCGCGTCGCCGCGGACACCGGCGTGACGATCCCGCCGGCGAACTACGCGGCGCTGGCGAAGGAGACCAGCCTGCCCGAGGACAACCCGTACGTGCGGCTGGAGGCCGAGACGCAGGCCGCGATCAACACCCTGCGCAACGCCGCGTCCAACGCCCCGCCGCGGGAGCAGGACCTGCGCGACGTGTACGACTCGCTGGTCCGCCAGGGCCTCCAGACGTCGTACGCGCAGTTCCGGCCGCAGCTGGTGGCGCAGCCGTCGGTCGGCAAGACCGCCGCGCTGCGCGGCACGCTGATCGCGGCGACGAAGAAGTACCACGTCGACGTCAACCCGCGGTACGGCGCGCTGGCCTACCCGCTGACCGCGGTCCAGCTCGGCACGGCCAACGGCTACCTGCCCGTACCACTCGGCAAGGGCTCGCCGAACGTGGTCACCGTGATCAACGAGAACGCCCTCCAGAGCTGACCGTGTCCGCCGACGCTCCGGCGAACCCCGGCCGGCGGATCGTGCTGCTGCACACGTCGCCGCGGCTGCCGGCCGGACTGCTCACCGCGCGCGCGTGGGACCTGGTCCGCGCCAACCCCGTGTACGCGGCGGCCGAGACACCGCAGGCCGAGGCACTGCGCGCGGCCGGCGCCGACGTGACGGTCGTACCGGGCGGCCCGGCCGATCGGGTCGCCGCGCTGCTGTCGACCGACCGCGACGTGGTGTGGCTCGCCGCACCGGACGGCGACCTGCCGCTGGCCCGGGCACTGAGCGAGCGCCTCGTCGGGATGGCCCAGCCGCCCACCATCGAGGCCGAGTACGGCTCGTGGGACCCGCCCGGCGCGCGCCTGCTCGACGTGGTCGCGGTGATGGACACGCTGCGGCGTACCTGCCCGTGGGACAAGCAGCAGACGCACGCGTCGCTCGCGCCGTACCTGCTGGAGGAGACGTACGAGGCGTACGACGCGATCGAGTCCGGTGACCGCGCGCACCTGCGCGAGGAGCTGGGCGACGTGCTGTTCCAGGTCGCGTTCCACGCCCGGGTCGCGGCCGAGCACGACGACCGCTTCGACATCGACGACGTCGCCGGCGACCTCGTCGCCAAGCTGGTACGCCGGCACCCGCACGTGTTCGCCGGCGTGACGGTCGCCGACGCCGGCGAGGTCGAGGCCAACTGGGACGAGATCAAACGCGCCGAGAAGTCCCGCGACTCCGCCGTCGACGGCGTACCGCTGGGCCAGCCGGCCCTGCAACTCGCCGCGAAGCTGCTGTCCCGGGCCGAGCGCGCCGGCCTGTCCGTACCGCCGACGGTGGCGACCGCGCCGGAGCCGGACGCGGAGCTGGGGGCGACCCTGTTCGAGCTGGTCACCGAGGCACGGGCGGCGGGCCTCGACGCGGAGGCGGCCCTGCGCCGCGCCGCGGTGCGCTACGCCGCCGCGGTACGCGCCGCCGAGGCCGGGCAGCGCGCCGCGGACCGGCCGGCGGTGGACGGACATCGCACCGCGGAACCGGACACGCCGTAGTTTGCGTGCGCCGGTGCGAGCGGGCGGGATAACTTGTGATCTCCTGGGTACGTACCCGGGTGACGTACCTTCCGCGGAGGCGGCATGAGCGAGCGTGAGCGAGCGAACCATCAGCACGGTGCGCTCGTGCCTCATGACGGCGCCGACCCGAAGCAAGGCGGCGGCATGAGCGAGCGTGAGCGAGCGAGTCATCGGCTCTGTGCGTTTGTGCCTCATGACGGCGCCGAGCGAAGCGAGGCGGCGGCATGAGCGATGAGACTGGCCAGGTGTCGGCCGACGAGCAGGCCCTGACCGACCGCCTGCACGGCACGATCGGCCACTCGCCGGACCCGCTGCCCGCGCCGTCGCCCGGCCCGGTCGAGCGGGTGACCGACCTGATCCGGCGCCGCCCGGTCGTCCTGCTCGCCGCCGTGGCCGTCGGCTTCCTGCTCGGCCGGCTGGCGAAGCACGCGGTCCGCGGCCGTACCCACGACTGATCCGAGGTGTGGCATGACCGTGACGCAGCCCAAGGCCCGACCGGTGCACGAGGAGCCGGACCACGAGCCCGCCCTCGGCGAGATCGTCTCCGACCTCAAGGGTGACGTGACGCGCCTGATCGCCGAGCAGCTCGCGATCGCGAAGGTCGAGCTGAAGCAGGAGGCGGGCAAGGCGGGTAAGGGCGCCGGCGCGCTCGGCGCCGCCGGCTTCGGGCTGTACATGGTGCTCATGTTCGGCAGCCTCGCCGCCGTGTACGGGCTGGGTCACCTCGTCGGCAACGGCTGGGCCGCGCTCATCGTCACCGGCGCGTGGCTGCTGTTCGCGCTCGTCGCCGGGCTCGTCGGCAAGACCATGCTCGGCACGATCACCGGCCCGAAGCTGACCATCGCCACCCTCAAGGAGAACCTCGAATGGGCCCGCAGCCTGAAGAAGTGACCCCGGAGCAGATCCGGGAGCGGATGGCCGACACCCGCGCTTCGCTGGCGGCCAACCTCGACCAGCTCCGGGAGGCGGCCAACCCGCGTACGCTGCTCACCCGGCAGCTCTCCGCGGCCCGCCACAAGCGTTCCGGTGGCCGCACCCCTTTACCCGCGCGCGACGCGAACTCCGCCCCGGCCGAGGACACCGGTCCGAACCCGGCCCGCGCAGCCGTCGACACGGTACGGCGGCAGATCGCGCAGCGTCCCATGCTGGCGGGCCTGGCGGCCCTGCTGGTGGGCGCCGCGACGGCGGTACTGCTGCCGGGGCCGCGCCGCCGGTGACCGCCGGCCCGTCGAGCCTCGTCGCGCGCCTCGACCGGTACCAGCAGACGCACACCTGGCTGGCGTTCCCGGTCGCGGTCGCGAAGAAGTTCGGGCAGGACCAGGCTGGCAACCTCGCCGCGCTCATCTCGTACTACGCGTTCTTCTCGTTCTTCCCGCTGCTGCTGGCGTTCGTCACGGTGCTGGGGTTCGTCCTCGCGGGCAACCCGGCCACCGAACGCCGCGTGATGCGTACCCTCACCGAGCAGTTCCCGGCGCTCGGCGGGCAGATCGTGCCGGCGGGCAAGCCGATCACCGGCAGCGGGTTCGGCCTCGCGGTCGGGCTCGTCCTCGCCGTCTGGGCCGGCCTCGCCGTCGCCAACGCCGCGCAGAACGGCTTCAACACCGTCTGGCAGGTACCACTCGCGGACCGCCCCGGCCTGCTCCGACGTACCCTGCGCAGCATCGCGCTGGTCGCCGTGCTCGGGGTGAACATCCTGGTCACGACCGCGATCAGCACCCTCTCCTCGGGCGCCACGTCGCTGCGCGTCGGCCTCGACGTCGGCGCCCGGCTGCTGCTCGTCGCGGGCTCGCTCGCCGTCAACATCGCGATGTTCACCCTCGCCTTCCGGCTGCTGACCGAACGCCACGTCAGGTTCCGCACGGTCATCCCGGGCGCCGTCCTCGCCGCCGTCGGCTGGCAGGTCCTCCAGTGGTTCGGCGGGTACTTCATCACCCGGAAGCTGTCCTCCTCGGGCAGCACGTACGGCACGTTCGCGGTCGTCATCGGCCTGCTGACCTGGTTCTTCATCCTCGGCCAGCTGGTGCTTGCCGCCACCGAGCTGAACGTCGTGGCCGCCCGCCGGCTCTGGCCCCGCTCGCTCGCCGGCCCACCGACCACCGACGCCGACCGCCGCGCCTACCGCGGGTACGCGTCGATGCAGCGCCTCGCCCCCGGCGTACGCATCGAGGTGCACTTCGACGAACCCGAGTCGGACGAAAGGCCGGAACGGGGGACAGGAGCGTCACACCTCCAGGCGGATCCGGCCGCGCGCGGCGGGTGACCGGCGACCGGTGCCGCCGGTACCGTCTTGAGCCATGTCGACCGACTTCCCGACCCTCGCCGTACGGATCGTGACCGCCCTGCTCGACCCGGTCACGGCACACGACGCCGGTACGCACGTGGCCGACGACGAGCTGCTCGACCTCTCGGCGCCCGCCGTCGCGCAGCGGGTCGCGATGCTGCGTGACGCCTCCCACGCACTGTCCGAAGTGGACGAAGACGACCTGGACTCCGACGACGCCGTCGACCACGCGATGCTCACCGCCATCGTGGACGCCCGGCTGTTCCGGCTCACCGACCTGCGCGACCACGAGTGGGACCCGCTGGTCCACAACCCCGGCCCGCTGCTCGACAGCCTCATCTGGCGGGAGTACGCCCCGGCCGACGAGCGGCTCGCCCACCTCACCGCCCGGCTCACCGCGCTGCCCGACGCGCTCGCCACCGCCCGCGCCGTCCTCACCGACTGCCCGCAGATCCACATGCGTACCGCGGTCGGCCAGTTCGCCGGGGTCGCCGCGCTCGTCCGCGACCAGGTACCGACGCTGCTCGGCGCCGTGCCGGCGATGGCCGACAGGGTCGAGCCGGCTCGCGCGGCCGCGCTCACCGCGCTGGACGAGTTCGTCGACTGGCTGGCCGCCCGCACCGCCGACCCGGGGCGCGACCCGCGGCTCGGCCGCCGTCTCTGGGAAGCCAAGCTGTGGCACACCCTCGACACGCCGCTCGGCGCGGCCGAGGTCGACCGGCGCGCCTGGGCCAACCTGGACCGCGTCACCGACGCCCTGCGTACCGCGGCCGCACAGCTCACCGGCGGCCCCGCGACCGACGCCACGGTACGTGCCGCGCTCGCCGAGGCCGCGGCCCGCCGACCCGGCGCCGGCGGCATCGTCGAGGCCGCCCGCGCCGCGCTGGTCGAGGCCACCGCGTTCGTCGACCAGTTCGAACTCGTGTCGACCACACCCGACGACCCGTGCGTGATCCGCGAGATGCCCGAGCATCAGCGCGGCATCGCCGCCGCGTACTGCGACGCGCCCGGCCCGATGGAACAGGCCAACCTGCCCACCCTGTACGCGATCTCCCCGCCACCCGCCGACTGGCCCGCCGAGCGCGTCGAGTCGTTCTACCGCGAGTACAACGACCAGATGATGCGCGACATGACCGTGCACGAGGCGATGCCCGGTCACTACCTGCAGCTCGCGCACGCCCGCCGGTTCGGCGGCACGACCCCGGTCCGCGCCGTCTTCACCAGCGGTACCTTCGTCGAGGGCTGGGCCGTCTACGCCGAGGAGCTGATGGCCGACCACGGCTTCGGTGGCCTACCCGTACGCATCCAGCAGCTCAAGATGCAGCTCCGGATGACCCTCAACGCGATCATCGACCAGGCCGTGCACTGCGACGGCATGGTCGAGTCCGAGGTGCTCGCCCTGCTCACCGACCGCGGCTTCCAGGAGGAGGGCGAGGCCGTCGCCAAGTGGCAGCGCGCCCAGCTCACGTCAACCCAGCTCTCCACGTACTTCGTCGGGTACTCCGAGGTCGCCGCGATCGCCGCCGCCCGGCCCGCCGACACCGACCTCCGCGCCTGGCACGACGCCATGCT
>DASXWQ010000046.1:0-75091 GCA_036503555.1 Actinocatenispora sp.
CGAGGAGTCGTCGCGCGCCGACGCCTGACGTTCCGCCCGGGTGCCGGAGGCGGTGTCCCGGCCGCCATGCCGAAGGCGCATGGTTGTTGCCGCTCCGGACTTTGACCGTCCCGCCGGCCGCCCGTCAGGGTGAGCGCATGGATCGTCGAGGCAAACGCGCAACCACACTGGCGGTGTCCCTGATGGCGGCGCTCGGTCTGCTCGCCGGCTGCGGTGGGGCGAGGGCGCGACCCGGAGCCGCCCCGTCGGCGTCCGCGGCGCCGTCCCACCGCACCGTCGACCGGGCCGTCCGCACGTCGCTGGCCGCACTGGAGCGCCGGTACCACGCGCGCCTGGGTGTCTTCGCGATCGACACCGGCTCGGGCCGTACCGCCGCGTACCGTGCGGACGAGCGGTTCGCGCACTGCTCGGTGTCCAAGGCGCTGGAGACCGGCGTGCTGCTGCGCCGTGACGCGGACGCGCAGCTCGACCAGGTCGTCCACTACCGCCGCGCGGACCTTCAGGACTACTCGCCGGTCACCGCGAAGCACGTCGCGACCGGCATGACCGTACGGCAGCTGATCGCCGCCGCGATGGACTACAGCGACAACACCGCCGCGAACCTGCTTCTCGACCGTCTCGGCGCCCCTGCCGGCCTACAGTCGGCGCTGCGCGCCCTCGGCGACGGGACCACGCACACCGACCGGCCGGAACCCGACGTCAACGAGGCCACCCCGGGCGACGTCCGCGACACCAGTACGCCGCGCGCCCTCGGCACCGACCTGCGCGGCTTCGCCCTGGGCGGCCTGCTGACCCGGACGCGTCGGGCCGAGTACGTCGACCTGTTGACGAAGAACACGACGGGGGGCCCGTACGTCCGCGCGGGCGTACCGAAGGGGTGGGTCGTCGGTGACAAGACCGGCAGCGGCGGGTACGGCACGCGCAACGACGTCGCCGTCGTCTGGCCGGCGACGGGTGCACCGATCGTCCTGGCGGTCCTGTCGGACCGGGGGAAGCAGGACGCCCCCTCGGACGACGCCCTGATCGCGGACGCCACCCGCACCGTGGTCGGCGCCTTCCGCTGACCCCCGGCACCCGGTCCGTGGCGTCGCGGCGACGCCACGCGGCCGGCACGGCGGGGTGGCCGGCGGGGCGCGCGGTCGTACCGGGGGGCGTCGGGTGAGCAACGTCGCACCGCGCGTCGGGCGAGCCGTGCGGCGCCGGAACGGGGCAGCGGTGCGGCAGGGCGGAGCGCCTGGCTGGACGGGTACCGGCGTTGGCGGCGCTACCGATGCCGTGCCAAGATCGCGGCCTGTCTGTCTACTGTGGACAGTCCAGGGCGTGGATACCCGCTGGGACGAGGAGGATCCGGTCGGTATCGTCCGCTTCATGACCGGTTCCGGACCGTTACCGTCGTGTCGCAGGATGCCCATGCCGCCCCGGCGCGGGGATCGGGCCGCGCCGGACCTGCCCGGTGAGCTGCGGGCCATGCTGCGGGACGTCGACGCCGCGGACGGCATCCGGCGCATCCTCGACCGGGTCGCGGTCCGGCTCGACGCCAGTGCCGTCCTGGTCGAGCCGGACGGGTCGACGACGCCGCCCGGCCGAATCCTGCCGGAGCAGCTCGCCGCGGACCTGGAGGCGGTGTCGACCGGCCGGGTCGACGCGGTGTCCGGCTCGGTGGACGGTCGCGCGGTGTGCCTGCTCGCGATCGGTGGCCCGACCCCCGCACCCGTCCTCGCGGTACGCGGGCGTGACGCCGGGCTGTCCCCGGCCGCGCGGACGTTGCTCGCCGAGGCGACGGTGCCGCTCGGCCTGGCCTGGCGGATGCGCGAGACGCGGCTGCACGCGGCACGGCTGGAGCGGGCGGAGGCCCGCAACCGGGAGACGGTGCTGCACCTGCTGCTGGCGGGCGGCACGTCCGGCGCGCGGTTGGCCGCCGCCGCGCTCGGCCCGGTCCTGCCCGAGACGCTCCGCATCCATCTGGTGGAGTGCGCCGGCCGCCGGCTGGACGACGCGGTGCGCTGGTGCGCCGAGGCGGCCGGCGGCTCGGCCTGGATCGTACGGTGCCCGGTGTATCGCCGGCACGTCGTGGTGGTGGCCCGGGCCGACGCCGACGACCTGGTCGACGCGCTGCGCACGCGTGCGGCGTCGGACCCCGGCTACCACGTCGGCAGCAGCCACGAGGCGATGCTGACCGGCTTCGCCGCGGCGTACCGGCACGCGTTCCACGCGCTGTCGGTGGCGCGGCACCGGCCGGAACGGTACGCGGCGTTCCATGCCCGCGGCGAGCTGGCGGAGATCCTCGCCGGGGCCGGATCCGGTTGGGCGGCAAGGGTTCTGGCCCCGCTGCACGCGTACCGGCCGGCGCGCGGGCAGGACCCGGACGCCGAGGCTCTGGTGTTCACGCTGTCGTCGTGGCTGACGTTCCACGCCGGCGCGGTACGGCACCTGAAGGTGCACCGCAACACGCTGACGGCGCGGCTGCGGCTCGTCGAGTCGCTGCTCGGCGTCGACCTGCGCGACGTCGGTACGCAGGCGCGGCTGCATCTGGCCCTGCAGCTCGCCGGGCCGGGCGATCAGGCGGTGACGTTCGAGGAGCTGATGTCCCGGCCGGAGGTCCGCTACTGGGCGGACCGGCAGCGGGAACCGTTGCGGGGCAACGATCCGCGGCTGGTCGACACGCTGCGGACCTGGCTTGTGAACGGTGCGCGGATCGGCCCCACCGCGGCGGCGCTCGGCGTCTCGCCCTCGGGCGTACGGAAGCGGCTGGTGCGGGTGGAGCAGCTCACCCAGCGCGCGCTGCTCGACTCGCCGTCCGCCCGGTACGACCTCCTCCTCGCGCTCGATCCGACGGCGGGCGACGCACGGGCCGGCGCGACGGTGCCGGTCGAAGTCGACATCGCGTAGCGACGGCGCCGATTTCCAGGCGCGATTCGCACAATGACCGCCACGCCGGTACGGATGTGTCGCGTCACGGCCGGGACAATGCGCGGATGCCGCCATTGCGGCGGCATGTATCCGCAGGTGGGCGTGCCGCCGAAGCATGGCGGTGGCGTCACGGATCGACGTCACCACAAGGCTTCGGCGCCCCTGTGACGTTCGCGACCGGGTTGTTCGTCCCTTTCCCGCACAGGCGCGTGCCTACAGTTCTGGTGGCCGCAAAACGGCGACCGGAAAGCGCCGAGGAAAGGAGGCGGAGAATGTCCAAGGGCGATTCTGGCTGGGGCTGAGAACGAGTCTCCGCGCGTAACGGGTCGGCTCTCCGATGGGCGGTGTCAGGCTTGGGGTCGCCCATCGGAGACGACCGTCCTCAGCGGTCCCCGGTCCGGGCGAACGCCCGACGGAAGTCGGCCTCCCGCGGCCACAGCAGCGTCACCGCGGCCATGACGGCGAGACCCACCAACGCCCACGACCCGACCGTACGAGGCGTGCCGAGCACGGTCGCGACGGCGCCGCCGCCGAGGAGTACGGCGCCCTGCACGAGCTGAAGACCGGCCTGCATGACGCCGAACGCCCGGGCCCGGAACCCGTCCGGCAGGGCCCGGACGAACAGTCCGTTGGCGGGGAACAGCATCGACATCGCGAAGCCGGTCAGCACGGCCAGCAGCAGCACGACCGGCAGGGGCGGCGCGGCGAGCGCGCCGACCAGCGACACCGGTACGAGCATGGCGAGCGGCCGGATCAGCCGGGGACGCAGCGCCGGCGGTGTGAGCCGGCCGACGACCACGCCACCGATCGCCATGCCGACCGGCTCGGCCGCCATGATCAGGCCCTGCGTCGCGGCACCGCCGTGCAAGTCGTGCGCCCAGCCCGCGGACAGCCCGGCGGGCAGCACGGTGAAGGCGATGCCGGCGAGGACGACCAGGGCGATCGGGCGCAGGACGCGGTCACCGAAGACCAGGGCGAAACCCGCGGCCGTCTCGCGGAGCAGGCCGGTACGTTCCGGGGCGCGCGGCGCCGCCGCCCGGGGCGTCACCCAGGTCCGGATCAACAGCGCCGACAGCCCGAACGTCACCGCGTCCGCGCCGAGCACCGCGCGGGCGTTCAGCGCGGCGATCACGCCGCCGAGTACGAAGCCGCCGACCTGGGTGATCTGCGCGGTGACCCCGTTGACGGACAGGCCGAGCACGTACCGGTCGCCGGACAGGATCCTGGGCAGCAACGCCGAACGGCTGGACTCGAACGGCGGCGACAGCATCGCGGCGCCGAACATCAGCACCGGCAGCAGGAGTACGGGCAGGCCGGGAATCGCGGCGATCCCGACGAGACCGAACCGGCCCAGGTCGCAGGCGAGCATGACCCGCCGGTACGGGTACCGCTCGGCGAGCGCGACGAGGAACGGCGCGCCCGCCAGCCACGGCAGGTACGTCACGGCGATGCTGGCGGCGGACGCGAGCACCGAGCCGGTGGCCTGGTACATGATGGCGGCGACGGCGACCCTGGCCAAATAGTCGCCGATGCCGGACAGCGCGCCCGCCGCGTACAGGGCGCGGAACTCGCCGACCGAGAACAGGTCCCGGTACGTCGCGGGCCGGTCCCCGGTGCGCGGCCGGTCCGCGGTGGTGTCCGGTCGTGCGGACATGACGCGTTCCTCTCCGGGAAGGTTCGGACCAGGCGGGCGGGCTCAGAGGAACAGGTTGTAGGCGACGCCGACGCCGACGAACGTGCCGGCGGCGACGGCGCCGACGGTGTAGCCGATCCGGCCGGGCAGCCGCCAGAACCGGCGTACCCAGGCCAGCACGGCGAACGCCAGCATCAGTACGGCGAACCCGGACGTCACCCGCATCACCACCGGCGCGGCGGTCAGCGCGAACGAGTCGTCGAGCATGATGTGCTCGTTGAGGCGGGCGCCGTCGGACAGCACCATCCCGAGCAGCACGAGGAACACGACGGCGCAGACCGCGGTCAGCCAGCCGGACCAGCGCGCCGTCGTCGGCAGCCAGCCGGCGCGCCGCTGCGCGATCCCGGCGATCGGCCACGCGACCAGCGCGTACAGCAGGAACAGGGCGCTGCCGCCGAGCAGGGCCATGGCCAGGGTCGGCGAGTCGTACCAGGCAAGCCGCTCGTACGCGACGGTCGGGTTGGCGGAGGCGAGCAGCACGCCGTCGTGGAAGGCGATCGTGGCCTGCCCGCCGCGCTCGGTGAACAGCCCGTTGCCCGTCGGTACCCAGTGCTGGGTGGCGGCGTCGGGGTCGTCGGCCAGACCGGTCGTGGTGAGCCCGGCGCCGTCGGCCTCGACGGTGACCGCGGAGGTCAGCTGCGCGACCTTGGTCAGGTCGTGGTGGTTGTAGCGGGTGATGCGGTAGCTGCCGGTGTACCTGTCGAGGTCGTGCACGGTCGTCCGGGCGGGCGTGGTGGCCGCGTCGTGGTGCAGCGCGTCGACGACGCGGTTCACCAGGTCGTGGCCGGCGAACGTGGCCTGGGCGTTGGCGCCGTCGCCGTTGTAGACGACGTAGACACCGAGGTCGTCGGCGGGCAGCAGGGCCAGGTTGTCGTGGAAGCCCGGCACGTCGCCGTCCTTGCTCAGCACCCGCTGGCCGTCGTACGGGTGCTCCTCGAAGATCCAGCCCATCCCGGGGAGCCGCGGATCCGCGCCGAAGTGCCGTTGCAGCAGCGTGTTTCCCTCGTGCAGCTGGGCGCTGGCGTACCGGCCCAGGTCCGTCGGCACGGCCGTGACTCCCGCGCCGGCGGGGACCATCGGGCCGCGCTGCCCGCCGGTGGCGACCGTCCCGTCCGACCGGTACCCGGTGGCCAGTCCGGTGCTGTCGTCGGACATCGCGGTGCCGCGCATGCCGAACGGGTCGAGCACGTGCCGCTGCACGTACCGGTCGAAGGGCTGGTGGGTGACGCGTTCGACGAGGTAGCCGGCGAGGGCGACGCCGTAGTTGTCGTACGAGGGGAGCGTGCCGGGCGGGCGTACCCGGGCCGGCTGGTGGTCGGCGAGCCAGCGGCCGAGCGCCGGCACCGGCTGTCCCGCCGGGGTGGCCACGCCCAGCACCGAGTCCTCGAAGCCGGACGTGTGCGTGAGCAGGTCACGCACCCGCACCGGCCGACCCGGGTACGTGTTCGCGATGCGGAAGTCGAGGTAGGTGTTGACGTCCGCGTCGAGACGCAGCGTGCCGGCGGCGACGAGCTGCTGGACGGCGGTCGCGGTGAACACCTTCCCCACCGACCCGACGAAGAACCGGGTGCGCGCCGGGTCGACCGGCGTCCGGCGGCCCGTGTCGGCGACCCCGAAACCCTTCGCGTACACCTGCCGGCCGCCGGACACGACCACCACCGCCGCGCCCGGGATGTGGTAGCGGGCCAGCTGCGCCGGCACCACCTTCTCGACGGTACGGGCGACGGTCGTGGGGACGTCCGCCCGCGCCGGCGACCCCCCGACGAACACGCCGGCCAACGCGACGACGGTGAGCACGGCACCCCCGCCCGTCACCCGCCGCAGCCCGTTCCGACCGACCCGTGCCGTGGCCGACCGACCCGGCGGGAACGAGAGGACAGCCGGCAACGCGCGTCTCATCACAGATCTTCCTTCACCGGACGGCACCGGACGTCAGCGCCGGCCGGTCGACGGTAGAGACGTTCACGCGCCGACGCCAGTCGCACCTTGCACAGTCGGCCGGGCCCACCCGGTATGCCTGCTGCGCCAGCCCGACGCAGCCGAGCGTCACCCAGCACGCCGCTCGCAGTGCCGACCGGAACTCGCCGCGTGGCGTACGGGCGCCTAGCGTTCGGGACGTTTCGACGCCGGGCGGTTCGCAGCCGTGGCCGCCGGTGCCCGGGATCCCCGGTGGGGAAGAACCGTGGAGGACCACAACGTGACCGTTCTCTGTGGCTGTCTGGCAACCGTGCTGCCACTCGCGTTCGCCGTGTGGATGACGGCGGCGCCACGAAACATGTGGCGGACGCTGGCGTCGTGGCGGCACAAGGATCCCCCGGCGAACGAGCCGAGCGGGGCGGCCTTCGCGCTGTTGCGGCTCGTCGGCGCGACCATCGTGGTCACGATGGTCGTCGCCGGGATCATGCTGGCCGACGCGGTGGCCGGAGCGGACGACGACGGCCGGGCGGCGTACCAGGACTGCGTCGAGATGCACCAGCCGTTGACCGAGGCACCGGCGGTGTCCCCGGCCCCCGGCCAGACCGCCCAGCCGGGTGTCGACCCGCCGGCCGAGGAACAGTGCGCGGACCTCTCACCCACGCCTGGCTCCTGACCGCCGCGGACGGTCGGGCGTCGTCGGGTGATCGGCGTCTCCCGTGGGTCGCCGGCACGGCCGATGAGTCCGGGCGGCACGGGTGGTCACACCGCTCATGACGAACACGGGCCAACTGCTCAGGGTGCAGAACTTCAACGTCTCGCGGGACGGGTACGCCACCGGCGAGGGGCAGAGCCTCGACCGGCCGTTCGGCCACGCCGACCCGACCGCGATGTTCTCGTGGGCGGGCGCCACGGCGAGCTGGCCGATGCGTACCGATCCGGGCGGTTCGCGGGGCCTCGACGACTACCTGACCAGGGACTACGACCGCAACATCGGCGCGGAGATCATGGGGCGCAACAAGTTCGGGCCGACCCGCGACCCCGGGTGGCAGGGCTGGTGGGGCGACGAGCCGCCGTTCCGTACGCCGGTGTTCGTGCTGACCCACCACCCGCGGCCGACGCTGACGCTCGGGCAGACGACGTTCCACTTCGTCGACGCCGACCCGGCGACGGCCCTCGCCCTGGCCCGGGACGCGGCCGGCGGCAAGGACGTACGCCTCGGTGGCGGCCCGACGACCGTCCGCGAGTTCCTCGACGCCGACCTCGTCGACACGATGCACGTGGCGGTCGGCCCGGTCGATCTCGGCGCCGGCGTACGGCTCTGGGAGTCGCCCGACGAGCTGCTCGACCGGTTCCACCGCGACGTCGTACCCAGCGCCAGTGGCGTGGTCCACCACCTGTACTGGCGGAAATGACGCGACGGCGCCGCCCGGCCGTTGCTAGCGTGGCGCCGTGCCGAAGACAGACAAGGTGCGCCGTCGCTAGCGAGCGGCGGCGCTCACCCCAGGTTTCTCGTCGCCGCTCCTGACCCTCGGCCAGGAGCGCCCTGAGTGGCGCTCGGACTTCCCTCGTTCGGAGCGCGTCCGTGTTCGTCCTGTCTGTCCGTCAGCGTCGCCGTGTCCTCGCCGCCGACCTGATCTCCACCGCGGTGTTCCCGCTCGCCATCACCGGCGCGACCGCGGCCGTCCCCGCCGTCACCGCCGACCTGCCCGGTACGCCCGCCCTGGGCCCGTGGATCGTCCTCGCGTACAACGGGCTGTTCGCGGCGGCGCTGCTGCTGGCCGGGGTGCTCGCCGACCGGGCCGCCCGTACCCGGTTCTTCCTCGCCGGCAACGTGGTCGTCGCGGCCGCTGGCCTCCTGTCGGCGCTCGCGCCGAACCTGCCGTCCCTCGTGGCGCTGCGCGCGGTCGCCGGGATCGGCGCCGCCCTGTGCGCGGCCGGCGGCTCGTCGATGATCCTCGCCGTGTACCCGCCGGAGGAACGCCGCCGGGTCTACGGCTACACCGGCGCCGTGCTCGGCAGCAGCCTGGCGCTGGGGCCGCTCGTCGCGCAGGGCCTGATGGCCGTCGGCGGCTGGCGGCTCGTGTTCGTCGCGCCCGGCGCCGTGGCGGCGGTCGCGGCCCTGGCGACGCTCGGCCTGCCGGCCCTCCGCAGCCCCGCACCGACCGGGTACGTGGACCGGGCCGGTGCGGTCCTCTTCGGGCTGACCGTGGCCGCCGCGGTGACCGCGCTCGGCCTGGGCGTCGGTGACGGCGTCGACTGGTGGCAGCCCGCCGGCCTGCTCGCCGCCGCGGCCGTCGCCGCGACCGCACTGGTACGGGTGGAGCGCCGGGCGGTCGACCCGGCGATCCCGACGGACCTGCTGCGGATCCCCGCCTATCGCGCGTACGCCCTGGCGACCGGCGCCTTCATGGGTGCGCTCGTCGTCGCGCTGAGCGTGCTGCCGCGGCTCGGGTCGCTGGCGCACGTGGGGTCGGGTACCGCGGCGGTCATGCTGAGCCTGCTCACCGTGCCGTCGACGCTGCTGCCGCTGCTCGCCGCGCGGCTCGCCCGCCGCCGGGCCCGGACGCTCGTGACGGTCGGCCTGTTCGGCTGTGCCGGTGCCGCGGTCGTCCTCCAGCTCTCCCACCGGCCGGCCGCGCTGCTCGCCGTCGCGGCGGCGGTCGGCGTGTGCCTGGGCCTGACCGAGGGCGTACCCGACGGCCAGGCCCTCCGGTACGTGCCCGCCGACCGCGGCGGCGCCGGCGCCGGCCTGTTCGGTACGGCGCGGATGAGCCTGGAGACGCTGACGCTGGCGGCCGCCACCGGGGTGACGGCCGCGCTGGGGCCCGCGTACGGCATGGCGGTCGCGGGTGCACTGTGCCTGGTCGCCGGCGTCGTCGTGCTCCGCGCCGTACCGGTCCGGGCGGCGACCCCGCCGGTCCTCGACGGGGTCGGCGCCCGGTGACGCCGCGGCTCAGCCGAACTGGCCGACCACGTAGTTGCCGGCGGGGTTGCGCACGATGACGTTGATCCGGTTGTACAGGTTGATGACCGCGACGACGGAGATGAGCGCGACGAGCTGGTCCTCGTCGTAGTGCTTGCGCGCGTTCTCCCACACCTCGTCGCTGACGCCGGTCGCGCCGTCGGCGAGCCGGGTGCCCTGCTCGGCGAGCTCCAGCGCGGCGCGCTCCGCCTCGGTGAAGACGGTGGCCTCGCGCCACGCGGCGACCAGGTTGAGCCGGGTCACCGTCTCGCCGGCGGCCAGCGCGTCCTTGGTGTGCATGTCGACGCAGACCCCGCAGCCGTTGATCTGGCTGGCCCGCAGCTTCACCAGCTCGCCCGTGGCGGCGGGCAGGCCCGAGTCGCCCATGGCCCGGCCGGCGGAGTTGATGTGCTTCAGCAGCTTGGCGCCGACGGGGTTGGTGAAGAAGTCCAGACGAGCTTCCACGATGTCCTCCTGGTTTTCGATGCCTTCACCTCCCTGACCCGGCGGACCGCGCCGATGTGACCGCCGTTGACGTGTCCCCGGTCACACGACGACGACCGGTCAGCTGCGGGCGCCGTTCCACTGGTCGGCGAGCTCGCGCAGCGCGGACGGGCGGACCCGCGAGTACGGCGGGATGTCGGAGGTCGGCGGCAGCGCCGCGACCAGCCGGCCCGCCCAGTCCCGGGCGCTGCCCGACACCCACGGATGTGCCGCCCGGAACGACTCCCACGCCACCGGCCAGTCGGCGAGGTCGTCGAGCGCGTCGACGTCGCCGTCCGCCCACACCGCCCGCAGCAACCCGGGCAGCGCGGCGGTGCGGCAGCCCTCGGCGAGCAGCACCGCGTCGTACAGGTCCTTGCCGCGGGCCGTCGGGGTCGGCCCGTACGAGTCGTCCCAGTCGCCGTGGTGGTAGCCGGCGTCGCGGTACAGCCAGAGCAGCTTCCACGCCAGCGACAGCTCCCGGCTGACCGCGAGTACGACGGTCGGCGGGCCACCGTCGGCCCGGGGTACCAGCGTCGGCTCGGGGGTCTCGGGGACGTGTTCGTCGGCGGCGAAGTCGAGCTGGACCGCGCCGTCGGGCAGCCCCGGCGCGTGCCACGGGATGCGGAGCCGCACCCCGGCGCCCTGATAGCCGGAGTACGCCCAGTCGTCGACGATCGTCGCGTCGGCGGCGCGCAGGACGACGCCGCGGGCCGCGCGGGGCCGCCGGGCGACCAGGTCGAGCAGGTCCCCGTACGGCCGGGTGACGTCCGGCGGGTCGGGCCGGCGCGTCACGGCGACCGGCCCGTCCCGCTCCGCCCACTCGATCTCCGGGTACCGCCGGAGCAGGTCGCCCAGGTCCCCGCCGGGTATCTCCGCGCCGGTGCGGACGTCGCCGCCGGTCTCGGGGTCGTGCGCCGGGCCGACGACGACCCAGTCCAGGTCGGCCGGTGGCCGGGCCGCCGGCCCGAGCCACGTCGGCAGCAGCATGCTGCCGCGCAGCACCAGGCTGTCGCTCCACCACCGCCCGGCGCAGAGGGCGAGTACGTGGTCGAGCGCGGCGCGGTGGCTGGCGGCCGGGTCGGGCGGCGCGCTCACCGGTCACCCGGCGGGCGCTCGTCGATCCAGCCGGCGTCGAGGCCGGGATTGTCGTCGCAGACCACGAACTCCTCCTCGGTCTCGCGGGCCGGAAACCCCGCGTACGCCAGCGCGGCGAGCAGTGTGTCCAGCCGTCGGCGCGCGTCGGCCCGGCCGACGCCGCGGCACCGCTGGGTGACGAACCGCTCGTGCCGGGTGCCGTCGAGCCGGCGGCGCGGGTTGCGCGACACGTGCGCCGCGTGCGGGTCGGCCAGGGCACGCACCCGGGGTACGTCGGCGTCGTCGAGCACGAGCTTCACGTGGTGTTCGAAGTAGCAGCCCGGCGGCAGTGCGGCCGCGTCGGCCGCGGTGGCGGGTACGTCGGCGTTCGACGGCGCGGCCTCGATCTTGACGCGGGCCACGGCGAACCCGGCGGCGCGCAGCTCCGCCACCATCGCGCCGGCCGCCGCGCGCCGGGTGTCGAGGGTGCCGCGACCGTACGCCGTCAGCATCGGCTGGTCGGGCCGCTCGCCGCGGTCCAGCACGATCCGCGTGTACTTGACGCCGGCGCGGCGGGCCCACTCGCGGGCCCGCTCCTCGTCGGCGTCCCGGCTGAACCCGAGCGTCACGTGCGTCTCGAACGCACCGGCGAAACCTGGCACCGCGCCCTCCGGCGATGGGATCGACACGGCCGGCACCTTATCGCCCAGGGCCGACAGAACCGCCGGGCCGCGATGAGTTTCGGCGCGGCCGCCGGTCACACCACCCAGGTGCCCCGGGTACAGAGGAGGATCCGTGATCGACTTCGGCCCCGCCTGCCGACAGATGGCCGACCTGGTTGCCGGCGTGGACGACGCCCGGCTCGACGCCGCCACCCCGTGCACCGAGTACGCCGTGCGCGACCTGGTCCGGCACGTCGACCAGGTGGCGCAGGGCTTCGCGGTACTCGCGCGCGGCGGCACGGGCGGCGAGTACGACACGCGCCTGGTCGGCGACTGGCCCGCGCGGGTCGCCGCGCACGTACGCGCGGTCGGGGCGGCGTGGGACGAGCCGGCGGCGTGGCGCGGCGAGTCGGCCGTCGGCGGCGGCCTGGCGCTGGCCAACGAGCTGTGGGGCCGGATCGCGTTCACCGAGATCGTGGTGCACGGCTGGGATCTGGCCGCGGCGACCGGGCAGCCGTTCGCGCTGCCGGCGGAGAGCCTGCGGGCCTGCCTCGACCACGTCACGGACTTCGTACCGCGGGCGCCGGTACCGCAGCTCTGGGGGCCGCCGGTGGCCGTACCGGACGGCGCTCCGCTGATCGACCGGATCGTCGCGGTGACGGGCCGCCGGCCCGCCTGGCGGATGCCGGAGGGGGGCGCGGCATGACCGACACCGAGCCGCAGACCGCGGGTGGGAAGGTGCTCTGGCACTTCACGATGTCGCTGGACGGGTTCGTCGCCGGGCCGAACCACGAGATGGACTGGATGGCGGGAACGTCGTTCCGCCCCGGCCTGGCCGACGAGTACGTGCGGACCACCGGTGCCGTGCTGGGCGGCCGGAGCGGCTGGGACACGGTCAACGAGAGCCGGCCGTACGGCGGGGCCTGGCACGGCCCGATCTTCGTCCTCACCCACCATCCGGAGGACGCGACGCCCGCGCCGGACGTCACGTTCCTCAGCTGCGACGTCGCCGAGGCGGTACGGATCGGGCTGGCCGCGGCCGACGGCGGGAACCTGGAGGTGTTCTCCCCGACGATCGGCCGCCAGCTGCTCGAACGGGGCCTGATCGACGAGATCGACCTGCACATCGCGCCGGTCCTGCTCGGCCAGGGCATCCGCCTGTACGACAACCCGGGCAGCACCCCGGTACGGCTGCGTCACGTCGGCGGCGACCCGACCGCCGTCGTCAACGTCCGCTACCGCCCCGCCAGCGGCCCGTCGATCCGCTGACCCGGGTCAGGAGACGGAGACCGGCACCCGGTCCGGGTACCACGCGAGGTGCCCGCGTCGTCCCGCGCGGAAAGGGGGTGACCGTGCGTGCAACCGGGTGACGGGGCGGGGCGTGTGGGCGGCATGAGACTGTCCACGATGCGGCGCGCCGGTCTGGTCGGCGCGGTCGCGGTCGCGCTGATCGCCCCCGCCACCGCGGCCCGGGCCACCACGTACGACTGGCACGACGTCGACCATCCCGCGGTCACGGTCGACCTGGCAGGGATCGCGGCGCCGGGCGCCCGCGACGCGTGGGCGGTCGGGCAGCGGCTCACCGACGACGCGAGCCTGGTCGGGTACGCCGAGCACTGGGACGGCGCCGGCTGGACCGAGGTCACGCTGCCCGGCCCGGACCACGACACGTACACGGCCGTGTCGGCGGCCTCGACCCGCGACGTGTGGGTGCTCGCCGACACGCACGGCCAGGGCCAGACGTTCCGGCACGGGGACGGGAGCACCTGGGCGGAGGTACCGCCGGCCACGATGCCCGGGTACCCGGGGCAGACGGTGCTGACCGGGGTCGCGGCGCTGCCCGGCGGCACGGCGTGGGCGGTCGGCTTCCACACCGCGAACTACCCGTACGACACGGTCGTGCAGCGGTGGGACGGCACCGCCTGGCGGCAGGTGCCGACGCCGGGCCAGCACGTCGAGCTGCGGGCGGTGAGCGCGGTCGCCGACGACGACGTGTGGGCGGTCGGCTGGCTCACCCAGGACGACCGGGGCGTGCTCGCCACGATGCACTGGAACGGCACCACCTGGCAGACCAGCACCCTCCCGGTGCCGGGGAGGACGGCACAGCTGATGGACGTGTCGGCGGTGTCGCACGGCGAGGTGTGGGCCGCGGGCGTGGCCGAGGGCGTGCCGGTCGCGATGCGCTGGGACGGTACCCGCTGGCGGCTGCTGCCCCAGCCGGCCGTGGACAACGCCGAGGTGGCGGCGGTGGCGCCGGACGGCCGCGGCGGCGCCTGGGTCGCCGGCGACCAGTACGACCCGGAGGCGGGCGGCCGTTCCCCGCTGTACCTGCACTGGACCGGTCAGGCGTGGGTGCGCGCGACGAGTCAGCAGCCGGACGGCGCGGTCCGCGACCTGGCCCGGGTCGGTGCCGGCCGGAGCCTCCTCGCCGCCGGTACCAGCACCTGGTGCGACTGCTTCGTCGGCCAGCCCCTGGTGCAGACGTACCCGTAGGCCGCGTCTCGGGCTGGAGACATCTGGCCGCGCGGGCGGGAGGGGTCCCTGCGGGCACCGGTACGGTCGGCCGGTGTCCGTGAGGGGAGCGTCATGACTGGCGTGGTGGCCCGGGTGGTCCTCGGGGTGTGCGGTGTCGCGGCGGTGGTCGGCGGCGTGCCGCTGGTGGTGATGATCTACTTCTACTTCGGCCCCGACAGCCGGTACGTCCCGGAGCTGCTGGTCGGCCAGTACGGCATCGTCGCGGTCCTGCTCGCCCTCGGCCTGTACGTCGGCGGCGTGCTGCGGATCCCCGTCGTGGCGCGGGTCCTCGTCGGCCTGATGGCCGCCGGTGGCGGTGTCGTCGTGCTGGTGGTCTTCACGGCGATGGCGTCGTTCCTCGGCGACCCGGGCGGTGAGCGCGGCACGCTGGAGGACGCCTCGCCCGGGATCGTCTGCGTCCTGGCGGGTGCCTGGTTCGTGTGGCGCGCGATCGCCGGCCGCTGGCCCGTCACCGAGCCGGCGCCACGTATACGGAGTTGAGGAGCTCGCGACGATACCGAGCTGACCGGCCCGCGGAAACTCGTGGGCGCGCCGGGCGGGGGCGTGCGAGGGTGGCGGCCATGGACAGCCAGCTTCACCGCGCCGTACTGACCGATCCGCTCGTCCCCGGCGACGTCGGCTACGTCGCGCTCACCCCGCCCGGCTGGGCGCCCGCCGAACGGCTCCCGCTGATCCAGGTGCTGCACGGCGCGGACTCCTCCGGCGAGGTGCTCGCGTTCCTGCGGCCCGTCGTCGACGCCCTGTGGGCCGACGGCTCGCTGCCCCGGGCGGTACTCGCGAGCGCGTCGACGCCGACCGTCGGCGGCTTCTACGTCGACCGGGCCGGCGCGCGCTGGGAGACGCTGGTGGCCGAGGCGTTCCCGCGTCTCGTCGCGCGGGAGTACGGCACGGATCCGGCTCGGGTGGCGCTGCTCGGCTCGTCGATGGGTGGGTACGGGGCGCTCAAGATCGCGTTCGCCGACCCGGCGCGCTGGCGTGCGGTCGCCGCGATCGCGCCCGCGCTGCTGCCCGCGGCCACACCCGCCGACCTGCGCCCCCGCAACACCCTCGGCGTACTCGCCGACCTGGGCCGGGAGATGGCCGGCGACGGCACCGACGCGCGACGCTACGCGGCGAACCGGGTGGTGGACCGGCTGCGCACCAACGCCGACGCGGTACGCGACAGCGGGCTGCCGATCTTCCTGCGCTGCGGTGACCGGGACGTGTTCGCGATGCACGACGGGGCCGAGCAGTTGCACCGGGCGCTGTGGGAGGAGGACATCGGCCACGAGTACCACCTGGTCCTCGGCGCCGATCACGTCGGGCCGGAGGCGGTCGCGGCGCAGCGGGCCGCGCTCACGTTCGTCGGAACGGCGCTGCGCGGCGACGCGTCCGGCGCCGCCGACCGCGAGCTGGCGGCGGCCTGGGAGCGGTGGGCCAACGGCGGGCGGGCCGGTGCGCCGCCGGAGTTCGACGCGACCGGGTCGACCGCGCCGCTGGCGCTGCGCCTGATGCTGGCGCCCGCCCTCGCCGACCGCGAGCACCGCGACCCGACCGCGCGCCGCCGGTACGGCCGCGTCGACTGACCGCGCCCGGCCGGGACGGCGCCGTCGACCCGGACGGCGGAACGGAACGGATCCGGTCGGGTGAGTGGCCCGTCGGTGGAGTGGAGGAGAGGCATGGAGCAGAGCGCGTTGGCGGGACGTACCGCGATCGTGACCGGGGTGAGCCGGCGGATCGGGATCGGTGCGGCGATCGCCCGCCGGCTCGCCGCGCAGGGCGCCGACGTCCTGGTGCAGGGGTGGCGGCGGCACGACGTGGAGCGGCACGAGGGCGGCGATCCGGACGGGCCGGTGGCGATCGTCGACGAGCTGCGGGCCGCCGGCAGCAACGCCGAGTACGTCGACGCCGACTTCACCGACCCGGCCGCGCCCGCCGCGGTGCTGGCCGCGGGCGTGGCGGCGTTCGGCCACGTCGACATCCTCGTTGCGAACCACGCCCGCAGTACGCCGTGGGCACCGCTGGCCGAGCTGACCGCGGCCGAGGTCGACGCCGCGTACGCGGTGAACACCCGGGCGACCCTGCTGTTGGTACGCGAGTTCGCCGACCGGTTCGCCGAGGGCGGCGACGGCCGGATCGTGCTGTTCACGTCGGGTCAGCACAACGGCCCGATGCCGCTGGAGATCCCGTACGCGTCGAGCAAGGCGGCGCTCGCCGGCATGACGCCGAGCCTGGCCGCCGCGGTGGTGCGGCAGGGGATCCGGGTCAACTGCGTCAATCCCGGCCCGACGGACACCGGCTGGGCGACCCCGGAGATCACGGCGGCGGCGCTGGAGAAGCTGCCGTTCGGCCGGTGGGGCCGGCCGGAGGACGCGGCGGCGCTGGTGGCGTTCCTGGTCGGCCCGGAGGGCGGCTGGCTGACCGGTCAGGTGATCAGCTCGGAGGGCGGCTTCGGCCTCATCTGACCAGCGCGACGGCCGCGGCCCAGCCGCACGCGCGGACGGCGGAGCCGCGGCGTGTGACGCCGCGGTCCGTACCATGCGACGGGGCCACGGGGACCGCGCCCACCGTGCGGGTCCCGTGGCCCTCGTCGGACGGGTCAGTCGTCCGCGGGCTGCTGCGGCGACTTCTGCGCTCCGGCGCCGGCGGCGGCGCGCTTCGTCGGCTTCGCGGCGCCGGACCCCTCGGCGGTCTGCTTCGCCGGCTTCGCGCCGCCCGCGTCGCTCGTGCGTCGCCGGGCCTGCCGCGGGGCCGTGGCCGTGTCCTCGACGGGCGGAAGGAACGGCGCGGTGTCCGCCCTGTTCTTGGCGGCCCGCCGCGCCTCGGCCCGGACGTACCGCTCGCGGCGCATGTCGAGGGTGCCGCGGCTGGCCTCGCCGGTGGCGACGTCCGAGGACCAGAAGCCCTTCATCGTGCGCCGGTCCAGCGGAGTGAGCACGAGGATGCCGGTGCGCGGCGTGTACTTCCCGTCGGTGTGGTCGACCTTGTACACCAGCTCCATCCGGTTGCCGCCGCGGAACGTCACGCCGGACGAGTCGACCGTGGCGAAGCAGGCCGCCACCGCGTGCGCCTCGCCCCGTACCGCGGCCAGGACGTCGGCCTCGGAGTGGTAGAGCTGCACCGTGTACCGCAGGTCGCCGCCGTGGATGTCGATGCGGGCGAGGCCCCAGCTGCCGGACGACGACTCGTACACCCAGCGGCCGAGGACCGGGCGGCCCCACGCGGTGAGCAGCAGGCGCTGGATGACGCGGACGATCAGCGTCAGGCTGACCGCGGCGCCGACGAGCACCACCACGTACTGCCAGGCGCCCTTGGGGTGCAGGGTGCCCAGGAGCACCACGTTGAGCACGGCGAACAGCGCGGCGCCCAGCTCCAGCGCCACCAGCCGGACCCCGTCGATGTCCTTGTCGCGCAGGTACCCGTACAGCAGTCGCACATGCCACCTCTTTCGTATCCGCGGCGTGCGGTACAGGGTACGAACCCGGAGCGGTGGGCGAAACCTCCGCGAACGCGGCGGGACCGGGTGGGTCAGTGTCCGCGCAGGTGGTCGTGGACGAACTCGCCCCAGATCGGAGTGGGCGTGCCGGACCAGTCGCTGATCAACGCCCAACAGGACGGCCAACGGTTCCACGACCACGCGGTGTAACTGACGCCGTGTGCGTCCATCCAGTCGAACGCCTCGGTCACGAACCGTGTGCCGTGCACCGCGGATGGTGGACAGTTCCGGTCGGCGTCCTGCGCGGAGAGTGTCAGGTCCGGCCCGATCTCACCCACCACCAGCGGTACGTGCGCGACGAGGCGCGCGAGCACCGTGTCGTAGCAGTCCCGACTCGCGCACACGGTGTTGAAGGAATAGTCGTGGAACGACGCGGCCAGATTGTGTGCCGGATCGTCCGGCCGGTACGTGAGCCAGTCGTCGAGCTGCTCGGCCCACCGAATTCCACCGACAAGTACGACGTTCCGGGCGCCGGCCGCCCGGATCGCGGCGACGAGTTCGGTCATGCCGGCCGCGACGAAATCGCCGCCGCCGTTGGTCGAACGCAGCACGCAGCCGCCGTCCCGCCAGCATTTCCAGGCCCGCGCGGAGCTTTCCCCGGAGTACGGTGCCGGCTCGTTGAACACGTCGAACACCACGTTGGAACGGTTTGCGAAAGCGCTCGCAACGGACCGCCAGAAATCGATGGAGTGGTCCCGGTCGGGCATCGTCTCCTGATTCAGCGAACGCGCCGCACCCGGCGCGCTCCGATGCAGGTCGAGAATGACCGCGAAACCCTTCGCGGAAAGTTCGTCCACCATTTTCGCGATCGCCGCCCGATAGGCGTCGCCGGAGTACCGGGGGTCGGTGCCGAGACCCAGCCAGCACTGCTCGTTCAGCGGCAGGCGTACGGCGTTGGCGCCGGACCAGCTCGCCATGGCGGCGGTGACGGCGGCCGGGTCGGCGGGCGCGTCGAAGACGCCCCAGCCCTCGACGCAGGCGTATTCGGCGCCGGAGTGGTTGAAACCGGTCAACCGCACCGTACGGCCGGCACCGTCGACGAGGCGGTTGTCGCGTACCTGGAGCCCGGTCGTGCCGCCGGTGGCCGGGGTGGGGGTGGTGCGGGCCGGGGTGCCGGTGCAGCAGGCGAGCAGCAGCAGCACGCACAGCGTCACGACCGGCCGTGGGTACCGACCGGTCGGGGTGCCGTTCTTCGCGCCGTGTGACCACGTCATGCGCTGCGCCCGCCGAGGTTTGTCGAGGAGCTTCCACACGACGCTACCGCCCGGAGCGGGGTCGTTTCCCGGATACGCGCAGGAGGAAAACTACGGCAAACGATGGAGGTGCCGACAGGCCCCGCGGCCGTAGCGTGTTGCCGAACTCGACTTGCGCGAAAAACAGCGCTGAGCAGGCGGTGGAATCTACACCGGCCGAACGGATGAACAGGCACCGACCGAAAAGTATTCGTCGGACCTGGCCGAACGGTCGAAATGAAATCACCGGAATGGTCGGCGCGGCATTGTTGCGGGGGGAACAGTGGCGATCAACGCGGGTCTGCGCGTGGCCGTGGTCGGCGCCGGGTACTGGGGGCCGAAGCACGTCCGCGTACTGCATGGGACCCAGGATGTGGACGAGGTCGTGCTGGTGGACGGTCGGCCGGACCGGCTTGCCGCGCTGGCACGGAACTACCCGGGCGACCGGGCGTGCGCGAGCCTGCGCGAGGCCCTGCCGCACGTGGACGCGGTGGTCATCGCGACACCGCCGAGTACGCACCTGCCGCTGGCCATGGCGGCGATCGAGGCCGGCCGGCACGTGCTGGTGGAGAAGCCGCTGGCGCCGCGGGTCGTGGACGCGCGCCGCCTCGTGGCGGCGGCCGACGACGCGGGTGTGACGCTGATGGTCGGCCACACGTTCGAGTACAACCCGGCGGTGGAGAAGCTGCGCGAGCTGATCCAGCGCCGCGAGCTCGGCGACCTGTACTACCTGGACAGCGCGCGGCTCAACCTGGGCCTGTACCAGAGCGACGTCAACGTCATCTTCGACCTGGCGCCGCACGACGTGTCGATCATCAACTACGTCCTGGGTACGCCGCCGGTGGCGGTGCAGGCGTGGGGCGCGCGGCACGCGCATCCGCGGTTCGAGGACGTGGCGTACCTGCGGCTGTTCTACGAGGACCACGGGATCGCCGCGAACATCCACGTGAGCTGGCTGGACCCGGGCAAGGTACGCCGGGTCGTGGCGGTCGGCAGCCGCAAGATGGCCGTGTACGACGACCTGGCCGAGGAGCGGATCCGGGTCCTGGACAAGGGTGTCGACCCGCCGCCGCCGAACGGCAACGCGACGCAGCCGCCGATGTCCTACCGGTACGGCGACATCGTGTCGCCGTTCCTCGCCCCGGACGAGCCGCTGGCCGTGCAGGACGGGCACTTCGTGGAGTGCGCGCTGACCGGGAAGGCCGCGCGTACGGACGGGCGAAACGGCCTCGCCGTCGTCGAGGCGCTGGAGGCGGCGCAGCTCTCGCTGCGGCTCGGGCATCCGGTGCTGCTGGAGGAGCTGTCGGCGGACTCGCGCCTGGTCGACGACCTGGAGGCGCCGGCGCGGTTCGTCGCCGTGTCCGTGCCGTGGTACCGCCGGGACCGGTCCGGCGCCGCGTTGATCCGGGAGGGCGCGTGAACACGCCCGAGCCGGTGCCGTTCCTCGACCTGCACCCGATGACCGCCGAGGCGCTGCCCGCGATCGAGCGGTACTGGGCGGACATCGCGGCGTCCGGCCGGTTCGTCGGCGGTGAGCTGGTGGAGCGGTTCGAACAGGAGTGGGCGGCGTACTGCGGCACGGAGCACGCGGTGGGCGTGGCGAACGGCACGGACGCGCTGCACCTGAGCCTGCGGGCGCTCGGCGTCGGGCCGGGCGACGAGGTGGTCGTGCCGGCGAACACGTTCGTGGCGACGGCCGAGGCCGTGGTCCTGGCCGGCGCGACGCCGCGGTTCGCGGACGTCGACGACGCCACCCTGCTCGTCACACCGTCCACTGTGGAGGATGCGCTGACGTCGCGTACCCGCGCGGTGATCGCGGTCCACCTCTACGGCCAGATGCCCGACATGGCAGGCATTCTCGCGGTGACCCGGCGGGCCGGCGTACCGCTGGTGGAGGACGCGGCGCAGGCGCAGGGCGCGTCGTGGCGGGGGATCCGGGCCGGCGCGTACGGGGCGGTCGGGTGCTTCAGCTTCTACCCCGGCAAGAACCTCGGCGCGTTCGGCGACGCGGGCGCGGTGGTGACCGGCGACGCCGGGATCGCGGCGGCGCTGCGGTCGCTGCGCGACCACGGCCGGGCCCCGGGCGAGCACGTACGGCACGTCGTGATCGGCACGAACAGCCGCCTGGACGCCGTGCAGGCCGCCGTACTCCTGGCGAAGCTGCCGCTGCTCGACGGCTGGAACGCCGCGCGCCGCCGCGTCGCCGCCCGGTACGCCGAGGAGCTCGCCGAGCTGCCGGTGCGCCTGGTGCCCGAGGCCGCGGACGCGCACGGCGTGTACCACTTGGCGGTGGTGCGGGTGGCGGACCGGGACCGGTTCCGCGCGCGGCTCGCCGGGCTGGGCGTCGGCACCGGCGTGCACTACCCGACCGCGTGCCACGAGATGCCGCCGTACGAGGCGTTCTGGAGCGGTCCGCTGCCGGTGGCCGAGCTGGCCGCGACCGAGATCGTGTCCCTGCCGATGTTCCCGCACCTGACCGACGAGCAGGTGCGACGGGTCGTGAAGGCCGTGGGCGAGGCGTGCGATGACGACTGAGCTACGGGTGGACGCCGGCCTGTCGGCGGACCCGGACGTGATGATCGGGTACCCGCCCGGCCGTGAGGTCCACAGTGGACTGTCGGTCGGCCTGGACGCGCGGCTGCGCAGCGGAACGGTGCTGTACCAGGGATCCCGGATCGGCGCGCGCTTCGCCAGCGGTCACCACGTGGTGATCCGCGAGGAGTGCGAGATCGGCGACGACGTCTCGGTGTGGAGCAACACCGTCGTCGACTACGGCTGCCGGCTCGGCGACCGGGTGAAGGTGCACGCGAACTGCTACCTGGCGCAGTACACCGAGATCGACGACGACGCCTTCCTCGCGCCGGGCGTCACCATCGCCAACGACCTGTACCCCGGCCAGGACGCGTCCGCGCGGCTGATGTCCGGGCCGTACATCGGGCCGGGCGCGCAGATCGGCGTCAACGTCACGATCCTGCCGTACGTGCGGATCGGGGCCGGCGCGCTCGTCGGCGCCGGCGCGGTGGTCGTCCGGGACGTACCGCCGGGCGCCGTGGTCTACGGAAATCCCGCCATGGTGCGGGGCAGCGTCGCGGAGCTGACCGCGATCGAGTCCCGGATCGAGGCGGACGGCGGTTCCGCGAGCCGGTTCCGCCTGGCACACAAGGGAAGTGGTGCCTGATGGCCACCACCCTCAACCGCGTCGACGTGCCGGTACGCCTGCGCGGCAAGCGGGCCCTCGACGTCGCGGTCGCCGGTACGGCGCTGGTGTTGCTGGCCCCGATCCTCGCCGCGGTGTGGCTCGCGGTACGCATGTCCGGCGGCGCCGGGGGCGCGGTCTTCCGGCAGCGCCGGGTCGGCCGTGACGGCGTCTCGTTCGTGCTCTACAAGTTCCGCACCATGTACGCGGGCGCGTCGGACCACGCGCACCGGGCGTACGTGCGGCTGCTGCTGGCGGACGACGCACCCACCGGCCGGGCCGGGCTGTACAAGCTGACCGACGACCCGCGCATCACCCGGATCGGCGCGCTGCTGCGCCGGACCAGCCTCGACGAGCTGCCGCAGCTGGTGAACGTGCTGCGCGGCGAGATGTCGCTGGTCGGGCCGCGACCGGCGCTGCCGTACGAGACGGAGCTGTTCCCGCCGGAGTACGACGCGCGGTTCCGCGTGCCGCCGGGGCTGACCGGCCTGTGGCAGGTGTCCGGCCGCAACCGGCTCACCATGCGGCAGGGCCTCGACCTCGACCTGGAGTACGTACGGCGTCGGACGTTGCGGCTGGACGTCGAGATCCTGTTGCGGACCGTGCCCGCGGTGCTGCACGTGGGTGGCGCCTCATGACGCCGCGGTTTCCGAAAGCTTTGCTGTGCGGTGGCGGCAGCCTCGCCACCGCGGACCACCAGGACGGTCCCGGACCGACCGCACGCCGCCGAACGCTCCTGCGGCGTGTCGCGAAGTCCCGCGTGGCTTCGCGACGCGCCGGTGGCGGCTGCGTCACGACCGGGGCGGGGTCATGACGGCGCGCCGGTGGGACGCGCCGGACGGCACCGGTGCCGTCCGTACGGTGGATCTCGCGGCCGAGTCGGCACCTGCCGGCGCGGCCGGGGACTCGATCGCGGTGGCCGGAGCGACGGTCGTCAGCCGGGTGACCGGCGTCGCCCGGTTCGCCGCGATCGGGGCCGTGCTCGGCCCGACGTTCTTCGCCAACACCTACCAGCTCACCAACTCGCTGCCGAACCTCGTCTACTACGGCTTCCTCGGCGGCTCGCTCTTCTCGTCGCTGCTGGTGCCGTCGCTGGTACGGCACATCGACGCGGGTGACCGCCGCGCGTGCGAGCGCATCGCGGGCGGGTTCCTCGGCATGAGCCTGCTGGCGCTGGTGTGCGCCGCGCCGCTCGCGGTGCTGGCCGCCCCGTACGTGCTGGCCGTCGGGCACGGCGGGCAGACCGGCACCGGCCGGCTGCTGATCCTGATGTTCGTCCCGCAGATCTTCTGCTACGGCGTGGTCGGCACGTCCACCGCGGTGATGAACGCGCACCGCCGCTTCCTGCTGGCCGCCGCCGCCCCCGCCCTGGAGAACATCGGTACGCTCGCCGTCCTCGGCGCCGTCGCCTACGTGTACGGCACCGGCGCGACCACCGTGCCGACCGGCGAGCTGGTGCTGCTCGGCCTCGGTACGACCGGCGCGGTGGCGCTGCACGCGGCCGTCCAGTGGTGGGGCGCCCGGCGGGTCGGCGTCACGCTGCTGCCGCGCGCCGGCTGGCGGGTCGCCGAGGTACGCGCGATCGTGCGCCGGTCGCTGCCGTCGCTGGCGCAGGCCGGCCTCGTCGCCGCGCAGACGCTGGCCCTCCTGATGGTGGCGAACCGGGTGGCCGGCGGCGTCGTCGCGTTCCAGCTCGGCCTGAACTTCTACGCGCTGGCGATCGCGCTCGCCGCCCAGCCGGTCGCGCTGTCGTTGCTGCCGCGGCTGTCCCGGATGCACAGCGGCGGCGAACTGGCGCTGTTCCGGGACACGCTCGCGCGCGGCGTCTCGCTCGGGCTGTTTCTCGCCGTCCCGGCGGCCGTCGGCTACCTGGTGCTCGCCGGGCCGCTCGCGCACGCGGTCACGTTCGGCCGGATGGGCGACGCGGACGGCGTGACGATGGTGGCGCTGTCGCTGGCCGGCCTCGCCGGCGCGGTCGTCGGCGACACCGTCTTCATGATCAGCACGTACGCCTGGTACGCCGGCAAGGACACCCGCACCCCGCTGTACTCGATGCTCGTGCAGGCCACGATCTGCCTCGTCCTCGCCGCGGCGGCGTCCCGGCTGTCCGGCCTGACCGTGCTGCTCGGGCTCGGCCTGGCGCTCAGCGCCGCGCAGCTCGTCGCCGCCGGGCACCTCAGCGTACGGCTGTGGCGGGCGCTGCCGGCCGGCGTCGAACGGCTCGGCCCGTCGGTCGCGAAGGTCGTCATCGGCGCCGCCGTCCTCGCCGGTCCCGCCTGGCTCACCGCCCGGCTGCTCGGCCCGCGCGTCGGTACCGCGGTCACGCTCGTCGCGGCGATCACCGTCGGCGCCGGGCTGTACCTGGCGGTGCAGGCGCTGTGCCGGGCGCCCGAACTCCGCTGGCTGGCGGGTGGGCTGCGGTACCTCAGGGGGGCGCGTGCCGATGGCTGAACTGTCCGTACGCCGGCCGGTGCCGCTGCTGATGCCGGGCCTGCTCGCCGGGGCCGTGGTGGTCGGCGCCGCGTCGACGTACAGTGCGACGCTGGCGCTGGCCGGCCTGGTCGCCGCCGCCGTGGTCGCCGTGGTGTGGGTGCGTCCCGCCGTCGGCGCGTACCTGGTGATCGGGTTGACGCCGCTGACGGTCGGCATCGACCGGGGCCTCGCCATCCCGGTGTTCCGGCCGAACGAGGCGCTGTGCCTGGTGGTCGGCGCGACGCTGGTGACGCGCGGGCTGGTCCGCGCCAGGTCCGGCGGGCTACCCCGGCTGCGGATCACCCGGCTGGAGCTGTCGCTCGTCGCGATGGCCGTGGCGAGCTCCGTCGTACCGCTGCTGTGGATGGTGGCCCGGCACCGCCCCATCGACACCGACGACCTGCTGTACGCGCTGGTCATGTGGAAGTACCTGGGCGTCTACGCGATCGTCCGGTTCGCCGTGCGGGACGACGCGCAGGTGAAGCGGTGCCTGTGGGTGTCGGTGACGGTCGCGTCGGTCGTCGCGACGATCGCGATCGTCCAGTCGCTCGGCCTGTTCGGCGTACCCGGGCTGCTCGCCCACTACTACGCGCCGTTCGGCGACACGGGCGCGACCGCGCAGGCGCGCGGCTCGTCCACGCTGGCGCTGCCGGCGGCCACCGCCGACCTGCTCATCTACAACCTGGCCATCGTGGTGGGCCTGTGGCTGCGGATGCACCGCTTCCGGGGGCTGCTGGCCGTCGCGGCCGTCCTGATGGTGTTCGGCGCGCTGTCCGCGGGCGAGTTCTCCAGCGCCATCGGACTGGTCGTCGCGCTGGTCAGCGTCGCCGCGGTGACCGGCGCGCCGCGGCTGCTGGCGCTGTTCGTACCGGCCGCGGCCGGCGCGGCGGTCGTGCTGCGGCCCGTGTTCAGCAAACGGCTGGAGGGGTTCGACTCGGCGTCCGGGCTGCCGGAGAGCTGGGTCGGCCGGCTCAACAACCTCCGCACGTACTTCTGGCCCACGCTGTTCCGCGACGACAACTGGACCCTCGGCGTACGCCCCGCCGCACGGGTTCCCGTCTCCAGCCAGATCCTCGGGTACGTCTGGATCGAGTCCGGCTACACGTGGCTGCTGTGGGGCGGCGGCATCCCGCTGCTCGCCAGCTTCGTGTGGTTCGTCGTCGAGGCCCTGCGTACCGGATGGCGGGGGGCCCGCCGTACCGCCGGTGCGGCCGGTGTCGCCGGCATCGCCGTGTTCGTCGCCGTGATCGTCACCGCCGTCCTGATGGTCTTCGACCCACACCTGACCTACCGAGGCTCAGCGGACGAGCTGTTCGCCCTGCTCGCCCTGACCGTATCCGCCCGGAACCGGAAGGCAGTCTCATGAGTGCCACGAGGAACAACCACGTCGCGATCGTCGGCGGCCCCACCCGGGTCGAATCCGGACCACCCGGCCGCCGCTTCCTGCTCGCCCACGCCGGCTGGATCGTGCTGGTCACCCTGCTCGTCGTGCTGGGCGCGGCGGCCCTGTCGTGGTCGCGCACCCCGGTGTACGCGTCGACCGCGCAGGTGCAGGTGCCACCGCGGGTCGTGGCCGGCACGAACGTGGCGCAGCCCGTCGACATGGGTACGGAGAAGGCGGTCGCCACGTCCAGTGCGGTCGTGACGCTCGCCGCGAGGCACCTGCACGAGCCCGTCGCCGTGGTGGACCGCGGCCTGTCGGTCTCGGTGCCGGTGGACACCGAGATCCTCCAGATCAGCCACACCGGCGGTACGCCCGTGCAGGCGCAGCGGCGCGCCCAGGCCGTCGCGCAGGCGTACGTGTCCTACCGGACCGTGCAGCAGCGCAACGAGCTGGCCGCGGTGAAGAAGGCCAACGGCAAGAACGTGACGCTGGTACCGGCGCCCGCGCCGGCGCTGATCAACGACGCGGACGTGCCGACCAGCCCGGCGTCGCCCAACCACCGCACCGACCTCGCGATCGCCCTGGTGATCGGGCTGGTGCTGGGCATCGGGATCGCGCTGCTCGCCGACCGCCGCGACGACCGGGTACGCGGCGGCGCCGACCTCGCCGCCCAGGCCCGCGCGCCGCTGTTCGGCCAGATCCCGGCGTACCACCCGGCGGGTGTGGTGGGCCCCTCGGCCGCCGCCGACGCGTACCGGCAGGTGCGGGCCCGGCTGTCCCGGGCGCTGACCGCCGAACGCGCGCGGACCCTGCTGGTCACGTCGCCGTCGGGGCACCGTACCGGCGACACCGCGGCGAACCTGGCCGCCGGGCTGGCGCGTACCGGCACGCGGGTGGTGCTGGTCGGTTCGGCCACGCCGTTCGGGCTGCCCGCCGAACCGACCCTCGGCGACGTGCTCGCCGGTACCACCGGTGTCGGTGACGCGGTCCGGCACACCGGCGTCGACGGGCTGTCGCTGCTGCCGGCCGGCGCGTACGGGGATCCGGACGCGTTGCTGTCGGGCGCGGCGCTGACGAGTGCGATGCACGAGCTGTGCTGGCGGGCCGACCTGGTGATCATCGACGTCCCGCCGGTGGACGCCGGGCCGGACGCCGAGCTGCTCGCCGCGCACGCCGACCTGGTACTGCTGGTCGCGCGGGCCCGCCGGACCCGGCGCAGGCAGGTACGGCAGGCGGTCGAGCGGCTGGGCGCGGCGGGTACGTCGCTTGCCGGCTGCGTGCTGGACGGTGTCGGTTGGCGGCGCCGGGTACCGGTCGAGTCGTGGCAGTCGACCGCGGCCCTGCCGATGGTCCACAGAGGACAGTCGAGCGCCGACGAGCCGACGCAGGAGATCCCGACGACCGGGCGTACCGGCACCGGGGGCCGGGTCGACGCCGGCGGCGACGGCCACCGCGCGGTCCTCGACGCCCGTCGGACGGCCACCGACGACCCGGCCACGGCCGCCCAACCGGCACACGGCGGCGGGACCGGCCCGGCGGCCGGCTCCGGCAGGGCGACCGACGGGTCGCGTGGCGACCAGGGGGTGGCGGAGCCGGCCACACTCGACGGCCACCCCGGCGTGGCCGAACCGTCCACACCGGACGGTCACCGGCCCGGCGTGGCCGAGTCGTCCACATCGGACGGTCACCGGTCCGGCGTGGCCGAACCGTCCGGCCGGCACCGGAACGGCCCGGCGGACCGGGTCGACGGCCGCCGCCCGGGCGACCGGGAGATCCACCGGCTCGGTCCGCTGCCCACCACCGAGATCCGGTGGGGCGACGATGTCGGCTGAGGCGACGGTGGCCGAGCGGGCCCGCTACCGACTGCACACCCGACTGTCCGGCAGCCCCATGTACCTGCCGTTCGCCCGGCACTGGTACCCCGGGCCGAGCGCCACGGTGATCGGCCCGGAGACCCAACTGGTGATCGACGGGTACCAGCGCTCCGCCACCACGTTCGCGGTGTACGCGTTCCAGCTCGCGCAACCGAGCCCGGTACGCCTCGCGCACCACCTGCACGCGCCGGCGCAGCTGGTCGCCGCGGCCCGCCGGGGCGTACCGGCGCTGGCGCTGGTCCGGTCGCCGCACGGGGCCGTGCGCTCGCAGCTGATCCGCGAGCCGTGGCTGCCGGTGCGGGACGCGCTCGCCGCGTACGTGCGGTTCTACACGCGGCTCATGCCGTACCGCGCGCAACTGGTCGTGGCGGACTTCGCCGAGGTGACGCACGACTTCGGCGCGGTGGTGCGCCGGCTCAACGCGCACTTCGGCACCGGGTACGCCGAGTTCCAGCCGACCGGGCCGAACGTGCGGGAGTGCGTCGACCTGATCCGGTACCGGTGGACGCTGTCGCCGACGCTGCTCGCGTTCGAGTCGGGTCTGGTCGGTGCCGACGACGTACGCCGGGAACGGGCGACGCTCGCCCGCCGGGCCCGCCGCACCGCGCCGCTGGGCGTACGGGACGCGTGGCTGCCGTCGACGGAACGGGACAGGGAGAAGGCCGCGCTGGAGCACCGGTGGCGCCGACCGGAACTGGCCGCGCTGCGGCACCGCGCGGAGCGGACGTACGCGGAGTTTCTGGGGGAGTCATGACCGGGCAGGGGCGCCCGACCCGCACGGTCTGCGTAGCCCGGTCTACGTCCGCTGTGGGTGTGGCGCCCGCCGGCCGGTCCGTACGGTCCAAAGCGGTACCTGCCGCGCTTGCGTGGCGCGGTGGCGCCGGCGCGCGACGCGGATGCCCGGCCGGCACCAGGTACGACGGGGGTGGGTTCCGGTGACGCTGGGGTTCAGGAAGGCCCACCGGCGGTGGGCGCGGGGCGGCACGCTGCTACGGCTGGTCGCGGTCGCCCTGCTGCCCGCCACGTTCGCGCTGGTACCCGCGGCCTCGGCGCAGGCGGCGCCGGACCCGACGCGGGTGTCGCTCACGTTCGACAACGGCGCGGCGAGCCAGTACGACCTGGGGTACCAGAAGGCACTCAAGCCGCACCACGCGACCGCCACGTTCTTCGTCAACTCGGGCACCGTCGGCGTCGCCGGCAACATCATGACGTGGGGCGAGCTGAGCACGCTCGCCGCGGACGGCAACGACATCGGCGGCAAGTCGACGAACGCGTCCGACCTGACCACCGACCCCGACCCGACCGGCCAGATCTGCGGCGACCGCGCCGCGCTCGTCGACCACGGGCTCGACCCGGTGGCGTTCGCCTGGCCGGGCGGCGCGTTCAACCCGACCGTCGAGGCGATCGCGAAGAACTGCGGGTACGGCAGTGCCCGGTCCGCCGGATCGCTGTCGCCCGCCGGCCCCACGTACGCGGAGACGCTGCCGCCGTCTGACTGGTACTCGACGCGGGCGTGGGCGCCCGGCGGCCAGGTGACGCTCGCGAACATGGAGGCGCTGGTCTCCGGCGCGGCGCAGGGCGGCGGCTGGACCCAACTCGTCCTGGGCCGGGTCTGCTCGCAGACCGAGGACCCGGACAACTACGCGGCCTGCACCACGACCGGCGGCTGGATCGAGCTGGCCGACCTCAACGCTTTCCTGGACTGGATGGGCAACGCCGGCCAGTCCGGCGGCGCGCCGGCCGGCGCGGCGCTCGGCACCGTACGCGGCACCGCGGTCTCCGCCGACACCAGCACGCCGACCACGGCGCTCGCCTGCGACGGCGCGCCGTGCGCCGACACCGCGTACGACCACACCGTGTACGCGACGCTCGCCGCGACCGACCAGGGTTCCGGCGTCGCGAGCACCCACTACACGACCGACGGCACCGATCCGACCCTGTCCAGTCCGACGTACGGCGGGCGGATCCCGGTGACGGCCACGACGACGCTGAAGTACCGGTCGTGGGACAACGCCGGCAACGTCGAGGCGGTCGGCAGCCAGCGGATAGAGACGTCACTGGCGCCCGACCAGACACCGCCGACGACTACCGTCACGTGCAACGGGGCGAACTGCACCGGCACGTTCACCGGGAAGGCGACGGTGGCGCTGTCCGCGACCGACGGCTCCGGCTGGGGCGTCGACAAGACGTACTACACGACCGACGGGTCGACACCGACCACGTCGAGCACCGTCTACCGCGGACCGTTCCAGCTGACCGCCGGTACGACGACCGTGAAGTACTTCTCGACCGACCTGGCGGGCAACGCGGAGCAGCCGGCCGCGCAGCAGATCACCGTCGACCCGAACAAGACGGTCGTCGCGCTGACCTACGACGACCAGTACGAAGGGGTCTACAGCTACCTGCGGCCGATGCTGCGCTCGCACAACATGAACGCCACGATCTACACGATCACCAGCGACTCGGCCGGCCCGAACCCGTGCTGCATGTCGTACTCGCAGCTGCGGACCATGCAGAGCGAGGGTGACGACGTCGGCGGGCACGGCCGCGACCACATGGACCTGACCGACCCGAACACGACGACCGCGCAGAAGACCGCGGACGTCTGCGACGGGCGCAAGGACCTGACGGACAACGGGATCTACCAGCCCGAGTCGTACGCGTACCCGTTCGGCAGCTTCAACGCGGCCGCCGAACAGATCGTCCGGTCCTGCGGGTACGCGACCGCGCGGCAGGGCGGTGGCCTCGCGCAGACGACGACCACACCGGGGCCGACGTACGCGGACACGTTGCCGCCGGCGGATCCGTTGGCGCTGCGCGCGATCGACGTGGACGCGCCGGCCGCGAAGACCCTCGGCCACATGCAGGACTTCGTGAACGCGGCGGCGGCGCACGGCGGCGGCCTGCTGGTCATGACGTTCCACGAGGTGTGCTCGCGGACGCAGAGCGACTACGCGTCCTGCATGTCCAGCTGGAGCGCGGTGGACACGACCGTGATGGGGCAGTTCCTCGACTGGCTCGGCAAGTCCGGGCAGTCCGGCGGCGCGCCGGCCGGTACGCAGGTGAAGACCGTTCGCGCGGGCGTCAACGGGCCCGACACGACCGCACCGTCGACCACCGCGCTGTGCAACGGGACCCCGTGCCAGGGCACGTCGTACAGCGGGTCGGTGAAGGTGAGCCTGTCGGCCGAGGACCCGGGCGGCGCAGGCGTGCGGAAGGTGTACTACACGACGAACGGGTCGACGCCGACCACGGCGAGCCCCACGTACAGCGCGCCGCTGACGCTGAGCCAGGCCACGACGCTGAAGTTCTTCGCGGTCGACAACGCCGGCAACGCCGAACCGGTGCGTACCCAGACGATCGGCGTCGACCGGACCGCGCCGACCACGACGGTGTCCTGCAACGGCGCCGCCTGCTCGACCAACTGGTACGCGACGACGCCGGTGTCGGTGTCGCTGGCCGCGACCGACAACGCCGGCGGAGTGGGCGTCGACAAGACGTACTACACGACGAACGGGTCGACGCCGACCACCGCGAGCACCGTGTACACCGGGCCGTTCCCGGTCGCGGCGACGTCGACGGTGCGGTGGTATTCGGTCGACAAGGCGGGCAACGCGGAGGCGAAGAAGTCGCAGTCGGTCAAGGTCGACGCGGCGACGCCGACCGTGTCGCTCACCGCGCCCGCCAACGGCGCGAGCGTGCTGTCCGGCGCGCTGGTGTTGGTCTCCGCCTCGGCGACCGACCGGGGTACGGGATCGGGTGCCGCGTCCGGCATCGCCGGCGTCACGTTCCGGCTCGACGGCACGACGGTCATCAGGACCGTGACGACCAGCCCGTACCTCACGACGTGGAACACCGCGGGTGTCGCGAAGGGCACGCACACGTTGACCGCCGTCGCGACCGACAAGGCGGGCAACACCGCCACGTCGGCCGCCCGGACGGTGACGATCAGATAACGAGGGGGAAGCGTGGAACAGACGGATGTCGTGATCATCGGTGCCGGGCCGCACGGGCTGGCCGCGGCGGCCCACCTGCGCCGGGCGGGGGTCGAGTGCATGGTGCACGGCCGACCGATGTCGTTCTGGCGCGGCAGCATGCCGAAGGGCATGCTCCTGCGGTCCAACCGGACGGCCACCTGCATCGCCGAGTACGACGGGCCGCTGTCGCTGGACGGGTTCGCCGCGGCGACCGGCACCACGGTGACCATGCCGTTCCCGCTGGACGACTTCGTCGAGTACGGCACGTGGGTGCAGTCGCGGGTCGCGCCGGACGTGGACGAGCGTGCCGTGGTCCGGGTGCAGCGCGCCGGCCAGGGATTCCTGCTGACCCGCGACGACGACACCGTCGTACGCGCCCGCCGGGTCGTCGTCGCCGCCGGCATCGCCGACTTCACGAACCGCCCGGAGATCGGCGCTGGCCTACCCGCGCACCTGGTGTCGCACACCGCGGACCACACCGACCTCGGTACGTTCGCCGGTCGTACCGTGCTGGTCGTCGGCGGCGGGCAGAGCGCGCTGGAGTCGGCCGCGCTGCTGTGCGAGGCCGGCGCGGACGTACGCGTCGTGGCGCGCGCCTCGACGCTGAACTGGCTGCACGGCGGCAAGTACCACCGGAAGCTCGGCCGGCTCGCGCCGCTGGTGTACGCGCCGACCGACGTCGGCCCGATGGGCCTGTCGCGGATCGTCGCGGTACCCGACCTGTTCCGCCGGTTCCCGCGGCGGCTCCAGGACCCGATGGCGTACCGGGCGATCCGGCCGGCGGGTGCGGCGTGGCTTCGCCCGCGCCTGGTCGACGTGCCGATCTCCACCGACCGGGAGGTACGCGAGCTGCGGCGCAGCCGCGGCCGGCTGCGCGTCGAGTACGACGACGGCAACGCCCAGATCGTCGACCACCTGCTGTTCGGCACCGGGTACCGGGTCGACGTGGCGCGTTACCCGTTCCTCGGCGAGGACCTGATGCGCCAGGTACGCCGGGTGCACGGCTACCCGCTGCTGCGGCCGGGCATGGAGTCGACGGTGGCCGGGCTGCACTTCCTCGGCGCGCCCGCGGCCCGCAGCTTCGGGCCGATCATGCGGTTCGTCGCCGGTGGCTGGTACGGCGCGCGGTCGCTGACCCGCGGCGTCACCCGCCGCGACCGGCAGCCGCGCGACGCCCGGGTACCGGAGAGCGTCGGTGAGATCTCATGGTCGTGACCGAGCGGCGCCCGGCCACTGCCCGGCGCCGCGTCACCACCGTCGGCGCCCTGGTCGTCGGCGGCGACTACCAGGGGCTGGGCATCGCGCGCAGCCTCGGCCGCCGCGGCATACCGGTGTGTGTGCTCGACGACGAGCGGTCCATCGCCACCGCCTCCCGGTACGTCCACCGCACCGTGCGGGTGCCGCACCTGCGCGACACCGAGCAGACCGTCGCGGCGCTCGTCGACACGTGCGAACGGTTGCGGCTACGCGGCTGGGTCCTGTACCCGACGCGGGAGGAGACGGTCGCCGCGATCTCGGCGCACCGCGACGAGCTGTCGACGCTGTACCGGGTGCCGACACCGGCCTGGTCGTCGGTGCGGCACGCCTGGGACAAGCGCGAGACGTACCGGCTGGCCGAACGGCTCGGGATCGCCACCCCGCGTACCTGGTTTCCTTGCGGCGCAAGCGATCTCGTCGAGGTCGACACCAGCACGCCGGTCGTCGTCAAGCCGGCGATCAAGGAGCACTTCGTCTACGCGACGGGTGCCAAGGCGTGGCGCGCCGACGGGCCGGACGAGCTGGCCGACCGGCACCGCCAGGCGGCCGGGATCGTCGACGCGTCCGAGGTGCTGGTGCAGGAGATGATCCCGGGCGGCGGCGACAGCCAGTTCGCGTACTGCGCGTTCTTCGCCGGCGGCCGGGCGCTCGCCAGCATGACCGTACGCCGGCGGCGTCAGCACCCGTCGGACTTCGGCCGCGCCAGCACGTACGTGGAGACGGTCGACCTGCCGGAGCTGACCGAGCCGTCCGTCGCGTTCCTCAAGGCGATGGACTACTACGGGCTAGTCGAGCTGGAGTACAAGCGGGACCCGCGGGACGGGCAGTACAAGCTGCTCGACGTCAACGCCCGCACCTGGGGCTACCACTCGCTCGGGCCGGCGGCCGGCGTCGACTTCCCGTACCTGCTGTTCCGGGACCAGCTCGGGCTGCCCGTCGAGCCGACCGCGGCGCGGCCCGGCGTGCGCTGGCTCCGCTGGGCCACCGACGTACCCAACGCGGTGCGGGACATCCGCCGCGGGTCGCTTCGGGCCGGCGACTACCTGCGGACGCTGCGCGGCGTCGACACCGAGGCGGTGTTCGCGCTGCGCGACCCGCTGCCCGCGCTGTACGAGGTCCTGCTGCTGCCCTATCTCGCCGTGAAGCGGAGCTTGTAGATGTTCGAGTGCTCGCACGCCTTCGCGTTCTTCGACTACTTCCGCGTCCCGTACCGGGTGACGGAGGCGGCCGGCGACGACCTGCCCGGGTACGCCGGGCGGGTGGTGTCCGGCGGCCGCAGCCTGACCTGGCTGCGCGACGCGGCGGCGACCCGCGGCTGCGTCGCCGGCCGGTACACGCTGGCCGGGATGCCGCTCGCCGGGCACGTCCTGACCGCGCCGCCGCGCCTCGCCGGCCTGGACGGCGACTGGCACGCGGCGGAGCCGGTCCTCGACGAGCACGGCCGGCAGGTCGCGTCCGTGTGGACCGACGACGCGGGCAACGTGTTCCTGCCGTTCGACCCGGGCGAGGTCATGGGGACGCTGTGGTCGGAGCGGTACACCCGGCTCGGCCACGCCGTCGACCACGGGCTGCGCGCACTCGCCATCCGCTGCTACTACCTCGTACGCCCGCTGCTGCCGCGCCGCGTCCAGCTGCGCCTGCGGCGCGCGTACGCCCGCCGGCAGGACGCCGCCGGATTCCCGGACTGGCCGGTCGAGCACGGGCTCCACGACCTGTACGACTGGCTGTTCGCGACGGTGACCGCGCTCGCGGGAACCGCCGTGCCGTGGCTCGCGCCGTGGCCGGACGACGCCTCGTGGGCGCTCGTACTCACGCACGACGTGGAGACCGCCGCCGGCTTCGCCGACATCGAGCTGCTGCGCCTGCCGGAGCGGATGCTCGGGTTCCGCTCGTCGTGGAACCTCGTCGGCGAGCGGTACCGGCCCGACCCGGAGACGCTGCGCCGGCTCCGCGACGAGGGCTGCGAGATCGGCGTGCACGGCCTCCGGCACGACGGCCGCGACCTCGCCTCCCGCCGCATGCTGACCCGGCGCCTGCCCGCCATGCACGCGTACGCCGCCGAGTGGGGTGCCGTCGGATTCCGGTCACCCGCAACGCAACGCGGGTGGGACCTGATGCCGCTGCTCGGGTTCGACTACGACAGCTCGTACACCGACACCGACCCGTACGAGCCGCAGCCCGGCGGCTGCTGCACCTACCTGCCGTTCACCAACGGGGACCTGGTGGAGCTGCCGATCACGCTGCCGCAGGACCACACGCTGTTCGAGATCCTCCAGGAGCCCGACGGGTCGGTGTGGCTCGACAAGGCCCGCGCGGTACGCGAGCGCGGCGGCATGGTGCTCGTGCTCGCCCACCCGGACTACGCGCGCAACCCGCGCATGGCGACCGCCTGGCGTGCGCTGCTCGGCGACTTCGGCGACGACCGCACCATGTGGCAGGCGCTGCCGCGCGAGGTCGCCGACTGGTGGCGCCGCCGCGCCGCCTCGGCGCTCGTACCCGACGGGGACGGCTGGCGCATCGACGGCCCGGCCGCCGCCCGCGGCCGGATCCGTTACACCACACCGGCACTGGTGGGTGAAACACCATGACCGAGTCGTACGGAAGGAGCCGGCACGTCGCGGTCGTCGTCGAGAACGTCGCGCTCGGCGTCGACATCCGCCTCCGCAAGCAGGTACGTGACCTGCTCGACGCCGGGTACCGGGTGTCGGTCGTGTCGATGCGCGACGACGACAACGCCCCGTACCGCGAGGTGCCGGGCCTGACGCTGCTGGAGTACCCGGCACCGCCGGAGGGTGGCGGGATGGTCGGCTACCTGCGGGAGTACGTCGCCGCGTTCGGCTGGGCGGCGCTGCGGCTGGGCCGGCTCCGGATGCGCGGGCGCATCGACGTGCTCCAGCTCTGCCAGCCGCCCGACGTGTACTTCCCGCTCGCCCGCGTGCTGCGCTGGCTCGGCGCGCGGGTGGTCGTCGACCAGCGCGACCTGATGCCCGAGGTGTTCGCCGCGCGGTACGACAACCCGCGCCGGTCGGTGCTGTCCGCGCTGCGCTTCCTGGAACGCCGCAGCCAGCGCGTCGCGCACCGCACCGTCTGCGCCAACGAGTACCTGCGGGACCGGCTGGTCGCCGCCGGCGGCCGGCACGTCGAGGTGGTACGCAACGGTCCGGTGCTCGCCCGCGTCGAGACCGCCGAACGGGACGGGGCGCTGCTCGCCGGGCGCCGGCACCTGGTGTGCTGGGCCGGGAAGATGGGCCGGCAGGACCGGGTGGACCTGGCGATGCGGGTGGCGGCCGAGGTCGTGCACACGCACGGGCGTACCGACTGCGTGTTCGCGTTCCTCGGCGACGGCGAGTGCCTGGCGGAGATGCGCTCCCTCGCCACGGAGCTGGGCCTCGACGGATCGGTACGGCTGCCCGGCTGGCTGCCGGAGGCCGACGTCTTCCGCCACCTGGCGACGGCCGACCTGGGCCTGGACACCACGTTGCAGGCCGAGGTCACGCCGGTGAAGGCGTTGGAGTACATGGCTTTCGGGATCCCGCTGGTGTCGTTCGACCTGCCGGAGACGCGGCGCGTCGCGGCCGACGCCGGCGTACTCGTGACGCCGGAGGACGTGGCGACGCTGGCGAAGGAGATCGTCCGGCTGCTCGACGACCCGGCGGCCCGGGTGCGGCTCGGTGCCGTCGGCCGCGAGCGGGTACGCGACGAGTTGTGCTGGGAACGCCAGGCCGCGGTCTACCTCGGGGCGATCGCGCGTGCGTGATGGCCGTACGCGGCTGTTCCGGCCGCGGTTCCATCCGGCCGTGGCCTGCGCCGCGGTCGGATCGGTGGTGGTCACCGCCGTCCTCGGCGCCCGGTACGCCGGGTCGTCGACCGGTCCGCCGGTCCCGCGCCTCGACGGGTACGGCTGGCTGGTCGAGGCGGTCGTGGCGATCGGTAGCCCCGTCGCCGTCACGATCCTGACCGTACTGATGGTGGTGGGGCTGGCGGTGGCGCGCTGGCCGCGGGCCGCGGTGCTCGCCGCGCTCGCCGCGCCGGTGGCGTCCGCGCTCACCGAACTCGTCCTCAAGCCGCTCGTCGGCCGTACCCGGGGCGGCAGCCTCGCGTACCCGAGCGGGCACACCACGGGGATCTTCGCGGTGGTGACGGTGGTCGTCGTCCTGCTGACGGCGGTACCCGCGGGCCGGCTGCGAACGCGTACCCGGGTGTGGGCCGGGTGCGCGGCGGTGGCGGTGGCCGTGTCGGTCGCGGCAGCGTCGGTGGTCGTCGGCGACCACTACGTGACGGACACCGTGGGCGGCGCGTGCGTGGCGGTCGCGACGGTGCTGTGCCTGGGGGTGGCCATCGACGCGGTCGCCGACCGGCGCGGGCCCCGACAGAAGTGATGCGCCCGGCGGTGGCGAACTACGGCCGATGGCCGAGGTGCCACCGGTACGCCGACCGTAGCGTTGACGTCAACCGCCGTGCGGCAACGGTGCTTCGCGCGCAGTGCTTGCGTTCTTGTCAGGGCCTCTGGGTGCAACGATCTGGGCCGGCGTGGCGCTTGGGTCCGTGCCGGCCCGCAGGGGAGGGGGCCGCGATGTACGCGGTGGTCCGGGAGTGGCCCTTTCACGCCGGTCGGCTGACCGAGGGGCAGCAGCGCCTCGACACGTACGTCACCCGGGTGCGCGAACAGCCCGGGTACCGCGGCGAGATCATGATCGATCTGGGCCACGGCCACCGGGTGACCCTGACCCTGTGGCGCAGTGCCGCGCACGCCGCCGCGGCCCGCGCCGTACTCGATGCCGAGATCCGCCGACTGCTCGCTCCGCTGCTCGTCGCACCGTCGCAGATCGTCGCGGTCGGCGAGGTCATCGCGTCCGACGTGGGCCCGACCTGAGTGCGTCAGCGTTCGGGTGTCTCGGGCGGCCGGCCGATCACCGGACCGCCCGGTTCGTACCCGGGGGATCCGGTGGGATGTCCCGCGGACGGGTTGTCCGCCGGCAGGATCCGGGTGGTGTCCTCGGCGCCCGGATCGGCGGTCGCCGCGCCGGGCCGGCTGCCGGACAGCGGGAACTGCCCGCCGGCGGGTACGGCCTGGTCCTCGTGCCGGCCGGCCGCGCTCGGCCACCGCTGCCAGCGCCGCACGCTGAGCACCGCGACGAGCATGACGAGCCCGAGTACGGCGGCCATGCCGCTGCGTGCCGGCCTGGTCCAGATGTCGTGCTGGCCGAACACCGAGTCGGGCAGCCAGTTGAGGAAGCCGGGCCACAGCACGTACGCGAGCTGGAGGACGACGAACCCGATGCCGCCGATCAGCGGGCCGCTCGGGGAGATGCGTGTCGCCGCGATCAGGCCGATGAGCAGGCCGCCGACGGCGAAGAACAGCAGCGGTACCTGGTAGGTGCCCCAACTGTGCTGGTTGATGCCGGTGACGGCGGTGCCGCCCAGCCTGGCCTGCGCCCAACCGAGCACTGCCCAGGCGACGACTGCGACGACGATGCCGGCGAGGAAACTGCTGAGGTGTCGCATGATGCCTCCCGCGGAACTGTCTCCGACGGAATACCCTCTGGTCACTGACCGTACCGTGTTCGGCATGGACACGCTCGCTGGCAAACCCACCTCGTACTCGCGGGTAACCCTCAGCCGGATCATGACGACCGCCGACGTCAACCTGTACGGCACCGTGCACGGCGGAGTGATCATGAAGTTCGTGGACGACGCGGCCGGCGCCGCCGCGGCCCGGCACTCCGGCGGCAACGCGGTCACCGCCGCCATCGACGAGATCGTCTTCGCCGCACCGGTACGCGTCGGCGACCTCGTCCACGCGCACGCCGCGGTCAACTGGACCGGGTCGTCGTCGCTGGAGGTCGGCGTGCGGGTCGTCGCCGAACGCTGGGACACCGCCGGCACCGAGCCGGTCGAGGTCGCCACCGCGTACCTGGTGTTCGTCGGCGTCGACGCGGACGACAAGCCCCGGCCGGTCCCGCCGGTACTGCCGGAGACGGGCGACGACCGGCGGCGGTGGCGGGAGGCGGACATCCGGCGCAAGCACCGCCTGGCCCGCCGGGACGCGATCGCCGAGTCCCGGTCGGTCTAGCCCGTCGTGACGACGAGCTTGCCGCGGACGTGCCGGTGCGCCAGGTCGGCGTACGCCCGGGGCGCCCGCGCCAGCGGGTAGCGCCGGCTGACGGTGGACGGCAGTGTCCCGTCGAGCGCGTACCCGGCGAGCCGGTCGAGGTCGCCGGGCGTGGCGCTGGCGTACACGGTCGCGACGGTCAGGTCCCTGCCCTCGAACGCCGCGGGGTCGGGGCTGGGGAACGCCGCGTTGAGCAGTCGCCCGCCGGGGCGGAGCGCGCTGGATGCGTCGACCAGCGCCGGCCCCGGCAGGGCCAGGTTGACCAGCGTGTCGACTCCCCCGGGGTATCGCCGGCGCGTCTCGGCGACGGTGTCGACGGTGCGGTAGTCGATCAGCTCCGCGGCGCCGAGCCCGGTCACGTACTCCTCGTCGTCGGCGATCGCCGTGGCGATCACGTGCGCGCCGGTCGCCGCCAGCAGGGGTACGACCGCGCCGCCGACGCCGCCGCCCGCGCCGAGGACCAGCACGCTGCCCGTCGCCGGGGCCGCACGCAGCAACGCCAGCGCGGTGAGGCCGGGGATCGGGAGGGTCGCGGCGTGTGCCGGGGCGAGCCGGTCGGGGCGCCTCGCCAGCGCGGGGGTGTCGGCCTCGAACACCGCGTACTCGGCCATCGTGCCGGTGGTGAGTGACGGCGGGTCGGACAGCCGCGTGGCCATCCGGCCGGTGGCGCGGGGCAGCCCGACGCCGAACACCTCGTCGCCGACCGCGTACGTCGTGACGCCCGGGCCGGTCTCCGTCACGGTGCCGGCGAAGTCGCTGCCGAGCACGTACGGGAAGCGCAGTGGCGTCAGGTCGCGCAGCGCGCCGCTGAGGGTGCGGAGGTCGGCGGGGTTGAGCGCGGTCGCGCGGATGCGTACCCGGATCTGCCCGGGGCCGGGTCGTGGTTCGGCGATCTCGTCCACCGCCAGCACCTCGGGACCGCCGTATCCGTGGGCCACCACTGCCCTCATCGACTCGCCTCCGCACCATAACCTGACCGATCGGTCATCTTGGCTCGGGACGCTAGCACGGAACATGACCGTACGGTCAAGTAGAGTGGGCGGATGCCTCGTGCCGACGCCGCCCGCAACCGGCGGTCCCTGCTCGACGCCGCGTCGGCGGAGCTCGCCACCCACGGCCTCGACGTCTCGATCGCCCGCATCGCGGCGCGGGCCGGCGTGGCGAAGGGCACCGTGTTCAACCACTTCCCCACGAAGGAAGACCTCGTCGCCGAGATCTTCGACGACCGGGTCGCCGGCCTCGTCGCGTTCGGCGAGGGGCTGCGCGAGGCGGGCGACCCCGAGCAGGCGCTGCTGCGGTTCATGACCGCCGGCGTCGAACTCCAGGCCAACGACCGCTCCTTCTGCCAGGCCGCCGCCTCGATCTCGCGCGCCGACCCCCGGGTACGCGGCGCGAGCGACCGTCTCGCCCGCATCGCCGAGGACCTGGCCGACCGGGCACGGCAGGCCGGCACGATCCGGGCAGACGTCACCGGACACGACATCGTGCTGCTCGTCAACGCCGCAGGCCAGGCCGCGGCCCCGCTCGGCGACACGATGCCCACGCTGTGGCGGCGCTACCTGCACCTAATCTTCGACGCGCTGCGGCCTTCGGGTGCCCGCAAGCTGCCCGTCGCGGCCCCCACCACCGACGACTTCACCGCCGCCGCCCATCGCTGACCGGGGCGACCCGGTACCCGCCAGCGGGTACCGGAAGTGACGACGGGTCGGCAAGATGGTGACGGCCACGACGTCGTGCGAGGGGAGCGGTTCGAATGGTCGCGGGTCAGGTGCTCTGGGAGCCGTCGGCGGACGCGGTCGACACCACACGGGTCGGCGACTACCTGCGCTGGCTGCGCGAGCATCGCGGGATCGACCACCCCGACTACGCCGCGCTGTACGACTGGTCGGTCACCGACCTCGCCGGCTTCTGGTCCTCGATCTGGGCGTATTTCGACGTCGCGCCCGACCCCGGGCCGGCGCTCACCGACGACCGGATGCCCGGCGCCCGCTGGTTCCCCGAGGCCCGCCTCAACTACGCCGAACGGCTGCTACGGATGCCCGGCCTCGCCGACGACGACCTCGCCGTACTCGGCCGGTCGCAGTCCCGCGGCCCCGTCGACCTGACCGCCGCCGAGCTGCGCGAGGCGGTCGCCCGAGCCCGCGCCGGCCTCGTACGGCTCGGGGTCGGCCGCGGCGACCGGGTCGCGGCGTACCTGCCGAACATTCCCGAGGCGGTCGTGCTGCTGCTCGCCACCGCCAGCCTCGGCGCGGTGTTCTCCAGCTGCGCGCCCGAGTTCGGCACCCGCAGCGTGTCCGACCGCTGGCAGCAGATCGAGCCGACCGTGCTCGTCGCCGTCGACGGGTACGCCTACGGCGCGAAGCCGATCGACCGTACCGCGGAGGTCGCGGCGATCCGCGCCGCGCTGCCCAGCCTCCGGCACACCGTCGTACTGTCCTATTTGGACGGTGCTGGGCCGGTGCCGGACGCGGTGTCCTGGCAGGAGTTCACGGCGACGCCGGGGCCGCTGGAGTTCGAGCAGGTGCCGTTCGACCACCCGCTCTACGTGCTCTACTCGTCCGGCACCACCGGCCTGCCGAAGCCGATCGTGCACGGCCACGGCGGGATCCTGCTCGAACACCTCAAGTCCCTCGCGCTGCACGTCGACCTCGGCCCCGGCGACCGGTTCTTCTGGTTCTCCACCACCGGCTGGATGATGTGGAACTACCTCGTCTCCGGACCCGCCGTCGGCGCCGCGATCGTCCTGTACGACGGCAATCCCGCACACCCGTCGCTCGACACGCTGTGGACGACCGCCGCCGAGACCGGCGTGACGTTCTTCGGCACCTCCGCCCCCTACCTCCTCGCCTGCCGCAAGGCCGGCACCGACCCGCGCGCCCTGCTCGGCCCGCATCGGTTGCGGGGACTGGGATCCACCGGCGCGCCGCTGCCCCCCGAGGGCTTCCACTGGGTGTACGACACGGTCGACGACGACCTGATGCTGTCGTCGTTCTCCGGCGGCACCGACGTGTGCACCGGGTTCGTCGGCGGGTCACCGCTGCTCCCCGTGTACGAGGGGGAGATCTCCGGGCGCTGCCTCGGCTGCGCCGTCGAGTCGTACGACGCCGACGGCAAGCCGCAGCGCGACGCGCTCGGCGAGCTGGTCATCACCCGGCCCATGCCGTCCATGCCGGTCGGGTTCTGGGGCGACGACGACGGATCCCGCTACCGCGACGCGTACTTCTCGGTGTTTCCCGGCGTGTGGCGGCACGGCGACTGGATCACCATCACCTCCCGCGGCACCTGCGTCATCACCGGGCGGTCCGACGCCACGCTCAACCGCGGCGGGGTACGCCTCGGCACCGCCGAGTTCTACTCCGTCGTCGAGTCGCTGCCCGACGTGACCGACTCGGTCGTCGTACACCTGGAGGACGACGAGGGCGGGGCCGGCGAGCTGCTGCTGTTCGTCGTACTCGCCGACGGGGTGGAGCTGACGGATCCGTTGCGGCGCACCATCAACGGCGCGCTGCGGTCCAACCTGTCGCCGCGGCACGTACCCGACGTGATCTACCAGGTGCCCGCGGTGCCGCGGACGTTGTCCGCGAAGAAGCTGGAGGTGCCGGTGAAGCGGATCCTCACCGGTACGCCGGCGGACGCGGCGGCGGCCAAGGGAGCGTTGGCGAATCCCGAGTCGCTGTCCGCGTTCGAGCTGCTGGCCCGGGAGCGCCGGTCGTAGCCCGGCGCCTGCTCGCGACGACTCACCCGACGCCGGCTGTTGTCAGTTCGTCAGAACGTGAAGCACATGAGGGCTGCTGCGTGTGCCTTGGCGGTGGTGGTGAAGAAGGTGGTGAGGGTTTCGTAGCCGAACTTGAGGTAGTCGAGGTCGTCGTGGTCCCAGAGGTGGAGGCTGGGGTAGATCTTCTCGGCGCTCATGGCGGCGGGGTCGAAGTGGGCGGCGAGCTGGTCCCAGGTGGTGGCGGCCAGGGTGCCGGCGGTGCGCGCGACCTGGTCGACGTCCCAGGCGAAGAGGTTGCCGTCGTCGTCGATGGACACGCCGTCCATGAGCAGGTCGAGGTAGATGTCGCAGCGTTCGAGCAGGAACTCGACGCCGGGCCAGGTCTTGTCGAGGCTGCCGTCCGGGGGTGTGGTGGCGAGCTCGCCGAGCAGGTCCCAGGCCCAGTCCGGGTCGGCGGCGGCCTTATCGAGCTGCTCGGGTGTCACCTGGGTGAACGAGATCGTCACGCTCATCGGTCGTCCTTCCGCTGTCGGTACGCCGGGGGAGTCTGACAGCCGGGTACGACATCGGCTCAGGGTCAGTCGCCGAGGCCCGCCAGGAGGGTGTCGACGGTTGCGGTGGCGTGGGTGGTGGCGGCGGACCGGCTGAGCGGGTGCTGGGCGAACGTGGTGAGGAACGCGTGGTGGAGGCAGGCGCCGAGCAGCAGGCTGGCGGCGGCGTCGCAGTCGACGTGGGGGGCGAGGCGGCCGAGTTCCTGTTCGGCGCGCAGGTAGCGGGCGAGGGCGGCGGGTGCTTTGTGGGGGCCGGCGTTGCGGGCGGTGAGAGCGGTGCGGTGGGCGGCGAGCAGGGTCGGCTCGGAGAAGACGGACGCGCTGATGGGGAAGCTCTCGTGGTAGAAGACCAGGGCGCCGCGGGCGATCTCGATCAGGTTGTCGCGCAGTGACCGGGCCTGCGGGTCCTTGGCCACGTCGGCCAGGACGGCGCTGAACGACGGTACGCGTTCGGTGAGGACCGCGAGGAACAGGTCCGTCTTGTCCCGGAAGTGCTTGTAGAGGGTGGCTTCGGAGTACCCGGCGGCGCGGGCGATCTCCTTGGTGGTGGTGCGGGCGAGGCCGCGGGTGTGCATCACCTCGGCGGCGGCGTCCAGGATCTGGTCGCGGGTACCCAACGGAACTCCCCTTGACGAGTGAGTGTTTACTAACCATCCTAGGTAAGTGAGCACTCACTAACTAACCTGGGGAGCGGACATGCGTCTGACAGTCATCGGCGCCACCGGCGGCGTCGGCACCGAGGTCGTACGGCAGGGCCTCGCCGCCGGCCACGAGGTCGTCGCCGTCGTACGCGACCTGGGCCGGCTGGCGGTGCCCGACCGGGACGGCCTCACCGTCCTGGTCGCCGACGCGCTCGACCCGGACGCCCTCGCGCCCGCGGTGAAGGGCGCGGACGCCGCGGTGTGCGCGCTCGGCACCCGGACGAGCGGGCCGACCACCGTGTGCACCGACGGGGTACGCGCGATGCTGGCGGCGGGCGCCGCCGCGGGTGTCACCCGGTTCGTCGCGATCAGCGCCAGCGGTGCGTACGTCGACGCCGGTGACGGCTTCGCCAGCCGCTACCTGGCGAAGCCGATCCTGCGCCGGTTGCTGCGGCACGGGTTCGCCGACACCCGCCGCGCCGACGACCTGCTGCGCGCCAGCGGCACCGACTGGACGCTCGTACGCCCGCCGAAGCTGACGGACAAGCCCGGGCGCGGCACGTACCGGCGGCGGTTGGATCGCAACGTGGGCATCCGGATCGCGCGCGCCGACGTCGCCCACGCGATCCTCGGCGCGCTGGACGACCCGGCGACCGTCGGGCACGTCCTCGGCGTCGGCTACTGACCCGGGCGGTCGTCAGACCGGGAAGAGGTCGGACACGAAGCGGTTGCGGAACTTCCCGGCCGGGTCGGCGTGGCGCAGCAGGGCGGCGAAGTCGGCGGCCCGGGGATACGTGGCGACGATCCGCCGCGGTGGCATCGTGGTCAGCTTGGCCCAGTGCGGCCGCGGGCCGAACGGCGCGAGCGCACCCTCCACAATGGACAGTGCCGGGTCGATGACGGTGCGGTCCGGCCGCCAGGTGAAGTGGAGCGCCAGTGAGTCCCGGCCGTACGCCGGGCTCAGCCACAACGAGTCGGCCGCGACGACACGGATCTCGCACACCGCCAGCGCCGGGGCGATCCGGTCGCCGACCGCGGCCAGCGCGTCGATCGCCGCGCCGGCGCACTCGTACGGCAGCAGCAGCTCGGACTGCAGCTCGTCCCCGGCGCTCGGCGTGTACCCCGGGGCGAAGTGCGGCAGCCGCTCGTGCCACGGACCCGGGACGTCGAGCTGCGTCGTGGTGCTGTCCGGCGCCATCCCGGCGATCGGATGCCGCGGGCCGTCGGCCGGCCGACCGCCCAGCCACCGGTCGCCGAGGCGTACGGCGGGATCCGTGTCGAGGCGGCGCTTGACCCAGACCATCGCGGTGCCGCGCCAGCCGGTGAACACGCTGACGCTGTACCCGGCGCCGAACACCGCACCGGGGTCCGCTGCGACCGCCGCCAGCGGTACGTCGTCGACGACGCGCTGCGCCACGTCGTACGTCGGTTCGACCGCGAGGCGCAGCCCGACCACCACACCGAGGGCGCCCAGCGAGACGACCGCGCCGGCCGGATCGCCGTCGTACCACCGGGTCTCACCGTCGGGTCCGATCATCGAAAGGCCGCGGACGGCGGCGGCGAGGCTCGGGTTGCCGAGCCCGGAGCCGTGCGTACCGGTGGCGACGGCGCCGGCGACCGAGATGTGCGGCAGCGACGCCAGGTTGCCCAGCGCGTACCCCTGCGCGTGCAGTGCGGCGGCCACCTCGGCGTACCGCATTCCGCCGGTGATGTCCACTGTGGACGATTCGGGGTCGACGGCGACGCGGTGCGGCAGGGCGTCGAGGCGGAGCAGATCGCCGTCGGTGTCGGCGATCCGGTTGAACGAGTGGCCCGTGCCCAGCACGCGTACCCGGTCGGCGCCGGCCACGATCGCCGCGGCCTCGGCCACCGACCGCGGCCGGTGCACCCGCGCCGCGCCGAAGGTGATGTTGCCCGCCCAGTTCCGCATCGCGGCTCAGCCGACGGTGTCGACGACGGCGCCGGTGGCGGGGTCCCGGATCTGCGACCGTTCGATGTGGACGGTCAGGTCCGGCGCGGTGTCCAGCGTGACGCTGGTTCGCCTGGGGTGCAACAACTCCGCCAGCTCCGTCACGGTCTCCGGGGGCAGCGTCAGCGTCAGCGTGTCGTCCTCGGCCCGCGCCGCGAACTCGCCGCCCGGTACGAACGTCACCTGCCGCCGCGGCCCCGCCACCGTCAACGCCCGGCCGTACGGCAGGCGGCCGGTCAGCATCGCCGCGACGCTCGGCGCCGGGTGCGCGCCGACGGTCAACGCCACCCGGCCGCGGCGTACCGCGAAGTCGACGACGTCGACGTGCACGTGCCCGGTCGACGAACCGTCCGCCGCGATGCCGGCGCGTACCGTCGCGGCGATGTGCTCGTCGGTGTGCAGCGACGCCCGGTCCAGGTCCGTGACCAGCAACGGGAGCCGGGTCCCGAGCACGTCCAGCACGGCGCCGGTGTTCCAGCGCTGCGTCGCCTCGTACTCCTCGGCGGTGAGGCCGACGATCTGGAGGAACCGGACCGTACCGTTCGGGGTGTCGATCGTGCCCAGCTCCGGGTCGAGCACGAAACCCGCGGCGCACAGCAGGGTGTCCGGCCGGTCGGTGTTGATCGGACCGGCCAGGTTCAGGTGGTGGCCCGGCTCGAACCAGTTGCCGCTCTGGTGCACGTAGCGCGCGAGGTTCTGCAACAGGTTGAGCGCCCACGCCGGCGGCTCGGCGTCGTCCGCGCCGCGCGCCAGCCGCAGCGTCAGCTCGAAACCCCAGCCGGATTCGGCCGTGTTGTCCGACTCCTTGCCGTACAGCTCCGACATGCCGTAGCTGACCAGGTGCCAGTGCGGCACCGGATCGGTACGCGGGTAGGCGCTGATGCCGTCCAGCGGGTCCGGACCGCCCAGCCGCCACGGGATCAGCGTGCCGAAGTGCTGCGGCTCGGCCTCGCCGTACCGTGCCGCAAGCGCGGCGTCGATCGCGTCCCAGCCCGGCGACCCGGGATCGGGGGGCTCCTCGGTCATCGTGTCCCCATTCTCAGCTGCGCTGCCTCAGGTACGGGTGGTGATGCGCTCGGCCGCGGCGATGGCGTCGATCCTCGCCTCGTCCGCGTTGCGGCACAACACCACCGACGCGCCGACCGCCAGCGGGGCCAGCAGCCACGCCACCGGATCCGGCTCCCCGTCCACCCGTACGAGCAACCGCCCACCCGGCAGCAGCCCCGACTCGCCCGCGTGCCGGTGCGCCCGCGCCATCAGCCCGGCGTGGCTCACCGGCTGGTCGCCGAGCAGCGCCGGGCCCGCCGGGTCGACCGGCCCCCCGCCGAACCGGTCCCCGTACGCCCGGACCTCCACCACGTAGTCCGCCGCACCCGCCGGCACGTCGGCCAGCGGCGCCGCCATCGGCCGCAGCCCCAGCAGGTACGTCTCCGCCGGGCCCAGATCGCGCAGCTCCGCCAGCCGCTCCGGCGTACCGAACGCGACGTCGACCGGCTCGCCGCCCGCCGCCGTACGCACCGGTACGCCCGCGGCGAGGCAGCCGAGCAGCACCGCGGCGGTCTGCCAGTGCGCGGGCAGCAGCACGCCGGCGCTGTCGTCCGGACCCAGACCGGCGCCGTCCACCAGCAGGTTCGCGGTCTTCGCGACCCAGTTGTCCAGCGTCACCGCCGACAGCTCGGTGCGCTCGCCCAGCGCCTCGTCGTAGTACGTCAGCAACGGGCGGTTCGCGTCGGCTCGCAACGCCGCGGCCAGCGCCCCCGCGGCCGTCGACTCCTCGGTACCCACTCCGGCACACCTCCTCGAAGGCATCGACGGTAACCGGTCCCCGGCACGCACGGTCATCGAGACCCGTCGCTGTGGGGTCGGGCATCGCCAGCGACACCCGGGTCACCGTAAGGTGAACACGCAGATGCGGTCGCGCCTCGACCGTCGTGGCGGACGCCGCCGGCTGCGGTTCCGGCGTAGGCTTGGCGGTCGACAGCGGTGATGCGGCGGGTCAAGAGGATCCGCACCGGTACGCGCATCGCCGATGAGGAAAGTGACTCCGCGTGTGCGGAAAGGCTCCAGGGGAGTGGTCTTGGTGACCGGTGTCGAGCTGCCCCGGGTGCTGTTCGACGCGACGAGCGTGCCCGCCGACAGGGGTGGCGTCGGACGGTACGTCGACGGGTTGTTGCGGGCGCTGGCCGGCGCCGACAAGGGCCTCACGGTGGTGTGCCAGCGCACCGACGCCGAGCGGTACGCGCGGCTGTTGTCGCACGCCGACATCGTGACCGGTCCGGCCGCCGTGTCGCACCGGCCGGCCCGGCTCGCCTGGGAACAGACCGGGCTGCCGTTGCTCGCGCAGCAGCACAACGCGCAGGTCATCCACTCGCCCTTCTACACCTGCCCGCTGCGGGCGTCCTGCCCGGTCACGGTGACCGTGCACGATGCGACGTTCTTCACCGAGCCGGACCACTACGAGAAGGCGCGCGGCACCTTCTTCCGCTCCGCGATCAAGACGTCGCTGCGCCGCGCCGCCCGGGTCATCGTGCCCAGCAAGGCGACTCGGGACGAGCTGATCAGGCTCCTCGACGCCGACCCGACCCGCGTCGACGTGGCCTACCACGGCGTTGACCCGGACGCGTTCCACCCGCCGTCCGACGACGAGCAGGCCCGGGTACGCGCTCGCCTCGGCCTCGGCGACCACGAGTACGTGGCGTTCCTCGGCGCCAAGGAACCCCGGAAGAACGTGCCCGAGCTGATCCGCGGCTGGGTACGCGCAGTCTCCGGCCGCGACAACCCGCCCGCCCTCGTCCTGGCCGGCGGCAACGGGCACGACGACGAGATCGACAAGGCGGTCGCCGAGGTACCCGGGCACCTGCGCCTGCTGCGCCCCGGCTACCTGCGGTACGCCGACCTGCCCGGCTACCTCGGCGGCGCGCTCGTCGCCGCGTACCCGTCGCACGGCGAGGGTTTCGGCCTGCCGGTGCTGGAGGCCATGGCCTGCGGTTCGGCGGTGCTCACCACGCCGCGGCTGTCGCTGCCGGAGGTCGGCGGGGACGCCGTGGCGTACACGGGTGAGTCGGCCGCGGAGATCGGCCGCGACCTGGCCGCCCTGCTCGACGACGACGCCCGGCGCGCCGACCTGGGCCGGCGCGGGTACGAGCGGTCCCGCGAGTTCACCTGGGACCAGAGCGCCGAGGTGCATGTCGCCGCCTGGAAGCGAGCGATCGGGTAGAGGTGTGCCTGCACAAGGCGCAGGCCCTGATCGCGCGCTGATCTTTCCTGCGGCGCGGCCGCCGGACCCCGCGTCGGGGCCGTAGCCTCCGGCACCCCCACGTCCCGTTGCGACCCAGCCGCGTGCCGTCTGTTGTGGTGTGCTGTGCGGTGGTGCCGACTCTTGGGGTGATGGTGGGGCGGAGCGGGGGCGAGGTGCAGGTGTCGTCCAGGGAGCTTTCAGGCGAGGCGGTTAGGGTGCCGAGATGACCGACGGCGGGTTCTACGCGGTGATACCGGCGGGTGGCAGCGGGACGCGGCTGTGGCCGCTGTCGCGGTCGGTCCGGCCGAAGTTCCTGCATCACCTGACCGGCTCGGACCGTACGCTGCTGCAGGCCACGGTGGACCGGCTGGCGCCGCTCGCGGCGCCCGAGCGGACGTACGTGGTGACCGGCGTGGCGCATGCGACCGGCGTGGCGCGGCAGCTGCCGGCGCTGCCGGCGGAGAACATCCTCGTCGAGCCGTCGCCGCGGGAGTCGTGCGCGGCGATCGGGCTGGCCGCGATGGTCATCGCCCGCCGCGACCCGGACGCGATTATGGGCTCGTTCGCCGCCGACCATCTCGTACGCCAGCAGGCCAGGTTCACCGCCGCCGTGCGTACCGCGATCGCGACGGCCGGCGAGGGCTACCTGACGACGATCGGGATCACGCCCACGCACCCGGAGACCGGATACGGCTACCTGCGGTGCGGCGGGATGCTGGGCGAGGGGCCGGCGAAGCTGGTCGGCGAGTTCAAGGAGAAGCCGTCGCACGAGGTCGCGGTCGGCTACGTCGAGTCCGGGCGTTACCTGTGGAACGCCAGCATGTTCGTCTGGCGGGTGCGGGAGTTCCTGGCCGAGCTGGCGCGCCAGCAGCCTGAGCTGCACGACGGGTTGGCGAAGATCGTGGAGAAATGGGACGGCCCGGACCGGGAGGACGTGCTCGGGGAGATCTGGCCGACACTGCCCAAGATCTCGGTCGACTACGCGGTCATGGAGGGCGCGGCCGAGGCGGGCCGGGTCGCGACCGTACCGGGCGACTTCGGGTGGAACGACGTGGGTGACTTCCACACGCTCGGCGTGGTGCTGCCGATGGACGACGACGGGAACGTCGTGGTCCGCGGCGAGGACCGGGGCGGCGAGGTGCTGTCGATCGACTCGCGGGACACCGTGGTGGTGCCCCGCTCGGGGCGGCTGGTCGCCGCGCTCGGCGTCCACGACCTGATCGTGGTGGACACCGACGACGCGGTCCTGGTCTGCCCGCGCGACCGGGCCCAGGACGTGAAGAAGCTGGTGGACCGGCTGCGCGAGCGCGGCGACCGGGAGCTGATCTAGGCCAGCGCCGGCACCGGGCACCAGGTGCCGAGGGCCCGGTCGAGCCCGGCGGTACCGCCGTCGGCGGCCGCCCACGCCACATAGCCGTCGGGGCGTACCAGGACGGCGGTCGGGGTGGCGACGGTGCCGAGCACCGGCAGGCGCCACGAGGTCGCGGTGCACGTCGCCGGCACGTACGCGAGGCACCGGCCGGTCGGCTCGGCCGGGAACGCGGCGGCGGTGAGGTGGCGTTCGCGGTCGGCGGCGAGGTCGAGCAGCACCGGCCGCCCGTCGTGCAGCAGCTCGTACGCCCGGCGCCCGTCGGCCAGGTCCACGTCCGGCAGGCGCCGGCCGACGAGCGGGTGCCCGCCGCCGAGGTCGTACGCGATGTCGAGGGCGCTGACCATCGCGGCGAGGCGCGCGTTGGCGTCGGGGTCGGCGAGCAGGCCGGCGACGACGGCGCGCAGCGCCTCGGTCTGCGGGTCGTACCGGCCGAGGGCGACCTGGGCGCGGGTGTTGTCGAGGACCTGGGCGGCGACCGGGTGCCGCTCCGCCTCGTACGTGTCGAGCAGTGCGTCGGGCTGGTCGCCGCGGACGACGGCGGCGAGCTTCCAGCCGAGGTTGACGGCGTCCTGGACGCCGGTGTTGAGGCCCTGCCCGCCGGCCGGGTAGTGGATGTGGGCGGCGTCGCCGGCGAGCAGCACCCGGCCGGCGCGGTACCGGTCGGTCTGCCGTGCCGCGTCGCCGAAGCGGGACACCCAGCGCGGTGTGTGCATGCCGAAGTCGGTGCCGGCGACCGCGGTCACCGCCGCGCGGAACCGCTCGAACGTGACCTCCTCGGCCGCGTCCAGCGGCTCCGGCAGGGTCACCATCACCCGGTACCAGCCGGGCTCGAACGCCAGCACGCTGAAGTCGCCGCCGGCGCGCCGCCGCTGGAAGATCTGGCCGTCCGGCGGTTCGGCCAGCTCGACGTCGCCGAGCAGCGAGGTCAGGGTGGCGGGCGTACCGGGGAAGTCGATGCCGGCGAGGCGGCGCACCGTGCTGCGCCCGCCGTCGCAGCCGACCAGGTACTTCGCGTGCAGGTGGCTCCCGTCGGCCAGCTCGGCGTCGACGCCGCCGTCGTCCTGGCGCAGCCCGACGACCTCGGCACCGCGCCGCACGGGTACGCCCAGCTCGGCGGCGCGGTCGGCGAGCAGCCGCTCGGTCTCGGCCTGGAGCAGCCCGAGCAGGAACGGGTACCGGGTGGGGAGGTCGGTGAAGTCGAGGCGCAGGCCGGAGAAGTGCGCGGCCTGGATGCGGCGGCCGGCGGCGAGGAACCCGCCGAGGATGCCGCGCTGGTCGAGCACCTCCATGGTGCGCGGGTGCAGCCCGCCGGCGCGGGACTCGGTGGTGGGCGCGGCGAGCCGGTCGACCACGAGTACGTCGGCGCCGGCGAGGCGCAGCTCGGCGGCGAGCATGAGTCCGGTGGGGCCGGCGCCCGCGACGATGACGTCCATGACAGCTCCTTAACGGCGGTCAATTTAACGACGTTAAGGATTACCTGAACTCTGTTAGGGTGTCAAGCGTGGGACGGAGCGGAGTGAAGATCAACGCAGACCTGGTCGCGCGGACCGCGCTGACGCTGCTCGACCGCGTCGGCCTCGACGGCCTGACCATGCGCCTGGTCGCCACCGAGCTCGGCGTCCAGGCGCCCGCGCTCTACTGGCACGTCAAGAACAAGCAGGAGCTGCTCGACGCGATGGCCGTACGCGTCTTCCTCGCGGCCGTCGACGGCGTCGAGTCACCCCGCCGCGGCGAGGACTGGGCCGACTGGATCGCCGAGCTCGCCCGCCGGCTGCGTCGCGCCATGCTCGGCCACCGCGACGGCGCCCGCGTCTTCGCCGGCAGCAGCATCGCCCACCCCGCGCTGTACCGCACGATCGAGCTGACCCTGCGCACCCTGACCGACGCCGGCTTCGACTCGCGCGACGCGGTCCGCGCCTTCGGCACGCTCTACCACTACACCGTCGGGTACACGATCGAGGAGCAGGCGCGGATCGGCACCGCGTACGGTGCGGACAACCCCTACGATCCCGACCGTTTCGCGGAAGCCGTTGACCCGCAACGGTTTCCGCTCGCCGCACAGGTGCTCGACACGCTCTTCGACCCGGACGCCGACGCCGGCTTCGAGCACGGCCTGCGCCTGATCATCAACGGCATGCGCTGACCACCAGCAACGCCGCCGACCGGCGCGCCGGGGCCGACGCGCGCGGCGGGACGGGACCGGCGCGGCCCGCCGTCAGGCGCGTACGGCGGCGAGGGCCGGGGCGATCAGGCGTTCGGTCGCGTTCGCCAGCGGCGTCGGCAGCTCGCCCGGGCGGAACCACGCCAGCGCCGCGGACTCGTCGCTGATCGTCTCCCGGGCGCCGGCCGGCGCGACCGCCACGTACCGGACGTCGTGGTGGAAGGAGGGACGACCGCCGCAGGTCACCGGGTGCACGTCCACGTCGATCGGCTCGGGCAGCAGCCGCAGCCCGGCGATGCCCGACTCCTCCGTCGCCTCGCGCAGCGCCGCCGCGGCGAGCGACGTGTCGCCCGGCTCGCAGTGGCCGCCGAGCTGCATCCACCGCCGGATCCGCCCGTGCAGGCACAACAACACCCGCTCGTACGCATGGTCGAGCACCAGCGCGCTCGCCGTGACGTGCCCGGCGTCGTGGGCGCGGAACATCGCGCCGGGCCCCGCGGACAGCAGCGCCACCGTACGGTCGCGGGCCGGCTCGGCGCGCCAGCCGGACAGCACCCGCACCGCGTCGTCGTACAGCTCGGTCATCACCGCTCCAGGTACGCGTCGCCGGGGTCACCGTCGACGAGCTCGACGGGTTTCGCCGGGTATCCGGCGGCGCTCGCCCCCAGGAACTGCCAGCTCTCCGGCACGCCGAGGGCCGTCGTGACCTCCACCGGATCGGGCGGGTCGACCAGGCCGGGACTGACCATCACGTGCACCAGGCCCTCCGCGGCCAACGCGTCGGCCGTCACGGACACCCCGTCCATCTGCCGCAGCAGGTCGGCCATCGCCTCCGGGTCGTCCTCGTCCAGGTCGAACGGCGGGATCGGCACCGTACGGAACACGGCCAGCAGCACCGGCGCCCGTGCGATCAGCTCGCCGTCCGGCTGACCGGGCAGAACGGTCGCCAGCCCGCGGCGCGCCGCCGCGGACCGGACCCGCACGTACCGCCAGATGGCGGGGTCGGATGCCTGGCCGCGCATGGTCGCGACAGCGCGCCGGACCGCCTCGTCCGGCACCGGCTCGTCGGACAGCTCCTCGCCGGACAGCCGCGCCGCGAGCACGTCACGCCGGCCGGCCGCCCGCGCCTCGGCGGTACCCAGGGCGAACATGTCCTCGTCCGACGGGCGTACCAGGGCGGCGGCGCCCGGCCCGTCCTCGACCGGCACCGGGCCCAGCCCGCGTACCACCGCCACCGGCACGCCGGACGTCTTGCCCTTCACCAGGTCCGCCGCGCCCGCCAGCTCGTCGACGACCGCCGCGGCCGTCACGGACAGGTCGTTGCCGTACGGGTCGGTGTGGCCGCGGTGGTCGCGCAGCGGCGCGATGCCGGCCGCCCCGATCGCCACGTCCGTCTGCCCGGTACGCCACGGGCGGCCCATCGTGTCCGTCACCACCACCGCGACCCGGATCCCCAGCCGCTCCGCCAGCCCGGCCCGCAGCCGGCGCGCCGAGGAGTCCGGGTCGACGGGCAGCAGCACCAGTTTCGACGTGTCCACATTGGACGCGTCGACACCGGCCGCGGCGAGCACCAGGCCCTGCCGGGTCTGCACGATCCGGGTACGCCCGCGGCTCGCCACCACGCGTACGGTCTCCGCGTCGACGGCGGCCTGCCGGGCGGCCTCCCGGCCCGCCGGATCGGTCGGCGCCGGCACCAGCCGGCCCTCCGCCTTGCTGACGATCTTGCTGGTCACCACGAGCACGTCGTCGTCGCGCAGGTCGGCGCCGAGCCCGGCGACCAGCTCCGCCAGGTCGTCGCCCGGCCGTACCTCGCCGATGCCGGGCAGCGGCACCACCTGCATCGCCTCAGCCATTCGTCCCTCCCAGCGACACCACGTCGGCCACGATCGCCGCCGTCTCCTGCTCGTCGGTCATCAGCAGCGGCCGCGCCAGCACCCGTACCCCGGGCACCGTGGTGTCCGCGTCCCGCGTGTCGACCAGCCAGCCGTCCAGCAGCTCGTCGCCGTACAACCGGCCGACGCCCTCGGCGCTGACCTCGACGCCGATCGTGGCCAGACAGCGGTCGGCCATGCCGCGGACCGGCGCGCCGCCGATGATCGGCGACACTCCGACCACCGGTGCCGCCGTCGCCCGCAGCGCGTCCCGGATCCCCGGTACGGCGAGGATCGGGCCGATGCTGACGACCGGGTTGCTCGGCGCGACCAGCACCAGGTCGGCCTCCGCCAGCGCCGCCAGTACCCCGGGGGCCGGTGTCGCCGCGTCGGCGTCCACGAACACGAACCGCTGCGCCTCCGGCGCCGCGTGGTAGCGCACCCACCACTCCTGGAAGTGCAGCGCCCGTGGCCCCGCCTCACCCTCGACGGTGGCGACCACGTGCGTCTCCATCCGGTCGTCGGTGGCCGGCAGCAGCGTCACGCCGGGCCGCCACCGGTCGGACAGGGCCGCCGTCACCGCCGACAGCGGGTATCCCGCCGCCAACATCCGGGTACGCACGAGGTGGGTGGCGAGATCACGGTCACCGAGGCCGAACCAGGACGGGTCGGCCCCATACGCCGCGAGCTCGTCGCGGACCGCCCAGGTCTCACCGGCCCGGCCCCAGCCGCGCTCCGGGTCGGCGCCGCCGCCGAGCGTGTACATCACGCTGTCGAGGTCCGGGCAGATCCGTACCCCGTGCAGCGTGACGTCGTCCCCGGTGTTCACGACGGCGGTCACCTGGTGGCCGTTGGCGCCGGCGAAGGCCCGCACTCCCAGCAGGAACCGGGCGCCTCCGATGCCCCCGGCCAGTACGACGATGCGCATGCCGACCATCCTCGCGCACCGCGGGTCACGGCCCGTGGCGCGGTCCGGGCGTACCAAGATCGGCGACGGGTGGTAACCGTGATGCGCGGCAACGCTAGGCTCGGCGGGTACGTGACGCCTACGCTGCTACCCGAGGGGGAGGCTGTGACAACCCAGACGGCGGCCGAGGAGAAGGACACGACGGCCGGTCAGTACACCAAACCGCTCCGGCTGATCGCCGGACTGATCATGCTGGCGGCCGTGGTCCTGCTGGTGCTCGCCTCGGCGGCACAGCTCATCCCGTCCGGTGCCTACTCGACGTTCACCGGCAACGCGGACGGGCAGTTCAGTTCGTTCGTGAGCTGGGCGACGGTGCTGCCACCGGTCCTCGCGGTGCTGCTGGCCAGTCACATCAAGCCGGTCCTTCCGCAGGCGAAGCTGTTCGCGCTGATCGCCCTCGTGGAATACGCGGTGATCATCGTCTTCGGCATCGTCTGCCTGATCGGCGGCGTGATCTCCGAGCTCGACTACGCGAACAAGCAGGGCACGTCGGTGATCGACCCGATCGCCGGCATCTTCGGCCGGCTCGGGCTGCTGGCCCTGGCCGCCCTCGCCGGCCTCGTCGTCGGCATGATCTTCAAGGGCATGACGATCGCCGCCAAGCCCGCCCGCCCGGTGTACGGGCAGCAGTTCGGCCAGCAGCAGGGCTACGGCCAGCAGGCGTACGGGCAGCAGCCCGGCTACGGCCAGCAGGCCGGCCAGCAGCAGGCGTACGGCCAGCAGGCGTACGGGCAGCAGCAGGCCGCCCAACAGGCGGCGCAGCCGCAGGCCCAGCAGTACGGGCAGCAGGGCAGCTACGGTCAGCAGCAGGCGGCACAGCCGGGCCAGCCCGGCAGCTACGGCCAGTACCAGTACGGCGGGGCGGCGGCGCCCACGTCCGGTACCCCGGCGGCGCCCACCTCGGGTGCGGCGACCCCGCAGGACTCGGCGCCGACGTCTGGTGCCGCTCCGACCTCCGGCGCGGGCCAGCCCGCCCAGGGTGGGTACGGGTGGCCGGCGCAGGGCGGCGGCTCGTGGCCGGCGCAGGGCCAGCAGGGTCAGCCGGGCCAGGCTCAGCCGGGCCAGGCCCAGCAGGGTCAGCCGGCGCAGGGTCAGCAGCAGCCGCCGGCCCAGCCAGGCGCGCAGCAGCCGCCCGCCGGCCCGGCGACCTCGGCGTGGCCGACCGCACCCGGCGCGGCCAACTGGCAGGCCGACCAGCAGCAGGGCCAGGAGCCGAACAACCCCGACGAGGGGCAGCGCACCCAGCTGATCACCCCCGAGATGCGGCAGCAGATCGACCAGCGTCGCCAGCAGGGAAACCAGTAACCACGGGCCGGCGGCAACATGCCGCCGACGACAGCGCCACCGACGTGGCCCGGCCGGATCCTGAGGCCGGGCCACGTTTTTGCGTACCCTCCGGCAAGATCACGATTTCCGTCCTAAGTGGACGCAGCCGCGGGTATCCTGTGCCCGGTCGAGTCGCCGGCATCCCCGCCGTGGCGAGCGTGACGTCGAACGGGCCTATTTATCAGGTTCGGCTTGACGGCGCACGCATTACACGCGTGTAATTTCCCTGGGGACATTAGTAGGGCACGTCGCTGGCGCTGCGAAGCGTGACGGGTCCGCACGACAACTGAACGGGGCCTTCCGCGTGGGGGGTGAGCGTCGGCGCGGTCAGCCGGCGCCGGAGCAAGGAGGCACGTAGATGGACGGCCGGGAGACGGTGGCCGACCTGATGGAGGATGCGCCGGAATGGCAGGAGCGCGCGCTGTGCGCGCAGACCGATCCGGAGGCGTTCTTCCCGGAAAAGGGGGGGTCGACCCGCGAGGCCAAGCGGATCTGTTCGCGCTGCGAGGTGCGCGCCGACTGCTTGGAGTACGCGTTGGGTAAGGACGAGCGATTCGGCATCTGGGGTGGACTGTCGGAACGCGAACGCCGCAAGTTGAAGCGGTCCGTGGTATAGGTGTTTCCGCGGAGAGTGCGGACCTGGGCGGCCGCTTCCGCGCCTGTCTGGGGGGCGCAGCCCCCAGGTCCCGCGCCGGGGGGCACGCCCCCCGGCACCCCGCATCCGTTGCGGGACAACGGGTGTGTCGAGTGGGTGTCCTGGGCCGTTCGGCCGCTGCTCGGCCGCCGGCCCCGCGCCTGACTGGCCTGGTGTCGTCGGAAACCGTTGCGGCGCAACCGATCTGCTGAGGTGTGTTCGCCGGGGCCTTGAAGTCGTTGCGGTGCAACGGATTCGTGCGGGCGGAGCGGGTTACTCGGGATCCACGTCCTCGGGGTCGAGGCCGAGGAGATTGGCCACCTGTTCGACGATGACGTCCTTGACGAGGTCGGCGAGGTCCTCGCGGTCCACCGCGCGCAGCTCCAGGGGGCGGCGGTAGAGGACGATGCGGGGCGGCGCGCCGCCGTTGCCGGGATGGCCGGGCAGCAGGCGGGCGATCGGGACCTCGCCGTCCTCCAGGACGTCGGCGTCGTAGACGTTGAGCGCCGGGGGTACGTCCTCGACGGCGAACTGGACGCCGGTCAGCTCGTCGGCGAAACGCTGTTCGAGCAGTTCCACCGCGTCGAGCACCATTTCGTCGAAGAGCTGTGCCCGGGTACGGGACAGGGGCAGGGTGGCCGGGACGAGCCGGCCGCGAAGGCCCCGGCCGCGGCGATCGCGGCGGGGGCCGGCAGGACGGTTCTTCGGGCGTGGTGCGGTGCTCACCCGGTCAGCGTAGTGCGGGGTCGGCGCGGTGGCAGAGGGTACACACGGGTGACGGCTGCGGCGATTCTCGTCCGGCGTGTCGAGGGGCAACCGGACGAACGCCGCAGGGTTGGGCGATACCGTGATCGGTCGTGAGGTCACCACGGCGCTGCACCCGGACCGGCTGCCCCAACCCGGCTGTCGCGACGCTGACCTACGTCTATGCCGACTCGACCGCCGTCGTCGGCCCGCTGGCCGCGTTCGCCGAGCCCCATTCGTACGACCTGTGTGAGCAGCACGCGACCCGGACGACCGCGCCGCGCGGCTGGGACCTGGTGCGGCACGAGGGCGAGTTCGAGGCGCCCGCCCCGACCACGGACGATCTCGTCGCGCTCGCCGAGGCCGTGCGGGAGGCGGGCCGGCCGGTACGCCGGGAGGAGCCGGCGCGCGACGAGCGGCGCGCCGGCGAGCCGCTGCCCGACGACCGCGAGCTGGGCCGGCGCGGGCACCTGCGGGTCATCCCGCCTCCTGCCTGACTGTCCGGTTCGGCCGGTCACCGCGGGTTCGCCGCGTGCAAGTGGCTGCGGGAGGGCGTTGGTGCCGCGAAAGCGTGCGAAGCTGAGACGGTGAGTACATCGCCGCGGGTCGATCCGGAGCTGTCGATCGAGGAGGTCCGGCGTACCGGGCCGCTCGTCGACGCCATCTACGCGGACATCCTGCGGCCGTCGTTCCCGCCCGCGGAGCTGACCACGCTGGCGGCGCTGCGGGACCGCATCACGGCGGGCGCGGCGACGGTGACCGTGGCCCTCGACGCCCGCCGTACGCCGCTGGGCGTCGCCGTCGGCGAGTGGTACGACGAGGCCCGGGTGATGATGCTCGGCTACCTGGCGGCCCGGCCGGGCGGGCGGAGTCGCGGCGTCGGCGGGGAGCTGCTGACCGCGGCGATCCGGGCCTGGTCGCAGCGGTACCGGCCGTGCCTGGTGCTGGCGGAGGTGGAGCGGCCGGACGCGCACCGGGCGTCGCTGGCGCACGGTGACCCGACCGCGCGGCTGCGCTTCTACCAGCGGCACGGGGCGCGGGCGCTGGACCTGCCGTACTTCCAGCCGGCGCTTCGCGCGGACGAGGACCGGGCGTACGGGATGCTGTTGATCACGCTGCACGCCGAGGACCGGTTCCTGACGGGGCCGGACACGTTGGATCCGGCGCCGGTGCGGACGTTCTGGGCGGACTACCTGGCCGGTACGGAGGGGCGGGCCGAGGACGCCCCCGCGGGCCGACTGCGCGACGCGATGCGCCGGGACGGGATCCGGCTGCGCCCGCTGGACGAGTACCACCGCGTGCCCGCCGCCACCGGGTAAGAGGCCCCACCTGGACCTCTACCGGGTCGCTGACAGGGCGGGTCGGTACGCTGCTGGGCACAGGCGCGAGAGACCGACGGGAGTGACCGGCGTGGTGGATCTGGCCCAGATCGTGAAGGCGTACGACGTGCGGGGCACGGTGCCCGACCAGCTCAACGCCGACGTCGCGCGGGCGGTCGGTGCCGCTTTCGTCCGGGTGACGGGCGCCGCGCGGATCGTCGTCGCGCACGACATGCGTGACTCGTCGCCGGATCTGGTGGCGGCGTTCGCGGCCGGGGCCACCGGGCAGGGCGCCGACGTGGTGAACGCCGGTCTCGGCCCCACCGACATGCTCTACTACGCGTCCGGCGCGCTGGACCTGCCGGGCGCGATGTTCACCGCCAGCCACAACCCGGCGAAGTACAACGGGATCAAGATGTGCCGGGCGGGGGCGCGGCCGATCGGGCAGGAGACGGGGCTGGCGGACATCCGCGACCTGGCGCAGGGGTTCCTGGCGGAGCCGCCCGCACCGGCCGAGCGGCAGGGCACCGTCACCGAGAAGGACCTGCTGGTCGACTACGCGAAGCACCTGCGGACCCTGGTCGACCTGAGCGGCATCCGGCCGCTGAAGGTCGTGGTCGACGCCGGCAACGGGATGGGCGGCTTCAGCGTCCCGGCGGTGCTCGGCGACGCGAAGCTGTCCGCGCTGCCGCTGGACATCGTCGACATGTACTTCGAGCTGGACGGCTCGTTCCCCAACCACGAGGCGAACCCGCTGGAGCCGGCGAACATCGTCGACCTCCAGGCGAAGGTACGCGAGGTCGGTGCGGACGTCGGCCTGGCGTTCGACGGGGACGCGGACCGCTGCTTCGTGGTCGACGAGCGGGGCGAGCCGGTCGCGCCGTCCGCGATCACCGCCCTGGTGGCGACCCGGGAGCTGAGGCGGCACCCGGGCGGCACGATCATCCACAACCTGATCGTGTCCCACGCGGTACCGGAGATCGTGCGCGAGCACGGCGGCGAGCCGGTGCGCAGCCGGGTCGGCCACTCGTTCATCAAGGCGGACATGGCCAAGACCGACGCCGTCTTCGGCGGCGAGCACTCGGCGCACTACTACTTCCGCGACTTCTGGTTCGCCGACACCGGGATGCTGGCCGCGATGCACGTGCTCGCCGCGCTCGGCGGGCAGGACCGGCCGCTGTCCGAGCTGGTCGGCGAGTTCACCCGATATGTGGCGTCCGGCGAGATCAACTCGACCGTCGCCGACCAGGCCGGCCGCCTCACCGCGATCCGCGAGCGGTACGCCGACACCGGCGTCGACGAGCTGGACGGGCTGACCGTGGAGTTCGCCGACGGCGCCTGGTTCAACGTACGGGCCTCGAACACCGAGCCGCTGCTGCGGCTCAACGTGGAGGCGCCGACCGCGGAGCGGATGGCGCAGGTACGCGACGAGGTGCTCGCGATCGTCCGCGCCTGAGACCCCGCCCAGACCCTCCCGCGTCCCAGACTCTGAGGAGAAGCGTGATGCCCGACCCGACCGCGCCGGTACTCGACGACGAGCTGCTGTCGATCCTGGCCTGCCCCGACGAGCACCACGCGCCGCTGACGTACGACGCGGTGGCGCAGACGCTGACCTGCACCGAGTGCCACCGCGTGTTCGACGTGGTGGACGGCATCCCGGTGCTGCTGCTGGACGAGGCCCGTCCGGGCTCGGAGCAGTCGTGACGTCACCGGGCACCGCGGGCGTGAGCGGCCACCGCGAGGTGGACGAGGCGCTGCTGGACGATCCGGCCCGCATCGACGCCGCCGACCCGGGTTTCATGCTGCGCGCGATCGCCTCGGGCGGGCCGCAGATCCGGGAGGCGATGTCGCTCGCGGCCGAGGCCGACCTGGGTTCGCTGGGCGACGAGGGCCGGCCCCGGTCGGTGGTGGTCGCCGGCGTCGGTACCGCCGCGCGGACCGGGGACATCCTGGCGATGGTGGCCGGGCCGCGCTGCCCGGTGCCGGTGGTGGCGCACCGCAGCGCCGGCGTACCCGGGTGGGTCGGTGCGGCGGACACAGTGTTGGCGGTGTCGGCGTCGGGCCGCAGCCCGGAGGCGCTGGCCGCGGCGGACGCCGCCGCGCGGCGTGGTGCGCGGCTGGTGGCGATCGGTGCGCCGGACTCGGAGCTGGCGGCGATGGCGGAGCGGGCCCGTGCCCCGTTCATCCCGGTACCGCGGCGGGCGCCGGCGCGGGCGAGCCTGTGGGCGCTGACCGTACCGGTGCTGCTGGCCGGGCGGGCGTTGGGGCTGGTGCGGATCGCCGAGGCGGACCTGGCCGAGGCGGCGACCCGGCTCGACGACGACGCGGAACGTTGCAAGATCCACAACGAGGCGTTCACCAACCCGGCGAAGGCGCTGGCCCTGGACCTGGCCGGGTCGCTGCCGGTGGTCTGGGGGTCGACGCCGCTGGCCGCGGTGGCGGCCGGCCGGTTCGCCGAGATGCTCGCCGCGAACGCCCGGTACCCGTCGGTCGCGGACTCGCTGCTGGAGGCCGGGCGCGGCAGCGTCGGCCTGCTGGACGGCGTGTTCGGTGCGTTGGCCGAGTCGGAGCGCGACATCTTCGCCGACGAGCCGGAGACGCCCGCGGGCGGCCGGCTGCGCCTGGTGATCCTGCGCGACGACGGCTTCGAGTCCGATTCGGCCGCCGAGGACTCCGACAGCGACGAGCCGCCGGCGGTGGAGAGCCGCCGCGCCGAGGCGGTCGAGCAGCTCGCCGAGCGCCGCGGCGTACGCTGCACGGTCCTGCGCGCCGAGGGTGCCTCGCCGCTGGAACGGCTCGCCTCGCTGACCGCCGTGCCCGACTTCGCCTCCGTCTACCTGGCGCTGGCGCACGGCTTCGACCCCATGGCCGTCCCCGCGGTCTCGGAGATGAAGGACTTCGTCACCCCGTGAAGCAGCAGCACAGACCGGTCGTGTCCGGCGGGCGGGAGGCCCACCGATGAGCTCGTCCGGCGGTACCAAGGCGGTGTTGGCCGCGCTCGGCGCGAACCTCGGCATCGCCGTCGTCAAGTTCCTGGCGTTCCTGCTGACGCAGTCGTCGTCGATGCTCGCGGAGGCGATCCACTCGGTCGCCGACTCGGGCAACCAGGTGCTGCTGCTGGTCGGCGGCAGGCGGGCGCGGCGCAACCCGGACCCCGAGCACCCCTTCGGGTACGGCCGGGAGCGCTACATCTACGGCTTCATCGTGGCGATCGTGCTGTTCGCCGTCGGTGGCCTGTTCGCCCTGTACGAGGGGTACCACAAGGTCCAGCACCCGGAGCCGATCCACTCCTGGCAGTGGGTGCCGATCGTGGTGCTGGTCATCTCGATCGGGCTGGAGGGCAACTCCTTCCGTACCGCGTGGCAGGAGTCGCGGCAGGCGCGGCGCGGGGTGAGCGTCTTCCAGTACATCCGGCGGGCGAAGGACCCGGAGCTACCGGTGGTGCTGCTGGAGGACTCGGCGGCGCTGATCGGTCTGGTGCTGGCGCTGTTCGGTGTCGGGTTGACGCTGATCACCGGCGACGGGATCTGGGACGGCATCGGCACGCTCGCGATCGGCGCGCTGCTGGTGTGCGTGGCGGTGTCGCTGGCGATCGAGACGAAGAGCCTGCTGCTGGGCGAGTCCGCGACGGCCGACAACGTACGCGCGATCGAGGCGGCGGTGCTGGACGGCCCGGAGGTGGAGCGCATCATCCACATGCGCACCATGCACCTGGGGCCGGAGGAGCTGCTGGTCGCGGCGAAGATCGCGGTGCACCACGACGACACCGCCGCGCAGGTGGCGAAGGGCATCGACGCGATCGAGTCGCGGATCCGCGCGGCGGTCCCGATCGCCCGGGTCATCTACATCGAACCCGACCTGTACCGCGCGAAAGAGGGCTGACGATGCGGGCGCTGACGGGCAGGATCCAGCCGTACGCCTGGGGCTCGCGTACCGCGATCGCGGCGATCCAGGGGCGTGCGGTGCCGTCGGCGACGCCGGAGGCGGAGCTGTGGCTGGGCGCGCACCCGGCCGCTCCGTCCACGGTGGACGGTGAGTCGCTGGCGGACGTGATCGCCGCCGACCCGGCCGCGACGCTGGGGCCGGCGCGCCGGTTCGGCCGGCTGCCGTTCCTGCTGAAGCTGCTCGCCGCGGACGCGCCGCTGTCGCTCCAGGCGCACCCGGACGCCGAGCAGGCCCGGGCCGGCTTCGCCGCCGAACAGGCGGCCGGCGTACCGGCCGACGCGGCGCACCGCAACTACAAGGACCCGTACCACAAGCCCGAGATGATCGTCGCGCTCACCGACTTCGACGCGCTGTGCGGCTTCCGGTCGCCGGGGGAGTCGGCGGCTGTCCTCGACTCGTTCGGCCTGCCGGCGCTGGCGCCGGTGGTCTCCGCGCTGCGCGGGTCGGCCGCCGCGGACGGGCTGCGTACCGCGGTCACGTCGCTGCTGGGGCTGCCCGACGCGGAGGCAACCGTGTCGGCGGCGGTCAAGGTCGCGACCGGGTCGGCCACCGCCGATCCGGCGTACGCGTTGGCGGCGGAGCTGGGCGCCCGCTACCCGGGTGACCCGGGCGTGCTGGTCGCCCTGCTGCTCAACCAGGTCCGGCTACGCCCCGGCCAGGCGCTGTACGCCCCGGCCGGCGTGCTGCACGCGTACCTGGCGGGCGTCGGCGTCGAGCTGATGGCCGCCAGCGACAACGTGTTGCGCGGCGGGCTGACCCCGAAGCACGTGGACGTACCGGAGCTGCTGCGGGTGCTGCGGTTCGAGCCGGCCGCGCCGCCGGTCGCCGACCCGGAGCCGGTCGCGCCCGGTGTCGAGGCGTGGCCGGCGCTGCTGCCGGGCGTCGACGAGTTCGCACTGCGGCGCGCCCGCGTCGGCGGCCCGTACGGCGAGGTCGACCTGACCGGCACCGGCCCCCGCGTGCTGTTCTGCCTGTCCGGCCGGATCGTCGCCGACGACGGCACCGGCGCGCTGTCGCTCGGCCCCGGCGAGTCCGCCTTCGTCGACGCCAGCCGGGAGTCGGTGCGCCTCACCGGATACGGCGAGCTGTACCAGGCGGGTACCGCCGAGACGGTGACGTGAGCCGGGCGGTCGAGGAGACCAACCGTCGCATGCTGCGGGCACGGGACGCGATGGACCGGGCGTACGCGGAGCCGCTGGACGTGGCCACTCTCGCCCGGATCGCGCACGTGTCGGAGGCGCACTTCACCCGGACGTTCCGGGCGACGTTCGGCGAGACGCCGCACCGCTACCTCCAACGGCGCCGGATCGAGCGGGCGATGTTCCTGCTGCGCGAGACCGGCCGGAGCGCGACGGACATCTGCTACGAGGTCGGCTTCGGCAGCCTCGGTACGTTCAGCCGGACGTTCCGCGCGATCGTCGGTGTGCCGCCGCGCGACTATCGCCGGAGCGCCTCGCCGGCGGACGTACCGACCTGCTTCGCGATGGCGTGGACCCGGCCGAGCGGCGCACCGCGCCCGCCGGTCGGCTGACCCGTCCCCCGATCGGCCACTGAGCAGTTTTGGACAAGTTTCCCGACGGCACGGTCGGTAGCGTCGTCGGCATGTTCACAGACATCGCGATCTCCCAGATCTACGTACTCGACCAGGACCAGGCGCTCGACTTCTACGTCGGCAAGCTGGGCCTCGAACTCGCCGACGACATCGATTTCGGCCCGATGCGCTGGCTGACCGTCTGCGTACCCGGGCACCGTGAGCGGATGATCCTGCTGGAGAAGCCGGGCCCGCCGTCGATGTCGGAGGAGACCGCCGAACAGGTACGCGAGCTGGTGACGAAGGGCGCGACCGGCGGCTCGCTGTTCTTCACGACCGACGACTGCCGCAAGACGTACGAGACGCTGCGGGAGCGGGGTGTCGAGTTCACCGAGGAGCCCACCGAGCGGCCGTACGGCATCGACTGCGGGCTGCGCGACCCGTTCGGCAACAGCCTCCGCTTCAACCAGCCGAAGGGCTGACCGCGCCGCCCGCCCGGCGCTGTCCGGTCAGCGGGCGCCGAGCGGGCGGCGGTGCGCCAGCACGGTGCGGTGCGTGATGCGCCAGCCGTGCTCGCCGCGCACGACGGTGTCGTCGTAGGTGACGGTGCCGCAGGTGCCGTCGGCCAGCACGCCGAGGCCCTTGGACAGCGCCCGGATCCCGTCGGGGGTCTCGGTCAGCACGGTGTTGGTGACGAGATGGCCGACCGGGTGGCCGTCGCCCAGCGCCAGCGTCGCCTCCCGGATCGCCGCGGTGCCGTGCAGCACGCCGCCGCCGAGGTCGGTCACGTCGTACGTCGTGTCGGTCGTGAACACCTCGTCGAGCCGGTCGATCCGGCCGCTGTCGACCAGGTGGCCGTGCCGGGCGATCAGCTCCGTGACGGCGGTACGGTCCGTCTCGCTCAGTGCCATGGTGTCGCCTCCGGTGTCGAAACGGGGAAGTCCCCGCTACACTATGCGGGGACATCCCCACTTGGCAACCGAGGGAGCAACCATGGCCGTACGCAGGGCCGACGCGGCGCGCAACGCCGCGGCGCTGGTCGCCGCCGCGCGCGAGCTGTTCGACACGGCCGGGCCGGACATCGCCCTGGACGAGGTGGCGAAGCGCGCCGGCGTCGGCAACGCCACCCTCTACCGGCACTTCCCGACGCGCGGTGACCTGCTCGTCGCCGCGTACGCCGAGGAGGTCGCGACACTCTGCGGACACGGCGCCGACCTCGCGCGCCACCCGTCGCCGACCGACGCGCTGTTCGCCTGGCTCGACGCGTTCGTCGCGCACGTCGCCGCGAAGCGCGACCTGGCGCTCGCCGCGACCGCCGGACCGGCCGGCCGGCGTACCGAGCTGTTCGACCGCTGGCACGCGTCGATGCGCGACACCGCCGCCACCCTCGCCGACCGCGCCGCCGACGCCCTCGTACCCGGGATCACCGGTCCGGACCTGACCGCGCACGCCGCCGGGATCGCCCTCACCGCAACCGATCCCGCCCACGCCCGGCGCCTGCTCGGCCACCTCCGGCACGGCGTGCTGCGGCCGTCAGGTCAGCTTCGTGGTACGCGTGGCGACGAGGGCGGGGACGACGGTCCAGGCGACAAGCACCAGGTACGGGGCCGGGCCGGGGGAGACGCCGCGGGCCAGGGCGTCCGTGAGGCCACCGGCGAGCGCGCCGGACGGCAGCAGGTCGACGGCGGCGGCGAGCCCGGACGGCAGTGAACTCTCCGGCACGGCGATGCCGCCGGCCAGCAGCAGCACGAACCACACCGCGTTCGCCACGGCCAGCACGATCTCCGCCCGCACCGACCCGCCGAGCAGTACGCCGAGCGCACCGAACGCCAGCGCACCGAGTACCAGCAGCGGGATGGCGGCGCCGAGGCCGTCCAGGTGCGGTGACCAGCCGAGCAGCAGCGCCACCACGGACAGCACCACGAGCTGGACCACGACCACGCAGCAGGCCGACAACACCCGGCCGGCGACGAGCAGCCAGCGCGGCAGCGCGGTCGCGGCGAGCCGCTTGAGCACGCCGTACCGGCGGTCGAAGCCGAGCGAGATCGCCTGACTCGTGAACGCCGTGGACATGATCGCGAGCGCGAGGATCCGCGGCGTCACCCAGTCCACGCGCGGGGTGCCGACGTCGATGATCGGCAGTACGGTCAGGCCGACCAGCAGCGCCAGCGGGATGATCAGGGTCAACAGCACCTGTTCGCCGTTGCGCAGCGCCAGTTTCGTCTCGACCGCGGTCTGCGCGGCGAGCATCCGGCCGAGCCGGCCGCGGCCCGGCGCCGGGGCGAACGTACCGGGGGCGAAGCGGGTCTGTGCACTCATCGCGGCTCCCGTCCCGTCAGGTCGAGGAACACGTCCTCCAGGCTGCGCCGGACCACCTTCAGCTCCTCCGCCAGTACGCCCCGCTCGGCGCACCACGCGGTCACGGCGGACACCTCGCGCGGGCCGACCGGTCCGCGGACGACGTACCGTCCGGGGTCGGGTTCCTCGGCGACGCAGCCGGGCAGCCGGGTCAGCAGGTCGGCGAGCGGCAGCCCGGGCGGGGCCTGGAAACCGAGCCGGTGGTCGTCGACGGCGTCCGCGGTGAGCTGCGCCGGCGTACCGGTGGCGACGACGCGGCCGTGGTCGAGGATCACCACGTCGTCGGCGAGCGACTCGGCCTCGTCCATCAGGTGCGTGGTCAGAAGGACGCTCACCCCGTCGGTACGCAGCGCCTCGACCAGGTCCCACACCAGCCGCCGCGCCTGCGGGTCGAGCCCGGCGGTCGGCTCGTCCAGGAACACCAGCTCGGGCCGCCCGACGACGGCGCACGCCAGCGACAGCCGCTGCTGCTGCCCACCCGACAGCCGTTTGTACGGCGTGCGCGGCACGTCGGCGAGCCCCAGCACGGACAGCAGCCAGTCGGGGTCGAGCGGGTGCGCCGCGCACGACGCGACGAGCCGCAGCATCTCCGCCGCCCGCACCCCCGGGTACGCCCCGCCGCCCTGCGGCATCACGCCGATCCGGGTGCGCAGCTCGGGCGCGCCGGGCCGGCTTCCGAGCACGCGTACGTCACCGGCGTCGGGGCGTTGGAAGCCCTCGCAGATCTCGATCGTGGTGGTCTTGCCGGCGCCGTTGGGCCCGAGTACGGCGAGGACGGTGCCGCGCCGTTGGGTGAGGTCGAGCCCGTCCACCGCCACCGTCGTCCCGAACCGCTTGACCAGGCCGGAGACCGCGAGCACCGCGTCATGTCCGCTGTCGTCCGCGTCCGCCCCGGGGCGCTGCGTCGCGTCGTGGTTCACGGAACGCAGGGTATGCCCGCCGCGGGCGCGGACCGGCCGCGGGGACCGTACGCGATCCGCCCATCACGGTGCTCACCGGCCATGCCCGGCAGCCTCGTGGGCGTTACGCAACATAAGCCGGAAAAATAGTGGATCGGCTTGACAGGGTCGTCATTCTCAGTAACGCTATAGCTACAGAACGTAAGGCGTTCTGCTGCTGGTTGCCAGCACGGTGCGGGGGAACCCAACCGGGGGGAGCGCGGGGCGGCAAGGCGCGTGAGTGGGTTGGGGGTACCCGTCACGCGCGCCGCCCCGCGCACAGCCACCCTAGTTGATCATGACCCACCACGGCCATCCCGCGACCGCTCGGCCGGGTCAGCGTCCCGGCACCGCCGGCCGTACGGCGGGCACCGGCAACGCCCCGACAGTCGGTACCACGCCCGGCAGTGCGCCGCCCGGCACCACTGCGCCCACGCCCGGCAGTGCGCCGCCCGGCAGGACGCCCGTGCCCGGTGACGCTGCGGGGGGTGCCGGCAGGGCCGGCAGGGTGCCGGACCAGATGCGGTCCACCGTCGCCCGGCGCACCGCGATCCGGTACGTCGCGCGCCGGTGCCGCTCCGCCACCACAGCCGCCAGGTACGCCCAGCCCGGGGTGTTCGCCGGCGCCGGCGGCGTGGTCTGCCGCGCCACCTCGGCGGCCAGCGACGAGCCCAACCGGGTACGCGCCGGCTCGGCGATCTTCCGGTTGCGCGCCAGGTAGTGCCGCACCGCGAGGGCGAGATCGTCGTCCAGCCCGGTCAGGTCGAGCGTCGCCGCCCAGGCGTGCAGGTACGGCGGCATCGCCGGCACCCAGCCCCAGGACGCCGGGCTGCGCTCGTGCAGCACGATCGTGCCGGCGGCGAGGTCGCCCAGCCGGCGCCCGGCCGGGTGCCCGAGCATCACGCCGAGGCAGATCAGCCAGCTCAGCGGCGGTACGAGGATGCCGGGCCACTCCACCGCGAGCCCCACCAGCGCCCGGGTCAACGCGTGCCGGAACCGGATCGGCCCGCCGTCCACCCGCACCACCCGCAGGCCCAGCGCCAGCTTGCCCAGCGACCGGCCGCCCGTGATCGTCTCCACGACCACCGGGTACGCGACGAAGACGAGCACGGTGACCAGCACGCCGACGCCCGCGGCGAAGCCGCGCGAACGGCCGATGCTCAACCCCAGCCACAGCAGCGACGTCGTCCAGGCCAGGAGGATCTGCACGACCACGTCGAGCAGGAACGCGAGCATGCGCGAGCCGACGCGGGCGAGGCGTACCTCGACCTCGACGGCCTCACCGCTGATCACCGCGTCGTCTGCGGGCATCCGCCCATCCTGCGGCATCGCCGCCACCGCCCGCCAGGGCCGGACGGGAGGACGTGCGCCGGCTCATGCCCGGCCGGGGGCGTGCGGCGGGGCGGTATGTTGCGCGGCGTGGACCTGGACGCGTTCGTGACCGAGCACCGCGGCGAGTGGCGGCGGCTCGGGCAGCTCGCCGGCCGGCACCGCCCCGGCGCCGACGAGGTCGACGAGCTGGTCGCGTTGTACCAGCGGGCCGCGACGCACCTGTCCGTGGTACGCAGCCGGTCGCCCGATCCGGCGCTCGTTGCGTACCTGTCGCGGCTGGTGCTGCGGGCCCGCGCGGGTGCCAGGCCCGGTTCTTCACCGTCACGTTCCCGGCCGCGGTGTACCGCGGCTGGCGGTGGTGGTGCGCCGTCGCGGTCGTGTTCACGGCGGTGTCGGGCCTGCTCACCGCGTACTTCGTGGCGCACCCGGAGGCGCTTTCCGGCCTGATCGGCGCCGACACCGCGCGCCGGCTCGCCGACCACGACTTCGCCGCGTACTACTCCGACCAGCCGGCGCAGGACTTCGCGTTCCAGGTGTGGACGAACAACGCGCTCGTGGCGGGGCTGTGCCTGGCGTCCGGGATCCTGCTGTTCCCGGTGCTGGTGGTGCTCGCCGGCAACGCACTGACGATCGGTATCGACGGCGGCGCGATGATCGGGCAGGGTCAGGCGGGCGAGTTCCTCGGGCTGCTCGCGCCGCACGGGATGCTGGAGCTGACGGCGGTGTTCGTGGCCGCCGGTACCGGCCTGCGGATCGGCTGGTCGTGGGTCGCGCCCGGACCGTACCTGACGCGCGGGCAGGCGCTCGCCGGCGCCGCGCGGTCCGGGATCGCGGTGGCGCTCGGGCTCGTCGGCGTACTGGCCGTCAGTGGGGTGATCGAGGCGTTCGTGACGCCGTCGCCGCTGCCCACCGTCGCCCGGGTCGGCATCGGCCTGGTCGCCCTCGCCGCGTTCCTGGCGTACGTCGTGGTCCTCGGCTCCCGCGCCGTCGCGGCCGGCGACACCGGCGACGTCGATCCCGACCTGCGTGAGGCGGCGGCACCGGTCCAGCTCACCCGCTGAGGAAATGGGGTGTGCCGGACGGCCCGCGGCCGGTATGGTGCGTCCGACCGTGGCTTGCAGCGCGAGGAGGTGAGACCCATGTACGTATCGAGGTGGGTGCTCCCCCGCGTCGTCACGGTCGGTCGACTGCGGTAGGGGTCGCCGGGAGCGCCGACGAAGGCACTCCCGAAAGGCAGCAACCCATGGATTCTCTGCATTTCACGACCCACACGTCGGCGAACGGCGTGGTCGAACGCGAGTTCACCCTCGGCGACATCCCCGGCGTACTGTGGTCGCCCGCGTCCGGGCCCGGCCGCGGCCTGGTGCTGATGGGCCACGGCGGCGGTACGCACAAGAAGGCGCCGGCGATGTCCGGCCGGGCGTACAAGCTGGTGCTCGACGGCGGGTTCAGCGTCGCGGTGATCGACGCGCCGGGGCACGGCGACCGGCCGCGCACCGCGTACGACGAGGAGGAGATCGCCGAGCTGTTCCGGGCCCGTGCCGCGGGCGAGCCGGAAGGGCCGGTCGTGGTCCGGTACAACGCGGACCTGGCGCGGCGTTCCCTGCCGGAGTGGCGGGCGACGCTGGACGCCCTCCAGGCACTGCCGGAGATCGGCACCGACCTGCCGGTCGGCTTCTACGGCATCAACATGGGCACGGCGATCGGCGTGCCGTTCACGGCGGACGAGCCGCGGATCGCCGCCGCGGTCTTCGGCCTGCACTGGCCGGACGCGCTGGCCGAGGCGGCGAAGCGGATCACGGTCCCGATCGAGTACACGATGCAGTGGGACGACGAGCACATCTCGCGCGAGGCGGGCCTGGCGCTGTTCGACGCGTTCGGCTCGACGGAGAAGACGCTGCACGCCAACACGGGCCGGCACAAGCAGCTGCCCCGGTTCGAGGCGGACAGCGCCGTACGGTTCTTCGTCCGGCACCTGACGCCCGCGTGACGCGCGCCGGCGGCCGGTCCGCGCCGGGCCGGCCGCCGGGGTCAGGTTTCGAGGTACCGCAGGACGGCGAGGATGCGGCGGCTGTGCGTCGCCGTACGCGGCAGCGCCAGCTTGTCGAACAGCGCGTTGACGTGCTTCTCCACCGCGCTCTGCGACACGTACAGCTCGGCGGCGATGGAGGCGTTGGTGTGGCCCTGCGCCATCAGGCCGAGGACGTCGCGCTCCCGCGGGGACAGTCGGGCGAGCGGGTCGGTGTGCGTGGTGCGCGCCAGCAGCTGGCGTACCACCTCGGGGTCGAAGGCGGTGCCGCCGGCGGCGACCCGCTCCAGCGCGTCGAGGAACTCGCCGACCTGCACGACCCGGTCCTTCAGCAGATAGCCGAGGCCGGCCGGGTCGCCGGCCAGCAGCTCCGTCGCGTACCGCTTCTCGACGTACTGGGAGAGCACGAGCACCGCGGTGTCGGGCCAGCGCGCGCGGATCGCGAGCGCGGCGCGCAGGCCCTCGTCGGTGTGCGACGGTGGCATCCGTACGTCCACGACCGCCACGTCCGGCCGGTGTTCGGCGACCGCGGCGAGCAGCGCGTCCCCGTCCCCGACCGCGGCCGGTACGTCGTGGTCCTCGTCGGCGAGCAGCCGGACCAGGCCCTCCCGCAGCAGGGTCGAGTCCTCGGCGAGTACGACGCGCATCGTCACCCCGTCCGGTCGGTGTCGAGGGGCAGCTCGGCGGTCACGGTCGTCGGGCCGCCCGCCGGGCTGTCCACGCGGAACGTGCCGTCGAGCGCGGTGACCCGCCGGGACAGCCCCGCCAGCCCGGCGCCGCGCGGGTCGGCACCGCCGCACCCGTCGTCGCGTACCACGACCGTCATCCGGCCCGCTGCCTGTCCAACGTGGACGGTGACGCGCCCGGCCGTGGCGTGCTTCGCCGCGTTCGTCACCGCCTCGCACACCACGAAGTACGCGACGGTCTCCGTCGCCGCGGCCGGCCGCCCCGCCAGCCGGTAGTCCACCGTCACCGGTACCCCCGAACGCTCCGCGACCGTCTCCAGCGCCGCCGCCAGCCCCGCGTCGTCCAACGCCGTCGGGTACACCCGCCACGCCACCTCACGCAGGTCGACCAGCGCCCGCTGCGACTCCTCGTGCGCCGCCGCAAGCAGCTCAGCGGAACGGGCCGGATCGCCGGCCCGGCGCGCCCGGCCGAGCAGCATGCCCAGCGCCACCAGCCGCTGCTGGACGCCGTCGTGCAGGTCGCGTTCGATCCGGCGGCGCTCGTCGTCGACCGCCGCGACCACCTCGGCCCGGCTCGTCGACAGCTGCGCGATCCGGTGCCGCAGCGCCGCCCGGCCCCCGCCCGGCGCCACCGCCCAACCCGCCAGCCGCCGCTCCAGCGCCGCCACCCCGATCACGCCCTGTACGGCCAGGAACGCCAGCACCAGCCCGGCCACCACCACGTACGCGACGACGAGGCCGGTCGGCGGGATGTCGTCCAGCGGCTCGCCCGTCATCCACCCCGCCGCGAGCCCCACGGCCAGCACGACGCCGTAGCAGATCAGGCCGAGGATCACGCCGCCGAGCAGGCCCAGCGGACCCCGCGCCGCCAGGTACGCCACCGCACGCGCGCCGGTCGGCACCGGGCCGGCCGGCGTACCCAGCCAGCGGGCGGTGCGGCGCAGCTCCAGCGCCGCGACCCGGGACGCGCCGGCCGGCCGGCGCAGCACCGCCGCCACCCCGGCGACCAGCAGGCATCCGAGGTCCAGCGGGGCCGTCAGCGCGCCGAGCGCGACGCCGCAGCCGAGACGTACCGCCCCGGCCGGGACGCTCACCGGTCCGGGTTCGGCTCGGGCCGTCGGGGCGTGCCGTACACCGTGCCGGAGTACCGCCGCGCCGGTTCCGCGCCCGCCGGCGCCCCGTACGTCGTACCCGACCGGTACGGCGCGCGGTGCGTCGGCGCATCGTACGGCCGGCCGGCGTCGTAGCGGCTCGTCGGCTCGTCGTACCCGGGCTGCGGGTCCGGCCCGGTGTCCTCGGCGGCCGCCTGCTCGCGCTCGCGGCGACGGCGCACCAGCCGGGACACCACGAAGTAGCCGACCGCCAGCACGATCAGGCCGATCACGACCTTCGAGAAGACCCCGCCGTACTCCTCGACCTTCGTCCAGTTCGCACCCAGCGCGTACCCGGAGAGCACGAAGATCGTGTTCCAGATCGCGCTGCCCGCGGCGGTGTACGCCACGAACTTCGGCAGCGACATGCGTTCCAGCCCGGCCGGGATCGAGATCAGGCTGCGGATCACCGGCACCATCCGGCCGAAGAACACCGCCTTCGCGCCGTGCTTACGGAAGAACCGCTCGGTCTTCTCGACCTCCTCCGGCTTCACCAGCGGGATCTTCGCCGCCCAGCCCATCACCCGCTCGCGGCCGAACGCCGCGCCGATGTAGTACATGACCACCGAGCCGACGATCGAGCCGATCGTCGTCCACACCAGCGCCGCGTACAGGTTGATGCTGCCGCGGCTCGCCGCGAACCCGGCCAGCGGAAGGATCACCTCGCTCGGCAGCACCGGGATGACGCTGTCCAGCGCGTTCGCCAGGCCCGCGCCGGGGCTGCCCAGCAGGTCCATGAACTTCGTCGCCCAGTCGGCGAACAGGCCCGCCAGCCCACCGCCCGCGGCGCCGCCGTCGGCCAGATCGATGACGCTCATGCCGCCGCCTCGCTGCGCTCGCCGCCGCCATGAGGCACGAACGCGCAGTGCTCCCGATTCGCTCGCTCACGCTCGCTCATGCCACACCACGCTACGGGCACGGGCTGTGCACGCGCCATGCGGTCGCCCGCCGACACCCCTGTGGAGAACCACATTCCCGGTGGGGACAACCCGAAAGCGAAGTCGGGTGCTGGTGCCAGGGCGTACGGGGTCGATCCCGACGAAGGTGGAAACACCGGAAACCAGGGGAGGACGAGACATGACCCAGACACTGCACCGACCCGCCGCGGTACGCGTCGCCCCGCGCCGCCGGCGCCGGCCGTGGTGGCTGATCCCGTTCGCCGCGGCGTGGCTGCTGATCCTGTCGTACATGCTCTCGGCGTACCTGCCGCCGGACATCCGGACGAGCCGGGTGCCGGTCGAGGGCAACCAGCTTCACTACTGGCTGCTCGTCGCGCACATCGCCACCGCGACCGTCGCGACCCTCACCGGGTTCGCGCAGTTCTGGCCGTGGCTGCGGAACAAGTACCCGAAGGTGCACCGCTGGACCGGCCGGGCGTACTTCTTCGCCGGGGTG
>DASXWQ010000047.1:0-33508 GCA_036503555.1 Actinocatenispora sp.
CGAGGCGATCACCGGAAGCTGCGCGGTCGCCGCCTCGGCAAGCGCCGGCGCCGGCGGCGGTACGGGACCGAGCCGTGGGGCGTCGGCCAGCTGCCGCCGGGGCGCCGCGGCGGGAGCGGGGGCCGCGGTGGCGGTCCGGCCCCGCGGCCGGCCGCCCCGCCCGGCACCCTCGTACGCCAGCTCGCGCTCGGGCTCGCGGGCCGGGAGGGGGCGCCGCGCCGGTGCGGCGACCGCGATCAGCGCCTGCGGCAGGACGACGTGCACGATCGTGCCGCCCTCGTCGCCGGCACCCAGGTGCACCCGGATGTTGTGCCGGGCGGACAGCTTGCTGACGACGGCGAAGCCCATCATCCGTACCGACGCCAGCGAGTGCTCGGTGTCGTCGGCGAGCTGCGCGTTCAGGTCGTCGCGGCGGGTCTGGGTCATGCCGATGCCGTGGTCCTCGATCTCGACGACGACCTGGTCGCCGACGCGGCGGGCGCTGACCATCACCCGGCGGCTCGGCGGGGAGAACGCCGCGGCGTTCTCCAGCAGCTCGGCGAACAGGCGTACCACGTCGTTGACGGAGGCGGCGACGATCGACAGCGCCTCGCCCTCGTTGCCGCCGATGTTGAGCGGGCCGATGTTGATCCGCTCGTACCGCGCGATCTCGGACTGGGCGGCGGCGAGGACGTCGGCGAGGCCGGCGTCCTCCAGCCGGGCGCTGCCGCCGTCGGCGTCGGCGAGGATCAGCAGGTTCTCGTCGTTGCGGCGCATCCGCGTGGCCAGGTGGTCGAGGTCGAACAGGTCGCGCAGCCGCTCGGGCTGCTCCTCGTCGCGCTCGACCTCGTCGAGCTTGGCGATCATCTTGTCGACGAGCTTCTGGCTGCGCCGGGCGAGGCTCACGAACGTGGCGGACACGTTCATCCGCAGCGCCGCCTGCTGGAGCGCGATCCGTAGCGCCTCCCGGTGTACGCCGTTGAAGCTCGACGCAACCTGACCGACCTCGTCGGCGCCGGTGATGGGGATCGGGTCGTACGAGCCCTCGACGAGCGCGGGCAGCGTCTCGGACCGTACGTTGCCGACGGCGGACAGCTTCGCGACCGCGTCCGGCAGGTCGCGCCGGGCGACGGCGTCGGCGGCCAGCCGCAGCCGGCGCAGCGAGCGCGACATCATCCGCGCCAGCAGCACCATGACCAGCAGGGTCAGGGCGATGGCCAGCAGTACGGCGAGGCTTTCCACGGTCACCTCGCGCACCACCTGGTCGCGGTAGGTGCTGATGTCCCCAGCGACCTGGGAGTCGAGCTTCTGCTCGACCCAGCGCATCAGGTCGGACACCGCGCCGAGCGCGCGTACCACGTCGTCGGGGCCGCCCTTGACGGTGGCGGGCAGGCCCTCGCCCTCCGCGTGGGTGAGCGGGTCGACGAGGTTGTCGGCGAGGTCCACGGCGTCGCCGGTGACCGAGTTGGTGACGAGGTCCTCCTGCTCCGGCGTGGCCGTGCGCAGGAAGTTGACCATGCTCTGTTCCTGGGCGACGAGCGCCGACAGGAACTCCTCGCGCGCGTGTGGGCCGAACTGCCCGCCCTTCATTCCCGCGTACGCCAACGCTTCCTCGTACGCGAGGCCGGCCTTGGCGTCGCTGAACAGCGCGCTGGCGCGCAACGCGTTACCGGCGTTGGAGCCGCCGGCGTGCGCGGCGATGCTGCCGCGGTAGGTGTTGAGCGAACCGATGATCACGTCGTACCGCATGGCGACGGCCTGACCGACCGTGTTGCGGTGCCGCACGGTGTCGCGTAGCGACGGCATCGTCGCGAGGTAGCTGTCGACGCTGTCCAGGGTCTCGGCGACGTCGGACGGCACGTCGCCCAGCGCCTTGCGCTGCGCGCGGTACGCGTCGGCGGCGCGGTCGGTGCGCGCGGCCTGCTGGTCGAAGGCGGTGCTGTCGTCGTTGGTGGACAGGACGAGCCGGGACGCGGTGATGGACTCGTGCGCGAGCTGGTCGGTGAACGCGGACGCCGCGGCCGACAGCCGTACCATGTTGCGGAGCTCGGTCGCGGAGCTCGCCTCGCGTACGTTGGTGTCGAGGCGAAGGCCCGCCAGTGCCAACACCGTCGCGAGCGGGATCACGATGATCAGAGCCAGCTTGCGCCTGATCGGCGCGTTCCGCAGCCATTCCAGCGGCCGACCTCCGGGTCGGCGTCTGACCGCCCTGGCGTGCCCGCCTGTGGATTGGGCTGCACTCTGCGAGCTCACGTGGGCGCTCCATGGCGTGCGGTGCTGACGGAAATGTTGGCTATGTGGCGGGTTGGTGCGACGTAGAACATAGCAGCGTTTTTCCGTCGCATCAGGTAAGGGCCTAGGATACGCCGAGGCGGCGCCGAAACGGTGGCCGCACGGCCCGTACGTCACCTGTGGCAGCACACGGATTCCGTTGTGCGCCAAGAGAAGGGCGCGAACCGGCCATGATCCACATAGCGTTGCGTGCTGGTTGCGTTCCGTCGACATAGCGGAGTGGCTGTGAAGCGCAGGATGGTTGGACTCGGCGCGGCCCTCGCGGTCGTACTCGCCGCCGCCGGGTGCGGCTCGATGTCGATGACGGCGTCGTCGCCGCGGCGCATCGTCATCGGCGCGGACCTGTCGCTGAGCGGCCCGCAGTCCGACGTCGGCGCCGTCCTCCGCGACGCACTCAAGCTGGAGGCGAGCCGGCTCAACAAGCGGCACGCGATCCCCGGCGCACAGATCGTCCTGTCCGTACGCGACAACCGGTCCGACCCGGTCACCAGTGCCGACAACATCAAGCAGTTCCAGCGCGACTCCGACCTGGCCGCCGCCGTCACCGGCCCCTGCGACGACTGCCTCGCCCGCACCGCGCCGCTGATCCACGCCGGGCAGCTGCCGGTCGTCTCGCTGTCGGCGGCCAACCTGCCCGCCGGTACCGCCGGGTCCGGCTCACCGCTGTTCAAGCTCGCGCCGAACGCCGCCGACGACGCGGCCACGCTCGTCGAGCTGCTCGTCGCCCGGCATGTGAAGCACGCCGCCGTCATCGCCGACAACGACGCGTACGACACGGCCGCGGTCGCCGCGCTGCAACGCGCCGCCTCGGTACGCGGGGTGGAGCTCGACGCGCCGGTGTCGTCGGCCGGCAGCGTCTCCGACCTCGCGCGGCAGGCCCTGTCCGGCGGCGACGACGGGCAGTTCACCGACACGACACCGGACGCGGTGGTCGTGGCGTCCCAGGCGGACCGTGCCTCGGCCGTCGTCGCCGCGCTGCGCAAGGAGAAGTACCCGAAGACCGTCGTGCTGGGCGCCGTCGCGGCCGGCCCGCTGTTCCTGCCCGACCGCCGGCTGTCCGGCTGCTACCTGGTCTTCCCGCCGATCCTCGCGATGGACGACCAGGTCGCCTCGACGCCGGAGAAGGCCGCGCAGAAGCAGTGGTTCGACGACTACAGCACCGCCTACGGGCAGTACTCCGCGATGAGCGGGTTCGCCGCCGACGCGATGCAGGCGCTCGCCACCGCGATCGGCACCGTCGGCACCGACCAGACGAAGCTCGCCGGGGCCATCGAGACCACCCAGTTCGACGGGATGTCCGGCCCGGTCCGGTACACCCCCGACGACCACTCCGGCCTCACTCCGCAGGGCCTCGAGGTCCTGCAGGCCGACTTCTCCCGCTGGCACCTCGCGGGCTGAGTCGTCAGGACGGGCGGGTCCAGCGGGCGAGGCCGCGTTCGAGGGCGACGAGCAGATAGAAGAGCACGATGCTCAGCACCGCCAGCAGCGCCATCGCGGCGAACGCGAGCGGGGTGTCGGCGTTCGCGCCGGCCTGCTGGATGACGAAGCCGAGACCGTCGTCCGACCCGGCGAACTCGCCGATGACCGCGCCGATCACGGCCAGCGAGATCGCCACCTTCAACCCGACGAAGATCTCCCGCAGCGCCGCCGGGAACCGGATCTTCACGAACGTCCGGGTACCCGAGGCGTCCAGTGACCGGGCCAGCTCGACCAGCTCCGGCGGCGTGGACAGCAGTCCCGTCGCGGTCGAGATGACGATCGGGAAGAAACACACCAGGAACACCATGACGACCTTGGAGACCTGGCCGAATCCCAGCCACACCACGAGCAGCGGGGCGAGCGCGAGTTTGGGTACCGCGTTGATCCCGGTGAGCAGCGGGTAGACGACGCGCTCGACGCCGCGCCACGCGGAGATGCCCGCGCCGATCGCGACGCCGACCACGACCGACAACGCGAACCCCTCGACCACCTCGACCAGCGTGGTCAGCGTCTGCGTCAGCAGGTACCCGTGCAGGGTCCAGAACGAGTCGACGACCGCACCCGGCCCGGGCAGCAGGAACGGCCGTACGTGCCCGAGCCGGGTGACCAGCCACCACAGCACCAGTACGCCGAGCACGCCGGCGACCGGCGGCGCGACGAGGGTCAGCCAGGTGGGCGACGGTCGGCGTGGCGCCCGCACCGGCGTACCGGCGCGGGCGGCGGTGTCAGGGAGCAAGGCTGAACGACGCCACCTTGTCGGGAGTCATGCCGGGCGCGATCGCGCCGGCGCCCTGCAGGATCGCGATGGACCGGGCGACCCGCTTGTCGTCGAGCGCCCCGTAGGGCGCGCCGCTCGCGGACTTGACGTACGGCGCCATCAGGCGCAGCTCCGCCGCGGACTCCTTGACGTTCTGCGTGGGTTGGTACTTGACGAAGATCTTCGCCGCGTCGTCCGGGTGGGACACCGCGTACGCGAGGCCCTTGAGCAGCGCGCCGGTGAACTTCTTGACCAGGTCCGGCTTCTCCCGTGCCAGCCTCTGCGACGTGAAGACGGTGTTGCTGTACAGGTCCCGCAGATAGGTCGAGTACGGCAGGACGACCGCGGTCTTGCCCTTCGCCGCCTGCTCGACCAGCGGCTGGCCGACGACGAACTGGCCGATCGCGTCGACCTTCCCCGCGGCCAGCACCGAGGCGAGCTGCGGCGGCGGGAAGTTGACCCACTTGACCTTCTTGGCGTTGACCCCGGCGAGCTTCGCGTACACCGGGAACATCGTCTGGTTGGTCGAGCCGGCGCCGTCCGCGACGGTGCGGCCCTCCAGGTCCTTCGGGTCGGTGACGCCCTCCCCGGTCAGCGACATGATCGCCGACAGGGACCGTTCGTGGATCGCGGCGACGGCGGTGACCGGGAGCTTCTCCTTGGAGATCTGGATCAGCGTGCCGGTGAAGTCGCAGGGGGAGAAGTCGACCTTGCCGGCGGCGATCAGCTTCAGGTTGTTGCCGGTACCGGTGCCGGGCTTGATCGTCACGTCGAGGCCGGCGTCGTCGAAGTACCCCTTGGCGAGCGCGACGTACGCGTACGCCTCGCGGCCGAGCGCGCCGAACGAGGTGAGGTAGTTCACCTTCTGTCGGTCGCCGCTGCCGCTCGACGTACCGCCGCTGTCGCTGTCGCAGCCCGCGGTGAGCGCCGCGGTGGCGAGCGCCGCCGAGCCGCCGAGTACCGCGCGGCGTGTGATTCCCATTGGATCGCGGTTCCTTTCTCCGCCGGCGGGCGCGCGACAACCGTTGCGTACCCGCGCGATCACCATTCGGTGACGGTCTCCCGCGCCGTGTCGTGGTGGTGCCGCTGGGGCCGGGCGACCAATAGCCGCAAAAGAGTACCGCTCTCTGAAGCAGGCGCCAGGCTCACTTCTGCGACGTACCGGAGCGCCGTGCTAGAAAACAGGTGAGCAGTGGAGTTCCGGTCGCGGACCGGGCATCTGTCGCGGAAAGAGTGGACGGGGTCGCGCGTGCTGGCTGTCGAATCGGTGTCGCGCGCCTTCACCGGCCGCGCCGGTACCGTCCTCGCGCTCGACGACGTCACGTTGCGCGTCGAGGCGGGCGAGTTCGTCGCGGTGATCGGCCGGTCCGGCAGCGGCAAGTCGACGCTGCTGCGACTGATGGCGGGACTGATCCGGCCCACCGCCGGCCGCGCGTACCTCGCGGACGAGCCGATCCGGCGGCCGAGCCGGCAGGTCGCCGTGATGTTCCAGCGGCCGGCGCTGCTGCCCTGGCGTACGGTCCTCGACAACGTGCTGCTGCCCGTCGAGATGGTCGGCCGGCCCCGGCGACGCTACGTGGCCCGCGCCGAGGAGTTGCTCGCGATGGTGGGCCTGGCCGACGCGGCGCGGCGGTTGCCGACCGAGCTGTCCGGCGGGATGCAGCAGCGCGTGTCGCTGTGCCGATCGCTCGTCACGTCGCCGGCCGTACTGCTGATGGACGAGCCGTTCTCCGCGCTGGACGCGCTGACGCGCGAGGAGCTGGCCGCCGAGCTGGCGCGGATGCACGTCGCCGAGGGCACCACGACCGTGCTCGTCACGCACTCGATCGACGAGGCGGTCATGCTCGCGGACCGGGTCGTCGTGCTGTCGGACCATCCGGGCCGGATCCGCGAGATCGTCCCGGTCGACCTGCCGCGCCCGCGGTCGCTCGGCAGCGACGCGCACACCGCCGAGGTCTCCGCGTACCGTGCCCGGCTGCACGACCTGCTGCTGGGTGACACCGCCGAGGAAGGAACGACGAGCACATGACCGACGTCGAGCTGGGCCCGGTCGGGCAGCGCATGATGTTCGACAACGACCGGGTACGCGTCTGGCAGGTGCGGCTCGACCCGGGCGAGACGCAGCGGCTGCACCGGCACGACCATCCGTACGTGGTGGTCGCGGTGTCCGGCGCGAGCAACCTGATCCAGACCGTCGACGGCGAGACGATCGACGCCCCCGAGCCAGCGGGCCACGTCGTGTACCGTCCGGCCGGAGCGGTGCACATGCTCACGAACGTCGGCGACACGACGTACGTCGGGCGCGTGATCGAGCTGCTGTCCTGAGCGGCCGTTCAGTCAGGGACCGTGGTCCCGGCCGAACCACCGTCGCCCGGCGTGAAAAGCTCACAGTTTCCTCATAACGGTTCGGGATGATCTTCACTCAGGCCGGGACATCTCCTACACTTTGCCCAGGTAGCCACAACCCACCCACCGGGCGGTTGCGCATGTCCCTGCTGGTACCCGGCGAGAACGCCGACGCGGCTCCGATGCCCGTCGCGCCGGCGCGACTCTTCGACGCGCTCGTCGAGTCCTCGCCGCACGCCATCGCGCTGTACGCGCTGGGCACCGGTGTCATCGACTACGCCAACCTGGGCATGGTGGCGCTGACCGGGCTGTCCCGGGCCAGCCTCGTCGGGGCGCGGATGCGCGACCTGCTCACCGAGGTCCAACCGGCCAGCACCGGCTACTGCGACGGCCGGCTCAACGGACAGTTCGGGCTGGCCCTGCCGACGGGTCGGCAGCGCACGATCGAGGTGCGTACCGAGCTGATCGCGTTGGCCGGCGGGTACTACGGCCAGCTGATCGCGTGGGACGTCACCGCGCAGGCCGGGCTCCAGCGCGAGCTGGCATACCGGGCGACCCACGACGGCCTGACCGGGCTGGCGAACGAGGCGGCGGCCCTGGCGTACCTGTCGAGCTCGCTGCGGCACCTGCGCGGCGACCGGGTGCGCAGCGTCGCCGTCATCTACCTGGACCTGAACGGCTTCAAGCGGATCAACGACACGTACGGGCACCAGATCGGTGACGAGATCCTGGCCAGGGCCGCGGGCCGGCTGGACGCGGTGACCCGCACCGGCGACCTGGCCGCGCGGCTGCACGGCGACGAGTTCGTGGTGATCTGCACGGTGCGTAACACGATCCATGCGGCGCACATCGTCGACCGGATCCGCGGCACCCTGCGCGAGCCGTACGAGGTGGCGGGGACGCAGCTGCGGGCGCCCGCGAGCATCGGGGTGGCCGTCGCGGTCGATCCTGCGGTCAACGCCGAGGCCCTGGTCCGCTGCGCGGATCAGCGGATGTACACGGACAAGCGCCAAAAGGTACGCATCGCGTAATTGCCGGTCGCCCATTCCGTAGCCGTTCGGTTCCCGAATGTGTTTGTTCTGCGGAATGCGCAGGGTGGGGTAAATTACTGCCGTGTCGTGGTGGAGGATGTCCGTGCAATTCCTCCTTCGCCTGGACACTTCGTAAGATGGCTGGCATCGGGGGAGAAAGCCTCAACTACTGACCTCTCGCGATGCTGGGTGGTGAATCGTGCAATCGGCGTTTGTCTGGTGGTCGCTGGTTGTCGCGCTACTGGTGATCCTGCTGGTACTGGTGCTCGTGCTCGTGCTGCGCCGACCGCGCGACGACGCAGCCCAGGCCCGGCCGCCGGCCGCGACGGAGACCGACCCGCCGGCGCGGCAGGATCCGCGCGGCTTCCCCGTCGGCCCGCCCTCGGGCGAGCTGTTCACGCCGTCCGCCCGGCCGCCCGCACCGCCGGCCGGCCAGCCGTTCACCCCGCCGGCGCAGCCGGCCGAGGCCCGGTCGGACGGGCCGCTGACGGAGCAGCTGTTCACGCCGGCGCGACCGACACCCCCGGCCGGGCAGAACGGCACCTCGGCCCGGCCACCCGCGCGCACCTGGCCCGCGGTCGGGGTGCGGGAGCTCGCCGCGGCATCCCGGCAGACACCCACGCCGATGCTGCGCGGAACGGTGCGCGGTGACGACGGCACACCGCTCGCCGACGCGGTCCTGACGGTCATCAACGTGACCGGCGGTCAGGCCGGCAGCTCGCGCACCGCCGCGGACGGCACCTACCAGCTGAGCATCCCCGCCGAGGGTGGGTACGTGCTGATCGCCCGCGGGGTGAACCACGAGCCGCAGGCGTCGACGGTCACCGTCCGCGGCGCGGTCACCATCTGCGACATCCGGCTGACCAGTGCCGCCGGGCTGATGGGCATCGTCACCGACGCGGACGGTACGCCGCTGCCCGGCGCCACCGTCATCCTCACCAACACCAACGGCGCGGTCGTCTCGGCGCAGCGCACCAACGTGCAGGGCGGGTACACGGTCACCGACCTGACGCCGGGGCTGTACACGGTGACCGCGACGGCGCACGGGCAGGAGCCCGTCGCGACGCTCGTCGACGTACCGCCGACCGGGGTGGTCCGGCAGAACGTGGCGTTCGCGCCGCGGCGGCTCGCGGTGCGCGGCGTCGCGCGGCACCGGGTCGACGAGCGGCCGCTCGCCGACGTCCGGGTACGGTTGCTGGACGCGTCCGGCGCGGTGGTCGCCACCGCCTGCACCGGCCCCGACGGGCGGTACGAGTTCACCGACCTCGCCTCGGGTCGGTACACGGTGGTCGCCAGCGGATACCCGGAGGTGACCGGGGCGCTGGAGCTCGGTGACGCCGCCGAGGAGCACGACGTACGGCTGGGTCATCCGGACGAGACGTCCGGCATCCGGTTGGCGCCGTTCGTGGCGCGCGTCGCCGACGCGTCGGTGGACAACGGAACTGCGGACGAGGAGCACAGGCGATGAGCGTGTCGGTAACCATCGAGTCCGGTGACGGCTGGCCGGCGGCCGGAGCGGTCTTCACGCTCACCGACCTCACCGGCCAGCAGGCCGGGATCGCGGTGGCCGACGACCGCGGCGTCGCGGCGTTGGACGGGGTCGCCGCCGGGATGTACACGGCGATCTTCACCGCGCCGGGGTTCAGCCCGTCGGCCACGGCGGTGGTGCTGTCGGCCGGCCGCACCACCGATCTCGGCACGGTACGGCTGGACCGGATCGCCACCGAGACGCAGCTGCCGGCGCCCGGCGTGTGGACCATCGACCCGGTCCACACGATGGTGAACGTGTCGGCCAAGCACGCCGGCATCTCGGCCGTGCGCGGCCGGTTCACCACGTTCGGCGGCACCATCATGATCGGTACGCCGGTCGAGTCGTCCACGGTGCGTGTCTCGATCCAGGCCGACAGCGTGGACACCGCGAGCAAGATGCGCGACGACCACCTGCGGTCGCCGGACTTCCTCGATGTCGAGCGGTTCCCGACCGTGGAGTACCAGGGGACCGGGTTGACCGCCACGGGCCCCGACCGCTGGACGCTGCGCGGTGAGCTTGCGCTGCGCGGCGAGATCCGCCCGATGGACCTGGAGCTGCGGTACCTCGGCACCGACACCGACCCGTTCGGCGTGGTGCGCTGCGGGTTCCAGGCGAGCGGGCAGCTGCGTCGCGAGGACTTCCAGGTACCGTTCGCCACCCGGCTCGCCACCGGCGTACTGCTCGTCGGCAGCACCATCCGGATCAACCTCGACGTGGAAGCGGTCCAGGGCGACAAGCTCCCCGACTGACGTTCCGGTTAGCCTTCGGCCCTCGTCCGGCTCGGCGGTTCGCCGGTGAGCCGGCGGTACTGCCGGGTGAAGTGCGCCGGGTCCGGATAGCCGAGGGCGTGCGCGATCCGGGCCGCGGACATCGTGGTCTGGGTCAGCAGCTCCCGGGCCCGGTCGATCCGGGCCTGGATCAGGTACCGCGCGGGCGGCAGGCCGGTGCGCGCGCGGAACCGCCGGGTGAACTGCGCCGTCGACAGGTTCGCCCGGGCGGCCAGCTCGGGCACCGTCCAGCGCCGACCGGGATCCTGGCGTACCTCGCGGGCGATGTCGTCGAGCGCCACGTCCACCGGGCCGGGCGCCGGCTGGCCCGCGTCCGTCCACAGTAGACAGAGGAGCTGTTCGAGGCAGAGCAGCACGGTGCGCGCGGCGTACCGGCCGGGTTGGTGGTGCGCGGTCTCGGCGCGCCGGGCCAGCGCGGACAGCAGCGTACGGTCGTGTGCGACGGATCCGTTGTGCGGTGGGACGATCCGGCCCGGCGGTATCCGGTCGCCGGCCCCGTCGAGCGCGTCGAAGTGCAAGCCGAACACGAGCAGCCGGCGGCGCGGATCGTGCCGCGCGCGGGGCGTGTCGCCGGGCGCGAACACCACGCAGCTTCCCGCGGTGAGCGCCAGCTCCCGCCGGCCCAGGCGCAGCGTGCCCACCCCGTCGAGCACGCACCAGAGCAGGTATTCGCCGAGCGGCGGCGAGTCCCACGACCAGGTCGGCTCGCACCGCCAGTACGTCGGCGGTGAGACGGCACGCAGCGCCGGTGGCGGCCAGTCCAGCAGCGCCGAGGTGCGGTGCGCCAAAAGTGCAACTCCTCGCGTCGATCGTCCCTGGCCCGGAGACCGTGGTACAGCCACGATTGTAGGCAGTTGGATGCCGAGCCGCGGGAGCATGGCATGAGCGGATCATTCACCGACGACGGGTACGCCGTGGCGCGCGGGTTGTTCACCGCGGACGAGACGGCGGCGCTGCGCGAGCACGTCATGTCGATCCGGCGCCGGCACCGCGACGAGCACGACCTCGTCGGCGTCGACGCGGGCGCGCGCGACCCGCTCCGGCGGTACCCACGGATGGCGCAGATGCACCGGTGGGACGAGACGACCCTGCGCTGGCTGCTCGACGCGCGGCTGCGGGAGGCGCTGGTCGGGCTGCTCGGCGCCGAGCCGTACGCGGTGCAGTCGATGGTCTACTTCAAGCCCGCCGGCTCCCGCGGCCAGGCCCTGCACCAGGACAATTTCTACCTGCGGGCCGAGCCCGGCACGTGCATGGCGGCCTGGATGGCGTTGGACGCCGCCGACGAGGAGAACGGCTGCATGATGGTCGTGCCCGGCAGCCACCGGTGGCCGATGCTGTGCAGCGAGAAGGCCGACACCCGCGTCAGCTTCACCGACGTGACGGTGCCGCTGGCCGGGCAGCAGCCGGAGCCGGTGCGGATGGCCGCCGGGGACGTGTTGTTCTTCAACGGATCCCTGGTGCACGGCAGTTTCCCGAACACCAGCGCCGACCGGTTCCGCCGGGCGCTGATCGGGCACTACGTCGAGGGCGCGGCCGAGCGCGTCGCGGAGTACTACCACCCGGCGCTGCGGATGGACGGCACGCCGCTCGTGCTGGACGTCGCGCCCGGCGGCGGGCCCTGCGGCGAGTGGGCGCCGGGCGCGGACGGCCCGGAGATCGTGCTGACCGGCACCGAGTCCGTCACCCGCAAGCACGAGTGAGCCGCCCCGCGCGGCAGTGCCTCCGCCGGGGGGTCTGCGCCGCCTTTGCTCTGCGCACCGGTGCGCAGAGCCCCTCTGCGCACCGGTAGGCAGTGCCAGCTCTGCGCACCGGTAGGCAGAGCCTGCTCTGCACACCAATACGCATCACCGCCCGCTGGTGTGCAGAGCACCGGAACCTCAGACGAACACGGCGGCGGCGCGCCAGTCCCGGCCGTCGATGCCGGGCCCGGAGACCTGGGCGCCGGCCGGTGCCGGCAGCCCGCCGACGATCGGGTACGTCGTGAGCGTGCCGGCGCCGTCCACCGTGTACCAGCTGGTCCCGGCCGTGAAAATCCCGCGTACGCCAGCGAACGAGCCCGCGGCGGCGTACCGGTCGGCGCCGACGGTGCCGCTGTCGGGCGTGAACCACCGCCAGTAGAGCGCGCTGGACCCGGACAGCGTGTAGAACAGCCGGCCGGCGCGGTACGTGATCGCGGTGACGGACCGCAGCTCGCCGAAGAACCCCGACGGCGACCCCCGGTACGTCTGGCCGCTGCCCGTCGACACCGTGTCCCAGTACGCGTCGTGGTACGGGTCGAGGGTCGTCGGGGTGCCGGGCGTGCCGGCGGTGAACGGGCGGCGGGTGAGGGTGCCGTCGTCGGCGATCGCGTAGAGCTGGCCGCCGGCGACGAAGCCGCCGCGCAGGTGCTGCCAGCCGCCGCCGGTGGCCACCGTGGTCGTGGACCCGACGCCGGTGCCGCCGTCGTATCCGCGCGCCGCAAGGGAGTCCGCGCCGCCCACGCCGGCGAGGTACACCGTGCCGGGGAGGGTGGGCGCGTCGGTGCCGATGGGTGCGGCGCCGTCGGTGGGGTAGCAGCCGATCCGTTCCCGGTGGTACTGGAAGTTGCCGAGCCAGTCCGTGTCGGAACCGAGCCACAGGCAGTGGTCGGTGACGCGGAGCGCGGAGACGCCGACGCCGCGCGGGTTCCGGCCGCCGTTCCACGCGTACGGCAGGCCGTTGAGTGGATCGAGCGCAGCGATGCTTGCCCGGCCGACGGCGCCGGGCCCGGCGGAGTCGCGGCCGCCGGTGTTGTTGAGCCAGCGGAAGTGCCCGCCGACGTACACGGCGGTGTCGGTGACGGTGGTGGACAGGAAGGTGTCGCCGCCGGAGTGGTCCACCCAGGTCGGCTGCACGTCGCCGCCGATCGCGCCGGTCTCCCAGCGGGACGCCGAGTCGCACAGCGCCGTACCGCCGGGTCCGCCGGTCGCGACGACCACGAAGTACGAGCCGTCCGGCGCCATCGCCACGTCGCGTACCCAGGAGTCGAAGGAGTTCGCGTTGCACGCCGCGCCGAACGCGGTCGTCGCGAACGTCGCGTCGACGAGGGAGTCGTTGTCCCCCAACGTGATCCGTACGATCTGGTCGTGCGCGGCGCCGTCCGCGGTACGGAAGTTGCCGATCACCACGAGCGTCCCCGAGTCGGGCGTGAGGGCCCACGCCTGCGTACCCACGGCGCCGGTGCCTCCGTTGTGGTGCCCGTCCAGCAGCACGGTCAGGTAGTCGTCGAGCGCGCCGGTGGTCGGGTCGAGGCTCGCGAGCCCGGACCGGTTCCCGCCGTGGAAGGTGCCGCCGATCAGCAGGTGCCCGCGCGCGAGGGCGATCGTGGTGACGATCCCGCCGAGGTTCGGCGGCGCGAACGTCGTCACCAGCGTGCCGTCGGCGACCCTGAGCTGCGCGATGCCCTTGCGCGCCGCGCCGTCGACGGTGTGGAACTGGCCGCCCACGTACACGGTGCCGGATGGGCCGGGGAGGATCGCGTCGACCTTGCCGTCGACGGTCGGCCGGAACGCGGTCGACAGCGCACCGGTTGCCCGGTCGAACGCCAGCACGTACGGCGTGCTCGCGGTCGTGTCGCTGCCGGCGCTGCTGGCCTGCGTGAACGTACCGCCGGCGAGGACCGTCGCGCCGGCCTCGGCGATGGCGAGCACCGCCCCGTCGTGGATGTTCGGGGTGTGCGCGTTGGGACTGGTGCGTACCAGGGCGGCGGCGGGCGCGCCGGGTACGAGGACGAGACCGAGGACGAGCAGGACGGCGAACAGGCGGCGCACGGCACCCTCCGGGCAGGCGTGACCTCACGACTCCCGCGCCGCCGTCTGACGCTTCGTGAGTGGACAGCGACACTCTGCCCTCACTGGGCCGTTCCTGTCCAGATGATCCGCCCGATCGGATGTCGAAGAGTTCGTACGATTCCCGCGGTTACCGGTCACCCGCGACGCGGCGCTCCCAGGCCCACGCGGCGATCTCCACACGGTTCCGCAGGCCGAGCTTCGTCTGGATCGTCGACACGTGACTCTTCACGGTGCTGAGCGAGACGAACAGCTCCGCGCCGATCTCCCGGTTGGTACGTCCCCGCGCGATCGCCCGGACCACCTCCACCTCCCGCTCGGACAGCGGATGTGCGCCGTCGTCCGGGCGTACCGCGGTGAGGTGGCGCAGCAGCCGCAGCGTGATCGACGGCGACACGAGGGCGTCGCCGTGGTGGGCCGCGCGTACCGTCTCGACGAGCAGGGCCGGGCCGGCGTCCTTCAGGACGAAGCCGACGGCGCCGCCACGCAGCGCCCCGTACACGTACTCGTCGAGGTCGAAGGTGGTGACCACGACGACCCGCAGCGGATCCGGTACGTCCGGCCCGGCCAGCGCGCGCGTCACCTCGATGCCGTCGACCCGCGGCATCCGGATGTCGACCAGGCACACGTCCGGGCGCAGCCGCCGGGCCAGCTCCACCGCCTCGACGCCGTCCGCTGCCTCGGCGACGACGGTGATGTCCGGCTGGTCCTCCAGAATCAGCCGCAGGCCGCCGCGCACCATCGCCTGGTCGTCGGCGACGAGGACCCGGATGGTCATGCCGGCCCCGGCGCCGGGACGGTGGCGACGACCGCCCAGCCGGCGCCGGGGAGCGGGCCGGCGCGCAGCGTGCCACCGAGGGCTTCGACCCGTTCGCGCATCCCGACCAGACCGTACCCACCGGCGTGTCGCCGGGTCCGCGCGGCCGGCGCGTCGTCGCTGACCTCGACCGTCACGCCGCGCCGGTCACGGGTGACGGCGACGGACACGGCGGTGGCGCCCGGCGCGTGGCGGGCGACGTTCGTCAGCGCCTCCTGCACGATCCGGTACACGGTGCCGGCCGTCGCCGCGTCCGGCTCGTCGTCCGGCAGCAGCAGCCGTACCGGCGGGCCGGGAAACCGATCGACCAGCTCCCGCACGTCCGCGGTCCGGGCCGGCGGCGCGTCCTCGACGTCGCGCAGCAGGCCGACGACGCGCCGGATCGCGGTCAGCGCCTCGGCGCCGGCCGACTCGATCTCGGCGAGCGAACCGTCGACCCCGCCCGGATCGCGCCGGGCGGTGATCCGGGCGGCCTGCGCCGCGACCACGATGCCCGTGACATGGTGGGCGACGACGTCGTGCATCTCCCGGGCCAGCTCCAGCCGTTCGTCCCGGCGTACCGCGTCGGCGGCGGCCCGGCGGCGGACCTCCCGCAGCCGCAGCAGCAGCCCGACCACGACGGCGACGGCCAGCAGGAGCGCGTCGATCGCCGGTACCGCCGTCGAACCGGACGCGGTGAGCCAGCTCGCGGCCACCACCGCCGCGGCGCCGGCCACCGTGGCGGTCGCCCACCGCGCCGGGCGTACCCGGACCGCCGAGGCGGCGAGGACGGCGAGCGACAGCGCCATCGCGGGGCTCGGCTCACGCGGCAGCCCGCCGTACGCGGCGGTCACGACCGCGCCTGCCGCGACCGCGAGGCCGAGCACCGTCGCCGCCGCCCAACGCCGGCGCAGCACCGCGGCCACGCACACCGCCGCGCCCGCCACGCAGCCCGGCAGCCAGTACGTCCCGCCCCAGCTGGTCGCGATGCGTACCACCTGGACGGCGAGCGTCGCCGCGACCGCGAGGCCGAGCGCCAGGTCACCGGCATACCGTCGGAGCCGTTCCACCGGGCCAGGCTACGCACCGGCGGTCGCGGCCGAACCGGCCGAAAGTACGACCGGTGCGACGTCACCGCGGTCTTCCGGCCGATGCCCGCGGCGGTCCGCGCCGCCGAGGATCGCGGCATGCCTTTCCCTTCAAGCAAAGCCGCCGACCGGCGGATCTCCGCGCTGGACGTGCTGCGCGGCTTCGCGCTGTGCGGGATCCTGCTGGCGAACGTCCAGCCGATCGCGAACCGCGGCGCGCGCGTCGTCGACACCCCGGTGTCCGGACTGAGCTGGCCGGGGCTGGTCGTCGACCAGCGGTTCTTCCCGATCTTCTCGATGCTGTTCGGTGTCGGGTTCGCGCTGCTGCTCGGGTCGGCGGCCGGGAGGGTCCGGCGCCCCCGGGTGCTGCTACTGCGCCGGCTGCTGGCGCTGCTCGCGGTCGGCCTGGTGCACCACCTGCTGCTCTGGGAGGGCGACATCCTGGCCGTGTACGCCGTCGTCGGCCTCGTCGTCCTGCTGCCGTCGAGCTGGTTGCCCCGGTGGGCGGTCGCCGGTCTCGCCGCGGTACTGCTCGTGGTGCCGCCGCTCGCCGGCAGCGGCTTCTTCGCGGTGATTCCCGGGCTGTTCCTGCTCGGCGCGGCGCTCACCCGCTACGGCGTGGTCGCGCGCATCGAACGTTCCACCGTGGTACCGGCGCTGCTCGGGCTGGGGTTCGTCGGATGCGCGGTGCCGCTGGCGTGGTGGCAGGTGCGTACGGGCGGGTCGGGGGTGTTCGCCGCGGCCGGGCTGTGCACCGCCGGCGCGTACGTCTGCGGGATACTGGTGCTGCTGCGGACCCCGCTGCGGCCCCTGCTCCGGGCGGTCTTCGCCCCGTTGGGCCGGATGGCGCTCACCAACTACCTCACCGCGACCGTGGTCGTGCTGGCCGTGAGCCCGCTGATCGGCGGCCGGCCCGAGACCTGGCCCACCGGTACGGTCGCGCTCACCGCGGCCGCGATCCTCGCCGCGCAGTGGTTGCTGTCGACGCTGTGGCTGCGCCGGTACCGGCAGGGGCCGCTGGAATGGTTGTGGCGCTGGGCGACCTGGCTCCGCCGTCCCCCGCTGCGCGTCGCGCCGCCAGCGCCCGTACCGGCAGCGGCGGCCTCGCCGGTCAGGGGCGGGTGAGGAGCGCCACGGGGTACGCGGCGAGCAGGTGCGCGAGGCGTACGGTGCCGGTCCAGGTCCGGCCGCTCAGCGCGTCGGTCCACTGCCCGGACGGCAGGTCCAGCGTGGTGCGGCCCCAGCCGCCCCGCCGGGCCAGCCCCAGCGGCAGCCGGGTCGCCACGGTGATCGCCCGACCCCGGTCGTACGCCACGGCGTGCTCGGCCGCGTCCCCGCTGGCGGTGCGCGCCGCGTACGAGGTGAACGCCTCCGGGCGGTCCCGGCGCAGCCGGAGCGCGCGGGACGTCACCAGGAGTTTCGCCGCGCCGTCCGCGTCGACCGCGGGCAGCCAGCCGGAATCCAGTCGTGCCAACAGATCCCGCCGTACGGCGAAGTCGACGGGCCGCCGGTTGTCCGGGTCGACGAGCGAGTTGTCCCAGAGCTCGCAGCCCTGGTACACGTCGGGTACGCCGGGCATGGTGAGCTGGATCAGCTTGGCGGACAACGAGTTCGCCCAGCCGTACGGGGTGATGCGGGCGGCGAAGCCGGCGACCACGCCGGTGAGCCGGGCGTCGGCGTGGATCCGGTCGACCACCGCGGCGAGCGCCGCCTCGAAGCCGGGATCCGGGGCGTCCCAGGACGTCGCGGTGCGCGCCTCCCGCGCCGACTTGAGGAGTACGGCGTGCAGCCGGTCGGCGTCGATCGGCCAGGCGCCGACGACGGTCTGCCACAGCAGGTGCGCGACGGCCGGGTCGGGCAGCGGCGCGTCGGCCATCAGCCGGTCCCGGGTCGCGGCCCACTCGTCGGGCAGCTCGGCCAGGACGGCCAGCCGGGCGCGGACGTCCTCGCTGCGCTTGGTGTCGTGCGTGGACAGCGTCGTCATGCCGGTGGGGTGGCGCTGCTGCCGGCGCCGGCACGCGACGTGGAAGTCCTCCGGCGACACCGCGACCGGGTCGGGATGGCAGCCGACCTCGTTGCCCATCAGGAACCGGGTGTACCGGTAGAACGCGGTGTCCTCGACACCCTTCGCCATCACCGCGCCGGTCACCTGCTGGAACCGCACCGCCAGCTCGTCATCCACAGTGGACAGTCGGGGCAGCAGCTTCTCCACCACGCCGGCGAGGTCCGGCCGGCGCCGGGACACCTCGGCCGCCGCGACACGCAGGTCGTCCAGCCCGTCCGGCAGGTACGACCGGTACGTCGGGAAACGCGCCGCCAGCTCGGCCAGGGCCGCCCGCACCGGCGCCGGATCGTCCGTCGACACCAGGCGTACCAGCCGGTCCAGCTCGGCGGACAGCATCCCGGTCGCCACGTCCAGCTTGCCCTCGTACGCCAGCTCCGCGAACGGACCGTCCACAGTGGTCAGTGCGGTCTCGCCGGCCGGGTCGACGAACAGGCCGGTGATCTCGGCGAGCGCGTCGTACCCGGTGGTGCCGGCGACCGGCCAGTCGGGCAGCTCCTCGCCCCGCGCCAGGATCTTCTCCACCACCAGCCACGCGTCGGGCGCCGCGCCGGCGAGCCACCGCAGGTACGCGCCGGGGTCGCGCAGCCCGTCCGGGTGGTCGACCCGGATCCCGGCCACGTCGCCGTCGGCGTACCAGCGGAGGATCTCGGCGTGCGTGCTGTCGCGTACCGAGGCGTCCTCGACGCGCAGACCGGCGAGGTCGGACACGGCGAAGAAGCGGCGGTAGTTCAGCTCGCCCGAGTGGCGCCACGAGACCAGCCGGTAGTGCTGCCGGTCGTGCACCTCGGCCGGGGTGCCGCCCCCGGTGTCCGGCGCGAGCGGGAAGCGGTGCTCGAAGTACCGCAGCTCACCGTCCACGATGGACAGTTCTGGTGCGTCCTCGTCGCCGAGCACGGGCAGCACCAGCCGGCCGCCGCCGTGCGCCCAGTCGACGTCGAACCAGTGCGCGTACGCCGAGCCGGCGCCGAGTCGCAGCACGTCCCACCAGGCACGGTTGACGGCCGGTACGGCGACGCCCATGTGGTTCGGCACGATGTCGACGACCAGGCCCAGCCCGTGCGCGCGCAGCGCCGACACCAGCCGCCGCCGGCCCTGCTCGCCACCCAGCTCGTCGTTGACGCGCGCGTGGTCCACCACGTCGTACCCGTGCGCCGAGCCCGGGGTCGGTTGCAGCTCGGGCGCCGAGTACAGGTGTGAGACCCCCAGCGCCGCAAGGTAGTCGGCCAATCCTGCGGTCGCGTCGAAGTCGAAGCCCGGCCGCACCTGCACCCGGTACGTCGTTGCTGGTGTCACCTCACACCGCCCGGATCAGGACCACGAGCGACCGTGCGTCGACCCGGATCTTCCCGCCCGCCTCGGCGACCTGGTCCTCGTCCCAGCCGTCGCCGGTCGGTTCCGCGGTGTCCAGCAGCACCCGCCACTTCTCCCCGTACTCGCTGGCCGGCGTCGTGAACGTGACGGGCTCCCAGTACGAGTTGAAGCACAGGATGAACGAGTCGTCGGTGATGGACTCGCCGCGCGGGCCGCGCTCCCGGATCCCGTCGCCGTTGAGGAACAGCGCGACGGCCCGCCCCAGTCCCGTCTCCCAGTCGTCCTCGGTCATCTCCCGCGCGTCCGGGGTGAACCACTCGACGTCCGGTACGGGCTGGCCGGCGGCGCGGCGCACCGGCCGCCCGTCGAAGAACCGCCGGCGGCGGAATATCGGGTGCTCCGCCCGGAGCGCGGAGAGCCGTGCGGTGAAGGCGATCAGCGGCCGGTCGGCGCTCTGCCAGTCCACCCAGGACAGTTCCGAGTCCTGGCAGTACGCGTTGTTGTTGCCGTGCTGCGTGCGGCCCAGCTCGTCGCCGTGCCCGAGCATCGGCGTGCCCTGCGACAGCATCAGCGTGGCGAGGAGGTTGCGCCGCTGCCGGGCGCGCAGCGCGAGTACCGTCTCGTCGTCGGTCTCGCCCTCGGTGCCGCAGTTCCACGACCGGTTGTGGCTCTCCCCGTCGCGGTTGTTCTCGCCGTTCGCCTCGTTGTGCTTGTCGTTGTACGACACCAGGTCGTGCAGCGTGAACCCGTCGTGGCAGGTGACGAAGTTGATGCTGGCGACGGGTCGGCGCCCGTCGTCCTGGTACAGGTCGGAGGAGCCGGAGATGCGCGACGCGAACTCGCCGAGCGTGCCCGGCTCACCGCGCCAGAAGTCGCGCAGCGTGTCGCGGTACCGGCCGTTCCACTCCGTCCACAGTGGAGGGAAGTTGCCCACCTGGTACCCGCCCGGCCCGACGTCCCACGGCTCGGCGATCAGCTTCACCTGGCTGACCACCGGGTCCTGCTGCACGACCTCGAAGAACGTGGACAGCCGGTCCACGTCGTAGAACTCGCGGGCGAGCGTTGCCGCCAGGTCGAAGCGGAACCCGTCCACGTGCATCTCGGTCACCCAGTACCGCAGCGAGTCCATGATGAGCTGCAACGGCTGCGGATTGCGTACGTTGAGGCTGTTGCCGGTGCCGGTGTAGTCCATGTAGTACTCCGGCTTGCTGTCCAGCAGCCGGTAGTACGCCGGGTTGTCGATGCCGCGGAAGCACAGCGTCGGACCCATCTGGTTGCCCTCGGCCGTGTGGTTGTACACCACGTCGAGGATGACCTCGATGCCCGCGACGTGCAGCTCCCGCACCATCGCCTTGAACTCGCTGACCTGCTGACCGCGCTGCCCGCGCGAGGCGTACCCGTTGTGCGGGGCGAGGAAGCTGATCGTGTTGTAGCCCCAGTAGTTGCGCAGCCCGCGCTCCACCAGCGCGTCGTCGTGTACGAACTGGTGCACCGGCATCAGCTCGATCGCGGTGACGCCGAGCTTGCTCAGGTGGTCGATGACCGCCGGATGCCCCAGCCCCGCGTACGTCCCGCGCAGTTCCTCCGGCACGTCCGGGTGCCGCATCGTCATGCCGCGTACGTGCGCTTCGTAGATGACCGTCTCGTGGTACGGCCGGCGCGGTGACCGGTCGTCCGCCCAGTCGAAGTACGGGTTGACGACGACCGACTTCGGCATGTGTGGGGCCGAATCGGCGTCGGAGCGCGAGTTCGGATCACCCATCCGGTACGCGAACAGCGACGCGTCCCAGTCGATCTCGCCCTCGACGGCCTTCGCGTACGGGTCGAGCAGCAGCTTGTTGGGGTTGCAGCGCAGCCCCTTCTTCGGCTCGTACGGCCCGTGCACGCGGTAGCCGTACCGCTGGCCGGGCGAGACACCCGGCAGGTACCCGTGCCAGACGAAGCCGTCGCTCTCCGGCAGCTTGACCCGGGTCTCCGTGCCGTCGCCCTCGAAGAGGCAGACCTCGACGGCGTCGGCGACCTCCGAGTACAGGGCGAAGTTGGTGCCGACACCGTCGTAGCTGGCGCCCAACGGATAGGCGGTACCAGGCCACACCTGCATCGTGTTCCTCCCGGGTTCGTGGGCGACGTCCGATGCGAAACCTAGCCCACCGGCGACAGTCCCCAACCCTCTACTCTTCGTGGTCGACTACCGACCGAATAGTAGTCGTGTCGGGGTTCCGGGGTACGACAACGCCCGGCGAGGCGGGTGCCTGCACCGGGCGTACGCGAGCCGTGTCAGCCGAGCAACTGGTGTGCGAGCGGGCCGATCGGGCACAACATGAACGGTCGGCCGCACGAGCACTGTTCCGTACCCACACCGGGCACCGTGACCTGATGGTGCGCATCGATCACCTGCAGGACGAACCGCCGCCACCGGTCCGGGTCCTCCACGACCCGCCAGCGGCCGTCGTCCGACTCCACCAGCGGCGCGAACGCCTCGGCGATCGCCGGCTCGGTCGGAGGCGGCGGCAGCGTCGGGCAGACCTGCCCCGTCGGTACGGTCGTAGCGGAGGCGCCGAAATGCGTGACCATGCGTGGACCCCCTGTCCCGGTGAGTGCCCGAACGCGCCGGACGGGTGCGTCGGGTCCGTCGCGGATCTCCACCGAGATGCGCACGCGCGACGGCTAATTCCGAAGAGTATCTGCGCAGCTACATCGTGTTGTCGGCGGGTTCCGTCACGCAGCCGTACCCGCAGAATTCACCTGGTCAGCGCACAGACCCGGCACGGCCGAGGGCGATCTCCGCCAGGTTGCGCAGCGACGCCGTACCCGGGCGGAAGTACTCGTCGTGCGCCCGTACGCCCGCCGTCGAGAACACCCGCGCACCGAACTCCGGATCGACCGGCGCCGTCCCGTGACCCACTCCCAGCACCTGCACGTCCGGTACGTCCTGGATCCAGTCGCCCGTCGCGCAGCCCGCCCACACCCGCGCCGACGTGTGCAGGTCGCGTACCCGGTCGGCGCCCATGCCCGGGCTGCCCACCACCGCGATGTCCGACACCACCGCCGGCAGGCGCCGCGCGGCCAGCCCGGCGACGACGCTGCCGTAGCTGTGCCCGATCAGCGCCACGCTCGCGCCCGGCCGCGTGGCAACCAGGCCCTCGACGAAGCGGGTCAGCGCCTGCGCCCCGGTCCGCGCCAGCTCCTCGCGCGCCGCACCCCGTCCCAGGTCGGCGGGCGGCCGGTACCCCAGCCACGACACCACCGCGACCCGGGAGTCCGGCGCGTCCGCCCGCATCTGCCCGTACAGCTCCTGGCCAGCCACCCGCACCGGCCGGTACGGGTGCGCCGGGCTCGACCGGTCGAAGTTGTACGCGGTCGTACCGACGCCGGGGACCACGACCGCGATCCGGTCGGCGCTCGCCAGGTCCCCGAACACCTCCGCGACCCTTCCGCCTGAGCGCGGGTCGAACGCCAACACCTGCCGGCCCTCGCCTGCCCACGACGCGAACCGCTCGCCGGAACCGCGCAGCGTCCGGTCGTTCGCCGCGTACCGCAGCGCGATCGGCACCCCGTCGAGGTTCCCGACGACGGACGGGAACCGGTCCGCGAGCGAGGCCGCGTCGGCGACGGTCAGCTGCGCGAAGAACTCCGCCACGTCCGCGGGCGACGCCGTACGAGGATCGGGCAGTGACCGCCCGTCCACCCGCGTGTGCAACCACGCCCGCTCGGACCCGCTCAACGGAAACGCGGCCTGCGCGGCACCCGGCGTGAACAGCGCCACCGCCGCCGACGGCACCGGCACCGCCAGCGCCAGAGCCAGCGCCAACAACACCTGCCGCCCCCAGACGAACCGAACGTGCCCGGCCTTCCGCCCACGTCCGCTTTGCACTATTCGCCCGATCCGCCCGCCCATCGTTCCGACCATGGTGCCCTACCGTCGCCGCCCACAAACCCCCCACCCGTACCCCGCCCCAAGCCCCGCCGCCACGATCGCCCAGGCGAGAGCCCCCCAGCCACCCACGCCCGACCCGGCGGCGACCCAGCGTGGGCGTGCTGTGGCCACGCCCCGGACCAGCCCAGAGCGCCCGAGCCGCGGCACCAGGCAGGCCGGCAACGCAACGTGGGTGCGGGGGCTACGCCCCCGTGGGGCCGCGCGGTGCCCAGAGAGCAACGAGCGCCGGGTCACGGCACCCGGCTGGGTGGCGGCGCAAGCGTGGGGGTGATCGCGCGGTTGCGGCACCCGGCTGGGTGGGGACGCAAGCGTGGGGGTGCCGGGGGCTACGCCCCCGGCGCGGGGTCTGGGGGCCGCGCCCCCAGGAAACGCGACGAGCGACCCACGTCCGCGCTTTCCGCGGACACGAGTCGCCCATTCGCGAGCGGACGACGGGATTCGAACCCGCGACCCTCACCTTGGCAAGGTGATGCGCTACCAGCTGCGCTACGTCCGCGTGTGGGGACGATGGTAGCGCATGGGGTCAGGGGCGGATGAGGGTGGTGACGCCGCGGGCGGTGAGCAGGCCGGTGTCGTCGGCGTCGCGGGCGAGGACGACGGCGAGCCGTTCGCCGGCGGCGGCGTGGGCCATCCAGGCGTCGAAGAACGATCCGCCGGGCGCGGAGGCGGACCGCGAGTCGAGGCCGCCGCCGTCGAACACGAGGGCGGTGTCGCGCCGTACCGGGGGCGGCGGGTCCGCCGAGTACTCGCGGATCAGGTCGGCGATCGCGCGCCCGGCGGGCTTGGTACGGCCGGTGGTGTCGATCAGTCCGAGGGTGTATTCGAGGTCGGGGAAGTCGGCGAGGGCGGGGTCGACGTCGTGCGAGCACCACCAGGTGACGGCGGGTACGTCCGCGCAGGTGGCGACGTTGCGGATGGTCGCGTCGGTGAACGCGGCGGCGTCGGCGGCGGGTACGTGGGGTTGTGGTGCGCCGGCCTCCTGGACCCAGACGCGCCGGGCCGGTTCGGTGGCGTACGCCTTGGCGAGCTCGACGAGGTATTCGGCGAGGTGGGTGGCGGCCACGGACAGCGGCCCGTACCGGCGGGCGCAGTCGGCGGAGAACACCCACGGATGGACGGTGGTCATCCCACCCTTGCGCGCGGACTGCTGCGGGGTGAAGGGGTGACCGTCGGTGTAGAAGGCGGCGTCGTACGCGGAGTGTGTGACGAGCCGGTCGGGCAGCGCCTCGCGGGCGGCGGCGAGCAGTTCGTCGAGGTAGCCGTCGATCTGCTCGGCGGTGGCGGGGTTGCGGGCGACGAGGTTGTTGAGTTCGTTGCCGAGCTGGTAGCCGACGACGTTGGGCCGGTCGGTGAGCGCGGCGCCGAGGGTACGCAGGTAGTGGGCCTGGGCGGCGCGTATCCGGGTGTCGGTGAACAGGTTGGCCTCGTGCCAGGTCACGGCCCAGGAGGGGAGGAAGTCGAAGCTGGACAGATGGCCCTGGATCGCGTCGACGGTGACGTCGAGTCCGGCCGCGGCGGCGGCGTCGACGAGCGCGAGGAGGTCGTCGACGGCGCGTGGGTTGACGAACGCGGCGTTCGGCTGGAACACCGGCCACAGGCAGAACGCGCGGATGTGGTCGACGCCGAGCGCGGCGATCTGGTCCAGGTCGCGGCGCGCGGCGCCGAGATCCATGTCGTACCAGGAGTGGAACCAGTGCTTCGACGGCGTGTAGTTGACCCCGAAGCGTAACCGCCCGGGGTGTTCGAATCCCGCCATGCCCGCCCTTCCGCCCCGACAGTCCTCCGATGATAGGGGGCGGTCAGGGGCAGGCCGGGAGCGGCGGCAGGTCGCTGACGCGAACGAGTGTCGGCGGGTCGCCGCCGCCGGACTTCGCGGCCGGCGCGTACCCGACGGCGAGCGCGTCGCCGTCCGCCACCGTGTACCCGTACCTGGGCGTGAGCCGGGCGTACGAGCCGGTGCGCAGGTCGGCGCCGAACTGCGCGGTGCCGTCGTCCCAGGTCACCAGGTCACCGGCGACGCGTACCCACTGGAGGTTGCGGCCCTCGGCGACGCGCAGCGCGCGTACCGGGTGGGGCCACGTCGGGCGCCACACCCACAGGGTGTGCACGTCGGGGTCGACCCAGGCGGCGGCGGTGCCGGTACCGGCGATGAACGCCGGGCCGCGGATCGCGGCGAGCGCGGCGGGCAGTTCGGCCGGGGCGCCCGAGTCGAGGGCGACGGCGTGCAGCGTGGTCAGCGCGTCGGGCCGCGCCGACTCGGGCCAGACCAGCTCGCCGCCGAACAGGAACGGGGTGCCGGGATGGCCGGCCCGGACGACCTCGTCGGCGCCGGTCATCAAGGTGTACCGGTGCAGCTCGGTGGTGCCGTCGGGGCGGCCGGCGGTCCACGCGGCGACGCCGTCGGCGACGACCGGGTACAGCATGGGGCCGGGCGCGGGGTGGCCGGCGCCGTCCACCGCGTTGCGGGCGAGCAGCCGCGGCGGTCCGCCGGTGCTGGCGTCCCAGGCGTACAGCGTCCACGAGGACAGGTCGGACGGGTCGTGGCTGATGGAGAAGACGAGGTAGCGGCCGTCGAAGCCGGCGCCGTACAACTGGTCGCGGTCGGCCATCCGCAGCACCTCGCGGCGGGCGCCGTCGCGGACGAACAGGACGGTACGCGCGTCGCCGAGCCGCGAGTCGGCGATCGCGGTGGTGCCGTCGTCGCCGACCGCGTGCACGGTCAGCGTCTCGCCGGGCTGGACCGCGATCCGGCCCGCGGTGAGCCGCTGCCGCCACGCCGCCGGCAGCGGTACGGCGCAGAAGTCGGTGCCGGGTGCCGGCGCGGCGGACTGCGACGCGGACGGGGCGGTGCTCGGGGACGGGGTGGCCGACGCCTCCGGGATGGCCGGGTCGGCCACGGGCCGGTCGACGACCGGCCCGCAGCCGGCGAGCAGCAGCACCGCGGCGAGCGCGGCCGCCCGCCTACCAGACGTACCCACGGCCACCGTTGATCGTGGTGATGGTGTCCGACGACATCGTCGAGTACGCGGGGACGCCGGACGCCCACGAGATGCTGGACGCGCCGTGCACCGAGTCCTGGTACTGGGTGTACGCGCCGGACGACGAGTATCCGCGGATCGTGAACCAGTGGAAGATCTCCTGGTTGCCGGGGTGCCCGACCAGGTGCGGGCCGCCGGGCGCCTCCCACGCGTCGCCGACCATGTCCCAGCCGTTGTCGACGTCGGTGACGAGCCGCGTCCGGTACGCCGACTTCTCCTTCGCCGTCGGGTCGTACGACAGCCCCACCGGGTGGTACTTGGCGCCGGCGGCGTGCAGCTTGTAGCTCAGCACGTCCGCCACCGGGTACCCGGTCTGGTACGCCTTCGGTACGCCGGCGTTGGTGCCGGACCAGTCGGTGCCGTCGGTGGTGGTGCGCAGCAGGTTGGCGGTGCCGGTCTGGCTCAGCGACACGCCCCGTACGGCGAGCGCCCCGCTGACCGCCGCCGGCCCGCACCAGTACGACGTCTGCTGCGCCTGCTGGGTGCCGCGCAGCGTCCGGGACGTCGCCTCGGGCCGGGCCGCCATGTGTCGCCGCGCCGCCTCGGTACGCCGGTCGAGGGCGGCCCGCGCCGCCGCGCTCAGCGGTACGTGCGGGTCGGTGTCGTGCGCGGCCTTCCAGTCCGCGACGGTCGTCGGGCCGCGTTCCGGTGTGGCGCCGGGTGCGGCGAGGGCGGGTGCGGCGAGGGTGGTCGCCGCGAGTCCGGCGGCGAGCAGCGGTAAGAGGGCGCGAACGGTCCGGGTCATGTGGCCTCCCCGGGGTCATCCGGCGCGACCCGCGCCGGAGGGGTTCAGGGGGCCGTCGACCCCCGCATGGCCCGACGCTAGACCTCAGGTGGAGGTAGAGACCGGCTTTCCCGTCATTTCCCTCCTGCGGCTTACCTACCGTTCGCCCGACCACACCCGGCGGCGGCCGAAACCCTTGCGGCACGGCCGGATCAGCGCCGCTGCTGGTCCCGGAACACGCTCGGCGGCATCCCGACCCGCCGCGTGAACAGCCGCGTGAAGTACCCCGGGTCGTCGTACCCGACCTGGCGGGCGACCGCGGCGACCGTCCGGTCGGTCCCGGCCAGCAGCTCCTTGGCCAGCGTCACCCGCACCGACAGCAGGTACTCGGCAGGCCCCGTTCCGGCGGCCCGGCGTACCGCGCGGCGCAACGCGGCCGCGGACAGCCCGAGCCGGCGCGCGTGCTCGGCCACCGGCCAGCGGCGGGCGGCCTCCCGGCGCAGCGCGGTCAACACCGGCGAGCGGTCGGCGCCGGTGGTCCGGCGGACCGTCACCAGCAGGTCGTGCACCGCGGCCGCGGCCGGTACGTCCGGCTCCGCCCCGCGTACCGCCGCGGCCAGCCGCCCGAACGACCGCCGCACCGGCGCCGGGTCCGGCAGCGCCGTCACCGCCTCGTCCGCCGGCAGCCACCCCAGCTCCGCGTACGCCTCGGCCGCCGGGCCGTCGAACAGCAACCACGACTCCGCCCACCCGCCGGCGTCCGCGCCGTAGCTGTGCCGTACGCCCGGGCGCAACCAGAAAACCAGCGGCGCGACCAGCGGGTACGTCCGGCCGGCCGCGACCAGCTCGCCCCGGCCGGCCGAGAGCAGCACCGCGGCGTGGCAGCCCAGCACCCGCTCCCGGCACCCCGGTACCGTGCCGCGCTGCTCGCCCGCGCCCAGGCACACCAGCCCCAGCCGACGGTGGACCGCGCCCGGCGTCAGGTACCGCGCCCACCCGTCCACGGTTCGCATAGTCCCAGCACCGGCCCCCACGAGTCCATGGCGCCGGCTGGTGCCGGCCGCGAGGCTGAGGGCATGTCCGACACCCTGACCTCCAACGGCTACGCGCTGTCCACCGCACCGAACCGGCTCGGCGAGCTGGCGCCGGTGCCGGCCGCGGAGCGGCACGACCGGGACGCGCTGTGGGACCGGCTCCGCGCCCAGGGGTACCTGTTCCTGCGCGGCGCCCTGCCCGTCGACGACGTGCTCGCCTTCCGCCGCTGGTACTTTGCCCAGCTGGCCGGCACCGGGCTCGTCCGGCCGGGCACCGACGGCCTCGCCGCCGACGGCCCGGTCGACGGGGAAGCGTTGCGGCACAAGCTGTTCCGACACATCGTGCCGAGCGACGAGTACCGCCGGTTCTGCGTGGCGCCGGCGATCCGCGACTGGTACGCGTGGTTCCTCGGCGGCCGGACCTTCCTGCACCGGCGGAAGATCATCCGGCACACCCGACCGGGCGACCGCGGCGTCGGTACGGCCACCCAGGCCCACTACGACCTCCTCTATCTTCGCGAGGGCACCGAACGCGTGCTCAGCTCCTGGATCCCGCTCGGCGACTGCCCCGTGCCGCTCGGCGGCCTCGTGTACCTGGAACGCAGCCACCTGCCCGTCCTCGCCGAGGAGGCCGCCGGCACCCTCCACCTCCCCGGCGCCCCGTCCCCGAACCGCGCACGGCCCCCGCGGGAGGGAGCGCGTCGGCCTGACCGCGAGCGGCCCCCGCGGGAGGGAGCGCCGCCGGATGCCGAGCGGCCTCCGCGGGAGGGAGCGCCGCCGGATGCCGAGCGACCTCCGCGGAGGGGAGCACGGCGGTCGGCCGGGCCGATCACGGCCGACCTGCCCGCACTCGCCGACGAGTACGACGCGCGGTGGCTTGTCGCGAACTACGCGGCCGGCGACATGGTCGTGCACTCGGCGCACATCATCCACGCGGCACTGGACAATGTGGACGCCGCGGGTCGGATGCGGCTGTCCACCGACATCCGGTACCAGCGGGCCGACGAACCGATCGACTGGCGGTGGCAGCAGCACTGGCACGACGGGGACGGCCTCTGATTTAGTGACACCCGCGTGGTCGGCCGACCGGTCGGGCGCGTACGGGCGCGCCGGTCGTACAGCGGGGTACGGGTCGGGCCCGGTCACCAGGTGGTGCCCGACGCTGCGTTCCGGCGCCACACGCACGCGAAAGGTTGTGGCACATGCTGGTCGACTGGCCACTGGACAGGCTCCGCGAGTACCGGCCGGAGCGGGAGGAGCCGGCGGACTTCGCCGAGTTCTGGAGCGGGACGCTGAAGCAGGCCCGGGCGAAGGCCACCCCGGCCGTCTTCGAGCCGTACGACGCGGCGCTCGCCACCGTCGACGTCTTCGACGTCACGTACGCCGGCTTCGACGGGCAGCCGGTCCGCGGCTGGTTCCTGCTGCCGCGCGACGCCGAGGGCCCGCTGCCGTGCGTCGTCGAGTACATCGGGTACAACGGCGGCCGCGGGCTGGCGCACGAGCGGCTGGACTGGTCCGCCGCCGGGTACGCGCACCTGATCATGGACACCCGCGGCCAGGGCTCGAACGGCTCGACCGTCGGCGCCACCGCCGACCCCGACGCGTCCGGCCGGCCGAACACGCCCGGCTTCATGACCCGCGGCATCACCGACCCGGAGCACTACTACTACCGCCGGGTCTACACCGACGCGGTACGCGCGGTCGACGTGGCGCGGGAGCACCCGCGGGTCGACCCCACCCGGGTCATCGTCACCGGCGCCAGCCAGGGCGGCGGCATCACCCTCGCCGTCGCCGGCCTCGCCGACGACCTGTACGCGGTCATGCCCGACGTGCCGTTCCTCTGCCACTTCCGCCGCGCCACCGAGATCACCGACGAGAACCCGTACCACGAGATCACGCAGTACTGCCGGACGCACCGCGACGAGGTCGAGCAGGTCTTCGCCTCGCTGGCGTACTTCGACGGCATGAACTTCGCGGCCCGGGCGAGCGCGCCGACGCTGTTCTCGGTGGCGCTGATGGACGCGATCTGCCCGCCGTCCACGGTGTTCGCCGCGTACAACCACTACGCGGGGGAGAAGGACATCCAGGTCTGGCCGTACAACGAGCACGAGGGCGGCGCCGCCTTCCAGCGCGCCGTGCAGCTCCGCCACGTCCGCGACCTGCTGCGCTAGGTGTCGGCGGGTCGGTGTGCCGCGGCACACCGACCCGCGGCGCCCGCGCCGTGGCAGGGTGATGGTCATGAGCGACGAGGCTTCTCGTACGGACTTCCTGCACCAGCTCGCGGCGACCGGACGCTTCCGGTACGGCCAGCCCCGCGACGTCACCGTCGCGCCGGACGGCACCCGGGTGTTGTTCCTGCGCGCCGCGTCGGGTACGGACCGGACGACGTCGCTGTGGCGGCTCGACGTCGCGACCGGTGCCGAGACGATGCTCGCCGACGGCGGCGCGCTGTCCGGCGGCGAGCTGTCGGCGACGGCGCGGGCGCTGCGGGAGCGTACCCGCGAGTCGGCGGCCGGCATCGTCGGCTACGCGACCGACGACGCGGCCCACCGGGTGGTGTTCACGGTGGACGGTCAACTGTGGACGGTCACCGACGGCGGTACGCCGGTTTCCTTGCCGGCCAACGGATCCGTGCTCGACCCGCGGCTCGACCCGGCCGGCACCACGGTGGCGTACGTGGCCGAGGGTGCGGTGCGGTTGATCGGCGTGGACGGTACGGGCGACCGCGCGCTCGCCACACCCGAGGGCGACGACGTCACGTACGGCCTGCCGGACCACGTCGCCGGCGAGTCGATGCACCGGTACCGCGGCCACTGGTGGTCGCCGGACGGCACCCGGCTGCTCGTCGCCCGCGTCGACGAGTCTCCCGTGACCCGGTGGTACCTGGCCGACCCGGCCAACCCCGGCGCGCGCCCGACCGAGGTGCGCTACCCGGCCGCCGGCACCGCCAACGCCGTCACCACCCTCTGGTTGTACGACGTGGCCACCTCCCTCGGGGGAGCCTCGGGAGGGCACGGCGCCCGCACCGAGGTGGTGTGGGACCGCGACTTCGAGTACCTGGCGGAGGTGCGCTGGGCCGACGAGAAGCCGCTGCTGCTGGTGCAGAACCGCAGCCAGCGCGACGTGCGGATCCTGTCGGTCGACCCGGCCACCGGCGCCACCAGGCTGGTGCACGCCGACCACGACGACCAGTGGTGGGAGCTCATCCCCGGGCTGCCCGCGACGACGGCGTCGGGCGCGCTGGTCTGGTCGGTCGACGACGCCGCCACCGACACCCGTCGCCTCGTCGTCGACGGGACCCCCGTCACCCCGCCCGGGCTCCAGGTACGCGAGGTGACCGGGGTCGACGGCGACGCCGTGCTGTTCCTCGCCAGCGACGAGCCGACCGAACAGCACGTGTGGCGCTGGCACGCCGACACCGGCCCGGTCCGGCTCTCCACCGAGCCGGGCGTGCACACCGCCTCGACCGCCGGCGGTACGACCGTGCTGCTGTCGCGGTCCCTGGCGTACCCGGGGGTGCGGGCCACCGTCGCCGGCTCCGGGATCGCCTCCGTCGCCGCGGCCCCCGTACTGACGCCGCGGGTGGCGATGCACGCGTTCGGCGAGCGGAAGCTGCGCACCGCCGTGCTCCTACCCTCCTGGTACGACCGCGCCTCGGGGACGAAGCTGCCCGTCCTGCTCGACCCGTACGGCGGGCCGCACGGCCAGGTCGCCGTGCACGCGTCCAACGTGTACCTGCTGTCGCAGTGGTTCGCCGAGCAGGGCTACGCGGTGCTGATCACCGACGGACGCGGCACCCCGGCGCGCGGCCCCCGCTGGGAGCACTCGGTCCGCGGGGACAAGCTCACGTTCGCCCTCACCGACCAGGTCGACGCGCTGCACGCGGCCACCGCCGAGTACCCGGAGCTGGACCTGACCCGGGTCGGCATCCGCGGCTGGTCGTACGGCGGCTACCTGGCGGCGGCCGCGGTGCTGCGCCGCCCCGACGTCTTCCACGTCGCGGTCGCCGATGCCCCGGTCACCGACCCGCTGCTCTACGACACCCACTGGCAGGAGCGCTACCTCGGCCATCCGGCCGAGGATCCCGAGGCGTACCAGCGGAACTCGCTCATCCCGGACGCGCCGAAGCTGACCCGGCCGCTGCTGATCGTGCACGGCATGGTCGACGACAACGTGGTCGTCGCGCACACGCTGAAGCTGTCCGGCGCGCTGCTCGCGGCGGGCCGCCCGCACGCCGTACTGCCGCTGACCGGGGTCACGCACATGTCCGGCACCGCGACCGAACACCTGCCGCTGCTCGAACTCGACTTCCTCGACCGGGTCCTGCACCCGGCGACCTCCTGACCCCGGACGCGCGGACACCGCCGTGGTCGCCCACGGCGGTGTCCCACCCGAGTCGCCCCCCGGAGGCTCAGCCCACGTAGTCGCGCAGCCGGCTCACGTTGTCCGGCCGCCGCAGCTTCAGCAGCGTCATCTTCTCGATCTGCCGGATCCGCTCCCGGGACAGCCCGAACTCGCGGCCGACCTCGTCGAGCGTGCGCTGCCGGTCGTCGTCCAGCCCGTACCGCAGGCGGATCACCGCGCGCTCCCGCTCGGTCAGCGTCTCCAGCACGCCCTCCAGCGCGTGCTTGAGGAAGCCGTACGAGACGTTGTCGGTGTCGGACTCCCGCGGCCGGACGAAGTCGCCCAGCGAACTCTCACCGTCTTCACCGACACCCTGGTCCAGGCTCACCGGGTCCCGGTCGTAGCTGATCAGCTCCAGCACCTCGGTCGGCTTGAGGCCGAGCACCTCGGCGATCTCGACGTGCCCCGGCTCGCGGCCGAGCTGCATCGCCAGCTCCCGGCGCGCCCGTACCATCTTGTTGACCTGCTCGACCATGTGCACGGGCAGCCGGATCGTCCGGGACTGCTCGGCCATCGCGCGGGTCACGGCCTGCCGGATCCACCACGTCGCGTACGTGGAGAACTTGTAGCCCTTCGCGTAGTCGAACTTCTCGACCGCGCGGATCAGGCCCAGGTTCCCTTCCTGCACCACGTCCAGCAGGGAAAGGCCCCGGTCGCTGTACTTCTTGGCGACCGACACGACCAGCCGCAGGTTGGCCTCGAGCATGTGCGACTTGGCCCGCCGCCCGTCCTCGGCCACCATCTCCAGCTCACGCCGGAGGTTCTCGTCAAGCCCGGTCGCGTTGTCCAGCTTGTGCTCGGCGAACAGGCCGGCCTCGATCCGCTTGGCCAGGTCCACCTCCTGCTCGGCGGTGAGCAGGCTGGTGCGGCCGATGGACTTCAGGTAGGTGTGAACCGAGTCGCCCATGGCGGGCGTCTGGTCGTCGAGGTCGACTTCGGCCAGCTTGTCCGCGTCGCCGAACGCGGCCGCCTCCGCCTCGAGGTTCATCACATCGGAGTCAGCGCCATCAACGTCGGGCTCGTCACCCGTCTCGGCCGCGGGCCCCGCCACCTCGGCCGGCTTGGCGTCCTGCTTAGTGGCGCGCGCCTTGCCGGGTGCGGG
>DASXWQ010000048.1:0-122883 GCA_036503555.1 Actinocatenispora sp.
GCCAGCACGCCGACCACGCCGGACGGCTCGGGGAACGAGAAGTTGAAGTACGGGCCGGCCACGGGGTTGGTCCCGCCGGCCACCTGGGCGATCTTGTCGGTCCACCCCGCGTACCACACCCAGCGGTCGATCGCGGCGTCCACTGTGGACAGCGCCGCGTCGGCGGCGCCACCCGCGGCGGAGACCAGCTCGTCGGCGAACTGCGCCCGCCGGCCCTCCAGCATCTCCGCGATCCGGTAGAGGATCTGACCCCGGTTGTACGCCGTGGCGCCGGCCCACCCGCCGAACGCCTTCCGCGCCGCCTGCACCGCGTCGCGTACGTCCTTGCGGGACGCGAGCGCCGCGTTGGCCAGGAACCCGCCGTCCGCGCCCTGCACCGGGTACGACCTCCCCGACTCGCTGCGCGGGAACTTCCCGCCGACGAACAGCTTGTACGTCTTCCGTACGCCCAGCCGCACCGGCGCCTCGGCGGCGGCCGGCTTCCGCTCGACGCGCTTCTGCTTAGCCGGCAAGGTAGGCCTCCAGACCCTGGCGGCCGCCCTCGCGGCCGTAACCGGACTCCTTGTACCCGCCGAACGGGCTGGTCGGGTCGAACTTGTTGAACGTGTTCGCCCAGACCACGCCGGCGCGCAGCTTGTCCGCCGCCCACAGGATCCGGGAACCCTTCTCCGTCCAGATCCCGGCGGACAGCCCGTACGGCGTGTTGTTGGCCTTCTCGATCGCCTCGGCCGGGGTGCGGAACGTCAGCACCGACAGCACCGGGCCGAAGATCTCCTCCCGGGCGATCCGGTGCGCCTGCGTCACGCCGGTGAAGATCGTCGGGGCGAACCAGAACCCCCGGTCCGGAAGCACGCACGGCGCGGTCCAGCGCTCGGCGCCCTCGGCGTCACCGATCTCGGACAGGGTACGGATGCGTGTCAGCTGCTCGGCCGAGTTGATCGCGCCGATGTCGGTGTTCTTGTCGAGCGGGTCGCCGACCCGCAGCGTCGCCATCCGGCGCTTCAGCCGGGCCAGCAGGTCGTCCGCGACCGACTCCTGCACGAGCAGCCGGGAACCGGCGCAGCAGACGTGCCCCTGGTTGAAGAAGATGCCGTTGACGATGCCCTCGACCGCCTGGTCCAGCGCGGCGTCGTCGAAGACGATGTTCGCCGCCTTGCCGCCCAGCTCCAGCGACAGCCGCTTCGGCGTACCCGCGACGGACTTCGCGATCTGCCGGCCCACCTCGGTCGAACCGGTGAACGCGACCTTGTCGATCCCCGGATGCTCCACCAGCGTCCGGCCGGTGTCGCCGGCGCCGGTGACGATGTTGACGACGCCCGGCGGCAGGTCCGCCTGCTGGCAGATCTCCGCGAACACCAGCGCCGTCAGCGGCGTGGTCTCCGCCGGCTTGAGGACGACCGTGTTGCCGGCGGCCAGCGCCGGCGCGATCTTCCACGCCAGCATCAGGAGCGGGAAGTTCCACGGGATGACCTGGCCGGCGACGCCCAGCGGCCTGGTGCCGAACCCGGCGTACCGCAGCTTGTCGGCCCAGCCGGCGTAGTAGAAGAAGTGCGCCGCGACCAGCGGAATGTCCACGTCGCGCGACTCGCGGATCGGCTTGCCGTTGTCGATCGACTCCAGCACCGCCAGCTCGCGGGCCCGCTCCTGGATGATCCGCGCGATGCGGTACAGGTACTTGGCGCGCTCGGCGCCCGGCATCGGCCCCCAGACCTGCTCGTACGCCCGGCGGGCCGCGGCCACCGCGGCGTCCACGTCGGCCGGTCCGGCCTGCGCGACCTCGGCGAGCACCTCCTCGCTGGCCGGGTCGACCGTCTTCATCGGTGAGCCGTCCACCGCGTCGACGAACTCGCCGCCGATGAACAGCCCGTACTCCGGGCGGATGTCGACGATGGCGCGTGACTCCGGCGCCGGCGCGTACTCGAACATGATCAGTCCAGGGTGAAGTAGTCGGGGCCGGAGTAGCGGCCGGTCGCCATCTTGGTGCGCTGCATGAGCAGGTCGTTCAGCAGCGAGGAGGCGCCGAACCGGAACCAGCGCGGGTCGAGCCAGTCGTCGCCGGCCGTCTCGTTGATCAGCACCAGGTAGCGGATCGCGTCCTTCGCGGTGCGGATGCCGCCGGCCGGCTTCACGCCGACCTGCCGGCCCGTCAGGTCGCGGAAGTCGCGCACCGCCTCCAGCATGACGAGCGTGACCGGCAGCGTCGCCGCCGGCGACACCTTGCCGGTCGAGGTCTTGATGAAGTCGCCGCCGGCCAGCATCGCCAGCCACGAGGCGCGCCGCACGTTGTCGTACGTGGCCAGCTCGCCGGTCTCCAGGATCACCTTCAGGTGTGCGTCCCCGCAGGCCTGCTTGACCTCGACGATCTGGCGGAACACCTCGTCGTACCGCCCGGCGAGGAACGCGCCGCGGTCGATCACCATGTCGACCTCGTCGGCACCCGCCGCGACCGCCGCCCGTACGTCCGCCAGCTTCACCGCGAGCGGCGCCTGCCCGGACGGGAACGCCGTCGCCACGCTCGCCACGTGTACGCCGGAGCCGCGTACCTGCTCGACCGCCGTCGGCACGAGCGTCGGGTAGACGCAGACGGCGGCGACCGGCGGGCAGCTCGGGTCGGCCGGGTCGGGATGCTTCGCCTTGGCGCACAACGCCCGTACCTTGCCGGGGGTGTCGGCGCCCTCCAGCGTGGTCAGGTCGACCATGCGTACCGCGAGGTCGAGGGCCCACCGCTTGGCGGTCGTCTTGATCGACCGGGTGGCGAGCGCCGCGGCCCGCTGCTCCGCGCCGACCTGGTCGACGCCGGGCAGCCCGGCCAGGAACGTCCGCAGCGCCGCCGGCGACCTGGCCATCTCCGCGGCGAGCCGCGCGGCCTCCGAGGAGGTCCCAAGCGTCTCCATCGACGCCGATCTCGTCATGCGGGCGAGTCTAGCCGCCCGCGCGGGCCGCGAAATTCGCCGCGATAATCACCGAGTGTTAAGCAGCAGACGGCTCCAGGTCCTCGTGGAGATCTTCCGTACGGGTAGCGTCGCCGGCGCCGCGCGCGCCCTGCGGATGTCCGCGTCCGCGGTGTCGCACCAGCTCACGCAGCTGGAACGGGAGACCGGGGTCGGCCTCGTCGAACGCGGCGCGCAGAGCCTGCGACTCACCGACGCCGGGCTCCGGCTCGCGCACCGGGCACAGTCCGTACTGGATCTGATCGAAGCGGCCGAGCAGGACCTGACGGTGCAGGCACGGGTCGATTCCGGACAACTCCGCATCGGCTTCTTCGCCTCCGCCGGGTACCGGCTGCTGCCGCTGGCGCTGTCCCGGTTCATCGAGCGGCACCCGGGCGTCGACCTCGACCTCGCGTTCGGCCAGCCGCACGAACTGCTGCCCGACCTGGAACGCGGCGCGATGGACGTGCTCGTCGTCTTCGAACAGGTCCTCGACCCGTGGCGCCCGCCCGACGGCGTCGAGGTCACCTACCTGTTCACCGAACCGCACATGCTGGTCGTACCCGAGCGGCACCCGCTCGCCCACCGCGTCCGGGTACGCCTCGCCGAGCTGGCCGACGAACCCTGGATCACCACGTACGGCGGACAGACGCCGGTCTCGGCGCTGGAACGGGCCAGCGCGATCGAGGGCTTCACCCCGCGCATCCGCTGCCGCAGCGACCACTACGAGGTCACGCTCGGGCTGGTCCGCGCCGGGCTCGGCGTCGCCCTCGTCCCGTGGCTCGGCCTCGAAGGCGCGGCCGGCGTCGCGCGCTGCCGCCTCGACAGCCCCCACCTGTACCGCCGCGTCGGCGTCGCCGTACGCCCCACCAACCCGAACCCGGCGCTCGCCTCGTTCCTCGGGCACCTCAAGAGCGCCGCCGCCCAGGTACGCGCCTCCCTCGCCACCGTCTCCCGGCAGTAGAGCTTCCCGGGCAGGTGCCGGCCTGGCCTGGGGCGATGCTTATGGGTGTGCAGAGCCGGGCTCTGCACACCGGTGCGCAGAGCAAGGTCTTTCAGCCCAGCCAGCCCGCGGCGTGTCGGGCAAGGGCCAGGCCGGTCTCCCGCAGCGCGCCGACCAGGCCCGGCTCGGTGCCGGGCTCGCCGACGGCGATCACCGCGTACCCGACGCGGCGGCTGGCGATCATGACACCGACCTCGGCGCGTACACCGCTGTCGGAGCCGGTCTTCGCGGCGACCCACACGTCCGCCGGGGCGGGCCCCGTCGGCCGGGCGAGCTGGTACGGATCGTGCGGCAGCAGCGCCGGTACCAGGGTGTGGTCGGTGTTGCCGGTGAGCCAGCGCAGCACCAGCTCGGAGACGCCCGGCGTCCACAGCGTGCCGTCGCCGATTCGCGCGGCGAGGCCGGCCAGGTCGCCCGCGGTACCGAGCGCGAACGCCGGCGGGTCGGCCGGCCCGCGCTCGTCCCGGATCCGGTCCAGCACCTCCGTGTCGCGTACGCCGAGGGCGACGGCACCGGCGTTCACCGCGTCCCGGCCGACGTGCCGCAGCAGCGCGTTGGTGGCGGTGTTGTCGCTGACCGCGGCGACCAGCACGGCCAGGTCGGCGACCGGCCAGCGGCGCGCGGTGAGCGCGGGCAGCAGGCCGGATCCGCCGCACACCTCGTCGTCGCGTACCTCGACGGTGCCCGCCGGGTCGAGCGTGCCGTCGTCGATCCGGCGCGCGGTCTCCGCCAGCAGCAACAGTTTCCCGGTGGAGGCCAGCGTCAGCCGCTCGTCGTCCGCGTGGCCGTACGCGACGCCCTCGCCGCGCACCGCCACCGCCAGCGTGCCCGGGCTGCGCCGCGCGATCCCGCGCACCGCCCCGTCCAGCGCATCCAGCCTCATCCCGCCTCCGCGGAGGAAAACACGTCGGCGGCCCTCATCCCGCCTCCGCGGAGGAAAACACGTCGGCGGTCCTCATGTCGCGAGCACCGTGCCGGGGCGTACGCCGGTGTCGGCGGCGTCGCGGACGACGGCGCGGCCGGCGACGAGGACGTGCCGTACGCCGGTCGGCGGGAGCAGGGGCTCGGCGTACGTGGCGCGGTCGGCGACGGTGGCCGGGTCGAACACCACGAGGTCGGCGTGCGCGCCGGCGCGGACGACACCCCGGTCGGTGAGGCCGAAGCGGGCGGCGGCGTACCCGGTCATCTTGTGCACGGCGGTGGCCAGGTCGAACAGGCCGGCGCCGCGCGCGTACCGGCCGAGGACCCGGGCGAACGTGCCGGCCCAGCGCGGATGCGGATGGCCCGGCACCGGTACGCCGTCCGAGCCGATCATCGACAGCGGGCTGGCGAGCACCCGGCGCACGTCCTCCTCGCGCATCGAGTGGCTGATGATCTTCACCTCGCCGCGCTCGGCGAGCAGCAGCTCGGCCACCACGTCGAGCGGCTCGCGGGCGCCGGCCAGCTCGGCGACGGTACGGCCCTCGGCCGTCGGGTTCGCCGGTGCGCAGGCCACGGAGATCCGGTCCCAGCCGCCGTTGCCGACGGTGTTCTCCCACCCGGGTACGCCGCGCGCGATGTCCTCCGCCATCCGCCGCCGGGCCGACGGGTCGGCGAGCCGCGCGGCGAGGGCGTCGATGCCGCCGGCGTTCGCCCACGGCGGCAGCATCGCCGACAGCGACGTGCTCGCCGCGTCGTACGGGTACACGTCGCAGGTGATGTCCATGCCGCCGGCGCGCAGCTCGGCCAGCCGGGCCAGCGTCGTCACCGTCCTGCCCCACGCGTACTTCCCGGCGGTCTTGTGGTGCGAGACGTGCAGCGCGGCACCGGAACCGCGGGCGATGTCGACCGCCTCGTCCAGCGCCAGCTCCACCTTCGACATCTCGTCCCGCAGGTGCGTCACGTACGGCTTGCGGTGCCGGGCCGCGACCCGGGCCAGCGCGGTCACCTCGTCCGTACCGCCGAAGCTGCCCGGGGTGTAGATCAGCCCGGTGGACAGGCCGACCGCGCCCGCCGCGAGCGACCGGTCCAGCAGCTCGCACATCGTGGCCAGCTCCGCCCTGGTCACCGGCCGGTCGTCGTACCCGACGACGCCCGCGCGCAGCGACCCGTGCCCGACGAGCGACGCGAGGTGGTTCGCCCGCCCGCGCCCGCGGTGCGCCGCGGCGAACCCGGCGAAGTCCGCCGACACCGGCGCCTCCGCGCCGAACGACGACACGCTCTGCCGGCGCATGGCCGGCAGACGATCGGGCAGCCCGGGGAACAGGCTCGATCCGCAGTTGCCGCAGATCTCCGTCGTCACACCCTGGCGTACCGCGGCCATGGCCAGCTCGTGCCCGTCCGGCTGGAGCAGCGCGACCGCGTCCGAGTGCGTGTGTACGTCGACGAACCCGGGCGCCACCACCGAGTCCGTCGCGTCGAGCGTGTCCGCCGCCGTCGCCGGCTCGCCCGGCGGCAGCAGCACGAGCCGCCCGCCGGCCACGCCGACGTCCGCTGCCCTCGGCGGCGTACCGGTGCCGTCGGCGACGAGACCGCCGCGTACCACCAGGTCCAGCCGCATCTACCGCACCTGCCCGAGGAACGCGCGGGTCCGCTCGTGCCGCGGCGCGGCCAGCACCTCCCGCGGTACGCCCTGCTCCACGATCGCCCCGTCGTCCATGAACACCAGGTGGTCGCCGACGTCGCGGGCGAAGCTCATCTCGTGCGTCACCACGATCATCGTCATGCCGCGTTCGGCCAGGTCCCGCATGACCGCGAGTACCTCCTGCACCAGTTCGGGGTCGAGCGCGCTCGTCGGCTCGTCGAACAGCATGACCTTCGGTTCCATCGCCAGGCACCGCGCGATCGCGACACGCTGCTGCTGGCCGCCGGACAGCTGGGCGGGGTAGTGGTGCGACCGGTCGGCGAGGCCGACCCGGTCGAGCAGGTCCGCGGCGAGGGCCAGGGCCTGCCGCCTGGGCATCCGCCGTACGGTGACCGGCCCCTCCGCCACGTTCTCCAGCGCCGTACGGTGCGGGAACAGGTGGAACCGCTGGAACACCATGCCGATCTTCGCCCGCTGCCGGTACAGGTCGCGTGGCGGCAGCGGGTGGAGCCGGCCGTCCTGCTCGCGGAAGCCGATCAGCTCGCCGTCCACCCAGATCCGACCCGCGTCGATCGTCTCCAGCCGGTTCACGCAGCGCAGCAGCGTCGACTTGCCCGAGCCGGACGGGCCGACGACGCACACCACCCCGCGCTCCGGTACGGACAGGCTCACGCCCTTGAGCACGTCCAGCGCGCCGAACCGCTTCCGTACCGACGCGATGCGCACCATCGGCTCGGTCATGCGATCCGCTCCCGGCGCGGGAACGGCAGCAGGTTGCGGCCGATGCGGTGGGACAGCCGGGTCCGGCCGTCGTGGCCGCGGTTGAAACGCTTCTCGACGAAATGCTGGCCGACGCTGGCGATCGTGGTGAGCAGCAGGTACCAGACGGACGCGACGATGAGCAGCGCGATCACCTCGAAGTTGTCCAGGTAGATGTGCTGGGCGACGGTGAGCAGGTCGGCGCCGGCGATCACGGACACCATCGACGTGGTCTTCAGCATCGAGATGAACTGGTTGCCGGTCGGCGGGATGATCACCCGCATCGCCTGCGGCAGGACGACCCGGCGCAGCACCTGCGCGTGCGACATGCCGAGCGCCTCGGCCGCCTCCCGCTGGCCCGGGTCGACCGCGTTGATGCCGGCCCGCACGATCTCCGACATGTACGCGCCCTCGTTGATCGTCAGCCCCAGCAGCCCGGCCACGAACGGGGTGATCAGCGCGTTCGTCTGCCACTCGATGAGCTTCGGCCCGCCGAACGGGAGCCCGATGCCGATCTGCGGGAACACCAGCGCGAAGTTGAACCAGAAGATGAGCTGCACGAGCAGCGGCGTACCCCGGAAGAACCAGGTGTAGAGCGACGCCGCCGCCCGCAGGACCACGTTGCTGGACAGCTGCATCACGGCGGTGAGCACACCCAACAGCACGCCGAACGTCATCGACACGACGGTCAACGCGATCGTCACCCACAGCCCGCGCAGGATCCGGTGGTCGAACTGGTTCGCGACCACGATGTCCCAGTGCAGGTTCGGGCTCACCACGATCGTGTACGCCAGCCACGCCAGGAACAACGCCGCGACCGCCGCCGCGAGCCAGCGCCCCGGCCGTACCGACCGCACCGCCACGACCGGCAGCTCCTCGTCCAGGCTGCTCATGCCGCGTTGTTGACCGTGATGGAGCGGGGCGCGTTCGCGGTCACGCCGTACTTGTCGAGCAGTGCCTTGTAGTCGCCGGAGGCGAGCAGCTCCTGCATCGCCTTCTGCACCGCGTCACGCAGCCCGGTGTTCCGCTTGTCCACGGCGATGCCCCACGCGCCGGCGTCGTACTGCTCGTCCAGCAGCTCGTACTTGCCGCCCTTGGCGTACTCGACGCCGGCGGGGTGGTCGACGATCGTGGCGACGGCGCGGCCGGTGTCGATGGACAGCAGCCCGGTCGGCGCGTCCTCGCTCTGCGAGATCTGCATCTTCGTGCCGCACTTCGCGTTCTGCCGCTCGCCGATGGCGAGGTTGGAGCTGCCCTTCGCCAGGACGACCTTCTTGCCGCACAGGTCGGCCAGGGTACGGATGTGCTCCGGGTTGCCCTTCGCGACCATGATCGAACCGCCGGCCTGGAAGTAGTCGATGAAGTCGACCGCCTTGCGCCGCTCCGCCGTGTCGGACAGCGACGACATCGCGAGGTCCCACCGGCCGCCCTGGATACCGGGGATCAGGCCGTCGAACGCCGCGTTCGTGAGCGACAGCTTCAGTCCGAGCTTGTCCGCGAGGGCCTTCGCCAGGTCCGGGTCGACCCCGGTCAGGGTGCGGGTGCCCGGCTTGTACATCTCCATCGGCGGGTACCCCTCGGAGGTCACCACCTTCAGCACGCCGGCCTGCTTGTACCGCGCCGGAAGCAGGTCACGCGCGCTCTTCGCCGCCGCCACCTTCGTCTTGTCGCTGCCACCCGACGCCGACGTGGACCGCCCGCAGCCGGCGGCGAGCGCCGCGGCGACGAGGACCACCCCGACCGCGAGCACGGTGTGCCGTCGCATTCCGTTCCCCTTCCGTACGGCGGTGCGAAATGGCAGTCATCGTGACAGCGGCACCCGCCGTACGGTCGGGCCGTGCACGCCCGCGACGCTCAGCGTCGACAACGTCGACGCTGCCCGGGACGGGTGGCCGGGCACGATCCGCTAGGTTGTCGGGCGTGGATGTCACAGTCGTCGACCACCCGCTCGCCGCCGCCCGCCTCACCGCCATGCGGGACGTGCTCACCGAGCCCGGTGCCTTCCGAGCCGCCCTGCGCGAGCTGACCACCATGCTCGTGTACGAGGCGACCCGCACCCTGCCCGTCGAGCGCTACGACATCAACACGCCGGTGTCACCCACCGAGGGCGTACGCGTGGCGGTGCCGCCGCTGCTCGTCCCCGTGCTGCGCGCCGGCCTCGGCATGGCCGACTCGGCGCTGGGCCTGCTGCCCGAGTCGTCCATGGGCTTCGTCGGCCTGGCCCGCGACGAGAAGACGTTCGAGCCCCGGGCGTACCTGGAGTCGCTGCCGACCGACCTGACCGACCGACCCGTCGTCGTGCTCGACCCGATGGTCGCCACCGGCGGCTCGCTCGAACACTGCTGCCGGCTCATCGCCGACCGCGGCTGCACCGACATCACCGTCGTCTGCGTACTCGCCGCGCCGGAGGGCATCGACCGGCTTGCCGCCGCCGGCCTGCCGCTGCGTCTCGTCACCGCCTCGGTCGACGAGCGCCTCAACGACAGCAAGTTCATCGTCCCCGGTCTTGGCGACGCCGGCGACCGCCAGTTCGGCGGCATGCCCCGCTTCTCCCACTAAGGCCTGCTTCGTGGATCTCGGTCGGGGCAACCCTGGCCACGCGCAACACCAAGGACTCCGACGGCGCCGGCATCGAGCTGATCAACCCGTGGCCCCAGTAACCGTCCGACCTCAGCCCGGTACGCCGAGGGCGGCGGCGATCTCCGCGCGCAGGGTGCCGAGCGGGCCGGCCGGGTCGGTGTCGGCGGCGACCACGACCTCCAGGTACGCCTTGAGCTTCGGCTCGGTGCCCGACGGCCGGATGACGACACGCAGGCCGTCGGCGGTCAGGGTCAGCACGTCGGCGTCGGGCTGCAGGTCGGTGACGGTGACCGCGCGGTCGAGCAGCGTTGCCGGCGGCGTGGCGCGGACCCGGGCCATCATCGTGCCGATCTCGCCCAGGTCGGTGACGCGGACGGCGAGCTGATCCGTCGCGTACCGCCCGAACTCGGTGGCCAGCTCCGCGAGCCGGTCGACGAGGGTACGGCCATCGGCCCGCAGCGACGCGGCCAGCTCGGCGACGAGCAGCGCGGCGGTGATGCCGTCCTTGTCGCGGACGTGCTCGGGCGCGACCGCGTACCCCAGCGCCTCCTCGTACCCGAAGACGAGGCTGTCGCCGGCCCGGACGATCCACTTGAAGCCGGTCAGGGTCTCCGCGTACGGCAGGTCGCGTGCCGCGCAGAGGGCGCGCAGCATGGTGCTGGACACGATGGTGGTGGCGTACCGGCCGCGGGTGCCGCGGCGCATCAGCTGGTCGGCGAGCAGTACGCCGACCTCGTCGCCGCGCAGCATCCGCCAGCCGGCGGGCTTGTCGGCCGGCTCGCCCGTGGCCGGGTCGGGTACGGCGACGGCGCAGCGGTCGGCGTCCGGGTCGTTCGCGACCACGATGTCGGCGCCGGTCGACGCGCCGAGCGCCGCGGCCAGGTCGATCGCACCGGGCTCCTCCGGGTTCGGGAACGCGACGGTCGGGAAGTCCGGGTCGGGCTCGGCCTGCTCGGGCACCACGGCCGGCGCCGCGAACCCGGCCCGGCGGAACGCCTCGACCAGCACCGGACCGCCCACCCCGTGCATCGGCGTGTACGCCACGCCCAGCTCGCGCGCTCCGCCCGGCGCCACGACCGCGACCGCGCCGTCCAGGTATCCCTCCAGCACGTCCTCGCCGAGGATCTCGCCGTCCGGGCCGAGCGGCACCGCCGACAGCGGGCCGACCGCGCGGATCGCGGCCTCGATCCCGGCGTCGGCCGGCGGCACGATCTGCGCACCGGCGCCCAACTCACCGCCGACCCCGGCACCCAGGTACACCTTGTACCCGTTGTCGCGCGGCGGGTTGTGGCTCGCGGTGACCATCACGCCGGCGGCGGCGCCGAGCGCGCGCACCGCGTACGCGAGGACGGGGGTGGGCAGCGGGCGCGGCAGCAGCAGGGCGCGCCGGCCGGCGCCGGTCGCCACCCGGGCCGTCTCCGCGGCGAACGCGTGCGAGCCGTGGCGCGCGTCGTACCCGATGACGAGCGGGCCGTCGGAGTCCGGCTGCTCGGCCAGCCAGCGGACCAGGCCGGCGGCCGCGGCGCGGACCACGGCGAGGTTCATCCCGTTCGGCCCGGCGCGCAGCGGGCCGCGCAGCCCGGCCGTCCCGAACGTCAGCGGGCCGGCGAACCGGTCCGCCAGCTCGTCGGCCGTGCCCGGCAGTCCCGCCAGCACGGCACTCAGCTCGTCCCGGCTCGCCGGGTCGGGGTCGTCGGCGATCCACGCCTCGGCGCGCGCCCGCAGTACCTCGTCGTCCGCAGTCACCGCACCATCCTGCCCCATCGCGACAGGCCCCGCCGTACCACCGGGTCAGCCGATGCGGAACGCCTTCACCGCGTTGCGGTACGCGGCCCGGTCGTGCTGGAACTTGTCGGCCGGCACCGACAGGTACACCTCGTACGCGGTGCCGTCGACGATCACCACCCGCCACAGCGCGTGCCGGGCCTGCCCGCCCGACACCAGCGTGTACTCCAGCTCGGCGCCGTTGTGGCCGGCCATCGTGACGCCCTGGCGCAGCGCGATCTGGTGGTAGTTCTGGTAGCTCCGGTTGCGTTGCAGGCCGTCGCCGTAGCTGCGGAGCAGGTGCCCGGCGGTACCCGAGGCACCCCCGGCCTTGAAGCGGATCCAGGCCGTCTTGTCGGCGGGGTCGCCGTACTCCCAGCCGCCGCCCGACTTCCGCTCCCAGCCGTTCGGTACGACGGTGCTGTACCCGCCCTCCGTGTTGCTGATCTTGGTGCCGGAGACCGCGTTCTCCGCGGCGGGCTTCGGCTTGTTGGACTCGTCCGAGCCGGAGAACACGCCGCTGGCGCTCAGCGCGATCGCGACGATGACGATCGCGACCACCGCGGCCGCCCCGGCAACCAGCCACGGACCGAGCCGGCGCCGCGCCGGGGCGTGGGAGTAGCCGTGGTCGGCGTAGCCCTCCGCGTACTCCGACACGTCGTACTGCTCGGCCGGGGCCGGCACCTGCGCCATGCCGCGTCGCATCGGTGTGCCCGGCCCCGCCCCGTACGGCGCGGGCGCGCCCGGCGCCGGCCCGCCCGACATCGGCGGACCCGACATGGGCGGACCCGACATGGGCTGGCCCGACATGGGCTGGCCCGGCGCCGGACCGCCGGACATCGGTGCGCCGGACATCGGCGGACCCGACATGGGCTGGCCGGACATCGGCTGACCGGACATGGGCTGGGCCGACATGGGTGCGCCGGAGACCGGGGCGCCGGTCGTCGGCATTGCGCTCGTCGCCTGCGGGTACGCGCCGGGGTTGCCGGACAGCGGGCCGGCGAGCGCGGCGCGCAGCTCGTCCCGCGCGCGGTCGACGCCCCAGCGCTGCTGCGGGTCCTTCACCAGCAGGCCGTGCAGGATCGGGGCGAGCGGGCCGGCGTTCCGCGGCGGTTCGGGGTCCTCGTACACGACGGCGTGCATCGTGGACAGCGGGTCGCCCCGGTCGAACGGCGGCGTGCCCTCGGCCGCGGTGTAGAGCGTGACCCCGAGCGAGAACAGGTCGGACGGCGGGCCGAAGTCCGCGCCCATCGCCCGCTCCGGCGAGATGTACTGCGGGGAGCCCAGCACCATGCCCGGCGTGGTGAGCGCCGCGTTGGTGTCGGTCATGATCCGGGCGACGCCGAAGTCGGTCAGCACGACCCGGCCGTCGGAGCAGATCAGCACGTTCGCCGGCTTGACGTCGCGGTGCAGCACACCGGCCGAGTGCGCGGCCTCCAGCGCGCCCAGCACGGACAGGCCGATCTTGGCGATCGCGCGCGGGTTGAGCGGACCGTTGCGGCTGATCATGTCGGCGACGCTGCGGGCCTGGAGCAGCTCCATGACCAGCCACGGACGCTCGTTGTCGTTGATCACGTCGTACATCCGCACGACGGACGGGTGGGACAGGCTGGCGGCGGCGCGCGCCTCTCGCAGGGTCCGCTCGTAGAGCGCGGCGCGCTCGTCGGCCGGGATGCCCGGCGGCAGCAGGACCTCCTTGACCGCGACGTCCCGCCGGAGCAGGTCGTCGTGCGCCCGCCAGACGGCGCCCATGCCGCCGGCCCCGATCGGCTCGTGCAGCGTGTACCGGCCGCCGACGACGGCGCCGGCCGTGCCGCGGCTGTCGCTCGGCGCCTGGAAGCGGTCGCCGGACGGGGGAGAGGAAGGGGTGGTCACGAGGCGAATCCTCCGGGAGTCAACCGCTCCACGTCGTCACGGGGCGGCGTCCGGTACGCGCGGCGCAAGGGGGTGCGCAGCGGTCCGAAGTCCGCCGGGATGTCCAGTGTGCGGGGCGTGCTCCGGCGCCCCGCACCAGGGTGCCCTGTGGCGCAGGCCACAGCGGTCAGCTCAGCGGCGCAGGCCGCAGCGGTCAGCTCAGCGGCGCCAGCCGCAGCGTGCGGTCCCGCGGCGCGGGCCACAGCGGGCGACTCAGCGGCGCGGGTCACAGCGGCCGCGCCCACCGAGGCGGGTGCGGTTGGTTGAGGACGGCTCGTTGCAGACACTGCCGTCATCTCGCGTCCCCTTCCGTCCTTCCCCGTGTCCGTCGTTCCGGGTACCCGCCGGCGGTCGCACCGGGCCGGCGTGCCGCCCCGCCTCGCGCCTACGATCGGCGCATGAGCGCAGACCGAAGGCGACGGTGTGCAGGCCCGGGGCGACGGCCCAGGATACTGACCGTGTCACGCGCCGCGGGGCGGAGCGGGTGGTCCGTGCCGGGCGTGGATCGGTGGACCACCCTACCGACCGCCGTGCGTACGGCCGAGTCGGTGCGCCGTCGATCCGCGTCGATGCCCGCCGGCCCACACGGTACGTCGGGGGTACGACGGGGCCCGGGGGGTGGGCAGTGAGCGCGGCATACCGGTCGGAGTCCGGCATTCCGGTACCACCGGTCGCGGGTCCGGACGACGTGCGGCCGGAGCTCGGCGAGCGGTTGGGTGCGCCGGGTTCGTACCCGTTCACTCGGGGTGTATACCCCACGATGTACACCTCCCGGCCGTGGACCATGCGCCAGTATGCCGGTTTCGGTACGGCCCGCGAGTCCAACGCCCGCTACCACCAGCTGCTGTCCGCGGGCGGTCACGGCCTGTCCGTGGCGTTCGACCTGCCGACCCAGATGGGGTACGACTCGGACGAGGCGATCGCGCACGGCGAGGTCGGCAAGGTGGGTGTGGCGATCGACTCGGTCGACGACATGCGCACGCTGTTCGACGGCATCCCGCTCGGCGAGGTGTCGACCTCGATGACGATCAACGCGCCGGCCGCGGTGTTGCTGCTGCTCTACCAGCTGGTGGCCGAGGAGCAGGGCGCGGCGGGCGCGGCGCTGACCGGCACGATCCAGAACGACGTGCTCAAGGAGTACATCGCCCGCGGGACGTACATCTTCCCGCCGCGGCCGTCGCTGCGGCTGGTCGCCGACACGTTCGCGTACTGCGCGGCGGAACTGCCGCGGTGGAACACGATCTCGATCTCCGGATACCACATGGCGGAGGCCGGCGCGACGCCCGTGCAGGAGATCGCGTTCACCCTCGCCAACGGCATCGAGTACGTCCGGACGGCGGTCGCCGCGGGCCTCTCGGTGGACGACTTCGCGCCGCGGCTGAGCTTCTTCTTCGTCGCGCGTACGACGCTGCTGGAGGAGGTCGCGAAGTTCCGCGCGGCGCGGCGGATCTGGGCCCGGATCATGCGCGACGAGTTCGGCGCGACGAACCCGAAGTCGCAGATGCTGCGCTTCCACACGCAGACCGCCGGGGTCCAGCTCACCGCGCAGCAGCCCGAGGTGAACCTGATCCGCGTCGCGGTGCAGGGTCTCGGCGCCGTCCTCGGCGGCACCCAGTCCCTGCACACCAACTCGTACGACGAGGCGATCGCGCTGCCGACGGAGAAGGCGGCCCGGCTCGCCCTGCGTACCCAGCAGGTCCTGGCGTACGAGACGGACCTGACGGCGACGGTCGACCCGTTCGCCGGGTCGTACCTGGTGGAGTCGATGACGGACGAGATCGAGGCGGCGGCGGTCGCGCTGATCGACCGGGTCTTCGGGTACGGCTCGGCGGTCGACGCGATCGAGGCGGGTTTCCAGAAGCAGGAGATCGAGCTGTCCGCGTACCGGGTGGCGCAGGAGATCGAGTCGGGCGAGCGGACCGTCGTCGGGGTGAACCGGTTCTCCACCGACGACGAGGAGCCGTACGAGCCGCTGCGGGTCGACCCGTCGATCGAGGCCGAGGCGGAGAAGCGGCTGGCCGCGCTGCGCGCCGACCGGGACGACGACGCGGTACGCGCCGCGCTGGACGTGCTGCGTACCGCGGCGACCGGCACGGACAACGTGCTGCCGCCGATGAAGACCGCGCTGCGGGCCCGGGCCACGGTCGGCGAGGTCTGCCACGCGCTCCGCGACGTGTGGGGTGTCCACCGGCCGGCGGAGCATTTCTGACCGCCACGTCCGTGACGCTCCGCAGTACTGTCCGCCCGGCGGGTGGTTACTCTGCGTGCCTTTCGTTCGGGTGACTCGGGCGTGACTGCTCCGGACGTACGGCGTTGTAGGGGTGTGAGGTCGGCGTCGCCGGGCGGAAAGCAGGGCGGGACACGCCGGCCGGGAGGGCGTGGACGGTGTCGGCACGTACGGACAGCGACAGGACACGACCGGCTTTCCGGTCGCACAGCGTCATTCGGTACGGACTAGGATTCTCGCGTCCACCGGAACCGCGGCCGCGCAGGCTCGTCCGGCGCCGGTGAGGCGCGCGTACCGATCCGTCCGTCCCAGCCGCCGCTCCACGACCACAGATCGAGACGATCCGACAGTGAGTGCATCGACGCTGACCCCTGGCGTGGCCACCCGGTTCGAGCCCGCCACCGATCCGTTGCCCGCCCTGCTCGACGGCTGGCTCGCCAGTCACCACACCGAGCTGGTCGCCATCCGCCGCCACCTGCACGCCCACCCGGACCTGTCCGGCGAGGAGCACCCGACCGCCGGGTACCTCGCGCGGGTGCTGACCGGGGCGGGGCTGGCGCCCCGGTTCCTGCCGGCCGGCAACGGGCTGATCTGCGAGGTCGGGTCCGGCGACCCGGTGGTCTGCCTGCGCGGCGACATCGACGCGCTGCCGATGGACGACGTCAAGGACGTGCCGTACCGGTCCACTGTGGACGGTGCCTGCCACGCCTGCGGGCACGACGTCCACGCGACGGTCGTGGTCGGTGCCGGGCTGGCGCTGGCCGAGCTGGCCGCCGCCGGCCAGCTCCCGGGTACGGTCCGGCTGCTGTTCCAGCCGTCCGAGGAGCGGTTCCCGTCCGGCGCGCCGCAGGTCGTCGCGGCCGGCGGACTGGCCGACGCGCGGGCGGTGTTCGCGTTCCACTGCGACCCGAAGCTGCCGACCGGCATGGTCGGCGTACGGTCCGGGCCGCTGACCGCCGCCGCGGACATGGTCGAGGTACGCCTGTCGGGCACCGGCGGCCACACCGCCCGGCCGCACCTGACCGCCGACGTGGTGCACGCGCTGGCGCGGGTCGTGGTCGACGTGCCGGCGCTGCTGACCCGCCGGGCCGACCCGCGGTCCGGGCTGTCGGTCGTGTTCGGCGCGGTACACGCCGGCCAGGCGGCCAACGCGATCCCGCGCGAGGGCGTGGCCCGAGCGACCGTACGGGTGCTGGACCGGGCGGCGTGGGGCGACGCGCCCGCGCTGATCGAGGCGCTCGTCCGGGACGCGGTCGCGGGTACCGGCGCGGAGGTCGAGATCGACTACACCCGGGGCGTACCGCCGGTGGTGAACGACAGGTCCGCCGCGGCCGTCTTCGGCGCCGCGGCCGCCGCCGCGCTGGGGCCGGACCGCGTGGTCGAGGCGCCGATCAGCATGGGCGGCGAGGACTTCGCCTGGTACCTGGAGCACGTGCCGGGCGCGATGGCCCGGCTCGGCGTGGGCCGGCCTGGCGAGCAGCTCGACCTGCACCAGCCGAACTTCGACGTGGACGAGGCGGCCGTCGGCCACGGCGTACGCGTGCTCGTGCACACCGCGCTCGCCGCCCTCGCCGACCCGTCCCTGTGACCGTCCGCTCCCGTTGCCCGACACCGTCGGGCAACGGGAGCGGCGGGTCAGGCGGAGGGGCGGGCGCGGAGCCCCTTGACGTAGTCGTCGGGGGCGCCGGCGCGCTCGGCCGCATCCGCGACCATCTGCACGTGCAGGCTCGACGGCAGCCCGCCCTCGTACGCGTGGAGCACGTGCACGCGGGCGATCTTGTCACCGTCGAGCGCGGCGACCCGCAGCCGGAGCTTGCGGTACAGCCCGCTGCTCACGCCCTCCCACCGGTCCAGCGCGGACTCGTCGAACGCGTGGAGGTCGTAGACGGCGACGAAGACGCGGTCGTCCGGTTCCTCCACGATCGTGGCGAGTGGTCCGTCCGACCAGCCGAGCTCGGCGCCGCCGAACGTGAGGCGCCAACCCTCCAACCACCCGGTACCGACCAGCGGCGAGTGCGGGCAGCGCTCCCGCATCAGGGCGGGGTCGAGATTCGAGCCGTACGCGGCGTAGAGCGACACGGACATGCACGATAGTCGGGCCGGGGCCGTCGGCGCGGAAAACTGGCCGCAACATCACCCTCACGTCCCACCTTTCGGTACGCGCACCGGTCGTACCGGCGGCCCCGGAGTCGCCGTGGCCCCCCGCGCAGGAGGAGAATGCGCACGAGTCCTTCCACAGGTCAGCGGATCGGAGTTCGTGGTGGCACGCATCGTCATCGTCGGGGGCGGCCCGGCCGGGTACGAGGCGGCCCTGGTCGCCACGCAACTCGGCGCCGAGGTCACGCTCGTCGAGCGGGACGGGGTCGGCGGTGCGTGCGTGTTGTCGGACTGCGTGCCGAGCAAGACGTTCATCGCCTCGTCGGACGTGGTGACCGCGTTCCGCGGCGCCGAGTCGCTGGGCGTACTGACGGAGACGGCGCGGGTGGACGCGCTCGCCGTGCACGGGCGGGTGAAGCGGCTGGCCGCCGCCCAGTCCGACGACATCCACGACAAGGTGGCCAAGGCGGGCGTCGAGATCGTCACCGGTACGGCCCGGCTGGCCGAGGACACCCTCGGGCACACGCACCGGGTCCGGATCAACCCGGCCGACGGCGGGGAGTACCTCGTCGACACCGACGTGGTGCTGCTCGCCACCGGCGCCACGCCGCGGGTGCTGCCGGACGCCCGGCCGGACGGCGAGCGGATCCTCACCTGGCGCCAGGTGTACGACCTGGACGAGCTGCCGGAGAAGCTGATCGTGGTCGGCTCCGGGGTGACCGGCGCCGAGTTCGCGTCGGCGTACCTGGCGATGGGTGTCGACGTGACGCTCGTGTCCAGCCGGGACCGGGTGCTGCCGACCGAGGACGCGGAGGCGGCGGCGGCGCTGGAGCTCGTGTGGCGGGAGCGCGGCATGACCGTGCTCAACCGGTCCCGCGCGGGGAGCGTACGGCGCGACGGCGACGGCGTACGGGTGGAGCTGACGGATGGCCGGGTCGTGCACGGCAGCCACGCGCTGATGACGGTCGGCTCGGTGCCGAACACGGCCGATCTGGGCCTCGCGGAGTACGGCGTGGAGCTGGGACCCGGCGGGTTCGTCGCGGTCGACCGGGTGTCCCGGACGAACGTGCCGGGAATCTACGCCGCGGGCGACTGCACCGGCCTGCTGATGCTCGCGTCGGTCGCGGGCATGCAGGGCCGGATCGCGATGTGGCACGCGCTCGGTGAGGCGGTCCAGCCGCTGCGCCTGTCGACGGTCTCGGCGAACGTCTTCACCGACCCGGAGATCGCCACCGTCGGCGCCTCGCAGGCCGCCGTCGACTCGGGCAAGGTACCGGCGCGCACGGTGACGTTGCCGTTGCGTACGAACCCGCGGGCGAAGATGACGGGGATCCGGGACGGCTTCGTCAAGCTGTTCTGCCGGCCGGCGTCCGGTCTGGTGGTCGGCGGTGTCGTGGTCGCGCCGAAGGCCAGCGAGCTGATCCTGCCGATCGCGCTGGCGATCGAGCACCACCTGTCGGTGCAGCAGCTCGCGCAGACGATCACGATCTACCCGTCGCTGTCGGGTTCGCTGGCCGAGGCGGCGCGGCAGCTCATGCAGCACGAGTTCGACTGAGAGACTGTTGGGGACCTCATGATCGGCCGCGGCGGCCCCCCCGTCCGCTCGATCGAAGGTTCCCCAACAGTCTCTGGGCGGCCCTCGCCGCTGGCCGCTTGTCGATCTACCCTGCGAGGTGCCACGCGGACGGCGTGGCGGACCTGACGAGGGACGTGGGGAGCGCCGGTGCCGAGCGATCGTGGTGGTACGTACCAGCGGATCGCCGACGACCTGCTCGCCCGGATCCGGTCGGGTGAGTTCCGCCCGGGTGACCGGCTGCCGGCGGCGAGCAAGCTGCTCGCCACGTACGGGGTGTCGAAGACGACGGTCGCCGCCGCGCTCGACGTACTCCGGGCGTCCGGGCTGGTGGTGACCCGCCAAGGGTCCGGCGCGTACGTGCGGGAGACCAGCGAGGTGCGGCGCAGTTCGCCGGAGCGGCTGTCCCGGGACCGCTGGGGGCGGGGCCGGTCGATCCAGGACGCCGACGCGCCGGGGCGTACCCGGGTCGTGGACATCGTGGTCGCGCTCGCGGCGGCGCCGGACTGGGTGGCCGCCGCGCTGGGCGTCGACACCGGCGCCGACGTGCTCGCCCGGTCCCGCCGGTTCCTGGTCGACGAGCGGCCGATGCAGCTCGCCACGAGCTGGTACCCGGTCGACGTGGTCGCCGGGACCCGGATCATGCTGACCGACACCGGTCCGGGCGGTGCGTACCAGCGGTTGACGGAGTTGGGGCACGCGCCGACCCGCTTCACCGAGCAGGTCCGTACCCGGATGCCGGTCGCGGACGAGGCGCGGGACCTGGCGCTGCCGGCGGGTACGCCGATCCTGGAGGTGACGCGGCACGCGTACACCGAGGCGGGTCGGTGCGTGGAGTCGACGCGGATGGTGCTGGACGGCTCCGCGTACACGCTGGACTACACATTCGACGCCTGATTTCCCCGGGTCAACCTTGACTTCCCCGGGACTGCTGGCGTATCTCTGTGTGCAGACGACGGTACGGGTCGTTCGTGAGTGAACGTCCGTTGCTGCGTAAGGAGATCCGTCATGCCCGAACCGACGGTGTTCCACGGCCCCAGCCTCGACCGCGAGTGGGACAGCCTGGACCCGATCGACGGTTACAACATCGTCCGCGTCACCCCGGAGAACGCCGCGACACTCGGCTACCCGACCGACGACCCCGGCCTCAAGGTGCGCTACTTCCGCCGCCACCTGTCCGACGCCGCCGACCTCGCCGACGCCGCCGGGATCATCGCCGACTCGATGCGCCGCCAGCTCGTCCTCGTCGCCGACCCGCAGCACGACACCGACTTCTGGGAGCCGGCCCTCACCGCACCCGTCTGAGGACGCCCGCCGTCAGCCGCCGTTACCCCAGTCCCAGAGGCTGCGGAGCACCGGGAGCAGGGCGGCGCCGCGGTCGGTCAGCTCGTAGCTGACGCGCGGCGGCCAACCCGGCGTACGGCGGCGGGTGAGGACACCGGCGGTGGTGAGCTGCGCCAGGCGGTCGGCGAGGACCTTGTCCGACAGCGTGGGCAGCGCCGCCGCCAGCTCGCTGAACGCGCGTGCGCCGCCGGCGAACTGCACCAGCACCAGCGGCGTCCACCGCCTTCGGAGTACGCCGAGGGCGATCTCGACCGGGCAGTCCGGCCCCGGCCGCGGATCGCCGTCGGCGCAGACGTCGGCCACGTCGCCAACCGTTTGGTGAGCCACGAGCGGGCCTCCTAGCGTGCGTCTCGACCACTCTTACCAGGAGGAAGCGTTGCGCATCCACCACCTTGACTGCGGCACGATGCGGACCCTGCCGGCGCCCGCCGGGCGGGCCCCGCTGCCGGTCGTCGCGCACTGCCTGCTCGTCGAGACCGACACCGACCTGGTCCTCGTCGACACCGGCTTCGGCCTGCGCGACACGCGCGAGCCCGACACGCTCGACGCCGACTTCCGCGGCTGGGCGCAGCCGCGGCTCGACCCCGACCAGACCGCGGTACGCCAGGTCGCCCGGCTCGGCCTCGACCCGGCCGACGTACGCCACGTCGTGCCGACCCACCTGCACGTCGACCACACCGGCGGGCTGCCCGACTTCCCGGACGCGGCGGTGCACGTGGCGCCCGCCGAGCTGGCGTACGCCGGGGCGCACCCGCACTGGGCGCACGGCCCCCGGTGGCAGCCGTACGAGTCGGGGGGCGACGGCTGGTTCGGCTTCGCTGCGGCGAAGCAGCCCGCCGGCCTGCCCGACGACGTGGTCCTGGTGCCGCTGCCCGGCCACACCCCGGGGCACACCGCCGTGGCCGTACGCGACGGGGACTCCTGGCTCCTGCACGCCGGCGACGCGTACTTCTTCCACGGGGAGCTGAGCCGGCCCCCGGTCGCCGGGCCGCCGGAACTGGACGCGTTGCAGTCGGGCGCCGAGTACGACCGGGCGCAGCGCCTGTCCCACAACGACCGGCTGGCCGCGCTGCCGCCGGCCGTCACCGTGGTCAGCGCACACGACCCCTGGGAGTACGCGCGGCTCAGCGGTAGCCGGTGACGTCGGCGGGCTTGCCGGCCCACTCGACCTCGGCGATGTAGCGCCAGGCGTCGGGCCGGGAGCCGTCGACGTCGGTGAAGCCGTACTCCTGGGCGAGCTGACCCGCCGACAGCGACCGGCCCTGCCAGCGGGCCACGTCCGGGTCGGCGGCGAGGGCGGCGACGGCCCGGCCGACGTACCGCGGGGACTCGGAGATGGCGAAGTGCGGCCGGTCCACGGTCGCGTCCCGCCACGTCTCCTCCGTCACCCCGAACGCGTCGAGCATCGCCTCCGACCGCAGCCAGCCGGGCGTCAGCGCCACCACCGTCGTCGCCTCGTCCCGCAGCTCGTACGCCTGCGCGACGGCGAGCCGCAGCACCGACCACTTCGCCAGGTCGTAGTAGACCGACGTGCCGCGGCGGAACCCGGCGTTCGACTCGGTCGTACCGTCGGTCATCTCCACGACCAGCCCGCCGGGCCGGCGGATCATCAGCGGCAGCGCGAAGTGGCTGGTGATGATGTGCGTGTCGACGCCGTTGTGCAGCTGCCGCAGCCCGTCCGCCAGCGGGTGTCGCCAGACCGGCTGGTCCCAGTCGATCAGGTGGTCCCCGCCCCACACGTCGTTGACGAGCACGTCGAGCCGGCCCCGCTCGGCGTCGATCCGGTCGACGAGTGCGCGGACCTGGTCCGGGTCGGCGTGGTCCACCCGGACCGGTACGCCGTGCCCGCCGGCCGCGTCGACCAGCGCCGCGGTCTCGTCGATCGTCTCCGGCCGGTCGATGTCGGAACGGCCGGCGGACGTGGACCGGCCCGTCACGTACACCGTCGCGCCGAGGGCGCCCAACTCCACCGCGATGCCTCGCCCGGCGCCCCGCGTCGCCCCCGCGACCAGCGCCACTCGTTCTGTCGTCATGTCGGCCAGCGTGCCCGGCCGGCATGACAGGGCGTGTCAGCTTCCGCCGAATTCCTTGACCTGGGTGAGCCGGAACTGGTTGCCCGACGGGTCACGGAACCCCGCGTCGATCCCGTACGGCCGGTCCTCCGGCTTCTCGACGAACTCGACGCCCTTCGCGCTCAGCGCCTCGTAGTCGGCCTGGCAGTCGTCGGTGGTGAGGAAGATCGTGCCGGCCACGCCCTTCGCCATCAGGTCCTCGATCGTCGCCTTCGTCTGCGGATCGAGAATCGGCTCACCGGGGATCGCCATCAGCGTGATCGCGAAGTCGGGCTGGCTCGGCGGGCCCACCGTGAGCCACCGGAAGTCGCCCATCTCCGGGACCGTCACGTCCGCGCGGACCTCCATGCCGAGCTTCGTCGTGTAGAACTCCAGCGCCGCGTCCTGGTCGTGTACCCAGAGCTGCGCGTTCGCGATCCTGAACATCGTGTGCCCTCCGTGTCGTCGTCCCGTTGCCCTCAACCTAGGGAGCCGGACACCTCGCCGTCTTCTCGAAACGTGCGGTGTCGCGGCCGCCCGTACGCCCGCAGCAGGCACGCCGGGATCAGCGCCATGTCCGCCGCCGGGGGATGGGCCGCGCGGTACGCCACCGGCGAGCGGCCGTACGTCCGGGTGAAGCTCGTCGTGAACGAACCGAGGCTGGTCAGCCCGACGGCCAGGCAGATGTCGGCGACCGGCCGGTCGGTGAAACGCAGCATCGCGGCGGCCCGTTCGAGCCGCCGGGTCAGCAGGTACGCGTGCGGCGAGACGCCGAACGCCCGCCGGAACTCCCGGCTGAAGTGCGCGGTCGACAGCCCCGCCGCGCGGGCCAGGTCGGCCACGCCGAGCGGCTCCGCGTAGCGCGCGTCGGCCAGGTCACGGGCCCGCAGCAGGTGCCGCGCCACCGGTACGGACGTCACCCGCCGAGTATCGCCCCCGGGTACGACGATTCCGGGCCGATCAGCGCGTCGCGACCACGGCCGGCCCGTCCCCGCCGAGTCCGGTCACGGCAGGAAACGGTGCGGCGGGGGCGCCAGGCGGGGAGGGTCAGGAGAGGGCTTCGGACAGGGCGGCGCGCTGCTCGGTGACGCGCTCGCGGTAGTGCTCGTCGCTGGACTGCGCCGAGCGGAACGCGGCGGTCTGCGCCTCGATCGACCGTGTCGTGTCGGCCTGCTCCCGCTCGGCGGACAGGCGGTGCTCGCCCCGGTTGCGCCAGCCGATGACGGCGATGATGCCGCCGACGAGCAGGATGATCAGGCCGAGGACCCCCACGCCAACACCCAGCACCGCGAAGCCGGCAACCGCGCCGACGAGGCCGACGCCGGCGGTGACCAGGCCGCCGACGAGCTGCGCCGGGCTCGCCTGGTACGCGGTCTCGATGTCGCGGCGCAGCGCGGCGAGATCGGCCGGTGCCGCGCCGTCGGCGGTCACGGTGATCTCCCGCCCGCGTACCCGGGCGGTGGTGGACGTGGGTGCCGGGCTGATGTGCTCGGCGACCACGTCGACGCAGGCGGACAGCCACGGCGCGGCGGCACGGACCGCGACGGTACGCGTCGCCGGGGTGGCGTCGTTGGTGAAGATGTCGCCGCGGATCAGGTCGGCGACGTCGCCGACCTCGGCGTCGTACGGCTGGAAGGCCGGCCGGGGCAGCCCCGACTCGACCACCGAACGCAGCGTCTCGGCCCGCCGCAGCAGCTCCCGTTCCGGCTTGTGGCCCTCGTCGACGAGGGCGCGCAGCACGTCGCGCAGCGGTACCAGGGACGGGTCGTCGCCCTGCTCCGGGGTGGGCGCGTCGGCGGGCGCCGGGTCGGTGGCGGGCGCGTCGGCCGGTGGTGCGATCCGCTGGCGGAGCGAGCCGAGGGTGGTCGCGGCCGCCGAGGGCCGGACGGTCGTCACGTTGGCCGAGCCGGTGACCTGGGCCAGCCACGGGCCGAGCGTGTCGGCGTCGGGGAGGCCGAGCACCGTCTGCAACGAGGTGACCAGCAGCGCTGGCCCCGGCCGGCCGAACGCGCCGGCCGCGGTCGCCAGCCACATCGCCCGCGCCGCGTACGTCACGGGCCGGCCCTCGGCCGGCAGCAGCCCCGCGAGCTGCACCGCGCTCAGGTCCACCGGGCCGGCCAGCCGCAGCGCCGCCGTCAGGAAGTACCTGGCGCGCCCCGGATCCAGCTCCGTCGCCTGCTCGGTGAACTTCGCCGCGGCGGCGTCGTCGTCGACGAGCTGCGCGTACAGCGCGCGGGCCGCGGGGACCAGCCAGTATCCGGAGACGTCCGGCAGCTCCGGCGGGTCGACCGGGCCGCCGGCCGTCACCGCACCGAGCAGCAGGCGTACCTGGTGGCGGACGATCGCCGTGTCGGTGTACACCGCCAGGTCGGCCCGGACGTCGGACAGCTCGACGAACGCGTCGAACGCCGCGGCGATCCGGTTCACCTTGCTCTGTAGGTCACCCTCGATCTTGGTGAGCCGGCTGCGCAGCTGCGACGACTGCCGGTACGCGCCGTCGACCGCGCTGTTCAGCTCGTCGATCTGTGCCCGCTGGCGTCGGTCGTACCAGTCACCGTCGCCGAGCCACCAGGCGAAGTCCTCGTTCATCCGTCGTACCTCCACGCGTCCCGGTGCATCGTGCCCGAACGAGGCAAGGGTCCGGGTGTCAGGTCAGTCGATCGGGCGATAAAGCCCGCGGGTGTGGTCCACGACGGCGGCGGAGCGCAACGACGCGGTGATCGGCAGTGCGTCCAGGCAGAGCCCGACGGCCCGCGCCAGGCCGGCCCACGGTACCTGCTGCGACACGGTGCAGTGGGGGACCCACGCGCCCGGCCGGTACACGTCCGCCACCTCCACACCCGCCGCCGTCAACCGCTCGTGTACGCCCCGGTGCAGCGCGAGCAGCTCCGGCCCGACGGCCGGGCCGAGCCACAGCACCCGGCGGGGGAACTGCCCGACCGTGGTGAACTCCAGGCGCAGGCCGTCCGGCGGCAGCAGGCCGCGTACCGCGGCGGCGACGTGCTCCGGGTCGAGCCGGCGGGCCACCGCCAGGGACAGGTGCGGCCGGTGCCGACGGTGCGTGTGCTCCCGCAGACTCGGTACGCCGGCCGCCTCCAACGCGTCCCACAGCCGGCGCAGCCGCGCCTGGCTGTCGCCGTCGAAGTACAGCTCGATCGCGGCGACCATTCTCTTAGTCGGTGATCTCGCAGATGACGGCGCCGGCGGTGAGTACGGCGCCGACCGAGGTCGCGAGGCCGGTCACGGTGCCGGCCCGGTGCGCGGTGATCGGCTGCTCCATCTTCATCGCTTCCAGCACCAGCACCAGGTCGCCCTCGGCGACCGTGTCGCCGTCGGCGACGGCGAGCTTCACGACGGTGCCCTGCATCGGGCTGGCCAGCGAGGTACCGCCGGCCGCGGGGCCGTGACCGGCGCGGGACCGCTTGGCGGCGGCGCGCTTCGCCGGCGCGGCGACCGTACCGAGGGTGCCGGGGAGCGTGACCTCCAGCCGCTTGCCGCCGACCTCGACCACGACGGTCTGCCGGTCCTCCGGCTCGGCCGGCTCGGCGGCACCGGCGTACGGCTCGACGGTGTTGGTCCACTCCGTCTCGATCCACCGGGTGTGCACGGTGAACGGCGCGTCCGGGTCGGCCGGCCGGAACGCCGGGTCGCGTACCACGGCGCGGTGGAACGGCAGCGCCGTCGCCAGCCCCTCGACGACCATCTCGTCCAGCGCGCGGGCGGCGCGTTCCAGCGCCTCGTCGCGCGTCTCGCCGGTCACGACCAGCTTCGCCAGCAGCGAGTCGAAGTTGCCGCCGACCACCGAGCCGGTCTCGACACCCGAGTCGAGCCGTACGCCCGGGCCGGCCGGCGCCACGTATCGGGTGACGGTGCCGGGCGCGGGCAGGAAGTTGCGCCCCGGGTCCTCGCCGTTGATCCGGAACTCCACGGCGTGCCCGCGCGGCACCGGATCCTCCTGGTACCGCAGCTTGCCGCCGTCGGCGATGCGGAACTGCTCGCGTACCAGGTCGATGCCGGCGGTCTCCTCGGTGACCGGATGCTCGACCTGGAGCCGGGTGTTGACCTCCAGGAACGAGATCGTGCCGTCCTGCCCGACGAGGAACTCGACCGTCCCCGCGCCGTGGTAGCCGGCCTCCCGGCAGATCGCCTTCGCCGCGGAGTGGATGGTGCGCCGCTGCTCGTCGCTCAGGTACGGCGCGGGCGCCTCCTCGACCAGCTTCTGGTGCCGGCGCTGCAACGAACAGTCGCGGGTACCGACGACGATCACGTTGCCGTGGGTGTCGGCCAGCACCTGCGCCTCGACGTGCCGCGGCCGGTCCAGGTACCGCTCGACGAAGCACTCGCCGCGGCCGAAACTCGTCTCGGCCTCGCGCACGGCGCTCGCGTACAGCTCGGGGATCTCCTCGACGGTGCGGGCCACCTTCAGGCCGCGCCCGCCGCCGCCGAACGCCGCCTTGATCGCCACCGGCAGGCCGTACTCCGCGGCGAACGCGACGACCTCGTCCGGCCCGGACACCGGGTCCGGGGTACCGGGGGTCATGGGTGCGCCGGCGCGGGCCGCGATGTGCCGTGCGGTGACCTTGTCACCGAGGTCGCGGATCGCCTGCGGCGTCGGCCCGATCCAGGTCAGCCCGGCGCCGAGGACCGCCTCGGCGAAGTCGCCGTTCTCGGACAGGAACCCGTACCCCGGATGCACGGCGTCCGCACCCGACCGGGCCGCCACATCCAGCAGCTTCGCGATGGAAAGGTACGTCTCGGCCGCGGTGACGCCGCCCAACGCGTACGCCTCGTCGGCGATCCGGGCATGCGGGGCGTCCCGGTCCTCGTCCGCGTACACGGCGACGCTGGCCAGGCCGGCGTCCCGGCAGGCGCGGGCCACCCGGACGGCGATCTCGCCACGGTTCGCGATCAGTACCTTGCGCACTCGTACGCTCCCTCCGACATCCCTCGCGGAGTCTATGTCCCGGCCCCGGCGGTGGGGTTTTCCCCAGCCCGGCGGCTGGCGGCACCGCCAGGCGGATGATGCCGGGCCGCCGCATTCTTCGTACGCCGTCCGCCCGGAAGCCTGAACGGGTACCCCCTTCCCACCGCCGGAGGCACCCGTGGCCACCCTCGTAGCTCCCGTCCCCGACACCCGCGCGCGCCTGGTGGCCCGCCCCCAGGCACCTGCGGCCGGGCGGGACCGGTTCGTCGACGCGGTACGCGCGTTCGGCACGCTCGCCGTCCTGGCCCTGCACTGGCTGATCCCGGTCGTCGCGTGGGACGGGCACCGGCTCGCCGTCGGCAACGCGCTGGCCGGCGGGTACGGCTGGCTCGCCACCTGGCCGCTCCAGGTGATGCCGCTGATGTTCTTCGCCGCCGGGGCGGGCAGCTGGTGGTCCCGCCGGCACGCCGGTGCGGTCGTACCGTTCCTGCGGCGGCGGCTGTCGCGGCTGATGCCGCCGGTCGTGGTGTTCCTGGGCGCGTGGGCGCTGGTGATCGCGCCGGCCTGCCTCGCCCTCGGCGTACCCCTGGACGCGGTACGGCGGGCCGCCGGCCTCGCCCCCCAGCTCCTCTGGTTCGTCGCCGTCTACCTGCTGCTGCTCGTGGCCACACCACTGCTGCTGCGGGCGTACTCCCGGTGGGGGCTGCGGGTGGCGGTCGTGCTGGCCGGCGCGGCCGTCGCGGTCGACCTGGCCCGGTTCGCCGCGGGCGGCCCGTCCTGGCTCGGCTACCTGAACGTGCTGTTCGTGTGGCTGGTGCCGTACCTCGTCGGCTTCGCGTACGCCGACGGGACGCTCGCCGCGCTGCGCCGCCGCGCCCTGGTCCTCGTCGGTACCGGCGCGGTGGCCACGCTCGCCGCGCTCGTCGCCGTCGGCCCGTACCCGCCGAGCATGGTCGGCCTGCCCGGCGACACGATGTCCAACATGAACCCGCCGACCGTCTGCCTGCTCGCCGTCACCGTGTACCAGGTGGCGTTCGCGCTGCTGCTGCGCGGCGCGGTGCTGCGGATGCTGGCGGTACGCCCGGTGGGCCGGCTGGTCGGCTTCGTCCAGGCCCGCAGCATGACCATCTACCTGTGGCACCTGACTGCGATGTTCCTCGTCGTCGGGGTCGTGCTGTTCGGCCTGCACCACGACCTGCCGACGGCCTGGACCGCGCAGTGGTGGCTCACCCGCCCCCTCTGGTACGCGGGGCTGCTCGCGGTGCTCGCCGTCCTGGTGCGGCTGTTCGCCCGGGTCGAGACAGTCGGCGTACCGGCCCGGCTGGCGACGCACGCCCGCACCGCCGCCGGGTACGCCGGGGTGGCGTGCCTGCTCGCCGCGATCCTGCTGGCGATCACCCAGGGCACGCTGGCCACCGCGGCGTTCGGCCCGCAGGCCGTCGCCGCCGTCCTGCTCGGCCTCGGCCTCGCGTTGACCGCCCTGTCCCGCACCGGCCGGCCGGCCGACCGTTCGGCCGATCCCGCCCACACCGCCTGACCGCTAGCGTCCGGTCCTGTTCTCGGCCGTGGCCGCGCCTTCCCGCGCGGTCACGGCCGTTCGCCGCGAAAGGGCTCCTCGGCGAGTCGGGCGCGGCCGACAAGCGGTACCAGCCGCTGACCGTCGCGGCCGCCCGATACTTCCTCGGGCGGCTGCGACCGGCCGCCTGACGTCAGGCGAGGAAGCGCTCGATCTCGGTGGTGAGGGCGACGGGCGTCTCGTCCATCGGGTAGTGGCCGGCGTTGGCGAGGACGGTCAGCTCGACGTCGGGGTACCAGTGGTGGAAGGTGGCGCGCATGACGTCGGCGGACAGCGCCGGGTCGTGCTCGCCGACGATCAGCCGGACCGGTACGTCGGCGCCGGCGACGTGCTCGTGGAAGTCCTCGTACGCCCAGGAGCGCAGGTAGCCGGCGAACGCGTCGACGGTCGAGGTGGCGACCGACCGGCTCACCATCGCGTCGAGCCAGGTGCCGGTGAGCCGGCCGCCGGTGGTGAAGTCGATGATGGCGCGGCGGTGCGCCGGCTCGTCGGCGGCGCCGGTGAACAGCGCCTCGGTCGGCTCGTCGAACGGCACGCCCGACGCCGGCACCGGGCAGATCCCGACGACGGTGCGCACCCGCTCGGGCGCCAGCGTGTACACCCGCTGCACGGCCTTGCCGCCCATCGAGTGCCCGACCAGCGAGAACCGCTCCCAGCCCAGGGAGTCGGCGAGCGCGATCGTGTCCGCGGCGATCTCGTCCACCGTGTACGCGCCGGCCTCGTCGCGGCGCGACCCGTACCCGCGGCAGTCGGGGAAGGCGTAGCTGAACGTGCCGGTGTCGAGGTGCGGCCACACCGGTGACCAGGACTCGGCCGGGCCGAGCCAACCGTGTAGCGCGATGACGTGGTGGTCCCCGGTACCGATCCGGTGGGTCATGCCCGACTCCCGTCTGTCCGTTGTGGACGGTCAGCGCTCATGCTGGCACATTCCTCGCTGACGTGGACAGTGCGCCCAGAGGGGTCGGGACGGGGCGGTTCTTCAGTAGACTGCCGGTGGCAGATTCCTTCTGGTATTGGAGCTGCGATGAAGGTTCTTGCACGAGTGGCCGCCGCACTCGCCGTCGGCGCCACCGTCCTCGTCGGCGCCGCGCCCGCGCACGCCGCGGTCACCACGCAGGCCGTCTTCAACGACCCCGGCGGTACGGCCGCCGAGCAGGCGGCGATCGTCACCCGGATCGTCCAGCTGATCGACGGCGCCCCGGCCGGCTCCCGGATCCGCATGTCGATGTTCTACGCCGACGACAGCACGATCCCCGACGCGCTGGTCGCCGCGAAGAACCGGGGCGTGAACGTGCAGGTCGTCTTCTCGTACAAGGAGACCGGCGTTGCGCTGTGGCCGGGCCTGACCGCCGCGCTGGGCACCGACAAGACGGCGCCGTCGTACGCGATCACGTGCCCGTCGGGTCGCGGCTGCGTCGGCAGCCGGACGCTGTCGAGCGTGGAGTCCATCAACCACAACAAGTTCTTCCTGTTCTCGTCGACCGGCGGTACGCCGAACGTCGTCGTGCAGTCCTCCGCCAACCTGCACAACGGCCGCGACGGTACGAAGGGCTGGAACAACGCGCTCGTACTCACCGGCAACGACGGGATCTACGCCGCGTACTCGGCGTACTTCGACGACCTGGTGCGGATGGTCGTGAACAACAACTACTACGACACCGGCCGCCCGCCGGTGACGTCCGGCGACGCGAAGATCCACTTCTTCCCGCGGCAGGAGGCCAGCGGCGCCAACGTCTACCGCGACCCGACCGAGGACACCGTCGAGACGGTGCTCGACCACGTGGACTGCTTCGGCAACACGAAGGTCGGCACGACCGACAACCACCGGACCATCATCCGGGTCAACACCAACATCTTCAGCCGGCCGTACCTGGCGGCGAAGCTCGTCGCGCTGGACGCCGCCGGCTGCTACGTCGAGGTCGTCGAGAACTACGCCAGCGGCGACACCGGCCTCGCGCACGAGTCGCTGAGCGACATGCTCGCCAAGACGACCAACGCGTACAACGGGGTCGTGGTGCGGTACTACTGCGACACCGACCCGGTGTGGACGCACTCGAAGTACCTGGAGGTCGAGGGCAACTACTACGGCGGCGCCGACCGCGAGATCGTGTGGACCGGCAGCGCCAACCTGTCGACCAACTCGCTGCGCCAGTCGGACGAGACGATCCTGCAGATCGAGGACCCGACGGTGTTCGCCGCGTACCGCGACAACTTCCGTGCGGCCCGCGACGGCGCGCTCCACCAGCCCGCGAACGGCGCCGCTATCACCTGCTGACCCGGACGGTCCGGCCCTGCGCGGGGCCGGACCCTGGGCGTCCACTGTGGACCGAACGGGTCCTGGACGTCCACTGTGGACCGAAGGAGCACGCTCGCCCGTTCCGCCCGGTCTGCCGTTTCGCCCGCCGTACCCGCGCTTCCCAACGACCGTGATCTTGGGTAGCGTCCGGCGCTGACCGGCTGGGGCAAGAGCCGGCCGCTGCGTGAGGTCCTGGCCGAGCCACCCGGCCTCGTGCTGGCGGGCGGCTGCCCCCCGTTCCGCGCGCCGTACACGCTGGGGGCGGTCGTCGACGCGCTCCGGCCGGCCACCGACGACGTGGCGGGGCTGGGGTTGAGCAGCCTGGCCGGCACGCTGCGGCAGCTGTTCCCGGAGTGGGCGGACGACCTGCCTCCGTCGCCGGAGCCGGCGGAGGACGCGGGCGCCGCCCGGCACCGGCTGTTCCGGGCGCTGGTGGAGCTGATGCTCGGGCGGGCGCAGGTGCTGACGGACGACTTCGAGTCCGGATACCTGAAGCTGGAACGCGCGGTCGCGGACCTGCCGCCCGGTTCGCCGCAGGCGGTGGCGACGATGAGCCTGCTCGGCCTGCCCCGCGGCCCCGACCGGCCCGTCGCCTGGTACCAGCGCTGGCTGACCCGGGTCGCCGAGCACGCCGACGACCTTCCCCCGGTACGCCGGCTCGGCGCGACCGTCGACGTCGCGACCGGCCTGCTCATCCTCGGCGACCCGGCCGACTGGGACGCGGTGGCCCGGATTCCCGGTACGGCACCGACGTCCGACGCGTGGCCCTGTCAGCGAAGCGATGAGCGGTCCGCAGCTCGCCGGCATCCATGCAGAGTGCGCACACGAGTTCGGCATGCGGCGTACGGATCTCGTGGACAGGCTCAGCCGCCGCTGGTCGGAGATTCTCGAGAAGCTACGCGAACAGCCTTTGATCACCCAGGCTGCGCAACTCACCGAGGAAGAGTTCGCCACAGTGATGACACGGTTCAAGGAGACGCGTCGGAGCGACCTCACCGAGATTCACGATCTCTTGGAGAAGGCCATGTCGGACAGTAAGGGACTCGGGATCGGTGGGTTCGAATGGGCCGAGTCGGTCGACCGGAACCTACGTATGCTGCTGCGCGAGCTCAACCTTCGGGACGAGACCGCGACTCGTTGACGTCAGTCGGCGAGGGCGGTGCGGAGGGTGGTAAGGGTACGGGTGAGGAGGCGGGAGACCTGGACCTGGGAGATGCCGAGCTCGGCGGCGATCTCGGACTGCGTGCGGTGGGCGAAGAAGCGCAGTACGAGGATGCGCTTGTCGCGGGGCGGCAGCCGGTCCAGCAGCGGGCGGAGCGCGGCGCGGTACTCGATGCCGTCGAGGGCGTCGGCGGTGTCGTGGGACTCGGCGGGGTCGGTGGCGTCGAGCGGGACGGTGGTGTGGGCGCGGGCGCCTTCCAGCGCCTCCAGCACTTCTTCGTCGGTGAGCCCGGTCTCGGCGGCGAGCTCGTGCACGGTGGGGGAGCGGCCGAGCCGCTGGTACAGGTCGACGGAGGCGCGGGAGATGGCGGCGTGGCGTTCCTGGAGGCGCCGCGGCACGCGTACGGCGCCGGCCCGGTCGCGCAGGTGGCGCTTGAGCTCGCCGACGATCGTCGGCGTCGCGTACGTGGTGAACTCGGCGCCGCGGTCCGGGTCGAACCGGTCGACGGCGTGCAGCAGCCCGAGGGTGGCGACCTGGATCAGGTCGTCGAGGTCCTCGCCGCGGTCCCGGAACCGCCAGGCGAGCGCCCGCACGAGGGACAGGTGCCGCCGTACGATCTCGGCGCGGAGCGCGGACCAGTGCCCGTCGCCGCGCGGGAGCCGGGCGAGCCGGTCGAGCAGTTCCCGGGTCGTCGCCTGCTCCGCGTACGCCGGGGCGGGGCGCGGGATGTTGGCGACGGTCGGCCGCGGCCGCCGGGCCGCGGCCGTCGGGCGGCCGGTCACCTCGGTCACGTCCCGTCCCGCTTCTTGGTGAGCCAGATCGTGGCGTGCCCGTCGGAGACGTCGGAGGTGACGCTGCCGGCGAGCGCGGTCAGCACCATCCAGGCGAACGTCTCGGTGCCGGGTAGCCGCTGACCGGTGTTCGGTACGGAGACGGCGACGGTCAGGGTGTCCTGTGTGACCTCGAACCGGCAGGTCAGCTCGGTGTACGGGGGCGCGCCGGCGAGCAGCATCGCGCACGCCTCGTCGACGGCGATGCGCAGGTCCTCGATCTCGTCGAGGGTGAAGTGGAGGCGGGCGGCGAGCCCGGCGGTGGCGGTCCGTAGCACCGACAGGTACGCGCCGTCGGCGGGCACGGTGAGGACGACCAGGTCCTCGTCCGTCGCTACCTCCGCCACGTCTGCACTCTAGGCGCTGGGGTGGCCTCCTGCCCATGGCTTGCGGCGTGGCCAGGAGGGTATCGCTACCGTCCGGTAATCGCTTCGTGACCGGTGAGCGCGATGATCACCGCCCAGGCGGTGCGGTGTCAGCGCGCGGCGAGGGCGGTGAGTGCCGGCCCGGCCAGCCGGTGCGGCAGCCATTCGGTCTGGTGTTCGGCGCCGATGGCCCGGTAGAAGTCGCGCGCCGGGTTCCAGTCGAGAACGGCCCAGTCGAGGCGCGGGTAGCCGCGTTCGACGCAGATCCGGGCCAGGGTGGCGAGCAGCGCGCGGCCGAGGCCGGTGCCGCGGGCGTCGGGCCGGACGTACAGGTCCTCCAGGTAGATGCCGTGGCTGCCCTCCCACGTGGAGAAGTTCAGGAACCACAGCGCGAAGCCGGCCGGACGGTTGTCGATCGTCGCGACGTGCGCGTACGCGGCGGGGGCGGCGGCGAACAGCGCCGCGTGCAGCCGGTCGACGGTGAGCGTGCAGGACTCGGGCGCCTTCTCGTACGCGGCCAGCTCGTGCACCATTTCGACCACGGCGGGCAGATCGGCCGGCGTCACCGGCCGGATCTCGACATCGGACATGCCACCAGCATGAAGCCCCGGCGATCACACCGATCACCGGGGCTTCGTGGAACGCCGCGCTCAGGCCTTCTTGGTCTCGGCGAAGATCGTCGCGATCTCGTCGATCTTGTCGAGCAGCTTCTGCGCGACCTCGGGGTCGACGGAGCCCTTGGTGCCGGTGGCACCGGCGAGCTTGGTCGCCTCGTTCACGAGCTGGTGGAGCTGCGGGTACTTCTCGAAGTGCGGCGGCTTGAAGTAGTCGGTCCACAGCACCCACAGGTGGTGCTTGACCAGCTCGGAGCGCTGCTCCTTGATGATCAGCGCCCGGGTGCGGAACTCGGGGTCCTCGTTCGCCTGGTACTTCTCCGCAATGGCCTTGATGGACTCGGCCTCGATCCGCGCCTGCGCCGGGTCGTACACACCGCAGGGCAGATCGCAGTGCGCGCGGGCGACAAGGCGAGGAGCGAGGAAACGCGGCAGTCGCATTCGATCCTCCGTCAACGCAAACATGTGGGTACGGCTGCGCGAGTGGTCATTCCGCGCAGGTCGGGAGACACGTGACCTTCGTTTTCGATCTCCCTCATGGGGACCCTACCCCTGGCCACACCGGTCAAACCGGCGAAGCCCCCGAGCGACGTTCGTCACCCCACATCCCGGTGCCAGACGGCCTCCCACTGGCACCAGCGGCCGTGCGCGGGATCCGGCCGTACGGTGCTGTCCCGCCGGAGCGGCAGGATCTCGCGGAAGCCGGGGCCGACCGCGGCACGCAGCTCGTCGGCGGCGAAGAAGTGAATGGCCAGCCCGCTCTTCGGCCCCGCCGTGTACCGCACGGTGCGGCCGTCGCCGTCCTCGATGACGTCGTGCGCCGGCCAGATGTCGGTGCCGAGCGCGTTGACGCGTACGCAGAGCAGGCCGCCGGGCGCGACCCGCTCGGCGGCGGCGCGGACGTGCGCCCGGGTCTCGGCGGCGGTGCCGTGCTGGAAGACCTGGATGCCGACGACCACGTCGTACCCACCGGGCGGCAGCGTCGCCAGGTCGCCGTGGTGCAGGCGGGCGCCCGGCCGCCGCTCGGCGAGCTGGTCGAGTGCGGTACGCGAGATGTCGAGGCCGGTCAGGTCGAGCCCGCCGGCGACGAGCGGCAGGTAGTTGCGGCCGTTGCCGCAGCCGACGTACAGCCCGGAGGTGAGGTGGTGGGCGCGGGCGGCGGCGAGGATGTCGTCGACGAACGGCACAGGCGGCTCGTGCCGGTAGCGTCCCCGCGCGTATTCGTCGTCCCAGGCGGTCGCGGTCTCCGTCATGCCGCGACGGTACGGTGCGGCTGTGACAGTGCTGGGGCGGATCGGCGCGGTCGCGGCGGTGGCCGCGGTCGGCGCCGCGGTCGGCTGGGCCGCGGCCCGGGTACGGGCGGTCGGCGTGTCCGGGCCGTCGATGGTGCCGACGCTCGCCGACGGTGACGCGCTCGTGGCGTACCCGGTGCGGCGGGTGCGGGCGGGTGACGTGGTGATCGCGCGGTTTCGCGCGCGGCCGGACCTGCTGGTCGTGAAGCGTGCCGTCCGGCCGTACGGGGACGGGTGGTGGATCGAGGGCGACAACCCGCTCGTCACCGACGACTCGCGGCGGTACGGCGAGGCGGTCGTGCTGGGTCGGGTCCTCACCCGCTACTGGCGCGCCGGCGAGCGGCCTATCGCGCAGCACCACTGAGTGCCGTTCCACCACGCGGAACGAGCCTCGTCGGACGGCGTCTCGGCGAGATTCGCGCATGCCCGATGCGCGAAACGTGGGTAGACTCGTCGGTTCGGGCCCACCCGCGCCCGTTGTCTCACGTCCGGCCGATCGCCGTGCGCCTTCTGTCTGTTCACCGTTGCACCGGCAAGGAGACGTCCGTGACCGCACTGTCGATTCGTACTGATGATCCGGTTTTCGCGTTGCACGAGGGCGGCAAGCTCGCCGTCGCCGCGACCACGCCGCTGACCACGCCCGAGGACCTGTCCCGCGCGTACACGCCGGGGGTCGCCGAGGTGTCCCGGGCGATCGCCGAGGACCCGTCGCTGGCCCGGCGGTACACCTGGGTCGCCAACACCGTCGCCGTCGTCACCGACGGCACCGCCGTGCTGGGGCTCGGCGACATCGGGCCGCGCGCCGCGATGCCCGTGATGGAGGGCAAGGCGGTGCTGTTCAAGCAGTTCGCCGGGGTGGACGCGGTGCCGATCTGCCTCGACACCACCGACCCCGACGAGATCGTCGAGACCGTCACGCGGCTGGCGCCGTCGTTCGGCGGGATCAACCTGGAGGACATCAGCGCCCCGCGCTGCTTCGACATCGAACGCCGGCTCGACGCCGCGCTCGACATCCCCGTCTTCCACGACGACCAGCACGGCACCGCCGTCGTCGTACTCGCCGCGCTGCGCAACGCCGCCCGCCTGCTCGCCCGCGACCTGGCCGGCCTGTCCGTCGTGGTGTCCGGCGCCGGCGCGGCCGGTGTCGCGGTGACCCGGATGCTCGCCGAGGCAGGCGTCGCCGACATCGTCGTGTGCGACTCCCGGGGCGTACTGTCCGCGGACCGGTCCGGCCTCACCCCGGTCAAGGCGGCGCTCGCGGCCGAGACCAACCCGCGCGGCGTGACCGGCTCGATCGGCGACGCGCTGCGCGGCGCGGACGTCCTCGTCGGCGTGTCCGGCGGTCGCGTCGAGGAGGCGGCGGTGGCCGGCATGGCGCCGGACTCGATCGTGTTCGCGCTGGCCAACCCGACGCCCGAGGTGCACCCGGACGTCGCCCACCGGTACGCGGCGGTCGTCGCGACCGGCCGCAGCGACTTCCCGAACCAGATCAACAACGTGCTGGCGTTCCCGGGGATCTTCCGCGGCGCTCTCGACGCCGGCGCCCGCACGATCAGCCCGGCGATGAAGCTGGCGGCGGCTGAGGCGGTCGCCGCCGTCGCGGCCGACGACCTGCGCGCCGACCGGATCGTGCCGAGCGCCCTCGACCCGCGCGTCGCCCCGGCCGTCGCACACGCGGTCGCCGCCGCGGCCCGTTGACCGGTCAGTACCCGAGGCGCCGCCGCCACACGGTGAGGCGGCGGCGCAGGGTCTCCGGCGTCAGGTCGGTACGGCCCAGGTCGACGTAGTTGGGCGACCATTCCTCGACGTCGCGGTCGGCCTTGCCCGCCGCGTACGCGTCCCACCGGTCGAGGTCGTCGACCGCGCCGTACGCGGCGGTGAACGCGTCGGCGACGTCCTCGTCGTACAGCAGGACGAGGTCGATGCGGCACCAGGCGACGTCGAAGCCGCGGGGTGCGCGCGCCGCGCCGGACCAGTCGATCACGCCGGTCAGCGTGTCGCCCGTCCACAGCGTGTTGCCGGACCAGAAGTCGTAGTGGGTGAGGACGTGCGGCGCGTCGGTCATCCGCGCCCAGTCGTCGCGCACCTCGGGCGGCGGTTCCCGCCGGGGCAGGTCGCGCAGTCCGGTGGCGTCGACGGCGTGCACGCGGGCGAGGACCTGCCCGAGCCGCGCCGCCCACGGGTACGGGTCGGCCGGCACGATGTGCGGCGATCCCGGCACCCGGGTGACGAGGATCGCCGGACGTCCCGCGTGCGTACCGTCCGGGTCGGCGGCGACGAGCGTCGGCGCGAGGCCGTCGAGCCCGCCGAGGCGGTCGAGCACGACGGCCTCGCGGCGTACGGCCGGGTCGCCGGGCGGGAACGTCCGCAGCACGAGCGAACGCCCGTCGCCGGCGCGTACCAGGTGGGTGTCGGCGTGGGTGCCGCCGGCCATCCGCCGTACGACGGCGAGGTCGGCGCCGCACGCCGCGGCGGCCCAGGCGAGCCCGGCGGGGTTGTCCATCCCGGCATCCTCGCCGCCCGCCGCGGCCCCGGGCCAACGGTTATCCGCGGACCACCGGGACGACCAGCATGGCGGCGACCGCGACCATGATCACGGCGATGCCGCCGTCGAGCACGCGCCACGTCGCCGGGCGTACGAACAGCGGGCGGAGCAGGCGCGCCCCGTACCCGAGACCGGCGAACCAGACCGCGCTGGCCACGATCGCGCCGCCCCCGAACCACCACCGGTACGCGCCGTGCGTCGCCGCGACCGACCCGAGCAGCACGACGGTGTCCAGGTACACGTGCGGGTTGAGCCAGGTCAGCGCGAGGCTGCTGACGAGGACGGCGGGGAGGGCGAGGCGCCGGCCGGCGGGTTCGGCGACGAGCGTGCCGGGGCGCAGGGCGCGCCGGGCGGCCAGCCCCGCGTACCCGAGGAGGAACGCGGCGCCGGCGATCCGCGCGGCGACGAGGACCTGGGGCAGCGCGCGGACGACCGCGCCGAGGCCGCCGACGCCGGCCACGATGAGGACGACGTCCGACACGGTGCAGACGGCGACGACGAGCGCGACGTACTCCCGGCGCAGGCCCTGACGCAGCACGAACGCGTTCTGCGCGCCGATCGCGACGATCAGCGACAGGCCGAAACCGAGTCCGGACAGGACTGCGAGCAGCGTGGTCACGCGCCCCAGCCTGGGCCGCCGGACGCCGTTCGTCCAACTAATCTTTCTGACGCGGCGTTAGTGTTGCTGATGATGGACGTGGACCTGCCGCAGCTGCGTGCGCTGGCCGCGGCCGTGGACGAGGGTTCGTTCGACGCCGCCGCCCGGGCGTTGTCGGTGACCCCGTCGGCGGTGAGCCAGCGGATCAAGGCGCTGGAGGCCGCCGCCGGGCAGGTGCTCGTGCTGCGTACCAAGCCGATCGGGGTGACCGAGGCCGGCGAGGCGTACCTGCGGCTCGCCCGCCAGATCTCGGCGCTGACCAGCGAGGTGGGCCGCGCCACCGCCGACACCGACGCGCTGCCGGTGGTCGCACTGGCCGTCAACGGCGACTCGCTCGGCACCTGGGTGCTGCCGGCGCTCGCGCCCCTCGCCGCCGAGACGTGCTTCGACATCCGCCGGGAGGACCAGGACCATTCGGCGGCGCTGCTGCGGCAGGGCGTGGTGATGGCCGCCATCACCACCGACGCGCGCCCGGTACAGGGCTGCCGGGTGACGCGGCTCGGCGTGATGCGGTACCGGCCGATGGCGAGCCCCGCGTACGTCGAGCGGTGGCTGTCCGGCGGAGCCACGGTCGACGCGCTGGCGGCCGCCCCGATGCTGGTGTTCGACCGGCGGGACGACCTCCAGGACGCGTACCTGCGGCGGCGGACGCGGCGCCGGCTCGACCCGCCCCGGCACCACATCCCGTCCACCGCCGACTTCGCCACCGCGATACGCCACGGCATGGGCTGGGGGATGCTGCCGGAGGCGCAGAGCGCCGGCGGCGAGCGGGACGGTGCGCTCGTCGACCTCGACCCGGGCCGGCACGTCGACGTCACGCTCCACTGGCAGCAGTGGACCCTGCGTACGCCGGCCCTCGACCGCACCGCCGACGCGATTCGCGCCGCCGCCCGCGCCCACCTGCGTTAGCGGCGCGGCCGCAGCGGCACGCCGATGAGGACGGCGGACGCCGCGCAGACCGCGGCGACGGCCCACAGCACGACGTGCCAGGCCGCGGTGTACTGCGCGGCGAGGTAGCCGGCGTGGCCGGACAGGTCGCCGGACGTGACCCGGGCGGCGGTGGCGGTCGAGCCGACGCGCGCGGCGACCAGGCTCAGGGTCACGGTCGGGCTGGTGCGGCCGACGCGTACCGTCGCCGCGGCGGCGCTCACCCGGTGCTCCGTGCGTGTACGTCCACTGTGGACTCCATTCGGGGCCGGATTCGAGTGGAGGCCAGTGTCAAACTTGACGCGAACTTCAGGTCAAGCGGCTGTGTCGGTTGCCATGCAAGGGAAGCCGGATCAGTCAAAGGAGCCGTACCGGCCCTGGTGGAAGACCAGCGGCGGATGCGTCGGGTCCGCGGCGATCGCCCGCACCCGGGCCAGCGCGAAGTCGTGGTCGCCGGCCGGCGTCACCGACTCGATCGAGCAGTCCAGCCAGGCGACCGCGCCGACGAGTACCGGCGCGCCCGTCACCGGCGCCGGCTCCACCGGTAACCCGCGGAAACGGTCGGTGCCCGGCGAGGCGAACGTCCGCGCCAGGGTCTCCTGGTGGGCGCCGAGGATGTTCACGCAGAAGCCGCCCGCGTGCCGGATCACCGGCCACGAGCCCGACGTGTGCGCCGGGAAGAACCCCACCAGCGGCGGGCGCAGCGACACCGACGTGAACGAGTTGACCGCCAGCCCCACCGGGCCGTCCGGCCCCAGCGCCGTCACGATCGTCACGCCGGTCGGGAAGTGCCCGAGCACCCGGCGGTACTCCGCCGGCTCCGGCCCGGCGTCGGCGGCGTACGGATCGCTGTCTGACGGCACGACTGCCATTAGATCTCAAACCCGTCCGCGGGGCACGTGACGATCCGCACTGCGGGCCGGCGGTCGCGTTGCTAGCGTGCGCACCATGCTCGCCGCCTACGCAGAACGGATCGATCCGGACGAACCCCTCTCGGCGCTCGCCGTCGGTGACCGCCCGGAGCCGGACGTACCGGACGGGTGGGTCGTGGTCGACGTGACCGCCGCCGCCCTCAACCACCACGACCTGTGGTCGCTGCGCGGGGTCGGGCTGTCCGCGGACGCGCTGCCGATGATCCTCGGCTGCGACGCCGCCGGTACCGACCCGGACGGCCATCCCGTCGTCGTACACGCCGTCATCGGCGACCCGGCCGCCGGCGCCGGCGACGAGACGCTCGACCCGCGGCGCAGCCTGCTCTCCGAACGCCACCCCGGCACACTCGCCCAGCGCGTCGCCGTACCCCGGCGCAACCTGGTGCCGCTGCCCGCCGGGCTGACCCCGGCCGAGGCGGCGTGCCTGCCGACGTCCTGGCTCACCGCGTACCGGATGCTGACGACGCGCGGCCGGCTGCCCGAGGGCGGCAGCGTGCTCGTGCAGGGCGCCGGGGGAGGCGTGGCCACCGCGGCCGTCGTACTCGGGCGCGCGCTCGGCGCCCGGGTGTACGCGACGAGCCGTGACGCGGCGAAGCGGGAGCGGATCGCCGCGCTCGGCGCCGAGGCCGTCGAGCCCGGCGCGCGCCTGCCCGAGCGGGTCGACGTGGTGATCGAGACCGTCGGGGAGGCGACCCTCGACCACTCGCTCAAGTGCGCGAAGCCGGGCGGCCGGATCGTCGTCGCCGGGGCGACCAGCGGCCACCTGTCCACCGTCGACCTGCGCCGGATCTTCTTCCTTCAGCTGGAGCTGGTCGGCTCGACCATGGGTACCCGGGACGAGTTGGCCGCGCTGGTCGACCTGCTCGTCGCCCGCGACGTGCACCCGGTGATCGACTCGCACCATGCGCTGGCCGACGCGCGCGCCGGCTTCGCCCGGCTCGAATCCGGCCAGGTCTTCGGCAAGATCGTCCTCACGCCCTGACCGGAACCCGACGGCCCGGCGTGGACCTCAGGGTGTGAGGCCGTCCTGGGCGGGCGTGAGCCGGCGGCGCAGCGTCAGGAACGCGATGCCGCCGAGGATGCTGCCGCCGACGCTCAACACGACCCAGCCGACGCCGTGGGCGCGGGACACCAGCAGGCCGGCGAGGGCCGGGCCGGCGATGCCGGAGATCGTCCACGTCATGCCGGCGAGCGCGTTGTACCGGCCGCGGACCCGCTCGTCGGCCAGCCCGTTGATCAGCGCCGGCATGACCGGTGCCCAGATCGTCTCGCCGGCGCCGAACACCGCGAGCCCGAGTACGACGCAGCCGGCGGCGAGCCAGCGGTCGGTGAACACGCCGGACGCGGCGACCACGGCCCAGCCGGCCGCCCAGATCAGCCCGGCCAGGCCGAGCGCGCTGCTCCGGCGGCGGCCGGTGAGCAGCTTCAGCGCGACGAGCTGCCCGGCCACGATGACCGCCGTGTTCGCCGCGAACGCCCAGCCGAGCACCCGGGCCTGTACCTGCGCCTCGTTCACCACGTACGCCGTGAAGCCGGTCTCGACCTGCGCGTACGCACAGGTCAGCAGTAGCGTGCCGACGCCGACGACGAGCAGCAGGGTGCGGTCGCGCAGCACCACGCGCCAGCCGGGCGGCGTCGCGCCGTCGGCCGCGGCGTCGTCGGCGGCGAGCCGGCCGGCGCCGCGCGGCAGGAGCAGCAGCATCACGATGTATCCGGCGTAGCTGAGCGCGTCGATCCGGTAGAGCCACTCGAAGCTTGCCGGATGCGCCAGGTTGACCAGCACCGAGGCGAGCAGGCCGCCGACCCCGAAGCCGGCGTTCATCAGCATGAACTGCACCCCGTACGCCCGCTGGCGTGAGGCGGGCGGCACCATCCGCGTGATGAGCGCGCCGGTGCCGGGGAACGTGGCGCAGCTGAACACCGCGCACCAGCTCGCCACCAGCCAGGCGCCGAGCAGCGTGTGGATCGTCGCGACGAGCCCCATCCCGACGGCCTCGCCGACGAGGCCGACGAGCAGCACCGGGCGCGGGCCGAACCGGTCGATCAGCGTGCCGACCAGCGGGGAGACCGCGAGCATCACCACGCCCATCCACGACATCACCAGGCCGACGTTCGTCGGCGGCAGGTGCCGCACCTGCGTCAGGTAGACGAACAGGTACGGCATGGCCATGCCGCTGCCGAGGGCGGAGAAGGCGATGCCCGCGTACAGCCGGCGGACCGGCGTGGGGATGCCCGGTCGGACGGCTGTGTCGGGTGGGGTGGTGAGCGCTGCCATGTCCCGCGCATCCTCGCACCGCGGTACGACAGGCCGGCACCGAATATCGCCCCGCCCGCCGTACCCTGTCGCCAGCGTCACTCGGCGGGCGAGACGGGTCAGGTGTGTTGGGCCTGGATGGCGGTGATCGCGACGGTGGTGACGATGTCGGTGACGGTCGCGCCGCGGGACAGGTCGTTGACGGGCCGGCGCAGGCCCTGCACGACCGGGCCGACGGCGACCGCGCCCGACGTACGCTGCACCGCCTTGTAGGTGTTGTTCCCGGTGTTCAGGTCCGGGAAGATCAGCACCGTGGCCCGGCCGGCGACCGGGTCGCCGGGCAGCTTGGCCGCGGCGACCGACTCGGACACCGCCGTGTCGTACTGGACGGGTCCGGCGACGGGGAGGTCCGGGCGGCGGTCGCGGAGCAGCGCGGTGGCCTCGGCGACCTTGGTGACGTCGGCGCCGTGCCCGGACGTACCGGTGGAGTAGGAGAGCATCGCGATCCGCGGCTCGACGCCGAACCGGGCGGCCGTCGCGGCGGACGAGACGGCGATGTCCGCGAGCTGGGTCGGGTCGGGGTCGGGGTTGACGGCGCAGTCGCCGTACACGAGGACGCGGTCGGCCAGGCACATGAAGAACACGCTGGACGCCACCGACACCCCGGGCACCGTCCCGATCACCTGGAACGCCGGGCGCAGCGTGTCCGCCGTGGTGTGCGCCGCGCCGGACACCATCGCGTCCGCCCGGCCGGACTCGACGAGCAGCGTGCCGAACCAGTTCGGGTCCGTCACCTGGTCGTACGCCATTTCCCGGGTCATGCCGCGGTGCCGGCGCCGCACGTACAGCAGGTCGGCGAGGTCGTCGCGGTGCGGGTCGGTCGCCGGGTCTCGTACGGCGGCGCCGCGGATGTCGACGCCGGTCTCGCGGGCCCGGCGGGTGACCTCGTCGGGGTGGCCGAGCAGGGTGAGGTCGGCGACGCCGCGGCGCAGCAACGCCTCGGCGGCGGTCAGCACCCGCGCGTCGGTACCCTCCGGCAACACCACGTGCCGCCGGTCGGCCCGGGCCCGTTCGATCAGCTCGTAGGCGAACATCAGCGGGGTACGCCGGGTCGACCGGGTCACCGCGATCCGGTCGGCCAGCGCCCCCGTGTCCACGGAGTGTTCGAACGCGCCGAGCGCGGCGGTCAGCGCGCGTGGGTTGTCGGCGGTGATCCGGCCTTCCAGGCCGGCGAGCGTCGCGGCGGTGGCGAAGCTGTCCGCGGCGACGCCGACGACCGCGAGCCCGGTGCCGAGCCGTTCCGCCACCCGCAGTACGCGCGGGTCGGGCGGCTCGCCGAGGGTGAGGACGACACCGGCGAGCGACACCGCGCCGGACGCGTGCGCCGCGAACGACGCGAGCAGCAGGTCGCCGCGGTCGCCCGGGGTGATGACCAGGTGCCCCGGGCGCAGGTGGTCCAGGAACACCGCGACACCCGCACCACCCAGCACGTACCCGAGGACGTCGCGGGCGGCGGCCGTGTCGTCGCCGAGCAGGCGCCGGCCGGACAGCGCCGCCGTCACCTCGGCGACGGTCGGCGCGGCGACCGCCGGTACCTCGGGGACGGCGTACACGGGGACGGGGAGGACGTCGGCGGCGAGCGAGGTGAGCACCGCGTCACGCGCCTCGGGCGGTACCCGGTTGGCGAGCATCGCGAGGACGGTGCCACCGAGCCGGGTCACCGTGTGGTACCCGGACCGCAGCGAGGAGGCGACGGCCGCGGCGGTACGGCGGTGGCCGTCGACGACCGGCAGCAGCGGCGCGCCGAACTCGGTCGCCAGCCGTACGTTGAGGCCCAGCTCCGCCGGGATCGCCGGGTCGTCGTGCGTCGCCGCCCGCCCGCCGAAGTCGGTGCCGATGACGAGCACCGCGTCGCTGTCCCGTTCGACCCGGCGGTACCGCTCGACGACCGCGCCGACCAGCTCGTCGGTACGCCCGGCGCCGAGCAACGCGTCCGCCTCGGCCCGGCCGATCCCGGCCAGCGCGGGCGGGTCGGCGTCCGGCCGGTACCGGCGGCAGAGCAGCTCGACGATCGGGTCGGTGCCCTCGTCGGCGACCAGCGGCCGGAACACGCCGACCCGTTCGATCCGTCGGGACAGCAGCTCCGCGACGCCGAGCGCCACCAGTGACTTGCCGCCCCCGGGCCCGAGGCCCGCCACGTACACGCTGCTGGTCACGGCACCACGCTACGTGCGCCCGATGCGGGCATGCGGGGGTTCGGCCCGGACCCGGGTCGGCCCCGGCACGACCAGTTCGGCGTACCGGGGCCGGGTCGGCCCGCCGGTGCACGGCGGACCGCTGCACTCAGACCTCGGAGTGCTCCAGCGTGCCGTACGTTCCGTCGACGTACGTGCCGGCGTTTTCCTCACCGACCTGGAAATAGATCGTGGCGGTCTCGTTGGTGAAGTCGAAGTTGTAGTCGACCGGCATCTGCGGCTGGGTGTAACCGCCGGTGTAGTGGATGTAGTGCCACGCGCCGCCGGTGCCGAACTTGTAACGGACCCGGATGCCGTGGCCGTCGACCTGGTTGTCCTCCACGTAGAAGTGGTCGCCTTCGCTCGCGTAGCAGGCCTTGCCGCCACTGTCGTGGGTGTACGCGCAGGTGTAGTCGCTGTCCGCGGCCATGGCCGGCGAGGCGAAAGCGAAGGATCCGGCGATGGCCGCGGCGACGGCCGTCGCGGACAGGACACGCTTGAGCAGCATGTAATGCTCCTTGGGACTGAGGGGGGAACGTGCAGGATGTTAACCATTCCGAACGGCGTTGAGAAGGTGTCGGGTAAACATCGGGTAAAGCGCCTTGTGCCGTCACTTACCGTCGCCTAAAAAGCATTCAACAAACGAGGGTCAACCGGTTTTGTGCAACCTGTCGCGCCGTTTCGAACGCAAAAGCCGCGGCCCGCTCTCTTGCCGTACCTGTCGGGCGATCGCGGCGATCTCGCCGGTCGCGTGACGGCCGGGTGGCGCACCGTACGGGCGGGTGAGCGGCGCGATCCGCCGAACAATCCGGTGTGAGGCGGGGACGCCCGGCCGGTACGATCGGCGGGCACATGAGCGAGCGAGTCGGAGGCACTGAGCGTCCATGAGTGCCACGTTGATCGCCAGGAACCTGACCGCCGGCCACGGCGACCGCATGCTGTTCACCGGCCTCGACCTGATCGTCGCCCCCGGCGACGTCGTCGGCCTGGTGGGCGCCAACGGCGCCGGCAAGTCGACCCTGCTGCGCCTGCTCGCCGGGGTACCGGCGGAGGGCGCCCTGCCCGTGCCGACGCGGCCCGGCGGACCGTCCACGGCGCGGGTCGAGCCGGAGACCGGCAGCGTCACGCTGAACCCGCCGTCCGCGACCGTGGGATACCTGCCGCAGGAGCCGGAGCCGCGTCCCGGCGAGACGGTCCGCGGGTTCCTCGGCCGGCGTACCGGGGTGGTGGCGGCGCAGCAGGTTCTGGACGAGACGACGGCGGCGCTGGCCGAGGGGCGGCGCGGCGCCGACGACGCGTACGCGGCGGCGCTGGACCGCTGGCTCGCGCTCGGCGGCGCCGACCTCGACGAGCGCGCCGATCAGGTCGCGGCCGAGCTGGGCCTCGACGTCGACCTGGACGTGGCGATGACGTCGCTGTCCGGTGGGCAGGCGGCGCGCGCCGGGATGGCGTCGCTGCTGCTCTCCCGGTACGACGTGTTCCTGCTCGACGAGCCGACGAACAACCTGGACCTGGCCGGCCTGGACCGGCTGGAACGGTTCGTCCGGGAGCTGCGCGCCGGGCAGGTGCTGGTCAGCCACGACCGCGAGTTCCTGGCCCGTACGGTCAACCGGGTGCTGGAGCTGGACCTGGCTCAGCAGCAGGTCAACCAGTACGGCGGCGGCTACGCCGACTACCTGCGGGAGCGGGAGCGGGCGCGGCAGCGGGCCCGCGAGGCGTACGAGGAGTACGAGGGGCGGCGGGAGGTGCTGGCGTCGCGCGCCCGCACGCAGCGCTCCTGGATGGAGAAGGGCGTCGCGAACGCGCGCAAGAAGGCCACCGACAACGACAAGAACATCATCAAGGCCCGCGCCGAGGCGAGCGAGAAGCAGGCGGCGAAGGCCCGGCAGACCGAGCGCGCGATCGAGCGGCTGGAGGTCGTCGACGAGCCCCGCAAGGAGTGGGAGCTGCGGATGGAGATCGCCGCCGCGCCCCGCGCCGGCGCGGTCGTGGCCACGCTGCGCGGCGCGACCGTCCATCGTGGACGGTTCACGCTCGGCCCGGTGGACCTCCAGATCGACTGGGCCGACCGGGTCGCGATCACCGGCGCGAACGGTTCCGGCAAGTCGACGCTGCTGGCCGCGATGCTGGGCCGGATCCCGCTCGACGCGGGTACCGCGGCGCTCGGGCCCGGCGTGGTCGTGGGCGAGGTGGACCAGGCGCGGGAGGTGTTCGTCTCGGACGAGCCGCTGGTGGACGCGTTCGCCGCGGCGTCCGGCCTGCTGCCGGCCGAGGCCCGGACGCTGCTCGCCAAGTTCGGCCTGCGCGCCGACCACGTGATCCGCCCCGCCGCCACGCTGTCGCCGGGCGAACGTACCCGGGCGGCGCTGGCACTGTTGCAGGCGCGCGGCGTCAACCTGCTGGTCCTCGACGAGCCGACCAACCATCTCGACCTGCCCGCGATCGAGCAGCTCGAATCGGCGCTGTCGACGTACCCGGGGACGCTGCTGCTGGTCAGCCACGACCGCCGGATGCTCGACGCGGTGCACACCACCCGCCGCATCACCGTGTCCGACGGTACGGTCGCCGAGTAGCGGTCAGCCCGCGGCGCCCTCGGCCAGCACCCCGATGCCGTGCGCAGTGACCCGCAGCAGCGTCGGCAGGAACTCGCCGGTCTGCTGCGGCGCCTCCGTCACCATCCGGCCCAGCGCCGGTACGCAGGGGCTGTCGGCGGCGGCGACGAACAGGTCGTCGGGGCACGGCACGGCCACGACCAGGTCGGTCGCACCGAGCAGCCCGGACACGTACTGGTGGAAGTCCGGCAGGGCGACGGCGGAGCCGGCGAGCCAGCCCTCCCGGCTCATCTGGATCAGGTCGCCGCCCTCGGCGCGCAGGCCGGTGACCGACAGGCCGCGCTGCACCCCGGCGTACGCGGCGGCCAGCAGCGCGTCGAAGTCGCCCGAGCCGAGCCGGGAGTACGTCAGGTGGCTCATGCCGAGCGTGCCGTGCGGCGTCGGGGCCACCTCGGCGAGCGTGACGGCGAGCCGGCCGGGTACCAGGTAGCGGTGCGGCAGGATCTCCAGCGTGGCCGCCGCGCCGGGCAGCGTCGTGGTACGCAGGACCGGCAGCAGCACCGCGCCGCCCTGCCCCGGGCCGGCCGGTTCGGGGGCGTTCCGGGTCGGGGCGTCCTGCGGCGGGTTCCCTTGCGCCGGAACGGTTTCCGCCGCGCGGGACCGCGCCTCGATGGTCCGGCGCGCCGCCGCGTACGCCGCGTCCCAGTCGCCGTCGGTCGGCCGGTGGAATGCGTAGCTGACCGCGGCACCGGGGAACGTCAGCTCGATGAACGCCCCGTCGGCCGCCGACGGCTCCCACTCGGTGAACACCTCGCGTACGTCGTGGGACACGGCACCGTGCTCGCGTACGGCGATCAGCCACGCCTGCCGGAGCCCGTCGTCGGCGCGCGCCGGTACCTCGATGACCGGGTCCCCGCCGTCACTCACCGCAAACACGACGTGGTTGCGGTCCGGCTCGACGTCCACGGCTGCCCTCCTTGACACACAGGAAATCCCCACGGTACCGAAGTGGATCTTGCCGTACCGAGGACGTTGCGGAGCGTGACCTACAGGCTGGATTCGAGGAGGAGTTCGATGCCGTCGGCGGTGCAGCTCAGCAGCGTGGGCCGTAGCTCCCGGTCCTCGACCGTCGACTCGGCGACGATGCGGCGCAGCGTCTCCGCGGCGGGGGAGCCGGCCGGCGCGAGGTACATGTGGTCGGGGCAGGTGATGGCGATGACCAGGTCGGACCAGCCGGTGATCTCGGCGATCCGCTCGTGGAAGTCGGGCAGGCAGATCGCGCCCGCCGCGAGGAAGCCGTCCTGGCGGGACAGCCGGCACATCCGGTCGCCGTCGTCGTTCGCCGTACCCTCCACGACCAGGCCGTCCATCACCGCCGCGACCGCCTCGGCCGCCTGCCGCGCGAAGTCCTCGTCGTCGGTCACCTGGCCGTGCAGGACGTGGCCCATGCCGACGGTGCCGCGCGGCGTCAGCGCCACCCGCGCCAGCGTCGCGTAGATCGCGTCGCCCACCACCGGCCAGTACGGTCGGGTCTCCTTGATCCAGTCGGTGGTCGACAGCGACGCGCTGCGCAGCACCGGCAGCACCGTGGCGTCCTTCGTGCTCTCCACGATGCCCTCGGCGGCCTTCGACATCTCCTCCTCGACGAGCTGCTTCCGTACCTCCTCGTTGAGGCGCCGCGCCGTCTCGTACGCAGTGTCCCAGCCGTTCTCGTCCGGCCGCCCCATCACGAAGTACTGCTGGACGTCGCCGAACGTCTCCGCGATGAACTGCTTGTCCACAGTGGACGGTTCCCAGTGCGCGGCGACCGCCGTCACCTCGTCCGCGCGTACCCCGTCGCTCGCCACGACCTGCTCCCACGCCCGCCGGACGGCGTGCTCGTCGCGGGCGGTCATCAGCGCGCTGAGGACGTCGTCGCTCCCGCTGCCGCGGTGGAAGTTGACGACGTTGACGGCCGGGTCGGTGGCCGGGTCCTCGGCCGGTTCGGGCTCCGGACCGCCCTCCAGCAGGATCTCCGGGCCGGCCGCGGTGAGCCGGATCAGCGTCGGCCGGAACGTCGCCGCCCGCGCCGGCGCGTCGCGTACCAGGGTCCGCAGCTCGTCCAGGGCGGGGGAGCCGGCGGGCACGATCACCATCTCGTTCGGGTACGGGATGGCGACGATCTGCTCGTCCCAGCCGTACCTCTCGTGCACGATGCCGTGCAGGTTGGCGAGGACGATGGCCGAGCCGGCGAGCTGCTCGTCGTGGCGGATCCGAACGAGGCGGATCTCGCCGCCGATCGTGGGCGCCTCGAAGCTGAGCCCGGCCATCAGCCGCAGCGCCGCGTCCTTCGCCAGGGCCAGGAAGTCGTCCTGGTCGGTGATGTCGTCCCAGCGCAGCGACTCGACCGCGATCATGCCGTCCGGCGTGGTGGTGGTCCGGGCCAGCGTGGCGAACAGCGCCTCCTCGATCACCGCGAACGCCGGTACGCTTGCCCAGAGCTCGCGCCCGGCGGGCAGCGACATGCTGTGGACGACGGGCAGCAGGTTGCCCGGGCGCTCCTCGCGCGGGACGGGACCGGTCGCCGGGGTCTCGGCCTCGTCGAGCGCCCTGGTCGCCTCCGCCAGCGCCGCGTCCCAGCCGTCCGCCGTCGGCCGATCGAACCGGAAGGCCACGTCGACCTCGTCGAACGTCAGTTCCACGTACCGCCGGTCCATGACCGACGGTTGCCAGCGGCAGGTGATCGCGGTGACCGTCTCGGGCCGCGCGTCGTGCTCGGCGGCGACGATCCGCCAGGCCCGGCGTACGGCGTCGGCGACGCGGGCCGGCACGTCGGCGCTGAGGCTGCGGTCCGGCCCGAAGTGGAAGACGACGGGGTTGCGGCTGGCGTCGATGCTCATGCGCGAACCTCCGGTGTCCTCCAACGTCCGTCCCAGCCTAGGCGCCTGACATGGGCGGATTCCGTTGGGCCGCAACGGCACGGAGCGGAGTCGCGACGCTACGGGCTTGACTTGAAGTCGGCTTCATGTTCCAGGATGGCCCTCGACGTACGACGAAACGAGGAGGCGGCGATGCTGGTGGTGCAGGCGACCCGGTTCGGCGGGCCGGACGTGTTGGTGGCGCACGAGATGCCGGCCCCGCCGGTCGAGGCGGGCACCGCGCTGATCGAGGTCGCGGCCGTCGACACGCTGCACGTGGAGACGCGTATCCGGGCCGGGTCGGCCACGCAGTGGTTCGACATCCACCCGCCGTACGTGCCCGGCGGCGCCGTCGCCGGGACCGTACGCTCCGTCGGCGACGGCGTGGACCCGTCCCTCGTCGGGCGTCGGGTCGCCGCGTTCCCCGCGGGGGCGTACGCCGAACAGGTGGTGGTGCCCGCAGACGAGCTGGTCGACGTGCCCGACGCGCTGGAACTGACCGAGGCCGCGGCCCTGCTGCACGACGGCCCGACCGCGCTCGGCCTTGCCGACCTCGCGCCGGCCAAGCCCGGCCACCGTGTCCTCGTCGTCGGCGGTACCGGCGGCGCCGGCATCCTGCTCGTCCAGCTCGCGCACGCGGCCGGCGGGTACGTCGTCGCCACCGCACGCGGCGAGGCCAAGCGCGACCTGGTACGCCGGCTCGGCGCCGACGAGGTCGTCGAGCCCGCCACCGCCACCTGGGCGTCGATGCGCGCCGACACCGTCGTCGACGGCATCGGCGGCGCGCTCGGTACGGCGGCGTACGCCGCGGTCCGGGACGGCGGAACGTTCCTCGCGTTCGGCGCGCCCACCGCCGACGGGTTCGCCGCGCTGGACACCGACGACGCCGCCCGGCGCGGCGTCACGATCCGCGGCATCGCCGATCTCCAGTACGGCCCGGCCGAGCGCCGCACCCTCGTGCGGCGCGCGTTCGCGCTGGCCGCCGAGGGTGCGATCGTCCCGGTCATCGGCCAGACGTACCCGCTGCGGGAGGCGGCGGCCGCCCACGCCGCGATCGAGGCCCGCACCGTCACGGCGAAGACGCTGCTCGTCTGCTGAGAGGGCGGACGCCTCACCCGTCGATGGGGCGTCCCGCCGCGTCCGCCGCCGCGAGCACGTTGACGTAGTCGCGCAGCCGGGTGATCCGACCGCCGTGGACGGTGAGTACGACGATGTTGGGGAGGACGAAGTCCCGACCGGTCGACGCGTTTCGGCCGATGGCCTCCTGCTCGACGACGATCGTCGCCGGCTCGCCGGTGTCGTGCACGGCGATCGTGCGGTACCGCTCGTACCGGAGCGGAAGCGTCCGCCAGCCCGCGGAGATCCACCCCACGATCTCGTCCCGGCCCGTGAGCCGGGACGGCACGCCGGGGCGGACGAACGGAAACTCGTGCACCGCGTCGGGTGCGTAGACGCGCCTCAGATCGTCGACGGACTGGCCGACGGCGGCTCGGCGGAAACGCGCCAGGACCTCGCGCGGCCCCGCCGTCGACCCGATGGGCTCCATACCGGTGCTCTCCCTTCCCCGTACGAGGACGTTCGGTTCACCTCATCACCGCCGGCCGGTCGGCGTCCAAGACCCATCGCGCCACGATCGATAACCTGACGGAATGGATGGCGCCGTGGAGACCCGGGAACTGGCGCACTTCCTCGCGGTGGCCGAGGAACTGCACTTCGGCCGGGCCGCCGCTCGGCTCGGCATCGCCCAACCCGGGCTGTCGAAGACGATCCGAAAACTGGAACGTCGCCTGGACGTCGCCCTGTTCGAACGACACAGCCGCGCGGTGCGGCTGACCGCGGCCGGCGAGGTGCTGGCCCGGGAGGCGCGGTACGCCCTGGATGCCGTGGACGCCGCCGCGCGCCGCACCCGGCGGACAGGCGCTCGTGAGCCGCACCTGGTCATGGCCATGAAGGCGGGCGGTGACGCGGGCCTGCTGCCGGCGATCCTTGCCGCCTGCGAGCGTGAACCGTGCTCGCTGCCGGTACGGGTGATCTTCGGTACCGACCGGGTGCGGTTGCTGCGCGACGGGGAGGCCGACGTTGCCCTGCTGTTCGCCCCGGCCGACGACCTGCGCGGGCTCGACACCGAGCCACTGCTGACCGAACCCCGGATGGCAGTGCTCCCGTCCGCGCACCGCCTGGCGAGCCGGCCGAGCCTGCGCCTTGCCGATCTCCGCGACGAGAACGTACACGGGCAGTCGGCGGGTCCCGACGCGGCAAGCGTCACCGAGCTGATGCAACTCGTCGCCCTGGGCCGGACCGTCGCCGTGGTCCCGCGATCGCTGGCCGTCGCCGTGCCCCTGCGGCACGACATCGCCAGCGTGCCGCTGACCGACGCCCCGCCGGTCACCCTGCTGCTGGCCTGGCCCGCCCACAGCACGTCGCCGGCCATCGCCGCCCTCGCGCGCGCCGTCCGCACAGCCTGCCCGGGCGGCGACGCGGCTACATGCGGGTGACGGCGGTGACGGTGACCGCGGCCGTACCCGCCTCGTCGGAGGCGGCCAGGTCGACCTCGGCGTCGATGGACCAGTCGTGGTCGCCGGCCGGGTCGTCGAGCACCTGGCGCACCAGCCACCGGGTCGGCTGCTGCTCGATCTGAAGCAGCTTCGGGCCGCGGGCGTCCGGGCCGGTGCCGATGTCGGCGTGCTCGGCGAAGTACGGCGCCAACCCCGACTCCCAGTCCTCGGCGTCGAAACCGGCCTCCGCGTCCAGCTCGCCGAGCAGGTCGTACCTGCGCAGCGCGGCCAGCTCCACCCGGCGGAACAGCGCGTTGCGTACCAGCACCCGGAAGGCGCGCGGGTTCGCGGTGACCGCCGGCGGCCGATTGTCCACAGTGGACTCAGTCGGCAGCGCGCCGGGGTTGCGCAGCTTCTCCCACTCGTCCAGCAGGCTCGAATCGACCTGCCGCACCAGCTCGCCGAGCCACTCGATCAGGTCCGACAGCTCCTCGGTACGCGCCGAGTCCGGCACCGTCTGCCGCAATGCCTTGTACGCGTCGGCCAGGTACCGCAGCACCAGGCCCTCGGACCGCGCCAGCTTGTAGAGCCCGACGTACTCGGTGAACGTCATGGCCCGCTCGTACATGTCGCGGACGACCGACTTGGGGGCCAGCTCGTGCTCCGTCACCCACGGGTGGCCCTTCGCGTACGACGCGAACGCCACGTCGAGCAGCTCGGCGAGCGGCTTCGGCCAGGTGATCTCCTCCAGCCGCTCCATCCGCTCGTCGTACTCGACGCCGTCGGACTTCATCGCGTTGACCGCCTCGCCGCGGGCCGCGAACTGCTGCGCCATCAGCACCTGACGCGGATTGTCCAATGTGGACTCGATGATCGACACCACGTCCAACGCGTACGTCGGGGACTCGGTGTCCAGCAGCTCCAGCGCGGCCAGCGCGAACGGCGACAGCGGCTGGTTCAGCGCGAAGTCGTACTGCAGGTCGACCGTGACGCGGATGGTGTCGCCGTACTCGTCCGGCTCGGCCAGCTCCTCGACCACCCCGCCGGCCCTGAGTGCGCGGTAGATCGCGATCGCACGGCGGATGTGCTTGCGTTGCGCCGCAGGCTCCTCGTGGTTGTCCGTGAGCAGGTGCCGCATCGCCGAGAACGGGTCGCCGCCGCGGTCGATGACGTTCAGCAGCATCGCGTGACTGACCCGGAACTGCGACGTCAGCGCCTCCGGCTCCGCCGCCACCAGCCGCTCGAACGTCGCCTTCGTCCACGACACGGTGCCCGGCGCCGGCTTCTTCCGTACCACCTTGCGCCGCTTCTTCTCGTCGTTGCCGGCCTTGCGCAGCGCCTTCTCGTTCTCGATCACGTGGTCCGGCGCCTCGACCACCACCGTGCCGACCGTGTCGTACCCGGCGCGGCCCGCGCGGCCCGCGATCTGGTGGAACTCGCGCGCCTTCAACTGCCGCGTCCGCACCCCGTCGTACTTCGTCAGCGCGGTGAACACGACAGTCCGGATCGGTACGTTGATGCCGACGCCGAGGGTGTCCGTGCCGCAGATGACCTTCAACAGGCCGGCCTGCGCCAACAGCTCCACCAGCCGCCGGTACTTCGGCAGCATCCCCGCGTGGTGCACGCCGATCCCGTGTCGTACCAACCGCGACAGCGTCTTGCCGAAGCCCGCCGTGAACCGGAAGTCGCCGATCAGCTCGGCGATCGCGTCCTTCTCCTGCCGCGTGCACATGTTCGTACTCATCAGCGCCTGCGCGCGTTCCAGCGCCGCGGCCTGGGTGAAGTGCACGACGTAGATCGGCGCCTGCTTCGTCTCCAGCAGCTCTTCCAGCGTCTCGTGCAGCGGCGTCGTCACGTACTCGAAGAACAGCGGTACGGGGCGCTCCGCCGAGCTGACCGTCGTCGTCGGTCGCCCGGTACGCCGGGTCAGGTCCTTCTCGAACCGGGCCACGTCGCCCAACGTCGCCGACATCAGCAGGAACTGCGCCCGCGGCAGTTCCAGCAGCGGGATCTGCCATGCCCAGCCGCGCTCCGGCTCGGCGTAGAAGTGGAACTCGTCCATCACGACCTGGTCGACGTCGGCGTCCGTGCCGTCCCGCAGCGCCAGGTTCGCCAGGATCTCCGCCGTGCAGCAGATGATCGGCGCCGACTCGTTGACACTGGCGTCGCCGGTCAACATCCCCACGTTCTCCGCGCCGAACGTGTCGCACAGCGCGAAGAACTTCTCGCTCACCAGCGCCTTGATCGGCGCGGTGTAGAACGTACGCCCGCGCTTCGGCGCGCCCGACGCGTCCCGGGCCGCGGCGCCGGCCAGCGCCGCGAAGTGCGCGCCCACCGCCACCAGGCTCTTCCCCGAGCCGGTCGGCGTGGAGAGGATGACGTTCGACCCCGACACCAGCTCGATCAGCGCCTCCTGCTGCGCCGGGTACAGTTCGAGCCCCTGCTCGCCGACCCACGCCTCGAACGCCTCGTACACCGCGTCCGGCTCAGCCGTCCGTGGTACGCGATCCGCCAGTGTCACCGCCGTCACCCCCTTCCTGTCACCTGCCCCATGGGGCAACGCCCGCGGCGCGGGCCGTCATTCCTCGTCCGGGTCGTCCAGGCGCGCCAGCCAGGTCGCCAGCCGCTCCACCGGCGTCTCGAACTCCGGGTTGATGTCGACGAACTCGCGCAGCCGGTCCGCCACCCAGTCCAGCGTCACGGACTCCTCGCCGCGCCGCTCGGCCAGCTCCTCGATGCCGCGATCGGTGAAGTACATCGGTCAGGTCCTCTACATGGCGGCTCCCGCCACCCGACGACGGGTGGCGGGAGCCGAAGGTTGGTCGGGGCTACTTCGGGGTGGGCAGCGCCGCCTCCAGCAGCGCCGCCTGCTCCCAGCCGTGCACCTTGTTGGAGCCGGCGGCGGGAGCCGCGGCGGCCGGCCGGGAGATCCGGCGCAGCCGTACCCCGTCCAGGTGCTCCAGCAGGTTGAGCGCGATGTGCGACCAGGCGCCCTGGTTCGCCGGCTCGTCCTGCACCCAGACGAAGTCCTCCGCGTTCGGGTACGTGGCGAGCGCGGCCCGGGTCTCCTCGATCGGCAGCGGGTACAGCTGCTCGATCCGGACCAGCGCCACGTCGGTCAGGCCGCGCTGCTCGCGCGCCTCCAGCAGGTCGTAGAACACCTTGCCGGAGCAGAGCAGCACCCGCTTGACGCCGGCGGCGTCGAGCGGCTGGCCCTTGATGCCCGGGTCGGCAAGCACCGGCTGGAACGTACCGGTGGTGAAGTCCTCCACCGAGGAGACCGCGAGCTTGTGCCGCAGCAGCGACTTCGGCGTGAACACCACCAGCGGCTTGCGCTTCGGGGTGAGGCCCTGCCGGCGCAGCAGGTGGAAGTAGCTCGCCGGGGTGGTCGGCACCGCGACGCGCATGTTGTCCTCGGCGCAGAGCTGGAGGTAGCGCTCGATGCGGCCGGACGAGTGGTCCGGGCCCTGTCCCTCCAGGCCGTGCGGCAGCAGCAGGGTCACGCTGGTCTGCTGGCCCCACTTCGCCTCGCCGGACGAGATGAACTCGTCCACCACGGACTGCGCGCCGTTGCCGAAGTCGCCGAACTGCGCCTCCCACAGCACCAGCGCGTCCGGGTTCTCCACCGAGTAGCCGTACTCGAAGCCCATCGCGGCGTACTCGCTGAGCAGCGAGTCCTGCACGAAGAACCGCGCCTGCTCGGCGTCGAGGTTGGCCAGCGGTGTGTACTCCCGGCCGGTGTTGTGGTCGACGATCACCGAGTGCCGCTGCACGAACGTGCCGCGCCGCGAGTCCTGCCCGGACAGCCGTACGCCGATGCCCTCGGTCAGCAGCGCCCCGAACGCGATCAGCTCGCCCATCGCCCAGTCGATGCCGCCCTCGACGGTCATCTTCGCGCGCCGCTCCAGCAGCTTGCCGACCCGCGGGTGCGGGACGAAGCCGTCCGGCAGCCGGGTCTGCGCCTCGCCGACCAGCCGTACCACGTCGGCGCTGGCGGCGGTGCCGACGACCGGCTCCGGCTCCGGCTCGCTCTTGCGGGGCAGCTGCTTGGTGGTCTTGGCGGCCTCCTTGGTCGCCTTGAACACCGTGTCGAGCTGGTCGTGGAAGTCCTTCAGGGCCTCCTCCGCCTCGGCGAGCGTGAAGTCGCCGCGGCCGATCAGCTCCTCGGTGTACAGCTTCCGGACCGAGCGCTTGTTGTCGATGATCTTGTACATCAGCGGCTGCGTCATCGCCGGGTCGTCGCCCTCGTTGTGGCCGCGACGGCGGTAGCAGACCATGTCGATCACGACGTCCTTGTTGAACGCCTGCCGGTATTCGAACGCCAGCCGCGCCACCCGGACGCACGCCTCCGGGTCGTCCCCGTTGACGTGGAAGATCGGCGCCTGGATCATCCGCGCCACGTCGGTCGAGTAGAGCGACGAGCGCGAGTACTCCGGCGAGGTGGTGAAGCCGACCTGGTTGTTGACCACCACGTGCACCGTGCCGCCGGTGCGGTAGCCGCGCAGCTGCGACAGGTTCAGCGTCTCGGCGACCACGCCCTGGCCGGCGAACGCCGCGTCACCGTGCACCATCACCGGCAGCACGGTGTAGCCCTCAAGCTTCAGGTCGATCCGGTCCTGCTTGGCCCGGACGATGCCCTCCAGCACCGGGTCCACGGCCTCCAGGTGGCTCGGGTTCGCCGCGACCGAGACGGTCGTCGAGTGCTGCCCGTCCGGCGTGGTGAACTTGCCGACCATGCCCAGGTGGTACTTCACGTCGCCGGAGCCCTGCGTCGACTTCGGGTCGACGTTGCCCTCGAACTCGCTGAAGATCTTCTCGTACGGCTTGCCGACGATGTTGGCCAGCACGTTGAGCCGGCCGCGGTGCGCCATGCCGATGACGACCTCGTCCATGCCGGCGTCGGCCGAGTCGCGCAGGATCCCGTCCAGCAGCGGGATCAGCGTCTCGCCGCCCTCCAGGCTGAACCGCTTCTGCCCCACGTACTTCGTGGCGAGGAACGTCTCGAACGCCTCGGCCACGTTGAGCCGGCCCAGGATGTGCTTCTGCTCGTCGGTGCTCGGCGCCGGCTCCTTGACCTCGACCCGGTCCTGGAGCCAGCGGCGCTCCTCCGGGTCCTGGATGTGCATGTACTCCACGCCGACGCGCCGGCAGTACGAGTCGCGCAGCACGCCCAGGATGTCGCGCAGCTTCATCTTCTGCTTGCCGCCGAACCCGCCGACCGGGAACGTCCGGTCCAGGTCCCACAGGGTCAAGCCGTGCTGGAGGATGTCCAGGTTCGGGTTCTTGCGGATCCGGTACTCCAGCGGATCGGTGTCGGCCATCAGGTGCCCGTGCACCCGGTACGCCTCGATCAGCTCGATGACCCGCGCGTTCTTCTCGATCTGGCCGTCGGCGCTGCGCGCCGTGTCGCGTACCCACCGCACCGGCTCGGTCGGCACCCGCAGCGAGGTGAACACCTGGTCGTAGAACCCGTCGCCGCCGAGCAGCAGCTCGTGCACCCGCTTCAGGAACTCGCCGGACACCGCACCCTGGATGATCCGGTGGTCGTACGTCGAGGTCAGCGTGATGATCTTGCTGATGGCGAGCTTCGACAGGTCCTCGTCGGACATCCCGGCGTACTCCGCCGGGTACTCCATGGCGCCGACGCCGATGATCGTGCCCTGCCCGTTTGTCAGCCGCGGCACCGAGTGCACGGTGCCGATGCCGCCCGGGTTGGTCAGCGAGATCGTGGCGCCGGCGTGGTCCTCCATCGTCAGCTCGTTCTTCCGGGCCCGCCGCACGAGGTCCTCGTACGCCGTCCAGAACTGCCGGAAGTCCATCGTCTCGGTGTGCTTGATGCTCGGCACGATCAGCGTGCGCGAGCCGTCCGGCCGGGCCAGGTCGATGGCGAGGCCGAGGTTCACGTGCTCGGGCGAGACGAGCGTCGGCTTGCCGTCGACGACCGTGTACGCGTTGTTCATCGCCGGGTAGTCGGCGAGCGCGCGGATCACCGCGAAGCCGATCAGATGGGTGAAGCTCACCTTGCCGCCCCGGCCGCGGGCGAGATGGTTGTTGATCACGATGCGGTTGTCGGCCAGCAGCTTCGCCGGCACCGCCCGGACGCTCGTCGCGGTCGGGATGGTCAGCGACGCGTCCATGTTGCTGGCGATCTTCGCGGCGATGCCGCGCAGCGTGGTGGTGTCCGCTCCGTCGGCCGGCTTGGCCGCGGCGGCCGGCTTGGCGGCGGCCGGCTTCGCGGCCGGGGCCTCGGCCACACTCGCCTTCGCGTCGGCCGGCTTGGTGGTGGCCGGCTTCGCGCTCGCCGGCTTGGCGCTGGCCGGCTCGGCGGTGGCCGGCGTGGTGGTGGCCGGCGTGGTGGCGGCCGGGGCGGCCGCCGGTGCCGTGGCGGCGGGAGCGGCGGCGGGCGCCGGCGTTGCGGCGGCGGCCGGCTCGGCGACGGTGGCGGTGGGCTTGTAGTCGGCGAAGAACTCGTGCCACGCGGGATCCACGCTCGACGGGTCCGCGAGGTACCGCTGGTACATGTCCTCGACGATCCACTCGTTGGGCCCGAATCCCGCCAGCAGGCTGGTCTCCGACCCGCCGGACGCGTTGGGGGTTGCTTCTCCGTTGCTCTGGCTCGACACGGCCGTTATCGCCTCTTCCGACGCTATTCTCGACCACCCGTGGGCGCGGGCGGCCGCCACGCTGAACACCCGGCGTTCCAGGCTACGCGCCCGCCACGACCGCGTGCAGTGACGGGACCGACCGGCGGGGCGCTTTGTCCCTCGGGGTGGTGTGTTTCACACAATCTCCGAACGACGACCGTGAGGTACCAGTTACGAGACGTGACTCGGCCCACCGTCCGACGTGGACGGTGGGCCGAGAACGTGCCGTATCGCCCCGTCAGGAGATGTCGCGCCGGCGGGTGATCACCGTGCCGATCACCGCGGCGACCGCGCCGTACCCGAGCAGGATGAGCGCGCCGGCCCACCACTGGAACCCGTTCCCGCCCTGCGGCGACGTCATGATCGACGAGGCGCTGCTCGGCAGGTAGTACGCGATCTTCATCAGCCAGCTCTCGTGGAAGTACTGCGCCAGCAGGGCCAGCACCACCTGGACGACGGTCTGGCCGATGAGCATCGCGACCAGGCCGAGGATCACCGAGAGGATCTGGCTGCGCAGCAGCGCGCCGATGCCCAGGCCGAACACCGCCCAGATCGCGAACGCCAACCAGTTGAGACCGATCGACTTGAGCACGTCGGCGTTGCCGAGGTAGAGGTCGGCGTGCTGGGTGCTCAGGAAGACCGCCCCGGACGCCACCGCCAGCACCGTCGTGATCAGCGCGATCACCACGCCGACGATCACCGCGACGATCAGCTTCGCGCCGATCACGAGCGTCCGCTTCGGCGTCGCCAGGAACGTCGCCGTGGCGGTCTGGTGGAAGAACTCGTTCGTGAAGATCAGGATCCCGAACACCATCGCCAGCAGGGTGCCGGCGTACTGGCCGGAGGTGTACAGGCCGGTGACGGCGTTGAGCAGGCCCTCACCCGTACCGCCCCCGCGCGGGCCGACGGAGTCCGGGTGCAGCGTCACGTACGTGGCGAGCATGTTGAACGCGACGGCGACCGCGGTGAACCCGACGACCCCGATGAGGATCAGCCACCAGAGGCTGGTCGTACGGACCTTGAGCAGCTCGCTCCGGATCGCCCGGATCATCGGATACCCGCCTTCCCGCTGGTGAGCTCCAGGAACACCTTCTCCAGGTCGGCGCGCTGCGGAGCCAGCTCGTGCAGCTCCACCCCGGCGGCCAGGGCCGTCTTGCCGATCTGTGGCGCGGGTACGCCGGCGACCAGGAACCCGCCGTCGTCGTCGCGGGTGACGGCGCTCGCGGGGAGCTTCAGTGCGGTGAACAGCTTGTCCGGCTCGGGCGTGACGACCCGTACGCTCTTCCCACCGTCGAGGTTGGTCAGCTCGGCGACCGGGCCCTGCCGGATCAGCTTGCCGGCGGCGATGATGACCGCGTCGTCGGCGAACAGCTGCACCTCGGACAGCAGGTGGCTGGACACCAGGACGGTCCGGCCCTGGTCGGCGAAGCCGGAGAGCAGGGTACGCATCCAGCGGATGCCCTCCGGGTCGAGGCCGTTCGCCGGCTCGTCGAAGATCAGCACCTGCGGGTCGCCGAGCATGCCGGCGGCGATGCCGAGGCGCTGCTTCATGCCGAGCGAGTAGCCCTTGACCTTGCGCTTGGCGGCCGGGCTCAGCCCGACCATCTCCAGCGCCGCGTCGGCGCGGGCCGCCGGCAGGCCGGCGGCGGCGCACAGCACGCGGAGGTGGTCGCGTCCGGTACGACCCTTGTGGAAGCTCGACGCCTCCAGCCCGGCGCCGACGATCTTCAGCGGGTCCGGCAGGTCGACGTACCGTCGGCCGCCGATGGTCGCGGTGCCGGCGGTCGGCGTGACCAGGCCCAGCAGCATGCGCAGCGTCGTGGTCTTGCCTGCCCCGTTGGGCCCGAGGAACCCGGTCACCCGACCGGGTTGGACCGTGAACGAGAGGTCGTCGACGGCTCTGACCTTGCGAAACTGCTTGGTCAGGCCGGAGACGACTATCTGGCCGTCAGCCATGGAGTAGCGTGCCTCCCCCTAGTACGATTCGGCGCCCGTCATCCCTGCGGGCGCGCCGAAGGAACCGAGTGTGACATGCGCCGTCTTGCGGCGCATGTGCGCGGATCTTGTCAGTGCCGCTGCGCGGCGACGCGGTTGGCCACCATCCAGGCCACCGTCAGGATCAGGAACTGGCCGAGCGACCACGCCGCCAGCTCGGGCCGGAGCACCAGCACCAGCACGTGCTCGACGGCGGTCAGCGCCATCGCCGTGGCGCCGACCACGGCGAGCCCGGCGCGGGCGATCGCGCGGTCCCGCTCGTCCCGGTACTCGATGGCGTCCACGCGCTCGACGTCGCTGGCGCCGGGTCGGCGCGCCCGTCGGACCATGACAACGGTGGCGGCCACACCGACGGCGACGACGATCGCCTGCTGCCAGTGGCCCGCGACGGCCGTGGCCACCGCCACGACCGCGAGTGCGCCGGAGATGACGAGGTTGGCGGGGGAGAGGGGCAGCCGGCGCTCAGCCTGCGTCGACATGGAAGACCTCCTCGATGGACAGTTCGAAGTAGCGGGCGAGGCGGGCGGCCAGCCCGAGGGACGGGTCGTAGCGGCCGACCTCGATGGCGTTGATGGTCTGCCGGGACACGCCGAGCGCGGTGGCCAGGTCGCCCTGGGACATGCCGCGTTCGGTACGCAGCCGGCGTACCTCGCTTTCCACGATGTAAAGCATCCTTGACACCCGGGAGTGCTGTCAAGTGTGCTTTACATCGCGGTCGGAGAGTACGGCGCGGACCTGGCCCGCGATCTCGACGTCCTCGCGCGCGGCGACCAGCAGCGTGCGTACCGTCGCGCCGGCGGCGGTGACGTCGGCGTCGGGTACCCGCACCGAGGCGTTGCGGTCCGGATCGACGGCGAGGCCGAGGAAGGCGAGCCCGTCCGCCGCACCGGCGCGTACCTCGGGGGCGTGCTCGCCGATGCCGCCGGTGAACACGAGCGCGTCCAGGCCGCCGAGCGCCGCGGTCATCGCCGCGATCCCGGCGCGCAACCGGTGCAGGTACACGTCGAGGGTGCGGCGAGCGGCGCGGTCGCCGGCGCGGTACCGGTCGAGGATCACCGCCATGTCCTGGGTACCGGCGAGGGCGACGAGGCCGGAGTCGGCCTGGAGCGCCCGGGACACCTCCGCCGCCGACATGCCGGCGTCGGTCTGCAACCACAGCACCAGCCCCGGGTCGACGGTGCCGGAGCGGGTGCCCATCACGATGCCTTCGAGCGGGGTGAACCCCATGGTCGTGTCGACCGACCGGCCCCCGCGTACCGCGGCGAGCGACGCGCCGGAGCCGAGGTGGCAGGTGACGACCCGGGCGCTCGCCGGATCGAGGCCGGTCAGCTCGGCCGCCCGGCGCGCCGCGTACGCGTGGGACAGGCCGTGGAAGCCGTACCGGCGGATCGCGTACCGCTCGCGCCACTCGGCGGGGACGGGGTAGGTGGCCGCCGCGTACGGCAGGTCGGCGTGGAACGCGGTGTCGAAGCACGCCACCGCCGGTACGTCCGGCAGCAGCTCGCCGACCGCCCGGATCCCCGCCAGACCGAACGACTGGTGCAGCGGCGCCAGGTCGCGCAGCTCGGTGATGCCGGCGACGACACGGTCGTCGAGGCGTACCGGCCCGCGGAACTCGCGCCCGCCGTGCACGATCCGGTGCCCGACCGCGTCCGCCGGCCCCAGCTCGGACAGCGCCTGCCGCAGCGACGCCAGCGAGAACTCGCCCGCCGTCGCCGGCAGGTCCACGCCGCCGGTGACGGCGTCGGCGTCGTCCAGCATCCGAAGCTTGACGCTGGACGACCCGCAGTTGACGACCAGGACCCGCATCATCGGCACAGTCCGCGCCCGGGTCAGTACGGCCATGCCCAGTCGCGGACCTCCGGCGCGTCCAGCCCGTGCTCCCGGGTGTACGCGCGGGCCGCGAGCCGGGTGTCCGCCATCCGCTGCCGCAGCGCCGCGGCCCGGCTGCCCAGCGACGGCACCCGGTCCACCACGTCCATGACCAGGTGGTACCGGTCCAGGTCGTTCAGCATGACCATGTCGAACGGCGTCGTCGTCGTCCCGTTCTCCTTGTACCCGCGGACGTGGAAGTTGCCGTGGTTGCGCCGCCGGTACGTGAGGCGGTGGATCAGCCACGGATAGCCGTGGTACGCGAAGATCACCGGCTTGTCCGGGGTGAACAGCGCGTCGAACTCCGCCTCGGGCAGGCCGTGCGGATGCTCCCGCTCGTCCTGCAGCCGCATCAGGTCCACCACGTTGACCAGCCGTACCCTCAGGTCCGGGAGGTTCTGCCGGAGCAGGTCGACCGCGGCCAGCGTCTCCAGCGTCGGCACGTCGCCGCAGCAGGCGAGCACCACGTCCGGGTCGCCGTCGTCGTTCGACGCCCAGTCCCAGATGCCGAGCCCGCGGGTGCAGTGCGCGATCGCCTGCTCCATCGTCAGGTACTGCAACGCGGGCTGCTTGCCGGCGACGACGACGTTCACGTACTGCCGGGAGCGCAGGCAGTGGTCCGCCACCGACAGCAGGGTGTTCGCGTCCGGCGGCAGGTACACGCGGATGACCTCGGCCTTCTTGTTGACCACGTGGTCGATGAAGCCGGGGTCCTGGTGCGAGAAGCCGTTGTGGTCCTGCCGCCACACGTGGCTTGACAGCAGGTAGTTGAGGGACGCGACCGGCCGCCGCCACGGGATGTGGTTCGTCGTACGCAGCCACTTGGCGTGCTGGTTGAACATCGAGTCGACGATGTGGATGAACGCCTCGTAGCAGTTGAACAGCCCGTGCCGGCCGGTCAGCAGGTAGCCCTCCAGGAACCCCTGGCACTGGTGCTCGCTCAGCACCTCCACCACCCGGCCCTGCGGCGCGAGCGTGTCGTCGGACGGGTAGATCTCCGCCTGCCACGCCTTGTCCGTCACCTCGTACACGGCGTCGAGCCGGTTCGAGGCCGTCTCGTCCGGGCCGAACAACCGGAAGTTGTCGGGGTTTCGCGCGATCACGTCCCGCAGCCAGGTGCCGAGCACCCGGGTCGCCTCCGCGCTCGTCGTCCCCGGCTTGCCCACCGCCACGGCGTACTCCCGGAAGTCCGGCAGCGTCAGCTCCCGCAGCAGCAGGCCGCCGTTCGCGTGCGGGCTCGCGCTCATCCGGTACTCGCCGCGCGGCGCCAGCAGCCCCAGGTCCGGCTGCAAACGTCCCGCCTCGTCGAACAGTTCCGCCGGCCGGTACGAGCGCATCCAGTCCTCAAGCTGCGCCCGGTGCGCGTCGTTCGTACGGCACTCCGCGATCGGCACCTGGTGCGCCCGGTACGAACCCTCGACCTGCTTCCCGTCGACCTCCACCGGCCCGGTCCAGCCCTTCGGCGTACGCAGCACGATCATCGGCCACGGCAGCCGCTCCGTACCCGCGCCGGTGCGCGCCGCCTGCTGGATCGCCGCGATCTCGTCGAACACCATGTCCAGCGTCGCCGCCATCAGCTGGTGCATCGCCGCCGGATCCTCGCCGGCCACCAGGTACGGGTGGTAGCCGTACCCGGTGAGCAGCGCGGTCAGCTCCTCGTCCGGGATCCGGGCCAGGATCGTCGGGTTTGCGATCTTGTACCCGTTGAGGTGCAGGATCGGTAGCACCGCCCCGTCCGCCGCCGGGTCAAGGAACTTGTTGCCGTGCCAGCCCGTCGCGAGCGGGCCGGTCTCCGCCTCGCCGTCGCCGACGACCGCCGCGACGACCAGGTCCGGGTTGTCGAACGCGGCACCGTACGCGTGGCTCAGCACGTACCCCAGCTCGCCGCCCTCGTGGATCGAACCCGGCACCTCCGGCGCCGCGTGGCTCGGGATCCCGCCCGGGAACGAGAACTGCCGGAACAGCGCCCGCAGCCCGTCGACGTCCTGCCCCACGTGCGGCGTCAGCTCCGAGTACGTGCCCTCCAGGTACGCCTGGGCGACGACCGCGGGCCCGCCGTGCCCGGGGCCCGCCATGAAGACCATTTTCTGGTCGCGGTCGCGGATCACCCGGTTCAGGTGCGTCCAGCAGAAGTTCAGCCCCGGCGTCGTACCCCAGTGCCCGAGCAGCCGCGGCTTGATGTGTTCCGGTGCCAGCGGCTCGCGCAGCAGCGGGTTGTCCATCAGGTAGATCTGGCCGACCGCCAGGTAGTTCGCCGCCCGCCAGTACGCGTCCAGCGCCAGCAGTTCCTGCTCGCCCAACGGCTCCGTCGCGCCAGTCACCGGTACCTCCGCCGCAGCAGTGGACAGTTCCTTCCCGCGACACTAGGTGCCACTCCGCCGCCGCGCGCGCTGTTCGCCCGTACCAAGCGGCGCGCGCCGCCGCCCCAGGCCCGTCGCCCGTCGTGAGCCGCCGTCCGCCGCCTGTGTCCCGCCGCCTGCCGCGCCGGTCGCTGCTCGCGAGCCGCGGTGCGCCGGGTCCTCCGCCGCGCGGGGGTCGCCGTCCGTCGCGCCGGTCGCGAGTGCCAGCCACTGCGTCGGGGTCACGGTGCCGGCCGGGGCCGGCGGCGAGATCCCGGTACTGCGTGCCAACCGGTGCGCCCGCCCGTGCGTCAGCACCGTGCCGAGCGCCGCCGCCACCGACGCGTCCGGCCGCCGGTACGCCGCCGCCAGCAGGGCCCGCAACGTACGCAGCGTCCGGGGGTCCACCGTCCGCGGCCGGATCCGCAGGTGCGCCGCCGCCACCCGCGGCGCCGGCGAGAACGCCGACGGCGGGACCCGCCGGGCGATGTGCAGCCCGTACCGCGCCGCCCACCACGCCGTCCCCGCGTCCCGCGGTACCGGTTCGGTCAGCCGGCGCGCCAGGCCCCACTCGACCAGCAGGTCCGCGCCGACGAGCGGCCCGTCGCCGTCCAGCAGCCGGCGCAGCGCCGCGGTGGTCACCCCGAACGGCAGGTTCGCCACCACCGCGTACGGCCGGGTCGGCAGCGGCACCCGACGCAGGTCCTCGTGCACCACGCGTACCGGCCGGTCGGCGAAGCGGCGGCGGAGCCGGCGGACGAAGGCGTCGTCCCGCTCGACCGCCAGCACCCGCGCGCCGGTACCGGCCAGCGCGGCGGTGATGACGCCGGGCCCCGCGCCGAACTCGACGACCAGGTCACCCGGCCCGACGCCGGCCGACCGCACCAGCCCGGCGATGACGGTCCGGTCGCGCAGAAAGTGCACGCCGGACGGATTCGTACCCTCGCGTACCCGCATGTGTGACTCCCGGGAGAAAGGTCCCGGCGCGAGCCGACGCGGAAGGCTGGGGCGAACGGAATGTGGAAGCACCAGCGGGCAGCGCACGGGACGGTGTGTCGAACGACAACCGTTTGACGAGCGCGACCGCCTCGACGCCCCGGGCCGGCGGCGTGTGCCGCGGCTCCGGGTCGGGCCGCGCTCAGCGCAGCCGCAGCCTCACTTCAGCTCCCACGCCCGCACCGTACCGGCCCGTCCGGTCGGCATGCCACCGCGTTATCGCCGCCCGGGTGCCCGTCGCGGAGAAGCGGGTGACGTCGCCGCGTCGCGCCTGGAGCGTGTCGGGCCCGGCGTGGCCGATCGTCGCGCCGAGGCGGCGCCGGGAGACGGCGCGGACCGGGTCGGACATGGCGAAGCGGTCCACGCGCGGAGCCGCCGACCGGAATGCCGGGGCTAGGTGTCGAGGTCGGTGAGGATGGCGCGGGCGGCGTTGTGGCCGGCGCAGCCGATGACGGAGCCGGCGGGAAAGCAGCCGGCGGCGCCGGCGTACAGGCCGGGTACGCCGGTGCGGTAGGGCATCCGGTCGGTGAAGCTGATGGCGTTGTCGACGTGGAAGATGTTGCCGTTGGTGATGCCGAAGTGGGCCTCGATGTCGGGCGGGGCCAGGGCGTACACGTCGTCGACGAGGGCGGTGATGCCCGGGGCGTACCGCTCGACGAAGGTGAGCAGCCGGTCGACGTACCCGTCCTTCTCGGCGGCCCAGGTCGAGCCGGCCGGCTCGTGCGGTACGCCCTGGACGAACAGCGCCGAGGAGTGCCGGCCCGACCCGTCGGACAGCGACGCGTCGAGCGTCGAGTGCAGGTACCACTCGACGGGCGGGAGCGGGTCGAGGCGACCCGCGGCGGCGGCGTCGAAACCCGCGCGTACGGCGGTGAGGACGCTGCCGTCGGCGGCCGGCTCGGGCAGCAGGTGCACCGTCGTGCCGTGCTGGCCGACCGGCTCCGGCAGCGCCGAGAACCGCGGCAGCCCCGACATGGCCAGGTTGACCTTCATCGTCTGGCCGCCCGAGCGCGCCGCGTACCCGTCGATCCGGGCGGCGAGGTCCGGCGGGCAGGCGTCGCCGAGCAGCCCCGGCAGCCGGTACGGGTCGGTCGAGGCGAGCACGACCCGGGCCGGGATCTCGGCGTCGCCGGCGCGTACCCCGGTGACGGTGCCGCCGGCGGTGGTGACCGCGTCGACGGTGACGCCGGTACGGATCGTCGCGCCGGCGTCGGCCGCCGCCCGCGCGAGGGTGCGGGTGACGGTGCCCATGCCGCCGCGTACGACCATCCAGGTGCCGTCGGCGCCGGGCAGCCGGCACATGTTGTGGACGAGCAGGTTGTGGCCGCTGCCCGCGGTCCAGGGTGAGCCGGTCAGGCCGGGCATCCCGTCGGTCACCGCGTACATCGCGGTCACGAGCTCGCTGGCGAAGCCGAACGTGCTGAGGTAGTCCATCGCCGAGCCGCGTACCAGCGACACGAAGCGCTCCCGCAGCTCGGGCCGGACGTACGCCTCGGCGGTCTGCTCGGCGCTCAGCGGCTCCGCGAGCCAGGCCGGCGCGAGGTCCGACGCCAGCGCGGACAGCTCGGTACGCAGCGCCTCGTCCGCCACCGCGTCCCGCTCCGTGAAGAACTCGGCGAACTGGCGGCGCGACGCGTCCCGGTCGCCGCCGAGCAGCAGGTACCGCCCGTCGGTGGTGGGCAGGAAGTAGTGCGGGTCGCGGCGTACCAGCGGCAGGTCGACGCCGAGCGTGGCGATCAGCTCCGGCGGCATCAGCCCCAGCAGGTACGCCCCGCTCGACACCCGCACACCCGGCGCCTTCGCGAACGGCGCCTCGGTGCGGCAGGCGCCGCCCACCACGTCGTCGCGTTCCAGTACCTCGACCGCGAGGCCGGCGCGCGCCAACAGGATCGCCGCGACCAGCCCGTTGTGGCCGGCACCGACCACCACCACATCCGCCATGCCGTACTGCCTACCACGCCAAAGCCGGCCGTGGCACGGTCAGCGGCGGCGACCGCCACGCGAGCGGGCGGCGGCTGCCGTGCCGGACCAGGCGCCCGGCGTGGTCAGCGGCGGGCGGCGGCGGCCAGGACGCTGGCGGCGGCGAGGACCAGGCAGGCCGCCGCGGCCGTCAGCGGCGCCGCCAGGACCGGCGCGGTGAACAGGGCGGCGAGCACGGTGCCCGCGCCGTACAGGGTGGTCACGAAGCTGAGCGTGGCGAGGACCGCGCCGGACCGCGGCTGCCGGCCGCCCAGCGCGCCGACCTGGCCGGCCGCCGCGAGCAGCAGCACGAGCACGACCAGCACCCCGACCGTCTGGTACGCGCCGACCGGCAGCGCCGTGCCCGCCAGGGCGAGCGCGGTGAACCCGACGGCCGCGGCGAGGTTGCCGCCCGCTAGCCCCAGGTACGCCGGGCGCCCCCGCACCGCCTTGTCCGGTTCGTCGGCCCGGGCCGCCCAGCGGGCGGTGACGTGGCCGGCGGCGTACCCGGCGAGGGCGACGCACAGCGCGGCGCGCAGCCCGACCGAGCTGGCCAGCAGCCCCGCCACCAGCACCCCGACCGCCGCGACCGTGCCCAGCACGCCGCTGACGGCGAACCCGATCCGGTACCCGGCGCCGGCCGGCAGCCTGCCGCGCGCGTGCCGGGTACCGGCGAGCAGCGCGGCGGCGACGAGCAGCAGCCCGCCGCCGGCCACGCCCGCGACGATCGGGTACCAGCCGGTCGACGTGTCCGGCCGCAGCGCGGACAGCATCGCCGCGACCGCGACCGCGAGTACGGACTGGACGGCGAGGGCGTTGCCGAGCCGGACCGCCGGCCGGTGGTCGACGACGGCGGCGAACACCGTCGTCGGCTCCTCCAGCCGGTGGTGCAGCTCGGCCAGCTTGCGCGTGACGAGGCCGTTGCCGGGCGCGCGGTCCAACGCGTCGGCGTACCCGGCGGCGGCCTTGTCGAGGTCGCCGGCGCGCATGGCGAGGTCGCCGAGCATCAGGTACGGCTCGGCCCGGTCGGGTGCGAGGCCCGCCGCCCGCTTCGCCATCCGCCACGCCTCGGCGCCCCCGCCTGGCTGCTCGACCAGGGCGGACGCCAGGTCCAGGTGAGTCACCCAGCTGTCCGGCGCGGCCCGTACGGCGGCGCGCATGGCGGTCAGCGCGGTGTCCCGGTCGCCGAGCCGCAGTGCCGCCTCGGTGAGCATCCGGTACCCGATGGCGCTGGACGGGTCGAGCGCGACGCCGCGTTCGGCGGCGGTCTTTGCCTCGGCGTCGGCCGGGGCGCCGCCCTCACCGGCGAGCAGTGCGGCGGCGAGCCGCTGCCACGCCCAGGCATCCTGTGGATGTTCCCGTGTCAGCGCACGCAGCAGCACCGCTGCCTCGTCGGCGCGGTGGGCAGCCAGCAGTTCGTCCGCCTCGTCGCGCAGTGACCGGGCGCGGTCCGGTCCGTTCACGGCCGTCGTCACGATCGCTGTGAATACCACATCCCGGACCGAAAGCCCAAGCGCCGGAGGTCAGCGCGGGTCAGGTCAGTCCGGTGAACGTGCCGTCGAGCGAGTCGTAGAGGACGACGGCGCCGGGCGCGGAGAGGACGGCGGTGACGTGGCCCGTGATGTTCACCGAGCCGAGGCGCTTGCGGCCCGGCAGCGACCAGATGACCGCCGTGTACCGGCCGTTGGCGAGGTGCGCCTCCAGCACGGTCTCCCCGGCACCGAGCAGCGCGGCGTTCGTCCCCGTGAACGCCGGCCACGCGACCGCCTTGCCGGTCGCCGGGGTACGCACGCTCGCCGGCACGACCTTCCGGTCCGCCAGGTACGCGCCGTACACGTCGATCTGCGGGGTGAGCCCGACCGTGATCGGCGTGTTCGGCAGCCCCCACGTCGGCACCGGCAGCTTGTACGTCGGCTGTCCGTCGGCGGCCGTCACCACGCCGGCGAACTGCGGCCCGCCGACGACACCCGCCGAGAACCACAGCCGCTCCGGGTCCTGCGGGTACGCGTCGACGCGGGCCATCGCCTGGGTGCTCGGCGTCAGCGGTTGCGCGTCGGTGACGAAGTCGTGCCGCCACGTCGGTTTGCCGGTCCGGTCGGCCAGCGACACCAGCTCGATCGTCGACGACTCGGCGTCCGCGCGCAGCACCGGCAGCAGCATCGCGTCGGACGTGACGTCCTCGTCCGTGCCGACCATCTGGTACTGCTTGGTGTCGCCGCCCGGGTACCAGTGCCACAGGTGCCGGCCGGTGTTGATGTCGTACCCGTCGAGCCGGAACATGCCGTCGGTGGTGCGTGGCGAGTAGGTGACGAGGGTGTGGTCGGTCGCCCAGAACCGGTCGACGCTCTGGTATCCGTTGGTCGGTGCGTCCAGTGCGCGGTGCCACACGACGACGCCGGTCATCGCGTCGAACATGACGAGCAACTGCTGGCTGTCCCGCTCGAACCAGGCGGCGACCCGCTTCCCGTCCGGGGACGCGGTGAGCCGGACGAGACTGCTGTGCCTGCCCTGCCGCGCGTAGTGCCACCGCTCGTGCCCGGTCTTGCCGTCGATCGCGACGACCCGGTCGGGCAGCCCCTTCGCGTCCGAGAACGTGCCGTACACCACTCCGGGCCCGGCGGCGATCGGCGTCGTGCCCGAGTTGAGCCGGGCGTGCAGGGTCCACGCGGTACGGGTCGGGTCCGTGACCGGTGCCGGCTGGCTCGACTTGTGCGCTGTGGCCTCGTCGATGACCAGGTCGGAACCGCACCCGGCCACCCCGGCGAGGAGCCCGGCGAGACCGAGCACCACGCCCGCCATGCGTGCGCGCACCACTTACCTCCGCGTGTCGAGACCGACGGCCGCAGATCGTACCGGCGGCGGTTAGGTGCCCGCTGCGTGGGATCTGGCCGGCGCGGTCAGTCCCGCAGGGTGAGCCAGGTCGCGAGGGCCTGACCGAGGATCGCGCCGTCCGGACCGTAGGCGGTGGTCGCCACATAGGTCTTGCGGCCGTCCGAGCCGAGGCCCCGACCCATGATCACGCAGTGCTCGCCCGGTTTCGGTACGTCCCGGACCCGTGCGGCGATCCGCCCCAGTACGCGGGGCTCCCGCTCGATCTCGGCGGTCCAGCCGCCGGGGCAGTCCAGCGCCGCCCACACGATCTCCGGCGGTACGTGCCCGGACGCGTCGGTGGCGGACTCGTCCGGCACCCACGGGCACGCGGTACGGCCGGTGCCGTCGTCCAGGCGCCCCGGGAACAGCCGCAGGCCGTCGCCCTTGTCCCGCTCGTGCCCGCAGACGAAGCAGCCGGGGAACGGGTGTCGGGTGAAACCGGGGTAGGCGGCCGAGGCCAGCTCCGCCACCTCGAACCCGACCGGCGGTACGAGCGCGTCGAACGGGTCGGCCGGTCGCGCGCTGGCGATGAGGGTGTCCCCGTCGTACAGCGCGGAGGTGGTGTCCGCGGCGTCCTCGGCCGTCTCGACGTCGAGGTCGAGGCTCCGCTCCAGCGGGGGCGGGGCGTGCAGCGTGACGACGGTGCCGCTGGGGCCGGGTGCGACGTTGGCCAGCAGGCCCGCGACGTAGCCGCCGTTCGCGCTGTCGGTGGGGCCGCGGAAGCGCGCGGATATGGTCAGTTCTGTCATCTGATTGCCGTCCGTGTCCACGAGGTCTCCCTCACCGTACCCCCACGCTGTGTGATGTCGAACGGGGCGTTCGGTGACTGCGAGGGTTCCTCGGCATGCCCCCACGGTCTCACACGGCGGCGCGTACGGCATCCGCTTACCCCTGCGATTTCCAGGCAACTCACAGGACTTCGTCAGTACCGGCCCAGCGCCTGTGGGCATGATGGACGCATGGCCACAGGCGCAACCGCGGGTACGAGTGACCTCACCCAGGGCCGGAGCGGTCAGCAGACCGAGGCCCGACTGCTCGTCGTCGAGGACGACCCCAACATCCTCGAACTGTTGTCCGCGAGCCTGCGCTACGCGGGCTTCGAGGTGTCCACGGCAACCCGTGGTCAGGAGGCTACCGCGGCGGTGCAGCGCCGCCGACCGGATCTCGTCGTGCTCGACGTCATGCTGCCCGACCTCGACGGTTTCGAGGTCGCCCGGCGCATGCGTTCCGGCGGCGACCGGACGCCGGTGGTGTTCCTGACCGCGCGCGACGGTACCGAGGACAAGGTGCGCGGGCTGACCCTCGGCGGCGACGACTACGTGACGAAGCCGTTCAGCCTGGAAGAGGTCATCGCGCGCATCCGGGCCGTACTGCGGCGCACCGGCGGCGAGTTCGAGCCGCCGGCCCGGCTGACGTTCGCCGACATCGAGCTGGACGAGGAGACCCACGAGGTCTACCGCGGCGGCCGGCTGATCAAGCTGTCGCCGACCGAGTTCAAGCTGCTGCGCTACTTCATGACCAACGCCGGCCGCGTGCTGTCGAAGGCCCAGATCCTCGACCACGTGTGGAACTACGACTTCCGCGGCGACGACTCGATCGTCGAGTCGTACGTGTCGTACCTGCGGCGCAAGGTCGACACCGCCGACCCCCGGCTGATCCACACCCTGCGCGGCGTGGGATACGTGCTGCGCATGCCGAGCTGACCCGACCCGACCCGACCCGACGAGCAAGGACTTCGACCGCCGTGAGCACCGTCAACCAGGTACCGCCGCCGTACGCCCGGCGTCTCGGCCGCGGGCCGCTGATGCTGCGGGCGGCCGTCGGTCGGATGCCGCTGGCGACCCGCATGGTGGTCGCCGCGCTGGTCCTGGTGCTGGTGGGGTTGCTGCTGATCAGCGCGGCGAGCGTGATGTTCCTGCGCAACTACCTGACCTCGCGGGTGGACGAGCAGGTCAAGTCGCTCGCGCACCAGGCGGTCACGATCATCAACCAGAAGGCCGCGGCCGGCCCCACCACCGACGAGATCAAGCTGCGGGTCAGTGACCTGATCCCGATCAGCAGCACCAGCACGATGACGCTGGCCGCGCAGTACATGTTCGAGAGCCGGCTGGCCAACGGGCAGGTACGCGACCGGGTCAACACGCAGACCGCGCACCCGAGCATCTGGCCGGAGTACCCGCACTCGGCGAGCCACCTCGACGCGGTGGCGGGCCGGCCCTTCAACGCGGGGTCGAACGAGACGAGCCAACGCTGGCGGGTGCTCGTGCAGCCGCTGAACCTGGGCGGTACCAAGCAGTATCTCGTGGTCTCGGCGTCGATGGACTCGGTCAACCAGACGATGAGCCGGTTGATCAGCATCGAGGTCATCGTCGGCGCCGCGGTGCTGGTGCTGCTCGCGATCGTCGGCGCGGCGGTCGTCACGTACAGCCTGCGGCCGTTGCGGGACATCGAGCGTACGGCGGGGGCGATCGCGAACGGCAACCTCGGCCTGCGGGTGCCGGAGCGCGACCCGCGTACCGAGCTGGGGAGACTCGGCCGCGCGCTGAACGCGATGCTCGGGCAGATCGAGGCCGCGTTCGCCGCGCAGGCCGGCTCCGAGTACGCGGCGCGCCGGTCCGCGGACTCCGCCCGGCGCGCGGCCGACGCGGCACGCGAGTCGGCCGCGGCGGCGCACCGCTCCGAGGGCAAGATGCGGCGCTTCGTCGCCGACGCCAGCCACGAGCTGCGTACGCCGTTGACGACGATCCGCGGGTTCGCCGAGCTGTACCGGCAACGGCCGCACGGCTCGTCCGAGGAGGCGAACCGGCTGATGGCCCGGATCGAGGGCGAGGCGTCCCGGATGGGCCTGCTCGTCGAGGACCTGCTCATGCTGGCCCGGCTGGACCAGCAGCGGCCGGTCGCGCACGAGCCCGTCGACCTGTTGGCGATCGCGGCCGACGTGGTGCAGGGGGCGCGGGCGGTGGCCCCCGATTGCGACATGTCGCTGCGGGTCGGCGCCGGCGCCGACGGGCCGCCCGTGGTGCTGGGCGACGAGCCGCGGCTGCGCCAGGTGGTGCGCAACCTGGTGGACAACGCGATCGCGCACACCCCCGCGGGTACGCCCGTCGAGGTGCGGGTGCGCACCGAGGCAGGGTCGGCCGTGGTCGAGGTCGCCGACCAGGGTCCGGGGCTCACGCCGGAGCAGCGCGAGCGGGTGTTCGAGCGGTTCTACCGGGTCGACAAGGCACGCTCGCGCGAGGCCGGCGGTACCGGTCTGGGCCTCGCGATCGTCGCGTCGCTGGTCACCGCGCACCGAGGCAGCGTCGAGGTCGAGTCGGAGCCGGGCGAGGGCGCCACCTTCCGCGTACGGTTCCCGCTCGCGCCCGACGACGACGCGGCGTACGGCGACGACGATCCCGACTACACCGACGATCCGGCCGAGGCGGACGGAGCTCCCGACGACGTCACCGTCGATCTCGGCGCCGACCGCGGCCCCACCCCGGATCGGCCGGTACCCGAGGCCACGGTCGACCTCGGTCTGGTGACGCCAGGCGACGCCGCTCCCGCCGGCGAGTCCGATGTGGACGATCCGCGATCGGCCCGCCCCCGCCGCTGAACGCGGCCCCGCCGCAGGGCCGATGCGGATCGTGACCGGCTCCACCACCGCGTCGGACCCGTGGGAGAACGGCATCCGCACCGGCCGGCGGGCACGGTCCCGCGCGGCACCGTCCGATGTGGACGGTCAGGCGAGCAGGGCGACCGGGTCGCCCTCGACCGGGACGCGCTGGTAGCGCGCGACGCCGGCCGGCACGTCACCGAGGCGTAGCCGGACCAGCTCGCCGTCGGGGTACCGGACCACGACCGTACGGTCGGCGACGGTGACGGCGAAGCCGTCCGCGAGTGCGTCCGGGTGCACGGCGTCGCCGGACAGCACGACCAGCCCGACGTACACGGTGTCGCCGCCCGGGTGGGTGGCCCGCAGGTACGGAGTGGCCGAGCACGGGCCGAACGCGTTGGCCTCGGCGTCGGCGTGCACTCCGGCGGACGTCCAGCCGGCGAGGCCGACGACGGCGGCGGTCAGGCCGGCCGGCGTGGTCGCGGTCGCCCAGCCGGTCCCGGTGGCGGCGGTCGGCGCGGTGCCACCGGCGACCGCGTACCCGCCGTCCCGTACGGTGCGGCCGGCCGGCCCGGAGACGAGGTGCGCCCGCAGCTCCCACGCGCCGCGGGCCACCGACGCGGTCTCGATCCGGTATCCCGCGCCGTCCACCGTCGCCTCGTACCACGAGGACGCGTACCGGTCGGCGACGGCGATCCGCTCGATGCGCCGGCGGCGGGACGCGACACCCGCGTCGGAGAGCACCGCGACGTGGTTGTCCACCGACCGCGCCCAGGCCGCCGGTGCGGTGTCCGGCGCGGCGTGCGTGGCGTACGCGAGTTTCGCGTAGTGCGGATCGTCGTGCGCGGCGGCCGGTGCGGGCAGGTTGTGGTCGCTGCCGTGGTTGAGCAGGCGTACCACGCCGTCGTGCACGGTCGACGACAGCACGAAACCGGGCCGCGGCAGGGCGACCACGGTGTCGTCGCGGTCGTTCGGCACCGGCGCCTCCGGGTCCGTCCACACTGGACTGTCGGTCGGCAGCAGCAGGCCCAGGAAGCCCTTGCTGGCCCAGTACGGTGAGGCGGGGCCGGAGTAGTCCTGCGTGGTGGGCAGGTGCCGGCCGTACCAGCCGAGGGTGAGCAGGCCGCGCTCGTCCGGCGCGCCGCGCTCCACGAAGTGGCGTACGACGTCGGAGGCGAGCCGCCGGGTCTGGCCCGGGGGCAGCGGGCTCGCGTCGAACAGCGCGCCGGTCCACAGCGGCGCGACACACGCGAACCGGTACGTCAGCGACCGGCCCTGGTGCACCGGCGCGCCGTCCGCGCCGAAGAAGTACTGGTACTGCGCCAGGAACTCGCGCAGCCGCCCCCGGTACACCTCGCCGCGCCCGCCGTCGTCGTCGGTCATCCTGGTCCACAGCAACGGGTACAGGTGCATGGCCCAGCCGACGTAGTAGTCGTAGTTGGCGCCGGCTCCGTCGGAGTACCAGCCGTCGCCGCGGTACCAGGGCTCGATCCGGTCGAGGCCGCGCTCGATCTCGGCGGGGTCGTGCGGTCCGCCCACGGTCGCCAGGAACTGTTCGGTGACGACCTGGAACAGGACCCAGTTGTTGTCCCACGTGGTCCTGCCGACGAAGCCGCCGAGCCAGGCCCGCACACCGTCCTGTGTGGACTGGTCGAGCCGGTCGAACAGCCACGGCCGGGTCTCGTGCAGCGCGAGCGCGATCGACGCCGCCTCCACCATCTGCTGCGAGCGGTCCACAATGGACGGCCAGCTTCCGGCGACACCGGCGGCGAGTCCCCGGGCGTACCGTTCGACGAGGTGGTCGACGCCCTCGCCGCGCGCGCCGGCGATCCGGAACGCGGCGAGCAGGAACGTCCGGGCGAAGCCCTCCAGGCCGTCGGAGACCACGCCGGAGCGGCTGTTCCGGCCGGGCAGCCGGTACTGCGCGGCGTCGTCCGTCGCGTACGGCACGACCGAGTCCAGCAGGTGGTCGGCCAGCGCCTCCCAGTGCGCGCGGCTCCACCCGGTCCGGGTGGCGCGGTCGCGGTCGAGCGGCGGCAGGCGCAGGTACGGCGGGGTGCTCATGGGCGCGCGGCTCCGATGGTCGGGAACGTCACGATGGCCAGGTTTCCGGACGCTATGCAGCGCGCCGGACCGCGTCAAGCGTGCCCGCACACCGGGTCGGAGGCGGCCAGACATCGGATGCCGTGGTCGGCGATCTCGCGACAATCCCGGCGTGGTCTTGACTGGCGTCGGGATCGACGTGGAAAGATCGGATGACTCGACCGCGGGCTACCGAGGAGTGATGGGCATGGCTGACGGCGCCGACAGCGCGGCGGACCGTACCCGATGGCTGGTCGAGGACCGCTTCGGACTGTTCATCCACTGGGGCATCTACGCCGCGGCGGCCCGTCACGAGTGGGTGAAGTCCCGGGAGAAGCTGACCGACGAGCAGTACCAGCGGTACTTCGACCACTTCGACCCGGATCTCCACGACCCGGCCGAGTGGGCGGAGACCGCGTGGCAGGCCGGGATGCGCTACTTCGTCATCACGACCAAGCACCACGACGGCTTCTGCCTGTGGGACTCGGCGCTGACCGACTACAAGGCGACGAACACGCCGTACGGTCGGGATCTGTTGCGCCCCATGGTGGAGGCGTTCCGCAACCGTGGCTTCAAGGTCGGCTTCTACCACTCGCTGCTCGACTGGCACCACCCCGATTTCCCGATCGACCTGTACCACCCGCAGCGCGACCTGGACGACATCGGCGAGCGCGACATGGCCACGTACGTCGACTATCTGCACGGCCAGGTACGCGAGCTGCTGACGCAGTTCGGTCGGATCGACGTGATGTGGTTCGACTTCTCGTACCCGGGGCGCGGGCGGAATGCCAAGGGGCGCAACGACTGGCAGTCGGAGAAGCTGCTCGCGATGGTACGCGCGCTGCAACCGCACATCATCGTGAACAACCGGCTCGACCTCGGCGCCGGTGACCTGGTGACGCCGGAGCAGGTGCAGCCGACGGGTGCGGTCGTCGACGCGGACGAGCCGCAGGTGCCGTGGGAGGCGTGCCAGACGCTCAACGGTTCCTGGGGGTACGACCGGGACAACCTGGACTGGAAGTCCACGGACCTGTTGGTACGCATGCTGGTCGACGGCGTGTCGAAGGGCGGCAACCTGCTGCTCAACGTCGGGCCGACCGCGCGCGGCGAGTTCGAGCCGCGTGCCGTGGAACGGCTGCGGGGGATCGGCGAGTGGATGCGGCGGCACGAGCGGTCGATCCGCGGCGCCGGCCCGAGCGGCTTCACCCCGCCGGCGGACTGCCGGTACACCCAGGTCGGCAACCGCCTGTTCCTGCACTTGTTCTCCTGGCCGATGCGGCACGTGCACCTGGCGGGCCTGGCGGGGAAGGTGGCGTACGCACAGTTCCTGCACGACGCGTCGGAGGTGACGGTGCTGACGGCGGACGCGGCGGAGCCGGGCCACATGCAGGTGTCGGGCGGAGAGGGCGCGCTGACGCTGGAGTTGCCGATCCAGCGGCCGGACGTGACCGTGCCGGTGGTCGAGCTGTTCCTCGCCGAGGGCTGAGGGAAGGTCCGGCGGGTCAGCCGGACAGCTGGGCGACGATCTTGGTGAGCGCCGTGCGCAGGTGACGGCGTTCGGTGGCGGTGAGCGTCGCCGTGGCGTGCTCGGCGAGGCGTCGCCGGGCCGCCTGGACGGGGGCGCGCGCGGCGCGGCCGGCGGCGGTGAGGTGCAGGCGTACCAACCGCGCGTCGTCGGGGTCCGGCTCACGGGTGATGAGCCCGGCCGCCTCCATGCGGCGCGCGGTGTTCACGATCGTCGGCGTGCTCACCTGCCAGTGCGCCGCGATCTCGCCCGGTGTGCGGCCGTCGCGGTCCCAGAGCTGGGAGAGGATCAGGTTCTGGCCGACCCGTACGCCGTGCTCGCTCATCGCCGCGTCGGCGGCGCTGCCGAGCAGTTTGTGCGTGCGGGTGAACAGGGTCAGCAGCTCGCTCGGGTCGTCGGTCACGCCGCCCAGGATAGTCGTTTGCATGCTAACGACATCCCGGTTAGGGTCGTCATTAGCATGCTAGCGACTTTCCCCGGGGTCCTGATGTCCGACCAGGCAAGGACCACACCATGATTCTCGTGACCGGCGGCCTCGGCTTCATCGGCAGCCACACCGCCCGCGCCCTGCTCGACCTCGGCCGCGAGTGCGTGCTCGGCCGGCACCGCTCCGCCGACGTACCGGAGTTCCTGGCGGGTGCGCCCACCGAACCGCTCGACTGCGCCGATCTCGACGGTTTCCGGGCGATCGCCCGGCGCCACCCGATCAGCGGGATCGTCCACCTCGCCGCGTCGCCCGCCCTGTCCGGCGATCCCGTCGGCAGCCTGCGCGCCGCGGCGGGCGCCACGCTGAACGCACTCACCGTCGCGCGGGAGCTCGACGTACGCGTCACGCTCGCGAGCACCATCGGCGTGTACGCCGGCGTACCCGGGCCGCTGTGGCGGGAGGACGCGCCGCTGCCGACGATCGCGCCCGGCTGGATCCCCGCCGCGAAGAAGGCCGCCGAGCTGTACGCCGCGCTCGCCGCCGGCACCGGTGTCGACGCGGTGTCCGTACGGCTGGGCGCGATCTGGGGTCCGCTCGGCCGGCCCGACTCGCCGTTCGTCGCGCTGCCGCGGCTCGTCCACGCCGCGGCACGGGGCGCCGGATCCGTGCGCCCGGCGTACGCGGGGGACGGGATCGACCTGTGCCACGTCACGGACTGCGCGCGCGGCATCGCGCTCGTGCAGACCGCGGACCGCCTCTCGCACCGGACGTACAACATCGGGGGCGGTCGGGTCGTCCACGACGCGGAGGTCGTCGACGCGATCCGCGCGGTACGGCCGGAGGCGGTGCTGCCGCTGCTTCCCGGGCGTACGCCGGGCGGGCCGGACTCCGACGCGCGCCTCGACCTCACCCGCATCGCCGAGGACACCGGATACCAACCGGAAGGCGACATCCGGCCCCGGATCGCGGGGTACCTGGACTGGCTGGGCCGGCATCCCCGGTAGCCGCCGGTCCCGCGCGGCAGGCACTATCACGGGGGAACGTCAACGCTGCTCGGTGGGCCGGCCGGGGTTGTCCGGATGGAGGACGGAAACGTGGAAGACGTACGGCTGGGCGTCATCGGGTTCGGGCTGCGGCGCAGCCTCGCCGTGGCGGCGCACCGACCCGGCGAGGGCTCGCGGGTGGTCGCGGTCTGCGACCTGGACGAGGAGGTCCGGACGAGGGAAGCGGCGACGTTCGACGCGGCGCTCGGCACCGCCGACTACCGCGACCTGCTCGCCTCGCCCGACGTCGACGCGGTGATCGTGAACACCCCGGACCACACGCACGAGGCGATCGCGCTCGACGTGATCCGCGCCGGGAAGCCGGTGTACGTGGAGAAGCCACTCGGCATCACCATCGAGCAGTGCGACGCGATCCTCGGCGCCGCAAGGGAAACCGGCACCCGACTGTACGTCGGGCACAACATGCGGCACATGGGTGTCGTCCGGCTGATGCGCGACGTCGTCGCCCGCGGCGACATCGGTACGCCGCAGACGATCTGGGTGCGGCACTTCGTCGGGCACGGCGGCGACTTCTACTTCAAGGACTGGCACGCCGACCGGCGCAACACGACGGGACTGTTGCTGCAGAAGGCCGCGCACGACATCGACGTGCTGCACTGGCTCGCCGGCGGGTACACCGAGCAGGTGCAGGCGTTCGGGGATCTCCGACTGTACGGGGATCTGCCGCGGCGGGCCGCCGGCGAGCCGAAGACCGACGACTGGCTCGCGCCGGCGACCAACTGGCCGCCGCGCTCCCAGCGGAACCTCAACGACGTGGTCGACGTCGAGGACGTGTCGCTGGTCAACATGCGGCTCGACAACGGTGTGCTGGCGGCGTACCAGCAGTGCCACTTCACCCCGGACTACTGGCGCAACTACACCGTCATCGGGGACGCGGGCCGGCTGGAGAACTTCGGCGACGGGCCGGGCGACGTCGTCAAGGTGTGGAACGCACGGCGTTCCGGCTACCGCCCGGACGCCGACATCTCCTACCGGGTACCGGACGCGGGCGGCTCGCACGGCGGCGCCGACACGCAGATCATCGCCGAGTTCTGCCGGTTCGTACGCTCCGGCGGCGTCACCGACACCTCGCCGGTGGCGGCCCGGATGAGCGTCGCGGCGGGCGTGCAGGCCACGAGGTCGTTGCGGGACAACGGAACGCCGTACGACGTGCCGGCGCTCGACGCCGACGTCCGGTCCTACTTCGAGCGCGGCCAGGTCTGACCGCGCAGTGATCGGCCCGTGCTCCTGGACATCTCCGGGGCACGGGCCTCGTCGGCAGCACGCCGCGGGACGCCGTGGTGACGGTGCGCGCGGTCGACGACGACGCGAGTGCTGACAGCGACCGGGTACGCCCGGATTTGACCGGTGCGTACCCGGCTCGTCACGCAGTGATCGCCGTCGTTCCCTCTCCCAGGCGATTCCCAGGGACGCCCCAGGCTCGGCGCAGGGTACCGGCACAATCTGGTCCCATGAGTGATCAGGACCGCGACACCAACCGCGCCGACGAGCCGGCCGCGGCGGAGTCGGACCAGGCCGCGCAGCCGCCCGCCGGCGCGACGGAGCCAGCGGCCCCGGCGGCGCCCGAGCCCCCGGCCGCCACCGCACCGTCGAACACCACACCGTCGAACACCGCACCGTCGAACACCGCACCGTCCGCCGGCTCGTCCCCGGACGCCACGCCTGCGGCCGACACGCCGCCCGCCGGCACGCCCGCGGCCCAGGACGCCGACGCGTCTGCGGCGGCCCAGGACGCCGGTACGCCCGCCGAGGCCGACGCCGGCCCGGCGCAGCAGATCGACGGCCCGACCGAGATTCTGCCGGCCCCCACGCCCGAGCAGTCCGCCGCCGAGCCGTCGACCCCGGGACAGGTCGGGTCCGAGCCGTCGGCGACGGACCCGACGGAGCCGACGGAGACTCTTCCCGGCGCGGCCGCCGACCAGGCCGCGCCGACCGCCTCGCCGCAGACCGGCGGCGCGGCAGAGCAGTGGCCGACGGCCGGTGGCGTACCGGCCGGGACCGACGCACAGTGGACGCAGCCCGCGGACCAGCCCGCGGACCAGTCCGCCGAGCAGGCCGACCGGGCCGCCGCGGACGCGGACCAGGCGGCGGCCGCCGCCGGCGTACCGGCCGGGGCGCCGACCCCGGTGTGGGGACAGCCGGACGCGTCCGGCCAGCCGCTGGGCGCCGGCGCGACCGGCCAGCCGTACGGCACGGACGCCACGGGGCAGTTCGCCGGGCTGGCCGGGACCGACGCGACGGGGCAGTTCGCCGCGCAGGGCGTGGACCCGAGCGGGGCGTACCAGACGCAGCAGGTCCCGCCGTACGGTCCGGGCGGTGGCCCGGGCGCGTGGCAGCAGCCGGGTCCCTTCGGGTCGCAGCCGGCGAAGCCGCGTACGGGTCGGCGCTGGCTCGCCGCCGGTGCCGCGGCCGTGGTGCTCGTCCTCGGCGGCGGCGTCGTGGGCGGCGTGACCGTGCACGCGCTGGAGGGCAACGGGGTGACCGAGAGCCCCGTCGTGTCGACGCCGGTGTCGAGCAAGGGCGGCTCGCTCGCCAACATGGTCGCGCAGGTGCAGCCGAGCGTCGTGTCGCTGAAGGTGCAGCCGGACAACAGCCAGTCCGGCGACGAGGGCTCCGGTGTGATCATCCGGTCCGACGGCATGATCCTCACCAACAACCACGTCGTGTCGTCGGTGGCGAAGGCCGGCGGCTCGATCACCGTCACGTTCTCGGACGGCAAGCAGGCGTCGGCGAAGGTCGTGGGTACAGACCCGGCCGGTGACCTGGCCGTCGTGCAGGCGCAGGGCAAGTCGGGGCTGAAGCCGGCGACGCTGGGCGACAGCTCGAAGATGCGCGTCGGGGACGGCGTCGTCGCGATCGGCAGCCCGCTCGGCCTGGAGGGCTCGGTCACGCAGGGCATCGTGAGCGCGCTGAACCGCAGCTACAGCGTGTCGGCCGAGGACGAGCAGCCGCAGCAGCAGAACCAGAACCCGTTCAACTTCGGCCGGCCCAACCAGAACAAGCAGCAGCAACAGAGCAGCGGCAGCACGATCACGATCCCGAACGCGATCCAGACCGACGCCGCGATCAACCCGGGCAACTCCGGCGGCCCGCTGCTGAACATGGCCGGTCAGGTCATCGGCATCAACTCGGCGATCCGCGGGGCGGGCTCGTCGAGCGGCGAGGCGGGCAGCATCGGCATCGGCTTCGCGATCCCGATCAACACCGCCAAGTCGACCGCCGACCAGCTCATCGACGGCAAGAAGGTGCAGCACGCGCTGTTCGGTGTCAAGGTCGGCGACGCGGTCAGCGACGGCCAGAGCGCCAGCGGTACCCCGCAGGGTGCGCTCGTCGCCGACGTCACCAAGGGCGGCCCGGCGGCCAAGGCCGGCCTGAAGAAGGGTGACGTGATCACCGAGGTCGACGGTACGAAGGTGACGGACTCGGCGTCGCTGGTGTCGGTCATCAGCGAGCACAAGCCGGGCGACAAGGTCAAGGTCACGTACTCACGGAACGGGTCGACGAAGACCACGACCGCGACGCTGACCAAGTCCTCGGACTGACCCACCCCGGGTACCACGCGCGCGGCCCGCCGGTCTCCACCGGCGGGCCGCGCGTCGTATCCGCCCGCGACCAGGTGAAGTGTCGGTGGGTGGGTGCAGGATCTTCGGTGTGTGGTGGGCGGTGCACGCGGGTCGGGACGGCGGCGGGGAGCTGGCCGAGCTGGACGCTGCCGGCGTACCGGCGGACGCGGTGGCGGTGCCGGACCTGGCCGCGGCCGTCGGCGCGCGGGAGCCGGCGGGTGGCCGGTGGATCTGGGCCGACACCGCGACGTGCTATGTGGAGCTGCACCGGCGTGGCGTGCGTGTGGCGCGCTGCCACGACCTGGCGCTGACCGAGGCGCTGCTCCTCGGCCATGACGTGCGCTGGGGTGAGCCGCGGTCGCTGGCCGCGGCGTGGGCTCGGCTGCACGATCTCCCGGTGCCGGACGACGCGCCGGTGGTGGGCGCGCCGCAGCCCGGGCGGCCCACCCAGCCGGCGCTGTTCGAGGCGACCCGGGACGAGCTGCCGGGCGCGGCGTCGCCGCTGGCCGCGGTCGTCGCCGTGTACGCCGACCAGCGGCGCCGGATCGCCGAGCTGCCCGCCCCGGACCGGTTCCGGCTGCTGGTGGCGGCCGAGTCGGCGGGTGCGCTGGCCGCGGCGGAGATGGGGGCGGTCGGGCTGCCGTGGCGCGCCGACGTACACGACGCGCTGCTGACGGAGATGCTGGGGCCGCGCCCGGTCGGCGGCGGCCGGCCCCGGGTGCTGGCGGGGCTGGCCGCGGAGATCGAGGCCGGGTTCGGCTTCCGGGTCAACCCGGACTCGCCGTCGGACCTGGTGCGTGCGTTCCGGCGGGCGGGGGTCACGGTGTCCTCGACCCGGGCGTACGTGCTGCGCGACGTGGACCATCCGGCGGTGCCGCCGCTGCTGCGGTACAAGGAGCTGGCGCGGCTGCACAGCGCGAACGGCTGGCAGTTCCTGTCGGACTGGGTGATCGGCGGCCGCTTCCGCCCGGAGTACGTGGCGGGTGCGGTGGTCTCCGGCCGCTGGGGTACCCGGGGCGGTGGGGCGCTGCAGATTCCGAAGGCGGTGCGCCGCGCGGTCGTGGCGGACCCGGGCTGGACGCTGGTGGTGGCCGACGCGGGGCAGTTGGAGCCGAGGATCCTCGCGGCGGTGTCCGGTGACCGCGGCATGTCGGCGGCGGCCGGCGACGGCGACCTGTACGGCGCGCTTGCCGAGAACGCGTTCGGCGGCGACCGGAAGAAGGCGAAGATCGCGCTGCTCGCCGCGATGTACGGCGGGACCAGCGGCGACGGCGGCGCGCTGCTGGGCACGCTGCGCCGCCGGTTCCCGGACGCGGTGGGCTATGTGGAGGCCGCGGCGCGGGTCGGCGAGCGGGGCGGGCTCGTCCGTTCGGTGCTGGGGCGTACGTGTCCGCCGGCGTCGGTCGCGGAGTCGGGGTTCGGCGAGCCCGGTGAGGCGGTGTCGACGTCGGCGGCGTCGGCGCGTGCCCGCGGCAGGTTCACGCGCAACTTCGTCATCCAGGCGACGGCGGCGGAGTGGGCGCTGTTGCTGCTGGCGGATCTGCGTGGCCGGCTGCACCGCCTCGGTACGGGCGCCGAGCTGGTGTTCTTCCAGCACGACGAGGTCGTGGTGCACTGTCGGCGGGAGCTGGCGGCCGAGGTCGAGGCGGCGGTGTCGGCGGCGGCGGAGGAGGCGACGCGGCTGCTGTTCGGGTCGACGCCGGTGCGTTTCCCGCTCGACACCGCGACCGTCGACTGTTATGCCGATGCGAAGTGAGCAGATTCTTGTGAGATGAATGCCAGAAACTAACGCGATCTGGGGTTACCCTTACGTGCCTCGCGCCCGTGCGAGGGGAAGTGAGGATCCTCAACCGGTATGACGCACGTGTTGGCATTTGGCGAACCCACCGGCCAGGGCTGGGCCCAGGTCGCCGAGTTGGCCCTGGCGCTGCTGCTGTGCAGCGCCATCGGCCTCGAACGCGAGCTGGCGCAGAAGAGCGCCGGCCTGCGCACCCACACCCTGGTCGGTGTCGGCTCCGCCCTCATCATGCTGATCTCCAAGTACGGCTTCACCACCGTGCTCGGCCCGCACGTCGGCCTCGACCCGTCCCGGGTCGCCGCGCAGATCGTGTCCGGCATCGGCTTCATCGGCGGCGGGCTCATCTTCGTCCGCCGCGACGCGGTACGCGGGCTCACCACCGCCGCCGTGATCTGGATGTCCGCCGCCGTCGGCATGGCCTGCGGTGCCGGGCTGTGGCTGCTCGCGATCGTCGTGACCGCCGGCCACTTCCTCGTCCTGTACGGCTATCCCGCGCTCGGCCGCCGGCTGCCCCGGTCGAAGTGGGCGCCGTCCACGCTGACCATGACCTACCGCGGGGGGCAGGGCGTGTTGCGGACCGCGCTTGCCGAGTGCACCGACCGGGGCTTCGCGGTCAGCGAGATCTCCACCGAACAGGTCGACGACGCGAACCTGGTCCAGGTCGCCCTCACGCTGCAGGGCGTACGGGTGCTGGCCGATCTCGCCGCCGCGTTGTCGGAGGTCGACGGCGTCGTCTCGGTACGCGCCGGCGACGTCAACGTCGTCGCCGAGTGACGGCCGGCCCGCCGCCGCCGGGCCGGCTCACCAGCCGTCGGCGGCGGTGACCGGGCCCGGCGGCGTCGGGGGCGCCTCGACCTCGCGCCGCTCGTACTGCGTGGACAGGACCATGTGCGAGCGGGCCTCGCCGTGCCGCTCGCTGAGGTGTTCGAGGAAGCTCTCCAGGTGCGTCATCGACGCGACCCGGACCTTCAGCAGCGCGCACGAGTCGCTGGCGAGCTTGTGCACCTCGACGATCTCCGGATAGTCCGCGGCCCGGCCGGTACGCAGCAGGCAGCGACCCGGCGTGCACCGCAGCATCAGGAACGCGGTGAGTGGCAGCCCGGCCCGCGCCGGGTCGACCCGCGCCTGGTACCCGGTGATCACGCCGGCGTCCTGGAGCCGGCGTACCCGGTCGGCGACGGCGGGCGCCGACAGGTTCACCCGGCGCGCCAGCTCCTTGAACGACTGGCGGCCGTCGGTCTGCAGCTCGTGCAGGATGCGCCAGTCCACCGCGTCGAGCGCGACATCCGATCGGAAGGTCATCGGGTGCCAACCCCTTTCGTACGCCAGGTCGGGCCGGCCGGATCGGGTGCCGACGGCCATTCAGCTCGGGCGGCGACTTTCCTAACCTGCCTCGCATGGAAACCTACAACGTGGCCACCCGGGTACGCCGACGCACGACCGCCGCGCTGTTCGCCGGCGCGGCCGCGATCAACGCCGCGATAACGGTCGCGGGTACCGCGGCGACGCTGGTCGTCGCCGACCGGGCGGGTACGGGCTGGGGCGGGATCGGCAGTGCCGCCGCGGTCGCCGGTACGGCCGGCGGGGTGTGGGCGCTGAGCCGGGTGACGGCCCGGCGGGGCAGACGTACCGCGCTGCTCGCGGGCGTCGCGATCGGTACGGCCGGCGCCGCGCTCGCGACCGCCGGCGCGGCCCGGGCGTCGATCCCGGTGCTGCTGGCCGGGATGCTGCTGCTCGGTGTCGGGAACGGCGCCGGGCAGCTCGCCCGGTACGCCGCCGCCGAGCTCTACCCGCCCGCCCGCCGCGCCACAGCGCTGGGCGCCGTCGTGTGGGCGGGTACGGTCGGCGCGGTCGGCGGCCCGCTGCTGCTCGCCTCGGTGTCCCGGCTCGCGGGGCGGGCCGGGTGGCCGCCGCTGTCCGGCGCATTCGCGTTCGCGATGGCCTGCCTGCTGCTCGCGGTCGCGGCGTTCGCCCTGGTGACGCGGCGGCCGGCGGGTGCCGACGACGCCGTGCCCGCCGGTGCCTGGCCGCTGCGGCGCCTGCTCGCCCGACCCGACATCCGGCTCGCGCTCGTGGCGATGATGGTCGCGCAGGTCGTGATGGTCGGCGTGATGAGCGCGGGTCCGCTCCACCTGCACGAGCACGGCCGGTCGATGGGTCTCGTCGGCCTCGTCGTGTCGGTGCACACGCTCGGCATGTTTGGCCTCGCGCCGCTGTCCGGCCGGCTTGCGGACCGCTTCGGCGGTCGTACCGTCGTCGGGGCCGGCCTCGCCGTTCTGGTCGTCGCCGCCGCCCTCGTCACCGGTACGGCGGCGTCGTCGGGCGCGGGCCTCGCGGTCGCGCTGTTCCTGCTCGGGTACGGCTGGGACCTTGTGTTCGTCGGGTGCAGCGCCCTGCTCGTACGCGGGTTGCCCGGCGCGGTCGAGGCGCGGGTGCAGGGCCTCGTGGAGGGCTGGACGCAGGCCGGGGGCGGCGCCGCCACCGTCGCGTCCACCGCCGTGCTCGGCGCCGCCGGCTACCCGTCGCTCGCGGTCGGCGCCGGCATGCTCGTCCTCGTACCCGCGGCCCTGCTCGCCGCCGACCACGCCCGCGGGCCGGCATCGGCCCAGGTCACGGCGCCAGACCTGGCACCGGTCGAACGTCCGCAGGTGTCGGCGGTCGACGGCTCCTGAACCCTCCGGTACGCGGGCGCACGTGGCCGGATCCGGGAACCGCCGGGCTCGGTGAGCGCACGTGGCCGGACCGCCCGGCGCGCCGTCACCGCGCGCCGGGCGGTGCCGCTACAGCGACGGGTACAGCGGGTACTTGTCGGCGAGGGCGGCGACGCGGTCGCGCAGCACCGCGGCGCGGGCGTCGTCGAAGCCGGGCAGCAGCGCGTTCGCGATGACGTCGGCGACCTCGGCGAACGCCTCGGTGTCGAAGCCGCGGGTGGCGAGCGCCGGCGTACCGATGCGCAGGCCGGAGGTGACCATCGGTGGGCGCGGGTCGAACGGTACGGCGTTGCGGTTGACGGTGATGCCGAGGTCGTGCAGCCGGTCCTCGGCCTGCCGGCCGTCCAGCTCCGAGTCACGCAGGTCGACGAGGACCAGGTGGACGTCGGTGCCACCGGTCAGCACCCGTACGCCGGCGGCGGCGAGCTCCGGCTGCGTCAGCCGCTCGGCGAGGATCGACGCGCCGGCGAGGGTACGGCGCTGGCGGTCGGCGAAGTCGTCGGACGCGGCGACCTTGAACGACACCGCCTTGGCGGCGATGACGTGCTCCAGCGGCCCGCCCTGCTGGCCGGGGAACACCGCCGAGTTGATCTTCTTCGCCAGTTCCGGGCTGTTGGTGAGGATGACGCCGCCGCGCGGGCCGCCGAGGGTCTTGTGCGTGGTGGTCGTGACGATGTCGGCGTGCGGCACCGGGTTCGGGTGCAGGCCGGCGGCGACGAGACCGGCGAAGTGCGCCATGTCGACCATCAGCAGCGCGCCGACCTCGTCGGCGATCTCGCGGAACGCGGCGAAGTCCAGGTGCCGCGGGTACGCCGACCAGCCGGCGACGATCATCTTCGGCTTGTGCTCCACGGCGAGCCGGCGTACCTCGGCCATGTCGACGCGGTGGTCGGACTCGGCGACGTGGTAGGCGACGACGTGGTACAGCTTGCCGGAGAAGTTGATCTTCATGCCGTGCGTGAGGTGGCCGCCGTGCGCCAGGTCGAGGCCGAGGATCGTGTCGCCCGGCGTGAGCGTGGCGAACATCGCCGCGGCGTTCGCCTGCGCGCCGGAGTGCGGCTGCACGTTCGCGAAGCCGGCACCGAACAGGCCCTTCACCCGCTCGATCGCCAGCCGCTCGATCACGTCGACGTACTCGCAGCCGCCGTAGTAGCGGCGGCCGGGGTAGCCCTCGGCGTACTTGTTGGTCAGGACTGAGCCCTGCGCCGAGAGCACCGAGACGGGCGCGAAGTTCTCCGAGGCGATCATCTCCAGCGTCGACTGCTGGCGGTGCAGCTCGGCGCCGATGGCCTCCGCGACCTCGGGGTCGGTGTCGGCGAGGGAACGGTTGAGCAGATCGGTCATCCCCCCATCCTCCCCGCCGCCGATCCAGCAGCGGGGAGCGGGGCGGCTATGCCTCGATCTCGGCCGGTTCGTGCTCGTGACCGGGCGGTTCGTTGCCGGTCAGGTTGCGCCACACCGCGGCGGCGCCGCGCGCGGCGACCAGCTCGGCGGCGGCGATCGCGACACCGGACAGCGCGGCCCACACCAGGGTCTCGGTCCAGCCCGCCTCGAAGTCGTTGTGGTGCTCCGGCGGATCCTCGTGCCGTACGGCGCGCCAGCCGGCCGCGACCGCCTTGCGCGCGGCGAAGCCCAGCGGCAGCGCGAAGGCCAGCGCCGTCACCTTCCAGCCCAGCTTGCTCATGGCCGCCACGGTACGGCCCACCCCCTCGACTTCGGCCCGACGCCACGCGGGAACCGCGTCGCGCACCGAGTTCCTGCTGTGCATCGTGCCACGTCGGCACGCGACCGGTGAAAGGGTACGGCTGGTGTTCTTCGCACGACGCTCCGCGGACTCCGCAACCCCGCTAACCTGGACATGCACCTCTGAAGGGGGAGGTCGGGGCGGTTGGTGGACTGGCGTGCTGTTCCGGGCGATCCGCTGCGGGGGATCGCCCTGTTCGCCGGCCTTGACCAGCGGATTCGACGTCGGCTGGCGGCCAGTGCGGAGGCCCGGGTCTACCGGGAGGGGCAGATCATCTTCTCCGAGGGCGACCCCGGCGACGCGCTGCTCGTGGTGAAGCACGGCGCGGTCGCGGTGTTCCGTGCCGGCCCGGCCGGCGACCGCGCGGTCCTCCACCTGGTACGCGCGCCCGGTGTGCTGGGTGAGGTGTCGCTGCTGGACGGCGCGCCGCGGTCGGCGTCGGTGGAGGCGGTCGGCCGGACCGAGGTGCTGGCGCTGCCGCGTACCGCGTTCCTCGACCTGGTGCACTCCGACCACCGGCTGCTGGAAGAGGTGTTCCGCGCGCTGGGCGAGATGGTCCGGCGGCTCACCGAGCAGAAGACCGACCACATCTTTTTGGACCTGCCAGGCCGGGTGGCGAAGACGCTGGTGCGGCTGCTGTCGCCAACCGAGGACGAGGCCGAGCCGGTGAACCTCAGCCAGGGCCGGGTGGCCGAGTTGGTGGGCGGGTCGCGGCAGAGCGTGAACCAGGTGATCCGCACGTTCGCGCACCGCGGTTGGCTGCGTACGGAGGGTCGGTCGATCGTGTTGACCGACCTGTCGGCCCTCCGGCACCGCGCCGGACTGCCTGTGTCGCCGCCCGATTCCGCACCGTGACGCCCTCGATCCGGGGGTGTTGCCCCGGCTCGTACCATCACTAGACTCCATCGACCGTCGTCGATCTCTTTGGATCGGCGCGACGGACTCGACTGGAGGAACGGTGACGGACGAGACGACAACCGACTACGCGCGCATCGGCGGGGGAGACGCCGTACGACAGGTCGTCGGGCAGTTCTACGAGAAGGTCCTGGCCGACGCCGAGCTCGCCGGTTTCTTCACCGGCGTGGACCTGGCGAAGCTCAAGCGGCACCAGGCGCTGCTCATCGCGCAGGTGCTCGGCGGCCCCGCCGCGTACGACGGGCGTGAGCTCGGCGCCGCCCACCGCGGCCTCGGCATCAGCAAGGACCACTTCGGCCGCGTCGTGGTGCACCTGGTCGCGGCGCTGCGCGAGGCGGGCGTACCGGAGGACGTGATCGGCCGTGTCGGGGAGGCACTGGGCGGCACCGAGGCGGACATCGTCGAGGTCTGATGGATCCGCGCGCGCTCAAGGAGAGCTGGGCGGCCCTGGCCCGGCACGGCGACGAGGTGCCGCTGTTCTTCTACTCGCACCTGTTCCTGTCGTACCCGGAGACACGGGACATGTTCCCGATGTCGATGGCCGGCCAGCGGGACAAGCTGGTCGCCGCGCTCGGCCGGATCGTCAGCAACGTGGACCAGCTCGACTCCGTGGTGCCGTTCGTGCAGCAGCTCGGCCGCGACCACCGGCGCTTCTCGGTACTCGCCGAGCACTACCCGGCGGTCGGCGCGTCCCTGCTCGCGACGCTCGCGCACTTCCTCGGGCAGGCGTGGACGGACGAGCTGGCGGCGCAGTGGGCCGAGGCGTACGGGCTGGTCGCGCAGGTGATGACGGACGCGGCCGAGGACGCGGCGGGCACCACCCCGGCCTGGTGGAACGGTGAGATCGTCGGCGTGGACCGGCGCGGCATCGACGTCGCCGTGCTCCAGGTACGCACCGACGCGGCGTACCCGTTCACCGCGGGGCAGTCGGCGGCGGTCGAGTTCGCGCGGCGGCCGCGGCTGTGGCGCTGGTACACCCCGGCGAACGCGCCGCGCGCCGACGGCAGCCTCGAACTGCACGTGAAGATCGTCGACGGCGGGCAGGTCAGCCCGGCGCTCGTCCAGTCGGCGGCGGTCGGCGACACGCTGCGGATCGGCGCGCCCGTCGGCGACCGGCTCGTACTCCCCGGCGGGGAGCGCGACGTGCTGATGGTCGCGGGCGCGACCGGCCTGGCGCCGCTTCGCGCGGTGCTCGAACAGATCGACCGGGAGTGGCAGGCACGCCGCGACGAGCGGCGGGTCCACCTCTTCCACGGCGCGCGGTCCGGGTGGGACCTGTACGAGAACGACCTGCTCAGCGAGCTGGCCACGGCACGCCCGTGGTTCGACTACACCCCGGTGGTCTCGGACGACCCGTTCTACCGCGGGGAGCGCGGGCTGGTCGCGGACGTGGCGGTACGGACGGGCCGGTGGGCCGACCGTGACTGCCTCGTCTGCGGCCCGCCGGCGATGGTGGAACACACGGTGGGGCGGTTGGTCGCCGCCGGCGTGCCCGACGAACGGGTGCGGTACGACGAGTTCACGCCCGGTGCCGACGCGGGCCCGGCACCGGGCACTCCGGACGGCGGCGGGGAGAGGTGGGGCCAGTGACCGGCGACGACAACGGAGCGGCCCGGCGGGGCCCGCTCAGCGCGGACAGGGTGCGGACCACGACCTTCTCCCGGCCGCCGTTCGGCCGGCGCGGGTACCACGAGGACGAGGTGCGGATGTTCCTCGCCCGGGTGGCCGACGACATCGGGGCGGCCGACGCGGAGAAGGCGTCGCTGCGCGCCGAGATCGCCCGGCTCGTCAACTACTACCGCGAACACGGGCAGGACCCGGCCGCCGACGCCAGCGCCATGCGCGAACGCATCAGCGTCGACGCCGTCAACCTGATGAGCCAGGCGCAGCAGGCCGCCGACAGCCAGGTCGCCCAGGCCGAGGAGTACTCCCGGCGGCTCGTGGGGCAGGCCCGGCAACGGTACGAGGAGCTGCTGCGGCACGCGCAGGACCAGGCGCGGCAGGCGGCCGAGGAGGCCAGCCGCGCCTCCGCCGAACTGGCCGACGGGGCAACCACCCTGGAACGCCAGGCCCTCGAACAGAAGGTCACCTACCTGCGTACCTTCGCCGAGGTCACCGAGGTCCAGCTGCGTTCGGTCCTGGAGGCGTTGACCCGCGAGGTCGACAAGCTCGGCGACGTCTCCAAACCCTGAGGTGTGGCGCGGCGGTCCTCCGCCGCGCCACCCGTCAGGACAGCAGGGCGTTGAGGGTACCGAAGTCGAGGGCGTCGTCGAGCGCGCCGTACGTGCCGGCGGCGTACGCCTCGTCGGCGGCGCGCCGCGCGACGGTGTAGGCGGCCTGCGCGACGGCGGAGCCGAGGCTGACCCGGGCAACGCCGAGCTTCGCCAGCTCCGGTACGGACGGGGCGCCGGGGCCGGCCATCACGTTGACGGGCGCGGCGATGCGCTCGACCAGCTCGGCGATCGCGTCGGGGTCGACCACACCGGGTACGAAGATGCCGTCGGCGCCGGCCGCCAGGTACGCGGTGGCCCGTTCGACGGTCTCGTCGACGCCGCCGAGGCCGCGCAGCACGGTGTCGATGCGCGCGTTGACGAACAGCGTGCCGCCGGCGGCGCGTACGGCGGCGAGCCGGGCGCACTGGTCGGCCACGTCGCGCAGGCCGCCGGTGGCGGGGTCGACGTCCTCGATGTTGATGCCGACCGCGCCGGCGGCGACGACGGCGCGGACCGTGTCGGCCACGGCGTCGGGCGTCGCACCGTACCCGGTCTCGACGTCGGCGGTGACCGGGACTGCGACCGCGGCGGCGACCCGGCGTACGACGTCGAGGGCGGCGGTGCGGTCGAGCCGGTCGCCGTCGGCGACGCCCAGGCTCCACGAGACGCCGGCGCTGGTGGTGGCGACGGCGGGCGCGCCGGCCGCCGCGACGATCCGGGCTGACGCCGCGTCCCAGGCGTTGACCAGGACGAGCGGGACACCGGGTACGTGCAGGGAACGGAAGTCATCGGTCATGCCCACCAGTCTTCGTACTGTCGGCGGGTCGCCCTAACCTTTCGAGCGGAGCTGAAAGGAACGGGTGATGGTCTCGATCGGGCTGTCCGGCGACGCGGTGTCCCGGCTGCGGTTCGCGCTGTCCTGCCTGTGGGAGGTGGTCGCGAGCGTCAAGGTGCTGCGCGAGCCGGGCGAGCACGCGCTGCACCTGCCGTGGGTCGCGGCCGCCCGTCGCCGCCTCGACGGCGACCCGGCCGACGGGCTGCTGTGGCGTCTCGTCCCTCCCGGCCGGCGGTACCTGCCGGACTTCCTCACGCCGCCGCCGACCGGCCTGGCACCCGACCTCGACACGGAGCTGGCCGCGCTGTGCGCCACGCCGCCGGCCACCGTCCGCGCCGAGCTCGACCTGTACGGCCGCGCCGGCCTGACCGATCTGTACGACGACCCGGCCGCCGGCCTGCACCGGCTCGCCGCCGAGATCCGCCGGTACTGGGACGCGGCGCTCGCGCCGGACTGGCCGCGGATCCTGGTGCTGCTGGAGGCGGAGGTGTTCCGGCAGGCCCGGCGGCAGGCCACCACCGGCGCCGCCGACCTGCTCAACGACCTGCACGACTGGGTGCGCTGGTCGGACGACACGCTGACGATCGCGCAGCGGCACTGCGCCGCCCCGGACGTACCCGGTGGGACGGGGTTGGTGCTGATCCCGTCGGTGTTCGTCTGGCCGACGGTGCTGAGCGTCACGGCCGGCAGCGTGCCGCAGCTTGCGTACCCGGCGCGCGGCATCGGCGCGCTGTGGGAACACACCGGCGACGCGCCGGGCGCGCTGGGCCGGCTGCTCGGCCACGGGCGCGCCGCACTGCTCGGCGCGCTGTCCGCGCCGCTGTCGACCAGCGAGCTGGCCCGGCGTACCGGGATGTCGGTGGGCGGGGTGTCGCAGCAGTTGGACACGTTGCGGGCGACCGGGCTCGTCAGCCGTACCCGGCAGGGCAAGGCGGTGCTGAACGCGCGTACCGCGCTGGCCGACGCGCTGCTGTCCGCGGCGATGTGAGCATCAACCGATCGGTGGACCGGATGGCTCCACCGGGCTCGCCCACCACCGTCGCCACGCGGTCGATCCGCACCGGCACCCCCGGCACCTAGCGTCGAAGCCGACGGCGGGAACGTCGGGAAGGAGCCGGGGATGCCGGTCATCGGGGTACGGGAACTGCACAAGCGGTACGGCGGGAAGGTCGCCGTGGCGGACGTGTCGATCGACGTGGAACGCGGCGAGATCTTCGGGATCCTCGGCCCGAACGGGGCGGGGAAGACCACGACCGTCGAGTGTGTCGCCGGGCTGCGGGCGCCGGACGGCGGCGCGATCGACGTACTGGGGCTGGATCCGCGGCGGGACCGCGAGGCGCTGCGCCGCGTGGTCGGCGTCCAGTTGCAGGAGGCGACGCTGCCGGACCGGATCACGGTGACGGAGGCGCTGGAGCTGTACGCGTCGTTCTACCCGGAGCCGGCGGACTGGCGGGAGCTGGTGGACCGGCTCGGCCTGGGCGACCGCCTGCGCGCGCAGTACCGGCGGCTGTCGGGCGGGCAGAAGCAGCGGCTGTCGGTGGCGCTGGCACTCATCGGTCGGCCGCGGATCGCGATCCTCGACGAGCTGACCACGGGACTGGATCCCCAGGCGCGCCAAGGCATCTGGGAGCTGATCGAGCAGATCCGGGACGACGGCGTCACCGTCCTTCTGGTCACGCACTTCATGGCCGAGGCGGAACGGCTCTGCGACCGGGTCGCCCTGATCGACGCCGGCCGGGTCGTCGCGCTGGACACACCCGCCGCGCTGGCGTCCACTGTGGACACAGAACAGCGCATCACGTTCCACCCGTCCCGGCCCGTCGACGAGGCGGCGCTGCGCGCGCTGCCGGACGTCACGTCGGTGTCGCACGGCGGCGACGTGCTGGTCGTCACCGGTACCGGGAACGTGCTCGCGTCGGTCGTCGGCTCGCTCGCCTCCGCCGGCATCGTCGCCGAACGGCTGCGCGTCGAGCAGGCCGGCCTCGACGAGGCGTACCTCGCCCTCACCACACACACCGAAGGAGACGCGTGATGCTCGGCCCGTTCCTGCGCCTGGTACGCACCGAGGCCCGGTTGTTCCTGCGGGAGCCGATGGCCGTGGTGTGGGCGGTGGCGTTCCCCCCGGTGCTGCTCGTGGTCCTGGGCTGCATACCGGCATTCCGCAAACCGGTCGACGGCCTCGGCACCACCCGCGTCATCGACCTGTACGTCCCGATCCTCGTGATGTTCGTCGTCGCGATGACCGCGGTGAACACGCTGCCCGCCACGATCACCCAGTACCGCGAACGCGGCGTACTGAGGCGGTTGTCGACCACGCCGCTGCCGCGCTCCCGGCTGCTGCTCGCGCACGTCGCGGTCAACGTCGTCGTCGAGATCGCCGTACTGGTGCTGCTGCTGGCGGTGGGCCGGGCCGCGTTCGGGGTGGCGCTGCCGCGGCAGCCGCTGGCGTACGCGCTGGTGTTCGTGTGCGCGGTCGTGTCGCTGCTGGCGCTGGGCATGGTGATCGCCGCGGTCTCGCCGTCCGCGAAGGCCGGCAACGCGCTGGGAATGATCCTGTTCTATCCGCTGATGTTCTTCGCCGGGCTGTGGCTGCCGGTCGCGGTGATGCCGGCCGTGCTGCGCCGGATCGCCGAGTTCACCCCGGTCGGCGCCGCGACCCAGGCGTTCGGTCAGGCGGCGACGGGCAGCTGGCCCAACCCGGTCCACCTGCTCGTGCTCATCGCGTACGCGGTGGTGTTCGCCATCCTCGCCATCCGCTTCTTCCGGTGGGAGTGAGAGAATCGCGCCGCCAAGCGAAACGGAGGATCGCGATGATCGCCGACACGGCGGTGGCGCGGATCGACCAGGACACGGGTTGGGAACGGCGGACCAACGCCTTCTACCGGTACCTGCCGTATCCGCTGCTCGCCGCGTCCCTCGGCCTGGCCGCGCTGCTCACCGCGCAGGGATACCAGGGCTGGCGGAGCTTCGCGGTGTGCGCGGCGGTCTCGGTCGTCGCCGCCGCCGTCGTGTTCTGGTTCGCCACGCTGCATCCGCAGTGGGAGGACCGCCGCGGCATGATGACCGCGTACCTGGCGATCCGGATCGGAATCACCGCCGTGCTCGTGGTGCTGAACCCGTGGTTCGGGATCTTCGCCTGGATCGGGTTCGTCGACGCGGCGCGCCTCCCGCTGTACGGCCGGCGGGTCTCCTCCGTCGCCGCCCTGCTGCTGACCGCGGCGCTGATGGCCGGCACGGAGATCGGCGGGTTCGTCTCGCTCACCCCGACCCGGATCGCCGCGTACGTGGTGGCGCTGCTGCTGAACGTGCTGCTCGCCGGCACCATGGGCGCCATCTTCCAGCTCGTGTCGACGCGCAACGAGCAGCGCCGGATCGCGCTCGGTGAGCTGGCCGAGGCGAACCGGAAGCTGTCCGACACCCTCCGCGAGAACGCGGGTCTGCACGCGCAGCTGCTGTCCGCCGCACGGGAGGCCGGCGTACTGGACGAGCGGGCCCGGCTCGCCCGCGAGATCCACGACACGATCGCGCAGGGCCTCACCGGCATCGTCACGCAGTTGCAGGCCGCGCAGCGCGCGCCCGAGCCGGACCGGTACATGGCGACCGCGCTCGGCCTGGCCCGGCAGAGCCTCGGCGAGGCACGCCGGTCGGTGCAGGCACTGCGGCCGGCGCCGCTGGAGGACGCGCACCTGCCCGACGCGCTGGCCCAGGTCGTCGCCGACTGGTCCGCGCTGCACGCCGTACCAGCGTCGCAGGACACCACCGGCACGCCGCTGCGGCTGCACCCGGAGATCGAGGTGACGTTGCTGCGCGCCTGCCAGGAGTCGCTGGCGAACGTGGCCCGGCACGCCCGCGCCGGCCGCGTCGGGGTGACACTGTCCTACATGGGTGACGTGATCACGCTGGACGTACGCGACGACGGGGTCGGCTTCGACCCCCACGCGCTGCCCGAGCCACACGACGACGGCGGCTTCGGTCTGACCGGCATGCGCCAGCGGGTCACTCGCCTCGGCGGCAGCCTCACCATCGAGTCCGAGCCGGGCAACGGCACCGCGGTCTCCGCCGCCATCCCGGCCGTACCCGCGGCGGGTGAGGCATGATCCGGGTTTTGCTCGTCGACGACCACCCCGTCGTACGCGATGGGCTGCGCGGGATGCTGTCCGGCGTCGAGGACATCGAGGTCGTCGGCGAGGCGGCGGACGGCGCGGAGGCCGTCGACCGCGCCGCCGTCGACCACCCCGACGTGGTGCTGATGGACCTGCGGATGCCGAAGGTCGACGGCGTCACCGCGATCCGCCGGCTCGCCGAGCGCGGCCTGCCCTGCCGCGTCCTCGTCCTCACCACGTACGACACCGACCAGGACGTGCTGCCCGCGATCGAGGCCGGCGCGACCGGATACCTGCTGAAGGACGCGCCGCGCGACGAGCTGTTCCGCGCGATACGGTCGGCCGCCCGCGGCGAGGCGGTCCTCGCCCCGTCGGTCGCGACCCGACTGATGGGCCGCGTCCGTACGCCGGCGGCGGAGCCGCTGAGCCAGCGCGAGCTGGAGGTGCTGTCGCTCATCGCCGCCGGCAGTACCAACCGGGAGGCCGCGGCGCGCCTGTTCATCTCCGAGGCAACGGTGAAGACACACCTGCTGCACATCTACGCGAAGCTCGGCGTCAACGACCGGGCAGCCGCCGTCGCCACCGCCTTCCACCGCGGCCTGCTCCGCCCCGCCGACTCCTGATTCCCTTGCGCCCCAACGGCTGTCAGGCGAGCGGGCCGACGGCCGCCTCGATCTCGGTACGCAGGCCCGGCTCGGTGACCAGCGTTCGGGTGTGCTCCAGGATCGGCGCGAGGAACGCGTCGGGCCCCGGTTCCCCGGCGTACGCGGCGAGGTGGCGGACGGCGATCGCGCCGGCCGGGCTCGGCGCCAGCGGCGCGCGCAGCTGCAACCCGCGGCAGGCGGCGAGCAGCTCCACGCTGAGCAGGTGCGACAGGTTCGTCAGGACGGTACGCAGCTTGCGCGCGGCGGACCAGCCCATCGAAACGTGGTCCTCCTGCATGCCGGACGTCGGGATCGAGTCGGTCGACGCTGGTACGGACAGGCGGCGGTTCTCCGCGACGATGCCGGCCGCGGTGTACTGCGCGATCATCAGGCCGGAGTTGACGCCCGGGTCGGGCGACAGGAACGCCGGCAGCTCCCGCGAGCGCGTCACGTCGAGCAGCCGGTCGACCCGGCGTTCGGAGATCGAGCCGACCTCCGACGCGGCGATCGCCAGGTAGTCGCAGGCGAAACCGAGCGGCGCGCCGTGGAAGTTGCCGGTCGACTCGACCCGCCCGTCCGGCAGTACGACGGGATTGTCCACAACGGACACCAGCTCGCGGTCCGCGATCTGCACGGCGAAGTCGAGCGTGTCCCGCGCGGCGCCGGCGACCTGCGGCGCGCACCGCATCGAGTACGCGTCCTGCACGGCGTGCGTCAGGTCGTCGCGGTGCGAGTCCATGATGGTCGAACCGGACAGCAGCCGGTGGATGTTCGCGGCGGACGCCGCCTGCCCGGGATGTGGCCGGATCGCGTGCAGCTCCGGCAGGAACGGGCGGTCCGAGCCGAGCATCGCCTCGACCGCCAGCGCCGCGGTCACGTCCGCCATCGTGAACAGGTGCCGGGCGTCGGCGATCGCCAGCAGCAGCATGCCGAGCATCCCGTCCGTACCGTTGATCAGCGCCAGGCCCTCCTTGCTGGCCAACGTGATCGGAGTCAGCCCGGCACGCCGCAGCGCGTCGGCGGCGTCGACCCGGCCGCCGTCGTCGGCACGTACCCAGCCCTCGCCGAGCAGCACCAGCGCACAGTGCGCCAGCGGGGCCAGATCACCGGACGCGCCCAGCGAGCCGTGCTCCGGTACCCACGGCGTGATGTCCGCGTTGAGCAGGTCGACGAGTGCCTGCGCGACGAGCGGGCGTACCCCGGAGCGGCCCATCGCGAGCGAACGGATCCGCAGCAGGATCATCGCCCGTACCACCTCGGCCGGCATCGGCTCGCCCATGCCGGAGGAGTGCGACCGGATCAGCGCGTGCTGCAACTCGGCGCGCCGCTCGGGCGCGATGAACGTGTTGGCCAGTGCGCCGAAACCCGTCGAGACGCCGTACACGGCGCGGGCGTCCCGCTCGATTCCGTCCACAATGGACCGACTGGTCGCCATGGCGGACAGCGCGGCCTCGGACAGCTCGACGCGCGCGCCGTGCCTGGCCACCGCGACCACCTGGTCGGGCCGTACCCCGTCGGGGCCGACGGTCACCATCTTCATCGTTCTACATCCCCTGCTGGTAAGCGATTTCGCCGCCCGACACCACGGTGTGCACGAGCGGGACACCCGGCCGGTACGCCAGGTGGATGTGACTGGGTGCGTCGAGGACGACGAGGTCTGCGCGGGCGCCGGTGGCGAGCGTGCCCACGTCGTCCCGGCGCAGCGCCGCCGCCCCACCGGCGGTCGCCGCCCACAGCGCCTCGGCCGGCGTCATCCGCATCTCGCGTACGGCGAGGGCGAGGCAGAACGCCATCGACGAGGTGAACGACGATCCCGGGTTGCAGTCGGTCGCGATCGCCACCGTCGCACCGGCGTCGAGCAGCCGCCGGGCCGGCGGGTACGGCGAGCGGGTGGAGAACTCCACGCCCGGCAGCAGTGTCGCCACCGTGTCCGATGTGGACAGTTCGTCGACGTCCACATTGGACAGGTGGGTGCAGTGGTCGACGCTGGCCGCGCCCAACTCCACCGCGAGCCGTACGCCCGGGCCCGGCCCGAGCTGGTTGCCGTGCAGCCGCGGCACCAGGCCGCGCTTCTCCCCGTCGGTGAGGATCGCCCGGCACTGGTCGGCGTCGAACGCGCCGCGCTCGCAGAACGCGTCGATCCACCTGGCGTACGGCGCGCAGGCGTCCAGCATCGGCCCGCGCACCAGGTCGACGTACTCGTCGGCGCGGCCCTCGTACTCGGCCGGCACCACGTGCGCGCCGAGAAACGTGGTCTCCGGCGTGACCGTACGCGCCGCCTTGAGCTGACGCGCCTCCTGCTCGACGTCCAGCCCGTACCCGGACTTGCACTCGAACGTCGTCGTACCCTGCCGCACCAGCTCCCGTTGCAGGTACGCCAGATTCGCGGCCAGCTCGGTGTCCGGTGCGGCGCGCGTCGTCGCGACGGTACGGCGGATCCCGCCGCCGGTGTAGGCCTCGCCGGCCATCCGCGCGGCGAACTCGCCGGACCTGTCGCCCGCGAACACCAGATGCGTGTGGCTGTCCACGAAGCCCGGGATCACGGCACGCCCGCCGGCGTCGACGTGCGTGTCGCACGCGGGCGCCGAGCCGGCCGGCCCGACCCACGCGACCCGGCCGTCCACGGCCACCAGCGCCACGTCCCGCCGGATCGCCAACGGATCCGCCCCGCCCGGCTCGTTCGTGACGAGTTCGCCGATCCGGTCCACCAGCAGCGCGGTCATGCCTCTCCCTCCACTGTGGACCAGACGGTCCGGATCGCCCGGTCCAGCCGCCGGGGTACGTCGTCGAGAAGCAGGTGCGCGCCGTCGCGTACGACCGGGCGGCCGGCGACGACGACGTGTCGTACGTCGTCGGCCGTCGCGCCGAACACGATCGCGCCCAGCGCGTCGGCGTGCCGCGACCAGTCGGCGCCGGCCAGCCGTACCGTGTCGGTGTCCACAGTGGTCAGATCGGCGGCCGCGCCCGGCGTCAGGAACGCGTCGCACCCGAGGGCGTCCCGGCCGGCCGAGGTCGCGGCGTACAGCAGGTCCTCGGCGGCGAAGTGGCCCCGGCGCTCGCTGCGCAGCCGCTCGTCCAGCTCCACGGCGCGTGCCTCCTCGAACAGGTCCACGACCGCGTGGCTGTCGCTGCCGAGACTGATCGACCGCGGCCGGGCCGCGTGCAACGCCGGTGCGGGGCCGATCCCGTCGCCCAGGTCGCGTTCCGTCGTGGGGCACAGGCAGACGCCCGCACCCAGCCCGGCGATCAGGTCGCGGTCGGCGGGGGACAGGTGCGTCGCGTGCACCAGCGTGGTACGTGGGCCGAGCGCACCGACCTCGGCGAGCACCTGGGTCGGATCGCACCCGTACGCGGCGCGGCAGGCCGCGTTCTCCGCCCGCTGCTCCGACAGGTGTACGTGCAGGTCGTCGGCGAACGGTGCGGCGGCCACCACCCGCATCGCGTCCGGCGGCATCGCCCGGACCGAGTGGATCGCCTTCGCCACCCGCACGGCACGACTTCCCGGCCGGAACGCCGACGCCCGCTCCGCCCACGCCTCGGCGGTACCGTCGCCGAACCGCAGTTGCGCTCCCTGTAAGGGAACCAGCGTCCCGTCGGGATCCAGCCCGCCGTTCAGGTAGCACGTGTCGGCCAGCACCAAACGGATCCCGGCGTCCTGCGCCGCCTGCGCCAGCGCGGCGCCCATCACGTTCGGCTCGTCGTACGGCGTGCCGCCCGGCCCGTGGTGCAGGTAGTGGAACTCGCCGACCACGGTGATCCCGGCCAGCGCCATCTCCGCGTACCCGGCGCGCGCCAGCTCCAGGTACGTGTCGGGGGTGAGCCGGTCGGCAACCCGGTACATCTGCTCGCGCCAGGTCCAGAACGATCCGCGGTCGGCGTGCGTACGCCCGCGCAGCGCGCGGTGGAACGCGTGCGAATGCGCGTTCGCCAGTCCCGGCATGGTGAAACCGTTGAGCCGTACGGCATCCGGCGGTGCCGGTCGGTCGGGTTCGATGGACTCGACCACCTCGCCCGCCACCGTGACGACCGCGTCGCGCAGGAGCGAGGCGGCGCCGGGCTCGCCGGTCCACAGCAGCGGGCACCAGTACCGCGTGCTCCCGCCGGGGTGGGCGTGCGGCCGCTGCTCGGTCATGCCAGCTCCCGCAGGACGTCGGCCAGCGCTGCCACGCCCGCGACACAGTCGGCGTCGGACGTGGTCTCGGCGGGGGAGTGCGACACCCCGGTCGGGTTGCGGACGAACACCATCGCGGTCGGGATCCCCGCGGCCGCGAGGATTCCCGCATCGTGCCCGGCGCCCGTCGGCAGCGTCGGCACCGGCGCGCCGCCGTCCACCGACCCCGACGACGACCCCGAGCCGGCGCCGCCGGCGCCGAGACGGCGGGCGAGTCGGTCGGCGAGCGCCCGGTCGAACTCGACGATGCCGCTGACCGACTCGGCCGTCACCGTGAGCCCCGTGCCGTCCCGCGTGACCCGGTCCCGGGCCTGACGCTCCACATCGGACAGCATCGCGTCCAGTGTGGACTGGTCTGCGGCGCGGGCGTCCAGCCACGCGGTCACCCGCGAGGGGATCGCGTTGGTACCGTTGGGTTCCACCCGGATCCGGCCGAACGTCGCGCGTGCGTCGCGAAGGCGGGCCTGCTTGTTCGCGGCCAGCGCGATCATCGCGTAGCTGAGCATCGGATCGTGCCGGTCGGCCATCAGCGTCGTCCCGGCGTGGTTCGCCTCGCCAGTGAAGTCGAACCGCCAGCGCCCGTGCGGCCAGATCGCGGTGCCCACACCCACCGGCGCGTCGAGGTCCGCCAGGCCCCGGCCCTGCTCGATGTGCAGCTCGACGTAGTGCCCGATCCGGCTCAACCGCACCGGATCGGCGCCGAGCCCGGCCGGGTCGGCGCCGGCCGCGGACATCGCGTCGACCAGCGTCGTACCCGCCGGGTCGGTGAGCGCGGCACCGCGTTCGGCGTCGAGCGCACCGGTGAGCAGCCGCGAACCGAGGCAGGCCACGCCGAACCGGGTGCCCTCCTCCTCGCAGAACGCCGCCACACCGATCGGTCGCGACGGCTCGAATCCCTGCTCCCGCAACAGATCCAGGGCGAGGAACGCGGACACCACACCGAGTGGCCCGTCGTACGCGCCGCCGTGCGGCACGGAGTCCAGGTGGCTGCCGGTGACGAGCGCGTCGCCCGCCGCCGGGTCACCCCACCAGGCCCACAGGTTGCCGTTGCCGTCGGTCTCGACGCTCAGCCCGCGCGCGGCGGCCTGCGCCGTGAACCACTGCCGGCACGCCAGGTCCGCGTCCGTGAAACCGTGCCGGGCGTAGCCGCCGCCCTCCGCCCGGCCGACGGGCAGCAGCTCCTCCCACAGCGTACGGAACCGGTCTCGACCCTCCACCGCTCACTCACCCTCGCGCATCGGTACCCGGACCCCGGTCTGCTCGGCCACGTGCTCGGCCAGCTCGTACCCGGCGTCCACGTGCCGGATGACGCCCATGCCGGGATCGTTGGTGAGTACACGGTCCAGCTTCGCCGCGGCCAGGTCGGTACCGTCGGCGACGGTGACCTGGCCGGCGTGGATCGACCGGCCCATGCCGACGCCGCCGCCGTGGTGGATGCTCACCCACGTCGCCCCGGACGCGGTGTTGACCAGCGCGTTGAGCAGCGGCCAGTCGGCGATCGCGTCCGACCCGTCGGCCATGGACTCGGTCTCCCGGTAGGGCGACGCCACCGAACCGGAGTCGAGGTGGTCGCGGCCGATCACGAGCGGCGCGCGGATCCGGCCGTCCGCGACCATCTCGTTGAACCGGGCGCCGGCCGCTGCCCGCTCGCCGTACCCGAGCCAGCAGATGCGGGCCGGAAGCCCTTGGAACGCAACGCGTTCGGACGCCATCCGGATCCACCGGGCCAGCGATTCGTTGTCCGGAAACAGATCCAGGATCGCCTCGTCGGTGGCGTGGATGTCAGCCGGGTCTCCGGACAGCGCCGCCCACCGGAACGGCCCCTTGCCCTGACAGAACAACGGCCGGATGTACGCCGGCACGAAGCCCGGGAACGCGAAGGCCCGCTCGTACCCGCCGAGCTTCGCCTCGCCGCGGATCGAGTTGCCGTAGTCGAACACCTCGGCGCCGTTGTCGAGGAACCCGACCATCGCCTCGACGTGCTTGGCCATCGACTCCCGGGCCCGGTCGGTGAACTCGTCCGGCTTCTTCGCCGCGTAGTCCGGCGCGTCGTCCGGCTCGATCCCCTCCGGCAGGTACGACAGCGGGTCGTGCGCGGAGGTCTGGTCCGTCACGATGTCCACCGGTACGCCCCGGCGCTGCAGCTCCGGCAGCAGCGTCGCCGCGTTGCCGACCACCCCGACGGACAACGCCTTCCGGTCCGCCTTCGCCTGTACCGCAAGGTCGACCGCTTCGTCCACAGTGGACGCGATGGTGTCCAGGTAGCGGGTGTCGACGCGACGCTGCAACCGGGTACGGTCCACGTCGATGATGAGGCACGCCCCGCCGTTCATCGTGACGGCAAGCGGTTGTGCGCCGCCCATCCCGCCGCAGCCTGCGGTCAGCGTCAGCGTGCCGGCGAGCGTACCGCCGAAGCGCTTCTCGGCCACCGCGGCGAACGTCTCGTACGTGCCCTGGAGGATGCCCTGGGTGCCGATGTAGATCCAGGAGCCCGCGGTCATCTGGCCGTACATGGTCAGGCCCAGGTGCTCCAGCCGGCGGAACTCCGGCCACGTCGCCCAGTCGCCGACCAGGTTCGAGTTCGCGATCAGCACCCGCGGCGCCCACTCGTGCGTACGCAGGACGCCGACCGGCTTGCCGGACTGCACCAGCAGCGTCTCCTCCGGCCCCAGCGTGCGCAGCGTCCGCACGATCGCGTGGTACGCCGGCCAGGAGCGCGCCGCGCGCCCGGTCCCGCCGTACACGACGAGGTCGTCGGGGCGCTCCGCGACGTCCGGGTCGAGGTTGTTCATCAGCATGCGCAGCGGCGCCTCGGTCTGCCAGCTACGCGCCGAGAGGGTCGTGCCGCGCGGTGCGCGGATCGGTTGCGACGGTGCGGTCACCTTCAGCGCCTGCCTTTCGGATCGGTTCGGCCACAAGTCTTCCCCGTGGAGCGGGTGCTCATCCGGCGAACAGGCCACGCCGGTTCGCGGAACGTTCGAAGGATTCGAGCCGGGACTGCGTCGCCGCCGGACGTGCGTCGCAGATCGCCTGCAACAGCACCATCGCGAGCACCATCGGCGCCGAGTGCAGGTCGAACACGAGCTGCGCGCCGACCGGTGCCGGGAGTACCAGATCGGACGGTTCGGCCGCGGGACTCATCGGACTGTCCGTCACCGTCACGACCGTGAGCCCGGCGTCCCGCGCGGCGCGCAGGGTGGTGAGCGCCTCCACCGGGTACCGCGGCAGGACGAACGTCAGCAGCGCCGTCGCGCCCGCCGCCTGCGCCTGCTCGATCTGGTCGTCGAGGACGCTGCCGCCCGCGGCGCAGACCCGGACATCCGGCAGCACCTTGGCCGCGAAGTACCCGAAGTACTCGGCGATCGGGCCGGCCGCGCGCAGGCCGAGCACGGGCAGCGGGCGACTCGCCGCCAGTACCTTCGCGGCGGCCAGCACCGGCTCCGGATCGGCCAGGAAACCGGACAGGCTGGCCAGGTTGTCGTGTTCGGCGGCCACCGCGCGCTGCCACTCGTTGCGGCGCGCCTCGTCCGGCGTCTCGGTCGGCACCACGCCGTCGGGGCGGATCATCTCCCGGATCCGGTCCCGCAGCGCCGGATATCCGTCGTACCCGAGGGCGGTGGCGAAGCGGGTCACCGACGGCTGGCTCACCCCGGCCAGCTCGGCGATCTCGCCACCGGACAGGTACCCGGCGCGCGGCGCCTGCTCGACCAGCGACTGCGCGATGCGCCGCTGCGTCGGTGTCAGCCGCTGCCCGGCGAACAGGCCGAGCAGCCGCGACGACGGGCTCTCCTCCATCGGGGCAGCCTATGCAAGGATCCTTTCACAGGTCAAGGCCGTGAAATCAACCATGCAGTCGGCCGCCACCCCGACTGCCCGGACGGCGATCACCAGTAGATTTGTGCCGACGTCGACGGCAGGAGGAAACCGGTGCGGGTAGGGATCGTCGGTACCGAGATCTCGCACGTCGAGCACGTGATCGAATACCTCAACGTGGCGCGCCGGCAGGGCGACGGCGCGCGCGTGGTGGCCCTGTCCGGCGGCGCGGGCGAACGCAACCGGGAACTCGCCGCGGCCGGCGGCATCGACCTCCTCGTCGACGAACCCGCCGACCTGCTCGGCCACGTCGACGCCGTGATCGTCAGCGACCGCGACGCCCGGCTGCACCGCGCCCACGCGCTGCCGTTCCTGTCCGCCGGGCTGCCCGTCCTCGTCGACAAGCCGTTCGCCACCACGGTCGACGACGCCGAGGCGATGATCGCCGTCGCCCGCGCACACGGCGCCCCGATCACCTCGTACTCCACCCTCCGGTACGGGCCCGACGCCCAGGCGCTGCGCGACGCCGTCGCCGGACTCGGCCCGATCCAGGCCGTCGTCGCCACCGGCCCCGCCGACGAGACCAGCGAGTACGGCGGGATCCACTTCTACGGCATTCATCCCGTCGACGTGGCGTTCAGCCTGGTCCCAGGCCCGGTCGGGCCGGTACGGATGGAGCGCGCCGCCGACACCGTCGTCGCGACCGCCCGCGTCGGCGACGCCCACGTCACCGTCAACCTGGTCCGGCCCGCCAACGACGTCGTCCCGTTCCACGCCCTCGCGATCGGTCGTACCGGACTGGTCGCACGCACCCTGACTCCCGGCCCGCACTACGTCTGGCCGGGCCTGGACGAGTTCTTCCGGATGATCGCGACCGGGCGCCCGCCGATCGACCCGGAGGACCTGCTCCGCCCCGTCCGCTTCCTCGCCGACCTCGACCGCGCCCTCGCCGCCGACCCCCGCTGACCACCCCGGCGCCGGCCGCCCCGGTCGGTACCCGGGCCCGGTGGGGCCGAAGCAGCCGATCGCCCGGCCCGGTACCCGACACGTGTCGGGCGATCCCGGCCGGCGTCGCGGCGGTACCGGTCAGCGGGTCGCCTGGGCCGCCGGGTCGAGGCGTCGGGTGACCCCCTCGGCCGCCACACGGTCCGCGACCGCGGCTGGGTCGAGGTTGGCGCACAGCACCACCGTCGCACCCACCGCCAGCGGCGCGAGCAGCCAGTACGCCGGGTGCTCGTGCTCCGCCGCGTCCACCAGCACCCGGTCACCCGCCCGCAGGTCCAGGACCTCGGCCGTCGCGTGCCCCAGCGAACCCCACTCGCGGTACGTCGTGCCGTCCACGCTCGCCGCGTCGTCCGGCCGCACCAGCGCCGGCTCGTCCACCGGCTCGTATCCGGCGACCTCGGCGCGGAAGTCCCGGTACCCGGTCGGCGGCGTGCCGGCCTCACCCCGGGTGGCGAGGGCGAAACGGTGCGGCGCGTCGGGTACGTCGTCCAGCCAGTCGTCGATCCGGTGGCGCGCCGCGAACGTCACCGCGATCGGATCGTCCGCGCCCGGCCCCAGCACCGGGAGACCAGCCGTCGCGGCGAGACGTACCGACACCATCAGGCCCGCCGACCACGCGCCGAACAGGACCGCCGCGGTCTGCCAGTGCGGGGGCAGCAACACCGCGGCGCGGTCGCCGGCGCCCAGCCCGCACCCGTCACCCAGCAGCCGTGCCGTCCGCGACGCCCAGCCGGCCAGCTCCGGCGCCGACAACTCCGTACGCTCGCCCGTCGCGTCGTCGTAGTAGGTGAGCAGCGGCCGGGTCGAGCGGGCCGGCATCGCGGGGGAGGGCATGGCGGTCTCCCGGGAGGTTGGCGTCCGTCGTGGCCGAGACTACCCAAACCGGTGGCATGAAACCCCACGCCATCGGGTACCCACTCCCGCGATGGACATGGAGCGGGAGCTGCGCATCGAACCGCGCCGGGGCGCCACGTGCGCCGCCCGGCGGTTCGTCGACGAGGCGCTGCGCGACTGGCGGCTCGGCACCCGCGCCCGGGACGTCACCCTCGCCTGCCACGAGTTGGTCGCGAACGCGATCCTGCACGCCGCCAGTCCCGTACGCGTCCGACTGTCCCGGCAGCCCCACGGCATCCTGGTCGAAGTCACCGACACGGACCCGCACCCGCCGTGCCGGCAGATCCTCGACGATCCGCTCAGCACGTCCGGGCGCGGGCTCCTGATCGTGGAACGGTTGGCCGCCCACTGGGGCGTACGGCCGGTGCCGTGCGGCAAGGTCGTCTGGGCCGAGATCGACTGCGACCAGCCGGTCAGCGCATCACCATCCCACCTGCAACGTCCAGCGTGACCCCGGTGACGAACGCGGCGGCGTCGGATGCCAGGTACAGCGCCGCGTTCGCCACGTCCGCCGGCGTACCGATCCTGCCGACCGGATGCGCCCGCGCCGCCTGCTCCCGTACCTGAGGTCCCATCGCGGCGAGCACCCGCTCCGTGCCGATCGACGCCGGCGCCACCGCGTTGACCCGTACCCCGGACGCCGCGACGTCCCGGGCCACCTGGCGGGTCATGGTCAACACGCCGGACTTGGCCGCCGCGTACGCGATGGGGCCGCGGGACACGTGCCGCGCCGCCGCCGACGCCATCGTCACGATCGAACCGTTGCCCCGCTCCAGCATCGGCGGCAGGAACGTCTTCAGGCAGAAGAACGTCGACATCAGGTTGCCGTCGACCGCCGCCCGGAAGTCCGCCTCCGACACCTCCGTGATCGGCGCCGGCGGAGCCGGGCTGCCACCGGCGAACGCCACCAGCACGTCCACCGACCCGAGCTCCCGCTCCGCACCCGCCCGCAGCGCCGCCACCGCCGCCAGCGACGACACGTCCGCCGACACGCCGACCGCCTCGCCGCCGTCCGCGCGGATCCCGGCCACCACCGCGTCGATCGCCGCGCCGTCCCGGCCCGACACCACCACCCGGGCCCCGTTCGCCGCGAACGCCCGGCAGGTCTCCGCGCCGATGCCGCGCGACCCGCCCGTCACCACCGTCACCTTGCCGGCCAGATCCGGGTACCTCACGGCTTTCCCTTACGCAGCACCGACATCCGCTCCTCGTACTCCTGCTCGTCGATCTCGCCACGGGCGAACCGGTCGGCGAGCGTCTGCTCGGCCGGCGCCGTACGCCATGCCATCGGCCAGCCGCGCCGCCGCCGCAACAGGGTGAACGCCAGCACCGCGACACCCACCCACAGCAACGGAAACAGCGGCCAGAAGAACACCGGGCCATGCCACCACATCACCGGTCACCATCCTCGTCTCGTCGTCCGGTACCCCCACAGTGGCCCGCGCCGCGCGGTCCCGGCATCTGACCACGGTCGACACCCCGCCTACCGCCGCCGTCGTACCCGTCGCCCCCACCCCGTGTAGGGGAAAACCCTGGCTCCTGCCCCGTTCCGCCTCCGCCCAGTCGGGGCGGTGCGGCCTGGCGCGAGCCGCTTCGGCACGGGGCTCAATCCAGCCAGCCGGGGCGGACCAGGCCCGACTCGTACGCGATGACGACGAGCTGCGCGCGGTCGCGCGCGGCCAGCTTCACCATCGCGCGGGACACGTGCGTCTTCGCCGTCGCGGGGCTGACCACCAGCGTGTCGGCGATCTCCTCGTTCGACAGGCCCTGGCCGACCAGTGCCATCACCTCCCGCTCGCGATCGGTCAGCGTCGCGAGCCGCGGGTACTCCTTCGGCCGGCGCGCCCGCACCGCGAACTCGGCGATCAGCCGGCGTGTCACGCTGGGCGACAGCAGGGCGTCGCCGCGGGCGACCGCGCGTACCGCCTGGAGCAGCTCGGCCGGCTCGGTGTCCTTGACCAGGAAACCGCTTGCGCCGCAACGGATCGCCTCGAAGACGTACTCGTCCAGCTCGAACGTCGTCAGGATGACCACGCGCACGGCGGCCAGCCGCTCGTCCGCCGCGATCCGCCGGGTCGCCTCCAGCCCGTCCGTGCCCGGCATCCGGATGTCCATGAGCACCAGGTCCGGCACCAGCCGGCGTACCAACGCGACCGCCTCGTCGCCGTCGCCCGCCTCACCGACCACCTCGACGCCGTCCTCGGCATCCAGCAGCGCCCGGAACCCGGCCCGTACCAGGGCCTGGTCGTCGGCCAGCAGTACCCGGATCACACGCCCTCCCTCAGCGGTCGCACCCGCGGCCACGCACGTCGGCGCGCCGGCCGGCGGCCATCGCTCCGCCGGGCGTCGTCACGCCGAACGGCGCGCCCGCCTCGAAGCGCCGTCACAGCGACGACGCCTTCGCACCGACGATGCCGTCACGCCGACGATGCCTCACTCGGCTGGTGGCTCCGACAGTGGCAGGCGCGCCACCACCTGGAAACCACCATCCGCCCCCGGGCCGGCCGTCAGGCTACCGCCGAGCGCGGTCGCCCGTTGCCGCATGCCGGGGATCCCGTTGCCACCGCCGTCCGGGTCGTCGGTCGGCATCCCGGACCCGGCGCCGTCGTCGGCCACCGTCACCACCAGCTCGTCCCCGCCGTACGCCAGGCGCACGGTCGCCGCCGTCGCGTTCGCGTGCCGGTACACGTTCGTCAGCGCCTCCTGCACGATCCGGTACGCCGCCAGGTCCACACCCGCCGGCAGTCCGCGGCGCTGCCCCACCACCGTCGTACGCACCGGCAGGCCCGACGCGTCCAGCCGCGCCGTCAGCTCGTCCAGCCGGTCCAGCCCCGGCGTCGGCGAACGCGGTGCGAACCCGTCGCCGCGCAACACCGACAGCACCGAGCGCATCTCGCTCAGCGCCTCCTTGCTTGCCTGCTTGATCGTCGTCAACGCGGTCCGCGCCTGCTCCGGCCGCTGGTCCATCAGGTGCAGCGCCACCCCGGCCTGCACGTTGATCAGCGAGATGTTGTGCGCCAGCACGTCATGCAGCTCCTGCGCGATCTTCAGCCGCTCCTCGCTGGCCTGCCGCCGCTCCAGCTCCGCCCGGTTCCGCCGGCGCGCCAGGTATTCGCGCCGCCGATATCGGATCAGCTCGGCCAGCGCCACGATCACGGTCACCCCGGCCAGGTGTCCGGCCACCGACGCCCAGCTCGGCGGCCGGTCGCCCACCACGATCACGTTGATCAGGAAGTAGACCGCGAGGCCGATCACCACCGTCAACCACGCCAGCACCCGGTATCCGGCGCCGACCGCCGCCAACGTCGCCACCGCCAGCGACACGAACGCCGGCCCGTACGGCAGGCCGAGCCCGTAGTACGCCACCGCGGCCGTCGCCGTCGCCACCAACGTCGGGGCCGGCCACCGCAGCCGGCCCAACAGTGCCACCGGGCCGACCAACAGCAGCAACACCGACAGCACCCCGAGCTGCTCGCCCGAGTGCCTGGCCGCCGCGTACGACCCGGCGATCTGGATGGCCGCCGTGACCGCGCTGACCAGTGGCAACGACCACGGCCGCTGCCACCACACCACGCCCTCGTCACCGCCACCCCACGTCACGCGCCCACCGTAGGCCGCGCCGTCGCCCGACGTCATCCGCCGAACCGCACCCCGGCCTGCTCCCTTCGCAGTACTGCCGCCTGCTCCTTTCGTGGTACCCCCGGCCCCTCGTCTGGCGCCGACCCCCACCTGCTAGGCTTCACGACGTCCCGGGCCCCCGTAGCTCAGGGGATAGAGCATCGGCCTCCGGAGCCGTGTGCGGGCGTTCGAATCGCCCCGGGGGCACCCAGGTTCACCCAGGTTCACCCGGAAAAACCCCGGTTGACCAGCGGAAACGCTGGACACCGGGGTTTCTTCATGTGCAGCCACGTGCCGCCAGCGGCCGGCGTTCGTCGCTGCCCGTGCAATGGATCTTGGGGAGTTTTCCCGGGTCGGCCCGGTCCGCGGACGAACTGTGCAAGCCGCTGGGGCCTGCTTGGCTGTCCCGGGAGGGGTGGGCACCGGCCCCAGATGGGACGGTTTGCGCGGGAACAGGCGGCTCGCACCGGGATCGCGGCAGTTGCCCCATCAGAGGGCCGTTCCGTCATGAGCCCAACCGCGCCCGCGCCTCCATCAGCGCGAATCCGAGCAGGTTCAGGCCACGCCACTGCCGCGGATCGGTGACCCGGTCATCTTTTGCGCTCATGCCGATACCCCAGATCCGGTCACGTGGGCTGGCCTCGGCCAGTACCCGCTGCGCCGTGGCCGTCAGGAAATCCCCCAGGCCGGGGTCCTGACCGAACTTGGCGACGTTCCCCTCGACCACCAGATCGAAGCGCCGCGCCGCCCACACCCGCTCATCGAACCCTTGCACGCTTCGGCCAAGCTTCTTGGCCTCGGCGGGAGTACGAGCCGCAAGAATGCGCGCCACGGTGTCGTGATCGCCGAACAGTCGTGCCTTGGCCGCCATCATCCAGTGCTCCGCGGAGCGGTACTCGTCCCCGTCGACGACGAACCGGCACGGCCACCACTGGCTCAGACACCCCTTGCCGACGCCGTCGCCGGGCTGCGGTTGGTGGCCCCAGAACATCAGCCATTTCGCGCGGCCACCGGCAGCGATGATCTCGGCCAGCTGCTCTCTGCTGCGCGCGCTCGTCGGGTCGGGAGTGCTCGTCGCGGCCATGTCGAGGATCGTGCCAGTACCCACCGACAGTCGGCGATGTGCCGAAGCCGGAGCTGCGCCGGCCCGTGGAAGCCTGGCGACCACACGTCGTGTCGAGGCGCCGGGACGGGACCCGCGTCAGGTCCGTACGGCAGGCGCGTCGGACGATCGTCGGTAGGGTTGCGGCGGCCACATGACACCGTCGTCAACTTCGGGCGACGGTGTGGAGAGTGCGGCGGAGGATTTTGCGGTGTCGGGTGAGGGCGGGTTGTTCGCGCGGCAGGAGGCTCAGGATCTGCTCGGCGCAGAAGTTGCTCGCTACATCCCGAGTGGCTCCGCGGCGGTGGTCATCGAGATCTCCGCCCTGGCGCCGGTGTCCTCGTTTCTCTTCTGGTCCGAGGCTCGGGACGGAAGCCGGGAGTCGATTCCGATGGACATGGATTTCGACACGGCGCTGATCGCGCGTTTGCGGCAGGCAATGTACCGGTCGGGCGCGGGGACGTGGTTTTCGGCCGTGGTACGGGTGGATCGATCGGGTGTCGTCGATGGGCACTTCGACTACGACTCGGAACCGGACTGGGATGCGCCGGTGGATCCGATTGCGTACCTGACCGATGCCGAGAAGTATCCGCGCGACGTGGAGAACCAGCCGGACTGGTTGCGGGCGAAGCTGGCGGAGGGTTATGGGCGTCGCGCCGCGCGTTCCTGAGACCGCAGTTTGCTGACCGTTCTCCGACCCCACGGCTGGGTTAGCGTGGCCGGCATGGAATATCGGCAGCTCGGGAGCAGCGGCCTGACGGTCAGCGCGCTCACCTTCGGTAACTGGCTCACCGGGTCGGCGGCCGCGGCGGACGTCGCGCGGGCGTGTGTGGCGGCGGCGCTGGACGCGGGCATCACCACGTTCGACACGGCGGACGTGTACGGCGCGCCGGACTTCGGTGCGGGGGAGCGGGTGCTCGGTTCCGCGCTGGCGGGCGTACGACGGGAGTCGGTGGAGGTCTTCACGAAGGTCTGCCTGCCGGCCGGGCCGGGGCGCAACGATCGTGGGCTGTCGCGCAAGCACGTCATCGAGGGCTGTCACGCCTCGCTGCGCCGGTTGGGCACCGACTACGTCGATCTGTACCAGGCCCACCGGTACGACCCGGACACCTCGCTCGCGGAGACGATGCTGGCCTTCGCCGATCTGGTACGCCAGGGCAAGGTCCGGTACGTCGGGGTCTCGGAGTGGCGGCCGGAGCAGATCGAGGCGGCGTCGGCGCTGGCGGCGGAGCTGCGGGTGCCGCTGGTCTCGAACCAGCCGCAGTACTCGATGCTCTGGCGGGTGATCGAGGCGGAGGTCGTGCCGACGTGCACGGGGCTGGGGCTCGGTCAGGTCGTCTTCTCGCCGATCGCCCAGGGCACCCTGACCGGCAAGTACCTGCCGGGCGGCGCGGCGCCGGCCGGCAGCCGCGGTACCGATGACCGCGGCGGCCGGTTCGTCGGGCGGTACCTGGGGGATCCGGTGCTGTCGGCGGTGCAGCGGCTGCGCCCGATCGCCGACGGGTACGGGCTCACGCTGGCGCAGCTGGCGGTGGCGTGGGTGTTGCAGAACCCGGCGGTGTCGAGCGCGATCATCGGCGCGTCCCGGCCGGACCAGATCCGGGAGAACGTGGCGGCTGTCGGCCGGACGCTCGACGCGGACACGATGGCCCGCATCGACGAGGCGTTCCTCGATCCGGCGCACGGCGATCTCGTCGAACGCGACCCCGACAAGGTCGCCAGCCCGTTCGACGTGATGCCCGCCTGGAAGTCCTGACGCCCGGACCACAGCCCAGCGCGGCTCGCCCGACAGCGCGGACCGGCAACCGGCCCGCGGGGAAGCCCGGCCCGGCCCGCTCGACACCGCGGCCCGGCCCGTACAACGCCACGGACCGGCCCGTACAACGCCACGGGCCGGCGCCCAACGGCACGGACCGGCCCGTAGGACACTCGGCGGCCCAGGCGACGGTAGGGACCGGTCGGCCCGTACGACAGCGTGGGCCGGTCGCGCCGTCACGGTCCGCGTGTGGCTAGCCGTGCGCGGGGGCGTGCCAGTCTGCGAGGGCGGCGGTGATGCCGGCGCGGTCGTACGCGTTGAGGGGTGAGGTGGTGGCGTGGGCGTGGCGTACGACGCCGTGCCGGTCGACCAGCACGCTGCCGGACTGCTGCACGGTCCCGAAGAGCCGCCTGGCGAGGCCGAACGCCGCGTAGCCGTCGCGGCCGGTGAGCACCGGGAACGGCGTACGGCTGCGCGCCTGCCAGGCGGCCGCGGTGCCGCGGTCCTCGGGTACCGCGATCAGGACGCGGACGTCGTGGGCGAGGAGGTCGTCGCGCCGGCGGGCCAGGTCCCGCACGTGCGCGCGGCACACCGGGCACGACGTGGCGCGCATGAAGAACAGCAGGACACCGGACTCGCCGTGGAAGTCGGACAGCCGTACGGCATCGCCGTCGGTGTCCGTCAGGACGATGTCGGGGGCGGGTTCGCCGGTCGCGATCACGGGAGCTCCTTGGTGTCGGCCAGGTTCTGGCGGAGGGCGAGGCGGGCGCGGTGCAGTTGGGACTTCATCGCGGCGAGGCTGATGCCGAGGTCGTCGGCGACGGCGCGGCCCGGGTACCCCTGGACGTCACGCATGATCAGGACCCGGCGCTGGAGGTCGGGCAGCTCGGCGATGGCCGCCGCGACGCGGTCGGCGTCGAGCCGGCCGAGCACCTCGTCCTCCGCGGACCGGCCGAGGGGCGGTTCGACGGGCTCGGGGTACCGGCGCGCCAGCAGGCGGTAGCGGCGGGCGCACTCGTTGCGGACGATCCGGAACAGCCACGACGCGAGGGCGCCGGACGCCCGCACCGTTCCGATCTTGCGGAAGAGGATGATCAGGGCTTCCTGCGCGGCGTCCTCGGCGTCCTGCGGCGTGGCGCACAGCGACCGGGCGAACCGGCGCACGTGCGGGTGCGCGCCGTACAGCATCGCGCTGATCGCCTCGGCGTTGCCACCGCGGGCGCCCTCGATCAGCCGGTCGCTGACCCACGACCACTCACCCATCGCCGCGTCCCACCCCTTCCTCCGGTACGCCGGTCACGGTCGGACCGGTCACCGATAAGAGGAGACAAGCACGGGAAAGGATTCACGCCGACCGGGCTAGGGCTCGGTGGCGAGGGCGTCGACGGCGCCGCGTACGGCGAGCGCGAGGGACCGGCGGTGGTCGCGCTGCCGGCTCGTACGCGCGCCGCCGAGCAGGGCCGGCTCGGTCTGTGCCCAGGTGGTGGCCATGGACAGGGTGAGCACGAGCACGTCCAGCGCGCGCTCGACGGTGCCGAGGCCGGGCCGCGTCGCGAGCAGCGTCTCGGCCTTCTCCCGGTACGCGGCGGCCTCGGCGTCGGTCGCGTCCGGCCGTGCCAGCCGTTTCCACAGCGTCAGCCGCATGACCTGCGGGTTGCGCAGCAGGAAGTCGAACGTGGCCAGCGCGTACGCCGGGAGGTCGTCGGGGCGGAACGGGACCACGTCGGCGAGGACGCCGAGCCGTTGGGTGAGGACCGCGTCGAACAGCCCGTCCTTGGACCCGAAGTACGCGTAGATCGCCTGCTTGTTGGCCGTCGCCTGGGCGGCGATGCGGTCGACGCGGGCGCCGGCCGGGCCGCGCTCGACGAACTCGGTGAACGCCGCGTCGAGCAGCCGTGTGCGGGTGGCCGCCGAGTCGTGGGGCATGACGCCGAGCCTACCCACGTGGAAACCAACCGGTTGGATGAGCGCACCGCGCCGGCCGCCGACACCGGGCGTACCCGTTGTCGCGCCGGATCCGGGGGCTTTCGGGGATCGGGCCCGAAGTCGGGCGCGGTAGGCCAGCCTGGTGTCAGCGTGTCGCGACATCCGGGAGGCAGACCATGAGCGACGGCATGACGACGATCCTCTACCCCGTCACGGACCTCGACGCGGCGAAGGCCACGTTCCGTGCCCTGCTGGGCGTCGAACCAGCCCAGGACACCCCGTACTACGTCGGGTTCGAGGTCGGCGGCCAGACCATCGGCCTCGACCCGGGCGGCCACCAGCGCGGCATGCGCGGCGGCGTGGGATACGTGGAGGTCGACGACATCGCCGGCCGGCTCCAGGCGCTGCTCGCGGCCGGCGCGGAGACCGTCGAGGACGTGCACGACGTCGGCGGCGGCAAGCTGATCGCCTCGGTACGCGACGCCGACGGCAACGTCCTCGGCCTCATGCAGACGCCCTGACCCCGTTCGGCCGTGAGTCACCCGCCCCAGGGCTGCCGTGGTCTGTCAGGGGTGGGGCCTAGCGTCGGGCGGGTGACGGACATCGACTACCGGCGGGCCGGGGTGTTCACGGCGCTCGGCGACGCGGCGGGGCTGGCCGCCGGGCTGCCCGACGATCCGGTCGGGATCTGCGCCGTGGTGCGGCACCTGGTCGTCCAGCCGGACGCCCGCACCGACCCGGAACGCTTGGCGCAGAAGGACATCCGGCCGGTCGACCGGATCCTCGCCACGCTCGGCCCGGCGCCGCTGACCGTGCCGCGGGAGCCGGCCGCGCGGGTGGTCGGCACCTGCCGGCACTTCGCCGTACTCGCCTGCGCGCTCCTGCGCCACCGGGGTATCCCGGCCCGGGCCCGCTGCGGCTTCGCGACGTACTTCGTGCCGGGCCGGTGTCTCGACCACTGGGTCACCGAGTACCGCTCGGGCGACAGGTGGGTCCGGGTGGACAGCGAGGTGCTCGGCGGTGACGTGCTGGAGCGCCCGGACGACCTGGCCGACGGGCTGTTCCTGACCGGTGGCGAGGCGTGGACCCGGTACCGGCGCGGCGGCGCGGACCCGATGGCGTTCGGGGTCGCCGGCACCGACCACGCGTGGGGTGCCGCCGAGATCCGCGGCAACGCGATCCGCGACCTGGCCGCGCTGTGCGGCCACGAGATGCTGCCGTGGGACGAGTGGGGCCGGATGACCGCCTCGTACGCGGGCGACACCGGCCCCGACTACGACGCGCTGATCGACACCGTCGCCGCCACGACCGCCGCCGACGACCCGGCCGCGGTGGGCCGGCTCTACCGCACCGGGGACCTCGCCGTACCGGCGGAGATGCTGGCCTAGGGACGGTCGGACAGCGGCAGGCTGACGGTGAAGCGGGTGTCGCCCGGGCTGGACGTGACGCGGAGGTCGCCGCCGTGCCGCTTGACCACGATCCGCCAGCTCACGTCGAGGCCGAGGCCGGTGCCGTGCCCGATCGGCTTCGTGGTGAAGAACGGCTCGAAGATCCGGTCCTGGTTCTCCCGCGGGATGCCCGGGCCGGTGTCGCCGATCTCGACGACGGCCTGGTCACCGTCCCGCACGGTACGCACGGTCAGGGTGCCCTCGCCGTCCATCGCGTCGACCGCGTTGTCGATGATGTTCGTCCACACCTGGTTCAGCTCCGCCGGGAACGCGGGGACCTGCGGCAGGCCCCGGTCGTACTCCTTGACGACGCGGACGGCGCTGAGCTTGGCACCCAGCATGACGAGCGTCGAGTCCAGCCCCTCGTGCAGGTCGACGAACTGGTGCGGCGCGCGGTCCAGCTGCGAGTACTGCTTCGCCGAGCCGACCAGCGCGGAGATCCGCTCCACCGCCTGCTGGATCTCGTTCATCAGCGTCTCGGTCTCCACCGTGTACCCCAGCCAGCGCAGCGCCGGCTCCAGGAACTCCTCCCGGGTACTCGCGGCGAGCAGGTCCAGGTCGTCGACGGTGATGCCGCCGGAGACGAGGACCGGCGCGATGTCCCAGCCGCCGTGGATACCGTGGTCGTCGAACCAGTCGGCGACGGCGTCCTCCCGGTCGCTGGCCTCCAGCGCGGTCAGCGTCGGCGCCTTCGCCACCCGCGCGACGAACTGCTCCTGTACGTCGGTGAGGTGCTTGAGCTGCAACACGTGCGGGTCGCCGGTCGCGAGCTTGGCGAGCTTCTGCCGCATCCCGGTGACGCGCTCGCGCAGCGCGCCGGTCGCCCGTACGGCGGCGGCGGCCGGGTTGTTCAGCTCGTGTGTGAGGCCGGCGGTGAGCTTGCCCAGCGCCAGCAGCCGTTCGCGCTGGCTGACCAGGGCGTCGGTGTTGCGCGAGCCGGTGAGCATGCCCTGCAACAGGTGCACCGCCATCGGGAACCACCGGGCGAACGCGGTGCCGAACTCGTCGGCCGGCAGCGCCAGCACCACCACGTCGGTCACCGCGTGCACCGACGCCTTGTACTTCTGGTCGATCTGGTCGCCCAGGTAGAACGTCACGGCCCCGAAGTACGCGCCGACCTGCTCGCTGCGGTTGATCTCCATGTCGCCGCCGGTGACCGCGCGGTGCATGCTGATCGTGCCGGAGCGCAGCACGTAGAAGCAGCGGGCCTCCTCGCCCTCGGTGACGACGGTCTCGCCGGCGGGGACGCGTACCTCGTCGCCGTGCTTGCCCACCCAGGCCAGCTGCTCGTCGGTCAGGTGCTCGAACAGGAACAGCTCGCGCAGCCCGTCGGTGGCGATCATGACGCCGCCGGGTGCGGGACGGGAACGGTCATTGCTCCTCCAGATACCGATGGACGAGGGTGACGGCCATCGCGCCCTCGCCGACGGCCGAGGCGACGCGCTTCACGGACTCGGCGCGTACGTCGCCGGCCACGAACACGCCGGGCTGGCTCGACTCCAGGTAGTACGGGTCGCGGTCGAGGATCCAGCCGGCCGGCCGCGCGCCGTTCGACAGCAGGTCGGGGCCGGTGCGTACGAAGCCGAGGGGGTCGCGCTCGACGACGTCGGACAGCCACGTGGTGTGCGGCGCCGCGCCGATGAACACGAACAGGTGCCCGGTCGACACCTCGTCGACCGCGTCGGTGAGCCGGTCGCGCAGCCGCAGCCCCGTCAGGTGGTCGTCGCCGAGGGCCTCGTCGACCGACGTGTTCGCCCGTACGCAGATGTTCTCGGTGGCGTCGATCTGCTCGATCAGGTACTGCGACATCGACTGCTTCAGCGACTCGCCGCGGACCAGGATCGTGACCGACTCGGCGTGCCGGGAGAAGAACACCGCGGCCTGACCCGCCGAGTTCGCGCCGCCGACGATGTACACGGCCTGGCCGGAGCAGGCGGGCGCCTCCGTGTTCGCCGAGCCGTAGTACACGCCGCGGCCGGTCAGCTCCTCGATCCCGGGCGCCGTCAGCTTCCGGTACGACACGCCGGTCGCGAGGATCACCGCGTGCGCGGAGATCTCCGTGCCGTCGCCGAACCGTACGACGCGGGCGGAGCCGCGGGCCTCCAGGCCGGTGACGTCGCGGGCGGACAGCACCTCGGTGCCGAACTTGACGGCCTGCCGGCGGGCCCGGTCGGTGAGCTGCGAGCCGGACACCCCGTCGGGAAAGCCCAGATAGTTCTCGATGCGGGAGCTCTGGCCGGCCTGCCCGCCGGTCGCCTGCCGCTCCACCAGCACGGTACGCAGGCCCTCGGACGCGCCGTAGACCGCGGCGCCGAGGCCGGCCGGGCCGGCGCCGACCACGATCAGGTCGTAGAAGTCGGTGGACGGCGCCGTGGCCAGGCCGACCGCGCCGGCGAGGTCCATCTCCGCCGGCTGGCGCAGCACCTCACCGGTCGGCGTGATCACGACCGGGATGTCCTCGGCGCTCGCGCCGGCCGCGTCGAGCAGCCGCCCGCCTTCCGGCTCGTCCACGCTGTACCACCGGTACGGCACCGTGTTGCGCGCCAGGAACTCCCGCGTCCGGTGCGACGGCGCCGACCACCGGTGCCCCACGACCTTGACCTCCGGTACGGGGGAGTCGCCGGTGCTGCGCCACATCTCGATCAGCGCGTCGACCACCGGGTACAGCTTCTCCTCCGGCGGGTCCCACGGCTTGAGCAGGTAGTGGTCGACGTCGACCACGTTGATCGCCTGGATCGCCGCGTCGGTGTCCGCGTACGCGGTGAGCAGCGCCCGGCGCGCCCGGGGGAACAGGTCCATCGCCTGCTCCAGGAAGTCGATGCCGGTCATTTCCGGCATCCGGTAGTCGGCGAGCATCGCGGCGACCGGCTCGCCGCGCAGCTTGAGCTCCCGCAACGCGTCGAGCGCGTCCCGGCCGGAATCGGCCCGGACCACCCGGAAGTCCTCGCCGTACCGCCGGCGCAGGTCGCGGGCCACCGCCCGGGACACGCCCGGATCATCGTCCACGGTCAGCAGCACCGGTTTCGCCGCTCGGCGATCGATCATCTCCCTGGCCCTCCCCGCCGCCGGCGCGCCCCGCGCCGATACGCCACCAGCAACGATACGGCCGTCCCGCGGCCACCGGGCCGTCGTCGGCGGTGGCGCCGGCATGACCCGCACCACGGCCGCGCGGCCGGCCGCAGGACCGGGCCGGGCCGTGTCCCCGCCCGTTCCACCAGTGCTGGTATGAAGGGCGGATGAACGAGCGAGACACCGGCCGGGTGGGCGCATGACCACGACCGATTCCGGGCCGAACCCGCCCGCCGCGACCGACGAGGTGGTGCGGATCTGCCAGGAGTTGCTGCGCATCGACAGCACCAACACCGGCGACAACGACACCAGCGTCGGCGAGCGGGCGGCGGCCGAGTACGTGGCGGCGCAGCTGGCCGAGGTGGGCATCGACTCGTTCCTGACCGAGAGCGCGCCGGGCCGCGCGTCGCTGGTGGCCCGCATCCCCGGTGCCGACCCGTCCCGGTCGCCGCTCCTGGTGCACGGCCACCTCGACGTGGTGCCGGCCGACCCGGCCGAGTGGCAGGTGCACCCGTTCTCCGGCGAGGTGCGCGACGGGTACGTGTGGGGCCGCGGCGCGGTCGACATGAAGGACTTCGACGCGATGGTGTTGGCGCTGGTCCGCCAGTGGCGGCGTACCGGTTCGGTGCCGCCGCGCGACCTGGTGCTGGCGTTCTTCGCCGACGAGGAGGCCGGCTCCACCTACGGCGCGCACCACGTGATCGAGCACCACGCCGAGCTGTTCGAGGGTGTCACCGAGGCGATCGGCGAGGTCGGCGGCTATTCGGTGTCGGTCTCCGACGACCTGCGCCTCTACCTGATCCAGACGGCCGAGAAGGGCCTCAACTG